>NZ_CP029189.1:4252500-5495000 GCF_008642275.1 Streptomyces venezuelae
AAGGTCCGGCGTAGAGGGTAAGACCCCCGTAGCTGAAATCTGTACGGCTTGCTTGCTCATCTCCCAAGTAGCACGGGGCCCGAGAAATCCCGTGTGAATCTGGCGGGACCACCCGCTAAGCCTAAATATTCCCTGGTGACCGATAGCGGATAGTACCGTGAGGGAATGGTGAAAAGTACCGCGGGAGCGGAGTGAAATAGTACCTGAAACCGTGTGCCTACAAGCCGTGGGAGCGTCGCTGTATGTGCTTGCACATGCAGTCGTGACTGCGTGCCTTTTGAAGAATGAGCCTGCGAGTTAGCGGTGTGTAGCGAGGTTAACCCGTGTGGGGAAGCCGTAGCGAAAGCGAGTCCGAATAGGGCGATTGAGTTGCACGCTCTAGACCCGAAGCGGAGTGATCTAGCCATGGGCAGGTTGAAGCGGAGGTAAGACTTCGTGGAGGACCGAACCCACCAGGGTTGAAAACCTGGGGGATGACCTGTGGTTAGGGGTGAAAGGCCAATCAAACTCCGTGATAGCTGGTTCTCCCCGAAATGCATTTAGGTGCAGCGTCGTGTGTTTCTTGCCGGAGGTAGAGCACTGGATAGGCGATGGGCCCTACCGGGTTACTGACCTTAGCCAAACTCCGAATGCCGGTAAGTGAGAGCACGGCAGTGAGACTGTGGGGGATAAGCTCCATGGTCGAGAGGGAAACAGCCCAGAGCATCGACTAAGGCCCCTAAGCGTACGCTAAGTGGGAAAGGATGTGGAGTCGCAGAGACAACCAGGAGGTTGGCTTAGAAGCAGCCACCCTTGAAAGAGTGCGTAATAGCTCACTGGTCAAGTGATTCCGCGCCGACAATGTAGCGGGGCTCAAGCGTACCGCCGAAGTCGTGTCATTGCAGCAATACTCCCAACGGAGGCTGTGATGGGTAGGGGAGCGTCGTGTGCCGGGTGAAGCAGCAGCGGAAGCTAGTTGTGGACGGTTCACGAGTGAGAATGCAGGCATGAGTAGCGATACACACGTGAGAAACGTGTGCGCCGATTGACTAAGGGTTCCTGGGTCAAGCTGATCTGCCCAGGGTAAGTCGGGACCTAAGGCGAGGCCGACAGGCGTAGTCGATGGACAACCGGTTGATATTCCGGTACCCGCTTTGAAACGCCCAATATCGAATCAGGCGATGCTAAGTCCGTGAAGCCGTTCCGGACCCTTCGGGGAAAGGAAAGTGGTGGAGCCGACGAACCAGACTTGTAGTAGGTAAGCGATGGGGTGACGCAGGAAGGTAGTCCAGCCCGGGCGGTGGTAGTCCCGGGGTAAGGGTGTAGGCCGAGGGGTAGGCAAATCCGTCCCTCATTAAGGCTGAGACCTGATGCCGAGCCGATTGTGGTGAAGTGGATGATCCTATGCTGTCGAGAAAAGCCTCTAGCGAGTTTCATGGCGGCCCGTACCCTAAACCGACTCAGGTGGTCAGGTAGAGAATACCGAGGCGTTCGGGTGAACTATGGTTAAGGAACTCGGCAAAATGCCCCCGTAACTTCGGGAGAAGGGGGGCCATTCCTGGTGATGAGTCTTGCACTCTGAGCTGGGGGTGGCCGCAGAGACCAGCGAGAAGCGACTGTTTACTAAAAACACAGGTCCGTGCGAAGCCGTAAGGCGATGTATACGGACTGACGCCTGCCCGGTGCTGGAACGTTAAGGGGACCGGTTAGTGACCTTTCGGGGTTGCGAAGCTGAGAACTTAAGCGCCAGTAAACGGCGGTGGTAACTATAACCATCCTAAGGTAGCGAAATTCCTTGTCGGGTAAGTTCCGACCTGCACGAATGGCGTAACGACTTCTCGACTGTCTCAACCATAGGCCCGGTGAAATTGCACTACGAGTAAAGATGCTCGTTTCGCGCAGCAGGACGGAAAGACCCCGGGACCTTTACTACAGTTTGATATTGGTGTTCGGTTCGGCTTGTGTAGGATAGGTGGGAGACTTTGAAGCAGCCACGCCAGTGGTTGTGGAGTCGCCGTTGAAATACCACTCTGGTCGTGCTGGATGTCTAACCTCGGTCCGTGATCCGGATCAGGGACAGTGTCTGATGGGTAGTTTAACTGGGGCGGTTGCCTCCCAAAGGGTAACGGAGGCGCCCAAAGGTTCCCTCAGCCTGGTTGGCAATCAGGTGTTGAGTGTAAGTGCACAAGGGAGCTTGACTGTGAGACCGACGGGTCGAGCAGGGACGAAAGTCGGGACTAGTGATCCGGCGGTGGCTTGTGGAAGCGCCGTCGCTCAACGGATAAAAGGTACCCCGGGGATAACAGGCTGATCTTCCCCAAGAGTCCATATCGACGGGATGGTTTGGCACCTCGATGTCGGCTCGTCGCATCCTGGGGCTGGAGTCGGTCCCAAGGGTTGGGCTGTTCGCCCATTAAAGCGGTACGCGAGCTGGGTTTAGAACGTCGTGAGACAGTTCGGTCCCTATCCGCTGTGCGCGTAGGAATATTGAGAAGGGCTGTCCCTAGTACGAGAGGACCGGGACGGACGAACCTCTGGTGTGCCAGTTGTCCTGCCAAGGGCACGGCTGGTTGGCTACGTTCGGGAGGGATAACCGCTGAAAGCATCTAAGCGGGAAGCCTGCTTCAAGATGAGTATTCCCACCTCCTTGAGAGGGTAAGGCTCCCAGTAGACGACTGGGTTGATAGGCCAGATGTGGAAGCCCGGTAACGGGTGAAGCTGACTGGTACTAATAGGCCGAGGGCTTGTCCTCAGTTGCTCGCGTCCACTGTGTTAGTTCTGAAATAACGAACGGCTGTGATTACACACCAGCGTTCAAATTTCATAGTGTTTCGGTGGTCATAGCGTTAGGGAAACGCCCGGTTACATTCCGAACCCGGAAGCTAAGCCTTTCAGCGCCGATGGTACTGCAGGGGGGACCCTGTGGGAGAGTAGGACGCCGCCGAACAATCATTGTGGGAAGCCCCGCACCAAACCCTTCGGGGTTCGGTGCGGGGCTTTTCTGCGTTCACCCGCCGGACAAGGCTCGGAGCCGGCCGTACGTCCGGCTGTCGGTCGTCGCCCGGCTGCCGTTCGGTCTGTCGTCCGAATGGCCGCAGCAGTCCGGTGACGCGTCATCGGCGGCCCGGCGAGACGGGCCCTGCGTCCCTTTAGTTCGTACTGTGGGGGTATGGGCTACGACCTCGTCATCTTCGACAACGACGGCGTGCTGGTGGACAGCGAGCCGCTCGCCAACAGCACCCTCGCCGGGTACCTGACCGAGCTGGGGCACCCGACCACCTACGAGGAGTCGGTCCGCGACTACATGGGATCCGCCGTGCACCGGGTGCACGACCTCGTCGCCGAGCGGACCGGGCAGCAGCTGCCGGCCGACTTCGACGAGACCCTGCACGCGCGGACCGTCGCCGCGTTCGAGCAGGAGCTGAAGCCCGTCCCCGGTGTGGAGGAGGTGCTGGGAGCGCTGACCGCGCAAGGGGTCGCGTACTGCCTGGCCTCTTCCGGCAGTCACGACCGGATCCGGGTCGGACATCGGGTGGCCGGGCTCGACGGGTGGTTCGAGGAGGAGTGGATCTTCAGCGCGCAGGACGTGGGCCAGGGGAAGCCCGCTCCCGACCTGTACCTGCACGCGGCGCGGCAGATGGGTGTGGAGCCCGCCCGCTGCGTGGTCATCGAGGACAGTCCGCTCGGTGTCCAGGCCGCCGTCGCCGCGGGCATGGACGTCTACGCGTTCACGGCGATGCTCCCCGCCGACCGGCTCCCCGGGGCCACCGGGCACTTCGGTGACATGAAGCAGCTCACCGGCCTGCTCGGGCTGGAGGCCGGACTGGGTATGTGATCTCTCTACCCACGGGTAGCCCGTGGCCCTACGCTGACCCGCCATGACGGATGATGTGCGGCTGCGGCGCGGCCGCGGCGCTTTGGGGTTCAGCTTCTTCGTGCAAGGCGTCGCCTTCGCGCTGCTCGTGACACGGATCCCGGCCATCCAGGACCGGTACGGGATATCCGACGGCCTGCTGCCCGCGTTCCTCGCGGCCGTGCCGGTCCTGGCGGGGGCGTCGAGCGTGGCCACCGAGCACCTGGTGAAGCGGGTCGCGCCCAGCGTCGTACTGCGGTGGGCGCAGCCGTTGGTGCTGCTGTCCCTGCTGGGCGTCGGAGCCGGCGGCCAGATGTGGCACGTGGCGGCGGCGCTGGGGGCGTTCGGGCTGTCGGTGGGTGCGCTGGACGCCTCGATGAACATGCTCGGCGTCAGCCTGCAGCGGGCGTACGGGCGGAGCATCATGCTCGGCTTCCACGCCGCCTACAGCCTCGGTGGGATCCTGGGGGCCTCGGCCGCGTGGGCGGGGGCGCACTGGGAGCTCGACCTCTTCGCCGGCTATCTGCCGGCCGTGGCCGTGCTGTTGCCGCTGGCGCTGCTGGGGAGCCGGAGCTACGTCGACGGTGCGCCCGGGACGGCGGGCGAGGGGGAGACCGGCGGGAAGGGGCTCGGGGCCGGCGGGTTCAAGCTGCTGCTGCCGCTGTGCCTGGTGATGGCGTGCGCGTACATCGGGGACTCCACGGTGGCGAACTGGAGTGCCAAGTACCTCCAGGACGTGCTCGGGAGCTCGGAGCAGATGGCGACCGTCCCCTACAACGTGTACATGGTGACCACCCTCGTCGGGCGGGCCGTCGGGGACCTGGGCGTGCGGCGCTTCGGGGCGGCGGCCGTGGTGCGGGCCGGGACGCTGGTGGCGGCCGCCGGGTTCGCCGTCGTGGCGGCGGCGCAGGGGGCCTGGGCGGGCATGCTCGGCTTCACGCTGCTGGGGATCGGGCTGTGCGTGATCGTGCCGCAGACCTTCGCCGCCGCGGGACGGCTGTTCCCGGGGGCGTCCGACACGGCCGTCGCGCGCCTCAACATCTTCAACTACGTCGGCTTCCTGATCGGGTCTCCGCTCGTCGGGGCGGTCGGTGACGCCTGGAGCTACCGGGGCGCGATGCTGGTGCCGATGGCGCTGGTCCTGGTGACGCTCCTCCAAGCCCGCTCGTTCGGTTCCGAGGGCGCCCGATACGGTGTCCGGCATGAGCGGCGAGCCGGTGACCGGGCTGTTGATGTGGGACGAGGCGGTAACGGGGTATGACTTCGGACCGAGCCATCCGATGGACCCGGTGCGCCTGGCGCTGACCATGGGCCTGGTGCGGGCCTTCGGGCTGGACCGGGCGATGGAGGTACGGGCGGCCCCGGCGGCCGGGGACTCGACGCTGCGGCTGGTCCACCGGGAGGACTACGTCGCCGCGGTGCGCGAGGTGTCCGCCGACCCCGGGGCCGCCGACGGTTCGTACGGCCTGGGGACCCTGGACGATCCGGCCTTCCCCGGGATGCACGAGGCGTCCGCGCTGATCGCCGGGCAGTCCGTGGCGGGTGCGGAGGCGCTCTGGCACGGTGAGGCGGAGCACGCGGTGAACTTCGCAGGCGGGCTGCACCACGCGATGCCGGGCGGAGCGGCGGGCTTCTGCGTGTACAACGACGCCTCGCTGGCCATCGCGCGGCTGCTGGAACTGGGGGCCGAGCGGGTCGCGTACGTGGACGTGGACGTGCACCACGGGGACGGCGTGCAGGCGGCCTTCTGGGACGACCCGCGGGTGCTGACCATCTCGATGCACGAGCATCCGCGGACGCTGTTCCCGCAGACCGGCTGGCCCGAGGAGACCGGCGGTCCGGCGGCGGAGGGGTCGGCCGTGAACATCGCACTGCCGGCCGGGACCGGGGACGCGGGCTGGCTGCGGGCCTTCCACGCGGTCGTGCCGGAGCTGCTGGCGGACTTCCGGCCGCAGGTGCTGGTGACCCAGCACGGGGCCGACACGCACTTCGAGGACCCGCTGGCGCACCTGGCGGTCTCGCTGGACGCCCAGCGGGCCGTCCAGGAGGCCTGTCACCGGCTTGCGCACGAGCACGCGGGCGGGCGGTGGCTGGCGCTGGGCGGGGGCGGGTACGCGGTGGTGGACGTCGTCCCGCGGTCGTGGACGCATCTGGTGGGGATCGCCGCACACCGGCCGGTGGATCCCGAGACGGCGGTGCCCGCCTCGTGGCGGGACGAGGTGTACGCGCGGACGCGGCAGTTGGCGCCGGCCCGGATGACGGACGGGCGGACTCCGTCGTGGCCGGACTGGGACGCGGGCTACGACCCGGCGGACCGCACGGATCAGGCCGTTCTGGCCACGCGCCGGGCGGTGTTCCCGCTGCGCGGCATGCTGACCTGACCGGCCGGGCGGCACACTGCCGCATCGTTACGCCAACTGTGGGGCTGTTCGCCGGAATTGATGACCCGCCAGATGGGTTGGGGCAGCATCGGAGGGTGTTGAGCACCGGCGCGCTGCGTGCGCATCTGCTGGCCGCCCGGTTGGCCGGGCCCGTAGCCACCTCCCGGGAGGAGAGCCTGCGCAGTTACCGGCTGTTCGCGGCGCGGGACCCGCGGGTGATGCTGGGGCTGGATCCGGAGCGGGCGTGGGGCGAGGGTGATCTGCTGAGGCTGATGGCGGACAAGTGCGGGGTCTCGGCGGACCCGGCGCACGTCAGCGGGCCGGACGTGATCGATCCGGAGCGGACGGTGGCCGCGCTGGAGGCCTTCGCGGGGCGGTTGTGCGAGGCGGCGCGGGCGCGGTCGCCGGTGCTGTTCGGGACGGGCCATCCGCATCGGCTCCTGGGTTTCTACGCCGGTTTGGCGCAGGCGCTGTCGGCGGCGGGCTGTGTTGTCCTCACCCCGGCGCAGGGGGTGAGTGTCGACATGGCGACCCGGTTCGGCGTACGTACGTACAGCATCGAATACGTACGGGGGGTCGCACTGGTGCGGGAACCCGGCGTGCGGGTGCCCGGGAGTGCGACCGGCGTGCACACCCATTCACCGCTGCCGGTTCGGGTGGCGCTGGGGGCCCTCGCGGAGGCCGGCGGGCCGCTGCCGGAGCTGGTGGTGGGGGACCATGGGTGGGTCTGCGGTGCAGGTCAGCTCGGTGTGGAGGCCATCGGGTTGGCGGATACGGATGATCCCGCGCTGTTCGTCGGCGAGGCCGAGGGGCGGGTCTCGGTGGCCGTTCCACTTGATGACGCGGTGCGAGCGGATTACTACCGACCCCTCGCGCGGTACGTGCTCGGCCGCGCGTGTCTGACGGAGCGGCAGGAGTGGCCGTAGCTCCTCTTCCCCACTCGTATCACGCGCCCCTACTCTGGGGAGTGAGCGTGCGACGACGAGGAGTAACCGGAGGGGAAGCCGGTGCCCGTCATGCGCGGAAGGTCAAGGTGTGTCATGGCTGCTGGCGAGAGGCCTCTCATTGAGGTTCAGTTCCTGACCGTGGCGGAGGTCGCCTCGGTGATGCGAGTGTCGAAGATGACCGTGTACCGGCTGGTGCACAACGGTCATCTGCCCGCAATCCGGGTGGGCCGGTCCTTCCGGGTCCCCGAGAACGCGGTCCACGAGTACCTCCGAGAGTCCTATGTGGGGGTGGAGTCGGCCTGAGACTGAGGCTCGGGAGACCCCTGGCTACGACGCGGAAGCGCTCGGATTACAAGCTCAGAGCTCGGGCGGGTAGGCTAGGCCGACGTAGGTCGTGTGGGCCCAGACGCCCCGCACCAGTGAAGAGAAGTGAGCGAGGGTAGTCGTGGGCTCTGTTATCAAGAAGCGGCGCAAGCGGATGGCTAAGAAGAAGCACCGCAAGCTGCTCAAGCGCACCCGCGTCCAGCGCCGTAACAAGAAGTAAACGGCAGCTGTACGTGTTCTCCGCAGCCCCTCCACCATCCTGGTGGAGGGGCTGCGGTGCAGCCGGGGGACTTCTTCGAGGGAGGCGCTGAGCTCGTGGGGAAGGTCGTACTCGTCACCGGGGCTGCCCGGCAGTTGGGCGGCCGCTTCGTGCGCCGGATCCAGCGTGACCCGGACGTCGAGCGGGTGATCGCGGTGGACGCGGTGACACCGCCGCACCGGCTCGGATCGGCGGAGTTCGTCCGTACGGACATCAGACAGTCGGCGATCGCCAGAGTGCTGGCCGAGCACGCCGTGGACACGGTGGTCCATCTCGCGGTCACCGGAGGCAGTGCGGGAACGGGCGGTGCGCACAGCACCGTCAAGGAAACGAACGTCATCGGCACCATGCAGCTCCTCGGAGCCTGCCAGAAGTCGCCGACGGTACGACGGCTCGTGGTGAAGTCCAGTACCAGCGTCTACGGGGGCACCCCCCGGGACCCGGCCGTCTTCACCGAGACCACGGAACCGAAATCCCTCCCGGCGGGCGGCTTCGCGAAGGACGCCGCCGAGGTCGAGGGCTATGTACGGGGCTTCGCGCGCAGACGGCCGGACGTCGCGGTGTGCGTCCTGCGGTTCGCGAACATCCTGGGGCCCTTCGCGGACTCGGCGCTCGCCGAGTACTTCTCGATCCCGGTGATGCCGACCGTGCTGGGGTACGACCCGCGGCTGCAGTTCGTCCACGAGGACGACGTCCTCGAAGTACTGCGGCTGGCGGCGCGGGAGCCCCGGCGCGGGACCCTGAACAGCGGGACGTTCAACATCGCGGGCGACGGCGTGCTGCTGCTGTCGCAGTGTTCGCGCAGGCTCGGGCGGCCCACGCTGCCGCTGCTGCTGCCCGCGCTGAACTGGGTGGGCGCCGCGCTGCGGGCGGTGGGAGCCAGTGACTTCTCGCCGGAGCAGATGAGGCTGCTCACGCACGGCCGGGTCGTGGAGACCACGCAGATGCGTGAAGTGCTCGGCTTCGAGCCGCTCTACACGACCGCCGAGACCTTCGCGGACTTCGCGCGGAGCCGGGGGAGCGGGCTGCTGCCGCCGGAGCGGGTCGGACGGGCCGTGGACCGGGTGGCGGCCATGCTGGACGCAGACGGGCCCGACGGGCTCGACGGGCTCAAGGACGACGCCTACGCGGCTGAAGGAGCGAAGCGATAGTGGCGGACGCCAAGGTCATTCCCTTCGACGAGGACCGGCCACGGCGGCGGATCCCCCGCCGTGTGCGGCCGGTGCCCGCTGCCGAGCCGGTGGAGGAGCCTTCGGCTGCCGTGCCGGCGGCCTCCGGGCCGGCGCCCGCCGCGGCGCCCGGCGGCTGGGACCGGCGGATCGCCGGCGGGCTGGCGTTCCTGCGGCGGAGGGTCACCGGGGACTACGAGGTCGACGACTTCGGGTACGACAAGGAACTGACGGACCAGGTCCTGATGTCCCTGATGCGGCCGCTGTACGACAAGTACTTCCGCGTCGAGGTCAAGGGCATCGAGAACGTCCCGGCGGAGGGCGGCGCGCTGATCGTGGCGAACCACTCCGGGACGCTGCCGCTCGACGGGCTGATGCTCCAGGTCGCCGTGCACGACCGTCACCCGGCGGAGCGGCACCTGCGGCTGCTGGCGGCGGATCTGGTGTTCCAGCTGCCGGTGGTCAACGAGCTGGCCCGCAAGGCGGGGCACACGCTGGCGTGCGCGGAGGACGCGCAGCGGCTGCTGGAGGCCGGGGAGCTGGTCGGCGTGATGCCGGAGGGCTTCAAGGGGATAGGGAAGCCGTTCGGGGACCGGTACAAGCTGCAGCGGTTCGGCCGCGGCGGCTTCGTGTCGACGGCGCTGCGGGCGGGGACGCCGATCGTGCCGTGTTCGATCGTGGGGGCGGAGGAGATCTACCCGATGGTCGGCAACGCGAAGACGCTGGCCAGGCTGCTGGGGGTCCCGTACTTCCCGATCACGCCCACGTTCCCGTGGCTGGGGCCGCTGGGCGCGGTGCCGTTGCCGACGAAGTGGACGATCCAGTTCGGGGAGCCGATCCCGACGGACGGGTACGCCGCGGAGGCGGCGGAGGATCCGATGCTGATGTTCAATCTGACGGACCAGGTGCGAGAGCAGATCCAGCACACGTTGTACAAGCTGCTCGTGCAGCGGCGGTCCGTGTTCTTCTGAGCGTGGGGTGCCGGCGGCTATGCGCCCCCGGAACCCCGCGCCTCAGACGCAGGCGAGGCTGCACGGGAAAGGGCGGGGCTGCTTCGGCAGCCCCGCCCTTTCCCGTTACTCGGCGTCCTCCGCACCCAGACCCAGACCCGGGAGGAGTCCCGGGAGCAGGGGCGGGATGGTGATGTCCGGCTTCGGGTTCTCCGGCGTGCCCGAGGGCGGCGGCGGCGACTGTCCCGCGGGCGGGTTGAGCAGGTCGCCCGTACCACCGAGGAGACCGCCGGCGGGGGGCCGGGAGCTGCCCGAGGGGGACGGCGCCGCGGGGCTGGCGGACGGCGTGCCGGCGGCCGGGGCGGACGGGTGGGCGCCGCTCGGGGTGCCGCCCGGCCTGGCGGACGAGCCGGGGGTGCCTCCGGTGCCGCGCGACTGCTCCGGTGCCTTGGGGAGCAGGCTCTGCAGCGGCGCCACGTCTTCGTCTATGGCCTGGAAGACCGACTCCACTTCACCGCCCACGTCCGTGAGCTGCGCCGGGAGCTTCTCGCGGAGCTTGCCCCACGCGTCGCGGTGGGAGCGTGAGAACGACGACAGCTTCTGGATCGGGCCGAGCGAGCCGTCCCGTTCGTACGCGGCCTGGAGGAGGCGGTGGCCTGCCTCCGCGTCGTGCTTCACGCCCGCCAGGGCCCGGCGGATCGCGCCCAGGGACTCGTGGTCCAGGTCGCCGAGCCGGCCCCGCTCCATCAGCCGACGGGCTTCCGACAGACGGTTCGAGGCCTGGTCGAGATAGAGCTCGCCCCGGTCCGAGTCGTCGTCGGCCATTCCCAGCTTCAGGTCCTCCATGCCCCGCTTCACGGGGTAGAGGTGGTCACCGGGCAGGGCGTCGGAACTGGCAGCGGCCACTCCGCTGAAGGCCCCTGCGGCCACACCCACGGTGAGGCCGCCCGCTGCGATGCCCTTGGACCAGCGGGAGCGGGGCCGCAATTTCCGGAGCGAGGTCGCCCGGTGGGCGCCGCGGCCGGTCCGCTGTTCGGGCACCTGAGGGTCCGAGGCGGCACCGCCCCCGGCCCTCTCCTCCAGCACCATGGCCTCCATGGCGGCAATGAGCTGGGCTCGTTGCACCACTTTGACCTCGGGGTCCAGCACCGGGCGCGGCATTCTTTCGCCGAGCACGCTCGCCAGGGCCAACAGCCGGTCGTGGTCGGCAGGTTCGGCAGGTGCCTCGGACTGCTCGGCCGCCGAGTCCGGATCTGGAAGGTCGGACGGGTCCCGATCCTCCAGGGCCTGGGCGAAGGCGTTCGCCCGCCGGTGCGGGGTCACGTTCGCGATCACTGGCGGCACCTCCTCTCGTCATGACGATCGACTCCCCAAGGTGTCCGGAAGGTTGCCTTCCTTGAGCACATCCACACTTTCGGGTGAGCGGCTTCGGGCAAAGCGTGTCCACAGGGAGCCTGCATTCCGCACAACGAGCGTCGCGGCACTTGGGTTACGGACGAAGGATGATCTGACCACAGCGTCATCGAGGGGTCACCGAATGTGAGGTTGTGTAGGAGGGGTCAGCGGGCGTCTTCGGGGAGGAGGCGGGCCAGGGTGCGCACCGCCCGGTACTGGAGCGTCTTGATGGCGCCCTCGTTCTTCCCCATCACCCGGGCCGTCTCGGCGACCGAGAGGCCCTGCAGGAAGCGCAGGGTCACGCACTCCTGCTGCTGCGGATTGAGTTTGCGTACGGCCTCCAGCAGGGCCGCGTTGGAGAGGGACTCCAGGACGGAGTCCTCCGGGCTGCGCTCGACCTCGTTCGCGTCGAGCATCTCGCCGGTGGTGACCTCCAGCCGGAATCGGCTGGACTTGAAGTGGTCCGCCACCAGGTTGCGGGCGATCGTCACCAGCCAGGCGCCGAAGTCGCGGCCCTGCCAGGTGAAGGTGGAGATCCGGCGCAGGGCGCGCAGGAACGTCTCGCTGGTGAGGTCCTCCGCGGTCGCCTTGCCGCCGACGCGGTAGTAGATGTACCGGTAGACCGTGTCGCTGTACTGGTCGTACAGGCGGCCGAAGGCCTCGGCCTCGCCCGCCTGGGCGCGTTCGACCAGGTCCATCATGCGTGCCTGGTCGCTGTCCGCCGTGGGGCGGCGGTGGGTGGTCTGGGTGCCGGTGCCGGAGGCGTTCGAGCCGCCGGCGGCGCGACCTCGTCTGCCCACCGTCGCGCCCCCGTCGGTCAGGGCATAGCAAGGGCCGGCCGGGCCGAGGCCGGCAGGGACCGCGGCGGCGAAGGCGGGGGCGGCGTACGCGGTGGGGACGAAGCCGCGCAGGTGGTCGAGGACCGTTGCGCGCAGCTGAGCCAGGCCCGAGGCGTCAACCCCGACAGGTGGGTACACGGGACTCCCAGAGGCAGAGCTTCCATCACGTGCAGTGCGGAACCGTTCACCCGTCGTGGCGACAGATGACCGGTGGCATGCGTCTGAGGAGAATAACGCTTCGTACAGGCAGCGCTACACCCAGTTGCTCAAATCACCGGTTCCGACACTTCTGTTGCGTGTCGAGGGCATATTCAGTCGCAGTTGGTGATCGATTCTTGATCGCTTGGATGCGCGGAATGGACGCTTCCAAGGGGTCCCGCGACCGAGTCGGGCATGCCGGAGTGCCGCGCCGGGGGCGCGGGTAGGGGTGCGCGAATGCCGTGGCCCGGGCCGTGGTGCGGGCGGGCCCGGGGCTTGCGGGCCCCGGGCCTGGTGTTGTTACTTGCGGCGGCGGTGCAGGGCGATGGCCGCGGCCGCGCCGCCGGCGATCGCGCCGACGCCGGCGGCCGCCGGGACGCCGACCTTCACGGCCTTGCGGCCGGTCCGATAGTCGCGCAGCCGCCAGTCGTTGGTGCGGGCATGCTTGCGCAGTTTTGTGTCGGGATTGATCGCGTACGGGTGTCCGACCAGGGACAGCATCGGGATGTCGTTGTGCGAATCGCTGTACGCGGCGCAGCGTTCGAGGTCCAGCCCCTCGGCGGCGGCCAGGGCGCGGACGGCCTCCGCCTTGGCGGGGCCGTGCAGGGGTTCGCCGACGAGGCGGCCGGTGTAGATCCCGTCGACGGACTCGGCGACGGTGCCCAGGGCTCCGGTCAGGCCGAGGCGGCGGGCGATGATCGTGGCCGTCTCCACGGGGGCGGCCGTGACCAGCCACACCTTCTGGCCGGCGTCGAGGTGGGCCTGGGCCAGGGCCCGGGTGCCCGGCCAGATCCGCTCGGCCATGTACTCGTCGTAGATCTCCTCGCCGATCGACATCAGCTCGGAGACCTTGTGGCCCTTGACGATGGACAGGGCGCTGTCGCGGGCGTCCTGCATGTGCTCGGGGTCCTCGACCCCGGCGAGCCGGAACCAGGCCTGCTGCCACGCGAAGCGGGCGAGCTCGCGGCGCCGGAAGAACTCGCGCTTGTAGAGGCCGCGGCCGAAGTGGAAGATCGCGGCGCCCTGCATGACGGTGTTGTCGAGGTCGAAGAAGGCGGCGGCGAGATCGTCGCCGGCGACCGGGAAGACGGGCTCTTCCGGGGTCGGCTCCGGGCCCTCTTCGGTGCGGGCCTGCGGTTCCGTTTCTGGTTCGGTGAGCGGTGTGGCCCCGGCCAGAGCGGTCTTGCGGGCGGCCTCGGCCGAGGCCTCGCCCGCCAGCACGCTGCGTGCGGTGGCGGAGCGCCGACGAGGGGGGAGCCATCCGGGAGCGGCCATGACGCGAGCATAGCCACTGTGTTCGGGAGTTCCCGAACCGATGGGATGCGGAGGCGTGAACTCTTCGGGGCGCTGCTGTTACGTGAGGGCGCGCGAGAATGGGTGGCATGAGCCCTTTGTTGCGCCGTAAGGAAAAGAAGCAGCCCGCCGAGCGGACGGTGACGCTCATCGGGAAGCCGGGGTGCCACCTGTGCGACGAGGCGGAGGAGGTGGTCGCCGCGGTGTGCGCCGAGACGGGTGCAAGGTGGGAGAAGAAGGACATCTCGCAGGACGAGGAGCTGTACCGGCTGCACTGGGAGCAGATTCCGGTCGTGCTCGTGGACGGCGAGCAGCACACCTTCTGGAGGGTGAACCCCGACCGGCTCCGGCGGGCGTTGGGGGCCTGACCCTTCTCCCGGTTACCATCATGGGCGATTTATGGGGTCTCGGGGGCGTATCTGTGAGGAGTGTGCACGGTTTTGCCCCCTTTGGGTTTTGAACGGGTTCGACGTGGTGATGGTTCCGGCTTTACGTGCCGACGTCGCGTGACCCCGGTCACTTTGGACGGACAAAGCGGACACAATCTTTGTGCACGCGTTCACAAAGGCATAGCCTGCTGTCGACGGGGCGGTCCTGGGACAAGTGGCCGCCTGCAGCCCCGCTCATCCCGCAGGAGCATCGTGGCAACTGGCCGAACTCACCGACCGGCGACGCGCAGCCGAGGTATTCCCGAGGCCACAGTCGCCCGGCTTCCGCTGTACTTGCGCGCTCTCACCGCGCTCTCCGAGCGATCGGTGCCCACGGTGTCCTCCGAGGAGCTCGCGGCCGCCGCCGGAGTCAACTCCGCGAAGCTGCGCAAGGACTTCTCGTACCTCGGTTCCTACGGGACCCGCGGCGTCGGCTACGACGTCGAGTACCTCGTCTACCAGATCTCCCGCGAGCTCGGCCTGACCCAGGACTGGCCGGTCGTCATCGTCGGCATCGGTAACCTCGGCGCCGCCCTCGCCAACTACGGCGGCTTCTCCGCGCGCGGCTTCCGCGTCGCGGCCCTCATCGACGCCGACCCGGCGATGGCCGGCAAGCCGGTCGCCGGCATGGCCGTCCAGCACACCGATGATCTGGAGAAGATCATCTCGGAGAACGGCGTCTCGATCGGCGTGATCGCGACCCCCGCGGGCGCGGCCCAGCAGGTCAGCGAGCGGCTGATCGCCGCCGGCGTCACCTCCATCCTGAACTTCGCGCCCACCGTGCTGTCCGTGCCCGAGGGCGTGGACGTGCGCAAGGTCGACCTCTCCATCGAGCTCCAGATCCTCGCCTTCCACGAGCAGCGCAAGGCCGGTGAGGAAGCGGCCGCCGCAGCCGCCGGCAGCTCCTCCGTGGGAGGCGCCGCACCCGCCGCGGCCGTGGTGCCGCCGGCCGGGCGGACCGCCGCCGAGCAGCGCAAGGGCGGGCCCGAGGGCGACGTACCGGCGGTGATGCCGGCATGAGCCTGCTCGTCGTAGGGCTGAGCCACCGCAGCGCACCCGTCAGCGTGCTGGAGCGGGCCTCCCTGTCCGCCGATGCCAAGGTGAAGCTGCTGCACGACACCCTCGCCGCCGAACCGGCGACCGAGGCGACTGTGCTGGCCACCTGCAACCGGATCGAGCTGTACGCGGACGTGGACAAGTTCCACGCCGGCGTCGCCGAGCTGTCCACGCTGCTCGCGCAGCACAGCGGCGTCGCGCTGGAGGAGCTCACCCCCTACCTGTACGTGCACTACGAGGACCGGGCGGTGCACCACCTGTTCTCGGTGGCGTGCGGCCTGGACTCGATGGTCGTCGGCGAGGGGCAGATCCTCGGCCAGATCAAGGACGCGCTGGCGCTGGGGCAGGAGCTCCACACCGCCGGCCGGCTGATCAACGACCTGTTCCAGCAGGCACTGCGGGTCGGCAAGCGCGCGCACTCCGAGACCGGGATCGACCGGGCCGGCCAGTCGCTCGTGACCTTCGGACTGGAGCAGCTCGCCGTGCGGACCCCGGTGGCCGAGTGGGCCGCCGGCAAGCGGGCGCTGGTCATCGGCGCCGGATCGATGTCCTCGCTGGCCGCGGCGACCCTGGCGCGGGTCGGTGTCGCCGAGATCGTCGTGGCGAACCGGACCGCGGACCGGGCGGAGCGGCTTGCGGAGATTCTGGTTGCCTCGGGCACCGGGGTGTCGGCCGTGGCCGTGCCGATGGCTCGGGTGGCCGACGAGCTGACACGAGTCGACGTGGTCGTCTCGTGCACCGGCGCGACGGGGCTCGTGCTGACCGCCGACGACGTGCTCGACGCCGTGTCCTGGGGCTCCGCCCCGGATCCCGCGCCGCACACGCCGGCCGGGCCGGACGCGGCGCCGGCGGGGCTGGAACTGGCGGGGCAGGATGCCGACGTGCTCGCCCGGCTGGTTGCTGCCGCGCGGGACGGCGGGCGGCTCGCCGACGCCGGCGCGGCGCGGACGATCAGCGCAGCCGTGGAGGCCGACGGGTGCCCCGTCGGGCCCGACGGGCGCGCCGCGCTCACCGGGGTCGACGCCAACTCCCTCGAACTGCACGGCACCTGGGCCGACCAGGGCGAGGCCGCCGCCCAGCGGCAGCCCCGCCGGAGCACCCGTACACAGCCCCACGCGACCACCGTCCGGCTCGCCCTCCTCGACCTGGCCATGCCCAGGGACATCGACGCGGCCGTACACCGGATCCCGGGCGTCCGGCTCGTGGACATCGAATCGCTCGCCGAGGCGTCCGCCGACGCCCCGATGGCGGCCGACGTCGACGCCGTACGCGGGATCGTCGCCCAGGAGGTGGCGGCCTTCGGGGCGGCACAGCGGGCCGCGCACATCACGCCCACCGTCGTCGCCCTGCGCGCCATGGCGGCCGAGGTCGTGGCCATGGAAGTGGCCCGGCTCGACGGGCGCCTGCCCGACCTCGACGAACGGCAGCGTGCCGAAGTCACCCAGACCGTGCGCCGCGTCGTGGACAAGCTCCTCCACGCGCCGACCGTGCGCGTCAAGCAGCTCGCGAGCGAACCCGGCGGCGCCGGGTACGCGGAGGCGCTGCGCGAACTCTTCGACCTCGACCCTCAGACGGTTGCTTCCGTCAGCCGGGCGGACGCGGCCGATCCGATGAACGACGACGACCCAGGACGGGCATCATGAACACACGTCCCGACCAGCCGCTGCGGCTCGGTACGCGGCGGAGCAAGCTGGCCATGTCCCAGTCGGGGCACGTCGCCGACGCGGTACGGGCCGTCACCGGCCGCGCCGTCGAGCTCGTGGAGATCACGACCTACGGCGACGTCTCGCGCGAGCACCTCTCGCAGATCGGCGGGACCGGCGTGTTCGTCACCGCCCTGCGCGACGCGCTGCTGCGCGGCGAGGTCGACTTCGCCGTGCACTCGCTGAAGGACCTGCCGACCGCCCAGCCCGACGACCTCGTGATCGCGGCCATGCCGCGCCGCGAGGACGCGCGGGACGCCCTCGTCGCCCGGGACGGCCTGACCTTCGAGCAGCTGCCCGACGGAGCCCGCATCGGCACCGGCTCGCCGCGCCGCACCGCCCAGCTCAACCACCTGGCGCTGTCGCTCGGCAAGCGGATCGAGACGGTGCCCATCCGCGGCAACGTCGACACCCGGATCGGCTTCGTCCACGACGGTGAACTCGACGCCGTCGTCCTGGCGGCCGCCGGACTGAACCGGATCGGCCGCGGTGACGAGGCGACCGACCTGCTGGCCGTCGACAGCGTCCTGCCGGCCCCCGGCCAGGGCGCCCTCGCCGTGGAGTGCCTCGCGTCCGACACGGACCTCGTCGCCGCGCTCGGCGTACTCGACGACCCGCACACCCGGGCCGCCGTGACCGCGGAGCGTTCCCTGCTCGCCGCCCTGGAGGCAGGCTGCAGCGCACCCGTGGGCGCGTTCGCCGACCTTCTGGCGGACGGGGAGATTGTCAATGAAATGCGCCTGCGCGGCGTCGTCGGAACCCTCGACGGCACGACGCTGGTGCAGCTGTCCACCACCGGTCCCGTGCCCCAGTCGTACGACGAGGCCATGGCGCTCGGCCGCGAACTCGCGGACGAGATGCTGGCCAAGGGCGCGGCCGGTCTGATGGGGGAGCGATCGCTTTGAACCCCTCAATTCCGACCACCTCCGCCTATCCGGCCGTCGCCGCCCACGGACGCGTCACCTTCCTCGGTGCCGGCCCGGGCGACCCGGGTCTGCTGACGCTGCGCGCCGTCGAGGCGCTCGCCGCCGCGGACGTACTGATCGCGGAGCCCGAGGTGCTAGAGGTCGTACGGACTCATGCGCGGGCGAACGTCGACACGCCGCAGCTGACGATTGCTGATGAAGTGTCAGCGGCCGCCGGGGTCCCGGTGATCCGGGACGCGGCCAATCTTGTCATGGAGGCCGCACGCTCCGGCAGGCGGGTCGTGCGTGCCGTCACGGGCGACCCCGGACTCGACGGCAACGCCGCCGAGGAGATGCTCGTCTGCGCCACCGCCGGCATCCCCTTCGAGGTGGTGCCCGGTGTCGCGACCGCGGTGGGCGTACCCGCGTACGCCGGTGTCCCGCTGCGCGACAAGCAGGGCGCGGACGTCCGGTTCGTCGACGCGAAGACCGCCTCGGCGCGCTGCTGGAGCGAGGTGGGCGCCAGCGACGGCATCCTCGTCGTGTCCGCCACGCTGGAGACCGTCCCGGCGGCCGCCGCCGAGCTGGTGAGCGCAGGGCGCAAGCCCGACACCCCGCTGACCGTGACCGTCGCCGGCACCACCACGCGGCAGCGGACCTGGTGCGCGACGCTCGGCACCATCGCCCAGGTGTTCAAGCAGGGCAAGGTGCTCCCCTCGCCCGAGGGCGCCCGGTCCGTCATAGCCGTGGTCGGTGAGCACAGCGCCGCCGCACGGCGCGAGGACCTGTCCTGGTTCGAGTCGAAGCCGCTGTTCGGCTGGCGGGTCCTCGTACCGCGCACCAAGGAGCAGGCCGCCTCGCTCTCCGACCAGCTGCGTTCCTACGGCGCGGTGCCCCACGAGGTGCCGACCATCGCCGTGGAGCCGCCGCGCACCCCGCAGCAGATGGAGCGCGCGGTGAAGGGCCTGGTGACGGGCCGCTACGAGTGGATCGCCTTCACCTCGGTCAACGCCGTGAAGGCCGTCCGCGAGAAGTTCGAGGAGTACGGGCTCGACGCGCGCGCCTTCGCGGGCATCAAGGTCGCCGCGGTGGGCGAGCAGACGGCCGCCGCGCTCGTGGAGTTCGGCGTGAAGCCGGACCTGGTGCCCAGCGGCGAACAGTCCGCCGCCGGACTCCTGGAGGACTGGCCCCCGTACGACCCGGTCTTCGACCCGATCGACCGCGTGTTCCTGCCGCGCGCCGACATCGCGACCGAGACGCTGGTCGCCGGCCTGATCGAGCTCGGGTGGGAGGTCGACGACGTCACCGCCTACCGGACGGTGCGCGCGTCGCCGCCGCCGGCGGACACGCGCGAGGCCATCAAGGGCGGCGGCTTCGACGCCGTTCTCTTCACGTCCTCGTCCACCGTCCGCAACCTGGTCGGGATCGCCGGGAAGCCGCACAACGTGACCGTCATCGCCTGTATCGGGCCGGCGACGGCCAAGACGGCGGAGGAGCACGGGCTGCGCGTGGACGTACTGTCCCCGGAGCCGTCGGTGTCGAAGCTGGCGGAGGCCCTCGCCGAGTACGGTGCGGCGCGCCGCGAGGCGGCCAAGGAGGCCGGCGAGACGGTCTTCCGGCCGAGCGAGCGACGGCCCGGAGCGCGGCGGCGTCGTACGACGTGAGCGCCTTAGGCCCGGCCGGGACGCCGGCCCACGGAACGGGTGAGGGGCCCGGGTGCGATCGCACCCGGGCCCCTCTCGCGTATCCGGGCGCAATCCCTTTGCGGTCGCGTGTCCCCGCCATGTCAAATATGGCGGACTGTCATAATCCGTCCGATTCTGTCAGTCCGGTCGGGAGGATTGTTGTGACTATCTGTCAAACCGTGAGCGGGGTGGGCGTGCAGGAGGCACTCCCGCCGTCGGCGCCGCCTGGTCTTCGAGTGCGTCGCTCGTGGTGGGGTGGGTTGCTGCGGGCGCTGGTGGCAGGTCTCGTCCTGGTGGCCGGCCTGGCCCTGCCCGTGGTGGCCCCGCAGCCCGCCCAGGCCGTGCCGCCCGGTACCTACGCCTACGTCGCCAACTTCCAGGACGACACGGTGTCGGTGATCGACACGGCGACGAACACGGTGGTGGTCACGGTTCCCGTCGGCGATGCGCCGTGGGGAGTGGCGGTGTCGCCGAACGGCACCCGCGCCTACGTCACCAATCGCACCAGTGGCACGGTGTCCGTGATCAACACCGCGACCGACACGGTCGTCGCCACCGTCCCCGTCGGCCTTGAGCCCCTCGGAGTGGCGGTGTCGCCGAACGGCACCCGCGCCTACGTCACCAACTACGGCGCCGACACCGTGTCCGTGATCAACACGAACACCAACGCGGTCGTCGCCACCATCCCCGTCGGCGATGCGCCCATCGGGGTGGCGGTGTCGCCGAACGGAGCCCGCGCCTACGTCACCAATTCCGAAGCCGACACGGTGTCCGTGATCAAAACCGCCACCAACACCGTCGTGGCCACCGTCCCCGTCGGCGACTCCCCGTTCGGGGTGGCGGTGTCGCCGGACAGCGCCCGCGCCTACGTCACCAATTCCGGCGCCGACACGGTGTCCGTGATCGACACGGGGACGAACGCGGTCGTCGCCACGATCCCCGTCGGCGATGCGCCCCAGGGGGTGGCGGTGTCGCGGGACGGCACCCGCGCCTACGTCGTCAACGCCGACGCCGACACGGTGTCCGTGATCGACACGGCGACGAACACGGTCGTCGCCACCGTCCCCGTCGGCGATGCCCCCCGAGAGGTGGCGCTGTCGCCGGACGGCACCCGCGCCTACGTCACCAACGCCAACGACGACACGGTGTCCGTGATCGACACCGCCATCAACACCGTCGTGGCCACCGTCCCCGTCGACGACCTCCCGTTCGGGGTGGCGATCGGGGTCGTGCCCCGGCCGGCTCCGGCGCTGACTCTGATCAAGCTCACCGCCGGCGGGACGTTCACCCGGGGCGGGCAGGGCGCCTACACCCTCACCGTCACCAACACCGGCGACCTGCCCACCGACGGCAGCACCGTCACCGTCACCGACACCCTCCCCGCCGGCCTGACCCCGGTCGGCTTCTCCGGCAGCGGATGGACCTGCACCCTCACCCCGCTGTCCTGCACCCGCAGCGACACCCTCGCCCCCGGCGCCGGCTACCCGCCCCTCACCCTCACCGTCCGGATCGCCCCCCACGCGCCGAAGCAGGTCACCAACACCGCCACCGTCACCGGCGGCGGCGCCACCGGCACGAGCCTTGCCACCGCGACCACCACCGTCGACAGGAAGCAGCAGCCCAAGCCCCCGCACCACGACCGCCCGGGCCACGACCGCCCGGGCCACGGAAAGCCCGGCCACGACCGGCCCGACCACGGCCACCGCCCCGGCCCCCGGTAGCCGCACACCGGCATGACGAACGCCCCGGCGCCGGCCGCCCACCCTCGGACCGCCGGCGCCGGGCATCCCATGACCACGCAACCCCACACGAAGGCCCGCCGCCGGAAGCCTGCGCCGGCCCCTCGCGCCCGACCGGACCACCGATCAGGTGGGGTTCGCGCTGCGGAACGCGCGGCGGTAGGTGTCGGGCGGGACACCGACGACCCGCTTGAACTGGCGCCGCAGGGTGGTGGCCGTACCCATGCCGGTGGCGACGGCGACCGCCTCGACCGTCTCGTCGGTGGCCTCCAGCAGCTCCTGCGCGCGGCGCACCCGCTGGGTCAGCAGCCACTGCAGCGGGGTCTGGCCGGTGACCGCCCGGAACTGCCGGCCCAGGTGGCGCGGGCTCGTACTGGCCCGGCGCGCCATGTCGGTGACGGTCAGCGGCCGGTCCAGGCGCTGCTGGGCCCAGGCGAGCAGGTCGGCGAGCCGGTGGTCGCCTTCGGCTTGCACCGGGGTGGAGACGAACTGCGCCTGACCGCCCGTCCGGTGGGGCGCCATGACGAGGCGGCGGGCGACGGAGTTGGCGACGGCGGCGCCGTGGTCGAGGTGGACCAGGTGCAGGCACAGGTCCACGGCGGCGGCCTTGCCCGCGGCCGTCAGCACGCTGCCGTTGTCCGTGTACAGGACGTCGGCGTCGACCTCGGCCCCTGGGTGGCGGGCGCTCAGCTCCGCGGTGTGCGCCCAGTGGGTGGTGGCCCGCCGCCCGTCGAGCAGGCCCGCGGCGCCCAGGACGAAGGCCCCGGTGCACAGGGAGGCGACCCGGGCGCCGGCCGCATGGGCGGCGCGCACGGCGTCGACCAGCTCGGGCGGCGGCGGTTCGTCGACGTCGGCGCACGCGGGAACGATCACGGTGTCGGCCCGGACCAGGTGCTCCAGACCGTGGTCGGGCTCGACGGTGAACGGGCCGACGCGCACGGGGCCGGGGCCGCAGAGCAGCACGTCGTACCAGCCCTGCGGGGCGTCGGGCGGGGGATTGCCGAAGATCTCGTAGGCCACCGCCAGCTCGAAGTGCAGCATGCGACCGGCGGCCGCCAGGGCGACAGTGGGCATGTCCGAAAGTGTACGGGTGATGTCGTTCCGGACCATCACGGTCGGGTGCGGGACGCCCCGAGACTGGGTTCATCGAGACGGCGGATACGACGCGAACGACGCGAACGACGCGAACGACGTGAACGGGGACAGCGATGAGCACGGTGGGTACGGCGAACACAGCGGACGCGGCGAACACGGCGGGTGCGGCGGGTCCGGCGGGCCCGGTGGTGGTCTACGGGGCGACGGGGCACACCGGTCGCTTCATCGTCGCCGAGCTGCGCAGACGCGGAATCGCCACCGCCGTCTCAGGCCGCGACGAAGCCCGGCTGGAGGCACTGGCCGCCCAGGACGGGGCGGACGTGCTCGTCCGGCCGGCCGCCGTGGACGATCCGGCCTCCCTGGACCGGGCCCTCGCCGGTGCGGCGGCCGTGATCAACGCCGCCGGACCGTTCGCGGTGACGGGCGGCCCGGTCGTCGAGGCGGCCCTGCGCGCCGGGATCCCGTACGTCGACGTCGCGGCCGAGATCGAGGCGAACGCCGCGATGTTCACCGACCGCGCGGAGGCGGCCCGCGAGGCCGACGTGCCCGTGGTGCCGGCCATGGCCTTCTACGGGGGCCTGGGCGACCTGCTCGTCGGCGCCGCCATGGGCGAGTGGACGACGGCGGACGAGGTGCACGTCGCCTACGGGCTGAGCAGCTGGCGGCCCACGGAGGGCACCCGGGTGGCCGGCGAGGTGTCCCACGCGCGCCGTGCAGGGCGCCGCGTGCGGTTCGCGGAGGGCGCCCTGCGCTACCACGACGACGAACTGGCGGAGCAGGAGTGGCTCTTCCCGGAGCCCCTGGGCCGGCGGACGGTGATCGCCGAGTTCACCATGGCCGACGTGGTCACCGTGCCCAGCCACGTGGCCGTGCCGGAGGTGCGTACGTACATGGCCGTGGAGGCCGCGCGGGACCTCGCCGGGGCGGACACCCCGGAACCGGAGGCGGTCGACGACCTCGGCCGCTCGGACCAGACGTTCGTCGTGGACGTCCTGGTGCGGGCGGGTGGGGTCGAGCGCCGCGCCACGGCCCGCGGCCAGGACATCTACGCCGTCACCGCGCCCCTCGCGGTCGAGGCCGTCGAGCGGCTCCTGTCCGGCCGGACCCGGACCGCGGGTGTGGCCTCGGCCGCCGCGATGTTCGACGCCCCGGACTTCCTGCGGGCGCTGGCCCCGTACCTGTCGGTCGAGGTCGCGCACCGACCGTAGGGCGGGGCCGGGGGGAGAACGGGACGGGAGCCCGGGCCATACCCTTGTCCGGACTGCTGTCGATGCTCGAAGAGGCGACTGAAGATGAGCGCGTACGGATCCTTCCCCGGTTCACGGCCCCGCCGGCTGCGCACCACCCCGGCGATGCGGCGGATGGTCGCGGAGAACCGGCTGCACCCCTCGGACCTGATCCTCCCGGCGTTCGTCCGGGAGGGCATCAGCGAGCCCCTGGCGATCTCCGCGATGCCCGGCGTCGTGCAGCACACCCGGGACACGCTGCGCAAGGCCGCCGTCGAGGCGGTCGAGGCCGGAGTCGCCGGGATCATGCTGTTCGGCGTCCCGGCCGACGAGAACAAGGACGCGCTGGGCACGGCGGGCACCGAGCCGGACGGGATCCTGCAGGTCGCGATCCGCGACGTGAAGGCCGAGGTCGGGGACGACCTGGTGATCATGTCGGACCTGTGCCTGGACGAGTACACCGACCACGGCCACTGCGGCGTGCTGGACGAACACGGGCGCGTCGACAACGACGCCACGCTGGAGCGCTACGCCGAGATGGCGCAGGTCCAGGCGGACGCGGGCGTCCACGTGGTCGGGCCGAGCGGCATGATGGACGGGCAGGTCGGCGTCATCCGTGACGCGCTGGACGAGACCGGGCACGAGGACGTCTCGATCCTCGCCTACACGGCGAAGTACACGTCCGCCTTCTACGGTCCCTTCCGCGAGGCCGTCGCCT
Source organism: Streptomyces venezuelae (assembly GCF_008642275.1). NCBI lineage: Bacteria > Bacillati > Actinomycetota > Actinomycetes > Kitasatosporales > Streptomycetaceae > Streptomyces > Streptomyces venezuelae. Next base: position 4,276,643 of record NZ_CP029189.1, read on the forward strand.
CCTCGCTGCAGGGCGACCGCAAGACGTACCAGCAGGACCCGGCGAACGCCCGGGAGTCCCTGCGGGAACTCGCCCTCGACCTGGAGGAGGGCGCGGACATGGTGATGGTCAAGCCGGCCGGGCCCTACCTCGACATCCTGTACAGGGTCGCGCAGGCGGTGGACGTGCCGGTGGCGGCGTACCAGATCAGCGGCGAGTTCGCGATGATCGAGGCGGCGGCGGAGAAGGGCTGGATCGAGCGCGACCGGGCCATCCTGGAGACCCTGCTGGGCATCAAGCGCGCGGGTGCCGACACCATCCTCACCTACTGGGCGACCGAGGTCGCGGGCTGGCTGCGCGAGACCCGCTGAGGGTCCGTCCTACGGCCAGTCGACGAGGCCGTGGAAGACGGCGAAGTCGAGGACCACGGTGGCCGGAGCGGCCACCGCGCACCACACCCTGGCGGCGGCGTAGCGCCGCTGCCAGGGCAGCGCCCACGCGGCCACCAGCAGGACCAGGACCACCAGCAGGCCGAACCCGAAGACGGTGAAGGCGACCTCGTACGAGGCGTCGAACCGGTCGCTCGCGGCTGTTCCGCAGGAGTCGCAGGCCATCGGGGAAATCCCGGCGAAGAAGAGCGCGACGGCGGCCGTCGGCAGCGTCAGCAGGGTGGCCACGAGCGGCGCGACGAACGCGCGGCGGTCGCGCGAGGTGTCGGGTGTGGTGGGTGTGCTGGTGGGCGTGGTGGGTGTGGCGGCGGTGGTCGGGAGCGGTGTGGTCATGGCGTTAGTGAACTGGACTGCGGGAAGCGGCACATGAGTGCGGGTACTCAGGCCGGGTGGGTCGCCGGGCGGGGCTTCGGGTGGGCGGGAGCCGCCGGGGCGGTGGTGGGTGATGCGGGTGGGGTTTCCCGTCAGTCCCATCGTCCCTCCGGGTCGGCCGGTCCCTCAAGGGCGCTCCTCCTGCGTCGTCGCGTCGCTACGCGATGGCCTGCGGCCACCCTTGACCGACCGACCCGCCCCGGAGAAACGAAAGACTGCCGGGAAACCCCAAAAGAACGAGCCGGACGACACTTCCAGGGACGGGGCGGTCGACGATGTCCGGCCTGGTCGGGCGCCGGGACGACCGAGAGGCGGGCCCGTCCAGACCCGGGACCGGGGGTGGTGCCGGGGAGGCGCACCAGATCGCTACGCGCTTCTCGCCGACCGCGTCCGAAGACCGTCTGGGGCTGGACATAGGCCGCCCACGGCCTCGATCCGTCCCTCGACCTGCGTCCGGCGACCGTCGGGGGAACGGTCCTTGCCCCACCGCGATGCGGTGGGGCAAGGACCAGGCGATCAATCCGCGCTCATTTGACGACGATGTCCGGGGGCGGGGCCGGAGCTTCCGGAGCGGGCGGGGCTTCTTCCACCGGAGCGGGCGGGGCCTCCTCCACCGGGGCCGGCGGCGCCGGCTCTTCAGGCACGGACGGAACTTCTTCCGCGGGCGCCGGTGCCTCGGGTACGGACGGGACCTCTTCTGCAGGGGCGGGCGGGGCCGGTGCTTCGGGTACGGACGGGACCTCTTCCGCGGGGGCGGGCGGGGCCGGCTTGTCGGGGCAGGGCGGACCGTCGGTGCCGTTGGTGCCCGTGCCGTTGGTGCCGGTGCCGTTGCGCCCACCGCAGCGGCCCTTTCCGCCGCGCCCGATGCCGCCGGTGCCGATGCCTCCGGGAGCCGTACAGACCTGGGCGTTGCCGCCGGTACCGTCACCGCCGTTGCCGTCGCCACCGGTACCTGCGGGGCAGTAGTCGTCGTGATGGCCGTGCTTGTCGTGACCGCCGTGCTTCTTGTGGCCGTCACGTTTCTTGTGGCTGTCATGCCTTCCGTGGTCGCGGTCCCCGTCGTGGCTCTTGTGGTCGCCGCCGACCACCTGAAGCGTCGGGGCCGCTACCGCTGCGCCCGCTGGGATCAGTACACCGGCGCTGAGGAGGACAGAGGCTGCTGCTACGACCACGCTGCGCTTCCGCGGACTGCTCGTCATGACAATTCCCATTCCTTTTCCGTGTGCTCCCGGTATTCGGGAACGAAAGGTCGTGATGTTCATAGGGGGTGGATTCGAATTCGGTGGGTCAGCGGTCCGGCCGGGCGGTTTTCCACCGCCCGGCCGGACCGGGTACCGACTCGTCGCTGTTCGCGTGGCCGGTTCCTATTCGCCGGTCGCGTCACCGCCGTTGCCGTCGCCGCCCGTGTTGTTGCCGGGGCCGCTCGCGTCACCGCCGTTGCCGGTACCGCCCGTGTTGTTGCCCGGTCCGGAGGCGTCACCGCCGTTGCCGGTGCCTCCCTTGTTGGTGCCCGAGCCGGAAGCGTCGCCGCCGTTGCCGGTGCCGCCGGTGTTGGTGCCCGGGCCGGTGGCGTCGCCGCCGTTGCCGGTACCGCCGGTGTTGGTCCCGTCGGCGGGTGCGTCGGCGGGTGCGTCAGCCGGTGCGTCGGCGGGTGCGTCAGCCGGTGCGTCCGCGGGGTCCTGGGCAGGCGCTTCGGCAGGGGCCTGACCGGTTGCGGCGCCGCCGTTCCCGTCGCCACCCTTGTTGGTGCCCGAGCCGCTGGCCTTGCCGCCGTTGCCGGTACCGCCGGTGTTGTTGCCGGGGCCGGTGGCGTCGCCACCGTTACCCGTACCACCGGTGTTGGTGCCACCGGTGGCGGCTTCTTCCTTGGGCTGCTCCTGGCAATGCCAGTGATGGTGATGCTTCCGGCATTGGGGCTGGTTGGCGAGCGCCACCTGAGAGACGGACCCTGTCGACGCCGTCGCGGCGGATGCCGGAAGGATGACCCCTCCGCCGATCACAGCGGCCGCGGCGACGACGGTTGCAAGACGGAAGCCCCGGCGCTTAGCACGGTCGCTGTCGTGGGTCGAAACGATGCTGGTCATGGCTTTCTCCTATGCTGGATAAATGTCATCGGTGTGCCCGGAAACGTGGGCGATCAATGCAGTCCGGTGAGAGAAGAGGACTTCGCGGCCTCGTTCTGTTCCCGTCGGCCCGCACTTCCAGTAGGCCCCACCGGAAATTCCAGGTCAGGTTCCGAGGACTCGGGACTTGTCAGGGGTCGCAGGAATCGGGTAAAGCACCGGACGCCCTCGTCAAGGACCGCACGAAAGCCGTGGGCGGCCTATGTCCAGCCCAGGACGGGCGTCCGACGCTGAGACGTGAGGAGCGCGTAGCGATCTGGTGCGCTTCCCCGGCACCGCCCCGGGCTCGGGTCTGGATGCGCCCGCCTCTCGGTCGTCCCGGCGCCCGACCAGGCCGGGCATCGTCGACCGTCCCGTCCCTGGAAGTGTCGTCCGGCTCGTTCTTTTGGGGTTTCCCGCCAGTCTTCGGATGTCCGGGGCGGGTCGGTCGGTCAAGGGTGGCCGGAGGCCATCGCGTAGCGACGCGACGACGTAGGAGGAGCGCCCTTGAGGGACCGGCCCGACCCGGAGAGACGATGAGACTGACGGGAAACCCCACCCGCATCGCCGACCACCGCCCCGGCAGCTCCCGCCCCTCGAAGCCACCGTTCGCGCTCCTCCGCCCCCGGGCGCACCCTGGAGGGAAGGGTGACCCCCTGGAGGTGATGCACCATGGCCACACTCGTCGGGTGGCATGTGGAGCTCGAATTCACCGAGGAGGGCCACCGCACCAGTGCGGCGGCCCTGGTCAGGCTCGGGGACGGCTCCGAGATCAAGGCGCGGGGATATGCCTTGCGCCATCCTTCCGACCCGGAGCAGCTGAGGGTCGGGGAAGAAATCGCGGGCGCTCGTGCGCTCATGGATCTCGCGTCGCAGATGTTGCAGAAGGCCCACGCCGAGATCGATGAGGCTTCGGGCCGTCATTCCTACCCGCTCAACCGCTGAGCGGCAGGCTCACAGGCCCGCTGAGGGGCTCCGACCGGAGCCCGTCAGCGGGTCCTGCCGCGGAACAGGACCGCCGCCAGGGTCATGGCCGCGGCCGTGATGCCCGCGCACCAGGTCAGGGCGATCCACGGGGCGTCGCCCGCGGGCTGCGCCAGGAGCAGTGCACGCAGGGATTCGATCACCGGGGTCAGCGGCTGGTGGTCGGCGAAGCCGTGGAGCCAGCCGGGCATGGTCTCGATGGGGACGAAGGCGCTGGACGGGTACGGCAGGAACATCATCAGGAAGGTGAAGCCGCCCGCCGCCTCCGGCGTCCGGGCGAGCAGCCCGAGCGCGGCGGCCAGCCACGAGATCGCCGTGATGTACGTCAGCAGCAGCCCGGCGGCTGCGAGGAAGGCGGCCGGGCCCGCCTGGGGCCGGAAGCCGATGGCGAGGGCGACGGCGAGGACCAGGGTGGTGGAGACCAGGTTGCGCACCACCGAGGCCGCGACGTGTCCGGCGAGGACCGGGATGCCGCCGATGTCGAGGGCACGGAAGCGGTCGATGACGCCGTTCGTCATGTCCTCGGTGACGCTGACGGCGGTGGAGGCCGCGCCGAAGCCCGCGCAGAGCAGCATCGCGCCCGGCACCACGTACGTCACGTACGCCGTGCCGGTGTCGATGGCCCCGCCGAAGAAGTAGACGAAGATCAGCATCAGCATGACGGGCAGCATCAGGGCGGCGATCAGTGCGTCGGGCCGGCGGCTGCTGATGCGCAGGCTGCGCCCGGCCAGGGTGAGGGCGCTCACGGGCACGGCGGTCATCGGGCGGCTCCCGTCAGGGCGAGAAAGACGTCGTCGAGGGTGGCGCTGCGGACCGCGAAGCGGTCGACGGTGGTGCGTTGCGGGTCGAGCTCGTCGAGCAGTGCGCGGACGTGCGCGGCGGTGCCGTCGGTGGGCAGGCCGAGGGTGAGCTCGTCGGGGGCGAGGTGGACGGCGCGCGGGGCGAGGGCCTCGTACGCGGCCGTGGTGGTGAGGGTGAGGTCGAGGCGGTGTCCGGCGACCCGGGACTTGAGCTCGGCCGGGGTGCCTTCGGCGGCGATCCGCCCTTCGGCGAGGACGGCGACGCGGTCGGCGAGTCGGTCGGCCTCCTCCAGGTACTGGGTGGTCAGCAGCACGGTCGTGCCGTCGGCGCGCAGTTCCCGTACGAGCTCCCACAAGTCCTGGCGGCTGCGCGGATCGAGCCCGGTGGTGGGCTCGTCGAGGAAGATCACCTCCGGCCGGGAGACCAGGCTCGCGGCGAGGTCGAGGCGGCGGCGCATGCCGCCCGAGTACGTCTTCGCGGTGCGTCCGCCCGCTTCGGCGAGGCCGAAGCGGGCGAGGAGCTCGTCGGCGCGGGTGCGGGCGGCGCGCGCGGAGAGCCCGGCCAGCCGGCCCATCATGCGCAGGGTCTCGGCGCCGGTCTGGAGCTCGTCGACGGCGGCGAACTGGCCGGTCAGGGCGATGAGTTCACGCACCCGCGAGCGCTCGGTGACGATGTCGTGACCGGCGACGCGGACGGTCCCGGCGTCGGCGGCGGTGAGGGTGGCCAGGATCCGGACGGTGGTGGTCTTGCCCGCGCCGTTGGGGCCGAGGAGGGCGAGGACGCTGCCGCGCGGGACGGCGAGGTCGATGCCGTCGAGGACGCGGAGGTCGCCGTAGGACTTGGTCAGCCCGGTGGCGTGGATCCCGGGGTTGCCGAGTCTGCCGGAGGTGTGCGTGGTCATGGGGGATGGTGCTCCCTTCCCAGCTTCTGCGTATGCCTTACGCTCTTCTGTGTAAGTAATACACAGAACTAGGATGGGGGTCAATCGAGGAGCGGACGGTCATGGCGGACGAGGACAACGGCACCGGACTCCCGGCGAGCCTGGAAATGGCCTGGGGCCTGCGCGAACGCCCCGGCAAGGGCCCACGCCCCACGCTCACCCTCCCCCGCATCGTTGACGCGGCGGTCACCCTCGCCGCTTCGGAAGGCATGGACGCCGTCTCCATGGGCCGGGTGGCCAAGGAACTGGGCGTCTCGACGATGTCCCTCTACCGGTACGTCACGGCGAAGGAAGAGCTCTACATCCTGATGGCCGACGCGGGAGTCGGCACCCCGCCGGACCCCTCGGCCGGGGAGGGCGCGGGCTGGCGGGAGCTGCTGACGGACTGGGCGTACGCGCAGCGGGCCGTTCTGATGGCCAACTCCTGGATCCTGCGCATCCCCATCACCGCCGCGCCCGTCTCCCCGAACCAGCTGGCCTGGATGGAGCGCGGCCTCGCGTCCATGGCGGGAACGGGCCTGAAGGAGAGCGAGAAGCTCTCCACGATCATCCTGATCGGCGGCCTGGTGCGGAACGAGGCCACCATGGCCGCGGACATGATCGACGCCATCGTGAAGTCGGGCGTCGCCCCGCAGCAGGCGCTGGCCCAGTACGTGCGCACCCTGGGCCTGATGACCGGTCCGGACAGCCACCCCGCCGTGACACGGCTACTGGAATCGGATGCCTTCAGTGGCTCCGGCGAGCCGGACTTCCAGTTCCGCTTCGGCCTGGACCGCATCCTGGACGGACTCGCCCCGCTGGTCGCCGAGCGCTCGGGGTGACGGCCGGCCCCGGCCGCGCTACTCGCTGACCCAGCCGGTCAGCTGCGCCCAGCTCGCCGGGGCGACGTCCAGGACGGGGCCGTCCTGGACCTTCGAGTCCCTGACGTGGACGGTGTCCGGGCCGACGGCCATCTCGACGCAGGCGTCGCCGTCACCACCGCTGTACGAGGACTTGCGCCAGGCGACGGCCATTTCCAGGCACTGGCCACCGTCGCTGCCGCTGTAGCTGGACTTGAACCACTTCAGTGCGGTCGTGGCACTCATGTTTCTCCTAGCAGGTGGCCCAACAGGCCCTGAGTCTGCTCGGTGTTGAGGGCCTGAGTCCGCAGCATTGCATACCTGCGCGCCATGATGCTGACCTCATTGGGGTCCGAGATCAGATGGCTGCCGCGTTGGGTCTCGGTGTAGCCGAGGTGCTGGTGGGCCTGGGTCTCCATGATCGTGAACGGACCGTCGAGAGCGGCGTGAGAGGTCCCGCCCAGCGGCATCACCTGGAGGCTCACGTCCGGCAGGTCTGCGCACGCGCGGAGGTGGCGAAGCTGCTCCGCGTACACCTCGTCCCCACCGAGCCGGTCGCGGAGTACCGCCTCCCAGACGACGAAGCTCAGCGTCGGGGGCGTGCTGCGCCGCAGGATTTCCTGCCGTGCGATGCGGCGGGCGGTCAGCGCCTCGATCTCCTCCTCGGGGTGGGCCGGGACACGGCACCTGAAGACGGCCCGGGCGTAGCTCTCGGTCTGGAGCAGGCCCGGCACCACCTGATTGTCGAACCAGGACAGTGCGATCGCCTTGGCTTCCAGGTCCATGTACTCCTCGGCCCATGGGGGAGTCGCGTCCACGGCGGGCAGTTCGTTCGCCGCCACGGTCAGCAGCCCCGGCAGCCCCAGGTGGAAGTCCATCAGTTCGGCGACGTTCGGCATCAACGCACGCCGGCCCTGCTCGATCGACGCGATGGTCTCCGCGTCCAGGCGTACCAGTTCGCCCAGTTGCTTCTGCGTCAGGTTCTTGGCGATGCGGGCGGCGGCCACCATCGCGCCGACCATCTTCATGGTCGTCGCGTTCGGCCGTGCTCGTTTCCTCGGTGGCATGACAGCGAACTCCCCACCCACGCATGCGGAATACCCGTTGCCGACCCGTACTCATCGAGGAGTACGGGTCGGCGCCCAGTCACACGCTAGTCACGCAACGCGACGATCGTCCCGTGAATCCAACGATCCAGGCGGCCCTCGTACGCGAGCGCCTCTACCTCCGCACGCCCCGATCAGTCGCGGCTGCCCGCCAGTTCACACGTGACACCTTGCAGGTGTGGGGGGTGGCCGACCGTACCGGTGACCTGTTGCTCTGCGTGAGCGAGCTGGCGACCAACGCCCTGCGGTACGGCGTCCCGCCCGGCCGCGGGTACCTGCTGCGGCTGTTCGGCTTCGAGGACGCGACCCTGCGCATCGAGGTGCACGACGGCGGGCCCGGGTTCTCCCGGATCGCCGGGGGACCGCACGGCAAGGGCCTCACCCTCGTCACCGCGCTCGCCGACGAATGGGGTGTGCTTCCCCGGACTCCGGGCAAGGTCGTCTGGTGCGAGTTCCGCCGCGCGGCCCGACCGGCCGTCCCGCCGGCGGGCGCGTGAGTCCGGGCGGGCGCACAGGGGGAACGGAACCTCCTCTGTGCGCCCGCAGTCTCAGGCCGGCTGCTCCGTGACCGTCGAGGTGATCACCGCGAAGGGGCCGCCCTGCGGATCGGCCAGGACGGCCATGCGGCCCGCCACCATGTCGAAGGCGGGGGCGAGGACGGTGGCCCCGGCCCGTACGGCGGCGGCTTGGATCTCGTCGACGTCGTCGACCTGGAAGTACGGCAGCCAGTTCGGGGGAGTGCCGGGGGGCGCCTTGTCCAGGTTCATCATTCCGCCCACCACGCGGCCGGAGGCCTTGAACTCCGTGTACCCCTCGGCTCCGGGCATGTGGGAGGAGGCCGTGGTGATCGGCAGGATGGCGGAGTAGAACGCGGCGGCGGCGGGGACGTCGCTGGTGCTCAGCTCGTTCCAGATGAGGGCGCCGTGCTCGTTGACGATGCCGGCGCCGTCGAAGGAGCCCGGCTGCCACAGGCCGAACACGGCACCGGTCGGGTCGGCGACGACGGCCATCCGCCCGAGGTCCATGACGTCCATCGGGCCCATCATGACGGTGCCGTGGGCGTCGGTGGCGGACTTGAGGGTGGAGTCGATGGCGTCGGTGGACAGGTACGTGGTCCACACGGTCGGCGGCATCGGGTCCGGGACGGTGCCGTCCGGGTTGCTCGCCTTCATGATGCCGGCGACCGGGCGGCCCTTGAGGGTGCAGACGGAGTAGCCGCCCTGCTCGGCGGGGCCGATCTCGCCCTGCCAGCCGAACAGGTCGCAGTAGAAGTCGAGGGCGGCCTGCTGGTCGGGGACCATCAGGTCGATCCAGCAGGGAGTGCCGGGCTTGTAGGGGCCGTTCATGTCGGGCACGGAGGCCTCCGGTCGTGGGTGGGGGAAGGACGGGCCGTCCCCTACCCGGCCCGTACGGCCCGAATCGGGCCGTACGGGTGAAACCGGGCGCGGCGGCGTCAGTTGGTGCGGCGGCGACGACCGGTACCCGCGACCAGGGCGCCGAGTGCGAGGGTTACCCCCGCACCGTTCAGGGCCCAGGTGGTGGCCGCGTCGGCGCCGGTCGCGGCCAGGGCGCTCCCGCTGGGGGTGGCGGTGGTTGCGGTGTTGCTCCCGCTGCTGATCGGCGTGGTGCCGGTGCTGCCGTTCGGCACCGGCCCGTTGCCGCCGGGGGCTTCCCCGCCGGGGGTGCCGCCGCCGGGAGTCTCTCCGCCCGGGGTTTCCCCGCCGGGGGTGCCCCCTCCGGGTGATTCCCCGCCGGGGGTGCTGCCGCCCGGGGCGCTGCCGCCCGGGGCGCTGCCGCCCGGGGTGCCGCCGCCGGGGGTTTCCCCGCCCGGGGTGCCGCCGCCGGGATTGCCGTCGCCCGGAGTTCCCCCACCAGGGGTGCCGCCGCCCGGAGTTCCTCCGCCGGGAGTCTCTCCGCCGGGGGTGCCACCACCCGGGGTGCCTCCGCCCGGCGTCTCCCCGCCGGGGGCGCCCCCTCCAGGCGTTTCCCCGCCCGGGGTGCCTCCGCCCGGGGTGCCCCCGCCGGGAGTCTCTCCGCCCGGGGTGCCTCCGCCAGGGGTTTCCCCACCGGGGGTGCCTCCGCCCGGGGTGCCTCCGCCGGGCGTTTCCCCGCCGGGGGTGCCTCCGCCCGGGGTGCCACCACCCGGCGTCTCCCCGCCCGGAGTTCCTCCGCCGGGGGTGCCCCCGCCGGGAGTCTCTCCGCCCGGGGTGCCTCCGCCAGGGGTTTCCCCGCCGGGAGTGCCCCCTCCGGGCGTTTCCCCGCCCGGGGTGCCACCACCCGGCGTCTCACCACCCGGCGTTTCCCCGCCCGGGGTGGCGGCCGGTTCCAGGAGGGTGGTCAGGCGGCGGGGGGAGCGGGAGCCGGCCCACGGCGGGGGTGTCTCCGCGTCGACCTGGGACGTGCCCCAGGCGAAGAAGGACACCGAGCCGGTCGGGGCATCGGCGGAGAAGCGGACGCGGACCGGGACGTCGAAGGCCGCGCCCGCGCCGATCGGGCCGCGCACGAGCCCGCCCGCGAAGAAGTAGCCGTCCTCGTCGGAGGTGATGTCGACGGACTGCCAGGCCGCCGGCTGTCCCTCCGCGCCCGGCCGCAGGACCTCGACCGCGATCTGTGAGACCTGCATGGAGACGAAGTCGGGCCGGGCCAGAACCAGTCCCAGGTCGAAGGCAGCCAGCTCGCCCTTCCCCGCGTTGTCCACCCGCACGGAGAGTGCCGTCCAGTCGCCGCCAGCCCGCACCGACTCCGGTACCCCGCTCACCGTCAGGGCGGGACCTTCGACGTGTACGGGCTCCTCGTCGCCGCCGGGCGCGCCGGTGATCCTGGTCGCGTACGAGGACGTGGGGGAGCTGCCGGTGGCGGTCCCGACCTTGCCCGTGCCGTCCGCCGTCAGGTCGAACGGTACGACGGGGGTGTCCGGGGCGAAGCTGATCCTGACGTCGATCGTCCGGGTCTGGCCGGAGGGGACCGTGCCGGCGCTGCCGAGCGCGAAGCCCAGCGCGGGGGCCGCGCTCTGGACCGGTACGGCGGCCGTCCACGGCCCGCCCGCGGTGCGGTACTCGACGCTCACGTGCGCCGGCCCGAACTGTCCGGCGGCCTGCGAGACGCCCAGCACCGGGGTGTACTCGTCGACCGCGACGTGGCCCGAGTTGTCGACGGTCACGGTGAGCGGCGTCCAGCTGCCGTCGGCCTTGAAGCCGTCCGCCGGGATGCCCTGGACGGTGACCTCGGGCCCCAGAAGGATCCGGTCGGACCCGGTGTCCTCACCGCCTTCGAGGGCCTCGGGCGCAGCCGTCTGCGTCTGCGCCTGCGCCGGTGCCTGTTCCTGTGCCTCGGGCGCGGTCGGCGCGGCCGGTGCGGCCACGGCCTGCACGGCGGGCTGCTGCGCGCCGGCGTCCTCGGCCTGTGACTTCTCCTCGGCCTGCCCCCCGGCCTTCGGTTCCGGCTTCGCCGGGGCCTTCTCCTCGGCCTTCGGCTCGGCGTTCTCCTGCGTCTGCCCCTGGTCCTTCTTCTCCTTCGCCGGGGCCTGCGCCTCGTCCGACGGCCCGGCGGCATCCGTGGGTACCACGTCCGGCGCGGTCACCGCCGGATGCTCCTCGGCCACGGCGGGTGCGGCCATCAGGAGTGTCTGGCCGGCCACCGCGGCTGCTGCCACGACGGCCATGCGCTTGAACTGCATGCTCTTTACCTCCCCGGGCTCCGGACATGTCCGGAGCCACCCCAAACCCCTTGGGAGGCGCCAAGGTTAGTGAGACGGGAGGAGCTTGCAGAGGGCTACAGGATTGCGAAATATGTACGGTCCCTACGTCACCCGTGTCCACGGGGCCGCGCCGCCCCGTACGGCCCGGGACAGGGCCGTACGGGTGAACGCGGGTCGTGCCTCAGGCGGAGGTGCGGCGGCGGCGACCGGTGCCCGCGACCAGGGCGGCGCCCATGGCCAGGGCCACACCCGCGCCGCCGAGGGCCCACGTGGTGGCCGGGTCGCTGCCCGTGGCGGCGAGCTCGCCGCCACCGGTGGTGGCGGTGGTGCCCGTGTTGCCGGAGCCACTGGTGGTGTCCGTGATCGGCTTGGCGCCGCCGTTCGGCTTCGGCTGGTTGCCGTTCCCGCCCGTGTCCGTGGAGGCGGCGACGATGGTCGTCAGACGGGCCCTGGAACGCGAGTCCGCCCACGGCCCCGGGGTGTCCGGGGTGACGTTGGACGAGCCCCAGGAGAAGATGCTGACGGCGCCGAGCGGCGCGTCGGCGGCGAAGCGGATCCGGACCTGGACGTCGAAGCTCTGACCGGCCGCGACCGGGCCGCCCGCGAGGTCGACGCCGAAGAAGACGCTCTCCTCCTCGGACCACACCTCGGCCTCGTGCCAGCCGGCCTTGCCGTTCTTGTCCTTGCTCAGGACCTCGACCTTGATCTGGGAGGGCTTCATCTTGACCCAGTCGGGACGGGCCAGGACCATCCCGACGTTGAAGCCCTTCAGGGCCTCCTTGCCGGAGTTGTCCACGCGGACGGACAGGTTCGTCCAGTCACCGCCGGCCTTGATGGTCTCCGGCACGCCGTTCACCGTCAGCGCCGGGCCCTCGACGAACGGGTCCTCACGGTCGTCGACCGCACCGACGATCTTGGCGGTGTACCAGGCGGAGGGCGAGTAGTCGACGTGGTTCCCGACGCGGCTGAAGCCGGCCGAGGTCAGATCGAAGGGCATCACCGTGGTGCCCGCGGCGAACGCGATCCGCACGTCGACCGTGTGGGAAGTGCCCTTGGCGAGGGTCGTGCCGGTCCCGACGCTGTACTGGAGGCTGTTGCCGAACGCCTCGCCCTGGGCCAGCTTGGCGGACTGCCAGGTGCCGCCGCCGGTCTTCCACTCGACCTTGACCTGGGAGGGCTTGAACGTGCCGCCGTACCCGTCGACGGAGATGGTGGGCGTGTAGTTCGGCACGGCGACGTGGCCGCCGTTGTCGACCGTCACCTGCAGCGGGGTCCAGCTTCCGTCGGCCTTGAAACCGTTCTTCGGGATGCCCGCCACCGAGACGTCGGGACCCATCAGCATCCCGTCGGACTCCGCGTCCTGCGCGTCCTCGTCGCTCGTGGCGTCCTTCGCCGCCTTGTCGGCGACGGGCGCCGGCTGCGGCGCGGGCGCCTTGACGTCCGGGACGGCGGGCGCGGGGACGGCGGGCGCGGGGACCGGGGCCGGGGCCTGGACGTCCGGTACGGCCGGGGCCGGCGTACCCGCGTCGGCGGCGTCGTCCTTCGGCGCCACGTCCGGGACGATGACGGCCGGCTGGTCGGCGGCCATCGCGGGCGTCGAGGTCAGGATGGTCGGGCCGGCGACGGCCACCGCGGCCACGGCGGCCAGACGCTTCATGCTCTTCATGCGGTTCCCCCCATTGAGTTTTTGAACATGCTCAGATTAGTGGGGGTGGCGGGGTTGTGGAGATCTCGGAGGTCACGAAATGCGTACGGCCCCGGCAGCAGCTGCCGGGGCCGTACGCATTTGGTGCAGGTTGTGCGGGTGGCGCGCGTCTCGCGCGAACGCCGTCAGAGCTTCTCGGGCGTCCGGATGCCGAGGAGGGACATGCCCTTCGTCAGCGTGCGGGCCGTCAGGTCGCACAGGAAGAGGCGGTTCTCGACCTGCTCCGGGGTGTCGGCCTTGAGGACCGGGCACTCCGCGTAGAACGTCGTGTACAGCGAAGCCAGCTGGTAGAGATACGCCGCGACCTTGTGCGGGGCGTGCTCCGACGCCGCCTCGGCGATCAGCTCGCCGAACTGGTCCAGGTGCAGACCCAGCGCCCGCTCCGACGGGGCGAGAGCCAGCTCCGGGTGGGCGGCGGGCCGCGCGTCCCCGGCCTTGCGGAGGATCGACTGGATACGGGCGTACGCGTACTGGAGGTACACGGACGTGTCACCGGTGAGCGACACCATCTGGTCGAGGTCGAACTTGTAGTCACGGGCCGCCGACGTCGACAGGTCCGCGTACTTCACCGCGCCGATGCCTACCTGGGCCGCGCGCTCGGCGATCTCTTCCTCGCTCAGCTCCTTGGCCTTCTCGCGCACGACGGTGGCTGCCCGCTCCACCGCCTCGTCCAGCAGGTCCACCAGCCGGACCGTCTCACCCTCACGGGTCTTGAACGGCTTGCCGTCCTTGCCGAGGACCGTGCCGAACGCCAGCTGCACGGCCTTGACCCCGTCGTTCAGCCAGCCCGCCCGACGCGCCGTCTCGAAGACCATCTTGAAGTGCAGCGACTGCCGCGCGTCGACCACGTAGATCAGCTCGGTCGCGCCCAGGTTGCCCACCCGGTCACGGATCGCCGACAGGTCGGTCGCCGCGTAACCGAACCCGCCGTCCGACTTCTGCACGATCAGCGGGGTCGGGTTGCCGTCCGGGCCCTTCACGTCGTCGAAGAACACACACAGCGCACCGTTGGAACGGACGGCGACACCCGACTCCTCCAGCAGCTTGCACGTCTCGACCAGCATGTCGTTGTAACCGGACTCGCCGACCACGTCCGGGTCCTGGATGTCCATGTCCAGCTTGTCGAAGACCGAGTAGAAGTAGATCTTCGACTCGTCCACGAACCGCTGCCACAGCGTCAGCGTCTCCGGCTCGCCCGCCTGCAGGTCCACCACCCGCGCCCGGGCCCGCGTCTTGAACTCCTCGTCGGAGTCGAACAGCGCCCGCGAAGCCTTGTAGAGCCGGTTCAGGTTGGACATGGCCTCCTCGCCGGAGGCCTGCCCGTCGGCGTCGTCGCCGCCCTTGTGGTCCAGCTCGTGCGGGTGCTCCAGCAGGTACTGGATCAGCATGCCGAACTGGGTGCCCCAGTCCCCGATGTGGTGACGACGGACCACCTTCTCGCCCGTGAACTCCAGGATCTCCACCATCGCCGCACCGATCACGGCGGAGCGCAGGTGCCCGACGTGCATCTCCTTCGCCACGTTCGGCTGCGCGTAGTCGATCACCGTGGTACCCGGGTCCGCCGCCAGCGGCACCCCCAGACGGTCGTCGCCGGCCCGCGCCGCCAGGGTCTCGACGATCGCCCGGTCGGTGATGGTGATGTTGAGGAAGCCGGGGCCCGAGACCTCGATCTCCTGGATCAGGTCACCGGTCGGGATGCCCCCGACCACGGTCGCCGCAAGATCCCGCGGATTGGCCTTCGCCTTCTTCGCGAGCGCCAGGATGCCGTTGGCCTGGAAGTCGGCCCGGTCGCTTCGTCGCAGCAGCGGGTCCGCGCCACCGGCCTCCGGCAGGGCCGAGGCAAGGGCGTCCGCGACGCGCTGATTGACGGAAGAAGCGAGGGAAGGGACCGAGGCCATGAGCTGCCGTTCCTGTGAGGTCGTGCCGAGAGTGCACTTGGTTGTTCCGACAAGAGCCGAGTATCCCACGCGAGGGCAAACCCTTTCCCGGTGAAAAAGCAACCTCGGAGCGACCCCTTCCGTCTGGGAGAATGGCTGAAGCCAGCATTCGAGATAGAAGGACGTGTCGTGGCTCAGAGCAGCACCGAGACCGACTGGGTCTCCCGTTTCGCGGACGAGGTCATCGCCGAGGCGGAGCGCCGAGCACCCGGCAAACCTGTCGTCGTCGCGTCCGGACTCTCCCCCTCCGGCCCCATCCACCTGGGCAACCTCCGCGAGGTCATGACCCCGCACCTGGTCGCCGACGAGATCCGCCGCCGGGGCATCGAGGTCCGCCACCTCATCTCCTGGGACGACTACGACCGGTACCGCAAGGTGCCCGCAGGCGTGCCCGGCATCGACGAGTCGTGGGCCCAGCACATCGGCAAGCCGCTGACCTCCGTGCCCGCCCCGGCCGGATCCGCGTACCCGAACTGGGCCGAGCACTTCAAGGCGGTCTTCGTCGAGGCCATGGCCGAGATGGGCGTCGACTACGACCCCATCAGCCAGACCGAGCAGTACACGAACGGCGTCTACCGCGAGCAGATCCTGTTCGCGATGAAGCACCGCGCCGACATCGACGCCATCCTCGACCAGTACCGCACCAAGCAGAAGCCGGGCGGCAAGAAGCCCCAGCAGAAGCAGGTCGACGAAGCCGAACTGGAAGCCGCCGAAGGCTCCGGCGCGGCCGCCGAGGACGACGGCAGCACCGGCGAAGGCGGGTACTTCCCGTACAAGCCCTACTGCGGCCAGTGCGGCAAGGACTTCACCAAGGTCACCTCGTACGACGACGAGACCACCGAGATGACCTACGTCTGCACCGAGGACGAGTTCACCGAGACGGTCAAGCTCAGCGAGTTCAACCGCGGCAAGCTCGTCTGGAAGGTCGACTGGCCCATGCGCTGGGCCTACGAGGGCGTGATCTTCGAGCCCTCCGGCGTCGACCACTCCTCGCCCGGCTCGTCCTTCCAGGTCGGCGGCCAGATCGTGCACATCTTCGGCGGCGAGCAGCCGATCGGACCGATGTACGCGTTCGTCGGCATCAGCGGCATGGCGAAGATGTCCTCCAGCAAGGGCGGCGTCCCGACCCCGGCCGACGCGCTGAAGATCATGGAGCCGCAGCTGCTGCGCTGGCTCTACGCCCGCCGCCGCCCCAACCAGTCCTTCAAGATCGCCTTCGACCAGGAGATCCAGCGGCTCTACGACGAGTGGGACAAGCTGGAGGCCAAGGTCGCCGACGGCACCGTCCTGCCCGCCGACGCCGCCGCGCACACCCGCGCCGTGCGCACCGCCGCCGCCGAGCTGCCGCGCACCCCGCGCCCGCTCCCGTACCGGACGCTCGCCTCCGTCGCCGACATCACCGCCGGCCACGACGAGCAGACCCTGCGCATCCTCACCGACCTCGACCCCACCCAGCCCCTCACCTCCCTCGACGAGGTACGGCCGCGCCTGAACCGCGCCGAGAACTGGATCACCACCCAGGTCCCGGCCGACCAGCGCACCCTCGTACGCGACGAGGCCGACACCGAGCTGCTGTCGTCCCTGGACGACGAGGGCCGCGAATCCCTGCGGCTGCTCCTCGACGGCCTGGACTCGCACTGGTCCCTCGACGGGCTGACCACCCTCGTCTACGGCGTCCCCAAGGTCATGGCCGGCCTCGAACCCGACGCCAAGCCGACCCCGGAACTCAAGGTCGCGCAGCGCACCTTCTTCGCGCTGCTCTACCGGCTCCTCGTGACCCGGGAGACCGGACCGCGCCTGCCCACGCTGCTGCTGGCGGTGGGCGCCGACCGCGTGCGCAAGCTGCTCGCCGTCTGACCCGGACCGGACCGGAAGCGGAATGCGGAAGGGCCCGCACCCCTCGGGGTGCGGGCCCTTCCGCATGTCCGTCACCGTGAGGCGATCACCATCAGGCGATCACCGTCACGCGATGTGCTCCGCCTCGCGGTCCTTGTTGTACCGCAGCTTGAACGCCGGGATCATCCGGCGCAGCAGCGAACCACTGCGCGGGTGCGTCACGCCGTAACCGTCCGACAGGTGTATGTCGAGCGCCTCGGCCGACGGGTAGTCCTGCTTCTCGTCCGACAGCGCGCAGAACACCTTGTACGCGACCTCCGCGAACTCGGCCTCGTCCGGCGTCTCAGGACCCTCCTGCGGGCCCTCCTGCGGGCCTTCCTCCTGACGCGGAGCGGGGATCGGCAGCTCCTGCTGCACGGGCCCCTCCTCGTCCGGACCCATCGGCGGCAGCACCGGCGTCGGCTCCAGACCCTCCACGTACTGGGGGTTGTAACCACCCTCGTACGCCGCCTGCGGCGCCAGCGGCGCGGCGAACCACGCACTGTTGTGGGCCGCGGGCATCGCCGTCGGATCCACCGCGAAGGCAGGCGCGACATGCTGGGCAGCACCCGGAACACCCGGAACACCCGCCGGGTTCTGCACCGACTGCGCCTGCTGAACCTGCTGCGCCTGCTGCACGGCCGGCTGACCCTGCTGATCCGCCTGACCCTGCTGCGCAGGCCCGGGCGCGGCGGCTGCCAGCGCCGGAGCCTGCTGGACCTGCTCCACCTGCTGCTCCACCGGCGGCAGCACGGCCGGTTCGATGCCGGTGGCCGCGAGGGCGTCCGGGGTGGTCTGCGCGAGAGGTACGCCGATCTTGGCCAGCTTCAGCGGCATCAGCGCCTCGACCGGGGCCTTGCGCCGCCACGAACGCCCGTACCGCGCCTGCAGCCGGGCCTGGTAGATCAGCCGGTCCTGCTCCATGCCGACGGCCTGCTCGTAGGAGCGCAGCTCCCACAGCTTCATCCGCCGCCACAGCTTGAACGTCGGCACCGGCGACAGCAGCCACCGCGTGATCCGCACACCCTCCATGTGCCGGTCCGCGGTGATGTCCGCGATCCGGCCCACCGCGTGCCGGGCGGCCTCCACCGTCACCACGAACAGCATCGGGATCACCGCGTGCATCCCGACACCCAGCGGATCCGGCCAGGAAGCCGCACCGTTGAACGCGATCGTCGCCGCCGTCAGCAGCCACGCCGTCTGACGCAGCAGCGGGAAGGGGATCCGCAGCCACGTCAGCAGCAGGTCCAGCGCGAGCAGCACACAGATACCCGCGTCGATACCGATCGGGAACACCAGCGAGAAGCTGCCGAACCCCTTCTGCAGGGCGAGGGCACGCACCGCGGAGTACGAGCCCGCGAAACCGATCCCCGCGATGATCACGGCACCCGCGACCACCACGCCTATGAGAATCCGGTGCGTACGAGTCAGTTGCATCGCGGCCACCCGCGATCCCCTCCCCTTGTCGAGCACATACCGAGCGCGGACTGCCGATGCCGCGCACCGGGCACTTACCGCGCCTTTACCGAGCTGCAGCAGGCACAGCGTACGGGTGACCCGATGTCAACGCCCAGGGCGGCCCCGCCCCCCGACCGTTCCTACTGGGGCTGCGGGGACTGCGGCTGCTCCGCCGGAGCCTTGTTCGCCGCACCCACCGAGGCCACGGCCTCCTTCGCCGCCGTGATCGCGTCCTGCAGCAGCTTCGCGTGATCCGGCGCGGTGGCCCCCTCCAGTCCCGCACCGTTGTAGTCGAGCGTGACCACCACGTTCTGAGTGCGCGCCACGACCGTCGTGTTGTAGTGGTCGTTGCCGTCCTTCTTCACCGTGTAGATGACCGACGTCCCCTGGTCACCGACCTCGCCGACAGCCGCCGCCTGCGGGTTCTGCGCACCCTCGGCGGTCTTCGCCGCCTCGACCTCCTTGTTGTACTGCTCCTCGGCACGCTTGCTGGCGTCACCGAGGGTGGCCTGCGAGTCGTAGCGGAAGAAGGACAGCGACAGCCAGCGGTACTGCGAACCCTTCAGACCGTCCTCGTCCAGACCGTTCCAGGAGCAGCTGGCACGCGTGGCCAGGTCGTTCGACTTCGGCGCCGTCCCGGCCTTGTCCTTCGCCTCCGGGACGAGCGTGTCTATCGTCGGCGCCCCGAGCGCCTTGCACGGGTCCGGGAGCGCGGCGAAAGCCGGCTTCTCCAGGGTCTTGGAGGACTTCGGGTTCGGCTTGGCGGACGAGGACGAACCGGACTTCTTCTCGCCGTTCGAGCCCGACTCCTTGCCCGAGTCGGACGAACACCCGGCGACGGTGAGGATCACCGGGACGGCTGCGCAGGCGAGAACGCGGGTGAGGCGCGAGGCTGATCGGTGCATGGTTCCTTCAGTACGTTTGTCGGTTGTTCTTCGGACGCGGGACCCGGGCAACGGTAGCCCGACCCGGCACCCGCCTGCTGTGCGCGCCGTCACGCGAGAGCGCGGCGCGCACCGCTCATTCGGTGAAACGCTCGACCAGGGCCTGCGCCAACTGGCGTGCCTTGTCCTGGGTTTCGGTGCTCGGTGGGACCGTACCGGGCAGCGCGGGCTGCACGCTGTACTCGATGGTGACGATGACGTTCGAGGTACGGAACACAATGCGGACCGTGCGGGACTGGGCGGCGCTGGCCCCGGCGGGGCTGAGCTTGTCCTCCAGGAAGGCGTCGCTGCCGAGACCTTCCAGGACCCGCGATCCGAGCTCGACCGGCGCCGACGGGCTCGCACCGGGGGACGACGGGGTCCCGGGAGCCGGCGCGCCGGGGGCGGGCGTGCCCTGGGCCGGGGCCGCCGGGGTCGGAGCCGCGGGGGTGGGGGCCGCCGGGGTGGGGCTCGCGGTCGGACCGGGGAAGGGCAGCTTCGCGTCGGTGAGCCGGCGTACGTAGACCTGCTTGGCCTTGTCGTCGTCGCTGGACGCGGTCCTGTCGTACGAGACCACGCGCTCGAAGCCGACCGAGAGCAGCCGCGTCTCGTCGGGGCTCTGCCCGGTCCAGCGGCAGCCGACGTGGCGGTCGCCGTCGTACGAGGGGTCCGCGACACCGGCGTACATCTGGTCGCGCTGCTCGGGGGTGAGGCTGTCCCCGGCCGGGAGCATGCCCTTGAGCTTCTTGCTGTCGGCGCCGGCCTTGCAGGGCGCGGGCAGACTGCGGTACTTACCGGGTTGGGCGGGCGCGGCGGCGTTGCCGCCGGCCTTCGAGTCGCTGGTGCTTCCGCCGTCGCTCCCGCTGGTGCACCCGGTCAGACCGGCCGCTCCGGCCGCGAGCGCGGTGAGCATCGCGATGCCTGGCAGGACTCGCCGCCGTACCGCCTTGCGCTGCACGTCCACTGGCTCCCTTCGACCGGCGGGCCCCCGACGGTCAGGAAAATGCGTTGCCGCGACTTGGGCGCGGCTGGACACAATGTCTATCGCACACGCTGGTGCTGGCGCCGGTCTCCTGTCGTATTTGGGATCAAGAGCGAGGCTTTTGCGCATTCTGACTTTTCTGTGGTTTTCGGGGGATTGATTCCTTATGTCGTATGTAGAGGTACCTGGGGCGAAGGTCCCGATCCGGATGTGGACGGACCCGGCGTCGGTCGAGGACAGCGCGATGCAGCAGCTGCACAACGTCGCCACCCTGCCCTGGATCAAGGGCCTGGCCGTCATGCCGGACGTCCACTACGGCAAGGGAGCCACCGTCGGCTCGGTCATCGCCATGAAGGACGCGGTCTGTCCGGCGGCGGTGGGCGTGGACATCGGCTGCGGAATGTCGGCGGTGAAGACGTCCCTGACGGCGAACGACCTGCCGGGGGACCTGTCGGGGCTGCGGTCGAAGATCGAGCGGGCGATCCCGGTGGGGGCGGGGATGCATCGCGAGCCGGTGGATCCTTCGCGGCTGTACGGGTTCTCGGACGCGGGCTTCGGGGACCTGTGGGAGCGCTTCGACTACGTCACGGATGCGGTGAAGTTTCGGCGAGATCGCGCTATGCGGCAAATGGGAAGTCTTGGGCAGGGCAATCACTTCTGCGAAGTTTGTATAGATGCGTCCGGTTCGGTGTGGCTCATGCTGCACTCGGGGTCGAGGAACGTCGGCAACGAACTGGCTGCGTTCCACATCGAGGTGGCACGGGGTCTTTCCCATAACCAGGGCCTCGTGGACCGGGACCTCGCGGTCTTCCTCGCGGCCACGCCGGAGATGGCGGCGTACCGCAACGACCTCTTCTGGGCCCAGGAGTACGCCAAGTACAACCGCGCCGTGATGATGAGCCTGTTCAAGGAGGTCATCCGCAAGGAGTTCCGGAAGGCGAAGGTCTCCTTCGACCGCGAGATCAGCTGCCACCACAACTACGTGGCGGAGGAGCGGTACGACGGCATGGACCTGCTGGTCACCCGCAAGGGCGCGATCCGTGCCGGCAGCGGTGACTACGGGATCATCCCGGGTTCCATGGGTACGGGTTCGTACATCGTGAAGGGCCTCGGCAACGAGAAGTCCTTCAACTCGGCCTCACACGGCGCGGGCCGGAAGATGAGCCGCACGGCGGCGAAGAAGCGGTTCTCGGCGCGGGACCTGGCGGAACAGACCAAGGGCGTGGAGTGCCGCAAGGACTCGGGCGTGGTGGACGAGATCCCGGGCGCGTACAAGTCCATCGAGCAGGTCATCGACCAGCAGACGGACCTGGTGCAGGTCGTGGCCAAGCTCAAGCAGGTCATCTGCATCAAGGGCTGAGGCCCGGGTGCGGATGTCGGGGGAGTGGAGGGGCCCGGGTCGTGATCGGCCCGGGCCCCTCCGCGTCGTCTTGTTCAGGCTTTGCCGGTCCGCAGGCGCCAGAGGCGCATCGAGCAACTCTGCTCGGTCCTGTCGAGGGCGATCCCGGCCGCTGCGGGGTCGTTCAACCGCAGAAGGGTCATTGCGCCGCGTACGCGCGTCAGTGCTCGTCGCCGTCGAGGAGGAGGTCCACCTGGAGTTCCACGGATACTCCGATGGACTCGGGGAGGGGGATGGATTCGCCTCGCTTGTAGGTCCTGCGCACGCGGTACGTGTCGTTGCGGGGGTCGCTGCAGAGGATGGCCTCGTCGTGGTGGCGGTCGGCGATGACGTACACCGGGATGCCGGCCTTGGCGTAGCTGTCGACCTTGACGCCGATGTCGTCGGACCAGTTCGACGACGTGACTTCGACGACCAGGCGGAAGACGTCGGCCGCGTAGCAGTTCTTCTCGACCTTGTGATTGCGGAAGTCCGCCTCGACGAGGGCGAAGTCCGGGATGGCGTAGTCGTCGGAGCCGGTCGGCAGCCAGAGGCCGACCCCCTGGACGTATCTCAGTCCCGCCTCACGGGCGTCGGCGTCGTAGAACCTCTCGATCAGCCAACTCAGTGCCAGCGCGTGTGATCCGTCGGCGGGCGGTGTCGCTGTGAGCCTCCCCTGGAGAATTTCCACTCGGTGCCCGGGAAGCTCCCTGGAGAGTCGATCGGCGGCCTCCGCGATCGTGGTCTCGTGCTCTATCGCGGCCATGGCTTCCTCCTTCTCTCGGCTCACGCTTTCGGAGCGTAGCCGTGCCCGCCGACATTCCGTGCGTATTCACCCGTACGGGCTCCAGGGATGCGGGGTGTCAACTTCCGCTTGGGGCAGGAGGGTTGACCCGCGAGATGGTCTAGACCAAGGTGTGCCGCATGTGGAGATCCCGCGTGCTGACCGCCGCGCTCGTGTCGTTGTCGCTCGTTCTCGGGGCCGGGGGGTCCGTTCAGGCGAAGGTGGGGCTGCCGCCCGTCGTGTCGCATGTGCCGACCTCGGAGAAGGTCGTCTTCATCACCATCGACGACGGGTGGAACCACGATCCCGAGGCCGCCCGGATCCTCTCGGAGCGGCGCGTGCCCGTGTCGCTGTTCCTGCTGCCGGGGGCGGTCGCCTACGACACCGCCTACTTCACCCGGCTCACGCAGGACGGGCGGGCGAGCGTGGAGAACCACACCGTCAGCCATCCGGACCTCACCACGCTCGATGCTGCGGGCAAGGACGCCGAGGTGTGCGGGGCGGGGGAGCGGCTCCGGGACACCTTCGGGCGGACGCCGAAGCTGCTGCGGCCGCCGTACGGGGCGGTGGACGACGAGGTGCGGCTCGCGGCCAAGGCGTGCGGGGTCAAGGCGCTGGTCACCTGGACGCACGATTTCACCACCTGGGGCGAGACCCCGCCCGCGCCGCGGCTGCGGGCCGGGGACATCGTGCTGCTGCACTTCACGCCGACGCTGGCGGCTGACCTCCGGCGGGCCCTGGACGCGGCGAGGGCCGCCGGGCTGAAGCCGGCGGCCCTGATGCCGCACCTGAAGGCGGCGGGGGTGCTTTAGAGCTCGCGGTGGACCTTGGTGTTCGAGGCCTGGGCGCGGGGGCGGACCACCAGGAGGTCGATGTTGACGTGGCTGGGGCGGGTCACGGCCCAGGTGATGGTGTCGGCCACGTCGTCGGCGGACAGGGGGTGTGCGACGCCGGCGTAGACCTTCTCGGCCTTCTCGGTGTCGCCGCGGAAGCGGGTCTTCGCGAATTCCTCGGTCTTGACCATGCCGGGTGCGATCTCGATGACGCGTACGGGCTGGCCGACGATCTCCAGGCGCAGGGTCTCGGCGAGGACGCGGGCGCCGTTCTTGGCGGCGACGTAGCCGGCTCCGCCCTCGTAGGTGGAGTGGCCGGCGGTGGAGGAGAGGACCACGACGGTTCCGTCGCCGGAGGCGGTGAGGGCGGGGAGCAGGGCCTGGGTGACGTGGAGCGTGCCGATGACGTTGACCTCGTACATCGTGCGCCAGTCGGCGGGGTCGCCGGTGGCGACGGGTTCGGCTCCGATGGCGCCGCCGGCGTTGTTGACGAGTACGTCGACGGAGGGGTAGCGGTCGAGGGAGGCCGCGAAGGCGTCGACGGCGGTGCGGTCGGTGACGTCGAGGGTGTGCGCGGTGGCCTGGTGGCCGGCTGCGGTGAGTTCGGCGGCGAGGGCTTCGATGCGGTCCTTGCGGCGGGCGGTGAGGACGACGTGGTAGCCGGCTGCGGCGAGCTGTCGGGCGGTGGCCGCGCCGATGCCGCTGCTCGCGCCGGTGACTACGGCGGTTCGGGTGGCGGCCGTGCTCATGTGCGGGCTCCTCGGTCGTTCGTGCGGGCGATTACCCGCCAGCATAGGCGTGGCTCAGCGGCCGCGTGGGGCGTACATGATCAGAGCCATGCCGGCGAGGCAGACGAGGGCGCCGGTGATGTCCCAGCGGTCGGGGCGGTAGCCGTCGGCGACGACGCCCCAGGCGAGGGATCCGGCGACGAAGACGCCGCCGTAGGCGGCGAGGACGCGGGCGAAGTCGCCTTGGGGCTGGAGGGTGGCGACGAAGCCGTAGAGGCCGAGGGCGATCACTCCGGCGCCGATCCAGGCCCAGCCCCTGTGGACGCGGATGCCTTGCCAGACGAGCCAGGCTCCGCCGATCTCAAGGAGTGCGGCGAGGAGGAAGAGGGCTGCGGAGCGGGCCAGGAGGGTGGTCGGCATGGTCCAAAGGTACGCAGGGCAGATGGGGGTGGGCGCGCCCTCGTTCGTGTGATGGTCCGACTGGTCGGGGTCGGTGGTGGTTAGCCTCCGCGCGAGGAGGTGGTGTCGGTGCGCCGTGGTGCCGTACGAGGTGTGGTGGTGGCGGGTTTGCTGGCGCTCGGCGCGGGTGTTCCCGGGTCGGCGCAGGCGTCGGCGCAGGTGCCGGCCCAGGTGTCGGCGTCGGCGTCGGTGTGGGACGGGCCCGAGGCGGATGTGGCCTATCACGGGCGGGTGGCGCTGTCCGGGGCGCGGCTGCGGATCTGGCTGGTCCCGGAGAACGACGGGCCTGCGGCGCTGCCGAACGCGACGGTGCGGGTGCGGCTGTCGGCCGAGCTCGCGGACCGGCAGGAGCTGGCGGAGGGCTGTGCGCGGGCGGGGCTGCGTGAGGTGGTGTGCGAGACGGGGCCGCTGCCGTTGCACGGGCAGGGGCGGCACATCGGGCTGCTGCTGGAGCTGCGGGACCGGGTGCCGGAGGTGGCGGTGCGGGTCGACACGTGGTGGAACGGTGGTGCGACGGACCGGAACCACACGAACAACGAGCACGTGGTGCTGGCGCTGGACACGGGTGACGCCTACGCGTTCTAGCGCGGGCTGCCGGCCTGTGCCTGGCGGGGCGTCGTGCCGGACGCCTCGCCAGGGTCGGCCCGTTCCGGGCGCGGGGGCGGCTTTCAGGCGGTGCCGAACTCCACGAGGGCCTCGTCGACGATGCGTTCGAGGCGGGCGTGGTGGGCGCCGCGCCAGTAGACGCGCTCGCATTCGGTGCACTGGGCGAAGACGTCGTAGGAGCGGTGGGTGCCGTGTTCCAGGCGGTCGCCGACGCTTTCCTTGTCGGCTTCGTGGAGTCGGCCGTTGCAGGCGGTGCAGCGGGTCCACGGTGCGAGTGCGGGGGCGAACCGGCCGAGTACGTCGCGCAGTTGTTCGTCGGGGTTGTCGCTGTAGATGTAGGCGCCGGCGAAGAGTTCGCGGCGGCGCAGCAGTCCGCGGTCGCGGGAGAGCAGTACGCGGTGTTCGGCGGCGGAGCGGGTGGCGAGGGCGGGGTCGCCGATGTCCTCGTTCTCGTAGGCGGCGTCGACGCCGAGCAGGCGCAGGCGGCGGGCGAGGGTGCCGAGGTGGACGTCGAGGAGGAAGCGGAGGGGGGCGCCGGGGACCTCTTGGGGTCGCTGGACGCCGAACACCTCGACGTTCTGGCCGTCCTGGGGGACGTAGGAGACGGGTACCTCGTGGCCGTCGACGAGGAGGCGGCCGACTTCGGTGAGCGGGACGCCGGCCGATTCGACGACGTGGCCGAGGCTGGAGGCACCGTCGGTGGCGGTCGGTACGCGTTCGGCGCGCCGGCTGGGCGGGGCGAAGAGGCGTAGTTCGGGGGCGAGGGTGAGCTGAATGCCGGGTCCGTTCACGTGCTCAGCATGCCATTTCGGGGGTGGTGGCCGCGGCGGATTATGGCGTCGCGGTGGCCTGGTCGTAGGTGTTGCGGTGGGTGCTGACCTCGTCGAAGTGGTTTTCGGCCCAGAGCTTCACGGAGGAGAGGAGGCAGCCGAGGCTGCTGCCGAGGTCGGTGAGCCGGTAGTCGACGCGGGCGGGGACGGTGGGGGTGACGGTGCGGGTGACGAGGCCGTCGCGTTCGAGGGAGCGGAGGGTCTGGGTGAGCATCTTCTGGCTGACGCCGGGGATCTTGCGGCCGAGGTCGCTGTAGCGCATGGAGCGGTCGTCGGCCTGGCCGAGGGCGCTGACGATGAGGCCGACCCATTTGTCGCTGATGCGGGCCAGGAGTTGGCTGGTGGGGCAGTCCTTGAGGAAGGCGTCGTAGGCGGATCGGGCTTCCTCGCGGCGGGCTGCGGCGGTGCTGGTGGCCATGGGTGCCCCACTTCCGGGTCGGGTACGCACCTTCAAGTACGTACTTACGAAAAGAGAGTACCTCTCCCTAGGTTAGTGCTCATCGGGAACGAGTGAACCCGCCGGACGAGCGGGTGAACCGACGTACCGATGAGCCGACGAACCGGTGAACCGGTGAACTGACGAACGGGAGAGATGAAGATGAGCGAGCAGACGATGCTGGCGGCCGTGGTGACCGGGTTCGGCGGCCCGGAGCAGGTCGCACTGGCCGAGGTCCCGGCCCCCCGCCCCGAGGCCGGGCAGCTGCGCGTCAAGGTCGTCGCCGCCGGGCTCAACCCGGTGGACGGCGCGGTGCGTGCAGGGGTCTTCGGCGGCGGCGGGCAGCGGCTCGGTCTCGGCTGGGACGTGTCCGGCGAGGTCGACGGGATCGGCACCGGCGTGACCGGCTGGAGCGTGGGCGACCGGGTCGTGGGCCTGCACTACGGGCCGGTGAAGCCGCTGGGTTCGCACGCGCAGTACGTGGTGCTGGACGCCACCGCCGTCGCCCCGGCCCCGGTGGGGGTGGACGCGGTGACCGCGGCCGGGCTGCCACTGGCCGGCCTCACCGCCGCCCGCGCCGTGGATCTGCTGGGGCTCGCCCCCGGTTCCTCGGTGCTGGTCACCGGAGCCGCGGGGGTGGTCGGCGGCCTTGCCGTCCAGCTCGCCGCGCGGGCCGGGCTGGCGGTGACGGCTCTGGCGGGCGCCGGGGACGAGGAGTTCGTACGGTCCCTGGGCGCGACCGGGTTCGTCCCGCGCGGCGAGGCTCCGGCCGGGCCGGTGGACGGGGTCCTGGACGCGGCGGTGCTGGGCGAGGAGGCACTGCGCTCCGTACGTGACGGCGGGGTCTACGTGGGCCTGATCCCGCACCACGCCCCGGCGGCGGAGCGCGGTGTCCGGGTCGTGGAGCAGGAGGTCGCGGCGGACGGGGCGCACCTGGCCCGGCTGGTGGCCCTGGTCGACGCGGGCGAGCTGACGCTCCGGGTCGCGGAGACCTTCCCGCTCGGCGAGGTCGCGAAGGCCCACGCCCGCCTCGGGACGCCCGGGGTCCGCGGCCGGATCATCCTGACGGTGTGAGGCCGCCCCGGGGGCGCTCCACCCGGGGGCGCTCCACCCGGTGGCGCCAGTGGCAGCTCGGGTGGGGCACGCCGGGCGGGTACTCGAAGTCGACGTCGCCCAGGTACTCGAAGCCGGCCCGCCGGCAGACCGCGTTGGACGCCGGGTGGTCGGTGCCGGGGAAGGCGTGGACGCTGTCGCGGGAGCCGTGGGCGCGGACGTGGGCCAGGAGTTCCGTGAGGGCCGCGACGGCCAGCCCCTGGCCCTGGAACTCGGGCAGGATGCCCCATCCGGTCTCGTAGACGGCTTCGCCGCGCCACTCCCGCTCCCAGAAGCCGACGGATCCGACGCTCTCGGCGCGTCCGCCGGTGCCGGGGTCTTCCCCGGCCGGGATCCGTTCGACGCGGAACATCCGGCCGGCGGCCGGCTCCCGCGCGCTCAGGGCCTCGTAGCGGCGCTGCCGGTCGGCGAGTTTCGCGGGCGTCTCGGGGCCGCCCAGGAAGCGGGTCATGGCCGGCTCGTTCTTGCGCTCCAGCAGCCAGAAGTCCCCGGCGGACCAGGGCTCCAGCCGTACACGGGTCTCCATCGGGCCAGCCTACGGGGCTGCGCAGGCCTCTTTCCTGAAGGGGGCGGGGGCGGTGTGGCGGAATGCTGGATTCCCGCATCGGGCACCGGGCGGTGAATGATCAATTCCAATTATTGGAAGTGGGGACCGCAAAACAAATCGCGCTTTTTTCCGCCGTGGTCGTGGCATAGCGTGGGGCGCGGAGCAACGGCTGCCGATCGCCGCTTTCAGGTCGGGCCGCCCCGTGTCGCGGAGGCGGCCCGGCCGCACCTTCACGAGGACACGGAAAATTGACGAAGCGCATCCGGGGTTTGACGGCGATCGCGGTGACGGTGCTGCTGGGCGCGGCCGCCTCCGCCTGTTCGGAGGAAGCCCCGAAAGACTTGGAGCGGGCCCGTAGGGTGCAGGCGGCCCTGGACAGTGCCAACGCGGCGCTCGACCAAGAGCGTGACGCGGAGTTAAAACTGATCCGCACATGCATGAACGACAAGGGTTTCAAGGTCTTCCCGGCAGGCGGCTCCGGCACCGACAGCGGAAAGAAGCAGAGTGGGGACCTCTCCCCGTCGCCCGAGACCGCGCGCACCGTCGGCTACGGGGCGGACCCGCGCACTTCGGACACCCGGAAGCCCCAAGGGGGCCCGGACGACTTCGATGCGCTGCCCGAAGACGTCAAGCGGGCGCACAGCATGGCCATGGACGGGTACGTCGACAAGCCAGAAGGCGGTGTGGAGTTCGACTTCGGCGGCGGCAAGGTGATGGTGCCGTCCACGGGGTGCCGCGGTGAAACCCTCAAGGCCGTGTACGGAGACGTGAAGGAGTACCTCCGGCTCACCTGGACGGTTTACAACAAGGTCAAGCAGAACGGTGCGCGCATCCTCGCAGATGACGACGGATATCAGAAGGCGCTCTCCGAATGGGCTTCCTGTATGAAGTCCGGAGGCTATCCGGAAATTGCGACTCCGGAGAAGGCCAGGGAAGTGGCGCTCTCGCGTTACGCGAATGTCCCCGAGACCGCCGCGGCGGCGCTCGACAACGCCCGGGACGCCGAGATCAAGCAGGCCACCACCGATGCCGAGTGTGCCGCCGGAGTCGATCTCAACACAGAGGCACGGGAAGCCAAGAGCAAGGCCTCGGCCGCTTCGCTGGTGAAGCACGAAGCGGACATCATGGCGTGGCTGGAACTCGTCACGAAGGCCAGGGGCAAGGCCCAGGATCTACTGCGAGAGGCGTCCTGACACCTTCGTGAGCCTCGCCCGCCCCGACGCCGTCCGACGAACGCGCGGCTGAGGCCGGGGCGGGGCCCGGTCGCCGCCGGCGCACCGGCCGGCCCTGCTGCTCCCGGGGTGCCCGCGTACTGATGGCAGCGTCGGGACGTCGCGCCAAGTGGCGCCCCGGCATCGCCGGGGACCCGGCACGGATGCACGCCTGGCCAGCCGACCCCGGCGGCCGACCTGTCGTGCAGGCACAGCCGAGGCCCCGTCCGGCGGGGGACTCCTGAACGCGGCCGGGCAGCCCCGCAGAGGTGCTGCCGGGCAGGGTATGGGCAGGTCAGGGCCAGACCAGGCAGTACGGCTGGTGGCCGGCCTCGTGGAGGCGGTGGCTGAAATCCTGCCACTCGTGGAGCAGCTGGTAGACGTTGAAGGCGTCGCTCGGGCCGCCGCGGTCGGGGACCGTGGACCAGATGAAGGCGGCCGCGCCCACCGATTCCTCGCCGATTCCGCGCAGCGGGTCGACCACGGTCATCGGCAGTTTGACCACCGCGTAGTCGGGGTGGAGGACGACCAGCTCCAGCGGGGGCACCTTGTGGAGGGGTATGCCTTCGATGCCGGTGAGGACCATCGCGGCCACCGTCTCCGGCTTGATCTTGGTGAAGAGGCCGCCCATGCCGAGCTCGTCGCCGCCGAGTTCCTCCGGCCGCATCGTGACCGGGACCCGGGCCGCCGTGGCACCGTCGGGGGCGCCGAAGTACTTGTACGTCACTCCCATGCCACGACCCTTGGGCAGGTCCTCGGGCGGGGTCGCCGGCCCCGGGACGGCGTCGGCCGCCTCCATGCCACGGCGGTGCTTGCCCCGGCGGCGGGCCTCGCGGGCGCGCTGCGGATCGAGGCCGTCCGTTCCCTCGCCCGGTCCACCACCGCGTTGCATATCTCCACCCGACTGGTCTTGCTCGCCCCGGCCCCGCGGCGGCCCCCGCCACGCAGCCTGATCATCATGGCAGTGACCTCCCCCGCGGCGACGCGGTGAAACGCCCGTCCGCAAGTCTGTCGCGGCCTCTGAGACCATGGCAGGTGTGAGCTACCCGTACCCGTATGAAGCCCCAGTTTCGCAGACGCTCTTCGAGCGCGCCTCCCTCGTGACCCCCGGCGGCGTGAACTCTCCCGTGCGCGCCTTCCGCGCCGTGGGCGGTACGCCCCGGTTCATGGTGTCCGGGACCGGTCCGTACCTCACCGATGCCGACGGGCGTGAGTACGTCGACCTCGTGTGCTCGTGGGGGCCGATGATCCTCGGCCATTCGCACCCCGAGGTGGTCGAGGCCGTCCAGGCGGCCGTCGCCCGCGGTACCTCCTTCGGTACGCCCGGTGAGGGCGAGGTGGCGCTGGCCGAGGAGATCGTGGCGCGCATCGAGCCCGTGGAGCAGGTCCGCCTGGTCTCCTCCGGCACCGAGGCGACCATGTCGGCGATCCGGCTGGCCCGTGGCTTCACCGGTCGCGCCAAGGTCGTGAAGTTCGCCGGCTGCTACCACGGTCACGTGGACGCGCTGCTGGCCGCCGCCGGTTCCGGTCTGGCGACCTTCGCGCTCCCGGACACCCCGGGTGTGACGGGCGCGCAGGCCGGGGACACGATCGTGCTGCCCTACAACGACCTCGAAGCGGTACGGGCGGCCTTCGCCGCGCACCCCGGCGAGATCGCCTGTGTGATCACCGAGGCGGCGCCCGGCAACATGGGTGTGGTGACCCCTGCCGAGGGCTTCAACCAGGGGCTCGCGGACCTCTGCCGGGAGAACGGCGCGCTGTACATCTCCGACGAGGTGATGACCGGCTTCCGGACCTCCCGTGCCGGCTGGTACGGCGTCGACGGGGTCAGGCCCGACCTGATGACCTTCGGCAAGGTCATGGGCGGCGGTTTCCCGGCCGCGGCCTTCGGCGGCCGCGCCGACGTCATGGGCCACCTGGCTCCCGCCGGTCCCGTCTACCAGGCCGGGACGCTCTCCGGTAACCCCATCGCGACCGCCGCCGGTCTCGCCCAGCTGCGTCTGCTGGACGCGGCCGCGTACGAGAAGGTCGACGCGGTCTCGAAGGAGATCCAGGGCCTGGTGACCGGCGCGCTCGCCAAGGAGGGCGTGGCGCACCGGCTGCAGACCGCGTCCAACATGTTCTCCGTCTTCTTCACCGAGGACGAGGTGCGCAACTACGACGACGCCAAGAAGCAGGAGAGCTTCCGTTTCAACGGGTTCTTCCACTCGATGCTGGCGCAGGGCGTCTACCTGCCGCCGTCGGCGTTCGAGTCCTGGTTCGTCTCCACCGCCCACGACGAGAAGGCGATCGAGCGCATCGCGGCCGCTCTGCCGGCCGCCGCCCGAGCCGCCGCGGAGGCCACCGCATGAGCAGCAGCTCCACGCCCGCCACCCCCGACCTCACCGTCGTGCACCTGGTGCGCCACGGCGAGGTGCACAACCCCGAGGGCGTGCTCTACGGGCGCCGTGACGGCTATCACCTCTCCGAGCTGGGCCGGCAGATGGCGGACCGGGTCGCCGAGCACCTCAAGGGCCGGGACATCGCCTACGTCGTGTCGTCTCCGCTGGAGCGTGCGCAGGAGACGGCGGAGCCGATCGCCAAGGTCCACGGCCTGGACCTGGCGACCGATGCGCGGCTGCTGGAGGCGGAGAACGTCTTCGAGGGCAAGACCTTCGGTGTCGGTGACGGCGCGCTGCGCAAGCCCGGCAACTGGAAGCACCTGACGAACCCGTTCAAGCCGTCGTGGGGTGAGCCGTACGTCGAGCAGGTGGTCCGGATGATGAGCGCGCTGGAGGCGGCGCGCGACGCGGCCCGCGGCCGTGAGGCGGTGGCGGTCAGCCACCAGCTGCCGATCTGGATCGTGCGCAGCTTCGCGGAGAAGCGCCGGCTGTGGCACGACCCGAGGCGCCGTCAGTGCACGCTCGCCTCGATGACGTCGTTCACGTTCCAGGGCGACAAGCTGGTGTCGGTGGGCTACAGCGAGCCGGCCCGGGACCTGGTGCCGGCGCATCTGCTGGCCGGGGCCAAGCCGGTGAAGGGTGCGTCGAAGGCGTTCGGTGCCTGATCCGGTTTCCGGTCGTCCGGCCGGGTCTTGATCGTCCGTCTGTTACATGCCGTTACGGTTCGGCCCAAGTAAAGAGAGGTCGCGCGGGAATCACCGTGTCAGCTCGCATGTCCGATCTGATTGTCCGTTTATATGGACTTCGGTCGGTATGGGTGGTCGACAGTGGGGACGGTGACATGCGCGACATCAGGGGAGTCAGCCGGAGGGGGTTGCTGGGACTGGGGCTCGGTGCGGCCGCCGCGGTGGGAATCGCGGGCTGCGGCTCACCGGGCACGTCCGGTTCCGGCGCTCCCGGGCCCGTCAGGAACCCGAAGCCCGGTGAGAAGCCGGCGGTCCGGCCCATCGGTGACGGCTCCACCGCCGACACCGGCCCGCAGCCGAACCAGCCGGACCCGCCCGTGCCGCTCCAGCCGGGCGAGACCCCGCCGCAGTTCGTCGTCTTCAGCTGGGACGGTGCGGGGGAGATCGGCAACGGTCTCTTCCCGCGCTTCCTCAAGCTCGCCAAGGACCACGGCGCGGCCATGACCTTCTTCCTCTCGGGCATCTACCTGCTGCCCGAGTCGAAGCGGCACCTCTACCGGCCGCCGAACAACCCCGTCGGGGCCTCGGACATCGGCTACCTCAAGGACGAGAACGTCCGCTCCACCCTCACGCACGTCCGCCAGGCGTGGCTGGACGGGCACGAGATAGGGACCCACTTCAACGGCCACTTCTGTGCCGGATCCGGCTCGGTGGGCCGGTGGACCCCGCAGGACTGGCAGAGCGAGATCGACCAGGCCGTGTCGTTCGTCACCAACTGGCGCACCAACACCGGATTCACCGACCTCGAACCCCTGCCCTTCGACTACGCCAAGGAGCTGAAGGGCGGCCGCACCCCCTGCCTCCTCGGCCGGGACGGCCTGCTGCCGACGGCCGGCCGGCTGGGCTGGCGCTACGACTCCAGCTCGCCCGGCGGCCTCCAGGTCTGGCCGGAGCGCCGGTCCGGCGTCTGGGACCTGCCGCTGCAGTCCCTGCCGTTCCCCGGGCACTCCTTCGAGGTCCTCTCCATGGACTACAACATCCTCGCCAACCAGTCGAAGAACACGACGAGGGGCGTGCCCGCCAACTACCCGGGCTGGCGCACCCAGGCCACGGCCACCTACCTGGGCGGTTTCCGGCGGGCCTACGAGACCAACCGCGCGCCCCTGTTCATCGGCAACCACTTCGAGGAGTGGAACGGCGGCATCTACATGGACGCCGTCGAGGAGGCGCTCAAGGGCATGGCGGACAAAAGGGATGTACGGCTCGTGTCCTTCCGGCAGTTCACCGACTGGCTGGAGGTGCAGGACCCCAAGGTGCTCGCCAGGCTCCGGGGGCTCGGCCCGGGCCAGTCGCCGGCCGGTGGCTGGAGCGCGTACATGACAGCCGCCTGACGGGGGCCGGACATCGCCTGACCAGGGCTCGGGCGCCGCCCCGGGGGGTGCGGAAGATCCGCGAATTGCTCATGCGAAACTTTTCACATGAGCCTTAGCCGCGCGCGTATCCGTCGTAGTAGCCGCCGCTCGACCGGCGGCCGTGCCACCCTGCTGGCCGTGGCGGCCCTCGCCGGCACCCTCGCGCTGTCGGCGTGCGGGGGGCCGGACGGCGGCAAGCCGGTCAGCGGGTCCGGCGGCAACTACGTCTCGGGTGCGAGCGGCATCTCCACCGTGGCCAAGGAGGAGCGCGCCGAGGCCCCCAAGCTCGACGGCGAGACCGTCGACGAGGGGACCCTCGACACCACCGCGCTCAAGGGCAAGGTCGTCGTGCTGAACGTGTGGGGCTCCTGGTGCCCGCCGTGCCGCGCCGAGGCCGGCCACTTCGCGACGGTCTCCAAGGAGTACGCCGACGCGGGCAAGGACGTCGCGTTCGTCGGGATCAACACCCGCGACAACAGCAAACAGAACGCGATCGCCTTCGAAGAGACCTACGGGATCACCTACCCGAGCCTCTACGACCCTGCTGGGAAGCTGATGCTCCGCTTCCCGAAGGGCACGCTCAACCCGAACGCCATCCCCTCCACGATCGTCCTCGACAAGGACGGCAAGATCGCCGCCCGCACGCTGGCCCCGGTCAACGACGAGCAGCTGCGCTCGATGGTCGAGCCGGTCCTCGCGGAGAAGTGACCCCGAGGGCGGTGCGGAACGTTCCGCATCACAGGTTCGTGGGACAGCATCGTCAGCGACAGGCAGAGCGGGACCCGGGGTTTCACGGTGGGGATCTGAGGACTGAAGGCACATGAGTACGACAGACAAAGCGAGCACCGACACGTCCGCCGCGGCGGACTCCACCGACGCCGCGGCAGGTGCCCAGCTCTCCACCGCCCCGCTGGAGGACAGCCCCACCGCGCCGGCCGTCGGCATCGGCGTGATCGGCTGGGCCCGCTGGTTCTGGCGGCAGCTCACCTCCATGCGGGTGGCGCTGATCCTGCTCTTCCTGCTGTCCCTGGGCGCCATCCCCGGCTCCCTCGTCCCGCAGAACAACGTCGACGCCCTGAAGGTCCTCGACTGGAAGCGTGAGCACTCCTCCTGGGTGGGCGTCGCCGACAAGCTCCAGCTCTTCGACGTCTACAGCTCGGTGTGGTTCTCCGCGATCTACCTGCTGCTGTTCATCTCGCTCATCGGCTGCATCGTGCCGCGCTCCTGGCAGTTCGTCGGCCAGCTCCGCGGCCGCCCGCCGGCCGCCCCCCGCCGCCTCGACAGGCTGCCCGCCCACACCACCTGGCGCACCGACAGGACCCCGGACGAGGTCCTCGCGCACGCGCGCACCGTGCTCCGCGGCAGCCGCTTCCGCACCGAGGCCGGCGAGGGTCACGTCGCCGCCGAGAAGGGCTACCTCCGCGAGGCGGGGAACCTGATCTTCCACATCGCGCTGATCGTGATGCTGGTGGCCTTCGCCTGGGGCCAGTACTTCAAGTCCGAGGGCGGCAAGCTGGTCCTGCGCGGCACCGGCTTCTCGAACACCCTCACCCAGTACGACGACTTCAAGTCCGGCACGCTCTTCGACCCGGACGACCTGGCGCCGTTCAGCTTCACGCTGGACCGGTTCGACGCGACGTACGAGATGACCGGCCCGCAGCGGGGCACCCCGCGCGACTTCAAGGCGTACGTCACCTTCTCGGACGGCGCCCACGGCACCCCGCAGAAGCGGGAGATCCAGGTCAACAAGCCCCTGGAGGTGGACGGCTCCAAGGTCTACCTGCTCGGCCACGGCTACGCGCCGATCGTCTCGGTGACCGACCCCACCGGCAAGGTGATCTTCAAGGACGCCGTGCCGGTGCTCCCGCAGGACGCCAACCTCACCTCCACCGGAGCCGTCAAGGTCACCGACGGCTACAAGGACAAGGACGGCAAGAAGGAGCAGCTCGGCTTCAACGCCGTCTTCGTGCCCAGCTTCGCCGGTGAGGGCATGGGCACGATGTTCTCGCAGTTCCCCGCCCTCCTGAACCCGCAGCTCATGCTCAACGCCTGGCACGGCAGCCTCGGCGTGGACTCGGGCCTGCCGCAGAACGTCTACCGGCTCACCACCACCAAGATGGAGCCCTTCAAGGACGAGTCGGGCCAGCAGTTCAAGCAGAAACTGGCGCCCGGCGACACGATGACCCTGCCGAACGGGGCGGGCACCGTGAAGTTCGAGGGCATCGAGCGGTGGGCCACCTTCTCCGTCACCCACCAGCCCGGCAGCGGCCTCGCCCTCGCGGGCGCGATCGCCGCCATCGCGGGCCTGGCCGGATCGCTGTTCATCCAGCGCCGCCGGATCTGGGTCCGTGCGGTGACCGGGACGGACGGCGTGACCGTCGTCGAGATGGCGGGCCTGGGCCGCAGCGAGTCCACCAGGCTCCCGCAGGAGCTGGCGGAGCTCGCCGCCCAGCTGCACCAGCAGGCGCCCACGGCGTCTGATCCTGTTGAAGAAACCCCTGAAGGAGAGCGCGGATGACGCCGCTCGCAGCCGCAGCCAACGAGAACCTGGCTGAGATCAGCAACTACCTGATCTATTCGTCGATGGCGGTCTACATGCTCGCCTTCTTCGCGCACATCGCCGAGTGGACCTTCGGCAGCCGCAGCAAGGTGGGCCGGACGGCCGCCGCACTGACCGGCGCCAAGGAGAGCGGAGCGGCCGGAGCGGCCGCGGCCGCGCCCGCCGTGCGGGTCCGCGGCAAGGGCGGGGCCACCGCCGTCCTCGACCAGCCCAAGGTCACCACCCGCTCCGCGGCCGGCGCCCGCGACGTCCCGGACGGCCCCGGCGCCGCCGGCGGCACCGTGCAGGGCGACCTGTACGGGCGGATCGCGGTCTCGCTGACCGCGCTCGCCTTCCTCGTCGAGGCGGCCGGGGTGGTCGCCCGCGCCCTGTCGGTGCAGCGGGCCCCCTGGGGCAACATGTACGAGTTCTCGATCACCTTCTCCACGGTGGCCGTCGGCGTGTACCTGGTGCTGCTGGCCCTGAAGAAGAACGTCGGCTGGCTCGGCCTGATCCTGGTCACCACCGTCCTGCTGGACCTCGGCATCGCCGTCACCTGGCTCTACACCGACAGCGACCAGCTGGTCCCGGCCCTGCACTCGTACTGGCTGTGGATCCACGTCTCCACGGCGATCTTCTGCGGCGCGGTCTTCTACATCGGCGCCGCGGGCGCGGTCCTCTACCTCTTCCGCGACTCCTACGAGAGCCAGCTGGAGGCCGGCCGCACCCCGGGCAGGTTCCGCAGCTCGGTGCTGGAGCGGCTGCCCTCCGCGGCCTCCCTCGACAAGTTCTCGTACCGCATCAACGCCGCGGTCTTCCCGCTGTGGACCTTCACGATCATCGCGGGCGCGATCTGGGCCGGCGACGCCTGGGGCCGCTACTGGAACTGGGACCCCAAGGAGGTCTGGTCCTTCGTCACCTGGGTGGCCTACGCCTGCTACCTGCACGCCCGCGCCACCGCCGGCTGGAAGGGCCGCAAGGCCGCGTACCTGGCGCTCTTCGCCTTCGCCTGCTGGATCTGGAACTACTACGGCGTGAACATCCTGCTCAGCGGCAAGCACTCGTACGCGGGCGTCTGACCGGCGGGAGTGGGACGCTGGTGGCATGACTCTCGTGAGCCATGCCACCAGCGAGCAGCGCGGCGAGAACCACTGGCTGCTCCGCTTCGAGCTGCACCTGCCGCACGCCTACGCGGCCCTGTGGCCCGCCCTGACCACGCCGGACGGGCTGCGCGGCTGGCTGGCCGCGGCGGACGTCCTGGAGCGCCGGCTCGGCGGGGCGATCACGCTGCGGTGGCTGAACACGGCGGCCGTGGTGACGGGGCGGGTCACCGCCTGGGACGTGGAGCGGGTCGCCGAGTACACGGTCACCGAACACGGGCGGATCCGCTTCCACCTGGAGCCCGTCGGGACCGATTCCACCGTGATCCGGTTCGTGAACGAGCGGGGCGGGACGCAGGACGAGCGCCTGGACTGCCTGGCGGGCTGGCACGAGCACTTCGAGCTGCTCGACTCCGCCCTGGACGGGCGCCCCGCGGACTGGTCCGCCTGGACGGACACCCGCTGGTCGGCCCTGCGCGAGGCCTACGCCTCCCTCGCCCGGGCGTAGGGCGGCCGGGCCGTTCCCCCGCCTCTCACCACACCGGGCGCAGCGGCGGCAGCGGCCCCTCCCCGTGGAAGGTGCGCACGACCTCCCCGAGCCCGGCGCGCAGGGCGGTGAGGTCGGTGCCATGCCCCAGCTCGGCCTCCAGCTCGTGCAGGATCCGGCCCGCGACGGCGAGGTGGTCGCGGGCCGCCCGGGTCAGGACCACCAGCTTGCGGCGGCCGCCGCCGGGGTGCGGCTCGCGGCGGACGTAGCCGCGCTTCTCCAGGTCGTCGACGATCTGCCCGGCGGCCTGTTTGGTCACCCCGAGCCGTTCGGCGAGCTCGGTGGCGGTGGCGCCGTCGTACTGGAGGGCCTGGAAGGCCATGCCGTGCACGGGTCGCAGGTCCGGATAGCCGGCCTCGGCGACGCGCCGGGTGAACTCCCCCAGCAGCGTCTGGAAGCCCAGGCCGAGCAGGAACAGCAGCTCGACGCCCTCGTTCTCGTCTCTCGTCACGCGCACATGGTGACACGGGTGGGTAAAGCTGCTTTACTCAGTGTGAGTAAAGCAGCTTTACTTGCATGTCCCCGGAAGACGCCCCGAGAGACGAGGATCCGCCGTGCACGTGATCAGCCCTGCCCCCGAGAACGTCACCGCCACCCCCAACGCCACCATGACCGGCTTCGCCGCCCCCAGCCGCGGCAGCCGGGAGCTCAGCAGCTGGCACGTGGCCATGCCCGCCGGCCACACCGGCCCCGAGCACTCCGTCAGCCGCGAGCAGGTGTGGACCCTGACCGCCGGCACCCTGGAGGTCACCTGCGCCGGCC
Organism: Streptomyces venezuelae; assembly: GCF_008642275.1. Classification (NCBI taxonomy): domain Bacteria; kingdom Bacillati; phylum Actinomycetota; class Actinomycetes; order Kitasatosporales; family Streptomycetaceae; genus Streptomyces; species Streptomyces venezuelae. The sequence continues at coordinate 4,315,144 of NZ_CP029189.1, forward strand.
GCACCGAGAAGGCCACCGCCGGCCAGACCCTCGTCCTGCCCCCGGACGTGCTGCGCCGCATCCACTCCGCCGAGACCTTCGAGGCCTACGTCGTGATGCGCGCGGACGGCGTGGTCACGGTCCCGGGGGAGGAGGGCACCCGCGTCCTGCCGTGGGCCCGGTAGTTCCCGGGGCTGTCAAGCCACGGGAACCGGTGACATGACCGGGCGCGGCCGCCGGGGCGCAATGGAGGGGCGGCCCCCGCTCGGCTGGGCCGCCCAACCTCAGCAAGGAGTCCCACGATGCCCCGCACCCACACCCGTACCGGGTGGATCGCCTTCGCCACCGTGTCGGCCCTGGTCGTGGGAGGAGTTTCGCTCTCGTCCGGCGCCTTCGCCGACACGCCGGGCCCCGCCCCCACCCCGCAGCCCAGCCAGGCTGCTCCGGCCCCGCAGCCCCGCCCGAGCAACCCGCCGATGCAGTACCCGCCGTGGGCCGACGTCAAGGACCTCTACGGCCCCAAGCCGGGGCCGCGCCCCAGCACCCCCTGGGTGGGTCCGCCCTACGCGGACATCGGGGACCTGCGGCCCGGGCCCCGCCCCAGCGAGCCGCCCGGCTTCTTCCACCAGGGTGGCTCGGGATCCAAGGACTCCCGTCAGGCCCCCTGGTACTTCCTCGTCGGCTGAGGCGCCGCCCGCCCCCCGAGGGAGCCCTCAGTCCTGGTCCCTGTCCTTCTTGTCCTTGTCCTTGTCCTGCTCGTCGCGCAGCGACTTCAGGAACTCCGGGTTGTCGTCGGGCGCCACCCACTGCGTCCGGCGCGCCCGGCCCCCGCCCGGGGCCACCCGTTCCTTGCCCGCGAACAGCCACACGACCGGCCCCACGATGGAGAAGAGCAGGATGATGATCACCCAGACCACCTTGGGGAGGTGCTTGACCTCCGGCTCCGGCGTGTTCAGGCAGTCGACGAAGGCGTAGATGGTCAGCGCGAGGATCAGCAGGAACGGCAGATAGCGCAGCACGGTGTGGGACCGACTCCCAGGTCAGTGACGGGGGGCCCGCGTCGGGGCCCCGGTGACGCCTCCAGGGTAGTAGGTGACGGATACTGACCCCTATGGCTTACGACGATCTCCGCTCGCTGCTCCGGGCCCTGGAGCGGGAGGGCGACCTCAAGCGCATCAAGGCCGAAGTCGACCCGTACCTGGAGGTCGGGGAGATCGTCGACAGAGTGAACAAGGCGGGGGGCCCGGCGCTCCTCTTCGAGAACGTCAAGGGCTCGGCGATGCCGCTGGCCATGAACGTCTTCGGCACCGACCGCCGCCTCCTGAAGGCCCTCGGCCTCAAGTCGTACGGCGAGATCAGCGAGAAGATCGGCGGCCTGCTCAAGCCGGAGCTCCCGCAGGGCTTCATCGGGGTCCGCGAGGCCTTCGGCAAGCTCGGCTCGATGGTGCACGTGCCGCCGAAGAAGGTGAAGGGCGAATCCGCACCCGTCCAGGAGGTCGTCCTCACCGGCGACGACGTGGACCTCGACCAGCTCCCGGCCCTCTTCACGTGGCCCAAGGACGGCGGCGACTTCTTCAACCTCGGCCTGACCCACACCAAGCACCCCGAGACCGGCGTCCGCAACCTCGGCCTCTACCGCCTCCAGCGCCACGACAAGCGCACCATCGGCATGCACTGGCAGATCCACAAGGACAGCCGCAACCACTACGCCGTCGCCGCCGCCAAGGGCGAGCGGCTGCCGGTCGCGATCGCCTTCGGCTGCCCGCCCGCGGTGACCTACGCGTCCACCGCACCGCTGCCGGGCGACATCGACGAGTACCTCTTCGCCGGCTTCGTCGCCGGCAAGCGGATCGAGATGGTCGACTGCAAGACGGTCCCGCTCCAGGTCCCCGCCAACGCGGAGGTCGTGATCGAGGGCTGGCTGGAGCCCGGCGAGATGCTCCCGGAGGGTCCCTTCGGCGACCACACCGGCTTCTACACCCCGCAGGAACCCTTCCCGGCCCTGAAGATCGACTGCGTGACGATGCGCAGGCGTCCGCTCATCCAGTCGATCGTCGTCGGCCGGCCGCCGACCGAGGACGGCCCGCTCGGCCGCGCGACGGAGCGGTTCTTCCTGCCCCTGCTCAAGATCATCGTTCCGGACATCGTGGACTACCACCTCCCGGAATCGGGCGGCTTCCACAACTGCGCGATCGTCTCGATCGACAAGAAGTACCCGAAGCACGCCCAGAAGGTCATGCACGCCATCTGGGGCGCGCACATGATGTCGCTGACCAAGCTGATCATCGTGGTCGACAAGGACTGCGACGTCCACGACCTGCACGAGGTCTCCTGGCGGGCGCTGGGCAACACCGACTACTCGCGCGACCTCACCGTCGTCGAAGGCCCGGTGGACCACCTGGACCACGCCTCGTACCAGCAGTTCTGGGGCGGCAAGGCGGGTATCGACGCCACCAAGAAGCTGCCCGAGGAGGGCTACACCCGCGACGGCGGCTGGCCCGACATGGTCGAGTCCGACCCGGCGACCGCCGCCCTCGTGGACCGCCGCTGGAAGGAGTACGGACTGTGAGCCCGATCGCCGTCGGCGGCCCGGAACTCCAGATCGGCACCGCCGAGGCCTACGTCGCCCTGATGCGCCCGCAGATCGACCCGACCCAGCCCGGCGTGCTCGCCGCCGCCCGCGACGCGGGAGTGAGCCCGGAGGAGTTCGCGGGTCCCGGTGACGTCTGGGCGCTGATGTACGACGTGGACGGCGAGGGCGACGGCTTCGAACTGCCCGGCGCCCGCGACGTGGAGGCGGACGCCTTCGCGGAGCAGCTGCAGCAGGCCCTGTCCGCGGCCGGTCCCTTCACCGTCGAAGCCGGCAACTTCCTCCGCCTCGAAGCCCGCCCTTCGGGCGGCGACTGGGTGGTCACCGCGCAGATCACCCCGCCCGAGGAGGAGGACGGCGCCACCGCTGCCCGGACCCTGGAGCTCGGCGCGCTCCCGGCGGCGGAGCTGCTGGCCGAACTCGAACAGTTCCGGAGGGAACTCGCATGATGACCACCGCCGATGGAGTGGTCGGACACGGTCCCGCGCCGGAGGCCACCAACAAGGTCAAGGCCTTTCTCAGACTGGTGCTGATCGAGCACTCGGTCTTCGCGCTGCCCTTCGCCTACATCGCGGCCTTCACCGCCATGTTCCAGCTCGACCGGCGCATCCACTGGGGCGTCCTGCTCCTCGTCACCATCTGCATGGTGGGGCTGCGGACCTTCGCGATGGCCGCCAACCGGATCATCGACCGCGAGATCGACGCCCGTAACCCGCGCACGGCCGGCCGCGAACTGGTCACCGGCGCGGTCTCGGTGCGCGCCGCCTGGACCGGCGCCGGGATCGCCCTCCTGGTCTTCCTCGGCTCGGCGGCCCTGCTGAACCCGCTGTGCCTGGCGCTCGCGCCGGTCGCCGTGATCCCGATGGTGGTCTACCCGTACGGCAAGCGGTTCACGAACTTCCCGCACGCCATCCTGGGCCTGGCCCAGGCCATGGGCCCGGTCGGGGCCTGGCTCGCGGTCACCGGCGAGTGGTCCTGGGACGCGGTGATCCTGGGGCTGGCGGTCGGCGTGTGGATCGGCGGCTTCGACCTGATCTTCGCCTGCCAGGACGTGGCCGCAGACCGCGCCGAGGGCGTCAAGTCCGTCCCGGCCCGCTTCGGAGTACCGGCCGCCCTCTGGGGCGCGCGCGGCGCACACGCCGTGACCACGGCCCTGCTGGCCTGGTACGCGCTGGCCACGGACGCGGGCGTGCTGTTCTGGACCGGCCTGGCGGTCGTCGTCGCCGCCTTCCTCTACGAGCACACGATCGTGAAGCCCCACGACCTGTCCCGCCTGAACCGGGCCTTCTTCACGGTCAACGGCTTCATCGGGATCGCCTTGTTCGTGTGCGCTCTGGCCGATCTGGTGGCCCGCGGCCTGACCGTCTCGTAGCTCCGACGGGTGAGCCGGCCGGCATTCGATCGTTCGGGGTCTGACCCTCTCACTAGCCTGCGCTCTAACATCGAGTGCATGGACAGGGAGGCCGACGTGACCATTTCGGAGAGCGACCGCCTGCACTCACAGCTGAACCGGTGCGAGGACATGTTCCCCGGATACCGGACAGAGATCGTTGAGGGTGCCATCGTGATGAGTCCGCGGAAGCCGCACCACGGCCGGACGATCCGTCTGCTGTGGAACGTGCTGGAGGCCCAGCTGGGGCCGGATTGGGGCTTCCTCAGTGATGTCGCGATCCCCTTCGACGGCGACAACGAATTCTGCCCCGACCTGGCGGTGGTGCCCGCCGCGGAGGCGGACAAGAACCTCAGCGCCTACCCGCCCGATCTGGTCGAGCTGGCCGTCGAGGTGGTCTCCCGCGGCAGCGTGCGCAACGACTACGAGGTCAAGGACCGGGCCTACGCCCGGCGGGGCATTCCGCACTACCTGATCTTCGACCCCTACGAGGCGCACTGCGTGACGCTGTGGAATCCGGGGCCGGACGGGTACCGGGGCCGGGACACCATCGCGTACGGCGGGACGGTTGTCGTCGAGACCGGACTCGGCAAGCTGACGGTCGACACCTCCGCCCTGCCCGTGGACCCCTCCGCCGTCAGCCCGTGAGGGCCGGCTGTCGGCGGTCCGGGCGGCGGAAGTACAGGGCCGTCACGATGCCCGCGAGCAGGCCGAAGAGGTGGCCCTGCCAGCTGACGCCCGAGTCCGTCGGCAGGACGCCGAGGAAGACCGTGCCGCCCCAGACGGCGGCGATCACCACCGCCACCACCACGCCCAGCGGCCGCCGTTCCACGAAGCCGCGGACCAGCAGGTAGCCGAAGAGGCCGAAGATCAGGCCCGAGGCGCCCGCCGTGATGCTGTACGACGGGGAGACCAGCCAGACGCCGAGCCCGTCCACCACGGTGACGGCGGCGCAGACGGCGAGGAAGCGGCGGATGCCGCTGAGGGCGGCGACGAAGCCGAGGACCAGCAGCGGGACGGTGTTGGACGCCAGATGGTCGAAGCCGAAGTGGAGGAAGGGCGCGAGCGGTATCCCGGTGAGCCCGTCCGCCTCACGGGCGATGATCCCGTACCCGTCGAGGGCGTGTCCGGTGGCCAGGTCCACCAGCTCGATCACCCACAGCAGGGCCACCCAGCCCAGCATCAGCTTGGCCGCGGCCTTGGCGCGGTCGGCCTGCGTCCACTGCGGTTCCACCGTGGTGCTCATCTTCTTCTCCCCCTGGCCGTGTCCCGTCACGGGAACGTCCCGACACCTTACTGAGTGCCCATCGTCGGTGGCCGGATAGTCTCGGAGGTATGACTGAGCGCAAGCGCACCCCGTGGGTGGTCGGGGTTTCCGGGGCCTCCGGGACGCCGTACGCGGCGGCGGTGCTCCGCGGGCTGCTGGCCGCGGGGGAGAGTGTCGACCTGGTGGTGAGCCGCGCCTCGCGCCTCACCCTGCTGGACGAGACGGGGATCGCCTTCCGTGACGCGCACTGGCGCGAGGACCTGGGCGAGTGGCTGGGGCGTGGCGCGGACGGGAAGCCCGCGACCTATCCGCGGCCGGAGCTGGACGACGTCCGGTACTGGGGTGCGGGGGACCTGGCGGCGGGCCCGAGCTCGGGCTCGTACCCGGTCAAGGGGATGATCGTCGTCCCGGCGTCCACTGCCTGCGTGGCCGGGGTGGCGCTCGGCCTGTCGAAGGACCTGCTCCAGCGCGTGGCGAGCGTGACGCTCAAGGAGCGGCGCCGGCTGGTGGTCGCGGTGCGGGAGACCCCGCTGAACGGGCAGACGCTGCGGCATCTGGTGGCGCTGGACGAGGCGGGCGCGATCGTGCTGCCCGCCTCTCCGGCGTTCTACGCGGGTGCGACGCACATCCAGGATCTGGTGGACTTCGTCGCGGGGCGGGTGCTGGACGCGGCGGACGTGCCGCACCGGCTGTACCGCCGCTGGGAGGGGGAGCTGGGAGGCTCCCGTGCTCCCCGGGAGGCAAGCGCCGGTGACTAGGCCTTCTTCTTACGGCCGAGGGGCTTGCGGGCCTTGTCGACGCGGTGGGCCGCGGCGGGCTGGTGGGCACGGGATCGGTTGGCCAGCTCCTGGAGCTCCCGCATGTGTGCGTAGGCCATCTCGATCGTGAGCACGGTGAACCACTCCTGAAGATCGTCATTGATCAGCTGAAATATTTCACAGGGTGTTGACCCTGTGTGCCTTAGATTCTATACCTAGACTTGCAGGATCGCCGAATAATGGAAGGCTCCACGTAAATGGACACGGTGGACAGGCAGCTCATCCAGGCACTCCGGGAGAACGGTCGTGCCTCGTACGCGGAGCTGGGCCGTCTCGTGGGCCTCTCCGGCCCCAGCGTCACCGACCGCATCAACCGGCTTGAGACGGCCGGCGTCATCACCGGCTACCGCGCGACGGTGGACTCCGCCTCGCTGGGCCTCGGCGTCACGGCGCTGATCGGCATCTCGCTGTCCGACGCGGCGGACCACGAGGACGTGGCCCGGCGGCTGCGCGACCTGGCGGAGATCGAGGACTGCTGGTTCATCGCGGGCGACGACTCCTTCATGCTGAAGGTGCGCGCCAACGACGTGGACGGCCTGGAGAAGATCATCCGCAAGCTCTCCGGCACCAAGGGCGTATCGCGTACCCGCACCACCATCGTGCTCTCCACGAAGTGGGAGAACCGGGTCGGGGAACTTCCCGAGGAAGCCTGAGAGTACGGTTGACCAGGGTTCGCAGGACAGGCAGAGGCATCTAGAGGAGGCGACCGGCACATGGACGCTGGGCTCAAGCGTGAGCTGGAGGAGAAGGTCCGCTCCGGCGAGCGGCTGACCCGTGAGGACGGTATCGCCCTCTACGAGTCGGACGACCTGGCCTGGCTCGGTGGCCTCGCCCACGAGGTGCGCACGCGCAAGAACGGTGACGTCGTCCACTTCAACGTCAACCGGCACCTCAACATGACGAACGTGTGCACCGCCTCGTGCGCGTACTGCTCGTTCCAGCGCAAGCCGGGCGAGAAGGACGCGTACACGATGCGCATCGAGGAGGCCGTGCGCCTGGCCAAGGCCATGGAGAACGACAACCTCACCGAGCTGCACATCGTCAACGGCCTGCACCCGAACCTGCCGTGGCGCTACTACCCGCGCTCGCTCTCCGAGCTGAAGAAGGCGCTGCCGAACGTCTCGCTGAAGGCGTTCACGGCGACCGAGATCCACCACTTCGAGACCATCTCGGGGATGTCGGCCTCCGACATCCTCGACGAGCTGATCGAGGCCGGCCTGGAGTCGCTCACCGGGGGCGGCGCGGAGATCTTCGACTGGGAGGTCCGCCAGCACATCGTCGACCACCGCACCCACTGGGAGGACTGGTCGCGCATCCACCGGCTCGCGCACGAGAAGGGTCTCAAGACCCCCTCGACCATGCTCTACGGGCACATCGAGGAGCCGCGCCACCGCGTGGACCACGTGCTGCGGCTGCGCGAGCTCCAGGACGAGACCGGCGGTTTCCAGGTCTTCATCCCGCTGCGCTACCAGCACGACTTCGTGGACATGCAGGACGGCAAGGTGCGCAACAAGCTCCAGGCGCGTACGACGATGGCGACCGGCGCCGAGGCGCTGAAGACCTTCGCCGTCTCGCGGCTGCTCTTCGACAACGTGCCGCACGTCAAGGTCTTCTGGGTGATGCACGGCGTGCAGACCGCCCAGCTCGCGCTGCAGCACGGCGCGGACGACATGGACGGCTCGGTCGTCGAGTACAAGATCACGCACGACGCGGACAACTACGGCACCCCGAACAAGCTGGGCCGTGACGATCTGCTGGAGCTGATCCGGGAAGCGGGCTTCCGCCCGGTCGAGCGCAACACGCGCTACGAGATCATCCGCGAATACCCCGGTCCGGACGCGAACCTGCGCGAGACCCCGCAGGCGATGCGCGTCTGACGTCCCGTCCGGGCGTCCGACCGTTTTCCGGTGAGTCGAACCCCGGCCCGCGGGCCGGGGTTCCGCTTTCTGGACGGGCCGACGGCGTAATGGATAAATTGGTCTAGTGGCTCTTACTTTTGTCCTGGACCCGGCTGTCGTCCCTTCCCTGCGTGAGGGGATCGTGGAGCTGTGGGCCGACGTCACCAACGCGGGGGGCGCCGTGGGTTTCGTGCCCCCGGTCACCCTCGACGACATCCGCCCCGCGCTCGACGAGCACCTCGGTGGCATCGCCGACGGGAGCTGCCGGCTCCTCGTCGCGTACGACGAGGACGGGGCCGTCGCCGCGACCGCCTTCCTCATCCGCAACACGCACCGGCTCCAGCTCCACTGGGTGTGGGCCTACACGGTGATGGTCCATCCGCGCCATCAGGGCAAGGGGTACGGGCGCGAACTGATGGCCGCCACCGAGGCCGCGGCCCGCTCCCTCGGGGACGTCGACGCCATCCGGCTCACCTGCCGCGGCGGTCTCGGGCTGGAGCGCTTCTACGCCTCCTGCGGCTACAAGGAGGTCGGCCGCGTCCCCGGCGCCATCCGGGTGGCGCCCGGTGAGGACCGGGACGACGTCACGATGCTGCTGCCGCTGCACTGACACGCGCTCCGGCCCGCGGCCGGAGACCCCGGAGGGCCGGGGCGGCATCCCGGCGTGCTTCACTGGACGGGCACCGGCCGTAGACCACGACGAGAGAGAAGGGGTCACCGTGTCCCTCAAGACGAGCGCAACGATCCGCTACACCGCGATGCGCCTGGGCATCTTCGTCGGCTGCCTCGTCGCCGTCGCGGGCCTCGTCCGGCTCGGCTGGGTGCCCGCAGGGCTCGGGGAGGCCAATGCCGCCTGGGTCGTGCTGCTCGCCATCGTGATCTCCGCCCCGCTCTCCTTCGTCCTCCTGCGCAAGCAGCGCGACGAGATGTCCTCGCAGATCTCCGGCCGCGTCGCGGGTGCGAAGGAGCGGCTCGCCGCGAACCGCAGCCAGGAGGACCAGGCGGACGACGCGGCGCGCGTCACCCCGTAACGCCCCAGTTGGCTTCATCACACATCGAACCGCCCCAGCACCGGGTATACCGCCCGTAACGCTGGGGCGGTCGCGTTTTCCGGGTCCGCGCAAGAGGGCCTCGTGCGCCGTTGTCTCAAAGCGCCCCTTTGAGATTCTCAAAGGGGAAGTGTTAGCGTGTTCAACATGTTGACCACAGTTGCGCACCCCCTGATCGCGAGCGTTCCGCTCGTGACGCGCCTGCACGTCGACCTCTGCCGCCGCGCGTCCGCGGCCTGTTGCTGTTGAGCTGAATCGATACAGCAGCCGTCCCGGCCGGCCCTTCTGGCTGCTGCCGCACCGCTTCACCACCGCAGTACTTCCCCCCTGTCTTCGTGCGCCACCTCCGGAGAGTGTCCGTGTCCGCGACCCCCCAGGCCCCCGCAAAGGCCTCGTTCAAGTTCCCCTTCTGGGCCCAGATCGTCGCCGGTCTCGCCCTCGGCGTCCTCTTCGGCTGGATAGCGCGCAGCCAGGACATCAGCTGGCTCGGCACCACGCTGGAGAAGACCGGCGACATCTTCATCCAGCTGCTGAAGCTGGCCATCGCCCCCCTCGTCTTCTTCGCGATCCTGGTGTCGATCACCAACCTGCGGAAGGTGAACAACGCGGCGCGCCTGGCCTCCCGCACCCTCCTCTGGTTCATGATCACCTCGCTGATCGCGGTCGGCATCGGCATCGGCATCGGCCTGCTGACCGACCCCGGTGCCGGCACCGGCCTCACCGCGGCCGACGGCAAGGACCCCAAGCGGACCGGCTCCTGGATCGACTTCCTCACCGGGATCGTGCCGACGGACATCGTCACGCCGTTCACCGAGCTGAAGGTCCTTCAGATCGTCTTCCTGGCCGTCGTCGCCGGTATCGCCGCCCTCCAGCTGGGCGCCAAGGCCAAGCCGGTCCTCGACCTCTCCGAGTCCGCCCTGGAGCTGCTGCAGAAGGCCCTGTGGTGGGTCATCCGCCTCGCCCCGATCGGCACGATCGGCCTCATCGGCACCGCGATCGCCACGTACGGCTGGGACCTGATCGGCAAGTACGCGACCTTCACCGCCGACATCTACATCGGCTGCGCCCTCGTGATGTTCGGCGTCTACCCGCTGCTGCTCGCGACGGTCGCCAAGGTCAGCCCGCTCCAGTTCTTCAAGGGTGCCTGGCCCGCCATCCAGCTGGCCTTCGTCTCCCGCTCCTCGGTCGGCACCATGCCCGTCACCCAGAAGGTCACCGAGCGCCTCGGCGTCCCGAAGGAGTACGCCTCCTTCGCCGTCCCGTTCGGCGCCACCACCAAGATGGACGGCTGCGCCGCGATCTACCCGGCCCTCGCCGCCATCTTCATCGCGCAGATCTTCGACATGCAGCTCGGCATCAAGGAGTACCTGCTCATCGTCTTCGTCTCGGTCATCGGCTCCGCCGCCACGGCCGGCCTGACGGGCTCCACCGTCATGCTGACGCTGACCCTGTCCACACTGGGCCTGCCGCTCGCGGGCGTCGGCCTGCTGCTGGCGATCGACCCGATCCTGGACATGATGCGCACCGCCACCAACGTGGCCGGCCAGGCCGTGGTCCCGGTCATCGTCGCGGCCCGCGAGGGGATCCTGGACAAGGAGGCCTACGCCTCCGCCTCGGCCTCGGCGCTGGAAGAGCCCGCCCCGGCCGCCGAGAAGGTCGCGATCGCGGCCTGACCCGCACCCGCACCGCCTGCCGCAGCCCCCGCCCCCGACCGGGCGGGGGCTGCGGCGTCCTTCCCCGCGGTCAGACCGTCTGCGCGCGGACGTAGGCGATCGTGGCCAGCAGGAACGGCAGGGCGAACCACCACCGGCCCATGGTCCGCCGGAACAGCGGGGTGATGGTGACCAGCAGCCCCGTGAGGCACAGCACCAGGCAGCAGCCGGCCAGGAAGCGGATGTCGTCGCGCAGCGGGCCGTCGCCGGGCTGCGGCCCCATCCACAGGGCCGTGCAGCAGGTGAACACCGCGGGGACGTACAAGAGGGCGAGCGGTATCCCGAGGACCCACTGCAGGCAGCCGCGGTCCTCGGGCAGGTCGATGTTCTCGCGCGGGAGCCTCATCCGGGCCTCAGCCGAGCGTCGCGCCGCGGACGAACGCGGTCAGCCCGAGCAGCAGGGGCGGGGCGAGCCACCACGGGCCCATGGCCCGGCGCACGCTCGGTACCGCGGTGACGAGCAGGCCCAGCACGCTCAGCGACACGGAGACCAGGCACAGCGCGCCGACGTTCTCGTAGCCCTGGTCGTCCCATTCGCCCCGGGGCCCGGCGAACAGGGCCCCGGCCACGGCGAAGGCGTTCAGCAGGTGGATGATCCCGAGCGGAACGCCCAGTACCCACCGCAGGCAGCCCCGGTCCTCGGGCAGGTCGATGCTCTCGCGGGGGTACGTCATCGCATTGCGTCCTTCGCTTGGGCGAGGTTCCCGACGAACCGGTCCCCGTAGCCCTGGGCCTTGGGGAGGTCCCAGTAGGGGCCACCGTTGTAGCGGGCGGCGATCTCCCGCATCTGGGCCTGCGTCATCCGATCGGCCGGGACGTCGGCGAGACCGCTCTCCGCCTTGATCTGGGCCAGGAAGCCGGCCGCTATGAAGGCATTCTGCTTGGGGTCCTGGAGTGCCTCTTCCACCAGGGTCCGCTGGTGGTCGGTGAGGTTCGCCGGGTCGTAGCCGAGGACTTCGGCGCCGCGCCGGAGCTGGATGGCGATCGGTCCGTACGAGGTCTCGTCCAGCTTCCCGCCGAGCCGCCACGGCAGGTTCTCGGGGGTGACCGGGCTCAGTCCCCAGGGGGCCGCTGCCTGTTCGCGGATCGTGCCGGTCACGTCGTCCAGCAGTCCGGGCTGGTAGCCGCCGATCTCCTGCCAGGCCACGCCCGCGACCAGCTCCTCCGGCAGCCCCGCGTTCTTCGCGGCCGCCCGCAGGACCTCCTTGTTCTGGGAGATCCAGTCCGCGTGCTGGCCGTCGGTGACCAGCGGGATCCAGTAGTTGTCGGCGGCGTCCCCCGGCAGCCCGGCGACCCGGGTCCGGATGTCGCGCAGCTGCGGGGAGACCGGGGTGTCCGGTCCCACCGGGCCGGTCATGTCCTTCTTCGGGCCGCTGCCCGGCAGCCGGGTCAGGGGGTTGGCGCGGGCCTCCGCGGCCTCGCGGCGGATGTCGGCCATGGCCGCGTAGAGGTCGACCCCGCTCGCGGCGCCCTTCAGCCGGAACTCGGGCAGCAGCTCGTACGCCTGCTTCAGCGCGTGGACGCAGGAGCTGCGGGCCTCCTGCTCGGTGGTCTGCGCCAGCCGGAAGTTGCCGCCCGCGTCGTCGTGGAGGCGGTTCGCCTCGTCGCGGATGTCGTCGACGTCCATCGTGAGCTCGGCGAGACCGTCGAGGAACCCGGTCGTCGCCCGCATGTCCTCCCACTGGCACATGGGCTCCGCCTCCTGCGCCGTGCGGGTGATCGCGGTGCCCTTCGTGGCGATCAGGGTGGCGAGCTTGCGCTCGGCGCCCTTGCCGTTCGCGTAGTGGGACTTGGCGGTCGTCAGCGCCGCGGCGTACGCGTGCAGGGCGCTCGCGGCCTTGTCGTACCCTTCGGCGATGTGCTGCACGAGCTGCCGCGCCTCGGACAGGCGTGCGGTGTAGGTGTGGCTGCCGTCGCTGTGCCACTCGGTCCCGGTCTCGGCGCGCCGGGCGGGCTCCCCGGCCTGCACGAGCAGGTCGCGCAGGCGCCTGAACTCGGCGGCGTTGCGCTCGACCAGCGCGGGATTGCACTCCTCCAGGAACTGGACGTCCTTGCGGTGGCTGAGCCCGCTCACTTGGCCTCCGGCTTCACGTACTGGCCCGATGCGAGGAGGTTCGCGAGGAAGGAGCGGGCGGTGCCGTCGTCCACCTGGGCGAATTCGGTGCCGGTCGTCTTCAGGCGGGTGGCCAGGGCGGCGAACAGGCCGATCGTGTCCTTGAACTGGTCGTCGGCGAACTGGGCGAAGCGCAGGACCTCGGCCGAGACGTCGGCGTGGGCGCGGGGTGCGCGGGCCATCGTGCCGGTGTCGCCGTCGGGCCGGCCCTCGTGCAGGAGGGCGGCGATCTCGATCAGCAGGTTGGCGTTGCCGTTGATGGAGGCGGCCCCGGCCACCAGGCTCCCGGCGGGGCTCCCCGGTGCGCCGCCGTCGGCCGGAGCGTGGTTGAGGCGCATGGCGGATGACTGCTGTGCGAGGGCGGCGGCCTTGTGCTGGGCCCATTCCGCGTCGAACGACATGTATCCCCTGGATAGTTGATAACTGGACATGGCCAGAATCAGCTGGTCATGTCCATGCTAATACGGGGATTTCCGCCTGCGGAAGCTCGCGGTGCCGATATGGACCGGAGACGCGGTGGGATGCCCTCCGGTTCCGCGGCGGACCGCCCGGCGGTCCGTCAAAGCCGCAGGCCCCGCTCCCGGTCGGGGCGGGGCCTGCGGCGGCCGGTGGGCGGCCGGGGGTCAGGAGGCGGCGCGGACCGAGCCGGTGGTCGGACCGCTGGGGTCGCCGACGAAGCAGGTGACCTCGCGGTCGCCGAGGATCCAGGTGGCGGCCTGCGGGTAGTAGTAGTAGACCTCCAGCTTCTCCGAGAGCTTCGGGTCGTTGCCCACGTACGTGGTCAGCGCGGTGCCGGCGCACTTCTCCTCGGCGGTCTTCGTGACGCTCTCCGTGCCCGGGTACGCTCCCCCGTCCAGGTCGAACACCGCGTACGCCTCGCCCTTGTGCGGCTGGTCGCAGGGCACGATGCGCACCGAGCGGGCGGCCTGGCTGCCGTCCTCGTCGTTGTACTGCGCCAGATCGTCGTTCGTGTTGAAGCAGTCGCCCTTGCGGATCTCGGTCACACCGCTGGAGACCGGGCCGGTGACCTGGCCGCCGGTGTCGCGCTTCTTCGGGGCGGCGTCCTCCAGCGCCCCGGAGATGCCGAGCACCACGATGAGGACCGTGATCACCATGGACACGCTGTGGATGACGATCGCCGCGATGGCGAGGCCCTTGCCCTTCTCACCGCGGGACTTGATCTGGGAGAGGGCGACGATGCCGAGGACGATCGGGACCAGCGGGATCCCGCACACGATCGACATGACGAACGCGACGATGGCCAGCGTGTTGTTCTTCTGCGGCTGCTGCGGGTACCAGCCCTGCGGCCCGCCGGGGTACGGCGGGAGACCGGGCTGCGCCGGCTGTCCGTACGGGCCGGGCTGTCCGTAGGGGCCGGGGGACGACGGAGGCGGCGGTGGTATGGACATGCGTGTGGAGCTCCTTGCTCAGAGGGTGGGACGCAACAACGGGCCCGGCAGTCGCAACGCACCGACGCATGCCTGCACGTGGTCTTTACGCCGCCCCTACGCTACCTCCCGCCGCCGACAGCCCAGGGGCTGCCCGCCCGTCATCCCGCGCTCCCGGCCCGCCCGCCGGACGGCGGCCGCCGCACGGTGCCGGCCGGGCGGATCTGCACGTTCCGGCTGAACGGGGTTCCATCGGACCGTACTTCGTACCGCAGGCCCGCCGGCCCGTCCAGGCGACCAGAGCCTGGACGCTCGGACATGTACGTGAGCGGGAGGAGCATTTCGCGTCCGGGCGCCGCCGGATTGACTGGTCGCATGCGACGACGAAGAACGACACGACGGCCAAGCCGATCCTGGTACTGGGCAGCACCGGCCGGACGGGCAGCCGGGTCGCCGCGCAGCTGCGGCAGCGCGGACACGAGGTCCGGGGCGCCTCCCGGAAGGGGCCGGTCGCCTTCGACTGGACCGACGAGAACACCTGGGAGCAGACGCTGGAGGGAGCCGGCGCGGCCTACCTCGTCGACTCGCAGCTCCCCGACGCCGCCGCGTCGATGCGCTCCTTCGCCGAGCTGGCCGTGGCCTCCGGAGTCTAGCGGCTGGTGCTGCTGTCCGCCCGCGACTGGGTGGTGCCGCAGGGCGAGGAGAAGCTCCCCTGCGAGCGCGCGGTCCGCGAGTCCGGAGCGCGATGGACCATCCTCAAGCCGTCCTGGTTCTTCCAGAACTTCAGCGAGGACCCCTTCCTGCACGGGCAGATCCAGAACGGTGAGCTCGTCATGTCGGCCGGGGACGGTGTCGAGCCGTTCATCGACGCCGAGGACATCGCCGAGGTCGCCGTGGCCGCCCTCACCGAAGAGGGGCACGGCGGCCAGGCCTACGAGCTGTCCGGCCCGCGGCTGCTGAGCCTGGACTCCGTGGTCGGCGAGATCTCCCGGGCCACCGGCCGGGTGGTCACCTACCGCCCGCTCCCGGCGGACGAGTTCGCCGCCTACGCCGTGGCGCAGCACGTGCCGGAGGAGTTCGCCGGCCTGCTGAACGTGCTCTACGGCTGGATCGCCGAAGGCCGCTTCGCCACCCTCGCCGACGGGGTGCAGCGGGTGCTCGGCCGGGAGCCCCGCGACTTCGCCGACTACGTGCGGACCACGGCCGCGTCCGGGGTGTGGGGCGGTGGCGGTGGCGTGGAGCGTCCGTGAAGAACGGCTCAAGGGGCTGGTCAGAGCGGTTTACCGGTCCGTAAATTACCCGCGGTAACACTCGTGCCCAGCCAAGGAGAGTGCGCCGTGGGAGCCGAACTGAGGCCGGTGCGGACCGTGGAAGCGGTCGAACCCGTCAAGACCGTGATCGACGGAGTGGTCCGCGAGGTACGGGTGCCCGCACTGGCGGGCCCGCCGGACCGGGGATCCCTCGGGGACCTCCCCTTCCACAACGCCTGGGAAGCCCCCGAGGAGGCGGTGCTCGCCCGCAAGGACCAGAACGGCGTCTGGCACGACGTCTCGGCCCGGCAGTTCGCGGCCGAGGTGCTCGCCGTGGCCAAGGGCCTGATCGCCGAAGGGCTCCGGGAGGGCGACCGGCTCGCCATCATGGCCCGTACGACCTACGAGTGGACCCTGCTCGACTTCGCCGGCTGGGCCGCCGGCCTGGTCACCGTACCGATCTACCCGACCTCCTCCGCCCTCCAGGCACGCTGGATCATCCAGGACTCCGGGGCCGTGGCCTGCGCCGTCGAGGACACCGCACAGGCCCGCCTCATCAGCGCCGAGCGCGGCAACCTGCCCTGGCTGGCCCACCTGTGGGAACTCGACACCGGCGCGGTGGCCCGGCTGGTCAAGGCCGGGGAACGGATCCCGGACGCGCTCGTGCACCACCGGCGGGCCGCCCGCACCCCGGACTCCCTCGCCACCATCATCTACACCTCCGGCACCACCGGGCAGCCCAAGGGATGCGTGATCACCCACGCCAACTTCTACGCCCAGGTGGACAACGCGGTGGAACTGCTGCACCCCGTCTTCAAGTCCGTCAGCAAGGACCCCGCCTCCACCCTGCTGTTCCTGCCGCTCAGCCACGTCTTCGGGAGAATGGTCGCCGTCGGCTGCATGCGGGCCCGCGTCAAGCTCGGGCACGCGCCCAGCATCCGTACCGAGGACCTCCTCGCCGACCTCGCCGGCTTCCGGCCCACCTTCCTCCTGGCCATCCCCTACGTACTGGAGAAGGTCTACAACACCGCCCGGGCCACCGCCGAGAAGATGGGCCGGGCCTCCTCCTTCGACCGGGCCGCCCGCATCGCACAGCGCTTCGCCGAGATCGCCGAGGCCAGGACCCCCGGGCTCGTGCTGCGCCTCGCCCGGTCCCTCTACGACCCCCTCGTCTACCGGCGCATCCGGGCCGCGCTCGGCGGCCGCGTCCGCTACGTCCTGAGCGGCGGATCGCCGCTGGGCCGACGGCTCGCCGCCTTCTACACCGGCGCCGGCATCGAGGTCTTCGAGGGCTACGGACTGACGGAGACCACCGGCGCGAGCACCGTGACCCCGCCCCAGCGCCCCCGCCTCGGCACGGTCGGCTGGCCGCTGCCGGGCACGGCCGTACGGATCGCGGACGACGGGGAGGTGCTGCTGGGCGGCGGCCACGTCTTCGCCGGCTACTGGAACAGCGGGCACGCCCTGCCGTACGGAAGCTGGCTGGCGACCGGCGACATAGGCGAGCTCGACGCCGACGGGTACCTCACCATCACCGGCCGCAAGAAGGACGTGATCATCACCTCCGGCGGCAAGAACGTGGCCCCGGCACCGCTGGAGGACTGGCTGCGGGCCCATCCGCTGGTCGGCCAGTGCATGGTGGTCGGCGACAACCGGCCCTACGTCACCGCGCTGATCACCCTCGAACCCGACGGACTGCAGCACTGGCGCCAGATGCACAAGAAGCAGAACGTGCCGATGCGCGAGCTGGTCCGGGACGAGGAACTGCGGGCGGACCTCCAGCGGGCGGTGGACGAGGCGAACCGGCTGGTCTCACGGGCCGAGTCGATCCGCCGCTTCGCCGTCCTGCCGGGCGGTTTCACCGAGGCGCGCGGCCACCTGACCCCGTCGCTGAAGCTCAGGCGGGGCGCGATCGCCCGGGACTACGCGGACCGGATCCAGGAGCTCTACCGGGGGCCGAGGGAGGCCTGAGCGGCGGGCCGCACCGCCCCCGCCCGCACCGGGCGGCGGGGACCGCGGCACCGGTCTATGGTGGGCAGATGGGTCCGGGGGGCCGCCCGAGGAGGGCGCAGTGCACCGTTCCCGAGTCGGTAGGTCCATAGCGGCGGGCGCAGCCGTCGGCGCGATGCTCCTGGCCTCGCTGGGAGCCGCCCGGGCGCCCGCGCCCGCACCCGGGTCCACCGCGGGAGACCGGCCCGGCCCCACGGCCGCGCCCACCGGGGGCGACGACCCCCGGGACCCCCTGGCACGCTTCCACGCCCAGCGCGTCCGCTGGGGCGACTGCCCCGACAAGCCCGTCCCCGCCGAGATGCGCTGCGCCGTCGTGGAGGTCCCGCTCGACTACGCGGCCCCGGGCAAGGGCACCGTCAAGGTGGCCCTGGGCCGGATACCGGCCACCGACCCGGACCGGCGCATCGGCTCGCTCCTGATCAACTTCGGCGGACCCGGGGCCCCCGGCGTGGCCGGTCTCGCCGCCGATCCCAAGACCTTCGCCGACCTCGGCGAACGCTACGACCTGATCGGCTTCGACCCCCGCGGCGTGGGCCACAGCGACCCGGTCTCCTGCGGCGGCGCACAGCGGGCCCAGGCGGACCCGGACGCCGACACCGCCGCGGCGCTGGCCACCCTGCGGGACGAGGTCAAACGCTGCGAGGTCAACTCCGGCCCCGTCCTCGCGCACATGGGCACCGTGGACGTCGCCCGCGACATGGACGTGATGCGCCGCCTCCTCGGGGACGAGAAGCTCAACTTCCTCGGGTTCTCCTACGGGAGCCGCCTCGGCGCCGTGTACGCGGCCCTGTTCCCCCGGACCACCGGCCGCATGGTGCTGGACGGCGTCGACACCCTCAGCGAACCGCTGACCGAGCAGGCGCTCGTATCGGCCCGCGGTCAGCAGCGGGCCCTCGACAACTTTCTGACCTGGTGCGCCCACCAGAGCGACTGCGTCTACGGGACGAACACCCGGACCGCCAAGGAGAAGGTGGCCGCCCTGGTGGAGCGGCTCGACACGGAGCCGCTGGTCGGCCACGACGGCATACAGGTGAGCAGCCTGATCGCCACCTTCGCGATCGGCCAGGCCCTGTACTCACCGAGCACATGGCCCGCGCTCGCCAAGGCGCTGAAGCAGGCGGAGCGCGCGCACGATCCGGCCGGGCTGCTGGCTCTGGTCGGCCTGACGGAGTCGCCCGAGCCCTCGGAGTCGCCCGAGCCGTCGGAGTCGCCGGCCGCGGCGCAGGGCGACGGATCCGATCCGGTGCCCGCCGACAACCTCGCCGCCGCCCTTGCCGCGGTGACCTGCGCCGACGACCCGGACCGGTCGATCGACAAGGCCACCCCGGCCGCGTTCGAGAAGGAGTTCGAGGAGCTGGCGGAGGAGTTCCTCAAGGTCTCGAAGGTGTTCGGAGTGGCGCAGCTGCTGTCCGTGCTCACGTGCTACGGGCGGCCCCCCGGCACCGACTTCATCCGCACCATCGACCACCCGGGCGCGCCGCCGATGCTCCTGGTCGGCACCCGCGGCGACCCGGCGACACCGTACGAGTGGACGGAGGAGACCGCCGAGCGGCTGGGCTCGGCGGTGATCGTGGACCACAAGGGCGACGGGCACACCGGCTACGGGAGTTCGCGCTGCGTGGCGGAGTACGTCGACGGCTTCCTCCTGTACGGGCGGCTGCCGTCCGGGACCCGGTCCTGCCCCGCCGGAGAGTGAACCGGCCGAGACGCACGGGCGGACGAGCGGACGGAGCCGCCTCTCCGGAGCAGCCTCTCCGGAGCCTCCTCTCCGGATCCTCCGTCCGGCCTCCCGCCCGGTCAGCGGACGACGTCGAAGACCTGCTTCTGCAGACCGTTGGCGTAGGCCTCGTGCTCGACGAGCCGCAGCTTCTGCGCGTCCTTGTCCGTGGCGCTGAAGAGCCGCTTGCCCGCGCCGAGCAGGAGCGGGAAGACCAGCAGGTGGTAGCGGTCGATCAGGCCGGCGTCCGAGAGGTCCCGGTTCAGGGCGGCGCTGCCGTGCAGGATGATCGGGCCGCCCTCGGTGTCCTTCAGCGCCGCGACGTCGTCGATCGAGCGCAGGATCGTCGTCTCGCCCCAGTTCGACACCAGGTCGTCCCCGGTGAGGGTGGTGGAGACGACGTACTTCGGCATCACCTTGTAGTCGGCGAAGTCCTCCATGTCGGGCCACACCGGGCTGAACGCCTGGTAGCTGATGCGGCCCAGCAGCATCGCGCTGGCCTCCTTCTGCTCCCGGCCCTTGATCTCGAAGGCCTCGGGGAGGAATTCGACGTCCTTGAAGGTCCACCCGGCGTTCCGGTATCCGGCCTCCCCGCCGGGGGCCTCCACGACGCCGTCGAGCGAGATGAAGGCAGTGCTGATCAGGGTGCGCATCTGGGTTCCTCGGTGTCTCGTGGGTCCGGTCGGTGGCAGATCCGGTCGGCGTTCGCTCCGGCCGCCCTCGCGGCCACTCCACGCCAACCATGAACCATGACCGCGGATCGCGGCGGAACTCATCGGCCGGCACCGGCCAAATCCCGAAAAGTGATCTGGATCACAAGGTGGATGGCTCCCGAGGAGTCACGCCCGGCCGAGGGGGAGGTGGTAGGAATGCGGTGTCATCGGAGCAATTCGGGCGAGGGGCCGGGGGGTCTGTCCATTCGGTCGTGAGACCCGGGTGAAGCCGAGACGAATGGTGTGTCACATCTGCCGGGGGCACGGCGAGTCGGGGGCGAATACCTGATAGACAGTGGATATTCACGGCTCGACCAGCCATATGCATTTGACGGCTCCTTGGGGGGATCGCCGCACTGTGAAGCCGCTTCACCGCCACCTCGTCAACACCTCGCGCAAGGTCCTGTGCACGGCCGCGCTCGCGGCCAGCCTGACCACCGCCGCGGTCGTGACCAGCCCGTCGACCGCCGACGCGGGAGAGTCCGAGCCCACGCCGGACAGTCCGCAGGCCGCCGACCGCGGTGACGCCCGGCTCGACCTGCCCGACATCGTGGCCGACCCGCCGCCCACCGGGACGGGTGCCACGGAAGGGGCCAGCGGGATACCCGCGACCGCCCTCGACGCCTACCACCGCGCCGAGGTGTCGGTGGCCGCCGCGCTCCCCAACTGCAAGCTGCCCTGGCAGCTGCTCGCGGGCATCGGCCGGGTCGAGTCCGTCCATGCCTCGGGCTACGGGCTCAAGGCGGACGGCTACACCGAGAAGCCGATCCGCGGCCCCCGGCTGGACGGCAACGGCTTCGCCGAGATCCGTGACACGGACAAGGGCGAGTGGGACGCGGACGCGGCGTACGACCGGGCCGTCGGCCCGATGCAGTTCATCCCGTCCACCTGGGCGAAGTGGGGCGCCGACGGCAACGGCGACGCCAAGCGCGACCCGAACAACATCTACGACGCGGCCCTCGGCGCGGGTCTCTACCTGTGCGCGGGCGACCGCGACCTGTCGAACGAGGCCAAGCTCGACCAGGCGATCCTCAGCTACAACAACTCCCGCGAGTACGTGAACAGCGTGCTCGGCTACATGCGCCAGTACCAGGCCGGCGCCGGCGAGGTCCCGAACCCGCCCGTCGGGGACTATCCGACGCAGCCGCCGGGCACCCTGCCCACCCCGAAGGTGCCGGTCACGCCGTCGAATCCGGTGACGCCCACCCCGACGCCGACGCCGAAGCCGACCCCCACGCCGACGCCGACGCCCAAGCCGACCCCGACCCCGACTCCGACCCCGGAGCAGCCGAAGCCGGCGACTCCGCATCTGGCGACGCTGACGGTCCTCGGCGGTCCCGGGCTCACGGCCGAGGCCGGGGCGGCCTTCGCGGAGGTCCCGAGGGTCAAGGTGCTCCTGAGCGACGGCAAGCCCGCCGTCAACCAGGAAGTGGTCTTCGCGGTCGAGAAGGACACCACCGGCGGCACCCTCTTCGGCACGGCGGACTCCCTGGTGGTCAAGGCGGGCGCCGACGGCATCGCCGTCGCCCCCGGACTGGCGGCCGGTCCCAAGGCCGGCACCTTCACCCTGCGGGCCTCGGCCTACGACCCGCACGGCGGCTTCACCGTGAACTTCGACGGCAAGGTCACCGTGACGGTCGCCGACAAGCTGGCCCGCGCGGACGGCGCGAAGGTGCCGGAGGCGGTCGCGGGCAAGAGCTTCACCGGCGTGGAGGTCTTCGCCACCGCCGGCGGGAAGGCCGTCGCGGGTACGGAGGCCCTGGCCGAGCTGGTCGTGAAGGACGCGGACGGCGCGTGGGTCCCGGTGGACCCGGCGACCGCGAAGGGCCCGTTCTTCAAGGACGAGGCCGGCAAGCCGGTCTACGGCCGGCTCCTGGCCAAGGCGGACGCCACCGGCAAGATCGTCCTGCCGGAGCTGTTCACCACCGACGTGTCCCCGGGCCCGTACTTCGTGCGCCTGACGACCAAGGAGAAGGTGACCCTGGTCGTGGAGCTCAAGGTCACGGCCCCGGCCACCACGCCGACGACCCCGACGACCCCGACCACGGCGCCGGCCCCGGCGGCGACCCGCCCCTGATCCCGGACGACAGCGGTCCCCGGCGCCGGCCCCGGTGCCGGGGACCACTGCGTACAGCCACCCGCCCGCGCCCGGCCCTGTCCTATCCGCCCCCCGGCCCGGCCCGCGCCCGGTCCGCCCCTCGGCCCTGCCCGAGCCTCGGCCCGCCCCCCGGACCGGCCCGTGCCCAGGCAGGGTCGCGTCCGGCCCGGTGCCGGGGCCCCCGGCCATGGCGGCGTGCCCGCACACGCGCAGGGGCCGCACCGTGCACACGGTGCGGCCCCTGCGGCATACCCGTCCCCCCACCCGGGAGGGAAAAGGCAGGAGCCCTGCCGGATCTGCTCGCGCAGAGGGGACAGGGCTCCTTGGGTACTGCTTTTCCAACCCGCGATGAAGGTTGGCCCAGGCGACTAGGCCGGGGTGACGTTCTCCGCCTGCGGGCCCTTCGGACCCTGCGTGACGTCGAAGTTCACCGTCTGGTTCTCCTCAAGGGAGCGGAAGCCAGAGGCGTTGATCGCGGAGTAGTGGACGAAGACATCCGGGCCGCCGCCGTCCTGGGCGATGAAGCCGAAGCCCTTTTCAGCGTTGAACCACTTCACGGTTCCGGTAGCCATGAGCCCTCCTATGGGCCAAAGGGTCGCCCTGCTCCAGAACCTGCTAAGAAGTCTGAAAACTACAAAAGCCTGCGGGTCACATTCTCCGCAGGCCTCGTACTGCAAGGGAAACCAAACTGCAACTTGCGTCGAGCCTAGCACGCACCCTGCGGCCGAGACCAGAGGGAAAGATCACGTCACCCGGACGTTTGAGACCCGCCGCAAGGCTGACGCGGACCCGGGGGCTAGTCTCGCGATGTGGACCTCTATCGCAGCCGGCCCCGTGTCGGCCACATTCAGTTCCTGAACTGCCTGCCCCTCTACTGGGGGCTGGCCAGAACCGGCACTCTGCTGGACCTGGAGCTGACCAAGGACTCCCCCGAGAAGCTCAGTGAGCGCCTCGTCCAGGGGGACCTGGACATCGCCCCGATCACCCTCGTGGAGTTCCTCCGCAACGCCGACCAGCTCGTCGCCTTCCCCGACATCGCCGTCGGCTGCGACGGCCCGGTGATGTCCTGCGTGATCGTCTCGCAGGTCCCCCTGGAGCAGCTCGACGGAGCCCGTGTCGCACTCGGCTCCACCTCCCGTACGTCCGTACGCCTCGCCCAGCTGCTGCTTTCCGAGCAGTACGGGGTACGGCCCGACTACTACACCTGCCCGCCCGACCTGAGCGTGATGATGCAGGAGGCGGACGCGGCCGTACTGATCGGTGACGCCGCACTGCGGGCCTCCCTGCACGACGCGCCCCGGCTCGGGCTGACCGTGCACG
Organism: Streptomyces venezuelae; assembly: GCF_008642275.1. NCBI lineage: Bacteria > Bacillati > Actinomycetota > Actinomycetes > Kitasatosporales > Streptomycetaceae > Streptomyces > Streptomyces venezuelae. The sequence goes on from NZ_CP029189.1 coordinate 4,338,456, forward strand.
ACCTCGGGCACATGTGGAAGGAGTGGACGGGGCTGCCGTTCGTCTTCGCCGTCTGGGCCGCCCGCAAGGACTACCTCGCCCGCGAGCCGGCCGTCGTGCGGGAGGTCCACGAGGCCTTCCTCTCCTCACGGGACGTCTCCCTGGAGGAGGTCACCAAGGTGGCCGAGCAGGCGGCCCGCTGGGAGGCCTTCGACGCGGAGCTGCTGGAGCGGTACTTCACGACGCTCGACTTCCGCTTCGGTCCCGATCAGCTGGCCGGCGTACGTGAATTCGCACGCCGTACGGGTTCCACGTCCGGCTATGCCGCGGACGTCGCCGTGGAGCTGCTGAGCACGGTGGTCCAGGAGTGCTGAGCGGGTTTCCCCGGCGGTAGTCCAAAGGGCGGACGGGCGAATGTGAGGTTTACCGGGAATTCCCGCTCTTTTTGCATTTCTCGCCCCGGGTTGGAAATGCAAAAGGGTGAGCGAGCTCCTTCCCCCGCCCCGCCACGGCCTAGGCTGCTGCTCGGCCGGGCGGCACAAGGCGCCCGGGATCACGGGGAATTGGGGGACGCGATGCAGCCGCTCGAAGCCGGTGAGCCGCGGACCATCGGCGCCTACCGGCTGCTCGGCCGGCTCGGCGCGGGTGGGATGGGCCGGGTCTACCTGGGGCGCAGCGCGGGCGGCCGGACCGTCGCCGTCAAGATCGTGCACCCGCATTTCGCGGCGGACGAGGAGTTCCGGGCCCGGTTCCGCCGCGAGGTGGAGGCGGCCCGCCGGGTGGGTGGCGAGTGGACCGCGCCGGTGCTGGACGCGGACCCCGAGGCCCCGGTGCCGTGGGTGGCCACCGGGTACGTGGCCGGGCCCTCCCTGGACCGCGCGCTGGCCGCGCACGGCCCGCTGCCCGAGGTCTCCGTACGGGCCGTCGGCGCGGGGCTGGCCCGCGCCCTGGTGGCCGTGCACGGCCTGGGCCTCGTACACCGGGACGTGAAGCCGTCGAACGTGATGCTCACCCTCGACGGGCCGCGGCTGATCGACTTCGGGATCGCCCGGGCCACGGACGGCACCGCCTCGCTGACCTCCACCGGGGTCTCCATCGGATCGCCCGGCTACATGTCGCCCGAGCAGATCCTCGGCAAGGGGATCACCGGGGCGGCCGACGTGTTCTCGCTCGGCGCGGTCATGGCCTTCGCGGCGACCGGGCGGCCGCCCTTCACCGGGGACAACTCGGCCACCCTCCTCTACAAGGTGGTCCACGAGCCGCCCGAGCTCGGTGCGCTCCCGGCCGGGGAACTGCGCGACCTGATCGGGGCCTGCCTGGCCAAGACGGCCGCGGAACGGCCGTCCCCCGCCGCGGTCGCGGCCGCCCTCGGCGGGGCGCTGGGCGCCCCCGGCTGGCTGCCCGGGCCGCTGGTCGAGGAGGCCAGCCGGGCCGCCGTGGCCCTGCTGGACCTGGACGCGGACACCTCCGGGGGCGGGGCCGGGGCGCCGGCGGGACAGGGCTACGGGGCGCCGTACTCGCCGTACGCGGACGGCCCCTCGGGGCCGGTTCCGTTCACGGCGGCCTCGTACGGGGGCCCGGCCGGGGCGGGGAGCTTCGGGCCGCCCGCCCCCGCCTTCGCGGGACCGGGGCCGGGCGCCGGCTCGCCGTACGGCCCCGCGGGCGGCTCCGGATCCGGCTCCGGCGGCACGGGCGGCGGCGTGGCCGGAGCGCCGGCCGCGGCCACGGATCCGCCCGGCGGGTCCGGTCCGTACGCGACCCCCGCCGCGGGAACCGGCGGCGGGGCCCTGCCCGGGCAGCGGACCGGCGCGCAGGACGCGGGGCGGCAGGTCACCGTCAGGGCGGCCGGGCGCCGGTTCAGCTGCACGGTGGTGCTCGCGGCCGCGGCCGTACTGGCGGTGCTGTCCGGCGGGTTGTACTGGATGGACGTACTGCCGGGCCAGGGCGGCAAGGGCCAGGACCTGGCCGACGCCGGACCGGCCCCCTCCGCCTCCTCACCGGCCCCGGCGGGCTCGGCTCCGGCCGCGACCCCGGGCGGGACCGCGAGCGGGAGCCCGGCGGCGCCCGGGGGGACCCGCCAGGACGTGCCCAAGGAGCTCGTCGGCACCTGGAAGGGCACGGTCACCACCGCCCGCCTCGGCCTCTCCTCGGAGTTCGAGATCAGCATCAAGGCCGGCCGGGTCGGTGAGGTCGTCGCCCGGGACAGGTCGGTCCTGGCCGTCCTGGGCACCGACTGCAGCGGCGACTGGAAGCTCGCCTCGGCCACCGACCGCTCGCTGGTCCTGGACAGCTCGGGCGGCCCGAACCCGGCCCCGGGCGTCTGCTCCAACGGCTCCGCCGACGAGCGCTTCACCCTCAACACCGACGGGACGCTGCACTACAAGTCGGGCGACACCCCGGCCGGAAACCCCGAGGGCGACCTGACCCGAAGCCCCTGAAATCCGCCGCCGGCCCCTGGCGTAGGCTGGATCGGTCCGGACCTTGACACAGACACACCGCCGAAAGGTGACTCACCGGTGACCGACCAGGCCGTTCTCCAGTCTGTCCTCGACCGCGCCGCCGCGGGGGGCCGGATCACCAGGGAAGAGGCGCTCGACCTCTACCGCCACGCGCCGCTGCACGCGCTGGGCCAGGCGGCCGACGCCGTGCGCCGCCGCCGCTACGCCGGTACGGAGCACATCGCGACGTACATCATCGAGCGGAACATCAACTACACCAACGTGTGCGTCACGGCGTGCAAGTTCTGCGCCTTCTACGCGGCCCCCAAGGACGCGAAGAAGGGCTGGTCCCGCGACCTCGACGACATCCTGCGCCGCTGCGCGGAGACCGTCGAGCTCGGCGGCACCCAGATCATGTTCCAGGGCGGGCACCACCCGGACTACGGCGTCGAGTACTACGAGCACCACTTCTCCGCCATCAAGAAGGACTTCCCGCAGCTGGTCATCCACTCCCTCGGCGCGTCCGAGGTCGAGCACATGGCCCGCATCTCGGGCGTCTCGGCGGAAGAGGCCATCCAGCGCATCCACGCGGCCGGCCTGGACTCCTTCGCGGGCGCCGGCGCCGAGCTGCTGCCGGAGCGGCCGCGCACGGCGATCGCGCCGCTCAAGGAGTCCGGCGAGCGCTGGCTGGAGATCATGGAGATCGCCCACAAGCTGGGCGTGGAGTCCACCTCCACCATGCTGATGGGCACCGGCGAGACCAACGCCGAGCGCATCGAGCACATCGCGATGATCCGGGACACGCAGGACCGTACGGGCGGCTTCCGCGCCTTCATCCCGTACACCTACCAGCCCGAGAACAACCGCCTCAAGGGCCGCACCCAGGCAACGATCTTCGAGTACCTGCGCATGATCGCGATCGCGCGGCTGTTCCTCGACAACATCGCCCACATCCAGGGCTCCTGGCTGACCGTGGGCAAGGAGGCGGGCCAGCTCTCGCTGCACTACGGCGCCGACGACCTCGGGTCGATCATGCTGGAGGAGAACGTCGTCTCCTCGGCCGGTGCCAAGCACCGCTCCAACCGCCAGGAGATCATCGACCTGATCCGCAAGGCCGGCCGCACCCCGGCGCAGCGCGCGACGACCTACGAGCACCTGCTCGTGCACGACGACCCGGCGAACGACCCGGTCGACGAGCGCGTGGTCTCGCACATCTCGTCCACCGCCATCGAAGGCGGTACGGCGCACCCCGAGCTGAAGCTCATCTCCACGAACTGACGCGCCCGCCGACCGATGCTGACGCTGCACACCGCCGAACTCCTGGTCCCCGGGCCGGGATCCGCGCCGCTGCCCGGCGGTGCGGTCCTCGTCGACGGCGACCGGATAGCCCGCGTCGGCCCGTACGAGGACGTCGCCGCGGGCCACCCGCACGCCCGGACCCGCCGCTGGCCCGGGGTGATCACCCCCGGGCTGGTGGTGCGCGGGGCGGACGAGCTGCTGGAGCGCACGTACTACCCGGACGACCCGTACGAGGTGGCCGAGCTCGGCGCCGACCCGATCCGGGGGGCGGCCGCGCTGGAGGCGCTGAAGATGACCGAGCCGCGGTGGGGCCACAGCGCCCGGCGCGGCACGCAGCGGTTGCTGGCCCGCGGGGTGGTGGCGGTCTGCGGCCGTTTCACGATCCCGGCGGTCCGCACGGCGGTGTCCCGGTCCGGGCTCACGATCCTGCCGCCCGCCGGCCACGAGGGGCTGCCCGCCCTGGACCCGTTCGCCGGGCGCGGCGCTGCGGCGGAGGCCTTCCACGGCATCCTGGAGGCGGGGGTTCCGGCACGGTTCGCGGTCTTCGCGGTGGCGGACGAGGCCGAGTTGCTGGAGCGGGGCGCGACCACGTGCGTGGCCACGGTCATCGGCGGGCGACTGCTCCACCGCCGTCGCTGAGCCCGCTCTCCCCGCCGCGGGCGGCCTCTTCGGCACGCCGGGTGTCCTCCCGGGCCAGGGCCGCCAGCAGGCAGGCCTGCAGGCGGCTGATGCCGCCCAGTTTCGCCCGTATGTTGACCACGTGGAACTTGACCGTGCTGACGGAGAGTTGGAGCTCGACGGCGAGTTCCCGGTTGGAGGCACCGGTGGCCAGGCACAGGAACACCGCCGACTCCTGCTCGGTCAGCTGGGCGTCGGCGGGCCGCTCACCGGTCGGCACGCAGTCGCCCGGCAGGTCCTCGCACGGCGCCTGCGCCTCCCCGTCCGGCTCCTCGTAGGAGGGGAACCACGCCGGGACGCTGAAGCTGACGACGCGCAACGGTTTCTCCTGCCCCCCGGCGGCCCGTCCTGGGGCCGCCTCTCCCCCTATAGGACGGACGGACCTGACAGGTAGGTTCCCTCCGAGTCGTACGGCCAGGCGTTGGACTTGCAGCCGAGGAGCCCCTTGATCTGCTGCATCATCGCCGGAGCGGGCTTGCCGGGACCAGGGCAGGACTCGTGCCCGCGGCCGAGCTCGTGCCCGACCTCGTGGTTGATGATCAGCGCCCGGTACTCCTCGGGCGAGCCGCTGAACTGCGGTGAACCCTCCTGCCAGCGCTTGAGGTTGACCACGACGGTGTGCCCCGTGCTGCAGTTGGTCTCGCCGATCAGCTCGGGCGTGACGACGTCGCACAGGAGGTCGGTGGTCTTGGGCGTCGCGATCTTGATGGTGAAGTCCACCGGCTGGCCGGCCGCGACGAGCTGGAAGCCGTACTTCGGGTCCTTGGTCCAGCCGCGCGGATCGCCGAGGATCGCCTCGACCGCGCGGGCGGCCGACTCCGGGTCGACCCCGCTGCCCTCCTCGACCTCGACCCGCCAGCGGCGCGCGGCCCCCTTGCCCTGCGCCTTGCCGGCGGTGGTGGAGGCCTTGAAGGTGCCCGGCCGGGTGGGTGTCGCGGTGTCGGGCGACGGAGTGGGCGAAGCCGGCGGAGAGGCCGCGGGTGAGCTGGAAGGCTGCGGGGAGGCGGACTGCTGGCCGCCCTGGGGCACGGGGTTCGCGGAACCGTCGCCGGACTCCCCGGCCGTCGGGTCCGGCTCGGCGGCGGTACGGGCCGCTGCGGCCTTCGCGTCGTCGTCCTGGGGCAGCAGCGTGTACGCGGTCGCCGTGACCACGGCGAGGCCCGCCGAGCCGAGGAGGATCGTGCGCCGCAGCCGCTTGCGCCGCTCGGCCCGGCGCTGGGCACGCGGGCTGCTGCGGCGGGAGCGACCGCTGGAATGGCCTGCCGGCATCGTGAAGCTTCCTGTTCGCGGCGGCCACTGCCGGACCGGCCACGTTTCGGTCACCGATCCGGTGGGTGACCCTCACCGGGCCGCACCGTGTCAGTCAACGTGTCCGCCGGGTCGTGGCGTAACTGTCCTTCGGAACAGTTTCCGACACCTGTCCGGTGGGTAAGGCGGCCGGGGGTGTCGGAGCCCCGGCCGCTCACGGGAGGCGGGGCCTGAGAGGATGGGTGCGTACCCGCCGATCCGCATCGCACACCGAGGGGCGAACGCCAGTGACAAGGGCTTCCCTGGACAAGCAGCCGCACGAAGTCGCCTCCATGTTCGACGGCATCGCGGCCAAATACGACCTCACCAACGACGTCATCTCGCTGGGCCAGGCCCGGCTGTGGCGCAAGGAGGTCGCCAAGGCGGTCGGCGCGCGCCCCGGGCACGTGGTCCTCGACCTGGCCGCCGGAACCGCCACCTCCTCGCTGCCCTTCGCCGCCACCGGGGCGTACGTCGTCCCCTGCGACTTCTCCCTGGGCATGCTCGCGGAGGGCAAGAAGAGGCACTCCTGGCTGCCGCTGACCGCCGGTGACGCGACGAAGCTGCCGTTCAAGGACGACGCCTTCGACACCGTCACGATCTCCTTCGGGCTGCGCAACGTCCAGGACACCGACGCCGCCCTGCGCGAGCTGTACCGGGTGACCAAGCCCGGCGGGCAGGTCGTCATCTGCGAGTTCTCGCAGCCCACCTGGGCGCCGCTGCGCACGGTCTACATGGAGTACCTGATGCGGGCGCTGCCGCCGGTGGCCCGCACGGTGGTGTCCGACCCCGACCCGTACGTGTACCTCGCCGAGTCCATCCGCGAATGGCCCGACCAGCCGGCGCTGGCCGCCCTGCTGCAGAAGGCCGGCTGGTCCAAGGTCGCCTGGCGCAATCTCAGCGGCGGCATCGTCGCGCTGCACCGAGGCATCAAGGACTGACCGCGGTGCCTGACGTCGAGCCCACGGACTACGGGCCCCTGCTGGAGCGGATCGCCGCGGACATCGCCCCGCTGATCGGCAGCGGCACTCCGGCCGAGTACATCCCGGCGCTGGCCTCCGTGGACCGGCGGCAGTTCGGGATGGCCATCGCCGACCTCGACGGCAACGTCTTCGGGGTGGGGGACTGGCGGGTCCCCTTCTCCGCCCAGTCCATCACCAAGGTCTTCGCACTCGCCCTGGCGCTGGCGGAGGGCGGCGACAGCCTGTGGGAGCGGGTCGGCCGGGAGCCCTCCGGCAACCCGTTCAACTCGCTCGTGCAGCTGGAGTACGAAAACGGCATTCCACGCAACCCGTTCATCAACGCGGGCGCCCTCGTCGTCACCGACCGGCTGCAGACCCTGACGGGCGACGCGAGCAGCGAACTGCTGGAGTTCCTGCGGCAGGAGAGCCAGAACCCGGACATCGGCTTCGACGCCGAGGTCGCGGCCTCCGAGCAGGAGCACGGCGACCGCAACGCGGCCGTCGCCCACTTCATGGCCTCGTACGGGAACATCGACAACCCGGTGCCGGCGCTGCTGGAGCACTACTTCTGGCAGTGCTCCATCGAGATGAGCTGCGCCGACCTGGCCCGCGCCGGGCGCTTCCTGGCCCGGCACGGGCTCCGCGCGGACGGCACGCGGCTGCTGACGCGCAGCGAGGCCAAGCAGATCAACGCGGTGATGCTGACCTGCGGGACGTACGACGCGGCGGGAGAGTTCGCCTACCGCGTCGGACTGCCCGGCAAGAGCGGGGTGGGCGGCGGCATCGTCGCCGTCGTCCCGGGCCAGTGCACCCTCGCGGTGTGGAGCCCGGGCCTGGACGCCCGGGGCAACTCGGTGGCGGGCGTGGCCGCCCTGGACCGGTTCACCACGCTCACCGGGCTCTCCGTGTTCTAGCGCGTGCCGTGGCGGCGCCGGCATGTCAGGAGCAGGACGGGTCTCCAGGGGCGCATTCCATGGCGAACTGCCAGAAAAGGACGACGAGCAGGCAGAAGCCCAGGGACACGGCGCCCATGGTGGCGAACCGCTTGCGTGCCCGCGCGTGCCCGGTGGCCCGGGCCGTCGCGTAGCCGAGGGCCGGCGCGAGCACGATCCCGCCGATGCACACCCACAGCATCACGAGAACGAGGCCGTCGCCCAGCGGGCCACGGACGCCCGAGGCCCCGACGAACGCCTGCGCCGCGAAAACCACGGGAACGGCCGTCCACCACAGGGACAGCCCCGTGACCAGCCGTCCGACGGTGGTCGAGGGGCCGTCGGACGGTGCGCGTTCGGAAGAGTCGTCGGTGATCACAGGACTAGAGTGCCAGGACGTAGCGGCGGGCCGGATTGCCGCCCGGGGTGGTGAACTCCTCGGCCAGGGTCATGCCCAGACGCTCCGCCACCGCCACCGAACGCGCGTTCCGGGCGTCGATCATCGCCACCACGTGCGGGACGCCCGCCGCGCGGACCCGTTCCACCGTGGCCAGCGCGGCGGCGTACGCGTAGCCCTGGCCCCACGCGGAGCGGCCCAGCCGCCAGCCGATCTCGATCTCGCCGACCGGTCCCCACCCCTTCTCCCGGGGCCACGGCTGGGCGCCGGTGAAGCCGATCACCGCGCCCCGCGCGTCCAGCAGCGTCCACAGGCAGTAGCCCACCTGGGCGTCGTGCATGCGCTGGCGCGCGGACAGCTCCTCGTACGCGGACAGTTCCGCGGGACCCCCGAGGAACTCCATGACGTCGGGGTCGGCGAAGGCTGCGTGCCAGGCGTGCGCGTCCTCGTCGGTGGGCACGCGGAGCTGTACGGCGGGAAGCGGCCGGGGCGGCGAGGCGGTCATCGGAGGCACCCTTCGGATCGTGATCTCTCTCGCTGCATAGACTGCACATGTCCGGTGCCGCCTGGCACCCTATATCGAGCCTTCGGGAGACCCCGCAGTGACCGAGCTCCTCTCCGAACACTCCGCGGACGTGATCGTCGTCGGGGCCGGGCCCGCCGGCTCGACCACCGCCTACTACCTCGCCAAGGCCGGATTGGACGTCCTGCTCCTGGAGAAGACGGCGTTCCCGCGCGAGAAGGTCTGCGGCGACGGACTGACCCCGCGCGCCACCAAGCAGCTGGTGGCGATGGGCATCGACATCTCCGAAGAGGCCGGCTGGCTGCGGAACAAGGGTCTGCGGATCATCGGCGGCGGGCAGCGGCTCCAGCTGGACTGGCCGGAACTCGCCTCCTATCCGGACTACGGACTCGTCCGCAAGCGCGACGACTTCGACGAGACCCTGGCCCGCCAGGCACAGAAGGCCGGTGCCCGGCTGTACGAGCGCTGCACCGTCGGCGAGCCGGTGCGCGACGCGCGCACCGGCCACATCACGGGCGTCCACGCGAAGCTGGGCGAGGAGAAGACCCCGGTCACCTTCCACGCCCCGCTGGTCGTCGCGGCCGACGGCAACTCCTCCCGGCTGTCCCTGGCGATGGGCCTGCACCGGCGTGAGGACCGTCCGATGGGCGTGGCCGTGCGGACGTACTTCACCTCGCCGCGGCACGACGACGACTACCTGGAGTCCTGGCTGGAGCTGTGGGACCGGCGCGGCGCGCAGGACCGGCTGCTGCCCGGCTACGGCTGGATCTTCGGCATGGGCGACGGCACCTCCAACGTCGGCCTCGGCATCCTCAACTCCTCCTCCGCGTTCAAGGAGCTGGACTGGCGCGAGGTCCTCAAGGCCTGGTGCGCCTCCATGCCGGAGGACTGGGGCTACACCCCCGAGAACATGACGCAGCCGATCCGCGGCGCGGCCCTGCCGATGGCCTTCAACCGGCAGCCGCACTACACCAAGGGCCTGCTGCTGGTCGGCGACGCGGGCGGACTCGTCAACCCGTTCAACGGCGAGGGCATCGCGTACGCCATGGAGTCGGGCCAGATCGCGGCCGACGTCATCGTGCAGGCCCATGCCCGGGCCACCCCGGCCCAGCGTGAACTGGCGCTGCACAGCTACCCGAAGGTGCTCAAGGAGACCTACGGCGGCTACTACACCCTGGGCCGCGCCTTCGTGAAGCTGATCGGAAACCCGAAGGTCATGAAGATCGCCGCCCAGCGCGGTCTGACCCACCCGGTGCTGATGCGGTTCACCCTGAAGATGCTCGCCAACCTGACCGACCCGACGGGCGGTGACGCGATGGACCGCATCATCAACGGCCTCTCGAAGGTGGCCCCGAAGGCCTGAGCCGACAGGTCAGCCGTCCGTGCCCGTGCCCGTGCCCGCTTCGGTGGGCGCGGGCACGTCCGCGTCCGGCTCCGGGCCGCCGTGGACGGTACGCACGCACCTGGCCAGCAGGACCAGCCCGCACAGCAGAAGCGCCCCGGAGGCGGTCCAGCCGAGGCCCAGCGTGAGCGGGTGGCCGGGCTTCTGCCAGGGCCGGGCGGTGGTCAGCAGCCAGCCGCCGACCGCGAGCAGGCCGAGCCCGAGCGCGGCCGGCACCGCGGTGGGGTCACCGGTGCCGTGGGATGCGTACGGCTTCGGGTTCACGGGACCACCACCTCCGGGGCGGGTCGGGGCGGCCCCTGCGGTCGGGCGCGCTGACGCTATCTTCGCAGGGCTTCGGCCGGTTCCACACGGGCCGCCCGCCAGGCGGGATAGAGCCCGGCCAGCAGCCCCGTGACCAGGCCGGCGACCGGGGCCGCGGCGACGGTGGCCGGATGGATCACCGGGGTCCAGTCCCGGGCGACGGCGACGGCGACCACGGTCAGCTCGCCCAGCGAGGTCCCGACCAGGCCGCCCAGGGCCCCCAGGGCCGCCGATTCGGTGAGGAACTGGGCCCAGACGTGCCGGCTCCGGGCGCCGAGCGCCCGGCGCAGTCCGATCTCGCCGGTCCGCTCCAGTACGGCGACCAGGGTGGTGTTGGCGATCCCGACCGCGCCGATGACCAGGCAGATCCCGGCGAGCAGCAGGAAGAGGGCGCTCAGGTCGGCGGTGACACCGGAGCGCAGCGTCCGCGGGTCCGGCGGCGGGACGGCCTTGAGGTACTCGGGGTGGTCGGGGCGCAGCGCGAGCGGGGCGAGGCCGGCGACCTGGCGGGCGGCGCCGAGCTCGGTGGAGATCAGCATGGACGCACTGCCGGGCGCGGGCGGCCCCCAGAGCTGCTCGGCGGTGCTGCGCGGGACGAGGACCGACATCAGGTGTTCGGGCCGGCGTCGCAGGTCCGAGACGATGCCCGCGACGGTGAAGGGCTCCTGGCCGATGTAGAGGGCGGGCCGGGTGGCCAGGGTGGTGATGCCGAGGCGGGCGGCGAGCCCGCTGCCGATGACGACGACCCGTTCGTGGCCGCGCTCGGCGAAGTCGTCGTAGAGCCGGCCCTGCTGGAGGGTGGGCACGAGGGCGGCGACGGCGCCGGGGGAGGCGGCGACGACGGCCGTGCCGGTGGTCGGTTCGCCGGCGCCGGACGGCAGGGAGCCGACGGTGGTCCGCGGGTCGAGCCGCACCGTCCACAGCACCCCGGCGTGCTCGATCCCGGCGACGGCGCGCAGCCGCCGCTCGGCGTCGGCGGGGAAGCCGGTCCCGGCGAACTCGTTCCGCTGGGCGGCGACGTCCTCGACGGCGACCTCGGTCGCGGTCAGGACGTCGAACCTGGCGTCGATCTGCGAGGAGATGGTGGCGGTGAGGCCGAGCACGGCCACGAAGCTGCCCACGCCGAGGACGGTGCCGAGGGCGGTGAGCACGGCCCGGCCGGGGCGGCGCAGCATCCCGGCGACGGCTTCGCCCAGCGCGTCGCGTACGGACAGCCGGGTGGGGGCGACGGCGTTCAAGGATCCAGCCGCCCGTCGCGGATGGTGACGGTCCGGGTGCCGCGGCGGGCCACCTCGGGGTCGTGCGTGATGACGAGGACGGTCATTCCGGCCGCGTGCAGTTCGTCCAGGAGCCCGAGGACGGACGCGGCGTTCACGGAGTCGAGATTGCCGGTCGGCTCGTCGCACAGCAGGAGCGAGGGGCGCCCGACCAGGGCGCGGGCGATGGCCACCCGCTGGCGCTCGCCGCCCGACAGCCGGCCGGGCACGGCGCCGGCCCGGTGGCCGAGTCCGACCCGGGCGAGGGCCTCGCGGGCCCGTACGAGGCGCTGGGTGCGCGGGATTCCGGTGTAGAGCATGGCGAGGGTGACGTTCTCCAGGGCGGACCGGTGGGGGAGGAGGTGGAAGGACTGGAAGACGAAGCCGATCCGGCGGCCGCGCAGGGCGGTGCGCTCCCGGTCGGGGAGCGCGGCGGTGTCGATCCCGTCGAGCAGGTACCGGCCGCTGGTGGGGGAGTCGAGCAGTCCGGTGACGTTGAGGAAGGTGGACTTCCCGGAGCCGGAGGGGCCGACGACGGTGATGAACTCGCCGCGCCGGACGGTCAGGTCGCAGGGGTGCAGGGCCTGGACGGGCGGCGGCCCGGGGTAGGTGAGGCCGACGCCGCGGAGTTCGATCACGGGGCTTGTGGCGCCGGCGCCCTTCTCGGCGTCCTTGCCGGCGTCCTCGCGTTCGCCCTTGCGGCGGGACGGCCGCCGGGACAGGAGCCTCACCGGGTCTTCCCCGGCGTCCGGTGGGGCGCGATCCCGATCACCACTTTGGTCCCGGCGGCGAGGGCGCCCGCCTGGGCCGGGGTGACGGCCACGAAGCCGTCCCCGCTGGTGCCCGTCCGCACCTCGATCCGCCGCTGGGTGCCCTCGGCGGACACGGCGGTGACGACCGTACGCCCGTCCGCGCCCGCCGAGACCGCGGTGACCGGGACGACGAGCGCCTCGCCGTCGGTGGCGGCCGACTCTATGGTCAGCCGGACGTCCTGCCCGGCGAAGTCGGCGGGCAGCGGCTGTCCGGCGCGGACCACCATCCGGTAGCCGAGGTCGGCGCCGGCGGGCGGGCCGCCGCTCCCGCCGCCCTTGGGGTTCTGGCCGGGGTCCTGCTGCGGCCCGGGTCCGGCGGGCGGGGCGGCGGCGGACCGCTCGGTGTCGACGACCGCCACCTCGCCGCGTACGTCGGTGCCGGAGAGCTCGGAGGAGATCAGCACGGTCATCCCGGCGCGCAGCAGCTGCCTCTTGTCGTCCTTGAGGTAGGCCTCGACGACGAGTTCCCCGCCGGAGAGCGTGAGCAGCGGCCCGGACACGGGGGAGCCCGCCCGGGCGCCGACGGAGCTGACGCGGGCCGGGAAGGAACCCAGGAACACGGTCTCGGCGGCGGGCAGCATCGGCCCGTCGGCGGCCTCGGCGGCCGCGAGCGCGGCCCGGGCCTCGCCGAGGGCCTGCCGGGCCCGCGCGAGCTCCCGGCCGGATCCGGAGCCCGAGCCAAAACCGGAGCCCGGCTTGTAGCCCGACCCGGAGGCCGAGCCAGAACCGGAGCCGGAGCCCGACCCGGTCCCGGATCCCGACCCGGTCCCGGAGCCCGGCCCCGGACCGGGGCTCGCCGTCGCGCCGGGGCCAGGGGTGGCCCCGCCCTTGCCGGATCCGCCCTCCGCGGGCGCGCCCACCGGCCCGGCGGGGCCGCTCGCGTCCTCCACGGCCCACGTCGCGGACCGGACGGCCTCCCGCGCCGCCCTGAGGGCCGCACCACCGTCGGCGACGGCCGGCAGCGGCTCGTACCCGATGGCCCGGTAGCGGGCGGCGAGCGCGGCCTTCGTACCGGCCCCGAAGACGCCCTTCGCGTCACCGCCGGTGCCGTGCCCGAGCTCGCGCAGCGCCTGCTGCAGCTGCGCGACGTCGTCGCCGGTGGCCCCGGGCTTGAGATCGCGGTACATCGGCTGCGCGCCGTGCAGGGCGAACACCGGCCGCCCGGACACCTCGGCGATCAGCTGCCCCGCCGTGACCGGGTCCCCGGCCTTCAGCGGCAGCTTGGTCACCAGGGCCGCACCCGTGCCCTCGCCGGAGCGCACCCCCTGCGGGGACACGGCGACGCTCTGGTCGGCGACCACCGTCCCGCGCATGACCACGGTCTGCGCGAGCACCCGCCGCTCGACGTCGGCGGTCAGGGCGCCCTGGGCGGGCGGGCCGGTCTCCGCGGCCACCTGGGCCGGGGACTTCACCAGCGTGGTCGCCAGCAGTCCGCCGACCGCCATCAGCGCGGCCCCGCCGACGACCGCGAGTACCACGCGCCGCCCGCGTGCGAGTCCGCCGCGGTCGTCCTCGGAGGCGGCCGCCGGGGCCTCGGTGTGCTCCACGACCTGCTCGGGTCCGCTCATCCCTCCGGCCGGCACTTCTTCAACGCGCCGAGGTGGTCGCGCTTGAGCGAGCTCCACTGCTCGGGAGTGCCCTTGCGGTCGTCGATCTGGGCGGTGACCGGGTCCGGGTCCGGGTACCAGGAGATGCCCTCGGCCCGCAGGCAGGCGGACTCCTTCTGCGCGGCCGCGAGCCGGGCGGGATCGGCCGGCTGCGGCGCCGGCGGGGGCGGCAGCATCGCTGCGCAGGTCCGGTGCGCCTCGTCGTTCCAGGGCTTCGACTTGTCCTCACGCGGAGCGCCGTATTCCGTGTAAACGATCGCCACGCCCTGCTTCTTCAGGCAGTCGTAGTACGCGATTTCCTCCGCGGTGGGCGGCGGACTGTCGCTTGCCACAGGTTCTTTGCCGCCGCCGGTGCATCCCGTCAGAGAAATGCACAGAAGAAGTAGAGGCGTCAAATATCTTGCGTGCACGAAGGGCTTCCCTTACGGCGCTAGAAGTGGATTATGTGCATCCGCCCGGAGGGCGGGGGGAGGGGCGCGCGCCAGATAGTAGGTACCCATGACCGGTTGCGACAAGTTACCTATCAGACAACAGAAATGACTGTCCATCAGCTGAGAAAGAGCTTGAACCGGCGCGGGGTTCGATGTTGAATCCCGGCCGGACGGAAATCCGTGATCCGGTCCGTCCCGAACACCCCGATTTTCACCTGGAGAGAGAGGCACGTGCGATGGACGACGCAATGCGCAAGCTGACGGCCGGCTGTGTGGCCGCCGTTTCGGTCGGCGCCATTCTGCTGGGAACCGCGGGTCCGGCGGCCGCCTGGGGGCGTGACGGAAATCTGGAGAACCAGGAGTTCGGGCTTTTCTACTGGCAGAACCAGTCGGGTTGTGTCTTCGACCTGGTGACGAATGACCTGAACTTCAGCGACGACAAGTACCAGGGCTCCTGTTCGGCCAGCGGGAACTGGATCAACGACACCACCGAGTCCTACCGGAACCGGGACGTCTACGCCTGGAAGGTCGGCACCGACAAGGACCTGGGCGGAAACGTCGGGGAGATCCCGTCCAACTACGCGGGCAACGCCTCGTCGAACTTCAAGAACAAGATCAGTTCGGCGAAGTACACCCTCCACCCGTAGTACGGATCCGGATCCGGCAGAAGGAGTTCCACACGATGAACACCTCCCGGCGCCTGCGGACCGCGGCCCCGGCCGCCGCCCCGGCCGCCGTCCTGCTGGCGGCCGCCCTCCTGGCCGGCTGCGCCGGGACCGGCGGCTCCGGAGGCGGTGAACCGGAGCTCGGTCCCGTCGAGGTGAACCCGGCGACGGCCGCGCTGTCCCTCCCGATGGACGCGTACACGGACACCGAGGCCGAACGGATCCGGATGGGCCAGGTCCAGCAGGCGCTGGTCTCCCGGTGCATGGCCCGCTACGGGTTCACCTACGAGGGCGTCAGATCGGCCGAGGCCCCCGGCACCGGACCCGAGGACCGGCACGCGTACCTCTTTGGCCTGGCCGATCCGGCGTACGCGGCGGCCCACGGGTACGACAGGTCCGCTGGGGAGGGGAGCCGCGCGAAGCCCGCCGCGCCGCCCCTGAGCGACAGCGCCTACGTGGTGATGAACGGCGAGCGGCCCGGGGAGCAGAGCGGCAGGGCGCCCGACGCGAACACCGAGGAGGAGGCCGCGCTGGTGGACAGCGGCCTGACGGCGGCCGGGCAGAAGGTGCCGGCCGGCGGATGCGGGCGCGAGGGGTACCGCAAGCTGTACGCCCCGACCAAGGACAGCGTGGACCTGCTCTTCACGTTCGGGCTGGCCTCGGAGGCGCACGACCGCTCCCGGCAGGACTCCCGGGTCGTCGACGCCCTCGACAAGTGGTCGTCATGCATGGACAAGTCGGGATACGCCGGGATCGAATCGCCGTACGACGTCGTGGAGAAGCTCGGTCTGCAGGACGACAAGGGCGGTCCGAAGGCCGTGACGGCGGCCAAGGCCGATGTCGCGTGCAAGCGCGAGGTGAACCTCGTCGGCATCTGGGGCGCGGTCGAGAAGGCGTACCAGGAGCGGCTCGTCGAGGAGCACGCCGAGACGCTCGCGCTCTACAAGGAGCAGCGGGAGGCCCGCTTCAGGCTGGCGGCCTCGCTGGCCTGAGAAGGGCCCTGGAGCGCGTCCTGACGGCCCGGGAAGCACGAAGAACGGCCGCAGGGCCGGTACTCCGCCCCCGAGCGGGGGAGTACCGGCCCTCGGCCGTGCCTGGTGTCCGGGAGCGAGCGGTGCTCAGAGGACGCGGACGGCGCCCGTCGGCATGTCGTAGCTGAGGTTGCGCTCGACGATGCCCGTCTTGGGGTTCTGCGCGCCGACGAACTTGCCGCCGCCGACGTAGATGGCGACGTGGTACGCGCTGCCCTTGGAGCCCCAGTACAGGATGTCGCCCGGCTGCAGGGCGTTCAGCGACACCGAGGTGCCGGCCGAGGACTGGGCCTGGGACATGCGCGGCAGGCTGATGCCGGCCTGGCGGTAGGCGGCCTGGACGAGACCGGAGCAGTCGAAGGAGGTCGAGCCCGTTCCGCCGAGCACGTACGCCTTGCCGATCTGGGCGCGGGCGAAGTTGACGATGGCCGCGGCGGAGCCGGAGGCCGGGGCGGAGACGGTGCTGCCGCCCTGCGGGGCGGAGGTGCTCTTCAGCGAGGTGCGGTCGGAGCTGCGGCTGGAGCGCTCGGCCTCGGCCTTGCGGACGGCCTCTTCCTTCGCCGTCTTCTCGGCCTTCTCGGCGTCGGCCTTCTTCTGGGCCTCTTCCTTGGCCTGCTTCGCCTCGGCGGCGGCGCCGGTACGGGCGCTCTCCTCCTGGGCGGTCAGTTCGCCTTCGACGGCCGCGAGGCGGGTGTTCTCGGCGGCCACGGTGACGGCGGAGGAGACGTCGCCGGCCAGGTCCAGGCTGAGGACCGGCATTTCGAGCGTCGTCTCGGCCACGGGCTCGGCGGACGGGGACGCGCTCGCGGTGCCGGCCATGGCCAGGGTGCTGAGGACGCCACCGGCAACTCCGGCGCGGACCGCGAGCTTCGAGGCGCTGCGGCGGGGCTTCCGGTGGCTGGGTATGTGAGCGGTGTGGGACATGAGGACAACCGCTATCAGGGCGCCCGGGTTCCCTTCAAGAAACGTGGGTTGCGCCACAGTTGCGCGAGAAGGCCCCGAACCGGACGCGTCCGACTTCTTATTGACGCCGTAACGGGCGAATCGGACAGGGTGTCACAAGGCTGTGATCATGGGGTTTCGGAATTAAGTCCCAATTGATCCTTGACCTACCATCACTCCGCACAGATGGCCAAGCCCTCTTTCGGAAGGCTCGATTCAGAGTGGCGCAGGTCACAGCTGCATCACGCCATGCGGACGCTGTGCCCCTCCCGTGACCTTCCTGTGAACGTGCCGAGAGGTTCGTGAACGGATGCACGCACTCGCGCGGTCCCCCCGCGTCGGCGGCGCCGCGGACGTCGGTGTGCCGCCGAGTGGTCCCACACCCCTCGCCGGCACCCTCCTCCGGTCCCCGTCCACCCCCGCGTCTGCCCCGCGTCCACCTCCGTACACATCGGCTCCCCCGCCCGGGGGACGCCGATCCCCTTATCACCTCCGACCCCCTCCTGCCAATTTGCCTGCAGCGAGCATCGTTTGATAGGGCGAGCCGCCTTCTACCTGCGGTAACGGGCCCGGATGTCACCTTTAGTGATCATGTGCATGCTTCGCGTATGAAGATCAGCACTCATTGGGCTTCATGATCGTTCGTCAGGTGGTGGAGATCACAAACTCGGTGTTGCAACCCGTGTCGCAGATCACAGAGGAGCAGGCATAAGATGCGCACCAGTCCGGCTTGTGAACTGCCTCACATGCAAGCGCTCGATCGGAAGCGCGACCTTGGCGAGGCGGCGCACGCTCCCAGTCACCGCTGGGAGGAACCTCCGGCCGGCGGCGGTCCAACGGTCAAGGACGACTGGAAGGAGCGAGGAGCGTGAATGCGTACGCGCCCATCCTCGTGCTCGGCGCCCTCGGCGCAGGGTTTGCGATCTTCTCCGTGGTCATGGCCACGCTGATCGGTCCAAAACGGTACAACCGGGCGAAGCTCGAAGCCTACGAGTGCGGCATCGAGCCCACGCCGATGCCGGCCGGCGGCGGCCGCTTCCCCATCAAGTACTACCTGACGGCGATGCTCTTCATCGTCTTCGACATCGAAGTTGTCTTCCTCTACCCCTGGGCCGTCACCTTCGACTCCCTGGGGATCTTCGGGCTCGTCGAGATGCTGCTCTTCGTGCTCACCGTCTTCGTCGCCTACGCCTACGTGTGGCGCCGCGGCGGCCTGGAATGGGACTGAGGGGCTGAATTTTCCATGGGACTGGAAGAGAAGCTGCCGAGCGGCTTTCTGCTGACCACCGTCGAACAGGCCGCGGGATGGGTGCGCAAGTCGTCCGTCTTCCCGGCCACCTTCGGTCTGGCCTGCTGCGCCATCGAGATGATGACCACCGGAGCGGGCCGGTACGACCTGGCCCGCTTCGGCATGGAGGTCTTCCGCGGATCCCCGCGCCAGGCCGATCTGATGATCGTGGCCGGGCGGGTCAGCCAGAAGATGGCGCCGGTGCTGCGGCAGGTGTACGACCAGATGCCCGCTCCCAAATGGGTCATCTCCATGGGGGTTTGTGCATCTTCGGGCGGAATGTTCAATAACTACGCGATCGTCCAGGGCGTCGACCACATCGTCCCGGTGGACATCTATCTGCCCGGCTGCCCGCCGCGCCCCGAGATGCTGATGGACGCGATCCTCAAGCTCCACCAGAAGATCCAGGGCGGAAAGCTCGGCGTGAACCGGGAAGAAGCGGCCCGTGAGGCGGAGGAGGCGGCCCTCAAGGCCCTCCCCACCATCGAGATGAAGGGGCTGCTCCGGTGAGCGAGACCCAAGAGCCGGACAACGGCGGCAACGGCGGCAACGGAAGCAACGTCCCTGCGCCGCGCGACCAGGGCCCCGAGGTCATCGGCGTCCGCAAGGGCATGTTCGGGGCCGCGGGCGGCGGGGACACCAGCGGCTACGGCGGCCTCGTACGGACCGTGGCCATGCCCGGCGCGACCAGCCGGCCGTACGGCTCCTGGTTCGACGAGGTGGCCGACGAGCTCGAAGGCGCCCTGGAGGAGCAGGACCTGGTCCCCGGGAACGCCATCGAGAAGACGGTGGTCGACCGGGGCGAGCTCACCTTCCACATCCCCCGCGAGCACCTGGTCCGCGTCGCGCGCACCCTGCGCGACGACCCGGCCCTGCGCTTCGAGCTCTGCACCGGGGTCTCCGGCGTGCACTTCCCCGGGGACAAGGGCCGCGAGCTGCACGCCGTCTACCACCTGCGCTCGCTCACGCACGGCCGGATCCTGCGGCTGGAGGTGTCCGTCCCGGACGGCGACCCGCACGTCCCCTCGCTCGTCGCCGTCTACCCGACCAACGACTGGCACGAGCGCGAGACGTACGACTTCTTCGGCCTGATCTTCGACGGGCACCCGGCCCTCACCCGGATCATGATGCCGGACGACTGGCAGGGCTTCCCGCAGCGCAAGGACTACCCGCTCGGCGGCATCCCCGTCGAGTACAAGGGCGCCCAGATCCCGGCTCCCGACCAGCGGAGGTCGTACAGCTGATGTCCAACACCTCGAACCACGCGTCCTCCCGCGAGACGACCGAGGGCACCGTCTACACCGTCACCGGCGGCGACTGGGACGAGATCGTCCAGTCCGCGGCCAGGGCCGACGACGAGCGGATCGTCGTCAACATGGGGCCGCAGCACCCGTCCACCCACGGAGTGCTGCGCCTGATCCTGGAGATCGACGGCGAGACGGTCACCGAGGCCCGCTGCGGCATCGGCTACCTGCACACCGGCATCGAGAAGAACCTCGAATTCCGGAACTGGACGCAGGGCACCACCTTCGTGACGCGCATGGACTACCTGACGCCGTTCTTCAACGAGACGGCGTACTGCCTGGGCGTCGAGAAGCTGCTCGGCATCACCGACCAGATCCCCGACCGCGCCACGATCGTCCGCGTCCTGCTGATGGAGCTCAACCGGCTCTCCTCCCACCTGGTGTGCATCGCCACCGGCGGCATGGAGCTGGGCGCGACCACGATCATGATCTACGGCTTCCGCGACCGCGAGCTGATCCTCGACATCTTCGAGCTGATCACCGGACTGCGCATGAACCACGCGTTCGTCCGCCCCGGCGGCCTCGCCCAGGACCTCCCCCCGGGCGCCGTCGACCAGCTGCGCGAGTTCGTGAAGACCATGAAGAAGAACCTGCCGGAGTACGACAAGCTCGCCACCGGCAACCCCATCTTCAAGGCCCGCATGCAGGACGTCGGCTACCTCGACCTCACCGGCTGCATGGCGCTCGGCGCCACCGGCCCGATCCTGCGCTCCGCCGGCCTGCCGCACGACCTGCGCAAGTCGGACCCGTACTGCGGATACGAGACCTACGAGTTCGACGTGCCGACCACCGAGAGCTGCGACTCCTACGGACGGTTCCTGATCCGCCTGGAGGAGATGCGCCAGTCCCTGCGGATCGTCGAGCAGTGCCTGGAGCGCCTGGAGCCGGGACCGGTGATGGTCGCCGACAAGAAGATCGCCTGGCCGGCGCAGCTCGCGATGGGCCCGGACGGCCTCGGCAACTCGCTCGACCACATCAGGAACATCATGGGCACCTCCATGGAGGCCCTCATCCACCACTTCAAGCTGGTGACCGAGGGCTTCCGGGTGCCGGCCGGCCAGGCGTACGCGGCCGTCGAGTCGCCCAAGGGCGAGCTCGGCGTCCACGTCGTCTCCGACGGCGGCACCCGCCCCTACCGGGTCCACTTCCGCGACCCGTCCTTCACCAACCTGCAGGCCATGGCCGCGATGTGCGAGGGCGGCCAGGTCGCCGACGTCATCGTCGCCGTCGCCTCCATCGACCCCGTGATGGGAGGCGTCGACCGATGACCGCCAGTCCTTCGAACCAAGGGGTCTCGCTGGGCATGCCCCAGCTGCCGGCCCCCGACTTTCCGGCGGAGGTACGCGAGCGCCTCGAAGCCGACGCCAGGGAAGTCATCGCCCGCTACCCCGACAGCCGCTCCGCGCTGCTGCCGCTGCTGCACCTGACCCAGTCCGTCGAGGGCCACGTCTCGCGCACCGGCATCCGCTTCTGCGCCGAGGTACTGGGCCTGACCACCGCCGAGGTCACGGCCGTGGCGACCTTCTACACGATGTACCGACGCAAGCCCTCCGGCGACTACCAGGTCGGCGTCTGCACCAACACCCTGTGCGCGGTGATGGGCGGTGACGCCATCTTCGAGGAGCTCAAGGAGCACCTCGGGGTCGGCAACAACGAGACCACCCCCGACGGCAAGATCACCCTCGAACACATCGAGTGCAACGCGGCCTGCGACTTCGCCCCCGTGGTGATGGTCAACTGGGAGTTCTTCGACAACCAGACCCCCCAGTCCGCCAAGGCCATGGTCGACGACCTGCTGGCCGGGCGCGAGGTCTCGCCGACCCGGGGCGCGCCGCTGTGCACGTACAAGGAGACCGCCCGGATCCTGGCCGGTTTCCCGGACGAGCGCGAGGGCGCGGTCGAGGCGACCGGCGGGGCCGGCCCCGCCTCCCTGATCGGGCTGCGCATCGCGCGCGGCGAGTCCGCCCACACCCCGATCGTCCACCCGCGCGGCGAGGCCACCACCGAGGGAGGGGAGTGATGTCGGTGTCTTCCGAACTGAGCAACGGGGGCAATGGGGGCACCTCCCATCCGGAGGCCGGCGGCGGGACCAGCCCGGAGAAGCTCCTCGCCCCCGTGCTGTCCTCCTTCTGGGACGAGCCACGGTCGTGGACGCTGGAGACCTACCGGCGCCACGAGGGGTACGAGGGCCTGCGCAAGGCCCTCGCCATGACCCCGGACGACCTCATCGCCTACGTGAAGGACTCGGGCCTGCGCGGACGCGGCGGCGCGGGCTTCCCCACCGGAATGAAGTGGCAGTTCATCCCGCAGGGCGACGGAAAGCCGCACTACCTCGTCGTGAACGCGGACGAGTCGGAGCCGGGAACCTGCAAGGACATCCCCCTCCTCTTCGCCAACCCGCACTCCCTCATCGAGGGAATGATCATCGCCTGCTACGCGATCCGCTCGGAGCACGCCTTCATCTACCTCCGCGGGGAGACGGTGCCCGTACTGCGTCGCCTGCACGAGGCCGTACGCGAGGCGTACGCGGCCGGATACCTCGGCAAGGACATCGACGGCACCGGGCGCAACCTCGACATCACGGTGCACGCGGGAGCGGGCGCGTACATCTGCGGCGAGGAGACGGCGCTGCTCGACTCCCTCGAAGGCCGGCGCGGACAGCCCCGGCTGCGTCCCCCCTTCCCTGCCGTCGAGGGGCTCTACGCGTGCCCCACTGTCGTCAACAACGTGGAGTCGATCGCCTCGGTTCCCGCGATCCTGAACAGGGGCAAGGACTGGTTCAAGTCGATGGGGACCGAGAAGTCCCCCGGCTTCACGCTGTACTCGCTCTCCGGGCACGTCGTCGGCCCCGGCCAGTACGAGGCCCCGCTCGGCATCACCCTGCGCCAGCTCCTCGACATGAGCGGCGGCATGCGCCCCGGGCACCGGCTGAAGTTCTGGACCCCGGGCGGCTCCTCCACCCCGATGTTCACCGACGAGCACCTCGACGTCCCGCTCGACTACGAGGGCGTGGGCGCCGCCGGCTCGATGCTCGGCACCAAGGCCCTCCAGTGCTTCGACGAGACGACCTGCGTGGTGCGGGCCGTGACCCGGTGGACCGAGTTCTACGCCCACGAGTCCTGCGGCAAGTGCACCCCGTGCCGCGAAGGCACCTACTGGCTGGTCCAGCTGCTCCGCGACATCGAGGCCGGCCGGGGCGTCATGTCCGACCTCGACAAGCTGAACGACATCGCCGACAACATCAACGGCAAGTCCTTCTGCGCGCTCGGCGACGGCGCCGCCAGCCCGATCTTCTCCTCGCTCAAGTACTTCCGCGAGGAGTACGAGCAGCACATCACGGGCAAGGGCTGCCCCTTCGACCCCAGGAAGTCGACCCTCTGGGCCGACACGGAGGTGAACGCATGACCGTCACCACTCCAGCGGCCTCCGGGGGCGGAGCGGCGGTGCCACCGGAGAACACCGTCTCGCTGACCATCGACGGGGTCGAACTGTCGGTGCCCAAGGGCACCCTCGTCATCCGGGCCGCCGAGCAGCTCGGCATCGAGATCCCCCGGTTCTGCGACCACCCCCTGCTCTCCCCGGCCGGCGCCTGCCGCCAGTGCATCGTCGAGGTCGAGGGCCAGCGCAAGCCGATGGCCTCCTGCACCATCACCTGCACCGACGGCATGGTCGTCAAGACCCAGCTGACCTCCGAGGTCGCCGACAAGTCCCAGCGCGGGGTGATGGAGCTGCTGCTCATCAACCACCCGCTGGACTGCCCCGTCTGCGACAAGGGCGGCGAGTGCCCGCTGCAGAACCAGGCGATGTCGCACGGCAACGCCGACTCGCGGTTCGAGGGCAAGAAGCGCACCTACGAGAAGCCGGTCCCGATCTCCACCCAGGTGCTGCTGGACCGCGAGCGGTGCGTGCTGTGCGCGCGCTGCACCCGCTTCTCCAACGAGATCGCCGGCGACCCGATGATCGAGCTGCTGGAACGCGGCGCGCTGCAGCAGGTCGGCACCGGCGAGGGCGACCCCTTCGAGTCGTACTTCTCCGGCAACACCATCCAGATCTGTCCCGTCGGCGCCCTCACCTCGGCCGCCTACCGGTTCCGCTCCCGCCCCTTCGACCTCGTCTCCTCCCCGAGCGTGTGCGAGCACTGCGCGGGCGGCTGCGCCACCCGCACCGACCACCGCCGCGGCAAGGTGCTGCGCCGTCTCGCAGCCGAGGACCCCGAGGTCAACGAGGAGTGGATCTGCGACAAGGGCCGCTTCGGGTTCCGCTACGCGCAGCGCCCGGACCGGCTGACCACCCCGCTGGTGCGCGGCTCCGACGGGGTGCTCGCCCCGGCGAGCTGGCCCGAGGCCCTGGAGGCCGCGGCGAACGGACTCGCCGCCGCGCGCGGCCGGGCCGGGGTGCTGACCGGCGGCCGGCTCACCGTCGAGGACGCCTACGCGTACGCCAAGTTCGCGCGGGTGGTGCTCGACACCAACGACATCGACTTCCGGGCCCGCGTGCACAGCGCGGAGGAGGCCGAGTTCCTGGCCTCGGAGGTCGCCGGGTACGGGGTCGACCTCGGCGGACAGTGGCTCTCGTACACCGCCCTGGAGCAGGCCCCGGCGGTGCTGCTCGTCGGCATCGAGGCGGAGGAGGAGGCCCCGGGCGTCTTCCTGCGGCTGCGCAAGGCGCACCGCAAGCGCAAGCAGCGGACCTTCTCCGTCGCCCCCTTCGCCACCCGCGGCCTGGAGAAGGCCGGCGGCCGCCTGCTGGCCGCCGCTCCCGGCACCGAGCCCGAGTGGCTCGACGCGCTGGCCTCGCGGACGGGCCTGGAGACCGGCGGCGCCGAAGCCGCCGAGGCACTGCGGCTGCCCGGCGCGGTCATCCTCGTCGGGGAGCGCCTCGCCGGCGTGCCGGGCGCGCTGACCGCCGCCGTACGGGCCGCCGGGGTCACCGGGGCCACCCTGGTGTGGATCCCGCGCCGGGCCGGTGAGCGGGCCGCCGTCGAGGCGGGCGCGCTGCCGTCCCTGCTGCCGGGCGGCCGTCCGGCCACCGACCCGCGGGCCCGCGACGAGGTCGCCACCGCCTGGGGCCTGGACGAACTCCCGCACCGCTACGGCCGCGACACCGGCCAGATCGTCGAGGCCGCGGCGACCCGGGAGCTCTCGGCGCTGCTGATCGCGGGCGTCGAGGTCGCCGACCTGCCGGACCCGGCCCGCGCCCGGACCGCCCTCCAGGAGGCCTTCGTGGTCTCCCTGGAGCTGCGGCCCAGCGAGGTCACCGACCACGCGGACGTGGTCCTCCCGGTCGCCGCGGTGGCCGAGAAGGCGGGCGCGTTCATCAACTGGGAGGGCCGCGTCAGGCCGTTCGAGGCCGCGCTCAAGCCCGACCAGATGACCCGCCGGCTCGCCCCGGCCGACGCCCGCGTGCTGCACATGCTGGCCGACGCGGCCGACCGGCCGATCGCGCTGCCCGACGTGCACGCCGTACGCCGGGAGATCGACGTACTCGGCCCCTGGGCCGGGGAGCGGGCCTCCGAGCAGAGCACGGACACCGTGCCGCTGCCCCGCCCGGGCGCCGGCGAGGCGGTCCTCGCGGGCCACCGGCTGCTCCTGGACCTCGGCCGGCTGCAGGAGGGCGACGACGCCCTCGCCGGAACCCGGCACGAGGCGAGTGCCCGGCTGTCGGCCGCCACGGCCGCCGAGACCGGCGTCAAGGACGGCGACGTCCTCGCGGTCACCGGCCCGGCCGGTTCGGTGGAACTCCCGCTCCGGATCACCGAGATGCCCGACCGCGTGGTCTGGCTCCCGCTGAACTCCACCGGCTCCGGCGTCCTCGCCGACGCCGGCGCCCGCCCGGGCACCCTCGTACGCATCGGCCCGGCGACCCCGGCCGGCGCAGGCGACACCACTGCGGAGGTGGGCGCGTGAACACCGTTCAACTCGCTGCCGAGGACCTGTCCCTCTTCGGACGGGACGTCTGGTGGCTCGTCGTCATCAAGGCGGTGTTCTGCTTCGCCTTCCTGATGGTGACGGTGCTCTTCTCCATCGTGTGGGAGCGCAAGGTCGTCGCCTGGATGCAGCTGCGCATCGGCCCGAACCGGCACGGCCCCTGGGGCATGCTCCAGTCGCTCGCCGACGGCGTGAAGCTGATGCTCAAGGAAGACCTGATCGTCAAGCGGGCCGACAAGGTCGTCTACGTCCTGGCCCCGATCATCGCGGCGATCCCGGCCTTCATGGCCATCGCGGTGATCCCCTTCGGGCCCGCCGACGACCAGGTCTCCATCTTCGGCCAGCGCACCTCGATGCAGCTGACCGACCTGCCCATCGCGATGCTCTACATCCTCGCGGTGGCCTCGGTCGGCATCTACGGCATCGTGCTGGCCGGCTGGTCCTCCGGCTCGACCTACCCGCTCCTCGGCGGCCTGCGGTCCTGCGCGCAGATGATCTCCTACGAGATCGCGATGGGCGCGGCCTTCGCCTCGGTCTTCCTCTACTCCGGGTCGATGTCGACCTCGGCGATCGTCGAGGCCCAGGCGGACCGCTGGTTCATCGTCCTGCTGCCGGTGTCCTTCATCATCTACGTCGTCACGATGGTCGGCGAGACGAACCGCGCCCCCTTCGACATGCCGGAGTCCGAGGGCGACCTGGTCGGCGGCTTCAACACCGAGTACTCGTCCATCAAGTTCGCGCTGTTCATGCTGGCCGAGTACGTCAACATGGTCACCGTCTCGGCGGTCTCGGTCACCCTCTTCCTGGGCGGCTGGCGGGCCCCGTACCCGATCAGCCACTTCTGGGAGGGCGCGAACCACGGCTGGTGGCCGATGCTCTGGTTCGTCCTCAAGGTGCAGCTGCTGCTGTTCTTCTTCATCTGGCTGCGCGGCACGCTGCCCCGCGTGCGCTACGACCAGCTGATGAAGCTCGGCTGGAAGGTGCTGATCCCGGTCTCGGTGGTCTGGCTGATGCTGGTGGCCACCGTCCGGGCGCTGCGCAACGAGGCGTACGACTTCAGCGAGATCGTCCTCTACGTCGGCGGTGCCGTCGTGGCGATCCTGCTCCTCTCCTTCGTCGCGGACCTCTTCCGCGACAAGCGGGACAAGCGGACGGCGGCCGCCGGAGCGGCGCACGACGCCGAGCCCTTCGACCCGCTGGCGGGCGGATTCCCCGTACCGCCCAAGCCCGGCCAGCACCTGGCACCCGTACCACGCAGGCGGTCCCGCACCGAGCGGGAGCTGATTGTCAGTGGTGGGGCGAATACTGACAGTGACCGAGAGGAGGCTTGAGAGATGTCCGACGAGAAGTGGCAGAACCCGGTGGCGGGCTTCGGCGTGACCTTCAAGGCCATGTTCAAGAAGCGCCTCACCGAGCAGTACCCGGAGCAGCAGAAGACGACCGCGCCGCGCTTCCACGGACGGCATCAGCTCAACCGGCACCCCGACGGTCTGGAGAAGTGCATCGGGTGCGAGCTGTGTGCCTGGGCCTGTCCCGCCGACGCGATCTACGTGGAGGGCGCGGACAACACCGAGGAGGAGCGCTACTCCCCGGGTGAGCGGTACGGCCGCGTCTACCAGATCAACTACGCCCGCTGCATCCT
Organism: Streptomyces venezuelae; assembly: GCF_008642275.1. Classification (NCBI taxonomy): domain Bacteria; kingdom Bacillati; phylum Actinomycetota; class Actinomycetes; order Kitasatosporales; family Streptomycetaceae; genus Streptomyces; species Streptomyces venezuelae. The sequence goes on from NZ_CP029189.1 coordinate 4,365,561, forward strand.
GTGCGGGCTGTGCGTGGAGGCGTGCCCGACCAGGGCGCTCACCATGACGAACGAGTTCGAACTGGCCGACTCCAGCCGCGAATCGCTCATCTACACCAAGGAGCAGCTGCTGGCCGGCCTGACCGAGGGCATGGTCGAGGCACCGCACTCGATCTTCCCCGGCACGGACGACACGGACTATTACCGAGGTCTGGTGACCGGGGCCGCCCCGGGCACCGTCCGGCAGGTCGCCGTCTCCAAGGGCGAAACCGCCCCGGAGAACGGGCAGTCCGAGGAGGTGGACGCGTGAGCGCCGCCGGCATGAGCGCCGTCGCCGCCTCCGCGACGTCCCTGACCTCCACGGGCGAGGCGATCCAGTTCTGGATCCTCGGCACGGTCGCCGTCGTCGGCGCCCTGGCCACGATCCTGATGAAGAAGGCCGTGCACAGCGCCCTCAGCCTGGCCGGGACGATGATCATCCTGGCCGTCTTCTACCTCGCCAACGGGGCGTACTTCCTGGGCGTCGTCCAGGTCATCGTCTACACCGGCGCGATCATGATGCTCTTCCTCTTCGTGGTCATGCTCGTCGGCGTCACCGCCGCCGACTCACTGAAGGAGACCATCAAGGGGCAGCGCTGGATGGCCGCCCTGTGCGCGCTCGGCTTCGGCATCCTGCTGATCGCCGGCATCGCCAATGCGGGGCTCACCCACTTCAACGGGCTCGGCCGGGTCAACTCCGGCGGGCACATCGAGGGCCTGGCCCAGCTGATCTTCACCAAGTACGTCTTCGCCTTCGAGATCACCGGCGCGCTGCTGATCACCGCGGCCGTCGGCGCGATGGTGCTCACCCACCGGGAGCGCACCGAACGGGCCGCCACCCAGCGCGAGCTCGCCGAGAAGCGGGTCCGCGAGGGCGTCCAGCTCCCGCCGCTGCCCGCGCCCGGCGTCTACGCCCGGCACAACGCGGTGGACGTCGCCGGTCTGCTGCCCGACGGCACCCCGTCCGAGCTGACCGTCAGCCGGACGCTGCGCGCCCGCGGTCAGATCCGGGACGTCTCCAGCCAGGCCATCGACGACCTCAAGGCACTGGAGCAGGCCTCCTCGGAGCGCCTCGGCCGTGAGGAGGCCTCGAAGTGAATCCCGTCAACTACCTGTACCTGGCGGCCCTGCTGTTCACGATCGGTGCCACCGGGGTCCTGATCCGCAAGAACGCGATCGTGCTGTTCATGTGCGTCGAGCTGATGCTCAACGCCTGCAACCTCGCCTTCGTCGCGTTCTCCCGGATGCACGGCAACCTCGACGGCCAGATCATCGCGTTCTTCACGATGGTCGTCGCCGCCGCGGAGGTCGTGGTCGGCCTGGCGATCATCGTGTCGCTGTTCCGTACCCGCCACTCGGCCTCGGTCGACGACGCCAGCCTGATGAAGCTGTAAGGGGTCGCTGTGGAGAACCTGATTGCGCTGCTGATCGCGGCGCCCCTGCTCGGAGCGGTGGTGCTGCTGTGCGGCGGCCGGCGCCTCGACAAGGTCGGTCACTGGATCGGCACCCTGCTCGCTGCCGTCTCCTTCGGGATCGGCGTCGTCCTGTTCGCCGACATGCTGGGACGCACGGCCGAGGACCGGACCCTGACCCAGAACCTGTACACCTGGATCCCCGTCGAGGGCTTCCAGGCGGACATGGCCTTCCAGCTGGACCAGCTGTCGATGACCTTCGTCCTGCTGATCTCGGGGGTGGGCACGCTCATCCACGTGTACTCGATCGGGTACATGGAGCACGACGAGCGCCGCCGCCGCTTCTTCGGCTACCTGAACCTGTTCGTCGCGGCGATGCTGCTCCTGGTCCTCGCCGACAACTACCTGCTGCTGTACTTCGGCTGGGAGGGCGTGGGCCTCGCCTCGTACCTCCTCATCGGCTTCTGGCAGCACAAGCCCAGCGCGGCCACCGCCGCGAAGAAGGCCTTCCTGGTCAACCGCGTCGGCGACATCGGTCTGTCGATCGCGATCATGCTGATGTTCACCACCTTCGGGACCTTCGCCTTCACCCCCCTGTTCGGCGCGGTGGGCGAGACGTCCGAGGGCACTCTGACGGCGATCGGCCTGATGCTGCTCCTGGCCGCCTGCGGCAAGTCGGCACAGGTCCCGCTGCAGTCCTGGCTCGGGGACGCGATGGAGGGCCCGACCCCGGTCTCGGCCCTGATCCACGCGGCCACCATGGTGACGGCGGGCGTGTACCTGATCGTCCGCTCCGCCGCGATCTTCAACGGGGCTCCCGACGCGCAGCTGGTGGTCACCGTCGTGGGCGCGGTCACGCTGCTCTTCGGTGCGATCGTCGGTTGCGCGAAGGACGACATCAAGAAGGCCCTGGCGGGCTCGACGATGTCGCAGATCGGCTACATGATCCTCGCCGCGGGCCTCGGCCCGATCGGCTACGTCTTCGCGATCATGCACCTGGTGACGCACGGCTTCTTCAAGGCGGGTCTCTTCCTCGGTGCGGGTTCCGTGATGCACGGGATGAACGACGAGGTCGACATGCGCAAGTACGGGGGCCTGCGGAAGTACATGCCGGTCACCTTCGTGACCTTCGGACTCGGGTACCTGGCCATCATCGGCTTCCCGGGCCTGTCGGGCTTCTTCTCCAAGGACATGATCATCGAGGCGGCCTTCGCGAAGGGCGGCACCGAGGGCTGGATCCTCGGCGGCGTGACCCTGCTGGGCGCCGGCATCACCGCCTTCTACATGACCCGCGTCATGCTCCTCACCTTCTTCGGCGAGAAGCGCTGGCAGCCGGATGCGGAAGGCCACCCGCCGCACCCGCACGAGTCCCCGAAGTCCATGACCGTCCCGATGGTCATCCTGGCGTTCGGGTCGGTCTTCGCCGGAGCCTTCTTCGAGATCGGCGAGCGCTTCCTGAAGTGGCTGGAGCCCGTCACCGGTTACTCCCACGGCAACCCGCCGGTCAGCGCCATGACCGTGACCGCCGCCACCATGGTGATGCTCCTCGTCGGAGTCGGCATCGCCTGGGGGATGTACGGCAAGAGGCCCGTCCCGGTCGTCGCCCCGCGCGGCTCGTTCCTCACCCGGGCGGCCCGCAAGGACCTCTACCAGGACGACTTCAACCACGTCGTGCTGGTGCGCGGCGGGGAGCACCTGACCCGCTCGCTCGTGTACCTCGACCACAGCGTGGTCGACGGGGTGGTCAACGGGACGGCCGCCTCGGTCGGCGGGCTCTCGGGCCGCCTGCGCAAGCTGCAGAACGGCTACGCCCGCAGCTACGCGGTCTCGATGTTCGGGGGCACGGTGGTCCTGATCGCCGCGACCCTGCTGATGAGGGCGGTGTGAAATGAGTTTCCCGCTTCTGACGGTGACGGCCGCGGTCCCCGCGGCCGGCGCGATCCTGACGGCGGCCGTCCCGGCCGCCCGCAGGACCGCCGCCAAGTGGCTCGCGCTGCTCTTCTCGCTGGCGACCCTGGCCCTGGCCGTGCTCGTCGCGGTCCGCTTCGACCCCGGTGGCGAGCGCTACCAGCTCACCGAATCCCGGCCCTGGATCGCCGACTTCGGCGTCCGCTACGAGCTGGGCGTGGACGGGATCGGGGTGGTGCTCATCGCGCTCACCGCGCTGCTGATCCCCTTCGTGATCGCGGCCGGCTGGCACGACGCCGACCCCCTGGAGACCAAGAGCTCCCGGTGGCGGCCGACCCAGGGCTTCTTCGCCCTGATCCTGCTGGTCGAGGCGATGGTGATCATCTCCTTCGAGGCCACCGACGTCTTCCTCTTCTACATCTTCTTCGAAGCCATGCTCATCCCGATGTACTTCCTCATCGGCGGCTTCGGGGACCGGGCCCACGGCGGATCCGACGAGAACGCGGCCGCCCAGCGCTCGTACGCGGCGGTCAAGTTCCTCCTCTACAACCTGGTCGGCGGCCTGATCATGCTGGCGGCCGTCATCGGCCTCTACGTGGTCGCCGGGAACTTCTCCCTCCAGGAGATCACCGCCGCCCGCGCCGCGGGCACGCTCGACATGTCCACCAACACCGAGCGGCTGCTGTTCCTCGGCTTCTTCTTCGCCTTCGCGGTGAAGGCCCCGCTGTGGCCGCTGCACACCTGGCTGCCGAACGCGATGGGCGAGTCCACCGCTCCGGTCGCCGTACTGATCACCGCGGTCGTCGACAAGGTCGGCACCTTCGCGATGCTCCGCTTCTGCCTCGGGCTCTTCCCCGACGCCAGCAAGTGGGCCACGCCGGTGATCCTCGTGCTGGCCCTGATCAGCATCGTCTACGGCGCACTGGTCGCGGTCGGCCAGCGGGACATCAAGCGTCTGGTCGCCTACGCGTCGATCTCGCACTTCGGCTTCATCATCCTGGGCATCTTCGCGATGACCTCCCAGGGCCAGTCCGGCGCCACCCTCTACATGGTCAACCACGGCCTGTCGACGGCTGCGCTGATGCTGGTGGCCGGCTTCCTGATCTCGCGGCGCGGCTCGCGGCTCATCGCCGACTACGGCGGCGTCCAGAAGGTGGCCCCGGTCCTCGCCGGCACCTTCCTGATCGGCGGCCTCGCCACCCTCTCGCTGCCGGGCCTCGCGCCCTTCGTCAGTGAATTCCTGGTCCTGGTCGGCACCTTCGCCCGGTACCCGGTCGTCGGCATCATCGCCACCACCGGCATCGTGCTCGCCGCCCTCTACACGCTGGTCCTCTACCAGCGCACGATGACCGGCCCCGTGAAGGAGGAGGTCCGCACCATGCCGGACCTGCGCCTGCGGGAGGTGCTGGTGGTCGCCCCGCTGATCGCCCTGCTGATCGGACTGGGCGTCTACCCGAAGGTGCTCACCGACATCGTCAACCCGGCGGTGGAGCACACCATGTCGGACGTCAAGCAGACGGACCCGCGGCCCGAGGTCGACGTCGAAGCGAAGAACGGGGAGGTGGCGAAGTGAGCGCACCGACTTCCGCCCACAGCCTGTGGACACTGGCGGCCGAGGTACCGGCCGACCGGATCCCGGCACCGACCATCGAGTACGCGCAGCTCGCGCCCACGCTGATCGTGGTGGGCGCGGCGGTGCTCGGGATCCTGGTCGAGGCCTTCGTGCCCCGCAAGTCCCGCTACCCCGTCCAGGTGTTCCTCGCCTTCGCGGCGCTGGCCTCGGCCTTCGCCGCGGTCGTCGGCCTCGCGGCCGGCGGGTACGCGTCCGGCAAGGCCCACATCGCCGCGATGGGCGCCATCGCCGTGGACGGCCCGGCGCTCTTCCTGCAGGGCACCATCCTGCTGGCCTCGGTCGTGGCGGTCTTCACCTTCGCGGAACGGCGCCTCGACCCCGCGGCGCACGGCAACCGGGTGGACTCCTTCGCCGCCCAGGCGGCGTCCGTACCGGGCAGCGACAGCGAGAAGGCCGCCGTCAAGGCGGGCTTCACCACCACCGAGGTCTTCCCGCTGGCCCTGTTCGCGATCGCCGGCATGCTGATCTTCCCGGCGGCCAACGACCTGCTGACGCTGTTCATCGCCCTTGAGGTGTTCTCCCTCCCGCTGTACCTCCTCTGCGCCGTCGCCCGCCGCCAGCGGCTGATGTCGCAGGAGGCCGCGGTGAAGTACTTCCTCCTGGGTGCCTTCTCCTCCGCCTTCCTCCTCTTCGGCATCGCGCTGCTCTACGGGTACGCGGGCTCGGTCTCGTACGCGGCGATCGCGGACGTGGTCGACGGCACGGTCGCGAAGATCGACCCGGCGCTGGCCTCCACCATGGGCAACGACGCGCTGCTGCTGATCGGCGGCGCGCTGATCATGATGGGCCTGCTCTTCAAGGTCGGCGCGGTCCCCTTCCACATGTGGACCCCGGACGTCTACCAGGGCGCCCCGACCCCGGTCACCGGTTTCATGGCGGCGGCGACCAAGGTGGCCGCCTTCGGTGCCCTCCTGCGCCTCCTCTACGTGGTCCTGCCGGGGCTGCGCTGGGACTGGCGTCCGGTGATGTGGGCGGTCGCCATCGTCACCATGCTGGCGGGCGCGGTGATCGCCGTGACCCAGACGGACGTCAAGCGGCTGCTCGCCTACTCCTCGATCGCGCACGCGGGCTTCATCCTGGCCGGTGTGATCGCGACCTCGGCGCAGGGCGTCCAGTCCGTCCTGTTCTACCTGGGCGCCTACTCCTTCGTGACCATCGGCGCCTTCGCGGTGGTCACGCTGGTGCGCGACGCGGGCGGCGAGGCCACGCACCTGTCCAAGTGGGCAGGGCTGGGGCGGCGTTCGCCGCTGACGGCGGCCGTGTTCGCGGTGTTCCTCCTCGCCTTCGCGGGCATCCCGCTCACCTCCGGTTTCACCGGCAAGTTCGCCGTGTTCAAGGCGGCGGCGGAGAGCGGCGCGGGGGTGCTGGTCGTGATCGGTGTGATCTCGTCCGCGATCGCCGCGTTCTTCTACATCCGGGTGATCGTCCTGATGTTCTTCAGCGAGCCGAAGGCCGACGGCCCGACGGTGGCGGTGCCCTCGCCGCTGACGATGACCACCATCGCGGTGGGCGTCGCGGTCACCCTGGTCCTGGGTCTCGCCCCGCAGTACTTCCTGGACCTGGCGGGTCAGGCGAGCACCTTCGTCCGCTGACCGGTTCGCGCAACGGCCAAGGGCCCGGCCCCCTGCAGGGGGCCGGGCCCTTGGCCGTGTGCGGGTTACTTCGCCGGACGGTGCCGGGGTGTGATCGCCGTGAGGTCGATATCGATGGTGAAAGGCACAGAGACCTTCAGCCGGTCGTGGAAGATCCCCGTCGCGACGTAGGCGCCTGTGGCGGGATCCAACTCGTAGACGTAGACCACAGCGTGGCCGTCCTTGTTCTCGACCCGCCAGAAGTGGACGATCCCGGCCCTGGCGTACTTCAACGGCTTGGTCTCGCGGTCACGTCCGACAGAGTCGGGGGAGACCACCTCGATGGCCAGCACCACTGCCTCGGCAGGGAAACGGGTCTGTTCCAGATCGTCTACGACGTCGGTGCGTACGACCACCACGTCCGGCTCGGGCCGATTCCGTTTGTCGATGTCGATCGTGAACTCGCGAAAGATCTCGAAGTCGGCGGGGGCCGCCGACCGCAACTGCCACTTGAACAAGTCGATCGCTCGCTCGTGGAAGATGCTCTGCGGACTCACGAAGATCAGGCTCCCGTCGATCAGCTCCGTGTGCGGAGGCAGATTCGGAAGCGTGTCCAGGTCGTCCGCCGTCCAGCCGCCCGCGGGCGGGATGGGCCAGCGGGGTCCCGGCTCCGGCGCAGGCGGCGGTGCTGCGGGTTCGACGCTCATCAGTGCTCCCATGGGGCGGAGTCTCGCGAGTCCGACCAGCGTATCGCCCGGGGTTCCCGTAGAAGCCGTCCTTTTGGCTGAGTCATATGCTCGGGTCACTTGACCACACGGGCCGCGCGGACTAGTGGCCGTGCCCGTGGGCCGTGGCCGGCTTGCCCGGGGCGGGTGCCTTCTTCGGGCAGGTCAGGGCCGGGTTCCAGTTGTGGAAGCGGCCCGCCGGGTTCTCCTTGTACGCCCACATGTGCAGGTCGTAGTGCTTGGGCATGCCCGCCCAGTGGCCGGGCATCGGCCCGTCGAAGGGGAGGCCGAACATGCTCGGCCGGTCGTCGCTGGTCTTCAGGTCCTGGTCCCGGTCGGTGGACATCCACTCCACCGTCTCCAGCTTGCGGCGGCCGTTGCGGTCCTTCTCCTTGCTGTAGAGGAGCGCGGTCGGCCGGGCCGGGTCCTTGGAACCCCAGTTGGCCTGCTTGACGTAGTGGTAGTTCATCGCGCCCACCCCGAACGGGTTGCTCATGCACTCCTCGCCGTGCGGGACGTACCCGTCCTTGAGGGCCTGCCGCTCGTCCGCGTACTTCGCCGTCACCGAGATCGCCGTCGCCATGTCCCGCATGGCCTTCGCGTCATGCGGGTCGGGCGCGGGACCCTCCACCCCGTGCGCCGGGACCACGGTGGTCAGGCCCAGCGACACGGCGGCGGTGATCACGAGGGCGGCCTTGCGGACATGGGGGGACATGGGGACTCCTGCCGTCGACGGGCTTTCGTCCACCATCCCCGCGCCCCGCGGGCCCTGCACGCCGCGGACCCCCGAACGGGGGGCCCGCACCGCCGCCTGACGCCGTGTGAGGGTCAGGCCGCACGCCCGGCGTACGCGCGGACGTCCGCGTCCGGGTCCGAGACCGCCGTGGCGAGCGCTGCCCGGGCCTCCGCGCTGTTCCGGTGGGCCAGCAGGGCGAGGACCGCGGCCTTGCGGACGTCGGCGTTGGCATCGGCCAGGGTCCTGGCCAGGGCCGGTACGGCCACCTCCGCGGCGGCCGCCGACAGCCCGGCCGCCGCGCCCGCCCGGACCTGCCAGGCGGCGTCGGCCAGAGCCGCCACGGCGGTACGGGCGTACCCGTCCGGGCAGCCGGCCCGGGCCAGGCCCGCCAGCGCGGCGCCCCGCACCAGCGGGTCCGGGTCGGCCAGCAGCGGGTCCAGCGGGGCCGGGGCCGGGGCGTGCACCGAGGCCAGGCCCTTGGCCACCGCCACCCGGACCTCGCGGGCCGGGTCCGCGGCGGCCGCGGCCAGCGCCGCAACGGCGTCCACCGAGACCAGCGCACGGACCGCGTGGATACGGACCTCCGGGTCGGCGTCGGCCAGCGCGGCGGCGTACAGCTCCGCGTCGCCGAGCCGCAGCGCCCGCAGGACTTCCAGCACGGCGCAGCGCACCCCGGGGTCGGGCACGGCGAGGGCGGCGCGCAGGCCCGCCCCCAGCTCCGGCCCGCCCGGCAGGACCTCCACCAGCTCCCGCAGCGCGGCCGCCGCGGCCGCCCGTACGACGGGAGCGGCGTCGGCCAGGCGGGCGGTCAGCGCGGGCCCGGCGCCGGCCGGTACGGTCTCGCCGAGCGCGGCCACGGCGGCGGCCCGTACGGCCGGATCCGGGTCGTCCAGATAGGGCGTGAGCGCGGCCAGGCCGGGGGACTCCTCGGCCAGGGCGAGCAGTTCCAGGATCCGGGGCGAGGCGCCCGGGGCGCTGCCGGCGCCCGGTGCCGCGACGGGTACGGGCGTGACCTGCGGCCGTCCCGCCGGGGCCGCCTCGCGGGGTCCGGCCGTGGCCACCGGGACCAGATCGACCGCGCCCAGGTGCCGCTCGGGGCCGCCCGCCGGGGCGAACCCGTCGACCGGCACCAGGTACGGTTCCACCGGCCGGGCCGTGAACTCCATGGCCCCCGAGGCCGACTTGCGCAGGTCCAGGTGGTGCAGCCAGCCCGTGTCGTCGCGCTCCGGGTGGTCCAGACGCTCGTGGTAGAGACCCCAGCGGGACTCGGTACGCGCCAGCGAGGAGCGGGCCGCCATCTCCGCGCAGTCCCGGATGAAGGACACCTCCGCGCACCGCATCAGCTCGTGCGCGGTCCTCGCACCCATCTCCGCGATCTCACCGGTCATCCGGTCGAAGGCGGCCACCGCGAGCGAGAGCTTCGCGCCCGTCTTCGGCGGAGCCACGTAGTCGTTGACGAACCTCCGCAGCTTGTACTCCACCTGCGGCTGCGGCGGCCCGTCCGGGTTGCGCAGCGGGCGGTAGATCAGCTCGTGGGCCGCCGCCAGCTGGCCGGCCGGCAGGGTGCCCTCGTACGCCGTGTACCGGGACGCGTCCGCACCCGCCAGATCACCGAAGACGAAGGCACCGATCATGTAGTTGTGCGGTACGGACGCCAGGTCCCCGGCCGCGTACAGCCGCGGCACCGTGGTGCGGGCGTGGTCGTCCACCCGGACCCCGGACGCCGAGTGGCCGCCGCACAGCCCGATCTCCGAGATGTGCATCTCGATGTCGTGGGTGCGGTAGTCGTGGCCGCGGCCCGCGTGGAAGGTGCCGCGCGTCGGCCGCTCGGTGGTGTGGAGGATGGACTCCAAGGAGGCGACCGACTCCTCCGGCAGATGGCTGAGCTTGAGGTACACCGGTCCCCGGTCCGAGGCGAGTTCGGCGGCGAACTCGGCCATCATCTGGCCCGACCAGTAGTCGGAGTCGACGAAGCGCTCGCCGTGCCGGTTGACCTGGTAGCCGCCGAAGGGGTTCGCGACGTACGCGCACGCCGGACCGTTGTAGTCCTTGATCAGCGGGTTGATCTGGAAGCACTCGATCCCGGTGAGCGCGGCGCCCGCGTGGTAGGCCATGGCGTAGCCGTCACCCGCGTTGGTCGGGTTCTCGTACGTGCCGTACAGGTAACCGGAGGCTGGTAGTCCGAGCCGTCCGCACGGACCGGTCGCCAGGATCACCGCCCCGGCGCGCACGGTCACGAAGGCGCCGGTGCGGGTGTTGAAGGCGGCCGCCCCGATCGCCCGGCCGTCCTCGGGCGAGGTCAGGACCCGTACCGGCATCACCCGGTTCTCGATGCGGATCCGCTCGCGCATCTCGCGGCGCCGCAGCTGCCGGTAGAGGACCTTCTTCACGTCCTTTCCCTCGGGCATGGGCAGCACGTACGAACCCGAGCGGTGGACCTGGCGCACCGCGTACTCGCCGTGCTCGTCCTTCTCGAACTTCACCCCGTACGACTCCAGGCGCTGCACCATCGCGAACCCGCGGGTGGCGGTCTGGCGGACCGTGGACTGGTCGACGACGCCGTCGTTGGCGCGGGTGATCTCGGCGACGTAGTCGTCGGGCTCGGCCCGGCCGGGGACGACGGCGTTGTTGACCCCGTCCATGCCCATGGCGAGCGCCCCGGAATGGCGGACGTGCGCCTTCTCCAGGAGCAGGACCCGTGCGCCCCGCTCGGCGGCGGTCAGTGCCGCCATCGTGCCGGCGGTGCCGCCGCCGATGACGAGGACGTCGCAGGAGAGTTCCTCGGCGTCGCCGATGGCGGGGATGTCCATCGCCGGGATGTCCATGGTGCGGCCCTTCAGAGTGAGTTGATGATCTGCTGCCGGAGCCCGGCGTACGAGGCCCCGCGGTCGCGCGGCCGCGGTACGGGGACCACGCGCGCGGCGCCGAGCAGGGCGACGCGGTCGCCGAGGAACAGCGCCTCGTCCACGTCATGGGTGACGAAGACGACGGTCGCGCCGGTGCCCGCCAGGACGTCCACGAGGAGGTCCTGCATCTCGGCGCGGGTCTGGGCGTCGAGCGCCCCGAACGGTTCGTCCATGAGGACGGCGCGCGGGCGCGCGGCCAGGGCGCGGGCCAGCTGCACGCGCTGGCGCTGCCCGCCCGAGAGCTGGTGCGGGAACTTGCGGGCGTGCCCGTCCAGGCCGACCCGCTCCAGCCACTGCCCTGCGGTCCGCCGCCGCTCGGCCCGGGCGTGCCCGCGGATGGCGAGGGGCAGTTCGACGTTGGCCCGCACGGTGCGCCAGGGGAGCAGGGCGTCGTCCTGGAAGACCAGTGCCCGGTCGGCGTCCGGCCCGGTGACGGGGCTGCCGTCCTGCTCCACGGCGCCGGCGAGCGGCGGCAGCAGCCCGGCCAGGGTGCGCAGCAGCGTGGACTTCCCGCAGCCGGACGGGCCGACGACGGTCAGGACCTCGCCCTCCTCGACGGCCAGGTCGATCTCGTCGAGCACCACGTTCCCGCGGTGCCCCAGCCGCACCGCGCGCAGCACGAGCCGGGCCCCACGGGGCGCGGCGGCGCCCTTCCGGGCGGTCAGGGTGGTCGGTGCGGTCACTTCTGCGTCCCTCCGGTGGTCGTGCCCAGCAGGGCTGCTGCCCTGCCCGCCCTGCCCCCGCCGCCCGCGCTGCCCGGCTTCCCGCCGTCGCCGGCTCCCCACAGCGGCACCCGGGCCCGGCGCGGGGCCCGGGGCGCGGCGGCGGGGGACGCGGCCACGGTGGTGCGGGGGAGCCAGGACGTGAGGCGGCGGCCCAGCAGCTCGACGCCCGTCGTCGTCAGCCAGCCCAGCGCGCCGATGGTGACCATGCCGACGAAGACGCCGGGGTAGTCGATCACCGTGTAGTCCTGCCAGGTCCGGTACCCGACCCCGTACTCGCCGGAGATCATCTCGGCCGAGATCACACAGATCCAGGCCACCCCGATACCGACCGACAGGCCCCCGAAGATGCCCGGCAGGGCCCCCGGCAGCACCACGGAGAAGAGGATCCGCGCCCGCCCGCCCCCCATGGTCAGGACCGCCTCCTCCCACACCGGGCTCAGTGCCCCCACCGCGTGCCGCGTGGAGACCAGCACCGGGAAGAACGCGGCCGTGCAGGTGATGAACACGATCCCCTGCTCGTTGGAGGGGAACAGCAGGATCGCCACCGGTACCAGCGCGATCGCCGGTACCGGACGCAGCACCTCCAGCAGCGGGCCCAGCACGTCGGCGGCGATCCGCGAGCGGGCGATCGCCGTGCCCACCGCCACGCCCAGGACCGCGGCGAGCGCGAACCCCGTCACGATCCTGCGCAGGCTGGAGGCCAGGTCCTGCCAGAAGGGCCCGGTCCCGGCCCGCTCGGCGAACGCCCCGGCGACCTCGCCCACCGTCGGGAACTGCTCGAAGCGCAGCCACAGGTTCACGTCCAGCGAGGTCAGCCCCTGCCACACGAGCAGGGCCGCGCCGAGCGAAGCCGCCCGCAGCAGCCAGCGGCCGCCCGTCATGACGCCAGTGCCCCGGCCTCGGCGAAGCTCACGACGCGCGCCCCGGATCCCTGGTGCGCCGCCGCGTACGCCTTCGCGCCCGCCGCCGTGACGAAGGCGCGCAGCTCCGGCCCCTCGGCGACCCACACCGCCCTGTCCGCGAACCAGAGGGTGCCCGTCACCGCGTCCGGCACGTAGGCCGCCCGGACGTCGGCGCCGCGCGCCGCCTTCAGCAGCTCGCGCGGGGAGTCGAAGGACCGGGTGCGGGCCTCGCCCCTGAGCCACAGCTCGGGGCGGGCGGGCACCGCCTTGGGGTACTCCGCCGTTCCGGCCGCCACCCGGGCCAGGGGCTCCGGGTCCACGAAGGCGTCCACGTCCACGTCGCCGACCAGCTTGGCGTCCTTCAGCACCGGCACGTCCTGCTTCAGTGCCTCGATCAGCTCCGGGCGCAGGGCCGGGTCGAAGGTCGCGATGCCGTTCGCCCCGTTGTAGAGGTACACCACCTCCGCCGGCAGCCCGGTCTCCTTCGCTACCGACTCGGCGGCCGCGACCGGCTCGGCGCGCAGGTGGTCGGTGGCCCGGCGCTGGGCCCGCAGGAAGTCGTCGAGCACGCCGGCCCGCTCCTTCGCGAACTTCTCCCGCACGGTGACCCCGTGGAAGGTCGGCAGGTTCAGCTCGGCGCCGTCGTACAGGGCCTTGGCCCGGCCCTCGTAGGCCAGCTGCCCCGGCCACGCGACGAACTGCGAGAGGGCGTCGACACTGCCCGCCTGGAGTGCCGAAGCACCCACGCTGGGCTGCTGGTTGAGCTTCTCGATGCCGGCCGACGGGTCGATCCCGGCCCGCTGCAGTGCTCGTACCAGCGTGCCGTCGGCCGCCGAGCCGACGCTCGTCGACACCTTCCTGCCGCGCAGGTCGGCCAGTGACTCCAGCTTCGACTCCGGCGCGGTGACCACGGTGTTGAGGCCGCCGCGCAGGTTGTAGCCGGTCACGGAGACGAGGCGGGTGGGCTGCTTGAGCTCCTTGCCGCGGACCGCGTTGATGAGGAGCGGGAAGTCGCCCATCGAGCCGATGTCGATCTTCCCGGCGGCCATCTGGGCGGTGATGGGGGCGCCGGTGGCGTAGTCCTGCCATGCCACCTCGTAGGTGACGCCGTCCTTCTTGCCGCGTGCGGCGAGCTCCTCCTCGAAGTAGCCGAGGGAGCGCAGCAGGGTGCCGGCGGTGACGGTGTTGATGGTCTTGGACTGGTAGCCGACGGTCACGGTGACCGTACGGGAGCCCGCCGCGCCGGCGGAGCCCGAGCAGGCCGTGGCCGTCGTGGCGAGGAGCAGGGCCAGCGCGACCGGCGCGAGTGCCTTCGTACGCATGGGGAGGGGACCTTTCACCGGAGCAGGTAGGGCATGTTGACGGTGACCGCGCCGGTGGGACAGCGGGCGGCGCACGGGCCGCAGTACCAGCACTCGTCGACGTGCATGTAGGCCTTGCCGTCGTCCTCGCGGATCGCGAGCGAGTCGAGCGGACACATGTCGACGCAGAGCGTGCAGCCGTCGATGCACAGGGACTCGTCGATGGTCACGGGCACGTCGCCGCGCTGGGGGACCACAGGCATGGCTGTCTCCAGGAAGGTGGGTACGTTCGGTGTCGGGGAGCTCAGAGGGAGCGGCGCAGCAGGCCGCTCATGGTGATCCGGTCGCCCCGGAAGCGGATGAACTCCAGGTCGACGGGCCGGCCGTCGCCCAGGTGGGTGAGCCGCTCCAGCATCAGGACGGCGGCCCCGCGCGGGGCCTGGAGGACGGCGGCGGAGTGCGCGTCGGCGTTGACGGCCTCAAGGGTGATCTCGGCGTGACCGAGGGGCTGCCCGGTCAGCTGCTCCAGGAGCCGGAAGACGTCGGTGTTCTCCAGGTCGCAGCCCAGCAGTCCGGTGCCGATGTCCATCGGGACGTAGGTGAGGTCGAGGGAGAGCGGCAGCCCGTTCAGGCGCCGCAGCCGTTCGATGTAGAGCACGTCGGCGTGCTCGGGCAGGCCGAGCCGCCCGGCGACGGGGGCGGGGGCGCGGACGGGGCCGACGGTGCGGACCTCGTTGGTCACCCGGCCGTGCTCGAGCAGGGTCTCGGCCAGGCCTTGCAGGCGGTCCAGGCCGTGGGGGTACTTCTCGCAGACCACGACGGTGCCCACGCCCGGTCGGCGCTCGACGAGCCGCTCGCCGCGCAGCAGGTCCAGGGCCTGGCGGACGGTGTTGCGGCCGGCGCCGTAGGAGTCGGCGAGTTCGCCCTCCAGGGGGAGGACCCCGCCGGGGTAGCCGCCGGCCAGGATCTGGTGGCGCAGCAGGTCGGCGAGCTGCCGTGCCTGGTCCGCGCGCAGTCGCCGCCGGCGCGCGGCGGCGACCGGGACGGTGTGCGTGGCGGTTCGTTCGGCTGGCATGGCAGGGAACGTACCGGCGGCCCGGCGCCGGTGGTGTTGCCGCAGTGTTGCGCCACCTGACGGCGCTTGCGCAAGGCTCTGAGCTGCGGTTTCGGCGGGGTGGCAGAAAGATCCGCCACCCCGCCGACCAAGGCGTGGACTAGCGCGATCCCACGATGCGGCCGGTGACCTCGCCGAGGCCGACGCGCGTGCCGTCCGGGCCGGGGGCCCAGGCGGTGAGGGTGACGGTGTCCCCGTCCTCCAGGAAGGTGCGCTTGCCGTCGGCGAGCTCGATGGCGTCGCGGCCGTTCCAGGTGAGCTCCAGCAGCGAGCCGCGCTGGCCGACCTCGGGACCGCTGACGGTGCCGGAGCCGAAGACGTCGCCGGTGCGCAGGGAGGCGCCGTTGACGGTCATGTGGGCGAGCTGCTGGGCGGCCGTCCAGTACATGGTGGCGAAGGGCGGCTGCGCCACCTCCTGGCCGTTGATGGAGACGGCGATGTGCAGGTCGAAGCCGCCGGGCCGGTCGAGGCCGGAGTCGTCCAGGTAGGGCTGGAGCGGGAAGTCCCGGGCGGGAGGGGCGACGCGGGCCGCGTCGAGGGCCTCCAGCGGGGTCACCCATGCGGAGACGGAGGTGGCGAAGGACTTGCCCAGGAAGGGGCCGAGCGGCACGTACTCCCAGGCCTGGATGTCGCGCGCCGACCAGTCGTTGAGCAGGAACAGCCCGAAGACGTGCTCCTCGAAGTCGCCCAGTGCCACCGGGCGGCCCAGCTCGGAGGGGGTGCCGACGACGAAGCCGACCTCGGCCTCGATGTCGAGCTTGACGGAGGGCCCGAAGACGGGCGCCGGGTCGGAGGGCGCCTTGCGCTGGCCGCTGGGGCGTACGACGTCGGTGCCCGAGACCACGATCGTGCCGGAGCGGCCGTGGTAACCGATCGGCAGGTGCTTCCAGTTGGGGGTCAGCGCGTCGCCGTCCGGGCGGAACATCCTGCCGACGTTGGTGGCGTGGTGCTCGCTCGCGTAGAAGTCGACGTAGTCGGCGACCTCGTACGGCAGGTGCAGGGTGACCTCGTCGAGCGGCACCAGGTGCGGCTCGACGGTGGGGCGGTGGCCGGGGTCGGTGACCCAGGCGGTCAGCGCGCGGCGCACGTCGCGCCAGGCGGTGTGGCCGGCGCCCAGCAGCGGGTTGAGGGAGGACCGCCCGAGCAGGTCCGCGAAGGGGGAGCCGAGCGCGGCCGCGGCCGCCCCCGCGTCGAGGACGTGTCCGCCGATGCGTACGCCGACCCGCCGCCGGTCGTCCTCGGCGGTCGAGAAGACGCCGTAGGGGAGGTTGTGCGGCCCGAACGGGTCGCCCTCGGGGACATCGAGGGGGCTCTGCTGGGGCATGGGGTACTGCCTCGCTTTCGACGCGGTCCGGGGGTGTCCCGGTAGACACGGTGCGGCACACGCTACTCAGGATCCCGCGGGAACGCGCGGGTACCCGGTCGGAGATGAAACACACCTCGGGACGACGCCTGTGGTCAGGTATCCACAGTTCCGGTCATATCTGATCTTTTCGTGCGTGCCGCTGATCGGGGGCTCTACGGTCGGAGTTGTGTACTTCCCTGCCCTGCCCCGGCCCCGCCCGACGCGGGAGCGCGTCAAAGTGACGGATGGGGCGTGGGGGAGGCCGGATTCGCGCTCTATTTGTAGGACTTGTCCAAAGGGGTCCGTATCCTAGGCGCCGTGACTTCCGCCCCGCCTCCCGCCCTTCCCTACGCCTTGATCGCCACAGACCTGGACGGGACTCTGCTGAAAGCCGGGGACACCGTCTCCGCCCGCTCGTACGAGGCGCTCGCGAGGGCGCGCGCGGCCGGCGCCCAGCACATCATCGTCACCGGGCGCCCCGTCCCCCAGGTCCGGCACGTCCTGGACCGCCTCGGCTACACGGGGCTCGCGGTGTGCGGGCAGGGCGCGCAGGTGTATGACGCGGCGCGCGGGCGCCTGCTGCACTCCGTGTCCATGGACCGCGAGCTCGCCGACGTGGCCCTCGGCAAGATCGAGGCGGAGATCGGCGAGGTCTACGCGGCCGTCAACCAGGAGGGCCTGGACGCGGAGATGCTGATAGGGCCGGGCTACCGGATGTGGCACCCCCACCTTCCGACGGTCCGCGTCCCGCGGCGCTGCGACCTGTGGTCGGCGCCGATCAACAAGGTGCTGCTCCAGCACCCGGAGCTGGACGACGACGAGCTGACCCGGGTGGCGCGCTCGGTGGTCGGCCACCTGGTGAACGTCACGATGGCGGGCGAGCACACGGTGGAGCTCCAGCCGCCGGGCATCGACAAGGCCAGCGGGCTCGCCCGGGCCGCGGCCGTCCTCGGCGTCGGCCCGTCGGGGACGATCGCCTTCGGGGACATGCCGAACGACATCCCGATGTTCGCGTGGGCGGCGCACGGGGTGGCGATGGCCAACTCCCACCACGAGCTGGTGGCGGTGGCCGACGAGATCACCCTCTCGAACGAGGACGACGGCATCGCGGTGGTCCTGGAGCGGTTGTTCGGCTGACCGCCGGTCGCGGGGTCCGGGGCGGCGTCCCGGAGCCGCCCGCCAGGGCGGTTCGACCCGCTCAGCCCGCCGCGCGCGGCAGCCTGGTTCGACCGGCTCAGCCCGCCGCGCGCGGCAGCCGGCGTTCCCACGTCCGGTGGAAGACCACCTCGTCCCCCTCCTTGCACACCACCTCGTTCGACGTCAGGAAGCCGCCCTCGTCGCAACGGATCTCCGAGCGCGTCTCCACCCGCGCGTCCCAGCCCAGTTCCGGCCGGTGGAGCCGGATCCGCCACCGCGACCGGGCCCGCGCGGACAGCGCGTCCGCGTCCTGGATCTCGTACACCTCCTGCGCGTCCTCGTCGTACTCCAGCCCGTCCGGGTACACCCGGGTGCCCCCGTACCGCGGGTCCACCTCCAGCCGCCACCGCCCGCGCGCGACGTCCCGTACGACCAGCCGTTCCGGACGCGGTTCGTCCAGCGTCGCCGGGAAGACCACACCCAGCGGCTGCGCCTGCTCCGGGGCCTCGAAGACCACCCCGCCGTCCGCCGCGGAGCCCGCCCGCACCGGCAGGGTCAGCGCGCTGCCCGCGGGATCCAGGGTCCAGCCGGCCTCGGACCCGGCCCGCGGCCAGATCCACGGCCAGTAGGCGGAGGACACGGCGAGCCGGATCCGGTGGCCCGGCGCGAAGGCGTGGCCGATGCCGTTCAGCTCGAAGGCGACGTCCTCGTACGAGCCCACCGGCCAGGGCAGCGCCCGGTCGCGGCCGCGGCGCGCGGACAGGTTCAGCGCGCCCCGCGTGACCAGCGTCGAGGAGCCGTCCGGGGCCACGTCGCACAGCCGGGCGACCACCTGCCCGTACGGCACGTCGAGCCGCAGCCGCAGGGTCACCGACGGCCGGCCCAGGATCTCCACCGGCTCCTCGTGCCCCACCGGGAACTCGAAGCAGGCCGACTTCGCGTCCTCCTCCCGCTGGTCCGGCGGCAGGTCGGCGTCGTTGCCGAAGGGGAAGAAGCGTCCCGCGTCCAGCCCGGTGTGCTGCGGGGAGGCCACCGCCACCGGCGCGCCCTGGAACACGTAAGGGACGGGGATGACGGACGCCGACGGCCAGGACTTCTCGCCGACCCAGCGGCCGGGTAGCTCCTCGTACACCGTCGCGGGCGGGTGCGAGTCGCTGATCCAGGCGCGCAGCAGCGGCTCCTCCATCACCCCGTTGGCCGCGCCCTTCAGCCAGTGGTCCCACCAGCGCAGGGTCTCCTGCAGGAAGCCGATGGCCGGTCCCGGCGGCAGGCCGCGGTCCGGGTACTGGTGCGACCAGGGGCCGATCAGGCCCCGTACGCGGGCGGACGGCAGGTGTTCGGTCAGCCGCAGCACGGTGTCCCGGTACGGGTCGTGCCAGCCGCCGACCGCGAGCACGGCGGCGCGGACGGCCGTGTAGTCCTCGCAGACGCTGCCGTGGCGCCAGTAGGCGTCGCGCGTCTGGTGGGAGAGCCAGGTGTGGACGAGGGGTTCCACCGCCTCCAGCCGGTCCAGCCACTGCCGGCGCCAGTCGTCGCCGGCGAACCGCGGGTCCGGCGGGCGGGAGGCGAAGGCCAGCATGGTCGCCGCCCATGCGTGCATGTCCACGGCGAGCACCGAGCCGCCCATGTAGTGCACGTCGTTGTCGTACCGGTCGTCCGTCGAGCAGACGGTCACGATCGCCTTGAGCGGTTCGGGGGCCAGCGCCGCGATCTGGAGGGCGTTGGACCCGCCCCATGAGATCCCGAACATCCCCACCGACCCCGTGCACCACTCCTGCGCCGCCAGCCACTCCACCACCGCGACCCCGTCGGCCAGCTCGCGGGCGTCGTACTCGTCGCCCGGTCGGCCCCCGCTGCAGCCGTGGCCGCGCACGTCCACCCGTACGGAGGCGTAGCCGTGCCCCGCGTACCAGGGGTGACGCTGCTGGTCGCGCGGCGCGGTCCAGTCGGTGAGCCGGTACGGGAGGTACTCCAGCAGGGCCGGCACCGGCTCGTCCGTCACCGGGCGCCAGATCCGGGCGTACAGTTCGACGCCGTCGGGCAGCGGGATCCGGACATCCTCGTGGGTGGTGCCGTACGGGAAGTCGGTACGGATGATCATCTGGGCTGGGCCGCCAATCGCCTCGGACGTTCGCCTCCGGTCCGCAGAGCGTGGCGACGCCCCGGGGGCGGCCCGGGGAGGGCATGGTCGTCCCGGGACGGCGGATGACCGGCGTCCCGGGACGGCGGATGACCGGCGTCCGGATCCACGGACTCGTCCATATCGGTCGCAGTTCTGGGCAAAACGGATTCTCCGTTTGTTTCGACTCCTTCAGAACATACCGGGGCTCACCGGACAGCGCGCGGGTGGTGGCCGGGAAGGCGCTCTCGGTGATCGAAAACAGACCCGATACGCTGGCTTGAGTGATGGCAGCGACACATCGACAATCCATGTGATCGTCAGCGTGATCGTCAGCAGACAGGAGTACCCCTCGTGACCGTCGTCGGGCCGTTCGGACTGAGCGTGCGGGACCAGGCTCTTGAGACCGATGTCCAGGCCGGACTGGCCGCCGTCGAGGCGGGTCTGCTGGAAGCCACCAAGAGCGAAGTCCCCTTCATCACCGAGGCCGCACAGCACCTGGTCCGGGCCGGAGGCAAGCGGTTCCGGCCGCTGCTGGTGATGCTCGCGTCCCGTTTCGGTGATCCCTACGCGCCCGGCATCGTGCCGTCCGCCGTCGTGGTCGAGCTCACGCACCTCGCCACGCTCTACCACGACGACGTCATGGACGAGGCGGACGTCCGCCGCGGGGTGGAGAGCGCCAACGCCCGCTGGGGCAACTCGGTGGCCGTCCTCACGGGTGACTTCCTGTTCGCCCGCGCCTCGCACATCCTGGCCGACCTCGGGCCCGAGGCCGTACGCATCCAGGCCGAGGCCTTCGAGCGGCTCGTGACGGGCCAGATCCTGGAGACGGCCGGCCCGCGCGACGGCCGCGACCCCGTCGCCCACTACCTCGACGTCATCGCCGGCAAGACCGGCTCGCTGATCGCGGTCTCCGGCCGCTTCGGCGCGCTCATGTCCGGCGCCGACGAGTCGGTCGTCGACATCCTGACCCAGTACGGCGAGCGCCTCGGCACCGCCTTCCAGCTCGCCGACGACGTTCTCGACATCGCCTCCGACGCGCACGAGTCCGGCAAGACCCCGGGCACCGACCTGCGCGAGGGCATCCCGACGCTGCCCGTGCTGCGGCTGCGCGAGATGGCGGCCCAGGGCGGCGACCCGGCGGACCTGGAGCTCGTACGGCTCCTGGACGGCGACCTCACGGACGACGCCCGCCACGCCGAGGTCCTCACCCGGCTGCGCGCGCACCCCGCCCTGGAGCGGGCCCGCCGCGACACCATCCAGTACGCCGAGGACGCGCGGGCCATGCTGGCCCCGCTGCCGGAGTGCTTCGCCAAGTCGGCGCTCGAAGAGCTCTGCGACGCGGTGGTGCACCGCGCCGGGTAGCGGCCACACCTGCGGAACGGGCCCTTCCGTCCCGGCGACCCCTACGGGTCGGGGGAGGAGGGCCCTTTTCATGTCATCCCACGGGCGTACGCCGAGTTGCGTCCGGGGACTGACGCCCCAGGGCCGCCGATTTGGTCAGATGGAGTCATCAAACCCCACCAGATCGGGTGAGCGCGGCGACACGGTGGTCACCGCAGTCGACACAGAGGGCAGGGCACTGACATGGCACCGAACACCAAGACTTCCCGCAAGGCCGCCCGGTACGCCGTACCGGTAGCGGTGGCGGGCGTGGCCGCGGCGACCGTTGCGATGGTCCCGGCCTTCGCCAACGCCGGCGGGCCCGACCTGCCGAAGGTGACGGCGCAGCAGCTCATCGAGAAGGTCGCGGCCTCGGACGTGCAGCAGCTGTCCGGCACCGCGCGGATCACCACCGACCTCGGCCTGCCGAAGATCGCGAGCGGGCTGCTCGGCGGCGGTGGTGTCGCGGGCGGCTCGGCCAACCCGGAGGACAAGGTCGCCCAGCTGGCGAACGGCAGCCACACCCTGCGTGTCGCCGCCGACGGCCCGGACCGCCAGCGGCTGACCTTCCTCGACGGCAAGGACGAGTACAGCCTCATCCACAACGGCGACGACGTGTGGGGCTACGACTCCAAGTCGAACGAGGTCTTCCACGAGAAGAACGCCGAGGCCGGCCAGCGCAAGGACGGCGGCAAGGAGCACAAGACCGGCGACCGCCTCGCCGCCTCCCCGCAGAAGCTGGCCGAGGAGATCCTGAAGGAGGCCGGCCCCACCACGGACGTCAGCGTGGGCGACACCGCGCAGGTGGCCGGGCGGGACGCCTACCAGCTGGTGCTGAAGCCCAAGCAGGCCGGCTCCACGGTCGGCTCGGTCCAGATCGCGGTGGACGCCAAGAACGGCGTGCCGCTGCGCGTGCAGCTGCTGTCCGCCCAGGGCGGCAAGCCGATCGTGGACGCCGGCTTCACCAAGGTCGACTTCGCCAAGCCGGCCGCCGACACCTTCTCCTTCACCGCGCCCAAGGGCGCCAAGGTGACCGAGGGCGCGGACGGCCCGGGCAAGGGCGGCGCGGACGAGCACTGGAAGGCGCTGGACTCCATCCCGGGCCTCGGCGGCCTGACCGGCGGCCCGGGCGGCCAGGGCGACATGAAGGTGCTCGGCGAGGGCTGGGCGACCATCGCCCGGATCGACTCGGGCTCCGGGCGGAGCCTGAAGGACCTGGAGAACGACAAGAACGCCCCGAAGGAGGCCAAGCAGTTCCTCGACTCCCTCGGGGACAAGGTCACCGGGAAGTTCGGCGAGGGCCGCGTCCTGTCGACCCGCCTGGTCAACGCCCTGATCACGGACGACGGCAAGGTCTACGTCGGCGCGGTCACCAAGGACGCGCTGGTCAAGGCGGCCGACGCGAACAAGTAGCCGGCCGCCGGACGGCCGCCGGACGACCGCCGGAGCGGTAGCGGCGAGGGTGGGCAGGGACTGTGTCCCTGCCCACCCTTGTGCCGTTCCCGCTCCGCGTACAGCACACCCGCTGTACGGTGTTGGACATGTCGAGACACGTCACCATCCGCCTGGACGAGGAGTTCCACGAGCGCCTGAAGGCACGTGCGGCGGCTCTGGGGACGACGGTCACCGCGCTGATCACCGAAGTCACGGAACGCGAACTCGACGAGGACCGGAAGAACTTCCTCTCCGGCATAGAGGAGTTCGCCGACCACTGGGGCTACTTCCAGCAGCGGTTCGGCAATTGAAGATCACCATGGAGTGGGCCTGGACGGCTCTGGCCCACCATCTCCCGTCCGATCCCGCCGTGTGGGATCCCTCCGGGGTGGCCGCCGCGGTCGCCCGGCACCAGAACGACCTCGTCCTCGTGCCCGAACAGCCCGCCCCGGACACCGCGTGGCGGGCCGCCGCGTTTTTGCACACCCTCGCGGTGTGCCCCGCCCTCGAATCCCCGATGAACGAGTTCTACGCGGCCGCGGCCACCCGCTCGTACCTGCGGGTGGCCGGAGCCGAGCAGCTGCCCTCGCCGGAGGAACTCGGCGATCTGGTGGAGGCCGCGAAGCTGGGCCGCGCGGACATCGCGGCCGTGGCCGAGGAGCTGCGCGCCCGTATCCAGGGCCCGCTCCAGCCGTCCTCGCAGGCCCGTGCCGAGGACGCCTGAGCCCGGAAACCGGACCAGGCGTCCCCGGAAGGGCTAGAAGGTGATCTTCCAGCTGTTGATGTAGCCGACGTCCTGCGCCGCCGAGTCCTTGACCCGGAGCTTCCAGACCCCGTTGGCGACCTCGCTGGAGGCGTTGACGGTGTACGTCTGGACGAGGTTGTCGGCGCTGCCGCCACTGCGGTTGTGCAGGTTGTAGACGGTGCCGTCGGGGGCGAGCAGGTCGACCACCAGGTCACCGCGGTAGGTGTGGACGATGTTCACGTCGACCTTGGTGGTCGCAGGCGCGTTGCCCGTCACACCGGAGACCGTGATCGGCGAGGACACCGCCGCCGCGGGGGAGTCCGGGATGTTCACGTCCGTCGTGTTCTCGAAGGACTGGCCCGGCGGGACCGGAGTGGCCGCCCCGAGCGTCCAGATCGCGTAGGCGACGGCGTCGGAGTTGCGGTCCAGGGCGGTGTCGTTGATGTTCGTCAGGCTGTCGCAGGAGGAGTGGTAGCAGCGGTCGAAGGCCTGACCGGAGGTGCCGCCCCACTTCTGCGCCTGCGCCGCCGTCTTGGTGTAGTCGGCCCCGGAGAACAGCCCGCCGACGGGGATGCCCGCGCTCTTGAAGGGGGCGTGGTCGGAGCGGCCGTCGCCCTCGGTCTCGATCTCGGTCGGGATGCCGAGGCCGGCGTAGTAGTTCTTGAAGGTCTGCTCGATCGTGGGGTCGTCGTCGTAGACGAAGTAGCCCGGGTTCGGCGAGCCGATCATGTCGAAGTTCAGGTAGCCGGAGATCTTCGCCTTCTCGGCCGCCGGCAGGTTGTTGACGTAGTACTTCGAGCCGATCAGGCCCAGCTCCTCCGCGCCCCACCAGCCGAAGCGCAGGTGCTTGGTGGGCTGCAGACCGGCCCTGGAGACGGCGAGGGCCGTCTCCAGGACGGCCGCGCTGCCGGAGCCGTTGTCGTTCATGCCCGCGCCCGAGGTCACCGAGTCCAGGTGCGAACCGGCCATGAGGACCGAGTTCGGGTCGCCGCCCGGCCAGTCGGCGATCAGGTTGTAGCCGGTGGCTCCGCTGGAGGTGAAGGTCTGCAGGGTGGTCGTGAAGCCGGCCGCGTCGAGCTTGCCCTTCACGTAGTCGATCGAGGCCTTGTAGCCGGCCCTGCCGTGGGCGCGGTTGCCGCCGTTGTTGGCGGCGATGGTCGAAAGCTGCGACAGGTGGGCCTTGACGTTGGCCAGCGGTATGTCGGGCGGTGTCGGCGCCGCGGCGACCGCGGTGGGGGCGGCGAGTGCGGCGGGGGCGGTGGAGGCGAACAGGCCGGCGACCGCGAACGCGGTCACGGCGGCGAGGCGCCGGGAGACGGACAGGCTCATGTGGGGGCTCCGGGATTCCGCGGGATATGACGGAACGAGTGGGGATAGAGCAGGTGAGCGTTAGTGCGTCAGTGCGAGCCTGATGTTCAGCGAGAGTATGACTGTCCGTCAAGACCACAATCCGGTCAGGGTGGTTCGGAAAACGGACGATCCCCGGTACGGGTGGTCCGTACCGGGGATCGTCGGCCCTGCGCGGGGCTGCGGGTGGCGTTACGCGGGCTCGCGGGCCGGCGTCGCCAGGGCGGCCGGCGCGGCCGCCGCCAGCGCGGCCCGGGACCGCCGCGCCGTACGCAGCGCGTCCCAGGTGAGGAGCACGAGCGCGGCCCACACCAGGGAGAAGCCCGCCCAGCGCTCCGGCGGCATGGCCTCGTGGAAGTACAGGACGCCGAGCCCGAACTGGAAGACCGGGGCCATGTACTGGAGCAGCCCGAGGGTGGACAGCGGGACCCGGATGGCCGCCGCCCCGAAGAGCACCAGCGGGATCGCGGTGACGAGGCCTGTCGCGGCCAGCAGCAGCGCGTGCCCGACGCCCTGCGAGGTGAAGGTGGACTGGCCCTGCGCGCCCAGCCACAGCAGGTAGCCGAGGGCCGGGAGGAACAGCATGGCCGTCTCGGCGGCCAGCGACTCCAGCCCGCCCATGTTGAGCTTCTTCTTGATCAGCCCGTACGTCGCGAAGGAGCAGGCGAGGACCAGCGAGATCCACGGGGGCCGGCCGTAGCCGACGGCCAGCACGAGGACGGCGACGAAACTGAGGCCGACGGCCACCCACTGCGCGCGGCGCAGCCGCTCGCCCAGCACCAGCACGCCCATGGCGATGCTGACCAGCGGGTTGATGAAGTAGCCGAGGCTCGACTCGACGACGTGGCCGTTGTTGACCGACCAGATGTAGAGGCCCCAGTTCACGCTGATCACCGATGCGGCCAGGGCGGTCAGGCCGAGCTTGCGCGGCTGGCGGAGCAGCTCGCGTATCCAGCCCCAGCGGCGCACCACGAGCAGCGCCAGACCGACCACGGCCAGGGACCACGTCATGCGGTGGGCGAGGATCTCGACGGCGCCGGCGGGCATCAGGAGCGGCCAGAAGAGGGGCACCAGCCCCCACATCCCGTAAGCGCCGAATCCGTAGAGCAAACCCGCGCGCTGCTCGTTCTCTGCCTTCACGGGGCCTCCTGTACGCATTCCAGCCAACTTCACGACGGTAACGCCGTACGGCCCGGATGTCATGCCCGTAATCAGGAGATACTCATGACATCTTGCCGGGCCCGCGAGGCCCGGTCGCGACGGAGCCCGGATCCTGGCGCGGGATCCGGGCTCCGTTCGCGTGCGTTCGCTGCGCGCGCCACCGCCTACCCGACGACGGTCCAGGTGTCGTTGCCGGTCAGCAGCGCCCCGAGGTCTCCCTTGCCGCTGCGGTCGACGGCCGCGTCGAGCTGGTCGGCCATGAGGGTGTCGTAGACCGGGCGCTCCACGTTGCGGAACACCCCGATCGGCGTGTGGTGCAGTGTGTCGGGGTCCGCGAGACGCGAGAGCGCGAACGCCGTGGTGGCGCTGGCGTTCCGCGCGTCGTGCACCAGGACCCGCGCCTCGTCGGCCGCGGTGACCTCGACGACCTCCAGGTCTCCGGTGGCCGGATTGCGTACGACACCTTTCGCGTCGTCCGCGCCGAACCGGATCGGCTGCCCGTCCTCCAGCCGGATCACGGCTTCCAGGGCCTGGTCCTTGTCCTTGAGGACCTCGAAGGCGCCGTCGTTGAAGATGTTGCAGTTCTGGTAGATCTCCACCAGTGCCGTGCCCTGGTGGTCGGCCGCCTGGCGCAGCACCTCGGTGAGGTGCTTGCGGTCGGAGTCGACGGTCCGGGCGACGAAGGAGGCCTCGGCCCCGATCGCCAGCGACACCGGGTTGAAGGGCGCGTCCAGCGAACCCATCGGCGTCGACTTGGTGATCTTGCCGACCTCGGAGGTGGGGGAGTACTGGCCCTTGGTCAGCCCGTAGATCCGGTTGTTGAAGAGCAGGATCTTCAGGTTGACGTTGCGGCGCAGGGCGTGGATGAGGTGGTTCCCGCCGATGGACAGCGCGTCGCCGTCACCCGTGACCACCCAGACGGACAGGTCGCGGCGGGAGGTGGCGAGTCCGGTGGCGATGGCCGGGGCGCGGCCGTGGATCGAGTGCATCCCGTACGTGTTCATGTAGTACGGGAAGCGGGAGGAACAGCCGATGCCCGAGACGAAGACGATGTTCTCCTTCGCGAGGCCCAGCTCGGGCATGAAGCCCTGGACCGCGGCCAGCACGGCGTAGTCACCGCAACCGGGGCACCAGCGGACCTCCTGGTCCGACTTGAAGTCCTTCATCGACTGCTTGCTCTCGGCCTTGGGTACCAGCGAGAGCAGGGTCCGCGCCCCGTCTGCCGCAGCCTCCGTCACCTCAGTCATCGATGGCCTCCTTGAGAACCGTGGCGAGCTGCTCCGCCTTGAACGGCATTCCGTTGACCTGGTTGTACGACTGGGCGTCGACCAGGTATTTCGCCCGGATCAGGGTGGCGAGCTGCCCGAGGTTCATCTCCGGCACCACTACCTTCTCGTAACGCTCCAGGACCTCGCCGAGATTCCTTGGGAAGGGGTTGACGTGGCGCAGATGGGCCTGGGCGATGGGGAGTCCGGTGTTCCGCAGCCGGCGGACGGCCGCCGTGATGGGGCCGTAGGTGGAACCCCAGCCCAGGACCAGGGTGGTGGCGCCGTCCGGGTCGTCGACGTCGAGGTCGGGCACCCGGATGCCGTCGATCTTGGCCTGACGGGTGCGGACCATGAGGTCGTGGTTGGCCGGGTCGTAGGAGATGTTGCCGGTGCCGTCCTGCTTCTCGATGCCGCCGATGCGGTGTTCGAGGCCGGGGGTGCCGGGGATGGCCCAGGGCCGCGCGAGGGTCTCCGGGTCCCGCTTGAACGGCCAGAAGACCTCGGTGCCGTCGGACAGGGTGTGGTTCGCACCGGTGGCGAACTTGACCTTCAGGTCGGGCAGGTCGGCGACCTCCGGGATCCGCCAGGGCTCGGATCCGTTGGCGAGGTAGCCGTCGGAGAGCAGGAACACCGGCGTCCGGTAGGTGAGTGCGATCCGGGCCGCGTCGAGCGCGGCGTCGAAGCAGTCCGCGGGCGTCCGCGGCGCCACGATCGGAACGGGCGCCTCGCCGTTGCGGCCGTACATCGCCTGGAGGAGGTCCGCCTGCTCGGTCTTCGTCGGCAGACCGGTGGAGGGGCCGCCGCGCTGGATGTCCACGATCAGCAGCGGAAGCTCCAGCGACACCGCGAGGCCGATCGCCTCCGACTTGAGCGCGACACCCGGACCGGAGGTGGTGGTCACCCCGAGGGCGCCGCCGAAGGCCGCGCCGAGGGCCGCGCCGATGCCGGCGATCTCGTCCTCGGCCTGGAAGGTCCGCACGCCGAAGTTCTTGTGCTTCGACAGCTCGTGCAGGATGTCCGAGGCCGGGGTGATCGGGTAGGAGCCCAGGTAGAGGGGCAGATCGGCCTGCTGGCTCGCGGCGACCAG
The DNA here is from genome assembly GCF_008642275.1 of Streptomyces venezuelae. Taxonomy (NCBI): domain Bacteria; kingdom Bacillati; phylum Actinomycetota; class Actinomycetes; order Kitasatosporales; family Streptomycetaceae; genus Streptomyces; species Streptomyces venezuelae. Next base: position 4,393,538 of record NZ_CP029189.1, read on the forward strand.
ACCGTAGGAGAGCGCCAGGTTCCCCGAGATGTTGCGGTAGGTGCCGGTGGGGAAGGCGCGGGTGGCGGGGGCGACCTCGTAGGAGACCGCGAAGTCCTCGGTCGTCTCCCCGAAGTTCCAGCCGGCCCGGAAGGCGACGACGTTCGCCTCGGCGATCTCGGGCTTCTTCGCGAACTTCTGCCGCAGGAAGTTCTCGGTGCCCTCGGTGGGCCGGTGGTACATCCACGACAGCAGGCCCAGCGCGAACATGTTCTTGCTGCGCTCGGCCTCCTTGCGGGAGAGGCCGAAGTCCTTCAGCGCCTCGACCGTCAGGGTGGTCAGCGGCACCGGGTGCAGGCTGTAGGCGTCGAGGGAGCCGTCCTCCAGCGGCGAGGTGGCGTAGCCGACCTTGGCCATGGGGCGCTTGGTGAACTCATCCGTGTTGATGATGATCTCCGCGCCGCGCGGCAGGTCCGCGATGTTCGCCTTCAGGGCCGCCGGGTTCATCGCCACCAGCACGTTCGGGGCGTCGCCCGGGGTGAGGATGTCGTGGTCGGCGAAGTGCAGCTGGAAGGAGGAGACGCCCGGAAGGGTTCCGGCGGGGGCACGGATCTCGGCGGGGAAGTTCGGCAGCGTCGACAGGTCGTTTCCGAAGGACGCCGTTTCCGAGGTGAAGCGGTCACCGGTGAGCTGCATACCGTCACCGGAGTCACCCGCGAATCGGATGATCACACGATCGAGGCGGCGCACTTCCTTGCCGCCCGGACTCTCCGGGGTGCGCTGTCCACCGACGACCGCACCCCCGGCCCCGTCGGCCTGCTCGGCTGGGCTGCTGACCTGGCTGGTCACTGAACTGGACCTCCTTCGAGGCGTGACCCCCCGGGACCCACCCTACGACGGTAGGGATCAAGGCCCCCAGGAGCGGTCACATTCTGGACCGTAGGGCCGCCCCTTGAGACGGCCCTGCCGGTATGCCATATCTGACAGAGTGTCAGTCGATCAAGATTTCAGATAGGTGAGAACGGCCAGAACCCGCCGGTGATCCCCGTCACTCGGCGAAAGGCCCAGCTTCATGAAGATGTTGCTGACGTGCTTCTCCACCGCCCCGTCGCTCACCACCAGCTGCTTCGCGACGGCGGAATTCGTCCGGCCCTCGGCCATCAGCCCGAGCACCTCGCGCTCGCGCGGTGTCAGGCCCGCCAGCACGTCCTGCTTCCGGCTGCGGCCGAGCAGCTGGGCGACGACCTCGGGGTCCAGGGCCGTACCGCCCCGGGCCACCCGCACCACCGCGTCCAGGAACTCCCGCACCTCGGCCACCCGGTCCTTGAGGAGGTACCCCACCCCGGTACTGGAACCGGCCAGCAGTTCGGTGGCGTACTGCTCCTCCACGTACTGGGACAGCACGAGGACACCTATCCCGGGGTGGTCGCGACGCAGCCGTACGGCCGCCCGTACGCCCTCGTCCGTATGGGTCGGCGGCATCCGCACGTCCGCCACCACCACGTCCGGCAGCGCCCCCTCGGCCGCCAGGTCCGCCACCGTCTTGATCAGGGCCTCTGCGTCCCCGACGCCCGCCACGACGTCATGCCCCCGGTCGGTCAGCAACCGGGTCAGGCCCTCACGCAGCAGCACTGAATCCTCGGCGATGACCACCCGCACCCTGTCTTCCACGACTCAGCAGCTCCCGCGTCCACTCGTTCATGCAGTACCCGACTCAGCCAAGCATCCCAGCCTGAGGTCGCCGGGAAGGCAGAGCCGGGACAACACGTCGCCGTACGGGGGGAGTTTTCGAGTACCGGAAGGGCGCCTACCGCAAACGGGCCCGACGCGAGCCGGGAGTTACGGGGGACCGGGTCGGGGCGGGCGGCAGGCCGCGAAGGGGCTGGATAGTGGCGGGACGGGAGCCGCGAAGGGGCGAAAGGGCCGGGCCGTCGGGCCCGACCCGGCCCTCGTTTCGGCGACTCGGCGACTCGGCGAAATGGGAAGTCCGGGGACTCGGGAACTCCGGGGACTCCGCGGTCTACTAGGGGAACTCCGACGGCTCCGGCGGCCTGCTACGGGCGCCAGGGCAGCTCGGCGGTGACCGTCGTCCCGCCACCGGCGGGGGAGTCGACGACCAGCACCCCGTCCACGGCGTCCAGCCGCTCGGTCAGCCCCGCCAGCCCCGTCCCTTCCCGCGGCCCGGCCCCGCCCCGGCCGTCGTCGGCGACCTGGATCAGCAGCCGCTCCCCGGACTTCCACACGTCCACCGACGCCGACCGGGCCAGCGCGTGCTTGCTGACGTTCTGCAGCAGCTCGGAGACCGTGAAGTACGCGATCCCCTCGATCGCCGCCGCGGGCCGGGCCGGCAGATCCACCGCCACCCGTACCGGCACCGCGCACCGCGAGGCCACCGAGGACAGCGCCGCGTCCAGCCCCCGGTCGGTCAGCACGGCCGGGTGGATCCCCCGGGCCAGATCGCGCAGCTCCTGGAGGGCGATCTTCACCTCACCGTGCGCCTCGTCCACCATCCGGGCGGCGGCCTGCGGATCCTCGGTCAGCTTCTCCTTCGCCAGCCCCAGATCCATCGCCAGCGCCACGAGCCGGGCCTGAGCCCCGTCGTGCAGGTCCCGCTCGATGCGCCGCAGGTCGGCGGCGGCGGTGTCCACGACCACCCCGCGGTCGGACTCCAGCTCGCTGACGCGGGTGGCCAGGCTGGACGCCCCGAGCAGCCCGCCGACCATGACCCGGTCGACGGTGGTCAGAGCGCGGATCACCCAGGGAGTGGCGAGGGTGAGGGCCAGCCCCACCAGGCTGGTCAGGGCGATCATGACGGGCGAGTCGAGGTAGAAGGTGTAGCCGTCGTTCTCGAAGAGCTGCAGGCCGGGCTGGTTCGTGTAGGCCGGGAAGACCCAGAACCAGAGCGGGTACAGCAGGTACGCCCACCCGCACGCCCAGAGCGTCACGGACAGGCAGAAGGAGAACACCGCCCACGGGAAGTGGAGGACCGAGTACAGCGCGTGTCGCCAGGCGCTCCCGCTCTTGAGCAGCGCACCCATGGCGGCGAGCGGCCCGGCCTTCTTCGCCCGGATCGGTGCGGGGGCGGCGATGTCCGTCCCGAGCATCGCGCGCACCCGGGCCCGCTCCAGCTGCCCGAAGCCACGGCACATGGCGAGCATGCCGGCGAGGACCGGAACGCCGAGGAAGGTGACGAGCAGCCCGGCGCCGAGGCTCACGCCGGTGATGGTGAGCGAGAAGTACAGCGTGCTCAGCGGCAGCCCGATCAGCAGATACCCGAACTCCCGCCAGGTCCGCCCCTCGACCGGCGCCCGCAGCACCGCGCCCATCCCGCCACCCGTGCCCTTGCCCATGATCCCGACCCGCCCTTCCGGTCCTCCGCTACACCCCCACCCTCCCGCCCCCCGACCCCCACAACCATGCGGCGAGTCGGCCTCTCCACCGGGGGGTTAACCCCACCCCCGGGAACAGGGGCCGTCGGCATTCCCGGCCCCCGGCGTTTGAGGCGCGGGGTCCGGGGCGGAGCCCTGGGAAACGGCGCCGCGCCGGACCTACGAGCGACCCCCGCCCACCACCCGGGGGCAGGGGCCCGCATTCCCAGCCCCCCGGCGTTTGAGGGGCGGAGCCACCCACTGGGGGCAGGGGCCGCATTCCCAGCCTCGCCGGCGTTTGAGGCGCGGGGTCCGGGGCGGAGCCCTGGGAAGCGGCGCCGCGCCGGACACACGAACGGCCCCCGCCCACCACCCGGGGGCAGGGGCCCGCATTCCCAGCCGGCCGGCGTTTGAGGCGCGGGGTCCGGGGCGGAGCCCTGGGAAACGGCGCCGCGCCGGACACACGAACGGGACCCCCGCCCACCCCGGACGGGAGTCCCGCTCACCAGTGACACCAGTGACACCAGTGACACCGGCGGCAACAGGGGCCCCGGGGCCCTACCCCCGGTCCCGCCACGGCAGCTCGGCCGTGACCACGGTCCCCGCCCCCTCGGGCGAGTCCACCACCAGCACCCCGTCCACCGCGCCCAACCGCTCCGCCAGCCCCGCCAGCCCGCTCCCCCCGGAGGGACTCGCCCCGCCCCGCCCGTCGTCCGACACACGGATCATCAGCCGCGCCCCCGCCCGCCACACCTCGGCCGTCGCGCCCCGCGCCCCCGGCCCCGCGTGCTTGCTCACGTTCTGCAGCAGCTCGGACACCACGAAGTACGCGATCCCCTCGATCGCCTCCGCCGGCCGCGCCCCCGACCCCGCCCCCGACCCCGCCGGGTCCCCCTGCAGGTCCACCGCCACCTTCACCGGCACCACGCACCGCGCCGCCACCGACGACAGCGCCGCGTCCAGCCCCCGGTCCGTCAGCACCGCCGGGTGGATCCCCCGGGCCAGGTCCCGCAGCTCCTGCAGCGCCAGCTTCACCTCGCCGTGCGCCTCGTCGACCATCGCCGCCGCGCCCTCCGGGTCCTCCAGCAGCTTCTCCTTCGCCAGACCCAGCCCCATCGCCAGCGCCACGAGCCGGGCCTGCGCCCCGTCGTGCAGGTCCCGCTCGATGCGCCGCAGGTCGGCCGCCGCCGTGTCGACCACGACCCCCCGGTCGGACTCCAGCTCCGCGATCCGCCGCTCCAGGTCGTCGGAAGGCGACAGCAGCCCCCGTACCATCGCCCGGTCCGCGTTCGCCAGCAGCCGCACCAGGTACGGCAGCACCGGCCACAGCACGAACAGGCCGGTCAGAGCTACCGTGAAGGTGAGTACTCCCCATGGCAGCCGGATCAGCTGGTAGAGCACCGTCCTCCAGCCGACCGGGTCCTTGATGCTCGTCCACAGCCAGGGGAAGAATCCGCCGGACCGCTTCGGCCCGGGGATCGGGGTCGGCTCGTCCACCCGTACGCCCAGCAGCCCGCGGGCGCGTGCCCGGTCCAGCCGTCCCAATTGCCGAGACAGATACAGACCGCATGCGAGCAGGGGAATTCCGACCGCGGTCACGGCAAGACCGCCGGCCGTGGAGACCATGACAACCGCGTAAACAAAACCGACGATCGCCACCGGCAGGTTGCTCACCAGATAGGCGATCTCCTTCCACGTCACGGCGCTGAAGACGGCACGTACGGGGGGAGGCCGATCGTTGTCGGGCACGGCATGGTTCAGGGTCATGGGGCACACCCTGTCAAGTACGCCCCGCCGATGCCATGGGGTGTCCGGGGTGCTGTGAACGGGGGATAACCCCACCCTGTGTGAGGCAGGCCCTAGACTCCCGTCCGTACCAGATCGTCGACAGTGACCGAGGAGCGAGGAACGGACGTGCCTGAACCGACGGTATCGACCGTAACCGTGCTCGCGGCGGACTACTTCCGGAGTTATTCGGTCGTCGGTCTGCTGGCCGTCCTCGGTGTGCTCTTCGTGGCCGTCGCCTTCGGCGCGGGCCGGCTGCTGCGGCCCGTGGTCCCGACCCCCGAGAAGCTGCTGACGTACGAATGCGGTGTGGACCCCGTCGGCGAGGGCTGGGCGCACACCCAGGTCCGCTACTACGTCTACGCGTTCCTCTACGTCATCTTCGCCGTCGACTCGATCTTCCTGTTCCCGTGGGCGACGGTGTTCGCCGCCGCCGGTTACGGCGCCACGACCCTCGTGGAGATGTTCATCTTCCTGGGCTTCCTGGCCGTCGGCCTGCTCTATGCGTACAAGAAGGGCGTCCTCGAATGGACGTGACACCTCAGCCGGAGCTGCTCCCGGAGCCCAAGCGCCTCGGAGTCCTCTCCCGCCTGGCCCCGGAACCGATGAAGGTGGTCCTGAACTGGGGCCGCCGGTACAGCCTGTGGGTCTTCAACTTCGGCCTCGCCTGCTGCGCGATCGAGTTCATCGCCGCGTCCATGGCCCGGCACGACTTCATCCGGCTCGGCGTGATCCCCTTCGCGCCCGGCCCCCGCCAGGCCGACCTCATGATCGTCTCGGGCACCGTCACGGACAAGATGGCCCCGGCGGTGAAGCGGCTCTACGAGCAGATGCCGGAGCCGAAGTACGTCATCTCCTTCGGCGCCTGCTCCAACTGCGGCGGCCCCTACTGGGACTCGTACTCGGTGACCAAGGGCGTCGACCAGATCATCCCGGTCGACGTCTACGTGCCGGGCTGCCCGCCGCGCCCCGAAGCCCTCCTCCAGGGCATCCTCAAGCTCCAGGAGAAGATCGCCCGCGAGTCGCTGGCCGAGCGCTACGCGGCCGGGCCGTCCGTGTCCCAGCTGACGAGCGGCCTGGTCACGCCCCCGCCCGCACCGGCGCAGGGGGCCGGCGCGTGAACCTCTACGACTCCCTTCCCGACGCGGCGCCGACGGTCTTCGGCGCCGAGGCCGTCGCCGAGCTCTCGTACGACGTCCTCACGGTCGACGTGCCCGTCGGCAGCTGGATCTCCGCCCTCGAAATCGCCCGCGACAAGCTGGGCTGCACCTACTTCGACTGGCTGAGCGCGGTCGACGAGCCCGGCACCGGCTTCCGGATCTGCGCACACGTCGCGTCGCTGGAGAACCACCGGGTGCGGCGGCTGCTGCTGCGCACGACCGTCCCGCACAGCGCCGCCTCCCTGCCGTCCGCGGTCGCCGTCTACGCGGGGGCGGAATGGCACGAGCGCGAGACGTTCGAGATGTTCGGAGTGACCTTCACCGACCACCCGCACCTCGTCCCGCTCCTCCTTCCGGAGAACTTCGAGGGCCACCCGCTGCGCAAGGACTTCGTCCTGGCCGCGCGCGTCGCCAAGGCCTGGCCCGGCGCCAAGGAGCCCGGCGAGACGCACGACCCGGACGCGCCCAAGCGCCGTCAGATGCTCCCGCCCGGCGTACCGGACCCCAACGACTGGGGCCCGATGAAGGGCCAGCTGCCGCCGGCCCCGTCCCGTCCCGCCCGCACCCCGCGTGCGGCCGGCGCGGCGGGCGCCGCCGCGCGCACGCCGCGCGAGGGCGCCCCGGTCCGTCGCACCCGCTCGGTCACGGAGGGCTCGGCCACCCAGCCTCCGTCCGACGCGGCAGGAGCAGCGAGCCCGGGCGCGGAAGCCCCGGCCCGCCCGCCCCGCCGCACCCGTTCGGTGGCGGACGGCTCGGCGAGCCAGGCCGCCGGAACGCCCGCGCCGGACGCCGCAGCCCCGGCTCCGGCCACGGAAGCCCCGGCCCGCCCGCCCCGCCGTAACCGCTCGGTGGCGGACGGCTCGGCCAGTCAGGTCCCGGCGTCGGACGGCGGCTCCGCCGGCCGTGCCGACGACGCCGACGCCGGCACGGGTGAGGCGGCGCGCCCGCCGCACCGCACCGCCCCCCGCAGCTCCGACGCCCCCTGGCACGACCCGAAGCCCGCCTTCGACGAACGCGCTCCCCGACCGACTCCGGAGACCGAACCCGAAGCCGGGCCCGAGCCGACTCCCGAGGCCGGGACCGTGCCGGAACCCGAGGCCGGGCCCACCCCCGAGCCACGCCCGGCCGAGCCGGAGACCGACACCGACCCCACCACCGACACCGGAGGCACCGCGTGAACGACGTCCTCGACGTCGCCCTGCGGCTGATCGTCGTCTTCGCCGTCTTCCTCGTGCTCCCGCTCGTCGTCGGGCAGACCGAGCACAAGGTGATGGCCCACATGCAGGGCCGCCTCGGCCCCATGTACGCCGGCGGCTTCCACGGCTGGGCCCAGCTCGTCGCCGACGGCGTGAAGTTCGCGCAGAAGGAAGACATCGTCCCGGCGGGCGCAGACCGCCGGATCTTCCAGCTCGCCCCCGCCGTCGCCCTGCTGCCGTACCTCCTCGTACTCCTTGCCATCCCCATCGGACCGGGCGAGGGCGCGGTCGGCCAGGTCATCGACGCCGGCCTGTTCTTCGCGCTCGCCGTCATGGGCGTCGGAGTCCTCGGCTCCCTGATGGCAGGCTGGGCCTCCGCGAACAAGTTCTCCCTGCTCGGCGGCCTGCGTACCGCCGCCCAGCTGCTCGCCTACGAGCTGCCGATGCTGCTCGCCGCCGCCTCCGTGGCCATGGCGGCCGGTACGGTCTCCCTCCCCGGGATCGTCGAGGCCTTCGAGTGGTGGTGGCTGCCCTGGCAGATCGTCGGGGCGCTCGTCTTCTTCGTCGCCGGCCTCGCCGAACTGCAACGGCCCCCCTTCGACATGCCCGTCGCCGACTCCGAGATCATCTTCGGCGCGTACACCGAGTACACGGGCCTGCGCTTCGCGCTCTTCCTCCTCGCCGAGTACGCCGGAATCGTCGTCCTCTGCGCCCTCACCACCGTCCTCTTCCTCGGCGGCTGGCACGGTCCCTTCGGTGACGACCTCGGCTGGGTCTGGACCCTGCTCAAGATCGCCGTTCTCGCCTTCGTCGTGATCTGGCTCCGCGTGAGCTACCCGCGCCTGCGCGAGGACCAGCTCCAGAAGCTCGCCTGGACCACACTCATCCCGCTCGCGCTCGCCCAGATCGCGCTCACCGGCATCGTGAAGGTGGCGATCCAGTAATGCCCATCCCCGGATCCGGTCTGGCCAAGGGGCTGGCCGTCACGCTGCGCACGATGACGAAGCGCTCGCACACGGCCCAGTACCCCGACGTCCAGCCCGAACTGCCGCCCCGATCCCGCGGGGTCATCGGCCTGTTCGAGGAGAACTGCACCGTCTGCATGCTGTGCGCCCGTGAGTGCCCCGACTGGTGCATCTACATCGACTCCCACAAGGAGACGGTCCCGGCGTCCACCCCCGGGGGCCGCGAGCGCAGCCGCAACGTCCTCGACCGCTTCGCCATCGACTTCTCCCTCTGCATGTACTGCGGGATCTGCATCGAGGTGTGCCCCTTCGACGCCCTCTTCTGGTCGCCGGAGTTCGAGTACGCGGAGACGGACATCCACGAGCTGACCCACGAGCGCGACAAGCTGCGCGAGTGGATGTGGACCGTCCCGGCGCCGCCCGCGCTGGACCCGGCCGCCGAGGAGCCCAAGGAGATCGCCGCTGCCCGCAAGGCGGTGGAGAAGGCCGAGGCCGCAGCCGCGGCGGCAGCCGCCGCCGAAGCCGCAGCCGCCGAAGCCGCCGCCCAAGCGGCCGAGACCGAACCGCCGACCGACCCGACCCCGGAGGGAGACGCGTGAGCCCCGCCGCCACCCTGGCCGCAGCCGCCACCACCACCGGGCCCGGCTTCCTCTCCCCGACCGGCGTCGAGATCGCCTTCGTCCTCGTCGGACTCGCCACCCTCGGCGCGGCCCTCGTCACGGTCACCACCAAGCAGCTGGTGCACGCCGCCCTGTGGCTGGTCGTCGCGCTCGGCGGCATCGCCGTCGAGTACCTGCTGCTGACCGCAGAGTTCATCGCCTGGGTCCAGGTCCTCATCTACCTCGGTTCCGTGGTCGTCCTCCTCCTCTTCGGGCTGATGCTCACCAAGGCCCCCATCGGCCGCTCCCCGGACGCGGACTCCGGCAACCGCTGGACCGCGCTCGGCGTCGCCGTCGTCGCGGCCGTGTCGCTGGTCTGGGTGGTCGTCGACGCCTTCCGCACCACCTGGATCGACCTCGACGGACCGGTCCAGGGCTCCACCAAGGTCTCCGGCGAGATCCTCTTCCAGCACTGGGTGCTGCCGTTCGAGGCGCTCTCCGTCCTCCTCCTCGCAGCCCTGATCGGGGCCATCGTGCTGTCCCGCAGGAACGACCCCGCCGACCCCGCCGACTCCGCCGAGGCCGCCACCCCGGCCGGCCCCGGCGAGAAGAAGGGCCGGCGCTGATGCACCTCGCCTACCCCGCCGTACTCGCGGCCCTCCTCTTCTGCACGGGTCTGTACGGCGTACTCGCCCGCCGCAACGCCATCCTGGTCCTGATGTCCGTCGAGCTGATGCTGAACGCCGTCAACCTCAACCTGGTGGCCTTCGACGTCTGGCTGCGCGACACCCTGCACGCCGGCCAGGCCCTCACCCTCTTCACCATCGCCATCGCCGCCGCCGAGATCGGCATCGGCCTCGCGATCGTGCTGATGGTGTACCGCAACCGCGGTACCTCCGACGTCGACCGGCTGCGCGACACCGCCGAGGGCCACGAGCCCGCCGCGAACAACCAGAGCGAGGTCACCGCGTGAGCACCACGACCCTCGCGGTCCTCGTCCCGCTGCTCCCCTTCCTGGGCGCGGTGGCGGGACTGCTGCTCGGCCGCAGCGCCCCCGGGTTCGTCCGGCCGCTCGCGATCCTGCCGACGCTCGCCGCCGCCGTACTGGCCGTGCTCGTCGCCGTCCGTCAGGGCGGCGGCGAGACGATCAGCGCCGCGACCGAGCTGACGCCGACCGGCTCGGTGCCGCTCGAGCTCTCGCTCTACATCGACGGCTTCGCCGCACTGGTCGCCGTCCTGGTCGGCGTGGTCGCCACCTGCGTACAGGTCTACTCGACGGCGTACCTCCGTGAGGACCCGCGCTACCCCTCGTATGCCGCTCTCGTCTCACTGTTCACCTCCGCCATGCTGCTCGTCGTCTACTCCGGCGACCTGATGGTGCTGCTGGTCGGCTGGGAAGTCATGGGCATCTGCTCGTACTTCCTGGTCGGCCACTACTGGGAGACCGAAGCGGCCCGCTCCGCTTCCCTGAAGGCCTTCCTCGTCACCAAGCTCGGCGACGTCCCCTTCCTGATCGGTCTGTTCGCGCTCGCCGCAGACGCCGGTTCGTTCGAGATCCCGACGATCCTTCGCACCGTCGCCGCAGGCGGAATCGACCACCCGACACTGATCGCGCTGCTCCTGCTCGCCGGTGTCGCGGGCAAGTCCGCGCAGTTCCCCCTGCACACCTGGCTCCCCGACGCCATGGCGGGCCCCACCCCGGTCTCGGCCCTGATCCACGCCGCGACCATGGTCGCCGCCGGTGTCTACTTCATCGCCCGCCTCCTGCCCGTCTTCGCGACCTCCGGGGCCGCGCTGGTGGTCATGGCCGCGATGGCGGCCGTCACGATGGTCGGCTCGGGCCTCGCCGCCATCGCCCAGGACGACATCAAGCGGGTCCTCGCCTACTCCACGATCGGTCAGCTCGGCTACATGGTCGGCGCCCTGGCCGTCGGTGACCGCGGCGCCGCCGTCTTCCACCTCCTGTCCCACGGCGCCTTCAAGGCGCTCCTCTTCCTCGGGGCCGGCGTGATCATCCACGCCGCCGGCACGAACTCCCTGGGCGTCATGTCCCGGATGGACGGCCTGGCCAAGCGCATCCCCGACGCCTTCTGGACGATGACGATCGCGCTGCTCGCGCTCGCCGCCGTCCCGCCCTTCGCCGGCTTCTTCTCCAAGGAAGCCGTCCTCGTCGCCGCCGAGCACACCGCGACCGGGCACTCGGAGTTCGTGCCCAGCGCCGCCGGCTGGCTGGTGCTCGTCGCCGGCCTGCTGACCGCCCTGCTCACCGCCGCCTACGCCACCCGGCTGTGGCTGATGGCCTTCCGCGGCCGGGGCGCCGCCGCCCCCGACCATGGCAAGGAGCCCCTCGCCATGACCGGCGTGCTGTGGCTGCTGGCGATCCCCTCGATCGGCTTCGGCCTCGTGGCGGGACCCATCTCCAACTGGTTCGACGGCGGGGACCTCACCCCGACCGTCGTCACCTCGGTCCTCGGTACGGGCGCGGCGGCCATCGGCGCGATGCTCACCTACGCCCTCTGGCAGCGCGCCTCGGCGAAGGCCGCCCTCGCGGCCGCCGCCGGCACCCGAGCCGCCGCCACCACCGGGACGCCCGCCTCCGTCGCCGCCGCCGAATCCGCCGCGGAAGCCCCCGAGGTGGCCGAGGTGACCCACGATCACCCCGCCGTCCCGGCCGGCCCCGCCGCCGACCCCGGCAAGGCGTTCCTCGGCCCGCTGCACCGCCACGCGGCCGCCGGCTTCCACCTCGACGCCGTCTACGACCGGCTGTTCGTCCGGCCCGTCCAGGCTGCCGCGAGCCTCGTCCGCTTCCTCGACCGCGAGGTCGTGGACACGTACGTCCGCGGCGCGGGCACCGGCACCCAGCTGCTCGGCAGCCTCGTGCGCCGTGCCCAGACCGGCAACGTGCAGAGCTACCTGAGCGCCCTGCTCGCCGGCGCCGTGGTCCTGGCGATCGCCACCGCCGTCCTCGCCAACGTCAACGCCGGATCGTGAGCCGTGAGTCAGCCGTGATTGATATCAGCCCGTCCGTGATGCAGTTCCTTCTGGCGTTCATCGTGGCCGCACCGCTCCTCGGCTCCGCCGCGGCGCTCCTGCCGGCCCCGCCCGGCCTCAAGGGCAAGAGCCCCGAACAGGCCGTGCTCCGCCACGGCGTGACCGTGACCGGCGTGATCCTCGCCGCGGCCGTCGCCCTCACCCTGGGCTTCGACCACGACGCCCCGTCCCGCATCCAGGCGACGACGGACATCAGCTGGATCCAGGCGCTGAACGTCCGGATCCACCTCGGCGTCGACGGCATCTCGCTCCCCCTCCTCCTGATGACCGCGCTGCTGTTCTTCCTCTGCGCGCTCTACAGCTACTTCAAGCTCCCCGCAGGGCCCTCCCCGAAGGCCTTCGTCGCACTGCTCCTCGTTCTGGAGTCCGGCACCCTCGCGACCTTCGCCGTCCTCGACCTGCTGCTCTTCTTCCTCGCCTTCGAGATGGTCCTCATCCCGATGTACTTCCTGATCGCCCGCTGGGGCGGTGCTCAGCGGCAGGCCGCCGCCTGGAAGTTCATCCTCTACACCCTGCTCGGCTCCGTCGTCATGCTGCTCGGCCTCCTCCTCATCGGTGTGACGGCGGGCACATTCGACATGGTGGCACTCGCCTCTGACAACGGCCGCGAACTGTCCCACAGCACCCAGCTCCTGGCCGTTCTCGCCATCGGCATCGGCCTCGCCGTGAAGACCCCGATGTGGCCCCTGCACAGCTGGCTGCCGGACGCCCACACCGCCGCGCCCACCGTCGGATCCGTCCTGCTGGCCGGCGTCCTGCTCAAGATGGGCACGTACGGGTTCGTCCGCATCCTGCTGCCCGTCACCCCCGACGGCATGGCCACCTTCGCCCCCTACCTGGGAGCCTTCGCGGCCGTCGGCATCGTCTACGGATCGCTCGCCTGCCTCGCCCTGGCCCGCAAGGGGAACAAGGGCGACCTCAAGCGCCTCATCGCCTACTCCTCCGTCGGCCACATGGGCTTCGTCCTCCTCGGCATCGCGAGCATGACCCCCACCGGCGTCAACGGCGCGCTCTTCGCCAACATCGCCCACGGCCTGATCACCGGCCTCCTCTTCTTCCTGGTCGGCGCCCTCAAGGACCGCTACGGCACCGCCGACCTCGACACCCTCGCCGGCGCCACCGGCGCAGCCCTCTACGGCCGCGCCCCCCGCATGGGCGCCTTCCTCGCCTTCGCCGCCGTCGCCTCCCTGGGCCTGCCGGGCCTGGCCGGATTCTGGGGCGAGATGCTGGCCCTCTTCGGCGCCTTCGATCCCGCCGAAGGCCTCTCCCGCCCCGCGTTCCTCACGTACGTGGCCGTCGGCGCGTTCGGCACCCTGCTCACCGCCGCGTACCTCCTGATCGTCGTACGGCGCGTCTGCATGGGAGACCCGAAAGCCGGTCCCGAGCTCGCCGTCGCGGACATCCAGCGCTACGAGTTCGCCGCCTGGACCCCGCTCGTCGCCCTCACCGTCCTCGCCGGCCTGTGGCCCGCGGTCCTCCTCGGCCTCACCGACCCGGCCGTCCAGAAGCTCCTCGCAGGAGGCAATTCATGACGGCCATGACGGCCCTGACGGCCCTCTCCGCCGAGGCCCCGACCCTGGTCCAGTCCGTCGACTGGCTCGCCATCGGACCCGTGGTGATCACCGCCGCCGTCGGCCTGGCCGTCGTCGTCGCCGACCTGTTCCTCGCCGAGCGCCACAAGCCGGTCCTCGGCTGGATCTCTGTCGCAGGCCTCGCCGCCGCGACCGCCACCCTGCTGCCCCTGCGCGCCGGCGACCGATCCACCTTCTGCCTCACCGGCGACCCGGCGGCCTGCAGCTACGTCGCCGACCACTTCACCCTCGTCATCCAGTTCCTGGTGCTGGCCGGCGCCCTGGTCACCGCCCTGCTGTCGGTCACCGCGGTCCGTGACACGCGCATGCCCGCCGGCGAGTACTGGTTCCTGCTGCTGTCCTCCGCCGCCGGCGCCGCCCTGCTGCCCGCCTCCCGCGACCTCGCCACCCTGATCGTCGCCCTCGAAGTCGCCTCGCTGCCCGCCTTCGCCCTCGTCGGCATGCGCCGCGGCGACCGGCTCTCCTCCGAGGCGGCCCTGAAGTTCTTCCTGTCCTCCGTCACCGCGACCGCCGTGTCGCTGATGGGCGTCAGCTTCGTCTACGCCGCCACCGGCTCCCTGCACCTGACCCAGGTCGCCGACCGTCTCGAAGACGTCCCCGGGCAGCTCGACACCCTCGCCATGGCCGGTGTCGCGCTCACCCTCGTCGGCTTCGCCTTCAAGACCGCCGCCGTCCCCTTCCACTTCTGGGTCCCCGACACCTACGTCGGCGCCCCCCTGCCCATCGCCGGCTACCTCTCGGTGATCGGCAAGGCCGTCGGTTTCACCGGCCTCATCCTCGTCACGGTGATCGCCTTCCCGGCGTACTCCGACATCTGGGGCCCGGCCCTGGCCGTCCTCGCCGCACTCACCATGACCCTGGGCAACGCCGCCGCCCTGCGGCAGTCCCCGGACCGCCCGAACAGTGCCGTACGGCTGCTCGCCTGGTCCTCGGTCGGCCAGGCCGGATACCTGCTGGTCCCGATCGCCGCGGCCGCGTACTCCGGGCGCGACCAGATCGGCTCCACCGTCGCCTACGCCCTCATGTACGCCGCCGTGAACCTCGGCGCCTTCGCCGTGGCCGCCCTGGTCGCCCGTACCAAGCCGCTCCACCGGATCAGCGACTACCGCGGGCTCTACGCCGAGCGCCCGCTGGCCGCCCTCTCCCTGGGCTTCTTCCTGCTCTGCCTGGCGGGCCTGCCGCCGGGCATCATCGGGCTCTTCGCCAAGGTCACCGTCTTCCGTTCCGCCGTCGACGCGGGCCTGGGCTGGCTGGCCGTGGTCATGGCGATCAACGTCGTCATCGCCCTGTACTACTACCTGCGCTGGACGGCCCTCCTGTTCCGCACCCCCGAGGGCGCGCACACCCGTACGCGCGCCCCCTGGCCAGTGGCGGCGGCCATCGTCGTCACCGCGATCACGGCGGTCGTCCTCTCGGGCGCCCCGGAGCTCATCCTGCGCGTCACCTCGGGCAGCCTCTTCGCGCAGTAGCCGGCACATGTAACCCGTACGGAGTAACGCCGCCGCGGCGCCACCGCCCCCCGGGAAGGGGCGGCGGCGGGCGCCCGCCCCGCCACGCCCTGGGAACCTGACGCCCTCACCTCGCGTTGACCAGGAAGGGAGGGTCCACTGGACCGTAGACCCTCAATCCATGACGGGCTCCCCTGCCGCACCACTTGGAGGGCGTACCGTGCACCGCCGGCACAACGGGCTGAAGACCGCCGTACTCCTCGGCGGACTGTCCGCACTCATCATCCTCATCGGAAGTTTCTTCGGACGGGGCGGCCTGATCATCGCCGTCCTCGTCGCCCTCGGGACGAACGCCTACGCGTACTGGAACAGCGACAAGCTGGCTCTACGCGCGATGCGCGCCCGCCCCGTGAGCGAGTTCGAGGCCCCCCAGCTGTACCGCATGGTGCGCGAGCTCTCCACGTCCGCGCGCCAGCCCATGCCACGCCTGTACATCTCGCCCACCGAGGCCCCGAACGCTTTCGCCACCGGCCGCAACCCGCGCAACGCGGCGGTCTGCTGCACCGAGGGCATCCTGCGCATCCTCGACGAGCGCGAGCTGCGCGGGGTCATCGGCCACGAGCTCAGCCACGTCTACAACCGCGACATCCTGATCTCCTCGGTCGCGGGTGCCCTCGCCTCGGTGATCATGTTCCTGGTGAACTTCGCCTGGCTGATCCCGATCGGCCGGTCGAACGACGACGAGGGCCCCGGGATCCTCGGCATGCTCCTGATCATGATCCTCGGCCCACTGGCCGCCTCCGTGATCCAGCTGGCCATCAGCCGCTCGCGCGAGTACGAGGCCGACGCCTCCGGCGCCCAGCTCACCGGGGACCCGCTCGCCCTGGCCAGCGCCCTGCGCAAGCTCGACGCGGGCACCAAGCAGCTCCCGCTGCCGCCGGAACCCCGTCTGGAAACAGCGAGTCATATGATGATCGCCAACCCGTTCCGGCCAGGCGCGGGCCTTTCCAAGATGTTCTCCACCCACCCTCCGATGGCCGAGCGCATCGCCCGGCTCGAACAGATGGCAGGCCGCCGCCAATGAAGACAATCCTGAACGTCATCTGGCTCATCCTCAGCGGCATCTGGCTGTTCCTGGGATACCTCCTCGCGGGTGTGCTCCTCTGCATCACCATCATCGGCATCCCGTTCGGCATCGCCGCCTTCCGCATCGCGGTCTACGCCCTCTGGCCCTTCGGCTACACCACCGTCGAGCGCCACGACGCCGGCGCCCCGTCCTGCATCGGCAACGTCCTGTGGCTCGTGCTGGCCGGCTGGTGGCTGGCCCTCGGCCACATCGTCACGGGCATCGCCCTCTGCGTCACGATCATCGGCATCCCGTTCGGCATCGCCAACTTCAAGATGGTCCCGCTCTCCCTGCTCCCGCTGGGCCGCGAGATCGTCCCGACGGACGCGCCGTTCGCCAGTCGCTGACGCCGGAACCGGCGTCGTGCACGCCGACGTACACCCCGCCCGCAGGCCTTCGGAACCGGCCTGCGGGCGGAGTTGTCCACAGGCCGGGCGGGTTGTCGGTGGTGTGCGTCACCATGAACGCATGAACGAGACCGAGCAGTTGCTGGAGCAAGTCACCACCCGCGTGCGCAACTCCCTCCGCAGGTACGAGCGGCACGGAAGGACCCTGCCGGAGCCGCTGGAGCCCGCGGAGATCACCCGCGCCGAGGCCATACTCGGCTTCGCGCTGCCGCCCCTGCTCGCCTCGCTCTACACCCGCATCGGCGACGGCGGATTCGGACCCGGCCAGGGGCTGCTGCCACTGCGCCAGGCCGTGCTCGCGTACGAGGAACGACGGTCCTGCGGGTGGCGCTGGCCCGAGGGCGTACTGCCGGTGGCCGACTTCGGCTGCGCCATGGACGCCTGCGTGGACTGCCGGTCCGATGCTGCCCAAGTCCTGCTGTTCGACCCGAATCCGGGGGAGCCGGAGCTCGCCTGGTCCATCGACACCCCGAGCCTGCACGGCTGGTTGCGCGGCTGGCTCGACGGCACCGCCTGGTTCTGCGAGGAATCCGGCCTGGGGGAGGAGTGCGACCTGGAACTCGCACCCTGGGACGACTTCAGATCCCGGATCTGAGCCGCCCCCGCACGGCATAGACCAGAACACCCACCGCCAGAACCGCCGTCCCCGTGACCGCCGACGCAAGGGGCAGCGCACATGCCAGCACCACACAGCCGGACAGCCCTGCCACTGCCACGGCCCGACCCTTGACAGCTGAATCGAGAGTCCACGCAGAAGCGTTCGCGATCGCGTAGTAGACGAGCACTCCGAAGGAGGAGAAACCGATCGCGCCCCGCAGATCGGCGGTGGCCGCCAGCACCGCCACGACCGCACCCACCGCCAGCTCCGCACGGTGCGGCACCTGATGCCGGGCATGTACGGCTGCCAGCCCGCGCGGCAGATGGCCGTCCCGGGCCATCGCCAGGACCGTCCGGGAAACCCCGAGCACGAGCGCCAGCAGCGAGCCCAGCGCGGCCAGGGCCGCGCCCACCCGGACCACCGGGGCCAGTCCGGGCCACCCGGCCGCACCCACCGCGTCGGCGAGCGGAGCGGTCGACCGCGCCAGCCCCTCCACGCCGAGCACGGACAGCGCCGCCACCGCGACGGCGGCGTACACCAGCAGCGCGATCCCCAATGCGATCGGCACCGCCCGCGGGATCGTCCGTTCCGGGTCGCGCACCTCCTCGCCCAGGGTGGTGATCCGGGCATAGCCCGCGAAGGCGAAGAACAGCAGACCCGCCCCCTGCAACAGCCCGAAGACGCCCCGGCCGGACCCGCTCACCGGCCCCGGGCCGGCCACCCCGGAGGACAGGCACACGACGACCACCCCGGCCAGCACCGACAGCACCGCCGCCACGATCAGCCGGGCGATCCGGGCGGACTTCTGCACGCCGCCGTAGCTCGCGGCGGTCAGCGCCACCACCGCCGCGACGGCCACGGCGTGCTGCCGTCCCGGCCACAGGTACGCCCCCACCGTGAGGGCCATGGCCGCGCAGGACGAGGTCTTGCCGACCACGAACGCCCAGCCGGCCAGATATCCCCAGAAGGGCCCGAGCCGCTCGCGCCCGTAGACGTACGTGCCGCCCGAAGCCGGGTACCGGGCGGCCAGCCGCGCCGAGGAGTGCGCGTTGCAGTAGGCCACGAGACCCGCCACGCCCAGAGCGGCGAGCAGGGCGCCTCCCGCCGCCCGTGCCGCGGGAGCCAGGGCGGCGAAGACACCGGCGCCCACCATCGCGCCGAGTCCGACGACGACGGCGTCGGACACGCCCAGGGTGCGCTTCAACTGATGTTCCACGGGCGGAGGGTAGCCCCGCTAGATGACGCCCTCACGGCCGGCCAGTGGCGTCCGTGTGCGCTCCCAGCCCTCCAGAGCGGTCAGACAGGCATGGTCCAGGTGGCGCAGCCCGCTCAGATCCAGCCGCACCGGCTGCCCGTGCGGCAGCGCGTCCAGGGCGTCGAGCAGCTTGGGAAGCCGCAGGAAACTGGCGTTCCCCAGGACCCGCACGCACAGCTCGTCGTCCTCCCACACCTCCTCGATGTGCACGTGGGAGGTCTCCCAGGCCGCCTTGGCGATGGCGAGCCCCAGCCCGATCAGCACCCCCTCGAAGAGATTGGTGACCACGATCGCCGAGGCCGTGACCACGAGCACCACCGCCTCGCCCCGGTGCGTCCGCCACAACGAGGCCACCGCCCTGGCCGGCAGGAGCTTCCAGCCCGCGTGCAGCAGCACACCGGCCAGCGCCGCCAGCGGCACACTCTCCAGAAGATGCGGAAACGCCACGGCGAAGATCAGCAGCCAGCCCCCGTGCATCACCCGGGCCGCGCGGGTCCGCGCCCCGGCCTCCACGTTGGCGGCACTGCGCACGATGACCGCCGTCATCGGAAGCGCGCCGAGCAGCCCGCACACGCTGTTGCCCACGCCCTGGGCGATGAGTTCCTTGTCGTACTCCGTCCTCGGCCCGTCGTGCATGCGGTCCACGGCCGCTGCGCTGAACAGCGTCTCCGCGGAGGCGATCAGTGCCAGCGCGACCACGGTCCCGGCCGCGCCGACCGAGACCAGCACCCCGAAGCCGCCCCAGCCGGGCGGAGACACGGATTCCAGGACGCCCGTCACCCGCACCTTCTCCACGGGCAGCCGCAGCAGGACGGCCGCGGCGGTGGCGGCGGCCACCCCGACGAGCGCCCCCGGCACGATCCGAAGCCGGTCGGGCACCCGGCGCCAGGCGGCCATGACGGCGATCGTCCCGGCACCGAGCAGCACGGCGGCCAAGTCGGCCTGGGCCCCGAGCTCGTGCACCCCGCTCAGCTTTGCCAGGGTCTGCCCCGGAGCCTCCACACCGCCCAGGGCGTACAACTGCCCGGAGATCAGCACCAGCCCGATCCCGGCCAGCATCCCCTGTACGACGGCGACGGAGATCGCCCGGAACCACCGCCCGAGCCGCAGCATCCCCATGCCCAGCTGCATCACCCCGGCGGCCAGCACCAGCACCCCGAGTGCGGGCAGACCGTAGGCCTGCACCGCCTCGTAGACGAGGACGGTGAGACCGGCCGCGGGGCCGCTCACCTGGAGCGAGCTCCCACGGAACCAGCCCGTGACCAGCCCGCCGACCACGCCGGTGACGATCCCCAGCTCGGCCGGCACTCCGGAGGCGACCGCCACTCCGACGCACAGGGGTAGAGCGACCAGCGCGACGACCACGGATGCCCCGAAGTCATCACGAAACGTGCCGGCCCCAGGCATGCGAGAACCCCCTGCCACGCGGTGATGTGATGCCACCCAGCGTGGTGGGCGCACTCGTCACGCCCCAAGTGCCCACAGGAGTCCGCGATGGCGCGTGCGCCGCACACGCCCCGCACACACCCCCTTCGCAACCGCCGCGGCCCGGCGGTCGGTGAAGACCGCCGGGCCGGCGTGGGGCAGATCGCGGAACAGGGTCAGCGGTAGTTCACGAACTGGATCGCGAAGTCCAGGTCCTTGCCCTTGAGCAGCGCCTGGACCTCCTGGAGGTCGTCACGGCTCTTGGAGCTGACGCGCAGTTCCTCGCCCTGGACCTGGGCCTTGACGCCCTTGGGACCCTCGTCCCGGATGATCTTCGCGACCTTCTTGGCGTTCTCCTGGGAGATGCCCTCCTCGATCGTGGCGAAGATCTTGTACTCCTTGCCGGACAGCTGCGGCTCCCCGGCGTCCAGCGCCTTCAGCGAGATCCCGCGCTTGACCAGCTTGGTCTCGAAGACGTCCAGGACGGCCTTCACGCGCTCCTCGGAGTTCGCCTCCATCAGGATCTTCTCGCCGGACCAGCCGATGGTGGCGCCGGTGCCCTTGAAGTCGTAACGCTGCGAGAGCTCCTTGGCGGCCTGGTTGAGGGCGTTGTCGACCTCCTGCCGCTCGACCTTCGAGACGATGTCGAAACTGGAGTCGGCCATGTGCTGTGGCTCCTTGAAGTCGGTTGTGATCACCCCGGAGGGCGCGGCCGGACGTGCCCGGCCCGCTCGGCAAAGCCTAGCCACCGCGCCCACCCGCAGCGCTGATCAATCCGGTGGTGAAGCACCCCCGGTCATCAGGTATCGTTTACGTCGTTGCCAGGGAGCGCCGCCGCGAGGCGGAAAAAATGGCAGCAACTCTTGGCGGTGTGCCCGAGTGGCCAAAGGGAGCAGACTGTAAATCTGCCGGCTCAGCCTACCCAGGTTCGAACCCTGGCGCCGCCACGCGAGTGGAACCCCCGTTCATCTGTGGAATCACGATGAGCGGGGGTTCTTTCGTTCCCCGGAGGCCAGCTCCACGACCGTGCACCGGACACCGGCGGGACGCTTCTCGAACATTGCTCCGGTCAGATGAAGTACTCACCTGACTGGGCCACAGCCCCGGCCCTGCCACCGCCACGGCGAGGTCCTGGCCAGGTCGGATGGGTGGCGCGTGACGCACGCACCCCTCCCATCGCATCCCGCGGCAGCCCTCGGCGCCGGCGGGTAAGGAAGCCATGAACCTGAACCATCAGACGGCGACGATTCAACGGCCCCGGGGGCGTTCCCGGGTTCTGCTCGCCTCCATCGCCGCCGCGGCGGCCCTCACCGGCCAGTTGATCGCACTGGCCCCGGCCGCATCCGCGGACGGGCCCAAGCCGGCGGGTCACCAGAACGCGAAGCCCGTCGACGGCAAGCACACGCTGTCGGAGCACGACAAGCACAAGAAGCACGCCCCCCTGGCCCTCCACGGCCTGCGGCAGTTCACCTCGGACAACACGTTCACCCCGCCGCCGGGCGTCACGTCGGTGTTCGTCCAGGCATGGGGTGCCGGCGGTGGCGGCGGCGGTGGCGGCGGGTCCGCGCGCAACAACAACAACGGCGGCGGCAACCCCAACAACCCGAACGCCGGGGCCGAGGGCAGCGCGGACGCGGACGGTGCCGCCGCGCGCACCAACACCGGTGGCCACGGCGGTGGCGGCGGTGGCGGCGGCTTCACCTGGTGCGTCATCCCGGTCACCCCCCTGACCGACTACGGAGTGGACGTCGGCACCGGAGGCGCCAACGGCCTCGGCGGCGCGCCGGGCGCCAACGGCACCGCCGGCACCGCGGGCACCACCACGTCGCTGACCGTGGCGTCGACCAACACCGTGCTCCTCACCGCCACCGGTGGCACCGGCGGCGGGGGCGGGGGCGCCGCGGACCGCGGTCCCGGCGAACCCGGCACGCCCGGCCTGGGCGGCAGCGGATCCTGCTCCTCGGGCGGCGTCAACCACGCCGGTGACCCGGGCAACGACGACGGCACCGGCGGCGGCACCGCCGACGGCATCGTCGAGCTCCCGGCGGGCGCGGCCTTCGGCGGCGACGGCGGCCGCGGCGGCGGCACCAACCGGGCCATCGGCAACTCCGGCTCCCGTGGCAAGGACGGCGGCGACGGCTACGTAGTCATCTACTGGTAGTCGCACCTCCTCCCGCACTGCCGCACCACAGCACGGACCGGAAGCCCGTCCGCCCGCGACCACGGACGGACGGGCTTCCCGCAGTCACCCGTCGACGCCCCGCCCCGGCCGCAACGTCGGCGGCTCACGTTCGTTCACCAGGGGTGAAATGGACATCTGACACGCGCGGGAAGGTCGGCGGCGGGGTTCTCATGGCCCTGCTCGGCGCAGGGATTCCGGCTCTGGTGGGAGCGGCCCTCCACACCGACGTGGGGGAGCCCTACCAGGAGACCCGGCTGTACTTCGGCACCCAGCGGGCCGACGGCCGCGACCCGGTCGAGGAACGCGAGTTCATGCGGTTCCTGGACCTGGAAATCACCCCCGCCTTCCCCGAAGGACTGACCCTCCACGACGGGTACGGCCAATGGCGCGGCCAGGACGGCAAGACCGTCCGCGAGACCTCGTACGAGGTGGTCCTGCTCTACCCGGAGAAGGAGGCCGAGGAGCGCAGCACCCGCATCGAGCGGATCCGGCAGGCATACGAGGACCGGTACCAGCAGGACTCCGTCGGCCGGTCCGACGACAAGGTCAGCGCCGGATTCTGACCAGCAGGGCCGCAGGGCCGCAGGGCCGCAGGGCCTCCGGGGCGCCCGACCGCCGGACCGGCCGGGCACCGGCCTCAGTTGCCGGCCACGTCCTTCACGGCCACCTGCACCGGCACCGAACCGGAGACCAGCTCCAGGGTCAGGCCCGCCGTCGCCGGAGTCTCGATCAGCTCGGCCAGCACCGCCGCCACATCGTCGCGCGGGACGGACCCGCGGCCCGTCCGCGCCTCCAGACGGACCGCGCCCGTCCCGGCGTCGTCGATCAGCGCACCGGGACGCAGGACGGTCCACTCCAGGCCCAGCCTGGTCCGTACGTGGTCATCGGCCTCACCTTTGGCCCGCAGGTAGGCGTCGAAGACCTCCTCACCCCCGTGGTGCGCGTTCGCGCCCATCGAAGAGACCATCAGGAAGCGCCGTACGCGCGCCCGTTCGGCGGCATCGGCGAACAGCACCGCCGCGCCCCGGTCCACGGTGTCCTTGCGCCCGATCCCGCTCCCCGGGCCCGCACCGGCCGCGAACACCGCCACGTCCGCGCCCTGCAGAATCCCCGCCACATGCTCCACCGAGGCCGATTCCAGATCGCACAGCACCGGCTCGGCACCCGCCTGCCTCAGGTCGTCGCCCTGGGCCGGGTCACGGACGATGCCCGCGACCTCGTACCCGCGCGCGGCGAGCAGGCGCTCCAGCCGCAGCGCGATCTGACCGTGTCCACCCGCGATGACGATGCGCATGACCCGACCGTACGACGAGCCGGGCTCCGACGCCCGCGAGCGGACCGCGGACTTCAGGGCCCCGCCTCCGTACGGCCCTGCCGGGGCAGGTCCAGAGCCACCGCGACGGCGGAGTCGCAGTACTCCCGTACGGCACTCGTACGGGCTACCACGCGCCCGCGGTGGATCACGATCCGGCTGTAGGCGAGGGACAGCACGCCCGCGATCCGGTCCCCGCGTACGGCGAGCAGCTCCGCCGGGAAACCGGCCTCCACCCGGACCTCCGGCAGCCCCATGGCCTCGCGGGCGCAGCCGCTGACGGATTCGTACGCCTCGGCAGCCCGGAGCCCTCCCTGGGAGGCCAGCAGGTACGCGGCCTCCAGCGGATCACCGCGGCCGACCGGGTTCCCGGCGTCCCGCAGCGCCCCGCTGCCGGCCGCGACGCGCACACCGGCGGTCCGCAGCAGCCGGACGGGGGCGGTGCGCAGGCCGCGGCGTTCCAGAGCCGCGCAGTCGCCCTGGGGCAGGCAGGTGACCCGTACGCCGGCCGCGGCCAGCTGGTCGGCGGCGCGGGCGGCCGCGTCCATCGGGAGCCGGGACAGCCCTCCGCAGGGGCCGATGGTCACGCCGGGGCGCAGCCCGCCGGCCATCGCCGCGAGCCGCGCCAGGCGGCCCGGGTCGTCACCGTCCGTGTGGAGATCCACGGGGCAGCCGTGCTCGGCGGCGAGTTCCAGTACGGCTTCGAGGAAGCCCGTCGGGTCCGGGTCCAGGTCCGGGCAGCCGCCGATCACGGAGGCGCCCATCTTGACCGCGTCCCGCATCATGGCGAGCCCGTCCGCGCCGGCCACCCCGGTCAGCAGCCGGGGTACGGCCACGGCCGTGAGATCGGCGAGCCCGCGCAGGGAGCGGCGGGCCTGGAGCACCGCCTCCATGGGGCCGAGGCCGTGCACGTCGCCGATGCGGACGTGGGAGCGGACCGCGGTGGCGCCGTGACCGAGCTGGAGCAGAGCGGATTCGGTGGCCCGGCGCTGGACCTCGTCGGGGGCGTAGGAGACGGGCCCGTCGGCGTCCGCGGTCAGCGCGGTGTCCCCGTGGGCGTGCGGCTCGGCGGGGGCGGGGAGCAGCAGGTAGCCGGTCAGGTCCACCCGGGCCTGCGCGGGGGAGGGGAGGGTACCCGCGGTGCCGACGGCCTGGATCCGGCCGCCACCGAGGCGGACGTCGACGGTACGGCCGTCGGTGAGGCGCGCCCCGGTGAGCAGCAGGGTGGTGGCCTCGGCTGCGGCCGCGTTGCCGTTTCCGCCGCGGGGCGGTTGGAACGGCTGCTGCGGCTGGCTGTCGGACATCGCGCTCCTGCGGTGGCTCGGGCGGGTCCTGGAGCCGTGGCCCGTGGCCCAAGATCACGCAGCGTGCTCAGAGCCTAGGGCGCAGCGCACGCCGCTTCGCGGAAGAGCGCAATAGTCGTACCGGTGTGGTGCCACGCGCCGGAGCGCCCGCGTGCGCGCCCCGACGGGCTTCAGTGCTCCGACCGGCGGTCGCACAGGTGTGAGCCCGCCCACAAACCACCCGAGAAGTGGGGCGGAAGTGATCGGCGGGTTGATCGAGAGCGGCGCGTGAACCCCGTCGGAGCCCAGCCCCCGCAAAGGATTTGGGCGATCGGCAGGCAACCGTGTAATGTCTTCCTCGCTCGCCCCAATAGCTCAGTCGGTAGAGCGTCTCCATGGTAAGGAGAAGGTCTGCGGTTCGATTCCGCATTGGGGCTCTGGTGAGAGAGGTTCCCCACCCTCGGGTGGGGAGCTGATCACATCAAAGCGGCGTAGCTCAGTCGGTAGAGCAAGCGGCTCATAATCGCTGTGTCACCGGTTCAAGTCCGGTCGCCGCTACACACAGTAGCCGATTGCGGGGTCGGTCTCCCGATCGGCTACTCTTTTATGCGTTCATCCGTCCCATAGTCCGTCAAGGAGCACTCACGTGGCTGCCACCGACGTCCGCCCGAAGATCACGCTGGCCTGCGTGGAGTGCAAGGAGCGGAACTACATCACCAAGAAGAACCGGCGTAACAACCCGGACCGTCTTGAGATGAAGAAGCACTGCCCGCGCTGCAACTCGCACACCGCGCACCGCGAGACCCGCTGACCCCAGCGAAGTCTCGAACAACAGGCACCGTCATGAGGTCGTCCCCTTCATTGGGGGCGGCCTTGTGTCGTTTCCGTGCCCGTTTCTGTCTTTGTCCTCGCGTCATTTCGTGTCCCTTCAACAGGAGGTAGTGAGTCATGGCTCTCGACCAGTCCTTCGTGGGGCGGAGCTACCCGCCCACCGATCCGTACGAGGTCGGCCGGGAGAAGATCCGCGAATTCGCGGCTGCGGTGGGTGACACCAATCCCGTTTACAGCGATCCCGAAGCCGCTAAGGCGTACGGCTACCCCGATGTGATCGCTCCGCCGACTTTCGTGTTCGCGATCACCTTCAAGGCCGCCGGCCAGGTCATTGAAGACCCGCAGCTGGGACTCGACTACAGCCGCGTCGTGCACGGTGACCAGAAGTTCGCGTACGCGCGCCCGGTGCGAGCCGGTGACCGGCTGTCGGTGGTCTCCACCATCGAGGCCGTGAAGTCGCTCGCGGGCAATGACGTCATCGACATCCGCGGCGAGGTCCACGACGAGACAGGCGAGCACGTCGTGACGGCGTGGACGAAGCTCGTCTCCCGCGCCCCCGAGGAGGCCTGACCATGGCAGCGCAGATCCAGTACGCCGACGTCGAGGTCGGCACCGAGCTGCCGGCGGCGTCCTTCCCCGTGACGCGCGCGACGCTCGTCCAGTACGCGGGCGCCTCGGGCGACTTCAACCCGATCCACTGGAACGAGAAGTTCGCCAAGGAGGTCGGACTGCCGGACGTGATCGCGCACGGCATGTTCACCATGGCCGAGGCGATCCGCGTGGTCACCGACTGGGTCGGCGACCCGGGTGCGGTGGTCGAGTACGGCGTGCGCTTCACCCGGCCGGTCGTGGTCCCCAACGACGACCAGGGCGGGCTGATCGAGGTCACGGCGAAGGTCGCCGCGAAGCTGGACGACAACCGCGTCCGGGTCGACCTGACGGCCATGAGCGCGGGCCAGAAGGTCCTGGGCATGTCCCGAGCGGTGGTCGAACTGGCCTGAGCCGCCGAGGCGAGGCGGGCGGGGCGGGGGCACCTGGACGGTGCCTTCGCCCCGCCTTTTCGCTGGGCGGGGGCGGGGCGGCGGGGGCTGCGAGGGCCGGGGCCGTGAGGTGGGGCGGTGGCTTCGGGTGGGCGGGAGCCGCCGGGGCGGTGGTGGGTGATGCGGGTGGGGTTTCCCGGCAGTCCCATCGTCCCTCCGGGGCGGGCCGGTCCCTCAAGGGCGCTCCTCCTACGTCGTCGCGTCGCTACGCGATGGCCTTCGGCCACCCTTGACCGACCGACCCGCCCCGGAGAAACGAAAGACTGCCGGGAAGCCCCCAGAAGAACGGGCCGGACCATCAGGACAGGGACGGGGCGGTCGACGATGCCCGGCCTGGTCGGGCGCCGGGACGACCGAGAGACGGGCCCGTCCAGACCCGGGACCGGGGGTGGTGCCGGGGAGGCGCACCAGATCGCTACGCGCTTCTCATGGCTCGGCGTCCGACGACCGTCTTGGGCTGGGCATAGGCCGCCCACGAGCCCCACGCGCTTCTCGCCGACCGCGTCCGACGACCGTCTGGGGTTGGACATAGGCCGCCCACGGGGCGAGAGACTTCGCGTCGACCGCGTCCGACGACCGTTTGAGACCGGGCCTCCGGTGGGCCGCCCCCGATGTCGGTGCCACGCTCGACCCGCGTCCGACGATCGTCCGGAGCCGGGCACACCGAGCGGATCCCGCCCCCCGAAGCCTCCGCCCCACCCCCGCCCCGTCCCGTCCCTTGACATGGTTAGTGATTGAGCAATAACTTTGTCTCATGGTCAGGATGAGCGCAGATGAGCGGCGTGAGAGCGTCATTCGGGCGGCGATGCACGAGTTCGCGCGTGGGGGTTACCACGGGACCTCCACCGAGGCGATCGCCAAGCGGGTGGGCGTCTCGCAGCCGTACCTCTTCCGGCTCTTCCCCAACAAGCAGGCGATCTTTCTGGCCGCGTCCGAGCGCTGCCTGAAGGACACGCGCGAGCTCTTCGTCACCGCCGTCGACGGACTGCACGGCGAGGAGGCCCAGCAGGCCATCGCCAACGCGTACACCCGCCTGATCACCGAAGACCCCGACAAGCTCCAGATGCAGCTCCAGATGTACGTCGCGGTGGCGGCGGCCGAGGCGGCCGGTGACCACGAGTTCGGCGAGGTCGTCCGGGCCGGGTGGATGGAGCTGTGGGACACCGCCCACCTGCCGCTGGGGGCGGACCAGGGTGAGACCACGACCTTCATGGCCTACGGGATGCTGATCAATGTCCTGGCCGCCATGGGGTTCCCGCTGGACCACCGGGTCTGGGAGGGGTTC
Organism: Streptomyces venezuelae; assembly: GCF_008642275.1. Taxonomy (NCBI): domain Bacteria; kingdom Bacillati; phylum Actinomycetota; class Actinomycetes; order Kitasatosporales; family Streptomycetaceae; genus Streptomyces; species Streptomyces venezuelae. The sequence goes on from NZ_CP029189.1 coordinate 4,421,425, forward strand.
TATCCCTCGGCCCGTGCCACGGGCCGCCTGGAGAAGTAGCAGGGGTCGCGCGATCCGTTCGCGCGCTCTCGTATGGCCAAGAAAGTTAGTCATCAATAACTAACGAACCGCAGGGGGAAAACGTGCAGACGCAAGACACCAAGCTCCGCGGGCCCGCCGTCTGGGCCCTCGTCCTCACCGGCGTGGCCAGCTTCATGGCCGCACTCGACAACCTGGTCGTCACCACCGCCCTCCCCGCCATCCGCGAGGACCTCGGCGGCAAGCTGGAGGACCTGGAGTGGACGGTGAACGCGTACACGCTCACCTTCGCCGTCCTCCTCATGTTCGGTGCCGCCCTCGGGGACCGCTTCGGCCGCCGCCGGCTCTTCATCGCCGGCCTCGCGGTCTTCACCGGCGCCTCGGCCGCGGCCGCCCTCTCGCCCGGCATCGACGCGCTCATCGCCGCCCGCGCCGTGCAGGGCGTCGGCGCGGCGATCATGATGCCGCTCACCCTCACCCTGCTCACCGCCGCCGTCCCGGCCGCCCGCCGGGGCGTGGCCCTCGGGATCTACGGCGCCGTCACCGGCCTCGCCGTCGCCAGCGGCCCCCTCATCGGCGGCAGCCTCACCGAGCACATCTCCTGGCAGTGGATCTTCTGGCTCAACGTGCCCATAGGCCTCGCCCTGATCCCGCTCGCCCGCCTGCGCCTCGCCGAGTCCACCGCCCCCGGCGCGCGCCTCGACATCCCCGGCACCCTGCTCATCAGCGGCGGGCTCTTCGGCATCGTCTACGCCCTGGTCAACGCCAACTCCGAGGGCTGGACCAGCGCCACCGTCCTCACCGGCCTGATCGTCGGCGCCGCGCTCGTCGGCGGCTTCATCCACCACGGCTTCAACAACGCCAACCCCATGCTCCCCATGCGGCTCTTCCGTGACCGTGGCTTCCTCGGGATCAACCTCGCCAGCCTGCTGATGTTCCTCGGCATGTTCGGCTCGATCTTCCTGCTCAGCCAGTTCCTCCAGGGCGTCGCCGGCTACTCGCCCACCGAGGCCGGCCTGCGCATGCTCCCCTGGACCGGAATGCCGATGATCGTCGCCCCGCTGGCCGGGATCCTCTCCGACCGCATCGGCGGCCGCCCCGTCGTCGCCGCCGGGCTCGCCTTCCAGGCCCTCGGCCTCGGCTGGTTCGCGGCGATCCTGAGCGCGGACGTCTCGTACGCGGCCCAGCTCCCGCCGCTGATCCTCAGCGGGATCGGTATGGCCCTCTACTTCGCCCCCGCCGCCAACGTCCTGATGTCCACCGTCGGCCCGGCCGACCAGGGCAGGGCCTCCGGCGCCAACAACGCCCTGCGCGAGGTCGGCGGAGCCCTCGGCGTCGCGGTCCTGGCCTCGGTCTTCTCCGCCCAGGGCGGCTACGAATCCCCGCAGGCCTTCACCGACGGCACGGTCCCCGCCCTGTGGATCGGGGCCGGCGCGGTCGCCCTCGCCGCCGCCCTGGCCCTGCTCGTGCCCCGTAAGGCCAAGGCCACCCCGGTGCTCACGGGCCGGACCACCGCCGTCCCGGACAAGGTCTCCGCCGTCGGCTGAGCCGGCCCCGCCCAGGAACGCCCAGACCGCCAAGGAGTGCCCGTCATGCCCGACATCCCCTGGTCCACGCCCACCCAGGCCGCCCCCGGCGCCGAGGTCTACGTCATGGCCTCCCGCTTCGAGACCGCCACCCTCGCCGGTGCCGTCAGGTTCTTCCTCAAGGCGCCCGGCATCGTCCTCCAGATCCGCAAGGCCCCCGGAGCCCACGGCGTCGCGCTGCGCGCCCGTGTCCTGCGCCGTACCTTCCTCACCCTCTCCGCCTGGGAGGACCGCGACGCGCTCCACCGGTTCGCGCGCAGTGAGCCCCACCGCTCCAGTGCCCGCGCCGCCAGCGCGTACATGCAGGAATCGGCGTTCACGTACTGGACCGTGCGCGCCGAAGAGCTCCCCCTGAGCTGGGCCGAAGCCGAACGCCGCCTCGCCGCGCAGAAGGCGGGCCACTGACCCGGCCGGTACGGGGGACGAGTGAGTACGGTCCGTGGCCCCGCAGGGATGCGAGGGGCACGGACCGTACTCTTGTCCACGTGCAGGAACTCCACGATGCCCCCCTCGCCCCGCTGACCACCTTCCGTCTCGGTGGTCCCGCCGCCCGCCTGGTCACCGCGACCACCGACGCCGAGGTCGTCGCCACCGTGCGCGCCGCGGACGAGAGCGGCACGCCGCTCCTGGTCATCGGCGGCGGCAGCAACCTGGTCATCGGCGACCGCGGTTTCGACGGCACCGCCCTGCGCATCGCGACCACCGGTTTCGACCTGGACGGGACGCGGCTGGAGCTCGCCGCCGGCGAGAACTGGAGCGACGCCGTCGCCCGTACCGTCGAGGCCGGTCTCGCCGGCATCGAATGCCTCGCGGGAATCCCCGGATCGGCCGGCGCGACCCCGATCCAGAACGTCGGTGCGTACGGCCAGGAGGTCTGCGACACCATCACCGAGGTCGTCGCCTACGACCGCACCACAGGCGAAACGGTCACTCTGAGCGCCGCCGAGTGCGCCTTCCGGTACCGCAACAGCACCTTCAAGGACCAGCCCGACCGCTACGTCGTGCTGCGCGTGCGCTTCGCCCTGGAGGACGCCGGCGGCCTGTCCGCGCCGGTCAAGTACCCCGAGACCGCCCGCGCCCTCGGCGTCGAGGCCGGCGACCGGGTCCCCGCCGCGACCGCCCGTGAAACGGTGCTGCGGCTGCGCGCGGGCAAGGGCATGGTCCTCGACCCCGCCGACCACGACACCTGGTCGGCCGGCTCCTTCTTCCACAACCCGATCCTGACCGACGAGGCCTACGCCGCCTTCCTCGCCCGCGCACAGGACCGCCTCGGCCCCGACACGGCTCCGCCCGCCTACCCCGCCGGCGACGGCCGTACGAAGACCAGCGCGGCCTGGCTGATCGACAAGGCCGGCTTCACCAAGGGCTACGGCACCGGACCGGCGCGCATCTCCACCAAACACACCCTCGCCCTCACCAACCGCGGCGAGGCCACCACTGAGGACCTCCTCACCCTGGCCCGCGAGGTCGTCGCGGGCGTCCACGCGGCCTTCGGCGTCACCCTGGTCAACGAGCCGGTGACGGTCGGCGTCAGCATCTGAGGAGCCCCGGCCGCCCATGCTCTGTCCCCTGCACGGGGCCGGTACGGACCCCACCCGTCTCGTGGGGCGCACGCTCAGCCGAGTCGTCGCGTCCTGGCACGTCAGTGACGGCGAACGTTCCGAGGCGCCCCTCGACGTCTGGCTGATCGACAGCATCGGTGACACCATCCGGATCACCACCGGGTCCGACTGGTGCCTGATCGTCGAGTCCGCCACCCCGCACGCCGCCTACGACATGGGGGAGTGGGGCCGCATCGAGGTCGGCGAGGACCTCGGTGACCACCCCTTCCTGCGGCACCTCGGCGAGACCGTCGCCTCGGTCGCCGAGTTCGCCCTGCCCGAACAGGGCCGCACCCACCTGGAGATCGGCTTCCTGGACGGCGGGCGGGTACGCGCGGACTGCTACGAGGGGGACCTGCGGCTCACCCGGTGAGCCAGTGGTCGATCCCCGCGAGCAGCTTGGCCTGCACCTCCTCGGGCGCGGCGCTGCCGCGCACGGACTGGCGCGCCAGCTCGGCGAGCTCCGCGTCCGTGAAGGCGTGGTGAGCGCGGGCGATCTCGTACTGGGCCGCGAGCCGGGACCCGAAGAGGAGCGGGTCGTCGGCGCCCAGCGCCATGGGGACCCCGGCCTCGAAGAGGGTGCGCAGCGGGACGTCCTCGGGCCGCTCGTAGACGCCGAGGGCGACGTTGGAGGCCGGGCAGACCTCGCAGGTGATCTGCCGGTCGGCGAGCCGCTTGAGGAGCCGAGGGTCCTCGGCGGCCCGGACGCCGTGCCCGATGCGGGAGGCGTGCAGGTCGTCGAGGCAGTCGCGGACGGAGGACGGGCCGGTGAGCTCGCCGCCGTGCGGTGCAGCGAGGAGACCGCCCTCGCGGGCGATGGCGAAGGCCCGGTCGAAGTCGCGGGCCATGCCGCGGCGCTCGTCGTTGGAGAGTCCGAAGCCGACGATGCCGCGGTCGGCGTAGCGGACGGCGAGCCGGGCGAGGGTGCGGGCGTCGAGGGGGTGCTTCATGCGGTTGGCGGCGATGAGGACCCGCATGCCGAGGCCGGTCTCGCGGGAGGCGGCGTCGACGGCGTCGAGGATGATCTCGACGGCCGGGATCATCCCGCCGAGCAGCGGGGCGTACGAGGTGGGATCCACCTGGATCTCCAGCCAGCCGCTGCCGTCCTTGACGTCCTCCTCCGCGGCCTCACGGACCAGGCGCTGGATGTCCTCGGGCTCGCGCAGGCAGGAGCGGGCGGCGTCGTAGAGCCGCTGGAAGCGGAACCAGCCGCGCTCGTCGGTGGCGCGGAGCTTGGGGGGTTCGCCGGCGGTGAGGGCGTCCGGGAGCCGGACGCCGTACTTGTCGGCGAGCTCCAGCAGGGTCGATGGCCGCATCGACCCGGTGAAGTGCAGGTGGAGGTGGGCCTTGGGCAGAAGCGTGAGATCGCGTGCGTGCTCCATCTGGTGATCCTGCCGTACCGCTGCGCTCGGCGGGAGGGGGTTTTACCGATCGGGGGCTTGCGCGAACGTGTGAACGGGCGCGGATCCGCTGCGCGGGGGCCTTCCGGGCGCCGCCCGACCCCGCGCCTCAATCGCCGGCGGGGCCGGGAGAGCGGGGCTCCGCCCCGGACCCCCCGCCTCAAACTCCCCCAGCTACCGCTGGGAGGTGCCCCCTGGCGGGGCTGATCGTGCCGGCGGGGCCGGGAAATGCTTGGGCGGCGGCACCCCCGAGGGGGTGCCGCCGCCCAGGTCCGGCTGCGGGCCGCGTCAGGCCTTGGCCTCCGCGAGGAGCTTCTGGATGCGGGACACGCCCTCCACCAGGTCCTCGTCGCCCAGGGCGTAGGACAGGCGCAGGTAGCCCGGGGTGCCGAAGGCCTCGCCCGGGACGACCGCGACCTCGACCTCGTCCAGGATGAGGGCGGCGAGCTCGACGGAGCTCTGCGGGCGCTTGCCGCGGATCTCCTTGCCGATGAGCTCCTTGACCGACGGGTACGCGTAGAACGCGCCCTCGGGGGTCGGGCAGAAGACGCCGTCGATCTCGTTGAGCATCCTGACCATCGTCTGGCGACGGCGGTCGAAGGCCTTGCGCATCTCCGCGACCGCGTCGAGGTTGCCCGAGACGGCGGCCAGCGCGGCGACCTGGGCCACGTTGGAGACGTTGGAGGTGGCGTGCGACTGCAGGTTGGTCGCCGCCTTGATGACGTCCTGCGGGGCGATGACCCAGCCCACGCGCCAGCCGGTCATCGCGTACGTCTTGGCGACGCCGTTGACGATGATGCACTTGTCGCGCAGCGCCGGGACCAGGACCGGCAGCGACGTGAACTTCGCCTCGCCGTAGACCAGGTGCTCGTAGATCTCGTCCGTGAGCACCCACAGGCCGTGCTCGGCGGCCCACTCGCCGATCGCCTTCGCGTCGGCCTCGCTGTAGACCGAACCGGTCGGGTTGGACGGGGAGACGAACAGGACGACCTTGGTGCGCTCGGTGCGCGCGGCCTCCAGCTGCTCGACGGAGACGCGGTAGCCGGTGGTCTCGTCGGCGACGACCTCGACCGGGACACCGCCGGCGAGACGGATCGACTCCGGGTAGGTGGTCCAGTACGGAGCCGGGACGATGACCTCGTCACCCGGGTCCAGGATGGCCGCGAAGGCCTCGTAGATCGCCTGCTTGCCGCCGTTGGTCACCAGGACCTGCGACGCCTCGACCTCGTAGCCGGAGTCGCGCAGCGTCTTCGCGGCGATCGCGGCCTTCAGCTCGGGCAGGCCGCCGGCCGGCGTGTAGCGGTGGTACTTGGGGTTGCGGCAGGCCTCGACCGCGGCTTCGACGATGTAGTCCGGGGTCGGGAAGTCGGGCTCGCCCGCGCCGAAGCCGATCACCGGGCGCCCGGCGGCCTTGAGGGCCTTGGCCTTGGCGTCCACGGCGAGGGTGGCGGACTCGGAAATGGCGCCGATACGGGCGGACACCCGGCGCTCGGAGGAAGGCGTTGCAGAGGTCATACGGGCAATCGTCCCAGACGGCAAAGAAGCGCCGCACACCGTTTCAGTCAACGGACCGGTGCGTGCCAGGTCCGGGCGCTGTTCGACGTCAGGGCGCTGTTCACGTACACTCACCTGTCGTTGGACCTCACCAGCCGCTGCGAAGCGCGAGCACTCCGTGCACTCGCTCGGATGCGGTAGGTTGGGGGACGCAAAGGGTCGTAGCTCAATTGGTAGAGCACTGGTCTCCAAAACCAGCGGTTGGGGGTTCGAGTCCCTCCGGCCCTGCTCCACACTCCATCTCGGACGTGTGTGCGCAGGTACGTACTTATGCAACGCCGTGCGGCGCAACCGGGCGCGGTACGGCCACGACCCGGATTCAGGTGAGAGACGTGACGGACGCCCTGGGCTCCATCGACATGCCTGACGCCGAGGACGAGACGCGCGAGAAGAAGGCCCGCAAGGGCGGCAAGCGTGGCAAGAAGGGCCCTCTGGGCCGTCTCGCGCTTTTCTACCGCCAGATTGTCGCGGAACTCCGCAAGGTTGTTTGGCCGACTCGCAACCAGCTCACGACGTACACCACCGTGGTGATTGTCTTCGTGGTCATCATGATCGGTCTGGTGACCGTGATTGACTATGGGTTCCAGGAAGCCATCAAGTTCGTCTTCGGCTGATCCCCGCGGAGGGCGGCGCCTGATGGGTGCCGCCCGTTTTCGCATGTTCCACCACCTTTTGTATCCAGGAAGAAGCAGCCACCGTGTCTGACCCGAACCTGAACGCGAGCCACGACTCCGTCGAGTCCGTCGAGGACGAGCTCGACATCGTCGAGGCGGCAGACGCTGTGGACCCCGACGAGGCCGAGCTCGCCGACGTCGAGGCGGGTGCCGCCGCCGAAGAGGCCGCGCTGCACGTCGAGTCCGACGAGGACGAGGACGACACCGAGGTCGACGCCGAGCTCGATGCCGACCTCGAAGAGGCTGCTGACGACGCCGAGGCCGACGAGGAAGAGGCCGAGGAGGCCGCCCCGGTCGAGCCCGCCGAGCCCGTCGACCCCATCCAGGCCCTGCGCGACGAACTGCGCCTCCTGCCCGGCGAGTGGTACGTGATCCACACCTACGCCGGCTACGAGAAGCGCGTGAAGGCCAACCTGGAGCAGCGTGCCGTCTCGCTGAACGTCGAGGAGTTCATCTACCAGGCCGAGGTGCCCGAGGAAGAGATCGTCCAGATCAAGAACGGCGAGCGCAAGAACGTCCGGCAGAACAAGCTGCCCGGTTACGTTCTCGTCCGCATGGATCTGACGAACGAGTCCTGGGGCGTCGTCCGCAACACGCCCGGCGTCACCGGCTTCGTCGGCAACGCGTACGACCCGTACCCGCTGACCCTGGACGAGATCGTCAAGATGCTCGCTCCGGAGGCGCAGGAGAAGGCCGCCAAGGCCGCCGCGGAAGAGGCCGGTCTGCCCGCGCCCGCCGTCAAGCGCACCATCGAGGTCCTGGACTTCGAGGTCGGCGACTCGGTCACCGTCACCGACGGCCCGTTCGCCACGCTGCAGGCGACCATCAACGAGATCAACCCCGACTCGAAGAAGGTCAAGGGCCTCGTCGAGATCTTCGGCCGCGAGACCCCGGTCGAGCTCAGCTTCGACCAGATCCAGAAGAACTGATCTTCTGAGCGACAGCTTCCGGACAGGTCAGATCGCCCCCTTGAGGGCGGTCTGACCTGCTCGGTTTTTAGCCCCGCACCGATACCCGTTATCGTGGTGCGGTATGCCTCCATCCGGATGACCGGATCGGCGGCTGAAAACTCTCACTAGGACCCGGAGAGAGCAATGCCTCCCAAGAAGAAGAAGGTCACGGGGCTTATCAAGCTCCAGATCAAGGCCGGTGCGGCCAACCCGGCTCCGCCGGTCGGCCCCGCGCTCGGTCAGCACGGCGTCAACATCATGGAGTTCTGCAAGGCCTACAACGCCGCGACCGAGTCGCAGCGTGGCATGGTCGTGCCGGTGGAGATCACGGTCTACGACGACCGCTCCTTCACCTTCATCACCAAGACTCCGCCGGCCGCGCGCCTCATCCTGAAGCACGCGGGCATCGAGAAGGGCTCCGGCGAGCCCCACAAGACCAAGGTCGCCAAGCTCACGGCTGCCCAGGTCAAGGAGATCGCCGAGCTGAAGATGCCCGACCTGAACGCCAACGACATCGACGCCGCCGTCAAGATCATTGCCGGCACCGCGCGTTCGATGGGCGTCACCGTCGAAGGCTGATCCAGCCACCCCCCAGCACCATCAGTGGTAGGACCAAGCGCTGGTCCGCACCACGACTCCATGCCTGAAGCCGAAATACAGGAGCAGAAGTGAAGCGCAGCAAGACTCTCCGCGCTGCGGACGCCAAGGTCGACCGGGAGAAGCTGTACGCCCCGCTCGAGGCCGTCCGTCTCGCCAAGGAGACCTCCACGACCAAGTTCGACGGCACCGTCGAGGTCGCCTTCCGCCTGGGTGTCGACCCGCGCAAGGCCGACCAGATGGTCCGCGGCACCGTGAACCTCCCGCACGGCACCGGCAAGACCGCCCGGGTCCTGGTCTTCGCGACCGGTGACCGTGCTGCGGCCGCGGAAGCCGCCGGCGCCGACATTGTCGGCGACGACGAGCTGATCAACGAGATCGCCAAGGGCAACCGCCTGAACGAGTTCGACGCCGTTGTGGCCACCCCGGACCTCATGGGCAAGGTCGGCCGCCTCGGCCGCGTGCTCGGTCCCCGTGGCCTCATGCCGAACCCGAAGACCGGCACCGTCACGATGGACGTCGCGAAGGCTGTCACCGAGATCAAGGGTGGCAAGATCGAGTTCCGCGTCGACAAGCACTCGAACCTGCACTTCATCATCGGCAAGGTCTCCTTCTCCGATGACAAGCTGGTCGAGAACTACGGCGCGGCCCTGGACGAGATCCTTCGTCTGAAGCCGTCCGCCGCGAAGGGCCGCTACATCAAGAAGGCCGCCATCAGCACCACCATGGGCCCCGGCATCCAGCTGGACCCGAACCGCACCCGGAACCTCCTCGTCGAGGAAGACCCGGCCGCGGTCTGATCTGTTCGGGCCTGACGGCTCACTGATCTGCCGAACGGGCCCGTCGCCCCCTTCCCGGGGGCGGCGGGCCCGTTTTTCGTTTCCTGTGCGAACCCTGTGCGATTAGTGTCAGTCGCGAGACGTACAGTCAGTGCCGGCAGTGTCAAGGGTGGGACCGCCCCGGGCCTCACTGCCTCGCGCACACCCAGGGGTGGGGAACACATGGGGGAAACCATGCAGGCATACCGCAAGAAGACCGTCGGCGCCGTGCTGGCCGCGCTCCTGCTCGCAGGCGGCGCCACCGCGTGCGAGGACGGGAAGGACGCGAAGAAGGACAGCGGGGCGTCCGCGGCCCCGTCCCAGGCCGCGAAGAAGCCGGCGGAGGCCGCCCCGGCGGCGTTCCTGGAGAAGACGAAGAAGAAGTCCGAGGAGATCAACTCCGTCAGCTTCACCATGTCCGGCAAGGCCGGCGGCCAGAACATCACCGCCGAGGCCGCCATGCGCATGAAGCCCACGACGGCCATGTCCATGAAGATGGACTCGCCCGAGAAGCCGGGCGAGAAGGTGGAGATCCGCCTGCTCGACGGCGTCATGTACATGGGCAGCGACGGCAAGTGGCTGAAGTTCGACCTCAAGGCCCTGGCGCCGGAGCAGGCCAAGGAGCTGGACTCGCTCGGCTCCGCCCAGCAGGGCCAGAACCCGGGTGACACCGCCGACAGCCTGAGCGCCGCCAAGGACCTGAAGACCGTCGGCGAGGAGACCATCGACGGGCAGAAGACGACGCACCTGTCCGGCACCGTCTCGCTCGACGAGCTGAAGGCCCACAGCGCCGCCGCCCCGACCCCGGCGGCCAAGGAGCGTCAGGAGAAGAACATCAAGACGCTCGAGGAGCAGGGCGTCAAGAGCCTGACCATCGACCTCTGGATCGACGAGGCCGACCAGGCCAAGCAGGTCCGGACCCAGGGTCAGGCCACTTCCGGCCCGATGGACGTCACCATCAAGTTCAAGGACATCAACAAGCCGGTCGAGATCACCGCGCCGGCGGCCGACCAGGTCATGGACCTCGGCGAGATGATGAAGGACTCGGGCGGAGCGGGCGGCGCCTGACCACGCCCCGCGCACGCCTGACCTGGGCTCCTGAGGCGATTTGCCTCGGCTGCACCCCTTCACGTAGTCTTCCCCAGAAGCCAAAGACCGCTGGTCGTTGCCGTGCCCGCAAGGGTTCGGTGGCCGAAGGATCCGTTGAATGCGGACGACCCGCGTAGGTGACTGTGGAAGGTTCCCGGAATTCGTTCCGGTCGAGCCACGCCCTGGCGCCTGCGCCGGGGCGTTTCTTGTTTAGCCCCTTCTGAGCGGTCCTCATCACCCGGAAGGAGGCGAACGCACCATGCCGACGCCCAACAAGGCTGCATCGGTAGCCGAGCTCAAGGACGCGTTCCAGAGCTCGAACGCCGCCGTGCTGACCGAGTACCGGGGTCTCACCGTCGCGCAGCTCAAGACGCTGCGTCGCTCCCTCGGTGAGAACGCCCAGTACGCCGTGGTGAAGAACACGCTGACCAAGATTGCGGCCAACCAGGCCGGGATCACCGCGCTGGACGAGCACTTCGCTGGTCCGACCGCGGTCGCCTTCATCACCGGTGACCCGGTGGAGTCGGCGAAGAGCCTGCGTGACTTCGCCAAGGACAACCCCAACCTGATCATCAAGGCGGGTGTCCTTGATGGTAAGGCGCTCTCCGCCGATGACATCAAGAAGCTTGCGGACCTCGAGTCCCGCGAGGTTCTGCTCAGCAAGCTGGCCGGCGCGTTCAAGGGCAAGCAGTCCCAGGCTGCCTCGCTCTTCCAGGCGCTGCCGTCGAAGTTCGTCCGCACCGCGGAAGCGCTTCGCGTCAAGCTCGCCGAGCAGGGCGGTGCCGAGTAATTCGGCTCGCGCACTGATCCGCGCCGCCTAGTGCGCGGGTCGTAGCGGGCCGTTACGCCCGCCTCTATAGACATATCGGCACCTGCCGAATTAGTGGAAGGATCGCCCATCATGGCGAAGCTCTCTCAGGACGACCTCCTCGCCCAGTTCGAGGAGATGACCCTCATCGAGCTCTCTGAGTTCGTGAAGGCCTTCGAGGAGAAGTTCGACGTCACCGCCGCCGCGGCCGTCGCCGTTGCCCCCGCGGGTGTCGCCGGTGGCGACGCCGGTGCGGCCGCCGAGGAGCAGGACGAGTTCGACGTCGTCCTCACCGCCGCCGGTGACAAGAAGATCCAGGTCATCAAGGTCGTGCGCGAGCTGACCTCCCTGGGTCTGAAGGAGGCCAAGGACCTCGTTGACGGTGCGCCGAAGCCCGTCCTCGAGAAGGTCGCCAAGGAGGCCGCTGACAAGGCCGCCGAGGCCCTCAAGGGCGCCGGCGCCTCGGTCGAGGTCAAGTAACACCTCTGAGGCCCTCCTGAGGCCTCAACCAAGGGCGATCACCCGTAAGGGTGGTCGCCCTTTGGCGTACCCGCAGTGCCTGACTTGCCCTGGTCTCGTTGGGGAGTAGGGTGATCATCGTTGCTCCGACGCAGGGTCCGAAGATGATCCGCTCGGAGCAGGGGGCCTTGACGAACGGGACGCGGCGCGCAATTCTCAGTCCCGTCGAGAGGTCGACCACCTGGATCCGGGATCCTAGGCATGGATCGACTACGAAGAGGGCAGTACTGATACGCGCTCTGTGCACGTGTACGGGCGCCGCAGCGTTGGACACAGTGTTGGTTGAACGACATGGGGAAGGCCTGTTGCCGGTTTCCGGAAACGCGGTCTGGACATCAGTGAGCCAAGTGGCTACACTGACCCTTTGCGCTGCCTGTTAGCTGTCCCCTGCCCGTCGCCAGGGACATGCCCACGCTTGAGCACACTTGATTGATCCACCCTGACCTGGCCTTTTGGTTGGAATCGGGGGGCTTGTCTTCTGTGTCTGCTGGGACCGGTACGCGCGTAGTGAGTCCGAGCCCTCGGAAGGACCCCCTCTTGGCCGCCTCGCGCAACGCCTCGACCAATACGAACAACGGTGCCAGCACCGCCCCGCTGCGCATCTCCTTTGCAAAGATCAAGGAGCCCCTCGAGGTTCCGAACCTCCTGGCGCTGCAGACCGAGAGCTTTGACTGGCTTCTCGGCAACGCCGCCTGGAAGTCTCGCGTCGAGTCGGCGCTTGAGAGTGGACAGGACGTCCCCACCAAGTCCGGTCTGGAAGAGATCTTCGAGGAGATCTCGCCGATCGAGGACTTCTCCGGGTCGATGTCGCTGACCTTCCGCGACCACCGTTTCGAGCCGGCGAAGAACTCTGTCGACGAGTGCAAGGAGCGCGACTTCACGTACGCGGCTCCGCTGTTCGTCACGGCCGAGTTCACGAACAACGAGACCGGAGAGATCAAGTCTCAGACGGTCTTCATGGGCGACTTCCCGCTTATGACCAACAAGGGCACCTTCGTCATCAACGGCACCGAGCGTGTCGTCGTGTCGCAGCTTGTCCGCTCCCCCGGTGTCTACTTCGACTCCTCCATCGACAAGACGTCCGACAAGGACATCTTCTCCGCCAAGATCATCCCGTCCCGGGGTGCCTGGCTGGAGATGGAGATCGACAAGCGCGACATGGTCGGCGTCCGCATCGACCGCAAGCGCAAGCAGTCCGTCACCGTCCTCCTGAAGGCTCTCGGCTGGACCACCGAGCAGATCCTCGAGGAGTTCGGCGAGTACGAGTCCATGCGCGCCACCCTGGAGAAGGACCACACCCAGGGCCAGGACGACGCGCTGCTCGACATCTACCGCAAGCTGCGCCCGGGCGAGCCGCCGACCCGTGAGGCCGCTCAGACGCTGCTCGAGAACCTCTACTTCAACCCGAAGCGCTACGACCTCGCCAAGGTCGGCCGCTACAAGGTGAACAAGAAGCTCGGCGCCGACGAGCCGCTCGATGCCGGCGTGCTCACCACCGACGACGTCATCGCGACCATCAAGTACCTGGTCAAGCTGCACGCCGGCGAGACCGAGACCACCGGTGAGTCCGGCCGTTCGATCGTCGTCGAGACCGACGACATCGACCACTTCGGCAACCGTCGTCTGCGCAACGTCGGCGAGCTCATCCAGAACCAGGTCCGCACGGGTCTGGCTCGTATGGAGCGCGTCGTCCGCGAGCGCATGACCACGCAGGACGTCGAGGCCATCACGCCGCAGACCCTGATCAACATCCGGCCGGTCGTCGCCTCCATCAAGGAGTTCTTCGGCACCAGCCAGCTGTCGCAGTTCATGGACCAGAACAACCCGCTCTCGGGCCTGACCCACAAGCGCCGCCTGTCGGCGCTGGGCCCCGGCGGTCTGTCCCGTGAGCGGGCCGGCTTCGAGGTCCGAGACGTCCACCCGTCGCACTACGGCCGCATGTGCCCGATCGAGACCCCCGAAGGCCCGAACATCGGTCTGATCGGCTCGCTCGCCTCCTACGGCCGCGTCAACGCGTTCGGTTTCGTCGAGACCCCGTACCGCAAGGTCATCGACGGTGTCGTCACCGACGAGGTCGACTACCTCACGGCCGACGAGGAAGACCGCTTCGTCATCGCCCAGGCCAACGCCGGCCTGTCCGAGGACATGCGCTTCACCGAGAACCGCGTGCTGGTGCGCCGTCGTGGCGGCGAGATCGACTACATCGCCGGCGACGACGTCGACTACATGGACGTCTCCCCGCGCCAGATGGTGTCCGTCGCGACCGCGATGATCCCCTTCCTGGAGCACGACGACGCCAACCGTGCCCTCATGGGCGCGAACATGATGCGCCAGGCCGTTCCGCTCATCAAGGCGGAGGCCCCGCTCGTCGGCACCGGCATGGAGTACCGCTGTGCGGTCGACGCCGGTGACTCGATCCGTGCGGAGAAGGACGGTGTCGTCCAGGAGGTCTCGGCCGACTACATCACCGTCGCCAACGACGACGGCACGTACACCACGTACCGCGTCGCCAAGTTCTCCCGCTCGAACCAGGGCACCTCGGTCAACCAGAAGGTCATCGTCAACGAGGGCGACCGGATCATCGAGTCCCAGGTCCTCGCCGACGGTCCCGCGACCGAAGAGGGCGAAATGGCCCTCGGCAAGAACCTGCTCGTCGCGTTCATGCCCTGGGAAGGTCACAACTACGAGGACGCGATCATCCTGTCGCAGCGCCTCGTGCAGGACGACGTCCTCTCCTCGATCCACATCGAGGAGCACGAGGTCGACGCCCGTGACACCAAGCTGGGCCCCGAGGAGATCACCCGGGACATCCCGAACGTCTCCGAGGAGGTCCTCGCCGACCTCGACGAGCGCGGCATCATCCGCATCGGTGCGGACGTCGTCGCCGGCGACATCCTGGTCGGCAAGGTCACGCCCAAGGGTGAGACCGAGCTGACCCCCGAGGAGCGCCTGCTCCGCGCGATCTTCGGTGAGAAGGCCCGCGAGGTGCGTGACACCTCGCTCAAGGTCCCTCACGGTGAGATCGGCAAGGTCATCGGTGTCCGCGTCTTCGACCGCGAGGAGGGCGACGAGCTTCCTCCGGGCGTGAACCAGCTGGTCCGCGTCTACGTCGCCCAGAAGCGCAAGATCACCGACGGTGACAAGCTCGCCGGCCGTCACGGCAACAAGGGTGTCATCTCCAAGATCCTTCCGATCGAGGACATGCCCTTCCTGGAAGACGGCACGCCGGTCGACATCATCCTGAACCCGCTGGGTGTCCCGTCCCGAATGAACCCGGGACAGGTCCTGGAGATCCACCTCGGCTGGCTCGCCAGCCGCGGCTGGGACGTCTCCGGCCTGGCGGAGGAGTGGGCCGAGCGTCTGAAGGTCATCGGGGCCGACCGCGTCGAGCCCGGTACCAACGTCGCCACCCCCGTGTTCGACGGTGCCCGCGAGGACGAGCTCGCCGGCCTCTTCGAGCACACCATCCCGAACCGCGACGGTGACCGCCTGGTCCTCCCGTCCGGCAAGGCGCGCCTGTTCGACGGCCGCTCCGGCGAGCCGTTCCCGGACCCGATCTCGGTCGGGTACATGTACATCCTCAAGCTCCACCACCTGGTCGACGACAAGCTCCACGCCCGGTCGACCGGTCCGTACTCGATGATCACGCAGCAGCCGCTGGGTGGTAAGGCACAGTTCGGTGGCCAGCGCTTCGGTGAGATGGAGGTGTGGGCGCTCGAGGCTTACGGCGCCGCTTACGCCCTCCAGGAGCTGCTGACCATCAAGTCCGACGACGTCACCGGCCGCGTGAAGGTCTACGAGGCCATCGTCAAGGGCGAGAACATCCCCGAGCCGGGCATTCCCGAGTCCTTCAAGGTGCTCATCAAGGAAATGCAGTCGCTCTGCCTCAACGTGGAGGTGCTGTCCTCGGACGGCATGTCCATCGAGATGCGCGACACCGACGAGGACGTCTTCCGCGCGGCGGAGGAGCTCGGTATCGACCTGTCCCGGCGTGAGCCGAGCAGCGTCGAAGAGGTCTGACGGGCCTGACGGGGGGCTCGCTCAAGAGCCCCCCGTCATCCCCGGGACCGTTCAGACCATGATTGAGACTCGACCCCGAAAGAGGGATTGACGCACAGTGCTCGACGTCAACTTCTTCGACGAGCTGCGGATCGGCCTTGCCACCGCGGACGACATCCGAACCTGGTCGCACGGCGAGGTCAAGAAGCCGGAGACCATCAACTACCGCACCCTCAAGCCCGAGAAGGACGGACTCTTCTGCGAGAAGATCTTCGGTCCTACCCGGGACTGGGAGTGCTACTGCGGCAAGTACAAGCGTGTCCGCTTCAAGGGCATCATCTGTGAGCGCTGTGGCGTCGAGGTCACGCGCGCCAAGGTGCGCCGTGAGCGGATGGGCCACATCGAGCTTGCCGCTCCCGTCACCCACATCTGGTACTTCAAGGGCGTCCCGTCGCGCCTCGGATACCTGCTGGACCTCGCGCCGAAGGACCTCGAGAAGGTCATCTACTTCGCCGCGTACATGATCACGTTCGTCGACGACGAGCGTCGCACCCGCGACCTCCCGTCGCTGGAGGCGCACGTCTCCGTCGAGCGCCAGCAGATCGAGAACCGCCGTGACGCGGACCTCGAAGGCCGGGCCAAGAAGCTCGAGACCGACCTGGGCGAGCTGGAGGCCGAGGGCGCGAAGGCCGACGTACGCCGCAAGGTGCGCGAAGGTGCCGAGCGTGAGATGAAGCAGCTCCGTGACCGCGCCCAGCGCGAGATCGACCGCCTCGACGAGGTGTGGGCCCGCTTCAAGAACCTCAAGGTGCAGGACCTGGAGGGCGACGAGCTCCTCTACCGCGAGCTGCGTGACCGCTTCGGCACGTACTTCGACGGCTGCATGGGCGCCGCCGCGCTGCAGAAGCGCCTGGAGTCCTTCGACCTCGAGGAGGAGGCCGAGCGCCTCCGCGAGATCATCCGTACCGGCAAGGGCCAGAAGAAGACCCGTGCGCTCAAGCGCCTCAAGGTCGTCTCCGCGTTCCTGCAGACCAGCAACAAGCCCAAGGGCATGGTTCTGGACTGCGTGCCGGTGATCCCGCCGGACCTGCGTCCGATGGTGCAGCTGGACGGTGGCCGCTTCGCGACCTCCGACCTGAACGACCTGTACCGCCGCGTGATCAACCGCAACAACCGTCTGAAGCGTCTCCTCGACCTCGGTGCCCCCGAGATCATCGTGAACAACGAGAAGCGCATGCTTCAGGAGGCCGTGGACGCCCTCTTCGACAACGGTCGTCGTGGTCGTCCGGTGACCGGTCCCGGCAACCGTCCCCTGAAGTCCCTCAGCGACATGCTGAAGGGTAAGCAGGGTCGATTCCGTCAGAACCTTCTCGGTAAGCGTGTGGACTACTCCGCGCGTTCCGTGATCGTCGTCGGTCCGCAGCTGAAGCTGCACCAGTGCGGTCTGCCCAAGGCCATGGCGCTGGAGCTCTTCAAGCCG
Organism: Streptomyces venezuelae; assembly: GCF_008642275.1. NCBI lineage: Bacteria > Bacillati > Actinomycetota > Actinomycetes > Kitasatosporales > Streptomycetaceae > Streptomyces > Streptomyces venezuelae. Next base: position 4,438,518 of record NZ_CP029189.1, read on the forward strand.
TTCGTGATGAAGCGCCTGGTCGACCTGAACCACGCGCAGAACATCAAGAGCGCCAAGCGGATGGTCGAGCGCGGCCGCACGGTCGTCTACGACGTCCTCGAAGAGGTCATCGCCGAGCACCCGGTTCTCCTGAACCGTGCGCCCACGCTGCACCGCCTCGGCATCCAGGCCTTCGAGCCCCAGCTGGTCGAAGGCAAGGCCATCCAGATCCACCCGCTCGTCTGCACCGCGTTCAACGCGGACTTCGACGGTGACCAGATGGCCGTGCACCTGCCGCTCTCCGCGGAGGCGCAGGCCGAGGCCCGCATCCTGATGCTGTCCTCGAACAACATCCTCAAGCCGGCCGACGGCCGTCCGGTCACGATGCCGACCCAGGACATGGTCCTCGGTCTGTTCTTCCTGACCACCGACGGTGAGCTCCGTGACACCAAGGGCGAGGGCCGCGCGTTCGGCTCGACGGCCGAGGCGACCATGGCGTTCGACAACGGCGAGCTGGCGCTCCAGTCGTCCGTCGACATCCGCTTCCCGGTGGGCACCATCCCGCCGCGCGGCTGGGTGGCGCCGGTCGCCGAGGAGGGCGAGCAGGAGTTCCAGCCGGGCGACAGCTTCCGTCTGAAGACGACCCTGGGTCGCGCGCTCTTCAACGAGCTGCTTCCCGAGGACTACCCGTTCGTCGACTACTCGGTGGGCAAGAAGCAGCTCTCCGAGATCGTCAACGACCTGGCGGAGCGCTACCCCAAGGTCATCGTGGCGGCGACGCTCGACAACCTGAAGGCGGCCGGCTTCCACTGGGCGACCCGTTCGGGCGTCACCGTGGCCATCTCCGACGTCGTCGTGCCCGAGGCCAAGAAGGCCATCGTCGCGGGCTACGAGGCGATGGACGAGAAGGTCCAGAAGCAGTACGAGCGCGGTCTGATCACCAAGGACGAGCGCACGCAGGAGCTCATCGCGATCTGGACCAAGGCGACCAACGAGGTTGCCGAGGCGATGAACGCGAACTTCCCCAAGACGAACCCCATCTTCATGATGGTTGACTCGGGTGCCCGAGGAAACATGATGCAGATGCGACAGATCGCCGGTATGCGTGGTCTGGTGTCGAACGCGAAGAACGAGACCATCCCGCGTCCGATCAAGGCGTCCTTCCGTGAGGGCCTCACCGTTCTGGAGTACTTCATCTCCACGCACGGTGCCCGTAAGGGTCTGGCGGACACCGCCCTGCGTACCGCCGACTCGGGTTACCTGACCCGTCGTCTGGTGGACGTCTCGCAGGACGTGATCATCCGCGAGGAGGACTGCGGCACCGAGCGCGGTCTGAAGCTGAAGATCGCCGTTCGCGGCGAGGACGGCGTGCTGCGCAAGGCCGACGACGTCGAGACCTCGATCTACGCCCGCATGCTGGCCGAGGACGTCGTCATCGACGGCAAGGTCATCGCGCCGGCCAACGTCGACCTCGGTGACGTCCTCATCGACGCCCTGGTCGCCAACGGCGTCGAGGAGGTCAAGACCCGCTCGGTCCTGACCTGTGAGTCCGCGGTCGGCACCTGTGCCTTCTGCTACGGACGCTCGCTCGCCACCGGCAAGCTGGTCGACATCGGTGAGGCGGTCGGCATCATCGCCGCCCAGTCCATCGGTGAGCCCGGTACCCAGCTGACGATGCGTACCTTCCACACCGGTGGTGTGGCCGGTGACGACATCACGCAGGGTCTGCCGCGTGTCGTCGAGCTCTTCGAGGCCCGTACCCCGAAGGGTGTCGCCCCGATCTCCGAGGCCGCCGGCCGCGTGCGGATCGAGGAGACCGAGAAGACGAAGAAGATCGTCATCACGCCCGACGACGGCAGCGACGAGACGGCGTTCCCGATCTCGAAGCGCGCCAAGGTCATCGTGCACGAGGGCGACCACGTCGAGGTGGGCCAGAAGCTCACCATGGGTGCCACCAACCCGCACGACGTGCTGCGCATCCTCGGCCAGCGTGCCGTCCAGGTCCACCTGGTCGGCGAAGTCCAGAAGGTCTACAACTCGCAGGGCGTGTCGATCCACGACAAGCACATCGAGATCATCATCCGGCAGATGCTGCGCCGCGTGACGATCATCGAGTCCGGCGACGCGGAGCTCCTGCCGGGCGAGCTGGTCGAGCGGTCGAAGTTCGAGACCGAGAACCGTCGTGTGGTCACCGAGGGCGGTCACCCCGCCTCCGGCCGTCCGCAGCTGATGGGTATCACCAAGGCCTCGCTGGCGACGGAGTCCTGGCTGTCGGCCGCCTCCTTCCAGGAGACGACCCGAGTCCTGACGGATGCGGCGATCAACGCCAAGTCCGACAGCCTCATCGGCCTCAAGGAGAACGTCATCATCGGTAAGCTCATCCCGGCCGGTACGGGCCTCGCCCGCTACCGCAACATCCGGGTCGAGCCCACCGAAGAGGCCAAGGCCGCGATGTACTCGGCCGTCGGTTACGACGACATCGACTACTCGCCCTTCGGCTCCGGCTCCGGCCAGGCAGTCCCGCTGGAGGACTACGACTACGGCCCGTACAACGGCTGAGTCGGACACGAGCAGTAACCGCAGGGCGGTCACCCGAGAGGGTGGCCGCCCTGCGGCGTTCCCGGCCCGTACGGCGTTCCCGGCCCGTACGGGGACGTCAGGAGCTCTTGCCGGCACCCCACAGGACGAACCCGTCGGTGCCGCCCACGGGCGTGATGCTCTCGCTGATCGACCCCGTCAGCGTCGGGCGCAGCTTCCAGTCGCCGTCCTCCCACACCGCGGACGCGGTGCCGGCGGCGTACCTCCCGTCCGGCAACCGCATCAGGATCATGGCCGTGACCTGGTCCTTCGAGGCGGTCAGGAACCTGAAGCCGAGGTAGGTGCCGTCGCTGCCGGGAGCGCCGGTCTTGTCGTCGTCCGGCAGCTCGCTGCGCTTGGCGACGAGCTGGTCCCGGCCCGGCCCGCGGGCCATCTGCTTCTCGGTGACGGCCTTCCAGTCGGAGCCGCCCATCTTGGCCCAGATGGCGTGGATGGCCAGCACTCCACCGAGCGGGGTGCGTGCGAAGCAGGACCAGACGGGGCCCTCGACCTTCAGGGGGCCGGCGGTCGGGGAGGCGGGCAGGAGGTCCGTCCGGTAGGTCATCCACCGGAGATCGGCGGGACTCCGCGTCGGCACGGCCTGGTCGGTGTCGTCGGTGCTGCAGCCTGCGGGGCGGCCCGCGGACGTACCGGACGGCTGCTGCGTCTGCTCCGCAGCGGCGGATGCGGTGCCGGTACCGGAGCCGGTGGCCGCCGGGGCGGACGGCCGGGCCTGCCCGTCGTCGCCGGTCCTGTCGTCATCGGTGTGCTGCGCGCACCCGCCGACCAGGAGCATCGACAGCAGGAACGCGGCCGGGGCCAGAGGGCCGCGCCGGTGCCGGGTCGACTGTGCCGTCATGCCGTCCGATGCGCGGACCTTGCTGAGCACGAGAACTCCCCCATGGTGGTGTCTGATCGGCCGGATCGCCGAAGGAAACGCGGCATTTGATCTTGTGTGCCGTCGACATCATGGCAGGCGACATCGAAAGGACGATCGATTCGCGTTCGCGTGCGGGTTTGCGTGCGGGGCGGACCGGCCGACCGGTCCGCCGACTGATCAGGATCCGGACGTGCGCCGCCGGCGCAGACGGGTGGCCGCGGGGACCGCGACGAGGGCCAGGAGGGACAGGGCGGCGCCTGCCAGGCCTGGGGTGAGGCCCTTCGGGGTGAAGGTGCAGGAGGCCTCGGTCGTGCCCGGGGGGAGGTCCACGGCCAGCAGGCCGTGGAAGGGCTTCAGGGGGGCCGTGCACTGCCAGCCCGGGACGGCGGTCGTGGCGATGACGGCCGTGCCTCCGGCGGCCGTGGGGAGGGTGGCCGTGATCGAGTGACCGCCGACCTCGACCGCGGTGGCGCCGGTGGCGGTGAGGTGCCGGACGGCCGCGTCGAGTGCGGTGCGGTCCAGGCAGCCGAGCGGGTACGCGCCCGCGTCCGTGCCCTGCGTACCGGTCTGCAGCGTGACCTCGACCAGGCCCGAGGCGGGCACGGTGCCCAGCGGGGTCACGCCGGTCATCCGGTCCTCCAGCAGCCGCCGGGGGCCGCCGCCGGAGCGGACCGTGCCGTAGACGGCGGGGGAGTACCAGTAGGCCTCGGAGCCGGGGGTGCACCGGGCCGAGTACGCCGGCTCGGTGGCGGACCCGCCGCGCGTGACGGGCGGGACCTGGTAGACGGTGGCGCCCAGGACGTTCTCCTGGCGGGCGTAGACGGTCTCCGCCGGGTTCGGGGAGGTGTACGGCGCGGTGCGGACGGTGACCAGCGGGGGCGCGGGGAACTTCGAGCCCGTCCAGGAGCTGGGGGTGGTGCCCGGGCGGACCCGCGCGCCGATGGAGAAGATCGCGTCGAGTACCGGGTTGTCGGCGCCGAAGAAGGTCCGGCCGTCGTTCTTGAAGCCGTAGCCGAGGGGCTCCAGGGCCTTGTAGGTGGCCTCGGGGAGGTAGCTGCTGTAGTACTGCGGACCCTCCGCGCGCAGTGCCAGGGCGTCGTTGTACGCGCTCTGGGGCGCACCCGAGTCGGTCCGGTAGGCGGGCCAGCCCGACACGGCGCGGACGGCCTCGAAGTGGTCGCCGATCGACCGGTTCGAGGTGGCGACGGGCTTGGCCCAGCGCTCGCGGGCCCGCCGGGCGTCGGCGCCGGCCGTCGCCACCGTGGACTCGGCGAACACGACGCCGATCATCAGGGCGGCGGCCACCGGGACCAGGAACCGGCGCTTCTCGCCGAGCCGCAGCAGGACCAGGGCCAGCAGGGAGACCGCGCCGCCGCCCAGCACGGCCGGCCAGGTCCAGCCGCCGAAGTCGTCGGCACGGCGCAGTACGCAGGTGGCCGCGACCAGGACGGCGGCCGACAGGGCCAGGTGGAGTGGGCGCGGCCGGTTGGCCAGCGCCAGCCAGGCGACGACCACGACCATCCCGCTGAAGACGAACGCCTCGCGGTACGGGTTGCCGTTCGGCACCGCCAGCCCGTGCCACACGTACTGGGTGGGCGGGAACTGGAAGGAGGCGGCCACGAGCAGGATCGCCGCCGACCACACCAGGCGGGTCCGCTTCGCGACCCTCGTGTTGAGGAGGAAGCTGCCGGCCAGGATCAGGCCCAGCGAGGCCACGTACAGCCGCGGACGCCCGCCCCACAGGTGGGTGGCCGGGAGCATGCCGGCGAGGAAGAGCTCGATCCGTACGGGGTCGAAGGCCGCGGCCCGGGTGGGCTGTGCGGCCCCGCTGGACAGGAACGACGGCAGGAGCAGCGGCAGGGTCAGCAGGATCCCGGTGCCGGTGGCCGTCGCGGCCCGCCACAGCGCGCGCAGCCGCTGCCGGCCCGTCATGTCCCGGGTGGTCATGCGGATGGCCAGCAGGACGCAGGCGGCCATCGTGGCCATCATGGCGGTGTAGAAGTTCCCGAACCAGGCGAGCGCGACCAGGAGGGCCACGCCCGGCCAGCGGCGTTCCTCCAGGCACCACTCGACGGCGATGCCGAGCAGTGGGAGCGCGACCAGGCCCCAGAGCCACATGGGGATGTACGAGGCGTCGCTCAGCGCCCAGCCGCACAGGCCGTACACCGCACCGAGCACACCCCGCTGCCACCACGGGCCGGGGTGCAGCTTGCCGAGGTACACCGTCATCACGGCGGCGGCGGTGCCCATGGTGATCGGGGTGATCGCGAAGACGGCGAGGTCGACGTGGGCGCGGGGGACGAGGACGGCCAGCCAGGAGAAGGGGTTGCCGAGGTAGGTGTGGTAGTCGGCGAGGAACTGCTGTCCGAAGCCGCCGCGCCAGGTGAAGAGGACGTCGCCGGCGGCCTGTCCGTGGGCCAGGTCCCACAGCGCGCGGTGGAAGGGCACGTACTGGTTGGCCTGGTCGTTCAGGGCCCGGCCGGTGTTCCCGAAGGGGTAGGTGCCGCGTGCCACCCAGGCGGCGCAGAAGGCGCCCGAGGTGATCAGGAAGGCCAGCAGGGGACCGCGGAAGCGGGTGATCCGGCGGATGGCGGCTCTGCGCGGGGCGGGTCTGTGCGGGGCGGTGGGACGGGCGTCGACTGTGGTCGGCTCGGGTGCCACGGTCCCCAATGTCCTGCTCCCTGCTGATCGACTGAGGGCGTGCCGCGCCCGGTCAAGCCTTCAGTTTAGGGCGCGGGGCGGGGCAGGGGGCCGATCGGCCCGCTGCCCGCTTGCGCGCGGCGGGTTTTCGTGCTGGGCATTTGTTTTGACCTACCTCTGTGAGGTAGGTACGCTCTGACCTTGTGCCTGGGGTGTGCCCTGGCCTCCGCGTGTGCTCATGACCCCGCGGAGGGCCGAGACGACCACACCGCAATCTGCGCCCGACTCACTTCGGTGAAAGCGTGCAGTGTTCGACACACCCGACCGCGTGGGTCGGGGAAAGTTCCAGGTTAGTTTCACTACACGGCACACAGAAACCGGAGAAGTAGTGCCTACGATCCAGCAGCTGGTCCGTAAGGGCCGGCAGGACAAGGTCGAGAAGACAAAGACCCCCGCGCTTGAGGCTTCGCCCCAGCGTCGCGGCGTCTGCACGCGTGTGTTCACGACCACCCCGAAGAAGCCGAACTCGGCGCTCCGTAAGGTCGCGCGTGTGCGTCTGACCTCCGGCATCGAGGTCACCGCTTACATTCCGGGTGAGGGACACAACCTGCAGGAGCACTCGATCGTGCTCGTGCGTGGTGGCCGTGTGAAGGACCTGCCGGGTGTTCGTTACAAGATCATCCGCGGTGCGCTTGACACCCAGGCTGTCAAGAACCGCAAGCAGGCCCGCAGCCGCTACGGCGCCAAGAAGGAGAAGTAAGAATGCCTCGTAAGGGCCCCGCCCCGAAGCGCCCGGTCATCATCGACCCGGTCTACGCATCTCCTCTGGTGACGTCGCTCATCAACAAGATCCTCCTGAACGGCAAGCGCTCCACCGCCGAGCGCATCGTCTACGGCGCCATGGAAGGCCTCCGCGAGAAGACCGGCAACGACCCGGTCATCACGCTGAAGCGCGCGCTGGAGAACGTCAAGCCGTCCCTCGAGGTCAAGTCCCGCCGTGTCGGTGGCGCGACCTACCAGGTCCCCGTCGAGGTCAAGCCGGGTCGCCAGTCGACCCTGGCCCTCCGCTGGCTCGTGGGTTACTCCCGCGCCCGTCGTGAGAAGACCATGACCGAGCGCCTCATGAACGAGCTGCTCGACGCCTCCAACGGTCTTGGCGCTGCCGTCAAGAAGCGCGAGGACACGCACAAGATGGCCGAGTCCAACAAGGCCTTCGCGCACTACCGCTGGTAGTCCCACCCCACATCGAGACCGAGAGAAGACCGAAGCCTTATGGCTACCACTTCGCTTGACCTGGCCAAGGTCCGCAACATCGGGATCATGGCCCACATCGACGCGGGCAAGACGACCACCACCGAGCGCATCCTGTTCTACACCGGTGTGTCGTACAAGATCGGTGAGGTCCACGACGGCGCTGCCACGATGGACTGGATGGAGCAGGAGCAGGAGCGTGGTATCACCATCACGTCTGCCGCGACGACCTGCCACTGGCCCCTCGAAGACGTTGACCACACGATCAACATCATCGACACCCCGGGTCACGTCGACTTCACCGTCGAGGTGGAGCGTTCGCTCCGCGTCCTCGACGGCGCCGTCACCGTCTTCGACGGTGTGGCCGGCGTCGAGCCGCAGTCCGAGACCGTTTGGCGTCAGGCGGACCGCTACGGCGTCCCGCGCATCTGCTTCGTCAACAAGCTCGACCGCACCGGCGCCGAGTTCCACCGCTGCGTCGAGATGATCAAGGACCGCCTCGGTGCGGTTCCGATCGTCATGCAGCTCCCCATCGGTGCCGAGGCCGACTTCCAGGGTGTCGTCGACCTCGTCACGATGAAGGCGTTCGTCTGGTCCGCCGAGGCGACCAAGGGCGAGATGTACGACATCGTCGACATCCCGGCCACGCACACCGAGGCTGCTGAAGAGTGGCGCGGCAAGCTGGTCGAGACCGTCGCCGAGAACGACGACGAGATCATGGAGCTGTTCCTGGAGGGCAACGAGCCCACCGTCGAGCAGCTGCACGCCGCCGTCCGTCGGATCATCCTGAACTCCGGCAAGGGCAAGGGCGAGCCCACGATCACCGCGGTGTTCTGTGGCACGGCGTTCAAGAACAAGGGTGTTCAGCCCCTGCTCGACGCCGTCGTCCGCTACCTGCCGTCGCCGCTGGACATCGAGGCCATCGAGGGCCACGACGTCCGCGACCCCGAGGTCGTCGTGAAGCGCAAGCCGTCCGACGAGGAGCCCCTCGCCGCGCTCGCGTTCAAGATCATGAGCGACCCGCACCTCGGCAAGCTCACCTTCGTCCGGGTTTACTCGGGCCGCCTGGAGGCCGGCACTGCGGTGCTGAACTCCGTCAAGGGCAAGAAGGAGCGCATCGGCAAGATCTACCGCATGCACGCCAACAAGCGTGAAGAGATCGACGCGGTGGGCGCCGGTGACATCGTCGCCGTCATGGGCCTGAAGCAGACCACCACCGGTGAGACGCTGTGTGACGACAAGAACCAGGTGATCCTGGAGTCCATGGACTTCCCGGCGCCGGTCATCCAGGTCGCCATCGAGCCCAAGTCCAAGGGTGACCAGGAGAAGCTGGGTGTCGCCATCCAGCGTCTCGCGGAGGAGGACCCCTCCTTCCACGTTCACTCGGACGAGGAGACGGGCCAGACCATCCTCGGCGGTATGGGCGAGCTGCACCTCGAGGTGCTGGTCGACCGTATGAAGCGCGAGTTCAAGGTCGAGGCCAACGTCGGCAAGCCGCAGGTCGCGTACCGCGAGACGATCCGCAAGGCCGTCGAGCGTCACGACTACACGCACAAGAAGCAGACCGGTGGTACCGGTCAGTTCGCCAAGGTGCAGATCGCGATCGAGCCCATCACCGAGACCGACGGTCCGGCGTACGAGTTCGTGAACAAGGTCACTGGTGGACGCGTCCCGAAGGAGTACATCCCTTCGGTCGACGCCGGTGCGCAGGAAGCCATGCAGTTCGGCATCCTGGCCGGCTACGAGATGACTGGCGTTCGCGTCACGCTTCTCGACGGTGGCTACCACGAGGTCGACTCCTCCGAGCTCGCCTTCAAGATCGCCGGTTCGCAGGCCTTCAAGGAGGCCGCGCGCAAGGCTTCTCCCGTGCTCCTTGAGCCGATGATGGCCGTCGAGGTCACCACGCCCGAGGACTACATGGGTGACGTCATCGGTGACATCAACTCCCGCCGTGGCCAGATCCAGGCCATGGAGGAGCGTCACGGTGCTCGCGTCGTGAAGGGCCTCGTGCCCCTTTCGGAGATGTTCGGCTACGTCGGAGACCTCCGCAGCAAGACCTCGGGTCGCGCCAGCTACTCGATGCAGTTCGACTCCTACGCCGAGGTTCCCCGGAACGTCGCCGAGGAGATCATCGCGAAGGCCAAGGGCGAGTAACTCTTCCGAGTACACGCTTTAGGCTTGTCACCGGAGCCTCTGGGGCAACAGGAGTCACCATCCGTTGCCCCGGGGGGCCGGCTTTCCAGCAAAGATCACCTGGCGCCGATCTGTAAGGCGTACAGAACCACTCTCCAGGAGGACCCCGTGGCGAAGGCGAAGTTCGAGCGGACTAAGCCGCACGTCAACATCGGCACCATCGGTCACATTGACCACGGTAAGACGACCCTCACGGCCGCCATTACCAAGGTGCTGCACGACGCGTACCCGGACCTGAACGAGGCCTCGGCCTTCGACCAGATCGACAAGGCTCCTGAGGAGCGCCAGCGCGGTATCACCATCTCGATCGCGCACGTCGAGTACCAGACCGAGGCGCGTCACTACGCCCACGTCGACTGCCCGGGTCACGCCGACTACATCAAGAACATGATCACCGGTGCCGCGCAGATGGACGGCGCGATCCTCGTGGTCGCCGCCACCGACGGCCCGATGCCGCAGACCAAGGAGCACGTGCTCCTGGCCCGCCAGGTCGGCGTCCCCTACATCGTCGTCGCCCTGAACAAGGCCGACATGGTGGACGACGAGGAGATCCTGGAGCTCGTCGAGCTCGAGGTCCGTGAGCTCCTCTCCGAGTACGAGTTCCCGGGCGACGACCTGCCGGTCGTCCGCGTCTCCGCGCTGAAGGCGCTCGAGGGCGACAAGGAGTGGGGCGAGAAGCTCCTCGGCCTCATGTCCGCCGTCGACGAGGCCATCCCGACCCCGCCGCGTGACACCGAGAAGCCGTTCCTCATGCCCGTCGAGGACGTCTTCACGATCACCGGTCGCGGTACCGTCGTCACCGGCCGTATCGAGCGTGGTGTCCTGAAGGTCAACGAGACCGTCGACATCATCGGTATCAAGGAGACCAAGACCACCACCACGGTCACCGGTATCGAGATGTTCCGCAAGCTCCTCGACGAGGGCCAGGCCGGTGAGAACGTCGGTCTGCTCCTCCGTGGCATCAAGCGCGAGGACGTCGAGCGCGGCCAGGTCATCATCAAGCCCGGTTCGGTCACCCCGCACACCGAGTTCGAGGCCCAGGCCTACATCCTGTCGAAGGACGAGGGTGGCCGTCACACCCCGTTCTTCAACAACTACCGTCCGCAGTTCTACTTCCGTACCACGGACGTCACGGGTGTCGTCACCCTGCCGGCCGGCACGGAGATGGTCATGCCGGGCGACAACACCGAGATGACGGTCGCGCTGATCCAGCCGGTCGCCATGGAGGAGGGCCTGAAGTTCGCCATCCGTGAGGGTGGTCGTACCGTGGGCGCCGGCCAGGTCACCAAGATCACGAAGTAATTTCGTGCTCTGACCTGGTAGCCCGTCCATCGGGCACCAAGTTGCACTGAAGGGCCCCGGCCCATCGCCTCGGCGGTGGGACGGGGCCCTTCGGCATGTCCCCGGGCACCGCTCGTACGAGTACGAGTACGGGTACGGGTACGAGTGCGAGTGCGAATACGGGGACGAATGCGGTGCCGGGCGGGTACGGATGAGGGCCGCACCCCGTCCGGGGTGCGGCCCTCATGTGCGGACGGCTGCGGGTCAGTTCACGCGCAGGGACTCGGTGAACTCGACGCAGGCGGCATGGTCGGGCAGCAGACCGGTCGCGAGGGCGTCGGCCAGCGAAGGGGCGGCCTCGTCGCGGGCGGACAGCAGCGGGACCTCGGCCGGCCACTCGATGCCCAGGTCCGGGTCGAGCGGGTGCACCGAGTGCTCACCGGTCGGGTTGTACGTCTCCGAGCAGAGGTACGACAGGGTCGCGTCGTCGCTCAGCGCGCAGAAGCCGTGGCCGAGGCCCTCGGGGATGTAGACCGCGCGGCGGTCCACGTCGTCGAGGCGGACACCCTCCCACTGGCCGAAGGTGGGGGAGCCGACCCGCAGGTCGACGATGACGTCGAGCACGGCGCCGCGTACGCAGGTCACGTACTTGGCCTGGCCGCGCGGTACGTCGGCGAAGTGGATGCCGCGGACCACGCCCGCGGACGAGACCGAGAGGTTCGCCTGCGCCAGGTTCAGCGGGTGGCCGACGACCTCGGCGAGCCGGTCGAAGCGGTACCACTCGGTGAACAGGCCGCGCGGGTCGCCGTGCAGCTGCGGGGTGACCTCGAAGGCGCCGGCGATGGAGAGCTCGCGGAACTTCATCGGGCGTCCTCCTCGGCGAGCAGCATCAGCAGGTAGTCGCCGTAGCCGCTCTTGGTCAGCGGCTCGGCGAGCGCGCGCAGCTGCGCGGAGTCGATGAGGCCGGCCCGCCAGGCCGCTTCCTCGATGCAACCTATCTTGAAGCCCTGGCGCTCCTCGATCACGCGGACGAACTCGGAGGCCTGCACCATCGAGACGAAGGTGCCGGTGTCCAGCCACGCCGTACCGCGGTCGAGGATGGTGACGTTGAGCTCGCCGGCCTGGAGGTAGGCGTCGTTGACGGCGGTGATCTCCAGCTCGCCGCGGGCGCTGGGCTTCAGGCCCCGGGCGATCTCGACGACCTGGTTGTCGTAGAAGTACAGACCCGGCACGGCGTAGCGGGACTTGGGCTTCTCCGGCTTCTCCTCGATGGAGATGGCCTGGCCGTTCTCGTCGAACTCGACCACGCCGTAGGCGGTGGGGTCCGCGACCGGGTACGCGAACACGCGGCCGCCCTTGGCGTCCGTGTGCTGGGCGAGGCGGGTGCCGAGGCCGCTGCCGTGGAAGATGTTGTCGCCGAGGATCAGAGCGACGGACTCGTCACCGATGAAGTCGGCGCCGAGGACGAACGCCTGGGCGATGCCCTCCGGGCGCTCCTGGACGGCGTATTCCAGCCGCAGGCCGAACTGCGAGCCGTCGCCGAGCAGTCGCTCGAACTGGTCGCGGTCGTCCGGGGTGGTGATGATCAGGATCTCGCTGATACCCGCCATCACGAGGGTGGAGAGAGGGTAGTAGATCATCGGCTTGTCGAAGACGGGCAGCAGCTGCTTCGAGACTGCCCGGGTCAGCGGCCAGAGTCGCGATCCGGTGCCACCGGCCAAGAGGATTCCACGCATGGGGAGAACCCTATGCGAGAGGGCGTGGGGGAGCGGAGCTGAGGCCGTGTGACGTTGGGCGGACCGCTAGACTCTTCGTATTATGCGCATCCTCGTGACCGGCGGCGCCGGCTTCATCGGTTCAGAATTCGTCCGCCAGCAGCTCGCTGCAGATGCCACGGCGCAGATCACTGTCTTCGACAAGCTGACGTACTCGGGCGTCGAGGCCAACCTCGCCCCGGTCGCCGGGCACTCCGGATACACCTTCGTCAAGGGTGACATCTGCGACGCGAACGCCGTCGACCAGGTCATGCCCGGTCATGACGTCGTCGTGCACTTCGCGGCCGAGTCCCACGTGGACCGCTCGATCGCCGGCGCGGGCCCGTTCGTGATGACCAACGTCGTCGGCACCCAGGTGCTGCTCGACTCCGCCCGCAAGCACGGCGTCGGCCGCTTCGTCCACATCTCCACCGACGAGGTCTACGGCTCGATCAGCGAGGGCTCCTGGACGGAGGAGTGGCCGCTGGTGCCGAACTCCCCGTACTCCGCCTCGAAGGCGTCCTCCGACCTGCTGGCGCTGGCCTACCACCGCACCCACGGCATGGACGTGGTGGTCACCCGCTGCTCCAACAACTACGGGCACTACCAGTTCCCGGAGAAGGTCATCCCGCTGTTCGTCTCGAACCTGATGGACGGCAAGAAGGTCCCGCTGTACGGCAACGGCGGCAACGTCCGCGACTGGCTGCACGTCTCCGACCACTGCCGCGGCATCGACCTGGCCATGCGCAAGGGCCGGGCCGGCGAGGTCTACAACATCGGCGGCGGCACCGAGCTCACCAACAAGGAGCTCACCGGTGTCCTGCTGGAGGCCGCCGGCCTCGGCTGGGACATGGTCGAGCAGGTCGAGGACCGCAAGGGCCACGACCTCCGCTACTCCATCGACATCAGCAAGATCGGCGCCGAGCTGGGTTACGCCCCGCAGGTCACCTTCGAGGACGGCATCAAGGCCACCATCGACTGGTACCGCGAGAACCGCGCCTGGTGGGAGCCGCTCAAGGTGAAGGCGGCCCTGCAGAAGTGACCGCGAACCCGGAAGCCGGCCGCTGGCTCGTCACCGGCGCCGCCGGAATGCTCGGCAAGGACGTCCTGGCCGTCCTGAAGGACGCCGGCATCGAGGCCACGGGCGCGGGCCGCGCCGACCTCGACATCACCGACCCGGCAGCCGTCCGGGCCGCCGTCGAGGGTGCCGCGGTCGTCGTCAACTGCGCGGCCTGGACCGACGTGGACGGTGCCGAGACCGCCGAGGAAGCCGCCACCGCCGTCAACGGCACCGGCGTACGCGTCCTCGCCGCGGCCTGCGCCGACGCCGGTGCGCGCCTGCTGCACGTCTCCACCGACTACGTGCTGCCCGGCGACGCCGCGCAGCCGTACCCGGAGGACGCCGAGACCGGTCCGGTCAACGCCTACGGGCGCTCGAAGCTGGTCGGCGAACGGGCCGTCGCCGAACTGCTCCCGCAGGACGGCTACGTCGTGCGGACCGCATGGCTGTACGGCGAGCACGGCGCGAACTTCGTCGCCACCATGCTGAAGCTGGCCGCCCAGCGGGACACCCTCGACGTGGTCGACGACCAGCACGGCCAGCCCACTTGGTCCTACGCGCTGGCCCGGCACCTGGTCGCCCTCGGCCTCGCCGCGCTGGCGGGCAAGGCCCCGGGCGGTATCTACCACGGCACGGCGAGCGGCCGTACGACGTGGATGGGACTGGCACGCGAGGCGTACCGGCTGAGCGGGCTCGACCCCGAGCGGATCCGGCCGACGACCTCCGAGGCGTTCGTACGTCCCGCCGTGCGGCCGGCCTTCAGTGTCCTTGCTCACGACGGCTGGTCGGCGGCCGGGCTGGAACCGCTGCCCGAGTGGCGGGCGCAGCTTGCCGAGGCGATCACCCGCCCGGCCTTCGCTGATCTGCTGGGACTCCCCTCCACCAGGTGAGCCGGCGCGGCTGATCGCCCGCACCCGCACGTTGCCGACGGGGCCCGGGACGCAACCTTTCGGGCCCCGTTGGCGTCCTGTCCGGTGCCATATGCTTCTCCTATAAAGATGTTGGCCCCTTCGCGCGAAAGGCGCCGTCCGCTGTGCGACTCTCCGTTCTGACCTCCATCACCGGTCTGCTGGTGCTGGGGTACATCCTCGAGCTGCTGCGCCGCCAGCAACTGCGGGAGAAGTACGCGGCGATATGGCTCGCGATCGGATTGCTGGTCGCCCCGCTCGGGTTCGTCCCCGACCTGCTCGACCCGGTCGCCAGGTCCCTCGGCGTGGCATCCGGCGTGAGCCTGGTGCTCTTCGTCGGATTCGTCCTGGTCCTGCTGGTGAGCCTGCACCTCAGCTGGGAGACCAGCCGCCTGGAGGCGGAGACCCGCACCCTCGCGGAGGACGTCGCGCTGATCCGCGCGCACCTCGTCCAGCAGGGCGGTTACCCCAGCACGTCGCCGCGCGCGGAGGAATCCGGCGCCATCGAGGCACAGGTGAACTCGTGAACGACGGTCGTCGCGTTCTGATCATTCTTCCCGCCTGGAACGAGCAGGACGGGCTGCCGTCCGTCCTGCGCGAGATCCAGCAGCAACTGCCGTACGTGGACACCCTGGTGGTCGACGACGGCTCGGCGGACAACACCGCCGAGGTGGCCCGGGCCGCCGGCTCCGCCGTCGCCCAGCTGCCGTTCAACCTCGGTGTCGGCGGCGCGATGCGGCTCGGCTACCGCTACGCGCAGCAGCACGGCTACGACGTGGCGATCCAGGTCGACGCGGACGGCCAGCACGACCCGGCGTACGTGCCGGCGCTGCTGGAGCGCCTCGCCGCCGGCGACGCCGACCTGGTCATCGGTGCCCGGTTCGCCGGCGACGGCGACTACACGGTGCGCGGCCCCCGCAAGTGGGCGATGTCGCTGCTGTCCGTGGTGCTGTCGCGGATCACCCGGACCAAGCTCACCGACACCACCTCGGGCTTCCGTGCCTGCAACCGGCCGCTCATCGAGTTCTTCGCCCGCTGGTACCCCGTGGAGTACCTCGGCGACACCATCGAGTCCATGGTCGGCGCGGCCCGCTCCGGCTTCACCGTGCGCCAGATACCCGTGGCGATGCGGGAGCGGACCACCGGCCGGCCGAGCGCCTCGCCGTTCCGGGCGATGGTCTACCTCACCCGGGCCGGCCTCGTGCTGTTGCTCGCGATGATCCGCCGGATGCCGGCCGAGCTCAAGACGTTTACCCCCGGCACCCCGGCGTACGCCGCCTCCCAGGAGCGCACCGCCGAGCTGGTCGCCCGCGAGCTGACCAGGGCGTAGGCGGAGAACATGTCGCGTTTCGAGATCCTCCTGCCGTACTACGGCGACGTCGCGCTGATGCAGGACGCCGTACGCAGCGTCCTGGCCCAGGACGGCGACGACTGGCGCCTCACCGTCGTCGACGACGGCACCGAGCCGGGTGTCCCGGAGTGGTTCGAGCAGCTCGCCGACCCCCGGGTCCGCTACCTCCGCAACGAGCGCAACCTCGGGGTGACCGGCAACTTCAACCGCTGCGTCGAACTCGCCGAGTACGAGTACCTGGTGCTCATGGGCTGCGACGACCTCATGAAGCCGAACTACCTCCAGGTCGTGCGGGCGACCGCCGACCGCGAGCCCACCGCGGCGATGATCCAGCCGGGCGTCCAGGTCATCGGCACCGACGGCCTCCCGTACGACACCCTGGCCGACCGGACCAAGCGCAAGCTGTACGCGCCCAAGGGCCCGGGCCGGGCCCTGCTCGGCGGCGAGGAGCTGGCCACCAGCCTGCTGCGCGGGAACTGGCTGTACTTCCCGTCGATCTGCTGGCGCACCGAGGCGATCAAGCGCTTCTCCTTCAGGGCCGACCTCGGCGTGATCCAGGACCTCGCCCTGGTCGTGGACCTGCTGGTGGCGGGGGAGACCCTGGCCACCACACCGGAGGTCTGCTTCAGCTACCGCCGGCACGCCGAGAGCGAGTCCTCGGCCAAGGCCTACACGGGCCATCGTTTCGAGGAGGCCAAGCGCTTCTTCGTCGAGACCGCCGACCGCCTGGACCGGCACGGCTGGCCGCGCGCCGCCAAGGTCTCCCGGCTGCACCTCTCCTCCCGGCTGCACGCGATCACCCTGCTGCCCGGCGCCGCGATGAAGGCCGGGCGGCCCGGTGTCAGCGCCATGCTCCGTCACGCCACGCGCTGAGCGTGCGGCCGATGAAAGCTGCTGGATGAACCCGATAGCAAGACTGCTCAAGGCCCTGCCCCCCGGGACCGCCATGGTCGCGGGGGGCACCGCTGTGCTCGGCGCCGCCTCCTACATCCACCTCGCGGTGGCCGGACACAGCCTCGCCAAGGCCGACATGGCCGGGGTCTCGGTGCTGTGGACGCTGGTGATGTCCGTCGGGATCGGCCTGTTCTTCCCGATCGAGCAGGAGCTCACGCGCATCGTCGCCGCCCGTGTGGTGCGCGGTGAGGGCTCCGCACCGGTGCTCCGGAAGGCGGGGCTGCTGACCGCGGGTGTCCTCGCCGTGGTCCTCGGCGCGCTCGCCCTGTTCGCCGGGCCGATCGCCGGCCGGCTGTTCCAGGGCGACCGGGCGATGGTCGCCGTACTCGGCGCCGCCTTCACGGGGATGGCCCTGTGCTACCTCACCCGGGGCGTCCTGGCCGGCACCGGCCGGTTCACCGCGTACGGCTCCCAGCTCGCGGTCGACGGCGGCCTGCGGATCGTCCTGGCCTTCGGCTGTGCCGCGGCCGGGCTGCACTCGGCGCTCGCCTTCGGCCTGATCCTCGTGGTGGCGCCGTTCGTCGCCCTGCTGCTCACGCTCTCCCCGACCCGGGATGCGACGCGGCCCGGCGGTCCGATCGCCACCCGGGAGCTGGTCCGCGGCCTCGGTCCGCTGACCGCCTCCACCCTGCTGGCCCAGGTGGTCGTCAACGCGGCGGTGATGAGCACCCAGCTGCTGGAGCCGACCCGCACCGAACTGATCGCGGGCCTGCTCAGCGCCCTGGTGCTGGCCCGGGTCCCGCTCTTCGTCTTCGGCTCGCTGCAGGCCTCGCTGCTGTCCGGACTGTCCACCGTGGTGGCCGGCGGAGACCACCAGGGATTCGCCCGGATGCTCCGCAAGGCCTGTCTGGTGGTGCTCGGCCTCGGCGCCGTCGGCGGTGTGCCGGCCGTGCTGCTCGGCCCCTGGCTGATCGAGGTGCTGTTCGGGGCCGCTCCCGGCCAGCTCGGCCGCCTCGACTTCCTCTGGTTCGCCATCGGGACGACCTGCTACATGCTGGCGATGGTGCTCGGCCAGGCCCAGATGGTGCTGCACAAGCACCGGGCCCAGCTGCTCTGCTGGGTGTTCGGCACCGCGGTCCTGCTCGGTGTCACCCTGCTCCCCGGCGACATCGCCCTGCGCGTCGGCCTCGCCTACGCGGTCGGCTCGCTCGCCACCGCGGCTGCGATGCTGCTGACGCTGCGCGGCGCCGTTCCGCGCCGTACCGACGCACCGGTACCTCTTGGACACCTCACGGAAGCCTGACCTCATGACGCGATTGGCCCCCAATCCCCCCGTCGACCCGGAGACGGAGCGGCCCGGCGGGGATTCCCCGGCGGACAGCCGTACTCCGTCGGCGTGGTGGCATGCCCGCTGGGTGGTGCCGCTGGCGCTGGCCGTCGGCTACGTGCTCAACGTGCTGTTCCGGCTGTCGCTGGTCAGGAAGCTGGACTACCCGACGGTCAACCCCGACGAGCCCATGTACCTGGTGATGGCCAGGATGCTGGCCGGTCGGTCGACCACCGAGATCCCCAGCGACCAGGTCATCCCGGCCGGCTACTCGCTGCTCATCTCGCCGGCCCTGCGCGTCACCGAGGACCCGGTCTTCGCCTACCACCTGATCCTGGGCATCAACGCACTGCTCAGCTGCCTCGTGCTGCCCCTCGCGTACTGGGCGCTGCGCAGGCTGGACGTCCCCCGGGCGGTGTCGTACATCGCGGCATGCGCGGTGACGCTGGTGCCGCCGGTGGTCTTCTACTCGCAGTTCGGCATGGCCGACACCCCGCTGCCGGGCCTCGTGCTGCTGTGGCTGATCGGCCTGCACGGCCTGCTCTTGGACGGGGGCCGGCGCCGCCGGACCTGGTTCGGTCTGATGGGCGCCTTCGCGGCCGGCTACTGCCTGCTCACCCATGACCGCGGCGGCGTGATCATCGCGCTCACCGGGCTGGTCCTGCTGGCCGCGCTGGTCCGCAACTGGGCTCCGCGGATCGCCTCCGCACTCTGCCTGGCCGTGCTGGCCGTCATGTTCGTCCTCAAGCAGCTGATGACGAGCTGGATGATGTCCAGGATCGACGGGGCGAAGCCGAGCGAGGTCGGCAACGCCGTCTTCCAGACCCTTGAGAACACCCGCCTGCTGCGGCGCACCATCATGCGCGTGGTCGGGCACATCTGGTACTTCCTGACCAGCACCTGGGGGCTGGGCGCACTGGCCCTGCTCGTCTGCGTGCTCGTGGTGTTCAGCGCCCGGTTCAGCCGGGCCGACCGGGTGGTGGCCTTCCTGATGGTCTCCCTGCTGGGCGGCATCGCCCTGGCGGCGGCCGCCGGCCTGCCCAACGACCACCGGATCGACACCATCACCTACGCCCGCTACCTGTCCCCGCTGGTCGCGGTGTACCTGGTGGTCGCGGTGGCGGTGCTGTACCGGGTCCGCAGCCGGAAGAAGCTCGTGATCCTCGGCGCCGGCACCGTGGCGGTGGTCGGGGCGTTCACGGCGGTGCTGCTCCACATGGCCCAGCACCAGTGGGCCAAGTCCTACTTCATCCTGTGGGGCCTGCCCGACGCGACCTTCCTCTCCAGCCTGTGGTCGGAGGACTGGAAGCACTTCCACGCGGCGCGCACCACCGTGGTCGCCCTGATCGTCTTCGTTGTCCTGCTGGCGCTGCGCCTGCTCGGTGGCAAGCGACGTGCGGCCCTCGCCACCGGTGCCGTCTCGGTGGCGATGGCGGCCCTCGCCGGCTGGGGGACCGTGGCGATCACCGACAACGTCGTCCAGCCGAACCACGACTGGCGCTACGCCGACGGCGCCGGCTTCCTGGAGAAGGCGGGCCTGCGGCCCGGCGACCAGCTGGTGATGGACCGGGCCTTCCGCTGGGAGACCCGGGTGACCCTGGGCTACGAGGTGCTCGACGGCCGGGTCTGGACCCGTGCGCTGATCGTGAACGAGGCGCCGCCCGCCGGAGCCAACGTGGCGGTGCTCGCCCTCGTCGACGACTCCGCCCCGCCCACCGACAGCTGGCGCAGGGTGCCGGCCGGCTGGCACGTCGACCGCCACGTCCCGGAGTACGATTTCGTGATCTGGCGACGCGACTAGTCGCAGAGGATCCGTGGCGAGAGGCCCCGCACCGCACGGTGCGGGGCCTCTCGTTCGTTGCGGGTCCCCACGCATGCATACGTACACACGGGGTGGGCCATGGGCGGGAAAGACGAGGACGCGCGCGGCGCGGGCATATCCGACGAGGAGCTGGCGGAGTTCCTGGAGCGGGCCTCCTCGGGCAGCGGACAGGCGCCGAGGGAGCCGTCGGCGCGGGCCCGGATGGTGACCGAGCGGCTGCGCGACCGGCAGGATCCGCCTCCTGGGTGGCGCACCGGCCCGGTCGGGCCGCGGACGCGGGGCGGGCGGGGCCGGGGCGGGCGGCGGATCAAGGCCACCCTGGCCGTCGTCTTCATCGCCGGGCTCGCGCTGGTCGCGCTGCGGCCCGAGCTGGTGATCGACCGGGTCACGGGCAAGGCCGGTGCCCGACAGGACGCGAAGGCCCCGCTGGCCGCCGAGACGGCCCGGCCGACCGCGCCCCCGCCGCCGGTGGATCCCGACCAGCCGACGCTGAAGGAGCCCTTCCGCGGCTCTCCGGCCCTCCAGTGGGCCGACGGGGCCGCCGGGATCGAGGTCCCCGAGGCCACCGCCGTGGGCTGGCTGCCGAAGGAGAAGGTCGCGGAAGCGCTGCAGCAGGTCAGGCAGTTCCTCGTCGCGGCCAACCTGGACCCGGCGACCCTGCGCGGCGAACGCCCCGCCACGGCCCTGGCGCTCCTCGATCCCCAGCAGCCGGACGTCCCGCAGCGGCTGGAGCAGTACCTGACGAGGCCCACGGCGCAGGACACCCCGGTGACGCTCTTCACCCGCTTCGATCCGGCCGCGGTCAAGCCGGTGGGCGACGTCGTCAAGGTGCGCGGCAGCATGCGCGTGGAGGAGGGGGAGCCCGGGGAGGTGCGCGTGGTGACGGACTACACCTTCGTCCACCCGATGAGCAAGGGGGGTACGAGCGTGCAGCGCACGATCGTGCGCCGGCAGATCACCCTGTCCCTGCTCGACCCTGCGCGCTGGAAGGCCACCGGGGACCGGCTCCAGCTGCATGAGCACCGTGCGGAGTGGTCGAACGTGGAATGCGGGACGGCCGACGGCTACCTGCATCCGCAGTTCCCGCAGGACGCGCCGACCGGTCCGACGCCCACCGGGCCCGCCACGGACCCGTACGACCGCAGCAAGGACATCAGCGGCGGGGAATGCGGGACGCTCACCCGCTCCTGACCGGGGGAGGGGCCCCGCCGCGCCAGGTGCGTGGTGCGGTTTGACCACGCAGCGTGGCGGGGTATTCTCTTCGGCCCGATTGGCCAGGTACGTGCCTCGTATGGCAGACTACTCAAGTTGCTCGGCTGAGTGCCGATGCTGCGCGCCTCCCGCCGGGAGGACCGGAAGCGAGTCCCACAGTACTCGTCGTCCTTAATCTGCCTCTCGGGGCAGCAATGGGGACGGACGTACGGGAATCTTCTGGGAAGTGTCAGCACGGTGCCCACCAGGCACTCGGTGGGTGTTTCTCCCCCGAATCGCGGTCACAGGGACCGTACCCCCTTGGACGAGGGAATTTCCGTATGGGAATTTTCTGTAGAGGGAGTGCGACACGCCCGACCGCGTGGGTCGGAGGAGAGGCCGCGGGATCCAGTCCCGCAGCCGACCGGGAGCCAGAGCGTTTCCACATAGAGACAGGACTACGGAGTAGCCATGGCGGGACAGAAGATCCGCATCCGGCTCAAGGCCTACGACCACGAGGTCATCGACTCCTCGGCGAAGAAGATCGTCGAGACGGTGACCCGCACTGGTGCGTCGGTCGCGGGCCCGGTGCCGCTGCCCACTGAGAAGAACGTGTACTGCGTCATCAAGTCGCCGCACAAGTACAAGGACTCGCGCGAGCACTTCGAGATGCGCACGCACAAGCGCCTGATCGACATCCTCGACCCGACCCCCAAGACCGTTGACTCGCTGATGCGCCTGGACCTTCCGGCCGGCGTTGACATCGAGATCAAGCTCTGAGAGGCGTCGAGAAGATGGCAAAGCAGATCAAGGGCGTCCTGGGCGAGAAGCTCGGCATGACCCAGGTCTGGGACGAGAACAACCGTGTCGTCCCGGTGACCGTGGTCAAGGCCGGACCCTGCGTCGTTACCCAGGTCCGTACGAACGACATCGACGGCTACGAGTCGGTCCAGATCGCCTTCGGCGAGATCGACCCGCGCAAGGTGAACAAGCCCCTCAAGGGCCACTTCGCCAAGGCCGACGTGACCCCCCGCCGCCACCTGGTGGAGCTCCGCACCTCCGACGCCAGCGAGTACACGCTCGGCCAGGAGATCACTGCTGAGGTGTTCGAGTCCGGCGTCAAGGTTGACGTCACGGGCAACAGCAAGGGCAAGGGCTTCGCCGGTGTCATGAAGCGGCACAACTTCCGGGGCCTCGGCGCCGGTCACGGTGTGCAGCGCAAGCACCGCTCCCCCGGTTCGATCGGTGGCTGCGCCACCCCTGGGCGTGTCTTCAAGGGCATGCGCATGGCCGGTCGCATGGGTAACGAGCGTGTCACCACCCAGAACCTGACCATCCACGCGGTTGACGCGGAGAAGGGTCTGCTCCTCATCAAGGGTGCGGTCCCCGGTCCGAACGGCGGCCTCGTCCTGGTCCGTACCGCGGCCAAGGGGGCTTGAGGTAATGAGCACCATTGACATCCTTTCGCCGGCAGGCGACAAGGCCGGTACCGTCGAGCTCCCCGCGGAGATCTTCGACGCGAAGACCAGCGTTCCGCTGATCCACCAGGTCGTTGTCGCTCAGCTGGCTGCTGCCCGTCAGGGCACGCACAAGACCAAGCGTCGCGGCGAAGTCCGTGGTGGTGGCCGCAAGCCGTACCGCCAGAAGGGCACCGGCCGCGCGCGCCAGGGTTCGACCCGTGCGCCGCAGTTCGTCGGCGGTGGCGTCGTCCACGGCCCGCAGCCGCGTGACTACTCCCAGCGGACCCCGAAGAAGATGAAGGCCGCCGCCCTCCGCGGTGCCCTCTCGGACCGTGCGCGTCACTCCCGCATCCACGTCGTCACCGGCGTGGTCGAGGGTGCCGCCTCCACGAAGGCCGCCAAGACGCTGTTCGGCAAGATCTCGGAGCGCAAGAACCTGCTCCTGGTCGTCGACCGCGCCGAAGAGGCCGCGTGGCTGTCCGCCCGCAACCTGCCCCAGGTTCACATCCTGGAGCCGGGCCAGCTGAACACGTACGACGTGATCGTCTCTGACGACGTGGTCTTCACCCAGGCCGCTTTCGAGTCCTTCGTGTCTGGCCCCAAGGCCGATGAGACCGAAGGGAGCGACGCCTGATGTCTGAGGCGACCGTTACCAGCAAGACCTTCACCGACCCGCGTGACCTGCTGATCAAGCCGGTTGTGTCGGAGAAGAGCTACGCGCTGCTGGACGAGAACAAGTACACGTTCATCGTCGCGCCCGGCGCCAACAAGACCCAGATCAAGCAGGCCGTGGAAGCGGTCTTCTCGGTCAAGGTCACCGGGGTCAACACGATCAACCGTCAGGGTAAGCGCAAGCGCACCAAGACCGGTTTCGGCAAGCGCGCCAACACCAAGCGCGCCATCGTGACCCTTGCCGAGGGCAACCGTATCGACATCTTCGGCGGCCAGGCCTCCTAACGGAGGTCTAGTCGTCCGGAATCGGACGAGGACTGAGAAATGGGTATCCGCAAGTACAAGCCGACGACCCCGGGCCGTCGTGGCTCCAGCGTCGCCGACTTTGTCGAGATCACGCGGTCCACGCCGGAGAAGTCGCTGGTTCGCCCCCTGCACAGCAAGGGCGGCCGTAACAACACCGGTCGGATCACCGTTCGCCACCAGGGTGGTGGACACAAGCGCGCCTACCGCGTGATCGACTTCCGTCGTCACGACAAGGACGGCGTGCCGGCCAAGGTCGCGCACATCGAGTACGACCCCAACCGCACCGCGCGCATCGCGCTCCTGCACTACGCGGACGGCGAGAAGCGCTACATCATCGCGCCGAAGGCTCTGAAGCAGGGCGACCGGATTGAGAACGGCCCCACGGCCGACATCAAGCCCGGTAACAACCTCGCGCTCCGCAACATCCCGGTCGGTACCACGATCCACGCGATCGAGCTCCGTCCCGGTGGTGGCGCCAAGTTCGCCCGTTCCGCGGGTGCCTCCGTGCAGCTGCTGGCGAAGGAGGGCACCATGGCCCACCTTCGTATGCCGTCCGGTGAGATCCGTCTCGTCGACGCGCGCTGCCGCGCCACGGTCGGCGAGGTCGGCAACGCCGAGCAGTCGAACATCAACTGGGGCAAGGCCGGCCGCATGCGCTGGAAGGGCGTTCGCCCGTCCGTCCGCGGTGTCGCGATGAACCCGGTTGACCACCCGCACGGTGGTGGTGAGGGCAAGACCAGTGGTGGTCGCCACCCGGTCTCCCCGTGGGGTCAGAAGGAGGGTCGTACTCGCTCGCCGAAGAAGGCTTCGAGCAAGTACATCGTCCGCCGCCGCAAGACGAACAAGAAGCGCTAGGAGCGGGTTTAGATGCCGCGCAGTCTCAAGAAGGGGCCCTTCGTCGACGACCACCTCGTAAAGAAGGTGGACGTCCAGAACGAAGCCGGCACCAAGAACGTCATCAAGACCTGGTCCCGTCGCTCGATGATCATCCCCAGCATGCTGGGTCACACCATCGCGGTGCACAACGGCAAGACCCACGTCCCGGTGTTCGTCACCGAGTCGATGGTCGGCCACAAGCTCGGCGAGTTCTCGCCGACTCGCACCTTCCGCGGCCACGTCAAGGACGACCGGAAGTCGAAGCGCCGCTAAAGGCGGGGTGGTTACGACTATGACTTACACCGAAGGGACAACCATGGAAGCCAGGGCCCAGGCGCGGTACATCCGCGTCACGCCCATGAAGGCCCGCCGCGTGGTGGACCTTATCCGTGGCATGGATGCCACGGAGGCTCAGGCGGTCCTGCGTTTCGCCCCGCAGGCCGCGAGCGTGCCGGTTGGCAAGGTGCTGGACAGCGCCATCGCCAACGCCGCACACAACTACAACCACCCGGACGCCTCCACGCTGGTCATCAGCGAGGCGTACGTGGACGAGGGCCCGACCCTGAAGCGGTTCCGTCCGCGTGCCCAGGGCCGTGCCTACCGGATCCGCAAGCGGACCAGCCACATCACCGTGGTCGTCAGCAGCAAGGAAGGTTCCCGGTAATGGGCCAGAAGGTAAACCCGCACGGGTTCCGACTCGGCATCACCACCGACTTCAAGTCGCGTTGGTACGCCGACAAGCTGTACAAGGACTACGTCAAGGAAGACGTCGCCATCCGTCGGATGATGACGTCCGGCATGGAGCGCGCCGGCATCTCGAAGGTTGAGATCGAGCGCACCCGTGACCGCGTGCGTGTGGACATCCACACCGCCCGTCCTGGCATCGTCATCGGCCGCCGCGGCGCCGAGGCGGACCGCATCCGCGGTGACCTGGAGAAGCTGACCGGCAAGCAGGTCCAGCTGAACATCCTCGAGGTCAAGAACCCGGAGCTCGACGCTCAGCTGGTGGCCCAGGCCGTCGCCGAGCAGCTCTCCTCCCGCGTCTCCTTCCGTCGCGCCATGCGTAAGAGCATGCAGGGCACGATGAAGGCCGGCGCCAAGGGCATCAAGATCCAGTGTGGCGGCCGTCTCGGCGGCGCCGAGATGTCCCGCTCCGAGTTCTACCGCGAGGGTCGTGTGCCGCTGCACACGCTGCGCGCGAACGTGGACTACGGCTTCTTCGAGGCCAAGACCACCTTCGGCCGTATCGGTGTGAAGGTCTGGATCTACAAGGGCGACGTCAAGAACATCGCCGAGGTTCGCGCCGAGAACGCTGCGGCCCGTGCGGGTAACCGCCCGGCCCGTGGCGCGCAGGGCGCTGGCGACCGTCCCGCCGGCCGTGGTGGCCGTGGTGGCGAGCGCGGCGGCCGTGGTGGCCGCAAGCCGCAGCAGGCTGCTGGTGCCGAGGCCCCCAAGGCCGACGCTCCCGCCGCCGCTCCGGCCGAGAGCACCGGAACGGAGGCCTGACCGTCATGCTGATCCCTCGTAGGGTCAAGCACCGCAAGCAGCACCACCCGAAGCGCAGCGGTATGGCCAAGGGCGGTACTGAGGTCTCGTTCGGCGAGTACGGCATCCAGGCGCTTACCCCCGCCTACGTGACGAACCGCCAGATCGAGTCCGCTCGTATCGCCATGACCCGCCACATCAAGCGTGGCGGCAAGGTCTGGATCAACATCTACCCGGACCGCCCGCTCACGAAGAAGCCGGCCGAGACCCGCATGGGTTCCGGTAAGGGTTCGCCGGAGTGGTGGATCGCGAACGTGCACCCGGGTCGGGTCATGTTCGAGCTGTCCTACCCGAACGAGAAGATTGCGCGTGAGGCCCTCACTCGTGCGGCTCACAAGCTGCCGATGAAGTGCCGGATCGTCAAGCGCGAGGCAGGTGAGTCGTGATGGCGGCCGGTACCAAGGCGTCCGAGCTGCGCGAGCTCGGCAACGAAGAGCTCGTTGGCAAGCTGCGCGAGGCCAAGGAGGAGCTGTTCAAGCTCCGCTTCCAGGCGGCCACGGGTCAGCTGGAGAACAACGGCCGGCTCAAGTCCGTCCGTAAGGACATCGCTCGCATCTACACCCTGATGCACGAGCGTGAGCTCGGTATCGAGACGGTGGAGAGCGCCTGATGAGCGAGAACAACGTGACTGAGAAGACCGAGCGCGGTTTCCGCAAGACCCGTGAGGGTCTGGTCGTCAGCGACAAGATGGACAAGACCGTCGTCGTCGCCGTCGAGGACCGCGTCAAGCACGCCCTGTACGGCAAGGTCATCCGCCGTACGAACAAGCTCAAGGCTCACGACGAGCAGAACGCTGCCGGTGTCGGCGACCGCGTCCTCATCATGGAGACGCGTCCGCTGTCGGCGAGCAAGCGCTGGCGCATCGTCGAGATCCTCGAGAAGGCCAAGTAATTCGTCCGGGGGGTTTCCCCCGGATTCGTTCCGCCAGGCTCGGTGGGGGCTGCGCTCTCCGGAGTGAAGCCCCCGCCGGGAACCGGCAGACAAACAGGAGATACACGTGATCCAGCAGGAGTCGCGACTGCGTATCGCCGACAACACTGGTGCGAAGGAGATCCTTTGCATCCGTGTTCTCGGTGGTTCCGGTCGCCGCTACGCGGGCATCGGTGACGTCATCGTCGCCACCGTCAAGGACGCGATCCCCGGTGGCAACGTGAAGAAGGGTGACGTCGTCAAGGCGGTCATCGTTCGCACCGTCAAGGAGCGTCGCCGCCAGGACGGCTCGTACATCCGCTTCGACGAGAACGCCGCCGTCATTCTGAAGAACGACGGCGACCCTCGCGGCACCCGTATCTTCGGCCCGGTGGGCCGTGAGCTGCGCGAGAAGAAGTTCATGAAGATCATCTCGCTCGCGCCGGAGGTGCTGTAAGCATGAAGATCAAGAAGGGCGACCTGGTTCAGGTCATCACCGGTAAGGACAAGGGCAAGCAGGGCAAGGTCATCGTCGCCTTCCCCGCCGAGAACCGCGTCCTGGTCGAGGGTGTCAACCGGGTCAAGAAGCACACCAAGGCTGCGCAGAACCAGGCCGGTGGCATTGTGATCACCGAGGCCCCGGTCCACGTCAGCAACGTTCAGCTGGTTGTGGAGAAGGACGGCAAGAAGGTCGTCACCCGCGTCGGCTACCGCTTCGACGACGAGGGCAACAAGATCCGCGTTGCCAAGCGGACGGGTGAGGACATCTGATGGCTACCACTCCGCGTCTCAAGACGAAGTACCGCGAGGACATCGCGGGCAAGCTGCGTGAGGAGTTCTCCTACGAGAACGTCATGCAGATCCCCGGCCTCGTGAAGATCGTGGTCAACATGGGTGTGGGCGACGCCGCCCGCGACTCCAAGCTGATCGACGGCGCCATCAAGGACCTGACGACGATCACCGGTCAGAAGCCGGCCGTCACGAAGGCCCGCAAGTCCATCGCGCAGTTCAAGCTGCGCGAGGGTCAGCCGATCGGCTGCCACGTCACCCTCCGTGGTGACCGTATGTGGGAGTTCCTGGACCGTACGCTGTCGCTCGCGCTGCCGCGTATCCGTGACTTCCGTGGTCTGTCGCCGAAGCAGTTCGACGGCCGCGGTAACTACACCTTCGGTCTCACGGAGCAGGTCATGTTCCACGAGATCGACCAGGACAAGATCGACCGTACCCGGGGTATGGACATCACCGTGGTCACCACGGCGACCAACGACGCTGAGGGCCGCGCGCTCCTTCGTCACCTCGGCTTCCCCTTCAAGGAGGCGTAAGCGAGATGGCGAAGAAGGCTCTCATCGCGAAGGCTGCCCGCAAGCCCAAGTTCGGTGTGCGTGCGTACACCCGCTGCCAGCGCTGCGGTCGTCCCCACTCCGTGTACCGCAAGTTCGGCCTGTGCCGCGTGTGCCTTCGTGAGATGGCTCACCGTGGCGAGCTGCCGGGCGTGACCAAGAGCTCCTGGTAATTCCCTTCCGTCCGTAAGGACTTGGGAAGTTCCAGAGACTCTCGGTAAGCATCTGGTCGGTGGGTGCCCAGCGCCGCATGCCGTAGGCTTGTGGGGTTGGGCGTCCGCCGCCCTATCGACTTACTACGCCGTAGGTCCCCGCACCGCACCCGTCCCGCCACTGAGTGGGGAGAGGGATGGCGCATACAGGAAACCCCGGCGAGAGAGGCCGAAGGCCACTTCATGACCATGACTGACCCGATCGCAGACATGCTGACCCGTCTGCGTAACGCTAACTCGGCGTACCACGACACCGTCGTGATGCCGCACAGCAAGATCAAGTCGCACATCGCAGAGATCCTCAAGCAGGAGGGTTTCATCACCGGCTGGAAGGTCGAGGACGCCGAGGTCGGCAAGAACCTCGTCCTCGAGCTGAAGTTCGGGCCGAACCGTGAGCGCTCCATCGCGGGCATCAAGCGGATCTCGAAGCCCGGTCTGCGCGTGTACGCGAAGTCCACCAACCTGCCGAAGGTGCTCGGCGGCCTGGGCGTGGCGATCATCTCCACGTCGCACGGTCTGCTCACCGGCCAGCAGGCAGGCAAGAAGGGCGTAGGTGGGGAAGTCCTCGCCTACGTCTGGTAGTCGGGAACGGAGGAAAAGCAATGTCGCGAATCGGCAAGCTCCCCATCCAGGTTCCCGCCGGTGTGGACGTCACCATCGATGGCAGCACGGTCTCGGTGAAGGGCCCCAAGGGTTCCCTGAGCCACACCGTTAAGGCTCCCATCGCCGTCGCCAAGGGCGAGGACGGCGTTCTGAACGTCACCCGTCCGAACGACGAGCGTCAGAACAAGGCCCTGCACGGCCTGTCCCGCACGCTGGTGGCGAACATGATCACCGGTGTGACCACGGGATACGTCAAGGCTCTCGAGATCAGCGGTGTCGGTTACCGTGTCCTGGCGAAGGGCTCCAACCTGGAGTTCCAGCTGGGTTACAGCCACCCGATCCTGGTGGAGGCGCCCGAGGGCATCTCCTTCAAGGTCGAGTCGCCGACCAAGTTCACGGTCGAGGGCATCGACAAGCAGAAGGTCGGCGAGGTCGCCGCCAACATCCGCAAGCTGCGGAAGCCCGACCCGTACAAGGCCAAGGGTGTCAAGTACGCCGGCGAGGTCATCCGCCGCAAGGTCGGAAAGGCTGGTAAGTAGCCATGGCATACGGTGTGAAGATCGCCAAGGGCGACGCGTACAAGCGCGCTGCCAAGGCTCGCCGCCACATCCGCATCCGCAAGAACGTCTCGGGTACGGCGGAGCGTCCGCGCCTCGTCGTGACGCGTTCGAACCGCAACATCGTTGCTCAGGTCATCGACGACCTCCAGGGCCACACCCTGGCGTCGGCGTCGACCCTGGACGCTTCGATCCGCGGTGGCGAAGGCGACAAGAGCTCGCAGGCCCAGGCTGTCGGCGCGCTCGTCGCCGAGCGTGCCAAGGCTGCGGGTGTCGAGACCGTCGTGTTCGACCGCGGTGGCAACCGATACGCCGGGCGCATTGCCGCTCTGGCTGACGCCGCCCGCGAAGCCGGGCTGAAGTTCTAAGCCCCGGTTCCGGGACTCACGGACGTAACAGAGAGAGGTAATCCAATGGCTGGACCCCAGCGCCGCGGAAGCGGTGCCGGTGGCGGCGAGCGGCGGGACCGGAAGGGTCGCGACGGTGGCCCTGCCGCCGAGAAGACCGCTTACGTTGAGCGCGTTGTCGCGATCAACCGCGTCGCCAAGGTTGTCAAGGGTGGTCGCCGCTTCAGCTTCACCGCGCTGGTCGTGGTGGGCGACGGTGACGGCACGGTAGGTGTCGGTTACGGCAAGGCCAAGGAAGTTCCCGCGGCCATCGCCAAGGGTGTCGAGGAAGCCAAGAAGAACTTCTTCAAGGTTCCGCGCATCCAGGGCACCATCCCTCACCCGATCCAGGGCGAGAAGGCTGCGGGCGTCGTCCTGCTGAAGCCTGCTTCCCCCGGTACCGGTGTTATCGCCGGTGGCCCGGTGCGCGCCGTTCTGGAGTGCGCCGGCGTTCACGACATCCTGTCGAAGTCCCTGGGCTCCGACAACGCGATCAACATCGTGCACGCGACCGTGGCGGCCCTCCAGGGCCTGCAGCGTCCCGAGGAGATCGCGGCTCGCCGTGGTCTGCCCCTCGAGGACGTCGCCCCCGCGGCTCTGCTTCGTGCACGTGCCGGGGCGGGTGCGTAATGGCTCGCCTCAAGATCACGCAGACGAAGTCGTACATCGGCAGCAAGCAGAACCACCGCGACACGCTGCGTTCGCTCGGGCTCAAGCGCCTGAACGACGTCGTCGTCAAGGAGGACCGCCCCGAGTTCCGCGGAATGGTTCACACCGTCCGCCACCTCGTGACGGTTGAGGAGGTTGACTAATCATGGCTGAGAACAGCCCGCTGAAGGCCCACAACCTCCGTCCCGCCCCCGGCGCCAAGACCGCGAAGACCCGTGTCGGTCGTGGTGAGGCGTCGAAGGGTAAGACGGCCGGTCGTGGTACGAAGGGCCAGAAGGCCCGTTACCAGATCCCGCAGCGCTTCGAGGGTGGGCAGATGCCCCTCCACATGCGCCTGCCGAAGCTCAAGGGCTTCAAGAACCCGTTCCGCACCGAGTTCCAGGTTGTCAACCTGGACAAGCTCGGCGCCCTCTACCCCGAGGGTGGAGAAGTCACGGTGGCCGACCTGGTCGCCAAGGGCGCGGTTCGCAAGAACAGCCTCGTCAAGGTCCTGGGCCAGGGCGAGATCTCCGTGGCGCTGCAGGTTTCGGTTGACGCCGTCTCCGCCTCCGCCAAGGAGAAGATTGCCGCTGCCGGCGGCACCGTCACCGAGCTCGTCTAAGACGATTTCAGTGGCTGAATAGCTCGAAACCCGACCGGGGATGCCTCACATATGGGGCATCCCCGGTCGGTCGTTCCACGGAAGGCACACTCGCCGGTAAGGTGGCGTGCACCTTTGCTTTGTCGTATTCGTCGATCCCTCAGACCGTCACCTCTGACGCAGTAGCGCGGGGGTCGCAGGAGGCACCGTGCTCACCGCGTTCGCCCGGGCGTTCAAGACGCCCGACCTGCGCAAGAAGCTGCTCTTCACGCTCGGCATCATCGTGCTGTTCCGGCTCGGGTCCCATGTTCCGGTACCCGGCGTGAGCTACAAGAACGTTCAGATCTGTGTCGAGCAGGCAGGCAGCAGCAATGGGCTGTTCGGCCTGGTCAACATGTTCAGCGGCGGCGCGCTGCTGCAGATCACGATCTTCGCGCTCGGCATCATGCCCTACATCACGGCGAGCATCATTCTGCAGCTGCTGACCGTGGTCATCCCGAAGCTGGAGACCCTCAAGAAAGAGGGCCAGTCCGGCACGGCGAAGATCACCCAGTACACGCGCTATCTGACGGTCGCGCTCGCGATCCTGCAGGGTACGGGCCTCGTCGCCACGGCCCGCACCGGTGCCCTGTTCCAGGGCTGCCAGGCCGCCAGCGAGATCGTTCCCGACCGCTCGATCTTCACGACGGTCGTCATGGTGGTCACCATGACCGCCGGTACCTGCGTCGTCATGTGGCTCGGTGAGCTCATCACCGACCGCGGCATCGGCAACGGCATGTCGATCCTCATGTTCATCTCGATCGCGGCCGGCTTCATCGGCGCCCTCTGGCAGATCAAGCTCCAGGGCAAGATCGCGGACGGCTGGGTCGAGTTCGGCGTGGTCATCCTGGTCGGCCTCGCGATGGTGTGCCTGGTGGTCTTCGTCGAGCAGGCGCAGCGCCGGATCCCGGTCCAGTACGCGAAGCGCATGATCGGTCGCCGTGCGTACGGCGGCACCTCGACCTACATCCCGCTCAAGGTGAACCAGGCGGGCATCATCCCCGTCATCTTCGCCTCGTCGCTGCTGTACATCCCGGCGCTGGTCGTGCAGTTCAGCGGGTCCCAGGCGGGCTGGGCCACCTGGATCCAGAAGCACTTCGTCAAGGGCGACCACCCGTACTACATCGCCGCCTACTTCCTCCTGATCGTCTTCTTCGCGTTCTTCTACGTGGCGATCTCGTTCAACCCCGAGGAAGTTGCAGACAACATGAAGAAGTATGGTGGGTTCATCCCGGGCATCCGCGCCGGTCGGCCCACCGCCGAGTACCTCAGCTACGTACTCAACCGGATCACCTGGCCGGGGTCGCTGTACCTGGGTCTCATCGCTCTTGTGCCGACGATGGCGTTGGCCGGCTTCGGAGCGAACCAGAACTTCCCGTTCGGCGGGACGAGCATCCTGATCATCGTGGGTGTGGGTCTGGAAACCGTGAAGCAGATCGAGAGCCAGCTCCAGCAGCGTAATTACGAAGGGTTCCTCCGCTGATGCGAATCGTCCTCGTTGGACCGCCCGGTGCGGGCAAGGGAACGCAGGCTGCGTTCCTTGCCAAGAACCTGTCGATTCCGCACATCTCCACGGGTGACCTGTTCCGGGCCAACATCAGCCAGGGCACCGAGCTGGGCAAGCAGGCGAAGGCGTACATGGACGCCGGCGACCTGGTTCCCGACGAGGTGACCATCGGCATGGCGAAGGACCGCATGGAACAGCCGGACGCCGTGAACGGCTTCCTGCTCGACGGTTTCCCGCGCAACGTCTCGCAGGCCGAGGCGCTCGACGTGATGCTCCAGGCCGAGGGCATGAAGCTCGACGCCGTCCTCGACCTGGAGGTCGAGGAGGAGGAGGTCGTCAAGCGGATCGCCGGTCGGCGGATCTGCCGCAACGACTCCTCGCACGTCTTCCACGTGACGTACGCCCCGGCCAAGGCCGAGGGCGTCTGCGACACCTGCGGTGGCGAGCTCTACCAGCGCGGCGACGACTCCGAGGCCACGGTCCGCAACCGGCTGGAGGTCTACCACACGCAGACCGAGCCGATCATCGACTACTACAAGGCCCAGGGCCTGCTGGTGACCATCCCCGCCCTCGGTGAGGTCGCGGACGTCACCAGGCGCGCGATGGACGCGCTCAAGAAGTAGTACGCGTTCGTGCCTACGGCCGCGGTGTCCTGGAGACGCCGCGGCCGTCTGCATGAGGCGTAGGACGGCGACCTCGGCCAATAATTGAGGAACCACAGCGGAGAGCAACCACCTCCGCGAGAGCGGCGGCGGTTCAGCCGCACGGAAGGGCAGGCATTTCCCATGGTCCAGATCAAGACCCCCGAGCAGATCGCGAAGATGCGCGAGGCAGGGCTGGTCGTCGCGGCGATCCACGCCGCGACCCGTGAGGCGGCCGTGCCGGGCGCCACGACGCGGGATCTGGACATGGTGGCCCGCAAGGTCATCGCGGACGCCGGGGCCAAGTCGAACTTCCTCGGCTACGGCGGCTTCCCCGCGACCATCTGCACCTCGGTGAACGAGGTCGTCGTCCACGGCATCCCGGACGACAAGACCGTCCTCAAGGACGGCGACATCATCTCGATCGACGCGGGTGCGATCGTGGACGGCTGGCACGGCGACGCCGCGTACACCGCGTTCGTGGGCACCGGTCACGCCCCCGAGCTCCTGGAGCTCTCCCGGGTGACCGAGGAGTCCATGTGGGCCGGCATCGCCGCGATGAAGCTCGGCAACCGCCTCGTGGACATCTCCAAGGCGATCGAGACGTACATCAAGCGCCAGCCCCGCCCCTCCACGGGTGAGCACAGCCTCGGCAAGTTCGGGATCATCGAGGACTACGGCGGCCACGGCATCGGGACCGAGATGCACATGGACCCCCACCTGCTGAACTACGTCTCGCGCAAGCGGGGCAAGGGGATCAAGCTGGTGCCGGGCCTGTGCCTGGCGATCGAGCCCATGGTCTCGCTGGGTACCGCCCAGACGGAGGTCCTTTCGGACGACTGGACGGTCATCACGACCGACGGCACCTGGTCCTCGCACTGGGAGCACTCCGTCGCGCTGACGGAGGCCGGTCCCATCGTCCTGACCAGCCCGGACTGCGGCAAGGCGAAGCTGGCGGAGTACGGAGTCACCACGGCCCCGGACCCCCTCGGTTAATGATCTAGACTCTGGGGCAAACTTTCCGGATTCGTCTTTCTGGGTGCCCTGACGTAGACTGACTCGTCGGCTCTCGTGCACTTCCATGTCTGCATGGCGCACGGAGCCGATCAAGGTAGCCGATTCGAAAGGCGAAGCGTGGCCAAGAAGCAAGGTGCCATCGAAATCGAGGGCACCGTGATCGAGTCCCTCCCGAACGCCATGTTCAAGGTGGAACTCCAGAACGGTCACAAGGTCCTCGCGCACATCAGCGGCAAGATGCGCATGCACTACATCCGCATCCTCCCCGATGACCGGGTCGTTGTGGAGCTGTCTCCGTACGACCTGACGCGTGGCCGGATCGTCTACCGATACAAGTAGATCTTGCTCTCACTCCTGCCTGGGCATCCGTCCCGGTGCGGGTGGTGGCACTGACCCGGAGAACCTCACCAACATGAAGGTCAAGCCGAGCGTCAAGAAGATCTGCGACAAGTGCAAGGTGATCCGCCGTCACGGCCGGGTCATGGTCATCTGCGACAACCTGCGCCACAAGCAGCGCCAGGGCTGACGCACGCCGACCGACCTGCCTTCCGCAGTTCTTCGCGCGACGTAAGAAAACGTACATACGCAGAACCCGCCCAGCCCTTCACGGGGCCGGCGGTACCTCCGGCGGGGGCCGGGGACCCGGGCGTACCATCACTCCACTTCGGGGTGGTCGGCGGTCGGGGTCGGTTCTGCTGAAGACCCCCGAACACACAGGAGCCATTGAATGGCACGCGTTTCCGGTGTTGACATCCCGCGCGAAAAGCGCGTGGAGATCGCACTCACCTACGTCTTCGGTATCGGGCGCACCCGGTCCAAGGAGATCCTCGCCTCCACCGGCGTGAACCCGAACACCCGCGTTCGTGACCTGGCCGAAGAGGACCTCGTCAAGATCCGCGAGTACGTGGACGCCAACCTCCGTACCGAGGGTGACCTCCGCCGCGAGATCCAGGGCGACATCCGCCGCAAGATCGAGATCCAGTGCTACCAGGGTATCCGCCACCGTCGCGGCCTCCCGGTGCACGGTCAGCGCACCAGCACCAACGCGCGTACCCGCAAGGGCCCGCGTCGCGCGATCGCCGGTAAGAAGAAGCCGGGCAAGAAGTAGTCCTGTTCAGCGGTCTTGCGCTGTAGGACCGACCACCTCCCGTAGGAGATTTAGATGCCCCCCAAGGGTCGTCAGGGCGCTGCCAAGAAGGTGCGCCGCAAGGAAAAGAAGAACGTCGCTCACGGGCACGCCCACATCAAGAGCACGTTCAACAACACCATCGTTTCGATCACCGACCCCTCGGGCAACGTGATCTCCTGGGCCTCCGCCGGCCACGTCGGCTTCAAGGGCTCGCGCAAGTCCACCCCCTTCGCCGCGCAGATGGCCGCCGAGTCGGCCGCCCGCCGCGCGCAGGAGCACGGCATGCGCAAGGTCGACGTCTTCGTCAAGGGTCCCGGCTCCGGCCGTGAGACCGCGATCCGCTCCCTCCAGGCCACCGGCCTCGAGGTCGGCTCGATCCAGGACGTCACCCCCACCCCGCACAACGGCTGCCGCCCGCCGAAGCGCCGCCGCGTCTGACGCAGCGGACGCACCTGTGCGTTCTTGAGTGTCCGGGCGGTACGACCCCTTCGGGGGACGTACCGCCCGTACCCTTGCAGTAGCCGTACCCCTGGTACGGCATCCCGTCGGGCGTCAAATAGTGGGCGTCCACGAATGAAGGAACACAGACATGCTTATCGCTCAGCGTCCTTCGCTGACCGAAGAGGTCGTCGACGAGTACCGCTCGCGGTTCGTGATCGAGCCGCTGGAGCCGGGCTTCGGCTACACCCTCGGCAACTCCCTGCGCCGTACCCTCCTGTCCTCCATCCCGGGTGCCGCTGTCACCAGCATCCGCGTGGACGGCGTCCTGCACGAGTTCACCACCGTGCCGGGCGTCAAGGAAGACGTCACGGACATCATCCTCAACATCAAGCAGCTGGTCGTCTCCTCGGAGCACGACGAGCCGGTCGTGATGTACCTGCGCAAGCAGGGTCCCGGCCTGGTCACCGCTGCCGACATCGCGCCCCCGGCCGGTGTCGAGGTGCACAACCCGGACCTGGTCCTCGCCACGCTCAACGGCAAGGGCAAGCTGGAGATGGAGCTGACCGTCGAGCGCGGTCGCGGCTACGTCTCCGCCGTCCAGAACAAGCAGCTGGGCCAGGAGATCGGCCGTATCCCGGTCGACTCCATCTACAGCCCGGTCCTCAAGGTCACCTACAAGGTCGAGGCGACCCGAGTCGAGCAGCGCACCGACTTCGACAAGCTGATCGTCGACGTCGAGACCAAGCAGGCCATGCGCCCGCGTGACGCCATGGCGTCCGCCGGTAAGACCCTGGTCGAGCTGTTCGGTCTGGCGCGCGAGCTCAACATCGACGCCGAGGGCATCGACATGGGCCCCTCGCCGACGGACGCGGCCCTGGCCGCCGACCTGGCGCTGCCGATCGAGGAGCTGGAGCTCACGGTCCGCTCGTACAACTGCCTCAAGCGCGAGGGCATCCACTCCGTGGGTGAGCTCGTCGCCCGCTCCGAGGCCGACCTGCTCGACATCCGCAACTTCGGTGCGAAGTCGATCGACGAGGTCAAGGCGAAGCTCGCCGGCATGGGCCTGGCCCTCAAGGACAGCCCGCCCGGATTCGACCCGACCGCCGCCGCCGACGCCTTCGGCGCCGACGACGACGCGGACGCCGGTTTCGTCGAGACCGAGCAGTACTGATTCACCCCGCAGCCGGCGGTCGGGGCCTTTGGCCCGGATCGCCGGCCGGGTCTGAACTGAAGACTTTCCCGCGGCATCCGCCTCGGGGGAACTGACACCGGTACCTGACACGGCCGGTGCAGATATGAAGGAGTAACACCATGCCGCGTCCCGCAAAGGGTGCCCGTCTGGGCGGCAGCGCCGCGCACGAGAAGCACCTCCTCGCGAACCTCGCGAAGGCGCTCTTCGAGCACGGCCGCATCACCACCACCGAGGCCAAGGCCCGCCGCCTGCGTCCCTACGCCGAGCGTCTGGTCACCAAGGCCAAGAAGGGCGACATCCACAACCGTCGCCTGGTGCTGCAGACGATCACGGACAAGAGCATCGTGCACACGCTGTTCACCGAGATCGCCCCGCGCTACGAGAACCGCCCCGGTGGTTACACGCGCATCACCAAGATCGGCAACCGTCGTGGCGACAACGCCCCGATGGCCGTGATCGAGCTGGTCGAGGCCCTCACGGTCGCCCAGCAGGCCACCGGTGAGGCCGAGGCCGCCACCAAGCGCGCGGTCAAGGAGGCGGAGGCTGTCGAGACCCCCGCCGAGGAGACCAAGGAGGCCTGATCCCCCGGGATCACGCTTGCTTGAACGGCTCTGAACGGGCCCGCCCCTTCCCGGGGCGGGCCCGTTCTGCATATGGGTGCTTCTGAGAGGATCGGTCACGTGAGTGACGAGGTGGAGCCCGGGCACGTCCGGGTGCGGCTGGACCTGAGCTACGACGGCAAGGACTTCTCCGGCTGGGCGAAGCAGCGCGTGCTGCGGACCGTCCAGGGAGAGCTGGAGAGCGCCCTGCAGACCGTGATGCGGCTGCCGGACCCGGTCGAGCTGACCGTGGCCGGACGGACCGACGCGGGCGTGCACGCCCGCGGCCAGGTCGCCCAGTTCGACCTCGCCGAGGAGGCGTGGGCCGAACACCACGACAAGCTGCTGCGCCGCCTCGCGGGCCGGCTGCCGCACGACGTACGGGTCTGGAAGGTCGCCGAGGCCCCCGAAGGCTTCAACGCGCGGTTCTCGGCCATCTGGCGCCGCTACGCCTACCGCGTCGGCGACCACCAGGGCGGCGTCGACCCGCTGCGCCGCGGGCACGTGCTCTGGCACCAGTGGCCGCTCGACGTGGACGCCATGAACGAGGCCGCCGCCCCGCTGCTCGGCGAGCACGACTTCGCCGCGTACTGCAAGAAGCGCGAGGGTGCCACGACCATCCGCACCCTCCAGCAGCTCAGCTGGGAGCGCGCCGAGGACGGGATCGTCACCGCGACCGTCCGCGCCGACGCCTTCTGCCACAACATGGTCCGCTCGCTCGTGGGAGCCCTGCTGCACGTGGGCGACGGGCACCGGCCCACCGACTGGCCCGGAAAGGTGCTGGCGGCCGCCGTACGGGACTCCTCGGTGCACGTGGTCAAGCCGCACGGCCTGACCCTGGAGGAGGTCGGCTACCCGGCGGACGAGCTGCTGGCCGCCCGCAGCAAGGAAGCACGGAACATGCGGACCCTGCCGGGCGCCGGCTGCTGCTGACCGCCGCCTCGGCGGCCGGCTAATCCGTTTGGGCGGATGGGCGCCGGACCTGGACAATGCCCGGCATGGGACATCTCGAAGCCAGCCACCTGGAGTACTACCTTCCCGACGGGCGGGTGCTGCTCCCTGACGTCTCCTTCCGCGTGGGGGAGGGGTCGGTCGTCGCGCTCGTCGGGGCGAACGGGGCCGGCAAGACCACCCTGCTGAAGATGATCTCCGGAGAGCTCAAGCCGCACGGCGGCGGGATCACCGTCTCCGGCGGCCTCGGCGTGATGTCGCAGTTCGTGGGCTCGGTGCGGGACGAGACGACCGTACGGGACCTGCTGGTCTCGGTGTCCCAGCCGCGCATCCGGGAGGCCGCGAAGGCCGTGGACCGCGCCGAGCAGCTGATCCTGACCGTGGACGACGAGGCCGCCCAGATGGCCTACGCGCAGGCGCTGAGCGACTGGGCGGACGTCCAGGGGTACGAGGCGGAGACGCTGTGGGACGTCTGCACCATGGCCGCGCTGGCGATTCCGTACGACTCCGCGCAGTTCCGCGAGGTGCGCACCCTGTCGGGCGGTGAGCAGAAGCGGCTCGTGCTGGAGGCGCTGCTGCGCGGGCCCGACGAGGTGCTGCTGCTCGACGAGCCGGACAACTACCTGGACGTCCCCGGCAAGCGCTGGCTGGAGGAGCAGCTGAAGGCCACCCGCAAGACGGTGCTCTTCGTCTCCCACGACCGGGAGCTGCTGACCCAGGCCGCCGAGAAGATCATCAGCCTGGAGGCGAGCCCGACCGGCTCCGACGTCTGGGTGCACGGCGCGGGCTTCGCCACGTACCACGACGCCCGCAAGGAGCGCTTCGCGCGCTTCGAGGAGCTCAAGCGGCGCTGGGACGAGGAGCACGCACGGCTGAAGGCGCTGGTGCTGCGGCTGCGCAACCAGGCCGCGATCAGCCCCGACATGGCCTCGCGCTACCACGCGATGCAGACCCGCTTCAAGAAGTTCGAGGACGCCGGCCCGCCGCCGGAGCCGCCGCGCGAGCAGGACATCAAGATGCGGCTCAAGGGCGGGCGCACGGGCGTGCGCGCCCTGACCGTGGAGAACCTGGAGCTGACCGGCCTGATGAAGCCCTTCTCCCTGGAGGTCTTCTACGGGGAGCGGGTCGCGGTCCTCGGCTCGAACGGCTCGGGCAAGTCGCACTTCCTGCGCCTGCTGGCGGGCGAGGACGTCAAGCACACGGGCACGTGGAAGCTGGGCGCGCGGGTGGTTCCCGGCCACTTCGCGCAGACCCACGCCCACCCGGAGCTCTTCGGACGGACCCTCGTCGACATCCTGTGGACGGAGGCGGCCAAGCCCCTGGGCCAGGCGATGGGCGCCCTGCGCCGGTACGAGCTGGAGCGCCAGGGCGACCAGCCCTTCGAGAAGCTCTCGGGCGGTCAGCAGGCTCGTTTCCAGATCCTGCTGCTGGAGCTCGCGGGCACCACGGCGCTGCTGCTGGACGAGCCGACGGACAACCTGGACCTGGAGTCGGCGGAAGCCCTGCAGGACGGACTGGAGGCGTACGACGGCACTGTGCTGTGCGTCACGCACGACCGCTGGTTCGCGCGCACATTTGACCGTTACCTGGTCTTCGGTTCGGACGGTGTTGTGCGGGAGACTCAGGAACCCGTCTGGGACGAACGTAGAGTCGAACGCAAGCGCTAGGGGGAGACCGTCACCGTCACCCCCTCGGTCGAGTGAGGGGCAGGCGTCGTGGGGCTGCGGCCTAGCATCTGGCTGTTGAAGTGGGAGAACCAGGGCGTCAGGAACCGGGATGCCGGGGACGGGGGCACCGGAGGCGGGGGGACCGGGAACAGGCTGATCGACTGGCTGCTGCAGCCGGCCGCCCGGTCCTGGCAGGTGCTCTCCCTCGCGGTACTCCTCGGGATCGCCGTCTCCACGAGCCTGCGGGCGAACTGGGGCTCCGACAACGCGTTCGTGGTCAAGGCCGCGGAGACGCTGCTGGCGGGCGGGTCCCCGTACGAGGACAAGCGCTTCCTCTACCTGCCCAGTGCCGTGATCATGGCGGTTCCCGAGGCCCTGCTGCCGCGCGAGGTGCTGCGGTGGCTGCTGCCGCTCGGGATGTCGGGGATGCTCGGCATCGGCTGGCTGGCCGCGCTGCGGATATTCGCGGTGCCGCTGCGCTCGCGCTTCGCGGTCGGCGGCTTCGCGGTCTTCGCCCTCGCCTGCAAGCCGTACGTGAACCTCGTGCTGATCGGCAACTGGACCGCCATCTCGGCGGCCGCCCTGCCGGTGGCGCTGCTGCTCGCGCTGCGGCACCGGTGGGGGTCGGCCGGGCTGGTGGTGGGGCTCGCGATCGCGTGCAAGCCGATGCTCGTACCCCTCGGGCTGCTCTTCCTGGTCGCCCGGCGGTGGCGGGGACTGGCCGCGGCCGTGCTGGTGCCGCTGGGGTTCTCGCTGGCCGGTGCGCTGGTGATGCCGAGTCCGTCGCTGTTCTTCACCAAGACCCTGCCCTTCCTGCTCCAGGGGCAGGACTCGTACGCGCTGCCGTGGGACGCCTCGCCGATCGCCGTGCTGCCGCGGCTGGGGGTGCCGGTGCCGCTGGCGGTGCTGGTGGCCTTCGCGGGGGCCGGGGCGGGCCTGTGGGCGGCCTGGGTGCGGTGGCGGCGGGAGGACACCGACGGGGGCGAGCTGCGCCTGGTGGAGACGGCCTGCATGGTGATGCTCGCCGCATTCCTGGTGTCGCGGCCGTCCTTCGACCACTACCTGCTGGTGGTCCTGCCGCTGCTGGTCGTCTCGGTGGTACGGCCGGACGCGGCGGCGCGTTCGCCCTGGTTCTGGGCGGTTCTGGGACCTCAGGTGGCGGGCGTTCCCTGGCCGTCCGAGCTGGAGGCCAAGCGGCGGGCGTTCAAGGACTGCGCCACCCTGTGCGGGCTCGTGATCGTGCTGGCGCGTCGTGCACTGCGCTCGGGTCGGGTTATTCTGGAGCCCGTAACAACTGCGGGGTCCCCATCCAGGACCGAACCGGAGTGCGCCGCGACGCCAGCAGAATCGGCATCGCGGACCGCGTTTTGACCCGTACGGGTCTGCTTGGGTATCCTGCTGGTTTGTTATGCGTATTGGCTTTCTCATTCTCACGTGAAAGGGCCTTGCGCCGGTCCACCGGACCGATGACCAGCAGTTCACACGGGTTGCGTCCCCGTTGTGATTGAGGGCTGTCGTGATCGTCCGTGGTGACCCTGTCAGGACCTTCCCGTGGGGCTTGCGCCCTTGGGATACCACCACCGAAGAAGCGAAGGCATACGCGTGCGTACGTTCAGCCCCAAGCCCGGCGACATCTCGCGCCAGTGGCTCGTCATCGACGCCCAGGACGTTGTCCTCGGCCGTCTGGCGACCCAGGCCGCTGCCCTCCTTAAGGGCAAGCACAAGCCGACCTACGCCCCCCACATGGACATGGGCGACTTCGTCATCATCGTCAACGCCGACAAGGTCCACCTGTCCGGCAACAAGGCGTCGCAGAAGATGGCGTACCGCCACTCCGGCTACCCGGGCGGTCTCCGTTCGGTGCGCTACGACGACCTCCTGGCGAACAACCCGGAGAAGGCCGTCGAGAAGGCCATCAAGGGCATGCTCCCCAAGAACACCCTGGGCCGTCAGATGCTCTCGAAGCTGAAGGTCTACTCGGGCGACCAGCACCCCCACGCTGCCCAGCAGCCGGTGCCGTTCGAGATCACCCAGGTCGCGCAGTAGTTCCGGCCACCCCCTAAGACGTAGAAAATTCTGAGGAGCATCGTGGCCGAGACCACCGCCGAGACGACCCCCGTCGACGAGTTCGAGGGCAACGTCGAGGAGTACACCAGCGAGTCTGAGGTCGTCGTCGAGGGCGACTACACCTCCGAGTCCCTTGCCGGCCGCTTCGGCGACCCCCAGCCGGCCGCCGGCCTGGGCCGTCGCAAGAACGCCATCGCCCGCGTCCGGATCGTTCCGGGCACCGGCAAGTGGAAGATCAACGGTCGCACCCTTGAGGACTACTTCCCCAACAAGGTGCACCAGCAGGAAGTCAACGAGCCCTTCAAGCTCCTGGAGCTTGACGGCCGCTACGACGTCATCGCCCGCATCTCGGGTGGCGGCGTCTCCGGTCAGGCCGGCGCCCTGCGCCTCGGCGTGGCCCGTGCGCTGAACGAGGCGGACGTGGACAACAACCGCCCGGCGCTGAAGAAGGCCGGCTTCCTCTCCCGCGACGACCGTGCGGTCGAGCGCAAGAAGGCCGGTCTCAAGAAGGCCCGTAAGGCTCCGCAGTACAGCAAGCGTTAATCTGCGCCTGCTGTTCTGCAACGAAACCGCCCCGGCAGCACTCTCTGTGCTGCCGGGGCGGTTCGTTTACCGCCACAAGCGGCAAATACCTGTCACAAGCGGTCATACGCGAAGCGCAAACTCGGGAGGACAACAGTGGGACGACTCTTCGGGACGGACGGTGTACGCGGCGTTGCCAACGCGGATCTGACGGCGGAGCTCGCGCTCGGCCTCTCCGTGGCGGCTGCCCACGTTCTCGCCGAGGCGGGGACCTTTGAGGGCCACCGGGCGACCGCCGTGGTGGGCCGGGACCCCCGCGCCTCCGGTGAATTCCTGGAGGCCGCGGTCGTGGCGGGCCTCGCGAGCGCGGGCGTGGACGTCCTGCGCGTCGGTGTGCTGCCCACCCCGGCGGTGGCGTATCTCACCGGTGCGCTGGGCGCCGACCTCGGCGTGATGCTCTCCGCCAGCCACAACGCCATGCCCGACAACGGCATCAAGTTCTTCGCGCGCGGCGGCCACAAGCTCGCCGACGAGCTGGAGGACCGCATCGAGTCGACCTACGAGCAGCACCGCACCGGCGCTCCCTGGGACCGGCCCACCGGCTCCGGCGTCGGCCGCGTCTCCGACTACACCGAGGGCTTCGACCGCTACGTCGCCCACCTCATCGGCGTCCTCCCGAACCGCCTCGACGGCCTCAAGGTCGTCCTCGACGAGGCCCACGGCGCGGCCGCGTACGTCTCGCCCGAGGCCTTCACCCGGGCCGGCGCGGAGATCGTCACGATCGGCGCCGAGCCGGACGGCCTCAACATCAACGACGGCTGCGGCTCCACCCACCTCGGCCTGCTCAAGGCGGCCGTGGTCGAGCACGGCGCCGACTTCGGCATCGCGCACGACGGCGACGCCGACCGCTGCCTGGCCGTGGACGGCTCCGGCGAGGAGGTCGACGGCGACCAGATCCTCGCCGTGCTGGCCCTGGCCATGCGCGAGGCCGGCCAGCTCCGCGAGAACACCGTGGTCGGCACCGTGATGTCGAACCTGGGCTTCAAGCTGGCCATGGAGGCCGAGGGCATCCAGGTCGTGCAGACCGGGGTCGGCGACCGGTACGTCCTGGAGTCGATGAAGGAGCACGGCTACGCGCTCGGTGGCGAGCAGTCCGGCCACGTGATCATCCTCGACCACGCGACGACCGGCGACGGCACCCTGACCGGCCTGCTGCTGGCGGCGCGCGTCGCGGCCACCGGCAAGTCCCTGGCCGAGCTGGCGGGCGTCATGCAGCGGCTGCCGCAGGTCCTCGTCAACGTTCCCGACGTGGACAAGTCCCGCGTCACCACCTCCGCCGAGCTGGCCGCGGCGGTCACCGACGCCGAGCGCGAGCTGGGCACCACCGGGCGGGTGCTGCTCCGCCCGTCCGGTACGGAGCCGCTCGTACGGGTGATGGTCGAGGCCGCCGACATCGAGCAGGCCCGCTCGATCGCCGGCCGCCTCGCGGACGTCGTGAAGTCCGCACTCGGCTAGGCCGTCTCCTTCCCGGTCGTGCCGGGCCCGCGGGCCCGGCACGCATCCGGTTCCCCCGTTTCCGGGGGCCCGTACGCCGTACCGCGCCCCGCTCAGGACCGGGACGCGGGCGGCGCGGGACGCCTCCAGCGGCCCCGCTGGGTGGACCACAGCAGCTTCCACCCGTAGAGCGTCAGCGTTCCGGCGACCATGATCCCGCCCAGGTTCAGCAGGAGCTGCTCCATCGAGCCCCACATCTGGGCGAAGTCCCCGTAGCTGAGGGCCACCGCGGCGTTCGCGCCCGCGGGGACGGTCGTCACCGAGATCGCCACGCCCACCAGCGCCCCGG
Organism: Streptomyces venezuelae; assembly: GCF_008642275.1. Classification (NCBI taxonomy): domain Bacteria; kingdom Bacillati; phylum Actinomycetota; class Actinomycetes; order Kitasatosporales; family Streptomycetaceae; genus Streptomyces; species Streptomyces venezuelae. Next base: position 4,483,356 of record NZ_CP029189.1, read on the forward strand.
ACTTCGCCGAGGTCAGCGACAGCATCCCGACCACCCCCGCGAGCACCGCCACCACCAGTGAGAGCGGGTCCGGGTTCCAGATGAAGGCCGTGTTCGGCCGCGGGTCCTCCAGCATGCTCGCCTCGAACAGGCCGAGGGCATCCATCACCAGGCTGAACACGGTCGTCGCCGCGATCGCCGCGCCGAAACCGATCAGCAGGGCCGTCAGCGACCGCCAGGCCAGCCGCGGCCTGCGCTGCACCACACCGGTGCACACCCCCGCCAGCGGTCCGAACTCCGGGCCGACGGCCATGGCGCCCACGATCAGGATCGCGTTGTCGAGCACCACACCGCAGGCCGCGATCATCGTCGCGACGATCATGAACGCGGCGTAGGTGATGGTGAGGGTGGACTCCTCGTGGGTGGCCTCGGCCAGCTGCTCCCAGATCACCGCGTCCGCGGGCTCGCCGGGCGCCTCCTCCTCGGCCGCGTCGGCGCGCTCCGAGAGGGACAGGTCGATGTTCTCCACCGCGATCGAGCCGTCCCGGTCGATGCGCAGCTCCCGGAGCCCGTGCAGCAGCTGGTCCCCGGCCTCGCGGGCGACGTCGCACATCACCAGGTCGCCCCGCGGGTCCAGGGCGGCGCCGGGCAGCACCGCCAGGTGGGTCGTGCCCACGGTCGATCCGATGAGCCCGACCACGGCCTCCGTCCGCCCGGGCGGGACGATCAGCCTCAGATGCAGCATGTGCGCACCCTACGCACCCCGAGGTCAGAGCTTGCGCAGGCTCAGCTTCTGCACCTTGTGGTCCGGTCCCTTGCGGACGACGAGGGTGGCCCGGCCGCGGGTGGGCGCCACGTTCTCCAGCAGGTTGGGCCGGTTGATCGTCCGCCACATGGTCTGTGCGTACTCCAGCGCCTCCTCCTCGGAGACCTGGGTGTACTTGCGGAAGTAGGAGAAAGGATTCTGGAAGGCGGTCGCCCGCAGCTTCCGGAACCGGTTCAGGTACCAGCGCTCGATGTCCTCGGGGCGCGCGTCCACGTACACGCTGAAGTCGAAGTAGTCGGCGAGGGCGACGCGGGTACGGCCGTCCGTGCCCGGGAGGGCCGGCTGGAGGACGTTGAGGCCCTCGACGATGAGGATGTCCGGGCGGCGGACGACGAGTTCCTCGCCGGGCACGATGTCGTAGATCAGGTGCGAGTAGACCGGGGCCCGCACCTCGTCCTTGCCGGCCTTGATGTCGGCGACGAAGCGGGTGAGCGCGCGGCGGTCGTAGGACTCCGGGAACCCCTTGCGGGAGGTCAGCCCGCGCCGCTGGAGCTCCTTCATCGGGTACAGGAAGCCGTCGGTGGTGACCAGCTCCACGCGCGGGTGCTCGGGCCAGCGGGCCAGCAGGGCCTGCAGCAGACGTGCCACCGTGGACTTGCCGACGGCGACCGAACCGGCGACCCCTATGACGAAGGGGGTGCCCTGCTGGGCGCCGTGCCCGTTGCCCGCGTCGCCGAGGAAGGTGTTGAGGGTGCCGCGCAGGTTGCTGGTGGCGCCGACGTACAGGTTGAGGAGCCGGGACAGCGGCAGGTAGACGTCGCGGACCTCGTCGAGGTCGATGACGTCGCCGAGGCCGCGCAGCCGCTCCACCTCGTCGGCGGTCAGCGGCAGCGGGGTCCGCTCCCGCAGGGCGCTCCACTCGGCGCGGGTCAGATCGACGTAGGGCGAGGCCTCGGGGCCCCGGCGGTGTGCGGGGCGGGTGGGGTGCCCGTCCCGGCCGGTGCGCTCCGTTGCGTTGTCCGGCGTGTTGCTTCGTGGCGGCGAAGTGATCACACCGCCATTGTCGGGGCTCCGGGGCGGTTGTGGGTGGTGTGGTCGGTCACGTGTGGAGCGGGAGGGCGCACGGCCGGGCGGGGTCCGGCCGGTGCCGGGCCCGGTTGTACGCGGAGTGGTTTCGATTGGAAATTCTTGGGGTCTCGTCCGGGTCACGATCGGCCGCGAACGCGCCCTGTGGCGGCCGGCTGATCGTTTGACCCGTACATTGTTGATCACCGCAGTCATGTCCACGCCCCGTTCCGAGGGGCGCGGTCCGGGCTGCCCTGTCGCTGTCGTACTCCATGGGGGAGATCTTTCGTGCGTACCGCCCTTGTCCGTCGTACCGTCCTGACCGCGTCCGCGGTGTCCCTGGCCCTGCTGGCCACCGCCTGCGGCTCCGACAAGGCCGACAAGGCCGACTCGAAGGCGGACGCCAAGCCCTCCGCCGCCGAGAGCTCGGCGGCCCCCGCCGTCAAGGGCAAGACGGACGCCGAGCTGGCCAAGCTGATCGTGGTCCAGGCCGACCTCGCGGACCACACCTTCAAGGAGGCCACGCCCGCCGAGGCCGCCGCCGGTGCCACCGCCACCAGCGACAAGCCCGAGTGCAAGGTGCTCGTCCAGGCGCAGGCGTTCGTCGCGGCCGGCACCCCCTCCGGCACGGCCCGCACCAAGGCCGTGGCCACCCCGAAGCCCGCCGCCGCGGGTGCCGCACCGGAGGACGCGGCGAAGGCGATCATGGGCGCGCTCGGCTCCACGGCCACGGCCGTCACCCTCGCCTCGTACGAGGGCAAGGGCGCCGAGGAGGCGTTCGCCGCAGTGAAGACCGCGAGCGAGAAGTGCTCCGGCGGCTACTCGGCCACCCAGGACGGCGAGACCACCAAGATCACCAAGGTGGCCCCCGGTGCCGCCGTCACCGGCGGTGACGCGGCCCTGCCCCTGACGGTCGAGCTCGACGCCGACGGCCAGAAGCTGACGACCCAGCTGGTCTTCGTGCGCAAGGGCAACACGGTCGCGACCTTCTCCTCGCTGAGCCTGGCCGGCACCGCCGAGCAGCCGAAGGCCCTCGTCGACGCCCAGGTGAAGAAGCTCGGCTGACACCTGCCCGACACAACGTCAACCCGCTCCGGCGCATGCGCCGGAGCGGGTTTTTCGTCTTGTTCCGCTACGGGGCAGACGGACGACCACGGCGTACGCTGCGGCCTATGTGCGGAATTGTGGGTTACGTGGGAGCGCAGTCGGCGCTCGATGTGGTCATCGCCGGACTCAAGCGGCTGGAGTACCGCGGCTACGACTCGGCCGGGGTCGCCGTGCTCGCGGACGGCAGCCTGGCGGCCGCCAAGAAGGCCGGCAAGCTCGTCAATCTGGAGAAGGAGCTGGTCGGGCACCCGCTGCCGACCGGTTCCACGGGGCTCGGGCACACCCGGTGGGCGACCCACGGCGGGCCCACCGACGCCAACGCCCACCCGCACCTCGACAATTCGGGGCGCGTGGCCGTCGTGCACAACGGCATCATCGAGAACTTCGCCGCGCTCCGGGCCGAGCTGGCCGAACGCGGACACCGGCTGGAGTCCGAGACGGACACCGAGGTCGTGGCGCACCTGCTGGCGGAGCAGTTCTCGGCCACCGGCGATCTCGCGGAAGCCATGCGGCAGGTGTGCCGGCGCCTGGAGGGCGCCTTCACCCTGGTCGCCGTGCACGCCGACGAGCCGGACGTGGTGGTCGGCGCGCGCCGGAACTCGCCCCTGGTGGTGGGCGTCGGAGAGGGCGAGAACTTCCTCGCCTCGGACGTGGCCGCGTTCATCGCCCACACGCGGTCCGCGATCGAGCTGGGGCAGGACCAGGTCGTCGAGCTCCGCCGCGAGGGCGTCTCGGTGACCAACTTCGACGGTTCGGCCGCGACCGTGCGGGCGTACCACGTGGACTGGGACGCCTCGGCGGCCGAGAAGGGGGGCTACGACTACTTCATGCTCAAGGAGATCGCCGAGCAGCCGAAGGCCGTCGCCGACACCCTCCTGGGCAGGATCGACGCGAGCGGCTCGCTGACCCTGGACGAGGTGCGCATCCCCGTCTCGGTGCTCAGGGAGGTCGACAAGGTCGTGATCGTGGCGTGCGGTACGGCGTACCACGCGGGCATGATCGCGAAGCTGGCCATCGAGCACTGGACCCGCATCCCGTGCGAGACGGAGCTGGCGAGCGAGTTCCGCTACCGCGACCCGATCCTGGACCAGCGGACGCTGGTGGTCGCGATCTCGCAGTCCGGCGAGACCATGGACACCCTCATGGCGCTGCGGCACGCGCGCGAGCAGGGGGCCAAGGTACTGGCCATCTGCAACACGAACGGGTCGACGATCCCCCGCGAATCGGATGCGGTCCTCTACACGCACGCCGGTCCCGAGGTGGCCGTCGCCTCGACCAAGGCCTTCCTGACGCAGCTGGTGGCCTGCTACCTGGTCGCGCTCTACCTCGGACAGGTCCGGGGCACGAAGTGGGGCGACGAGATCCAGGCCGTCATCCGGGAGCTGTCCGACATCGCCGCCGCCGTGGACACCGTCCTGGAGACCATGGAGCCGGTACGGGCGCTGGCGCGCTCGCTCGCCGAGAAGAACACCGTGCTGTTCCTGGGCCGCCACGTCGGCTACCCGGTGGCGCTGGAGGGCGCGCTCAAGCTCAAGGAGCTGGCGTACATGCACGCCGAGGGCTTCGCGGCGGGCGAGCTCAAGCACGGGCCGATCGCGCTGATCGAGAAGGACCTGCCGGTGGTGGTGGTCGTCCCGTCGCCGCGCGGCCGGTCGGTGATCCACGACAAGATCGTGTCGAACATCCAGGAGATCCGGGCGCGGGGGGCGCGGACCATCGTGATCGCGGAGGAGGGCGACGAGGCGGTCGTCCCGTACGCGGACCACCTGATCCGGATCCCCGCGACGCCGACGCTGCTCCAGCCGCTCGTGGCGACGGTCCCGCTGCAGGTGTTCGCGTGCGAGCTGGCGACGGCGCGCGGCAACGAGGTGGACCAGCCGCGTAACCTCGCCAAGTCGGTGACGGTGGAGTAGGCAGTCGGCCAGTGGAGTTGTCGTTGTGATTATCGGCGTCGGGATCGACGTAGCGGAGATCGAGCGGTTCGGCGCGGCGCTGGAGCGCACGCCGAACCTGGCGGCGCGGTTGTTCGTCGACGCCGAGCTGACGCTGCCGAGCGGCGAGCGGCGCGGGATCGCCTCGCTCGCCGCCCGGTTCGCCGCCAAGGAGGCCCTCGCCAAGGCGCTCGGCGCGCCCGGCGGCCTGCTGTGGACCGACGCCGAGGTCTACGTCGAGACCACCGGGCAGCCGCGGCTGCGGGTGTCCGGGACGGTCGAGGCGCGGGCGCTGGAGCTGGGCGTGAAGTCCTGGCACATCTCGCTCAGCCACGACGCCGGCATCGCCTCCGCCGTGGTGATCGCAGAGAGTTAGGGGGCAGCCCATGCGGACTGCTTACAGCGTGGAGACCGTACGGGCCGCCGAGCGGGAGCTGATGGCCCGCCTCCCCGAGGGCGCCCTGATGCAGCGGGCGGCGGCCGGCCTGGCCGCCGCGTGCGCCGGGCTGCTGCGGCGGGCCCGCGGCGGGGTGTACGGGGCCCGGGTCGTCCTGCTCGTCGGCCCCGGGGACAACGGCGGTGACGCGCTGTACGCGGGCGCCCGGCTGGCCCGGCGCGGAGCCGGGGTGACGGCCGTGCCGATGGACCCCGAGCGGATGCACCCGGGCGGGCTGGCCGCGCTGCGGGCCGCCGGGGGACACCTCGCGGGAGCGGTCCCGCAGCGGGCGGACCTCGTACTGGACGGGCTGCTCGGGATCGGCGGGCGGGGCGGGCTGCGCCCCGCGGCCGCGGCCCTGGCGGAGCGGATCCCGCAGGGGGTCCCCGTGGTCGCGGTGGACCTGCCGAGCGGGGTGGACGCGGACACCGGGGAGGTGGCGGGTCCGGCCGTGACGGCCGATGTGACGGTGACCTTCGGGGCGTACAAGCCCGGCCTGCTGATCGACCCCGGGGCGTCCCGGGCGGGCGCGGTGCACCTCGTCGAGATCGGGCTGGAGCTGCCGTCGCCGCAGGTGGAGGCCCTGCAGCACGCGGACGTGGCGGGGCTGCTGCCGGAGCCGACGGCGACGAGCGACAAGTACCGGCGGGGCGTGGTCGGGATCGTCGCCGGGTCGGCGCGGTACCCGGGCGCTGCGGTGCTGGCGGTGGCGGGAGCGCTGCGGGGCGGCGCGGGCGCGGTGCGGTACGTGGGGCCGGCGGCCGAGGCGGTGCTCGCCCGCTACCCCGAGACGCTGATCGGGCCCGGCCGGGTGCAGGCGTGGGTGGTCGGCCCGGGGCTGGGCGAGGGGCGCGCCGGGGAGGTCGCGGAACTGCTGGCCGGCGACGCCGCGGTGCTGGTCGACGCGGACGGGCTGCGCGGGCTGGACCCGCAGGTGCTGCGGGCCAGGACGGCCCCGACCCTGCTGACCCCGCACGCGGGGGAGGCGGCGGCGCTGCTGGGGGTGTCGCGGGAGTCGGTGGAGGCGGGCCGGCTGGACGCCGTACGGCTGCTGGCGCAGCGGTACGGGGCGGCGGTGCTGCTGAAGGGCTCGACGACGCTGGTCGCCTCGGGCGGCGGTGCCGTTCGGGTGAACCCGACGGGCACCCCGTGGCTGGCCACCGCCGGCAGCGGGGACGTGCTGTCAGGCCTCGCGGGCTCCCTGCTGGCGGGCGGTCTGTCCGGGGCGGACGCGGGGGCGGCGGGCGCGTACCTCCACGGCCTGGCGGCCCGCCGCGCCGGGGGCCCGCTCCTGGCCCACCAGGTGGCGGAAGCCCTCCCCGCGGCCTGGCGGGACGTGGCCCGCCCCTGACCTGGGCTCGGGGTGCCGGCCGGGCTGAGGTGCCCGTGGCACCGACGGGGCGGGCATCGCGGCCTCTCCGGCGATCGAGGCGCGGGCCCCGGCGCGCAGCCCGCGCAGGTCCGGTCGGAGCCGGCGCGGATCAGGGCAGGGCCCGGCCGGGTCCGCCGGACGGAGGGACGCCGGGCGGACGGGAGCTCCGCGCAGCGGGCGCCCGCACCGGGTACCCGGCCGGGGTTCTGAGAGACTGTGGGCGATGAACGAGACAGCGACGCGCGTGTACGCCGAGATCGATCTTGACGCCGTACGGGAGAACGTGCGCGCACTGCGCGAGCGGGCGCCCCGGGCCGAGCTGATGGCCGTGGTCAAGGCGAATGCCTACGGGCACGGTGCCCTGGAGTGCGCCAAGGCCGCCCAGGAAGCCGGTGCCACCTGGCTCGGCACGGCCACGCCCGACGAGGCCCTCGCGCTCCGCGCCGCCGGGATCCGGGGGCGGCTGATGTGCTGGCTCTGGACCCCGGGCGGGCCCTGGCGGGAGGCCGTCGAGGCCGACATCGACGTCGCCGTCAGCGGAATGTGGGCCCTCGACGAGGTGCGCGAGGCCGCCCGCGCGGCGGGCCGCACCGCCCGCGTCCAGCTCAAGGCCGACACCGGCCTCGGCCGCAACGGCTGCCAGCCCGCCGACTGGGAGGCACTGGTCGGAGCGGCCGTCGCCGCCCAGGCCGAGGGGACCGTCCAGGTCACCGGTGTCTGGTCGCACTTCGCCTGCGCCGACGAGCCCGGGCACCCCTCGATCCAGCGCCAGCTGGCCGCGTTCCGCGACATGCTCGCGTACGCCGAGAAGGAGGGCGTCGAGCCCGAGGTCCGGCACATCGCCAACTCGCCGGCCACCCTCACGCTGCCCGAGTCCCACTTCGACCTGGTGCGCTGCGGACTGGCCGTCTACGGGGTCTCGCCCGCCCCCGAGCTCGGCACCCCGGCCGAGCTGGGCCTGCGGCCCGCGATGGCCCTGAAGGCCTCCCTCGCGCTGGTCAAGACGGTTCCCGCCGGGCACGGGGTGAGCTACGGCCACCACTACGTCACCGACGCCGAGACGACTCTCGCGCTGGTGCCGGCCGGCTACGCCGACGGCATCCCCCGGCAGGCGTCCGGCCTCGGCCCGGTGCTCGTCGGCGGCAAGGTCCGCCAGGTCGCCGGGCGCATCGCGATGGACCAGTTCGTGGTCGACTTGGGGGAGGACCACGCCCGCGCCGGTGACGAGGCCGTCATCTTCGGGGACGCGGAGCGCGGTGAACCGACCGCCGAGGACTGGGCACGAGCGGCACACACGATCGCGTATGAGATCGTCACCCGTATCGGTGCACGAGTGCCCCGGGTGTACCTGGGCGGCTGAGCGGAGTGAGGGCGGCGGCGTGAGCGAGAACTGGCGCAAGGCCGGCTGGGCCGGCGCCGCCATCGGCGTGATAGCCGCAGGAGCGGCGGCCGGTGTCGCGGTCGAGAGGATCACCGTCGGCCGCGGCATGCGGAGGAAGGCACGCCTCGCCCTCGACGCGGCCGGGGACTACGGGTCCCTGCGCGGCACCGAGGGGATCTGCCGGGCCGAGGACGCCACCGAGCTCTACTACGAGGTCGACGAGCTCCCCGAGGACGGCAAGCGGCGGCGCCTGCGGCGCAAGGCCGAACCCCAGGCCACCGTCGTCTTCTGCCACGGCTACTGCCTCGGCCAGGACTCCTGGCACTTCCAGCGCGCCGCCCTGCGCGGAGTGGTCCGCGCGGTCTACTGGGACCAGCGCAGCCACGGCCGCAGCGCCCGCGGCCTCGGCCACGCGGACGGCGAGCCGGTGAGCATCGACCAGCTCGGCCGGGACCTGAAGGCCGTCATCGACGCGACCGCCCCCGAGGGGCCGCTGATCCTGGTGGGTCACTCGATGGGCGGAATGACCATCATGGGATTCGCCGAGCAGTACCCCGAGCTCGTCCGCGACCGCGTCGTCGGCGTCGCCCTGGTCGGCACCTCCAGCGGCCGCCTCGACGAGGTGACCTACGGGCTCCCCGCCGCCGGCATGGGAGCGGTGCGCCGGCTCCTGCCGGGCGTGCTCAAGGCGCTCGGCTCCCAGGTGGAGCTGGTCGAGAAGGGCCGCCGGGCCACCGCCGACCTCTTCGCCGGGATGATCAAGATGTACTCGTTCGGCTCCCGGGACGTGGATCCCGGCGTCGCGCGGTTCGCCGAGCGGCTGATCGAGGCCACGCCCATCGACGTGGTCGCCGAGTTCTACCCGGCCTTCCAGACCCACGACAAGACCTCCGCCCTCCAGCTGTTCGCGGACCTGCCGGTCACGGTCATCGCCGGGGACAAGGACATGATCACCCCGCCCGCGCACAGCGTCGCCATCAAGGAGGCGCTGCCCGGCGCCGACCTCGTGGTCCTGGAGTCCACCGGGCACCTCATGATGCTGGAACGCCCGGAGACCGTGACGCGGCTGCTCACCGAGCTGCTGGCGCGCACCGGGGCGGTGGCCGTCCCCGCAGCGACTAACGTTGGCGGGCATGGAAGAAGTACCGCTGGAAGCACAGCGCAGCCAGGCGCCGGCACCTGAGGCCGCAGCCGGCGCGGAGACCCGGATCACGATCGACTCCCCGGACGCGATGCAGGAACTGGGCCGCAGGATCGCCGCCCTGCTGCGCCCCGGCGACCTCGTCCTGCTGACCGGCGAGCTGGGCGCGGGCAAGACCACGCTCACCCGGGGCCTCGGCGAGGGCCTGGGCGTGCGCGGGGCCGTGACCTCGCCGACCTTCGTGATCGCCCGGGTGCACCCCTCGCTGACCGGGGGACCGGCGCTGGTGCACGTGGACGCGTACCGCCTGGGCGGCGGGCTGGACGAGATGGAGGACCTGGACCTCGACGTCTCGCTGCCCGAGTCCGTGGTCGTCGTGGAGTGGGGCGACGGCAAGGTCGAGGAGCTCTCCGACGACCGGCTGCACGTGGTGATCGCCCGGGCGGTCGGCCACGAGGAGGTCCTGGACGACGTACGGGAGGTCCTGGTGCGCGGAGTCGGGGCGCGCTGGAGCGCCGGGGCCGGGCTGGACACCCTGGCCGGTGTCCTCTCCGAGTAAACGTACCGACAACTCGTCGGCAAGATATTGCGCTGTCGGCGGCCCTCGTGGTGACATGGTACCGAGAGTTTCTTAGGTATGCCTAAGTACGGTGTCCCGGGTCCAGGAGGCAGCCATGTCGGCACCAGCAGGAGCACATCGCGAACCCCGCCCGTCCACCGTCTCCATGTGGACGCTCCTCGCCGCCGGCGTGGCCGCCACCGCCGTCTCGACGCCCCCCGCACGGGAGTACGCCACGGACCAGGGCCGGCCGGCCGACACGGCACGCGAAGAGGCCGCTCCGGAATCCGAAGCGGCCTAGCTCTCTGACCGGGAGCGGTGCGGGGACGGAGCGGCCTCACCCGGTCGGGTGAAGCGAGGGCGATCCGTCAGGGAACGACGACGACCTTCGCGGCGATCGTCGCGAACGCCCACATGGCGTCGCCGTCGGCACGGGTCATGCGGATGCCGCCGGTCTTCTTGTTCGGGTCGGGCTCCGGCAGCGCGCCGTCCGTGCGGGCGCTGAAACCGACCGCCACACCCTCCGCGCTGGCGAACCGCACCACGTGCTCGATCGGCACGCCGTCCGAGCCGGTGACCGAACCCGAGCGCGACCCGACCGTGTAGGTGCCCGGCTTCGGGTGCACCGTGCTCGGCATCACCGTGAACGTCTTCGGCGGCTGCGCGGGGTCGCCGACCAGCCACACCCGCTTCTGGCCCACCGAGTACACGACGCGCACGCCGGTACCGGAACCCTCGGGCACGGCCGCCGGCTTCGCCGGGTCCTGCTTGGCGGCCGCGCTCGCGGCGGGGGCCGGCTCCTGCGCGGCGGCCTTCGGGGGACGCGCGGGCGCCGTGGCGGAAGCCTGGTAGCCGAGGAAGCCCACGACGGCCACCGCCGCGGCGGTGAGCCCGGCCACGATTCCCGAACTGCGTGCCACCTTGCTCCACCTCTCCGCGCCGACCGATACCACGTCCGGTACCCCGTCGAAAGGTAGCAGCCGCCCTGCTCCGAGACCGGCCGCAAGGGGTGCGGCCGCCGGAGTCGTAGGCTGTTCGCGTGCTCTTGCTCGCCGTAGATACCGCCACGCCCGCCGTCACCGTCGCCCTGCACGACGGTGAGTCCGTCGTCGCCGAGTCGAACCAGGTCGACGCCCGCCGCCACGGGGAGCTCCTGCTGCCCTCCGTGGACAAGGTCCTCGCCGAGGCCGGGGTCACGCTCGAAGCCGTCACCGGCGTCGTCGTCGGTGTCGGTCCCGGCCCCTACACCGGGCTGCGCGTCGGCCTCGTCACCGCCTCCACCTTCGCCGCAGTGCTGGGCGTACCCGTGCACGGCCTGTGCACGCTCGACGGCCTCGCGTACGCCGCCGGGACCGCCGGCGTCGAGGGCCCCTTCACCGTCGCCACCGACGCACGGCGCAAGGAGGTCTACTGGGCCCGGTACGAGGACCCGCGCACGCGCGTCGGCGAGCCCGCCGTGGACCGCCCGGCCGACATCGCCCAGCAGGTCGCGGGCCTGCCCGCGGTCGGCCAGGGCGCCCTCCTGTACCCCGAGGTGTTCACGGACGCCCGGAACCCCGAGCACCAGTCGGCCGCCGCGCTCGCCTCACTGGCAGCCGAACGACTGGCCGCCGGCCTGGAGTTCCTGCCTCCGACCCCGCTCTACCTGCGCCGGCCCGACGCCCAGGTACCCAAGAACTACAAGGTGGTCACCCCGCAGTGACCCCGGCGACCCCCCACACCCTGCGCGAGATGCGCTGGTGGGACATCGGACCCGTACTGGAACTGGAGCACGAGCTGTTCCCCGAGGACGCCTGGTCCGCCGGGATGTTCTGGTCCGAGCTCGCCCACGCCCGCGGCCCGCAGGCCACGCGCCACTACGTCGTCGCCGAGGACGCGGCCGGCCGGCTGGTGGGCTACGCGGGACTGGCCGCCGCCGGCGACCTGGCCGACGTACAGACCATCGCGGCCGCCCGCGACCAGTGGGGGACCGGGCTCGGCGCCCGGCTCCTGACCGACCTGCTGCGCGCCGCCACCGCGTTCGAATGCGCCGAGGTGCTCCTGGAGGTACGAGTGGACAACACCCGCGCCCAGAAGCTCTACGAGCGCTTCGGCTTCGAGCCCCTCGGCTTCCGGCGCGGCTACTACCAGCCCGGCAACGTCGACGCGCTCGTCATGCGACTGACCGACCCCGCACAAGCACGAACTGAGAGCAGTGAGAGCAATGGCTGACGAACCGCTCGTCCTCGGCATCGAGACCTCTTGCGACGAGACCGGCGTCGGCGTCGTCCGCGGCACCACCCTGCTCGCGGACGCGATCGCGTCGAGCGTCGACGAGCACGCCCGCTTCGGCGGCGTCGTGCCCGAGGTGGCCTCGCGGGCCCACCTGGAGGCGATGGTCCCCACGATCGAACGCGCGCTGAAGGAGGCCGGGGTCAGCGCCCGTGACCTCGACGGCATCGCGGTCACGGCCGGACCGGGTCTCGCGGGCGCGCTGCTCGTCGGCGTCTCGGCGGCCAAGGCCTACGCCTACGCGCTCGGCAAGCCCCTGTACGGCGTGAACCACCTGGCCTCCCACATCTGCGTGGACCAGCTGGAGCACGGGCCGCTGCCGGAGCCGACGATGGCGCTGCTGGTGTCCGGCGGGCACTCCTCGCTGCTGCTGGCCCCGGACATCACCTCCGACGTACGGCCGCTCGGCGCGACCATCGACGACGCGGCGGGCGAGGCCTTCGACAAGATCGCGCGCGTGCTCCAGCTGGGCTTCCCCGGAGGCCCGGTCATCGACCGCCTCGCACGCGAGGGCGACCCGAAGGCGATCAACTTCCCGCGCGGGCTGACGGGGCCGCGGGACGCCGCGTACGACTTCTCCTTCTCCGGGCTCAAGACGGCCGTCGCCCGCTGGATCGAGGCGAAGCGGAACGCGGGCGAGGACGTACCGGTGCGCGACGTGGCGGCGTCCTTCCAGGAGGCCGTGGTGGACGTGCTGACCCGCAAGGCGATCCGGGCGTGCAAGGACGAGGGCGTCGACCACCTGATGATCGGAGGCGGCGTCGCGGCCAACTCCCGGCTGCGGTCGCTGGCGCAGGAGCGGTGCGACGCGGCGGGCATCGTGCTGCGCGTGCCGCGGCCGAAGCTGTGCACGGACAACGGCGCGATGGTCGCGGCGCTGGGTGCGGAGATGGTCAAGCGGAACCGGCCCGCATCGGACTGGGACCTGTCGGCCGACTCCTCGCTGCCGGTGACGGACCCGCACGTGCCGGGTACCTCGGAGGCGGCCGGCCACGGTCACACCCACGGCCACGGCCACGATCACGACCACGTGCACGAACTGAGCAAGGACAACCTGTACTCGTGAGCACCGTCGCGCTGATGTGGGAGGCCCGGGCCGCCGACGGCCGGGGCAACGAGCTGCTGGAGTGGGCCCGCGCCCAGGTCCTGGCCCGGGAGCCGGTGCGCCGCGAGGTGTTCCGGGCCCCGCAGGACCGGGTCCTCGTGATCACCTGGTGGGAGGCCGCCGAGGGCGTGGCGGCCGACCTCCCGGAACTTCCCGAACCCGCGCCCGACCTGATCACACGGGCGGTACACCGCTGGCGCTTCGAGTCGGTGGAGGCCGACGGGGCCTGACCGTGCTGCGCCCGGCCGGCCAAGTCCGGCCCGGACGAGGCGCGGATCCGCGCCCGGTACGGCCGGGCCCCCGCAGCGGGAGCCATACGGCCGGGGCCCACAGCCGGACGCTACGACGCCGGCCCCCGCGGCCGAGCCCGCACGCCCCCGGCCCCCGCAGCGGGCGGCTGCGCGCCGGTCCCCGCGGCCGGGCTAGTACGGCCCGGCGTAGCGTTGCCCGGGCCGTCGCGGCCCGGGCAGCGGCGCCGGACCCGCCTCACCGGCCGGGCGTCGCCGCAGGCGGTACGGCAGGCGGGGCGGCCGGCGCGCCGATCAGCATCGAGGGGGCACCCGCCACCCGGGTCAGGAAGACGGTCGCGGAGTTCGGCCCCTGCGGCTTGACCTTCTTGCGCAGTTCCTCGGGCTCGATCGCCGAGCCGCGCTTCTTCACGGTCAGGATCCCGACCCCGCGCTCGCGCAGCAGCGCCTTCAGCTTCTTCAGGCCGAACGGCAGCACGTCGGTGATCTCGTACGCCGTCGCGTACGGCGTCGCGCGCAGTTCGTCGGCGGTGACGTAGGCGATCGTCGGGTCGATCAGCCGGCCGTCCAGCTGCTCCGCGACCTCGGCGACCAGGTGGGCGCGGATCACGGCCCCGTCGGGCTCGTAGAGCCAGCGGCCGACCGGCCCGGCCTGCGGATCGGGCAGCGGATCGGCGGTGTGCAGCGCGCGCGGCCCCGGGAGCAGGGTGGCGCGGACGGTTCCCGGCGCGGTCCCGAACCAGAGCACGGCCTCCTTGACGTCCCCCTGGTCGGAGATCCACTCCGCCTCGGCCTCCGCCGGCACGGCCTCGTGCGGGATCCCGGGTGCGATCTTGATGGCGGCGTACTTCGCCGCACGGGCCGTCTCCACGGCCCACGACAGCGGCGGTGAGTACGCCTCCGGGTCGAAGATCCGGCCGCGCCCCCCGCGCCGTGCCGGGTCGACGAAGACCGCGTCGTAGCCGGAGGCGTCCACCTCCGTCACGTCCGCCTCCCGGACCTCGATCAGGTCCGCCAGCCCCAGCGCCTCGGCGTTGGCCCGCGCGACGGCGACCGTGAGCGGGTCGTGGTCCACCGCGAGCACCCGGATGCCGAGCCGGGCCAGCGCGAGGGCGTCGCCGCCGATTCCGCAGCACAGGTCCGCCACGCTGCGCACGCCGAGGGCGGCGAGCCGCTCGGCCCGGTACGAGGCCACGGACGCCCGCGTGGCCATCTCGCCGCCGCCGGGCGTGAAGTACATCCGGAAGGCGTCCTCGGCGCCGAACTTCGCCACCGCCCGCTGCCGCAGCCGGGCCTGCCCGAGCGCGGCGGAGACCAGGGTGGCGGGGTGCTCACGGCGCAGCCGGGTTGCGACGGCCAGTTCCTGCGAGGGGTCGTGGTCGCGGAGCGAGTCCAGGAGGGCGCGGCCCTCGGGGGTGAGGAGGGCGGCGAAGTCTTCGGGGGTCACGGATCCATTGTCGGCGACGGGCCGGAGGCGGACGGTGTGGGCCAGTCGAAGGAAGGTGGGACCGCGTTCGCGGTGTCTTCCGGGGAGTCCGTGTGTCGGGTGCCAGGATGCGCTGCTATGCAGCTAGTACGACAAAAGGGAAATAAGTCGCAACAAGGTCACCGGTACGCGGCAGGTCCGCGCGGCCGGTTCGGCGTGGCCGTCGCAGCCCTGCTCGTCGCCGCCCTCGGGACGGCGTGCGGCTCCGGGGACTCCGGGCCGGACAGGGCCGCGAAGGAGAAGGCCGCCAAGGCTGCGGAAGCAGGCGCCGCGGGCGCGCTCAGCGCCGCCGAGAAGGCCAAGGCGGCCCAACAGGCTCGCGTCGTCGCGGCGAAGAAGTGGGGACTGCGCAAGACCCCGCTCGCCGCCCCGCCGGCACCCAAGGAGAAGCCCGAGATCCACACGCGCGACGGCTTCGAGGTGGAGGACCAGGAGGAGTACCCGAACGTCTTCACCACCGTCCCGACCGAGGACAAGGTCGTCTTCCTGACGATCGACGACGGCTCGGAGAAGGACCCCGAGTTCCTGAAGATGATGCAGGAGCTGAAGATCCCGTACACGGCCTTCCTCAGCGACTACGTCGTACGGGACAACTACCCGTACTTCAAGAAGATGCAGGACGCGGGCGTCACCCTGAACAACCACACGCTCAACCACCGCTACATGCCCGGCCTGTCGTACGAGCAGCAGCGCGAGGAGATCTGCGGCCAGCAGGACACGATCCAGAAGCAGTTCGGCAAGCGGCCGACCCTCTTCCGGCCGCCGTACGGCAACTACAACCAGGACACGCTGCGCGCGGCGAAGTCCTGCGGAATCAAGGCGGTCCCGCTGTGGAACGCGGAGGCGTTCACCAACCGGATGGACTACCGGGAATGGGACCGCGACCTGCACCCCGGTGACATCATCCTCACGCACTTCCGGGGCAAGGACGACTGGAAGGGAACGATGCCTGACATGATCCGTCATGTCATGAAGACCGTCACGGACAAGGGATACGCCGTGGCTCGCCTGGAGGACTATCTGTGAAGCACGCGCGCCGGTTGGTAGCCGGAACGCTGGCGGCCGGCGCGCTCGCGCTGTCCCTGACGGGGTGCGGGGACAGCGCGGCCCCCACCGAACGACTGGCCGGCAAGACGGCGCAGCCGACGCCGTCGACGCCGTCGACAGGGTCGGCGGCACCGTCGCCGGCGCCCGGGGGCGCCGGCGACGAGGCGTACAGGAAGTGGGGCCTGACGGCCCCCCTCCAGTACGCGCCCAAGCCGGCCCAGAAGCCGCAGATCCCGAAGCCGGGCGCGGGCAAGGTCCCGGTGATAGACCGAATACCCGTCCCGGCGGACGACAAGGTCGTCTTCCTGACCTTCGACGACGGCGCGGAGAAGGACCCCGAGTTCCTGAAGATGGCGGCCGACCTCAAGCTGCCGATCAGCATGTTCCTCACGGACAGCGTGGCCTCGTCGGACTACGGGCACTTCGAGAAGATCCGCGACAACGGCTCGGCGAGCACGATAAACAACCACACGCTGACGCACCCGAACCTGCGGACCCTCTCCTTCGAGGGGCAGAAGAAGGAGATATGCGGCCAGCAGGAACGCCTGGAGAAGCGCTTCGGCAAGCGCCCGCCGCTGTTCCGTCCGCCGTTCGGCAACTACAACGACGACACCCTCCGGGCGGCCTCGGAGTGCGGGGTCTCGTCCCTGGTGCTGTGGCGGGTCTCGATGCAGATCAACAACTTCCAGTACGCCGAGGGCTCCGCCCTCAAACCGGGCGACATCATCCTCGCCCACTTCCGCGGCCCGTCCGAACTCAAGGGCACGACGGAAACCCAGATGACGACGCGCATGCTCCAGCGCATCCAGGAACAGGGCTACCGCATAGGCCGCCTGGAGGACTACCTGTAGCCGGGCGGGGGCTTCGGGGGCGGGGGAGAGGCGCGAGCCGGCCGTTCCGGAGACGGCCACCGAGAGCGGGCTCCCAGGGCCGGGCTCGCGCGGCCGACGCGGGAAAGCCACCCGTTCGCAGGACCGGGCGCGGTCCCTTCCGGTGATTGGCGGGCGGGCGTGGGCCGACCACCTGCCGGTCGGGGTACGCCCTCTTCTCGACGACGACATCGAGCACCGTTTGAGGAGACCGACCATGTACGCAGCAGTCCGGCGGTACGAAGGCGTGACCGACCCGGCCGAGGCCGGGCGCATCGTCGACGAGGGGTTCGTGCCGATCATGCGCCAGGTCCCGGGATTCGTGGCGTACTTCTGGGTCGATGCCGGAGACGGGGTGATGGTGTCCACCAGCGTCTTCCGGGACCGTGCGGGCGCCGACGAGTCGATCGAGCGGGCGGCGCAGTTCGTGCGCGACAACCTGGCCCGGTTCCTGCCCAACCCCCCGCAGGTCACGGCCGGCGAGGTCGTCGCCTCCGCTTAGCCGTCCAACGGCCCGCAACGGCCCCTGACAGTCGTCGAGCGCCCTCAGTGAGAGGGTCCCGGTGCCCGGGCCCAAGACGGTCGTCGGACGCCGGGGGGCGAGGAGCGCGTAGCGATCTGATGCGCCTCCCCGGCACTGCCCCGGGCCCGGGTCTGGATGGGCCCGCCTCTCGGTCGTCCCGGCGCCCGACCAGGCCGGACATCGTCGACCGTCCCGTCCCTGGAAGTGTCGTCCGGCTCCTTCTTTTGGGGTTTCCCGCCAGTCTTCGGATGTCCGGGGCGGGTCGGTCGGTCAAGGGTGGCCGGAGGCCATCGCGTAGCGACGCGACGACGTAGGAGGAGCGTCCTTGAGGGGCCGGCCCGCCCCGGAGGGACGATGGGACTGACGGGAAACCCCGCCCGCATCACCCACCACCGGCCCGCCGGATCGGCCCTCCGGAGCCGCTGTCTCGCAGGCAACCGGCCTCCCCCGGAACGCCGACAGGGGCGGGTGGGCAGCCGCCGGGGCAGTGGGGCGGGGGCGAGGGGGAAAGGCGCCGGCTGCGCGAAGCCTCGTACCCCTACACCCGCACCACCGGCGTGATCGTCGTCTCCACCGGGCCGTGGGTGTCCGCCTCGCGCTGGCGTTCCGCGCTGTCGCTGATGCGCAGGAGCAGCGCGATCATGATCCAGTTGGCCAGGAGGGACGAGCCGCCCTTGGCCAGGAAGGGCAGGGCCTTGCCCGTGAGGGGGATCAGGCCCGTCACGCCGCCCGCGACCACGAAGACCTGCAGTGCCAGCGCCGCCGCCAGACCCACCGCGAGCAGTTTGCCGAACGGGTCGCGGGCGCCCAGTGCCATCCGCAGCCCCCGCTGTACGAGGAGCGCGTAGAGGATCAGCACGGCCATGACCCCGGCCAGGCCCAGTTCCTCGCCCACCGTGGTCAGGATGAAGTCGCTGCGCCCGGCGAACGCGATCAGCTCGGGGTGGCCCAGGCCGAGTCCCGTGCCGGAGACCCCGCCCGTGCCGAAGCTGAACAGTGCCTGCGCCGACTGGTCCGAGGTGACTCCCGCCGGCCGGTTCTCCCAGTAGTACGACAGCGGGTTGAGCCACGCGGCCACACGCGCCTTGACGTGCGGTTCCGTCGAGCCGACCACGAAGGCGCCCGCCGAGGCCATGAGCAGGCCGCAGACGATCCAGCTGGTGCGCTCGGTGGCGACGTACAGCATCACCACGAACACCCCGAAGAAGATCAGCGAGGTGCCGAGGTCGCGTTCGAAGACCAGGACCAGCATGGAGACGATCCACACGGTGACGATCGGGCCGAGCTGGCGCATCGGGGGCAGCCGCATGCCCAGGAACCTGCGGCCCGTCAGGGCCAGCGAGTCCCGGTGGATGACCAGGTATCCGGCGAAGAAGATCGCGATCATGATCTTCACGAACTCGCCGGGCTGCAGGGAGAAGCCGAAGAGTTTGATCCAGCGCTTCGCGCCGTAGGTGTCCGCACCGAAGAAGGCGGGTGCGATCAGCAGCACCAGCGCGACGGCCATGTTGATGTAGATGAACCGCTGCAGCAGCCGGTGGTCGCGCAGCAGCGCCAGTACCAGCAGGCAGGCGGCGATTCCGACCACCGTCCACATCAGCTGGCCGGGGGCGTTGGCGTCCGAGTTGTAGCGCTCGATGTAGCCCTGGTCGAGGCGGTGCAGCAGTACCAGTCCGAGGCCGGTCAGCAGCATGGCGAGCGGGAAGATCAGCGGGTCGGCGTAGGCGGCGAAACGGCGTACGCCCAGATGCCCCACCAGGGACAGCAGGGTCATGCTGACGGTGAAGTCGACGAACTTGGGCGGCAGCTCGCCGTTCATCGCGAGGCCCGCGGCGGCGTGACCGAAGACGGCGATGGCGGTCACGAAGACCAGGAGCAGCGCCTCGGTGCGGCGCCGGGAGACCGCTGGCGTCAGGGGTTTCAGCCCACGCACGGGACGCCGCCACCGACCTCGGGGGCGGACGGGGAGGGCGGTGGGGGTGAGGACGAGGCGCCCGGTACGCCGGGGTCAGCGGAATCGATGGGTCCGATCTGCTCGGCAATGAGGCGCTTTATCTTCATATCGTCTATGACGTTGATGTCCTCCCGATGGTTCCTTCGGGGGCGTTCCGCACCCTGCCGCAGCCCCGCGTCGCAGCGGTCACCGCGACGGCAGGGGCCCCCACGAGCCGGGGTCGGGGGCGACGGTGTCCGGGGGGTCGGCCCGGCGGCGCCTGCGGCGGTCGAGGGCGTCGCGGGTGGCTGCCGTCAGTGCCCAGGCGGGGAAGGCGAAGGCGGTCAGCCCCATGCCTATCGGCGCGAGCGAGCCGGCGAAGTCCATCTGCACGGCATGGTCGGCCGAGGGGCCGCTGGCGCGGGCGCTCACCGGCGCCTTCGGCCGCTCGTCGAACGTGCCGTCGCTCTTGACCCCGGCGAGGGTGAACGAGCCGTCGGCGGCGGTGAAGTCCCCCGTGCACCTCATCGCCCGTTCCCCGTCGGAGTCGGGCTCGCCCCACGCGCAGTGCTCGGCGCGGAATGTGCCTTCCACCCCGGTCAGTTGGGTGATGAGCCGCGGTACCGCCGCATGGCACATGTAGATCCCGACGGCGATACCGAGGGCGATCGGGACGGCGTGGATCCAGCGCACGCCGGAGTTCGTCCTGCCGGTACCGCCACCGGCACCGCTACCGGCACTGGTGGCCGTGGCCGTGGCGGCGGTGACAGGGGCCGCGTCCCCAGCCCCGGCCGCAGCCCCAGCCCCAGCCCTACCGACCCCCCGGCGGCGTCGGCGGCGGGTCAGGAGGTCGCGGGTGACCGCGATCAGGACCCACAGCGGGTACGCGAAGCCGATCGCCCCGATGCCCAGCAGGGGTGCCAGCGACATGAGCCCCGGCCGCACGGCCTCGGTCGCCGACGGTCCGGCGACGCGGGAGGGCACCGGCCCGGCCGGATCGGTGTCGAACAGGCCCTCGGCCGCGATCCGGTGGATGGTGAACGAGCCGTCGGCGGCGGTGAAGGAGCCGGTGCACGCCCGCTTCTCGACCCCGTCGTAGTCCTTCTGCCCCCCGCACTGCTCCGCGCGGAAGCTGCCCTCCACCCCCGTCAGCTTGGTCGTCAGCCGCGGTCCGGCCAACGCGAAGGCGGAAATCCCGATCACCAGGCCCACGGTGATCGAGATGATGTCGCGCCAGCGGAGCTCTGCGTTTCTCCAGGTCATGGGCCGGAGGGTAGCGATCCCCGAGGCCTGGGAGCCCCGTTGGGTGGCGTTCCGGTTCCCCTCCGCGCAACGCCCGGCGGTCGGGAATTGGCACTCCGCTTGACCGAGTGCTAATCGCCGGAATAGTCTCGCACCTGGCACTCACCCCGGGTGAGTGCCAACACAGCGACAGGCAGGTCCGGCACCCGCGACGACGGATCGACCTGGTCGCCACCTCAGACAGTTAACCCCGGATCTCCGAAGGGGGAGGTCGGATCGTGACGACCGCCAGCTCCAAGGTTGCCATCAAGCCGCTTGAGGACCGCATTGTGGTCCAGCCGCTCGACGCCGAGCAGACCACGGCCTCCGGCCTGGTCATCCCGGACACCGCGAAGGAGAAGCCCCAGGAGGGCGTCGTCCTCGCGGTGGGCCCGGGTCGCTTCGAGGACGGCCAGCGTCTCCCGCTGGACGTCACCGTCGGCGACATCGTGCTCTACAGCAAGTACGGCGGCACCGAAGTGAAGTACAGCGGCGAGGAGTACCTCGTCCTCTCGGCTCGCGACGTGCTCGCGATCGTCGAGAAGTAATTCTCTTCTTCAGTACTGCTTTGAGCTGCGCCCCTGGTCACCCCGCTGATTGCCGGGCGGCTAGGGGCGTAGCTCGTTAAACCCGAGTTTCCGAGAGGGCTGAACCGCTCCCATGGCGAAGATCCTGAAGTTCGACGAGGACGCCCGTCGCGCCCTCGAGCGCGGCGTCAACAAGCTTGCCGACACGGTCAAGGTGACGATCGGCCCCAAGGGCCGCAACGTCGTCATCGACAAGAAGTTCGGCGCCCCCACCATCACCAACGACGGTGTCACCATCGCTCGCGAGGTCGAGCTGGACGACCCGTACGAGAACCTGGGCGCGCAGCTCGTGAAGGAGGTGGCGACCAAGACCAACGACATCGCGGGTGACGGCACCACCACCGCCACCGTGCTGGCCCAGGCGCTGGTCCGCGAGGGTCTGCGCAACGTCGCCGCGGGTGCTTCCCCGGCCGCCCTGAAGAAGGGCATCGACGCCGCGGTCAAGGCCGTGTCCGAGGAGCTCCTCGCGACCGCCCGCCCGATCGAGGACAAGTCCGACATCGCCGCCGTGGCCGCGCTCTCCGCGCAGGACCAGCAGGTCGGCGAGCTCATCGCCGAGGCGATGGACAAGGTCGGCAAGGACGGTGTCATCACCGTCGAGGAGTCCAACACCTTCGGCCTGGAGCTGGAGTTCACCGAGGGCATGGCCTTCGACAAGGGCTACCTCTCGCCGTACATGGTCTCGGACCAGGAGCGTATGGAGGCCGTCCTCGACGACCCGTACATCCTGATCAACCAGGGCAAGATCTCCTCGATCCAGGACCTGCTGCCGCTGCTGGAGAAGGTCATCCAGGCCGGCGCCTCCAAGCCGCTCCTGATCATCGCCGAGGACGTCGAGGGCGAGGCGCTCTCCACCCTCGTCGTCAACAAGATCCGCGGCACCTTCAACGCGGTGGCCGTCAAGGCCCCCGGCTTCGGTGACCGCCGCAAGGCGATGCTCCAGGACATGGCCACCCTCACCGGTGCCACCGTCATCGCCGAGGAGGTCGGCCTCAAGCTCGACCAGGCCGGTCTGGACGTACTGGGCACGGCGCGCCGCGTGACCATCTCCAAGGACGACACCACCATCGTCGACGGTGGCGGCTCCTCCGACGAGGTCGTCGGCCGCGTCAACCAGATCAAGGCCGAGATCGAGTCGACCGACTCGGACTGGGACCGCGAGAAGCTGCAGGAGCGCCTGGCGAAGCTCGCCGGTGGCGTCTGCGTCATCAAGGTCGGCGCCGCCACCGAGGTGGAGCTCAAGGAGAAGAAGCACCGTCTTGAGGACGCCATCTCGGCGACCCGCGCCGCGGTCGAGGAGGGCATCGTCTCCGGCGGTGGCTCCGCGCTCGTCCACGCCGTCAAGGTCCTGGAGGGCAACCTCGGCCTGTCGGGCGACGAGGCCACCGGTGCCGCGGTCGTGCGCCGCGCCGCCGTCGAGCCGCTGCGCTGGATCGCCGAGAACGCCGGTCTCGAGGGTTACGTCATCACCTCGAAGGTCGCCGAGCTCGACAAGGGCCAGGGCTTCAACGCCGCCACCGGCGAGTACGGCGACCTGGTCAAGGCCGGCGTCATCGACCCGGTGAAGGTCACCCGTTCCGCGCTGGAGAACGCCGCCTCCATCGCCTCCCTGCTGCTCACGACCGAGACCCTGGTCGTCGAGAAGCCGGCGGAGGACGAGGGCGACGCCGGTCACGGCCACGGTCACGGCCACAGCCACTGATCGCACGCACCACGCCAGGAAGGCCCCGTTCCGCAGTCGCGGAACGGGGCCTTCCCGTTGTTTTCCCCGTGGTGAGGCGTCAGGTTCCGTACGGGGAACCCGTTGCGCCCATCTGCTGCTGCAGGGCGCCGGGGTTGTAGTGCCACCAGCCCTCGATGATCTCTCCGTCCAGGCACCGGAACGTGGTGCTCCCGGACATGTAGTACGTCTTCCCGGTCGGTGCGACTCCCATGAACGGGCCCTTGTGGATGCCGGTCCAGTTCCACACCGTCGTGACCATGTCGCCTTCGGCCAGCTGGGCCGTGGGCTCGAAGGTCATGTCGAAGCCCGCGCGCCACGCCTCCATGTCCGACCGCATGGCGTCGCGCCCGACGACGGTGGACTCGGCCTTGCTGACGTCGTGGTCGATGTAGTTCGTCGCGAAGCACTCGTCGAGGACGCTCATGTTCCCGCCCATGGCCGCTTCCTCGAACACCCGGTTGGCGAGCTGCTTGTTGAGGTGCTCGTCGCGGACCACGTCCAGGTTCATGAACTTCGGCATGCCTTCGCAGAGCGCCACCATCTCCTGGAACATCCGGTCCGTCTCGGGGAGGTGGGAGTTCTTCATGGCCTCCTCGTACGAGGCGAACTCCACCATGTCGACGTAGTGGTTCCGGGCCTCGCGGTCCTGGCCGATCATCGTGTGCGTGGCGGTGCGCCTGCCGCTGCTCTGCTCCGCCCAGCGGTCGATGAGCGCGTTCATCTCGTCGAACCGCCTGGTCTCGTAATCGATCACTTGTACGAATGTCATCGCGTCGCCTCCCGCGCTGGATGGGACAGGTCCAGTTTAGGGAGATTTCAGCCGGTCGGCCGCTTGTGGTGGGGCCCCCTCGGGGGCGCCCTCCGGCACCCTCCAGGGCTACTGAGGGCCGTACTTGCGGCCCGTGCGCGAGGACATCCCGCCCAGCAGCCCGCGCGGCGTCAGCTTCACCACGCCCATCAGCGCCTTGTACCGCGGGTCGGGAACCGACACCGTCTTCCCGCGGGCCAGGTCGGCCAGCGCCGTGGCCACCAGCTTGTCGGCGTCCAGCCACATCCAGCCGGGGATGTTGTCCGTGCCCATGCCGGCCCGCTGGTGGAACTCCGTCCGGACGAACCCGGGGCACAGCGCCATCAGCCGCACCCCGGACCCCGTCAGGTCCCGCGCCGCGCCCTGGGTGAACTGCACGACCCAGGCCTTGCTCGCCCCGTACGTGCCGCGCGGTACGAAGGCGGCGACCGAGGCCACGTTGATCACGCCGCCGCGGCCGCGCGAGCGCATCGACTCCGCGGCTGCCGAGGTCAGCCGCAGGACCGCCTCGACGTGCACCTTCAGCATGGTCAGCTCGTCGGCCATGGACACTTCGAGGTAGCGGCCCTTGTTGCCGAAACCGGCGTTGTTGACCAGCAGGTCCACCGGGTGGGTGCGGTCGCCGAGGCGCTGCTCGACCGCCGCGATGCCCTCCTCCGTGGAGAGGTCGGCGGCCAGCACGTCGGCCTCGATGCCGTGCCGGTCGTGCAGCTCGGTGGCCTGCTCGCCGAGCCGCTTCGTGTCCCGTGCCACCAGCACCAGATTGTGTCCCTGGGCGGCCAGCCGCCGGGCGAAGGCGGCGCCGATGCCCGCCGTGGATCCCGTGATCAACGCAGTCGTCATAGGCGCAACCTAGCTCCCCGGGGTGACGGTGTTACCTCGCCCCGGTCCCCGCCCCGTACTTCTCCACGTACAGGCGAACCCGTTCACGGGCGCCCGGCTCCATCGCCTCGCCCGCGGCCAGGGTGAGCGGCAGCAGTGCCCGCTCGGTGGTGAAGGCACGGAACCACAGCTGCACCGTCACCTCGTGGTCCGGCCGGTGGACGATCCGGATCGGGTCGCCGGGGGAGACCGAACCCTCCTCGATCACCCGGAGGTACGCACCCGGCCGGGCCTCCTGGGTGAACCGCCTGACCCAGCCCGCCTCACCCAGGGCTCCCTGGAAGGTCCGGCACGGGATGCGGGCCGAGGCCACTTCGAGGACGAGGTCCGTGCCGACCTGCCAGCGGTCGCCGATCCGTGCGGTGTTCAGGTCGATGCCGGAGGTGGTGAGGTTCTCGCCGAAGATCCCGCCGGGCAGCTCGCGGCCCAGCTCCCGCTCCCACAGGTCCAGGTCCTCGCGGGCGTACGCGTAGACGGCCTGGTGGTCGCCGCCGTGGTGGCGCCGGTCGCAGACGGCGTCCCCCACCAGGCCGCTGCCGAGGCCGGTGTCCCGGGGGCCCGGAGCGACGACGCGGACCGGTCCGGCGACGGGGCGCTTGCCGATGCCCGTCAGCCCGCCCTCCGAGTCCGTGTAGTCGACGGCCGTGGCGCGGCCGAGGTTCACCGAGATCAGTTGCATGGAACCCATGGGACCACGCCGACCGCGCCGGCTCAAAGTCACACCGCTCTATTCGCGCACGAATCAAAGCGGGGCTTATGCTCGAAAGGTGATCGAAGCACGCCATCTCCGGGTTCTGCGCGCCGTCGCCGGGACCGGGTCCTTCTCCGCCGCCGCCCGAGAGCTCGGCTGCACCCAGCCCGCCGTTTCCCAGCAGATGAAGGCCCTGGAGCAGTCGGCCGGCACTCCGCTGCTCATCCGCACCGGCCGCGAGATGCGGCTGACCCAGGCGGGCGAGGCCCTGGTCCGGCACGCCGCGGGGATCCTCGCCGGGCTGACCGCCGCCGAGGAGGAGGTCGCGGCCATCGCCGGGCTGCGCGCGGGCCGGGTCCGGCTCGTGTCCTTCCCCAGCGGCAGCTCCACGCTGGTGCCGACCGCGCTCGCGGCGATGCGCGCCGAGCACCCCGGGACCCGTATCTCGCTGGTCGAGGCGGAGCCGCCGCGTTCGGTGGAGATGCTGCGCGAGGGCGACTGCGACCTGGCGCTGGCCTTCCGCTACGGCGGGGCGGACCACTCCGCCGCGGAGTGGGACGACCTCGTGGTGCGGCCGCTGCTGACGGACCGGCTCGTCGGGCTGGTTCCGCAGGGGCACCGGCTGGCCGGGGCGGAGCGCGTGGGCATGGCGGAGCTGGCGGACGAGCCCTGGATCGCGGGCTGTCCGCGCTGCCGCCGCCATCTGGTGGACGTGTGCGAGGGTGCGGGCTTCACCCCACGCATCGACTTCGCCACCGACGACTACCCGGCGGTGGTCGGCCTCGTCGGCGCGGGGCTGGGCGTGGCCGTGCTGCCGGAGCTCGCGGTGGAGTCCGTACGCGCCAAGGGCGTGAGCACGGTG
Source organism: Streptomyces venezuelae (assembly GCF_008642275.1). NCBI lineage: Bacteria > Bacillati > Actinomycetota > Actinomycetes > Kitasatosporales > Streptomycetaceae > Streptomyces > Streptomyces venezuelae. The sequence continues at coordinate 4,509,409 of NZ_CP029189.1, forward strand.
GCGGTGGAGCCGTCGGTCGAGCGGGAGATCGTCGCGCTGACCCTGCCCGACCTGGCCCGGGTGCCGGCCGTGGCCGCGACCCTGGCGGAGCTGGAACGGGCAGCCGCGCGCTGACCCGCGTCGCCCCCGGCGGCGGCCGGGGGCGCACACCGGACGGCCCGGTTGGGCCGAACGGGTGAAACGCGGGCCGGGCGGCGACACGCCCGGGTGTGCCGGTGATTCGAAGAAACGTTCCTTCGGACGCTTCGTCGGCCGGCTCTCAGTTCGGCGCGATCGGTCCGATCGCACTCGACGCGGGGATCAGGCGGTGCCGGGCGCGGCCCATCAGTTCCTCGCGCTCGTCCTCGGTGAGGCCGCCCCACACCCCGTAGGGCTCCCGGACGGCGAGTGCGTGCGCGGCGCATTCCGAACGCACCGGGCATCTCATGCAGACCTCTTTAGCCGAGGCCTCGCGCGCGCTCCTGGCCGCGCCCCGCTCGCCTTCCGGGTGGAAGAAGAGGGAGCTGTCGACCCCGCGGCAGGCGGCTAGCAGCTGCCAGTCCCACAGGTCGGCGTTCGGTCCGGGGAGGCGGGAGAAATCTGCCATTGGTAGTCCCTCTTGGTGCCGGTACTGAGGCGGATACGGTCCATGTCTCCAAGGGTCTCCACACCTACTGTCGGAGTAGATGTAAATATGACTCATTGGGAATCTAGCCTCAGACACGTGCCAAACGGAAGGAAAGCCGCCAAATAGGGCATAGCTCCAGATGGAGGACAAGCGGCTCGTGGCTCCTACGCCGTGATCGCTTCCTCACGTAGAGTGCTGAAGGTGTCCGTCCGACCCGTAACTCTTTCGAGTGACCATCGTTGAGAGTGCGAAGGCGGTTGAACCAATAAGTTCTCGGACAGGTGTCCGGGAGCATCGACCGCACAGGTGACGATACGTACCAGCCTGGAGGCTCAAGGTGACGCGCATCAGCAGCTGCGGAGGGCGGTCATGACATCCGTCCTCGTCTGCGACGACTCCCCGCTTGCCCGAGAGGCGCTCCGCCGCGCGGTTGCCACCGTGCCCGGCGTCGAGCGTGTGACGACGGCTGCCAACGGCGAGGAAGTCCTCCGCCGCTGGGGCGCCGACCGCTCCGACCTGATTCTGATGGATGTACGGATGCCCGGGCTGGGCGGTGTGGAGACGGTCCGCCGACTGCTCTCGGCCGACCCCGGCGCCCGCATCATCATGCTGACGGTCGCCGAGGACCTGGACGGCGTGGCCCTCGCGGTCGCCGCCGGCGCCCGCGGGTACCTGCACAAGGACGCCTCGCGCGCCGAGCTGCGGGCCACGGTCACCCAGGCCCTCGCCGACCCGACCTGGCGACTGGCCCCGCGCCGGCTCCGCTCGGCCGAGATGGGCGCCGCGCCCACGCTCACCGCGCGCGAGATCCAGGTGCTGGAGGGCATGAGCCACGGCCGGTCCAACGCGGAGATCGGGCGCGAGCTCTTCCTCTCCGAGGACACGGTCAAGACGCACGCCCGCCGGCTGTTCAAGAAGCTCGGCGCCTCGGACCGGGCGCACGCCGTGGCACTCGGCTTCCGCTGGGGTCTGGTCCGCTGACCCCCCGGTCGTGGCCGGGCCCGGCGCGGTCCGCCGCAGGCCGCCGATCGTCGAGAGCGGTCCCGTCCGCCACCCGCGGACGGGGCGGCGCGCCGCCCTCGACGGCTCCTGTTGTCGAGGGCATCCCTACCCCCGCCGTACCCGGTGCGCACCCGGGGGTTGGCGGGGCACAATCCGGGGGACGTCTCGCTTCGTGCGCGATGCCGCATCCTTGAGGGTGTGGAGTCTCTCGGGGACTATTCGGCCGAGCGGGAGGGGAGGGCGCAGACGATGGGTTCCGGCGCACCTGCTCATAACGCTTCGATGCACAACAAGGGCCATGGCGGCGCGGATGCTCCGGCGTCAAGGCACCATGGATTGATGCGCGACGACGAGGCCCTGGGGTCACCCGCGGCCACAGGCCCGACCGGCGCCGCCAAAGGCGGCAGTGCCGGGGGCGTCAGCGCGCTCGTGCGCAGAGCGGTGGAGGGTGACGAGCAGGCCACGCATGACCTGCTCGCCTTCGTGCACCCCCTTGCGATCCGCTACTGCCGCACCCGGCTCTCGCGTCTGCCGGGTGACGCTCGTCACTTCGTGGAAGACCTGGCGCAGGAGGTCTGCGTCGCCGTCCTGATGGCGCTGCCGCGCTACCGGGACACCGGGCGGCCGTTCGAGGCCTTCGTCTTCGCGATCGCCGCACACAAGGTCGCTGACCTGCAGCGGGCCGCCATGCGGCACCCGGGCAGCACGGCCGTGCCCTCCGACGAGATGCCGGAGCGGCCCGACGACTCGCTGGGTCCGGAGGAGCGCGCGCTGCTGAGCAGTGACGCCGCCTGGGCCAAGAAGCTGCTGGCCAACCTTCCGGAGAACCAGCGCGAGCTGCTCGTGCTGCGGGTGGCCGTCGGGCTGACCGCGGAGGAGACCGGGCAGATGCTCGGAATGTCCCCGGGGGCCGTGCGCGTGGCCCAGCACCGCGCGCTCAGCCGGCTGCGGGCGCTCGCGGAGCAGTAGGGCAGCAGGGCGGACGGGAGGACCCTCCGCGGTCGGAGCGGTCCTCGCGGTCCGACCGGCGAGTGGTCCGAGTGGTCCGAGTGAGTGGTTCGCGCGGTGCTCGCGGTCCGTGCGGTGCTCGCGGTCCGCGTGCTCGCGCGGGTCCGTGACGGTCCCCGCGGGTCCGCGAAGGTGGCGCGGTGTGGACCCCGGTCACAGGCTGCAGTCGTAGGAAACGACGAAAATTCTGCTTGACCTTGGTCGTGGAATGAGACGCCTCGGGATCCCGTTAGCATGGACATCCGCGCTGAGCAAGACCATTTGGGAAGGTGTCATGACCGCCGACGGAGTGCCCGACAAATTCGCCACGCTCGGACTGACCTACGACGACGTGCTGCTGCTGCCGGGCGCGTCGGACATGGCGCCTGACGCGATCGACACCTCTTCCCTCATCTCGCGCAACGTGCGCGTGAACGTGCCGCTGCTGTCCGCCGCCATGGACAAGGTCACCGAGTCCCGCATGGCCATCGCCATGGCCCGTCAGGGCGGCGTCGGCGTGCTGCACCGCAACCTCTCCATCGCCGACCAGGCCAACCAGGTCGACCTGGTCAAGCGCTCCGAGTCCGGCATGGTCACCGACCCGATCACGGTGCACCCGGACGCGACGCTGCGCGAGGCCGACGAACTCTGCGCGAAGTTCCGGATCTCCGGCGTTCCGGTCACCGACCCGGCCGGCAAGCTCCTCGGCATCGTCACCAACCGCGACATGGCCTTCGAGTCGGACCGCAGCCGCCAGGTGCGCGAGGTCATGACCCCGATGCCGCTGGTCACGGGCAAGGTCGGCATCTCGGGCGTGGACGCCATGGAGCTGCTGCGCCGCCACAAGATCGAGAAGCTTCCGCTGGTCGACGACGCGGGCATCCTCAAGGGCCTCATCACGGTCAAGGACTTCGTCAAGGCCGAGAAGTACCCGAACGCCGCCAAGGACAAGGACGGCCGGCTCCTCGTCGGCGCGGCCGTCGGCGTCGCCGGTGACGCGTACGAGCGCGCCCAGGCCCTGATCGAGGCGGGTGCCGACTTCATCGTCGTCGACACCGCCCACGGCCACTCCCGCCTGGTCGGCGACATGGTCGCCAAGATCAAGTCGAACTCCACCGTCGACGTCATCGGCGGCAACGTCGCCACGCGCGACGGCGCCCAGGCGCTGATCGACGCCGGCTGCGACGGCATCAAGGTCGGCGTCGGCCCCGGCTCCATCTGCACCACCCGCGTCGTCGCCGGCATCGGCGTCCCGCAGGTCACCGCGATCTACGAGGCCTCGCTCGCCGCCAAGGCGGCCGGCGTCCCGGTCATCGGCGACGGCGGTCTCCAGTACTCCGGTGACATCGCCAAGGCCCTGGTCGCGGGCGCCGACACGGTCATGCTCGGCTCGCTGCTCGCGGGCTGCGAGGAGTCCCCGGGCGAGCTGCTCTTCATCAACGGCAAGCAGTTCAAGTCGTACCGCGGCATGGGTTCGCTCGGCGCGATGCAGTCCCGTGGCGAGCAGAAGTCCTTCTCCAAGGACCGCTACTTCCAGGAGGGCGTGGGCGGCGACGACAAGCTCATCCCCGAGGGCATCGAGGGTCAGGTGCCCTACCGCGGCCCGCTCTCCGCGGTCGTCCACCAGCTCGTCGGCGGCCTGCGCCAGTCGATGTTCTACGTCGGCGGCCGCACGGTCCCCGAGCTGCAGGACCGCGGCCGGTTCGTCCGGATCACCTCGGCGGGTCTCAAGGAGAGCCACCCGCACGACATCCAGATGACGGTCGAGGCACCGAACTACTCCCGCAAGGGCTGAACGGTATGAGCCGAGGGGGCGGGTCCACAGGGCCCGCCCCCTTCGCCGTGCCGCACGGCCGTCCGTACAGCGGTCACCGGAACGCATGCCCCCGGCGTTCGGGGATACTGGACGGGCAGACCCAGAGGAAAGGCCACCACACGTGACTGAGATCGAGATCGGGCGCGGCAAGCGCGGCCGCAGGGCGTACGCGTTCGACGACATCGCCATCGTCCCGAGCCGGCGTACCCGGGACCCGAAGGAGGTCTCGATCGCCTGGCAGATCGACGCGTACCGCTTCGAGCTCCCCTTCCTGGCCGCCCCCATGGACTCGGTCGTCTCCCCGCAGACCGCCATCCGCATCGGCGAGCTCGGCGGCCTCGGCGTGCTGAACCTCGAAGGCCTGTGGACCCGGTACGAGGACCCGCAGCCGCTGCTCGACGAGATCACGGAGCTGGACGAGGAGGCGGCCACCCGCCGCCTCCAGGAGATCTACTCCGCGCCGATCCAGGCGGACCTGATCCGCCAGCGGATCAAGGAGGTGCGCGACTCCGGTGTCGTCACCGCCGCCGCGCTCTCCCCGCAGCGCACCGCCGAGTTCTCGAAGGCCGTCGTCGACGCGGGGGTGGACATCTTCGTGATCCGCGGCACCACCGTGTCCGCCGAGCACGTCTCGGGCGCCGCCGAGCCGCTGAACCTCAAGCAGTTCATCTACGAGCTCGACGTCCCGGTCATCGTCGGCGGCTGCGCCACCTACACCGCGGCCCTGCACCTGATGCGCACCGGCGCGGCCGGCGTCCTCGTCGGCTTCGGCGGCGGCGCCGCGCACACCACGCGCAACGTGCTCGGCATCCAGGTCCCGATGGCGACCGCCGTCGCGGACGTGGCCGCGGCCCGTCGCGACTACATGGACGAGTCCGGTGGCCGCTACGTGCACGTCATCGCCGACGGCGGCGTGGGCTGGTCCGGCGACATCCCGAAGGCCGTCGCCTGCGGCGCGGACGCCGTGATGATGGGCTCCCCGCTGGCCCGTGCCACCGACGCGCCCGGCAAGGGCAACCACTGGGGCATGGAGGCCGTCCACGAGGACGTGCCGCGCGGCAAGAAGGTCGACCTCGGCACCGTGGGTACCACCGAGGAGATCCTCACCGGTCCCTCGCACACCCCGGACGGCTCGATGAACATCTTCGGCGCGCTGCGCCGCTCGATGGCCACCACCGGCTACAGCGAGCTCAAGGAGTTCCAGCGGGTCGAGGTCACGATCGCGGACTCGCAGCACAGCCGCTGATCGCTTCGCGTACGCCGGAGGGCCGGTACCCCGCACGGGGTGCCGGCCCTCGTCCTCTTCGGGGGGCCGGAACCCCCTGGTCGTCGGTCAGAGGCGGTGGGCCGCGCCCGCCGGGCTGGCGCCGCGGGTGTCCAGGAGCAGCTGGGCCTTCACGGCGAGGCCCTGCAGGTCGTAGGTGCGGTGGTGCTGGAGCAGGATGGTCAGGTCCGCGTTCGCGGCGGCCTCGTAGAGCGACTCGGCGCGGGGGACCGGCTGGTCCCTGACCCGCCAGCCCGTGATGTACGGGTCGTGGTAGCTGATCAGCGCGCCCAGGTCGAGCAGGCGGCTGGCGATCTCGCGGGCCGGGGAGCCCTCCTGGTCGGCCAGGTCGGGCTTGTAGGTGACGCCGAGGAGCAGGACGCGGGCCCCGCGGGCGGACTTGCCGTGTTCGTTCAGCAGGGTGGCCGAGCGCTGGATGACGTACTGCGGCATCCGGTCGTTGATCTCCTGCGCCAGTCCGACCATGCGCAGGGGGTGGCCGGGGGTGCGGGTGGTGTGGGGGAGGTAGTTCGGGTCGAGGGGGACGCCGTGGCCGCCTACGCCGGGACCGGGGCGGAAGGCCTGGAATCCGTACGGCTTGGTCTCGGCGCAGCGGATGACGTCCCACAGGTCGACGCCGAGATCGTGGCAGAGCACCGCCATCTCGTTCATGAGGGCGATGTTGACGTGGCGGTAGTTCGTTTCGAGGAGCTGGACGGTCTCGGCCTCGCGCAGGCCCCGGGCGCGGACCACCTTCTCGGTGAGGCGGGCGTAGAAGGCGTGCGCGGACTCCGTGCAGGCGGGGGTGAGGCCGCCGATCACCTTGGGGGTGTTGGAGATGCCGTGGGTGCGGTTGCCGGGGTCGTGGCGGCTGGGGGAGTAGGCCAGATGGAAGTCCCGCCCCGCCCGCAGCCCGGAGCCGGCTTCGAGGATCGGGCGGAGGTAGTCCTCGGTGACGCCGGGGTGGGCGGCGGATTCGAGGATCACGGTGGTGTGGGGGCGCAGCCGGGCGGCGAGCGCGCGGCCGGCCTCACCGACGGCGGAGAGGTCCAGTGCGCGGTCCGCTCCGAGCTGGGTGGGCGCGCAGATGACGGCCGTGCGGACCCGGCCGAGCTCGGCGGGGTTGGTGGTGACGCGGAAGCCGGCCGCCGACATGCGGCGGATCTCGGCGGCGGTGAGGGTGGAGTCCGTGACCGGACCGCTGTCGTAGCCGACCGTCTCGATTCCGGCGGCGACGGCCGCCTGGGCGAGTGGGAGGCCGAGATGGCCGAGTCCGATGACGGCGAGATCTGCGGGCATGGGGGTGCCGTCCCTTCCCTGAATGCGGGGGCTGCCGCGCAAGTTCTCCGGAGGGCAGGGGAGCTGGCGCAATGTCAGACTAGGCTTATATATGACAGATATGTCGGATTCTGGGGTGAACGCCACCGTTGTGTTGTCCACAGGCGGTGGCTGATGTGGGTGCGGGCGGTCAGAATCGTGGAACGGGGCATGTGAGCGGGATCTCATCCGCACCAACGGGAGGCAGCCGTGAGGACAGCGACACTGGGGCCGGCACAGCGGGCCGAGGCCCTCACCCGGATGGCCGAGCGGGAACTGGACGTGCTGGTGGTGGGCGCGGGCGTGGTGGGCGCAGGCACCGCGCTCGACGCCGTGACGCGCGGCCTGTCGACCGGCCTGGTGGAGGCGCGGGACTGGGCCTCGGGTACCTCCAGCCGCTCCAGCAAGCTGATCCACGGCGGTCTGCGGTACCTGGAGATGCTCGACTTCGCCCTCGTGAGAGAGGCCCTCAAGGAGCGCGGCCTGCTGCTGGAGCGCCTCGCCCCGCACCTGGTGAAGCCGGTGCCCTTCCTGTACCCGCTGCAGCACAAGGGCTGGGAGCGGGTCTACGCCGGCGCGGGCGTCGCGCTGTACGACGCGATGTCGGTCTCCAGCGGCCACGGACGCGGACTGCCCGTGCACCGGCACCTGTCGCGGGGACGCGCACTGCGGGTGGCGCCGGCGCTGCGCAAGGACGCGCTGGTGGGCGCCCTGCAGTACTACGACGCCCAGATGGACGACGCGCGCTACGTCACCACGCTGGTGCGGACGGCCGCGGCGTACGGGGCGCACTGCGCCAATCGGGCGAGGGTCATCGGCTTTCTGCGCGAGGGCGAACGGGTGGTCGGCGCGCGGGTGCGCGACGTGGAGGCCGGCGGTGAGTACGAGATCCGGGCCAAGCAGGTCGTGAACGCGACGGGGGTGTGGACGGACGACACCCAGGCGCTGATCGGGGAGCGCGGCCAGTTCCACGTCCGGGCCTCGAAGGGCATCCATCTGGTCGTACCGAAGGACCGGATCCATTCGAGCACCGGACTGATCCTGCGGACCGAGAAGTCCGTGCTGTTCGTCATCCCGTGGGGCCGGCACTGGATCGTGGGAACGACGGACACCGACTGGGACCTGGACAAGGCGCACCCGGCGGCGTCGAGCGCGGACATCGACTACCTGCTGGAGCACGTCAACTCGGTGCTGGCGGTGCCGCTCACCCGCGACGACGTCCAGGGCGTGTACGCGGGCCTGCGCCCGTTGCTGGCCGGGGAGTCGGACGCGACGAGCAAGCTGTCGCGCGAGCACACGGTGGCGCACCCGGTGCCGGGGCTGGTGGTGGTCGCCGGGGGCAAGTACACGACGTACCGGGTCATGGCGAAGGACGCGGTCGACGAGGCCGTGCACGGGCTCGACCAGCGGGTGGCCGAATGCGTGACGGAGGACGTGCCGCTGGTGGGGGCGGAGGGGTACCGGGCGCTGTGGAACGGGCGGGCACGGATCGCGTCCCGGACGGGTCTTCATGTGGTGCGGGTGGAGCACCTGTTGAACCGGTTCGGGTCGCTGACGGAGGAACTGCTGGACCTGATGGCCGCCGACCCGGGGCTGCGTGAGCCGCTGACGGGGGCGGACGACTACCTGCGGGCGGAGATCGTGTACGCGGCCTCGCACGAGGGGGCCCGGCACCTGGACGACGTACTGACGCGGCGGACCCGGATCTCGATCGAGACCTTCGACCGGGGGACGCGGTCGGCGCGGGAGTGCGCGGAGTTGATGGCGCCGGTGCTGGGGTGGGACAAGCAGCAGATCGAGAAGGAAGTGGAGCACTACGAGAAGCGGGTCCAGGCGGAGCGGGAATCGCAGCGCCAGCCGGACGACCAGACGGCGGACGCGGCGCGGCTGGGCGCCCCCGACATCGTTCCGTTGTAACTCCGGGATGCGGAGGGGGGAACCGTGGACCCGGGGCGCCCGTCCGTTGCGGAGTGAGGAAGAATGAGGTTTCTGCCGGGGCGGGTTATCGCGGGCCCCGGCCGCCGGGTCGCTCAGCCGCTGGGGCAGGCGGAGCAGCGGCACGATCGCAGAGGGGACGCATGTCGAAGCCGGAGCACACCGAGTCGCCTGCCGGATCGCCTGCCGGGTCGCCTGCGGCGAAGCCCAGCAGCGAGAAGTCCGGGGCTGGCGCCACGGCTTCGGCTGCGGGGTCGCCTGCGGCGAAGCCCAGCAGGGGGAAGGCGGTGGCTGCGCCCGCGGACGCCGGGCCGGTGGCTGACGCCGTGCCTGCGGCGGAGCCGGCGGACCCCGACGCTGCCGGGTCGGATGCGGCGAAGCCCGCCGGGGCCGAGCGGGCTGACGCCGCGCCTGCGGCGAAGCCCGGCGGTGGGAAGTCCGTGGACGGTGCTGCGGTTTCCGGTGAGGCTGCGGATGCTGCGGCTGGGGTGAAGCCCGGCGGTGGGGAGTCCGTGGACGGTGCTGCGGTTTCCGGTGAGGCTGCGGATGCTGCGGCTGCGGTGAAGCCCGTGCTGAGCAAGGCCGCGGGGTCGTCCGGGGCGAAGCCCGGCGGGGACAAGACCACGGCGCCGAAGCCCGGTTCGGGCAAGGCCGCCGAGTCGGCCGCCGCGGAGCCCGCCGACGCCAAGCCGGCTGCGAAGCCGGGGCTGGACAAGGCCGAGGGCGGTAGGCCCGGCCGGGCCGTGCCCGAGGCCGGAAAGCCGGTGGTCAATCCGGTCGTCGAGAAGGCCGACGCCATGGCCGCAGCCGTCAAGGCCGCCGCGGCCAAGGCCGCCGCGAGCGGCGAGGACGAGGGACGGCTGCTGGCCGGGCGGTACCGGCTGGGCGCCGTGCTCGGCAAGGGTGGGATGGGTACCGTCTGGCGGGCCCAGGACGAGACCCTGGGCCGGACCGTCGCCGTCAAGGAACTCCGCTTCAGCACCGGGGTCGACGAGGACGAGAAGCGACGCCTCATCACCCGTACCCTCCGCGAGGCCAAGGCCATCGCCCGGATCCGCAGCGGCGGTGCCGTCACCGTCTACGACGTCGTCGACGAGGACGGCCGTCCGTGGATCGTCATGGAGCTCATCGAGGGCCCCTCGCTCGCCGAGTTCATACGGGAGAACGGCCCCCTCACCCCGCACCGCGCGGCCGAGGTCGGCCTCGCGGTGCTCGACGTGCTGCGCGCCGCGCACGGCCAGGGCATCCTGCACCGCGACGTGAAGCCCTCGAACGTGCTCATCGCCGGCAACGGCCGTGTCGTCCTCACCGACTTCGGCATTGCGCAGGTCGAGGGCGACCCCTCCGTCACCTCCACCGGCATGCTCGTCGGCGCCCCCTCCTACATCTCCCCCGAGCGCGCCCGCGGCCACAAGCCCGGCCCGCCCGCGGACATGTGGTCGCTCGGCGGTCTGCTGTACGCCTCCGTCGAGGGGGTGCCCCCGTACGACAAGGGGTCCGCGCTGGCCACCCTCACCGCGGTGATGACCGAGCCGGTGGACCCGCCGAAGAACGCCGGTCCGCTGGCCGAGGTCATCTACGGCCTGCTCGCCAAGGACCCGGTACACCGGCTCGACGAGACCCGCACCCGGGCGATGCTGAACGCCGTCCTCGCGGCGCCCGAGCCCGCGCCGGCCCCCGTGGCGGCTCCGGCGGCCGAGGAGACCCGCCAGATATCGCTGGCCGACGCCAAGGAGGCCGTGGAGAAGGCGGCCGCCGACAAGGCGGAGAAGGCGGCCGAGCGCGCGGCCAAGAAGGAACGCGAGCGCCGCGAACGCGAGCAGCGCGAGCGCGCCCGCGCCGCGCTGAAGGCTGCCCGCAAGGCGGCGACGGCCGCGGCCGCCACCACGGCCGTCTCGGCCGCGGAGCCGCCGAAGTCCAAGCCGTCCCCCGTCAAGGCTCCGCTCACGGACGTCATGCAGCGCCGCACCCTCGTGCTCGCCGCAGCGGCCGTGGTCGTGGTGCTGGCGGTCGTCGGCTCGCTCATCGCCTACGCCTTCAGTGGCGACGACGACCCCAAGGACGAGAGCAAGGGCGGCGACAAGCCCACTCCGGCGGCCTCGGCCCCGAAGGACCCGGGCAACGCGGGCAACGGCAGCGCCGGGACCGGGGAGACCTCCCCGAAGCCCTCGGGGAACACGGGCGAGGCGGCCGGTGGCGGCAGTGCCGGTACGGGAACCGCCACCGGTGGCCAGCCGGGCCAGGGGCAGCAGTCCCCGGCTACGGGCCAGGGCCAGGGCGCCACGTCCGGCGGTGCGGGCGGCGCCCTCCCCGCGGGCTACGCCCTGATCCAGGAGTTCGGGTTCCACTTCTCGATGGCGATGCCCGAGGGCTTCAAGCAGATAGCCATAGCGGGCGACAACTCCGGCGGCATATACGCCCGCGAGAACGGCGGCTTCCCGCGGATCCAGGTCGACTACACCGGCAAGCCCGGCGACGACGCGCGCCTCGCCTGGATCAAGTCGGTCCCCGGAGTGGCCAGCGACAGCAAGGGATACCGGCAGATCCGCATCGACGTGGTGGACTACCGGGGCTACCCGACCGTCGCCGACTGGGAGTTCGAGCGGGAGCAGAAGGGCATGAAGGTCCGGGTGCTCAACCGTGGCTTCAAGCTGGACGCGACGCACGGCTACGCGATCATGATCAGCTGCGCCGCCGACCAGTGGGACGCCCCCGAGTGCACGCAGATGCGCAACGTCGCCTTCGAGACCTTCCAGCCGCTCGGCTGACCCCGGGACGCGGGCGGCCCTGGCGACGTATCGTGTCAGAGGGGCCATGGGGAGCCCGCCGCACTCGGGGGAGGCGATGTGGAGGAGTACGCGGGCCGGATCCTGGCCGGCCGCTACCGCCTGCCGCTGCCGCCGTCCGACGAGTACGAACTGACGGAGACCCGCGCCTTCGACACGCGCAGCGGGCAGGAAGTCCTGGTACGGCAGGTGCCGTTACCGGAAGTCGTGGACGCGGAGCTGCTGGACGGGCCGCGGGCCGTCCCGGCCGCGCGCCGCACGTCCGCCGACCTGCCGGCCGTGCGCCGCGCCATCGAGGCGGCGCAGGCCGCGGCCTCGATTCCGGACCATCCGCGGCTGGACCAGGTCTTCGACGTGTTCGCCGAGGGCGAGTCGCTGTGGATAGTGAGCGAACTGGTCCCGGCCCGGCCGCTGGCCGCGCTGATTGCCGATGAACCGCTGAGCCCCTACCGGGCCGCCGAGGTGGCGTCGGACGTGCTGACCGCGCTGCGGGTGCTGCACGCGCACGGCTGGACGCACCGCAACATCACCGTCCGGACGGTGCTGGTGTGCGAGGACGGCCGTGTCGTGCTGACGGGCCTCGCGGCCGGTGCGGCGGAGGAGGCCCTGTGCGGGTACGACCCCGTCCCGGACGCGGAGGACACCGGCGGAGCAGGAGCGGGGTGGGGTACCGCGGCCGCCCCGGGCGCTCCCGCCGCCCCGGTCCTTCCCGTGGTCCCCGCCCCCGGTCCGGCCCGTGCCCCGGCTCAGCCCCAGCTCCCGGCTCGGGACCCGGAGCCGGGAGACCAGGGACCGGATCCCGCCGTCGCCGGCCCGCCGGACGTGGCGTACGCGCCGCTCGTGGCCCCCGGATACGACACCGGGCCCCGTTACACCGACCACATCACCCCCGGTCGCCCGCAGGACCGTCCCGAACTCCAGGCCGCCGCGCGGGCCGGGGTCGTCGCCGCCTACCGGGCCGGGGCGCGGGCGGCCGCCGCCCGGGTGATCGAGGAGCGCCGGGCCGGGCAGGCCGCCGAGATCGAGGCCGGTGCGCCGCCGGAGCACCGCCCCGAGGGATCGACCCTCCCGCAGGGGTACTCGTACCCGTACGGAGGCCCGGAAGCCGCCACCCCCTGGCACGGGGCGACCCCCCGGCGGGCGGAGCTCCCCGCGCCGGCCCCGGAACCGGAACCCGACCCGGCGCCCGACCCCGTGCCCGCCCCCGTGCCGCGGCCGGGTCCGGAGCCGGGTCCGGAGCCGGGTCCGGAGCCGGAGCGGGCAGCGCAGGCACCGCCCGAGCGCCCCGCCCTGCCGGCCCGACTCGCCCTTCCCCAGGGCTACCGCCAGGCCGAGGCCCCCGCCACGCACGCCCCCGGCCCGCCGCGGGCCACCGGCGACGGCTGGTCCGGCCCGCGGAGCGGCCTGGACGCCGAGCGCGCGCGGCAGACCCGGATGGCCGTCGTCGGAGCCGTCACCGAGCGGTGGGCCCCCGAGCAGGCCGGCCCCGTGCACGGGCACTGGCAGCTCGCGGCCCCCGTCGGGCCCGCCACCGACCTCTGGGCGCTCGGCGCGCTGCTCTACCGCGCGGTGCAGGGGCACGCCCCGTACCCGGAGGACAGCGTCGCCGAGCTGGTCGAGATGGTCTGCGCGGAGCCGCCCGCCTTCGCCGAGGAGTGCGGCGCGCTCCGCCCGGTCGTGGAGTCGCTGCTGCGCCAGGACCCCACCGAGCGGCCCGACTTCGAGGAACTCCGCGGCTGGCTGCGGTCGCTCGTACGGTCCGCGCCCGAGCCGGACGCCGGGTTCGGGGCGCTTCCGATGCCGGAGCCGGATCCGGCGCGGCTGCCGGTCGTACGCCGCCGCGGTGAGGTGCACGGGCGCCACCGCAATCCCGCGGGCCCCCGGAAGCCGCGCGCCCTCGGGCGGACCCTGCTCGTCGGGATCCTGGTCCTGCTCGCCGGCGGGGTGGCGTACGCGATGCTGTTCCTGCCCCGGGCCGCCGACCAGGAACCCGCGGGCGCTTCGCAGGGCGCTACCGCGCAGGCGCCGGCGAAGCCGAGCCCCTCCCGGGTTCCTTCGGGCGCGCCCGAGTCCACGCCCGCTCCGCAGACCACGGCGCCCGCCGGGTCCCCGGCCGCCCCGGCCCCCGCCCCGGCCGGTTACACCACCCAGCAGGACCCGGAGCACTTCGAGATCGTCGTGCCCGATGGCTGGGAGCGCCGCGGAATCAATGAGTCCGGTCAGGTCCGGTACACCGACGGGCAGTTCGTGCTGACCGTCGTCCCCGGCCGTGACAAGGTCTCGGGCAATCCGGATCCGGCGGCCTACCAGAAGGACAAGGAGCCGGAACTGACCCCCTACCGGACGTCCACCTGGTCGACCGTCGGCGACGTGAAGACCACCAAGGTGGGCCAGCAACTGCGCGCGACGGGCCGGTACACGTGGATCGACGGGACGGGCCGCAACGTCTTCGCCCGCAACTTCGTCGTGGCACTGGGCGGCAGCTACCACGTCGTCCTGGTCACCGGTCCGGAGGACGAGCAGTCCAAGGTCACCGAGGTCTTCGAGAAGGCCACGGCGAGTTACAAGGCGGGTGGTTGAGCGGATACTGACGACCGATCAGTACGGCGATTGCGTCACAGTGCCGTCTTTCGGCGCCCGGGCGGTTCCGGCAGCCCCTCCGGGCTCCGTAATCTGGCCTGAAGTGCAGAGAGCGGCGGGATTTCGTGGAACAGCAGACAGGTGGGGGCGCCGTGCTGGCGGGCCGGTACCGGCTCGTCGAGCCGATCGGCCGGGGCGGCATGGGCAAGGTGTGGCGTGCGCATGATGAACTGCTCCACAGGACCGTCGCCGTCAAGGAACTGACGGCGGGTCTGTACGTCGCCCAGGCCGACCGGGACGTCATGCACGCCCGGACGCAGAAGGAGGCCCGGGCCGCGGCCAGGATCCAGCACCCGGCGGTCGTCACCGTCCACGACGTCCTGGAGCACGACGACCGGCCGTGGATCGTCATGGAGTACATCGACGGGCCCTCCCTCGCGGACGCGGCCAAGGCGGCCGGGCGGATCGAGCCCCGCGAGGCGGCCCGGATCGGCCTGCACGTGCTGGGCGCGCTGCGCGCCGCGCACGCGGTCGGCGTACTGCACCGTGACGTGAAGCCGGGCAACGTGCTGCTCGCCAAGGACGGCCGGGTGCTGCTCACGGACTTCGGGATCGCCGCGATCGAGGGCGACTCGTCCATCACGCGTACCGGTGAGATCGTCGGCTCGATCGACTACCTGGCCCCCGAGCGGGTCACCGGTGGCGTCCCCGACCCGTCCTCCGACCTGTGGTCGCTGGGCGCCACGCTCTACACGGCGGTGGAGGCGCGCTCTCCGTTCCGCCGTACGTCGCCCATCTCCAGCCTGCAGGCCGTGGTCAACGACGAGCCTCCGGCACTGCGCCAGGCCGGGGTGCTGGGTCCGGTGATCACTTCGCTGCTGCGCAAGGATCCGACGGAGCGCCCCTCGGCCGAGGAGGCCGAGCGGATGCTGCTGGAGGCGATGGAGGGCCGGGAGCCGAAGTCCGCGCAGGCGTACGTGCCCACGCGTGCGGTGACCCCGGAGGAGCTGGCCCCGGCGCAGGAGCCGGCCGGGACGCCGACGCATCAGGGCGAGGCCGGGCGGACGACCGCGCTGCCGGAGCCCCCCACCCGCCCGCCCACGACGGCGACGGTGGCGACACCCGCTTCCCCGCCCGACCCGGCCCGGGGCTGGGGCGGGCGCGCCGTGGTCGTGGCCCTGGTGGCGGCGCTGCTCGGCGGCGGCGGGGTGTTCGGGGTGCTCAAGTACACCGGGGACCAGGGCAAGGAGGGCGACCCGGACAAGGTCGCCAGTTCGACCGGCGGACCGTCGGGCGACGACGGGAAGCCGCAGGCGGCGACCCCGCCGGCCGGCTACACCAGGGTCGTCGATCCGATCGTGGGCTTCACCCTGTTCGTTCCGGAGGGCTGGAAGCGCCAGGCGAACGGTGACCAGATCGACTACACCCCGGACGACGGCAAGCACCTCATCCGGATCGCGGCCGACCCCAGCCCGGACTACAAGGACCCGTACACGCACCTGCTGGACCTGGAGGCGCAGGTGGCGAAGCGGACGGACTACAAGAAGCACCAGCTGAACCAGAACACCTTCCGCGGCAGCACCCGGGGTGCGCTGTGGGACTTCAGCTGGACGGAGAAGCAGAGCCACCCCGGCCCGCGCCGGGCCAGGGAACAGATGTACGTCGCCGCGGACGAGACGGAGTACGCGATCTACATGGCGGGCCCGGTCGCCGACTGGGACAAGACCCGCCAGCAGTTCGACGTCGTGCTCAGCGGTTGGGAGCCGCCCGCCAAGAAGCCCTGATCGGCACCGATCCGGGCATCCTGCCAGCGATCACTGGCGGAAAAGGCAAAATCCGGTTACCGGCGGGTACCCAAAGGCTGTCCGGCGCAATACGCTCACCGGCATGACGGACTCGCAGGCCTCCGAAGCCCCCCTCCGCACCGCACCGCAGCCCACCAACCCGGTCGCCGCGGCCCCGGCCGGTGCCCGCACCGCGGCCGACGTGGTGACCCCCGACCTGGTCGCCCGGCTGACCCGCGGAGTGATCGGATCCGGCCGCACCGCCAACCACACCCCCTTCACCGGGGACCGGCTGGCGGAGCTCCCGGAGGCCACCCCCGAGGACGTGGCCGAGGCCTTCGACCGGGCCCGCGCCGCCCAGCCCGCCTGGGCCGCGGTCCCCGTCGCCAAGCGGGCGGCGGTCCTGCTGCGCTTCCACGACCTGGTCCTCGACCGGCAGGCCGAGGTCCTCGACCTGATCCAGCTGGAGACCGGCAAGGCCCGCCTGCACGCGCACGAGGAGGTCCAGGCCGTCGCCGTCTCGGCCCGCCACTACGGCCGCAAGGCCCCCGGCTACCTGCGCCCCAAGGGCCACACCGGCGCCATGCCCACCCTCACCAAGGTCACCGAGCTGCGCCAGCCGCGCGGGGTCGTCGGCCAGATCGCCCCCTGGAACTACCCGCTCGAACTGTCGGTCGGCGACGCCCTGCCCGCCTTCGTGGCGGGCAACGCGCTCGTCATGAAGCCCGACACCGAGACCGCGCTGACCGCCCTGTGGGCCCGCGACCTGCTGATCGAGGCCGGACTGCCCGCCGAGGTCTTCCAGATCGTGCTCGGCGAGGGCCCCGTCGTCGGCCCCGAGGTGGTGCGGCACGCGGACTACGTCTCCTTCACCGGATCCACCCGTACCGGCCGCGAGGTCGCCCGGGGCGCCGCCGACCGCCTCGTCGGGGTCACCCTCGAACTCGGCGGCAAGAACGCCATGCTCGTCCTGCACGACGCCGACATCGAGAAGGCCGCCGCGGGCGCCGTCCGCGCCTGCTTCTCCTCCGCCGGGCAGCTCTGCATCTCCATCGAGCGGCTCTACGTCCACGCCTCGATCGCCGACGCCTTCGTCGAGCGGTTCGCCGCCCGTACGAAGGCCATGCGGCTCGGCGCCTCCCTCGCGTACGGCGCCGACATGGGCTCCCTGGTCGGCGAGCGCCAGCTGGAGACCGTACAGCGGCACGTGGACGAGGCCGTGGCCAAGGGCGCCACCCTCGTGGCCGGCGGCACCGCCCGCCCCGACATCGGTCCGCTCTTCTACGAGCCCACCATCCTCGACGGCGTCGAGGCACCCATGGCGGTGTGCGGCGAGGAGACCTTCGGCCCCGTCGTCTCGATCTACCGCTTCACCGACGAGGACCAGGCGATCGCCGAGGCCAACGCCACCGCCTACGGCCTGAACTCCAGCGTCTGGACCAAGGACTCGCGCCGCGGCCACGCCGTCGCGGCCCGCCTGCGCACCGGCACCGTCAACATCAACGAGGGCTACGCCCCCGCCTACGGCAGCGCCCAGGCACCCATGGGCGGCATGAAGGACTCCGGCCTCGGCCGCCGCCACGGCTCCGAGGGCATCCTCAAGTACACCGAGGCCCAGACCGTCGCCCACCAGCGGCTGCTCCCGATGGCGCCCTCGCTGGGCATGGACGACGAGAAGTACGCGGCGTTCATGACCCGCAGCCTCAAGGTCATGAAGGCCCTCCGACTCCGCTAAGGGGCAGCACCGTGTCTGAGTCGTACGACTACGACGTCATCGTCATCGGATCGGGCTTCGGCGGATCGGTCTCGGCGCTGCGCCTGACCGAGAAGGGCTACCGGGTGGGCGTCCTGGAGGCCGGCCGCCGCTTCACCCGCGAGAGCCTGCCGAAGAACAGCTGGGACCTGCGGAACTACCTGTGGGCCCCGGCCCTCGGGCTCTACGGGATCCAGCGGATCCACCTGCTCGGCAACGTGATGGTGCTCGCGGGAGCCGGGGTCGGCGGCGGCTCGCTCAACTACGCCAACACGCTGTACGTGCCGCCCGCCGCCTTCTTCGAGGACCGGCAGTGGGCCTCCATCACCGACTGGCAGGGCGAGCTCGCCCCCTACTACGAGCAGGCCAAACGCATGCTCGGGGTGCGCCTCAACCCGACCATGACCCCCTCCGACGTCCACCTCAAGGCGGCCGCCGAGAAGATGGGCGTCGGGGACTCCTTCCACATGGCCCCGGTCGGCGTCTTCTTCGGTGACGGCGACGACGGCCAGGGCCAGGCGAAGGTCCGGGCGGGGGACGAGGTCCCCGACCCGTACTTCGGCGGCGCCGGCCCCGCCCGCAAGGCCTGCACCGAATGCGGCGAGTGCATGACCGGCTGCCGGCACGGCGCGAAGAACACCCTGAACGAGAACTACCTGCACCTCGCCGAGCGCGCCGGAGCCGTCATCCACCCGATGACCACCGTCACCGCGCTCTCCGACCACCCCGAGGGCGGCTACCGCGTCCGCACCGTCCCCACCGACGGCCGCCGGCGCGGCCGGGCGAAGGTCCTGCGCGCCCGGTACGTCGTCGTCGCGGCGGGCACGTACGGCACCCAGACCCTGCTGCACACGATGAAGGACCGCGGCGAGCTGCCCGGGATCTCGCCGCGCCTCGGCGACCTGACCCGGACCAACTCGGAGGGCATCATCGGCGCCCAGACCGACGACCGCCGCTACCGCAGACTGCACGGGGGCGACCGCCGGGCCGACTTCACCCGGGGCGTGGCGATCACCTCCTCGGTGCACCCCAACGCCGACACGCACATCGAGCCGGTCCGCTACGGCAAGGGCTCCAACGCCATGGGGTTCATGACCGTCCTGCAGGTGCCGTACAGCGCCCACCGGGTGCGTGCCTGGTTCGCGCGGAGCGCCAGGCACCCGCTGCAGTTCGTCCGCTCGCTGTCCAACCGGCGCTGGTCGGAGCGGACCATCATCGGCCTGGTCATGCAGTCGCTGGACAACTCGCTCACCACGTACCGCAGGCCCGGCGGGATCGGGAAGGGCCTGCTCACGGCCCGACAGGGCCACGGTGCCCCGAACCCGGTCCAGATCGCGGAGGCCACGCAGGCGGCGACCCTGCTGGCCGAGGAGATCAACGGCTTCCCGGGCAGCAACGTCGGCGAGCTGATGGGGACCCCGCTGACCGCGCACTTCCTGGGCGGCTGCCCGATCGGTGCCTCGCCGGAAGAGGGCGTGGTGGACCCGTACCACCGGCTCTACGGGCACCCGGGCATCTCGGTGGTGGACGGTTCGGCCGTATCCGCGAACCTCGGGGTGAACCCGTCGCTGACGATCACCGCGCAAGCGGAACGGGCGATGTCGTACTGGCCGAACAACGGTGAGCGCGACCCGCGGCCCGAGCAGGGGGGCGTGTATGTCCGCCTGGACGCGGTGGAGCCGGTCCGCGCGGCCGTCCCGAAGGACGCGTTCGGCGCGCTGCGGCTGCCCTTCCTGGCGGTCCCCGAAGTCCCCCCACGGGATCCGGAACCGGCCGGATGACAGCGGTGGGTACCGCGCTCCCCCTCCGAGCGCGGTACCCACCGCGGTACATACGTGACAGATGTTCAGCCTTGATGGTTGTACCGGAATCCGCGGTGCCGGGCTGTGGTGTCGATCACACAGTGAAGTGTGCAACTGCGACTGACGTTCGGCAGTCAACGGCTGCATGAGAAAGCGCATCTCGCTGCTGGCTGCCGGCGCCCTCGTGGCCCTGGGGCCGGCCATCACTCCCGCACACGCCGCGGACCCCGTCCTCACCCTGGCCGGACCGGCCGGGATCGGTCTGCGCCCGCACCCCGGGCAGAGCGGTGAGCCGCAGAAGACCTCGGTGGAGTTCCGGGTCGTCAACGACTCGGCCAGGACGTTCGACCGGCAGAGCACCTTCACGATCGACCTGAGCGCCCTCAAGGGCGTCGCCGACGTGGCGCTCGCCAAGGGCCGGGAGACGGACTGCAAGCTCACGGCCACGGCCGTGACCTGCAACCGCTGGGCGCTGTGGACGGGCGAGAGCACCGTCGTGAAGCTGGACGTCAGCGCGGCCAAGGACAGCAAGGCCGGTGCGACCGCGGACCTGACGCTCACCGGCACGGCGGACGGCGCCACCTTCAAGGCCGCCACCACCAAGGTGCGCGTCGGCGGCCCCGACCTGGTCCTGGAGCGGGCGAGGCTGAAGGCGGACCTGAAGCCGGGCGACGAGCAGAACCTGTCGATCGTCTTCGCCAACGAGGGCACGGACCCCGTCGACGGCGTGGTGCTCGAAATGCGCACCACGCACGGCATCGACCTGCTCGAACAGTACGACAACTGCTCCTACTCCGAGGACGCCACCGCGGGCCGGCCCTCGGGCTGGAGCACGGTGCAGTGCCTGCTGGAAGGCGAGTACGAGCCGGGCGCGCTCTACGGCGTGGACGGACCGCTGACGCTCAAGGCCGCCCCGCACGCCTTCATGGACGGCCTGACCTACGCGGTGTACGCGGCAGGCGACCAGCCGAAGGCACCGAAGGCGGCGAAGAACCGCGCGCCCGCGAGCGCCGACAAGCGGGCCGGCGGCAACAGGCTGGCCGCGGCGAAGCAGGCCCCCAAGGCCTCGGCCCGGTCCGCCGCCCCGCAGGCGAACGACCTCGACCCCAGGAACAACATCCAGGAGTTCGACTTCACGACGAGGAACACCGCCGACCTGGTGGCCACGGGCGTGTCACTGGGCGGCAAGGCCGGCGACACGGTCGACGCCGACTTCGGCTTCCGCAACAACGGTCCCGCGTGGGTCGCCCACCTGCGTTCCGGTGAGGACGTGGCCCGGACCGACATCGTGATCCCGGCGGGTACGAGGGTCACCAGGGTCCCGGCCGGCTGCAGGGGGGTCGACGCGGACGGCCGTGACCGCGAGCAGGCCCTGGGCGCGCCGCGCTACTTCTGCTCCACCGGCCACGTCGTCGGGGAACG
Organism: Streptomyces venezuelae; assembly: GCF_008642275.1. Taxonomy (NCBI): domain Bacteria; kingdom Bacillati; phylum Actinomycetota; class Actinomycetes; order Kitasatosporales; family Streptomycetaceae; genus Streptomyces; species Streptomyces venezuelae. The sequence continues at coordinate 4,530,464 of NZ_CP029189.1, forward strand.
GGAGGCGTTCGCCTACCCGTTCCAGCTGAAGATCGAGAAGGTCGTGGCGGACGCCAAGGGCTCGATCACGGTCGGCCGGGGGACGCCGCAGGGCACCACGGGCCAGCGCTGGGACCCGAACCACGCCAACGACACGGCGGCTCTCGTGATCAACGCGAAGGGCACCGGACCGTCCCCGACCCCGACCGCCACCACCACGGGCTCCCCGGCCCCGACCGGTTCCGCGACGCCCACTGCGACCGCGACGCCGAGCGCTTCGGCCACCGGTACGGGCGTCACGGCGGGCGGCGGCCTCGCCTCCACCGGCAGCTCCGCCCAGGCGATCGCGCTCGGCGGCGCCGTGCTCCTGGCGGTCGGCGGCGGGCTGTTCGTGGCGTTCCGCCGCAAGGCGGGCGGGCACGCGTAACGGCGTACGCGCGAGAACGCAGAACGACCGGCCCGGGGCGTCCCCTGGGCCGGTCGTCCTCTACGGGGTGACCGGGCTGCTGTCCCCTGCCGTCCGGTCACGCGAAGGAGCGAGGTCCCACGACGCACGCTCCACGGGGCGTGCGTCTCATCGCTCCAGCGGATCCACGCGTGGTGTTGCGGTCCCGCGGCTGGCTGTCGCGGACACCCTCACCAACGAAGGGCCCCGGGGCCGGTCACGGTCCGGACGGGTGACGAACAGCCGTCACACGCGCCCCCGGCACAGCTCCAGCAGGGTCATGGCGAGGGCGGTACCGGGCTTCCCGAGCGCATCGCTCCAGTGGGAGAGCACCTCCATCTCGCGCGACAGGTGCACCCGGCGCCCGCCCGAAGCGATCCGGGCGTCCTGGATGACGGTCGAGACCGCCATCCGCTCCTGGATCAGGCCGATGATCCGGTCGTCGAGTGCGTCGATGCGCGTGCGGGAGTCGGCGATCAGCTGCTCGGGGGTGGTGGTGATCGTGGTCATGGTCTCTCCTGGTGGTCTGTGCCGACAGGAGCGGAAACGCGAAGCGCCCCGGTCCTGTCGGACCGGGGCGCTTCGGGAAGTCAGTGGCTCAAGCGAGCATCACGAGGACCCATGGCGACCGGACCGACCGGTGCCATAGGTAAAGAGGAAGCTCAGCTGCTTGCGCATGGAAGGGATTATTGCCTTCCCCCGGCCCCGGGGCCAAGCCGATTCGGATGGTGAGACGAAAGGGGCCTGGCGTCCCCCGTTAGAATCGACAAAACAGCCACCTCTTCCGCCGGAAGGCCGCCCCGTGCCAGAAGCACCCTCCGCCGCCCACGACAGCGCCCCGGACACGGTTCTCGTCGTCGACTTCGGCGCCCAGTACGCCCAGCTCATCGCCCGCCGCGTCCGCGAGGCACGGGTCTACAGCGAGATCGTGCCGAGCTCGATGCCCGTCGACGAGATGCTGGCCAAGAACCCCAAGGCGATCATCCTCTCCGGCGGTCCGTCCTCCGTGTACGAGGAGGGTGCCCCCCAGCTCGACCGCGCGATCTTCGAGGCCGGCGTCCCCGTCTTCGGCATGTGCTACGGCTTCCAGCTGATGGCGGTCACCCTCGGTGGCCAGGTGGACAACACCGGCGCCCGTGAGTACGGCCGCACCCCGCTGGCCGTCTCCAAGGCCGGCTCCACCCTCTTCGAGGGCACCCCCGAGAACCAGTCCGTGTGGATGTCCCACGGCGACGCCTGCTCCGCCGCCCCCGAGGGCTTCACCGTCACCGCGTCGACGAACGTCGTCCCGGTCGCCGCCTTCGAGAACGACGAGAAGAAGCTGTACGGCGTGCAGTACCACCCCGAGGTGATGCACTCCACGCACGGCCAGCAGATCCTGGAGCACTTCCTCTACCGCGGCGCCGGCCTCGCCCCCACCTGGACCACCGGCAACATCGTCGAGGAGCAGATCGCGGCGATCCGCGAGCAGGTCGGCGACAAGCGCGCCATCTGCGGCCTCTCCGGCGGCGTGGACTCCGCGGTCGCCGCGGCCCTCGTGCAGAAGGCCATCGGCTCCCAGCTGACCTGCGTCTACGTCGACCACGGCCTGATGCGCAAGGGCGAGACCGAGCAGGTCGAGAAGGACTTCGTCGCCGCGACCGGCGTGCAGCTGAAGGTCGTCGACGCGCAGGAGCGCTTCCTGACCGCGCTGGCCGGCGTCTCCGACCCGGAGACCAAGCGCAAGATCATCGGCCGCGAGTTCATCCGCGTCTTCGAGCAGGCCCAGCTGGAGATCCTCCAGGAGGACGGCCCCGCGGTCGCCTTCCTCGTGCAGGGCACCCTGTACCCCGACGTCGTCGAGTCCGGCGGCGGCACCGGCACCGCCAACATCAAGTCCCACCACAACGTGGGCGGGCTCCCCGACGACATCGAGTTCGAGCTCGTCGAGCCGCTGCGCCAGCTGTTCAAGGACGAGGTCCGGATGGTCGGCCAGGAACTCGGCCTGCCCGAGGAGATCGTCCAGCGCCAGCCCTTCCCCGGCCCCGGCCTCGGCATCCGCATCGTCGGCGAGGTCACCAAGGAGCGCCTGGACCTGCTCCGCGAGGCCGACGCGATCGCCCGCCACGAGCTGACCGCGGCCGGTCTCGACCGTGAGATCTGGCAGTGCCCGGTCGTGCTGCTCGCGGACGTCCGCAGTGTCGGCGTCCAGGGCGACGGCCGCACCTACGGCCACCCGATCGTGCTGCGCCCCGTCTCCTCCGAGGACGCGATGACCGCGGACTGGACGCGCATGCCGTACGAGGTCCTCGCCCGGATCTCGACCCGCATCACCAACGAGGTGCCGGAGGTGAACCGGGTGGTCCTCGACTGCACGAGCAAGCCCCCGGGCACCATCGAGTGGGAGTAGTCCCCACCCGGATCGCCGTGAAGCCGCCGTCCCGCACCAGCGGGCGGCGGCTTCGCCGTTCCTCTGGCCACTTGGCGGGCCCCCGGGTACCTTGCGCGGCGAACCGAGCCGTTCGAAGGAGCACCCATGCCGGACCAGCCCGAACCCGTGCCCGTCGAGGGGCTCGCCTTCGAGATGCCGCCGGTGCACGACACCGTCGACGCGGCGCGCGCCCACCGCAAGGAGCGGCTCGCCGAGGCGCTGCGGCTCCTCGGGCGCCTCGGGTACGGGGACGGGGTGGCGGGGCAGATCACCGCACGGGACCCGGAGTTCGAGGACTGCTACTGGGTGAACCCCTTCGGCCGGGCCTTCACCGCGCTCACCGCCGGCGACCTGCTGCTGGTCGACGGGAACGGGCGGGTCGTCCGGGGCGGGCGCCGCGTCAACGAGCTGGCCTTCGCCGTGCACGCGGCGGTCCACCGAAGGCGGCCCGAGGTGGTCGCCGTGGTCCGCGCGCAGGGCCCGTACGGCCGGGCCCTCGCGGCCCTGGGCGAGCTGCTGGCCCCGATCACCGAGGAGGCCTGTGCCTTCTACGAGGACCACGCGCTCCTCGACGAGTACTACGGGGCCGGCGAGCCGGAGCGGACCGCGCTCGCGCTCGGCCCGTACAAGGCGCTGGTCCTGCGCAACCGCGGGCTGCTGACGGTAGGGGACTCGGTGGACGCCGCGGTCTGGTGGTTCATCGAGGCGGAACGGGCCGCACAGGTGCAGCTGATCGCCCGGGCCGCCGGGAAACCGGTGCCCATCGACCACCGCGCCGCGGTGCTGACCCGGGGGCGGTTCGGGTCCGATCTGGCCGCCTGGGTGAGCTACCAGCCACTCAGAGAGCTGGTGGCGTCAACATCATGAACCGTTAATCACCTGCTCTGACATCGTGCGCAATCCGGAGCACTGCCGCAGTGGTGCACAATTCGCTGGCATTGCCCCGTAGTTCAGAGAGGCGGCACGTACGTGGCTGTCCAAGAGATGTCCCGAGGTACCCATACCAGCGCCTGCGCCTGCGACGAGTGCGCCCGCGAAGGCCACCGCCGCGCGGTCACGGCGTTCGTGGAGAAGCGCGACGAGTTCGCCTCCGGGCAGGGCGTGCCGGCCGCCGTGGCCCACTCGCTCGGCGCCTCCCGCCAGTGGGTCTCCGACGAGCTGACCCTGTCGGCCCGTACCGTCGCCGACCGGGGCCGGGAAGCCGGGAACTCCTGGCTGTACCTGTTCTCCCGGCGGGCCGTCCTCGCCGTCTGGATCGCCGCCGGGGTCCTGCTGCTGGTCCAGGTCGCCGCCGCGCTCGGCACCGGCTGGTCCACGGCGCGCACCGCCGGGCTGCTGGCGGCCCTGGTGCTGGCCGGACTGCTCACGGTCGCGGCCCGCGCCCAGTCCGTACGCGGCGGCCTGCTGGCGCCGCTGGTCGGTGAGGACAACCGGCTGTCCACCTCGAAGGCGGTGCCCAGTGCCTGGGTGGTGCTGACGGCCTTCGCCACGCTGCTGCCCGCGCTGCGGCTGGCCGCCTCGGCGCCCGGCCCCGAGCGGCAGGCACTCTACGCGGGGCTGGCGCTGGACCGGGCCCTGCCGCTGCTGGCGGTGGTCTCGCTGACCTCGGCCGTGGCGGTGCTGGTGCGCCGGGTGGTCTGCGTACGGATCATGGGCCAGCGGCTGCAGAAGCTGCCGGCCGACCGGCCGCGCGGGGCGGACCTCCTGACGGACGACGCGGGCCGCGGGAGCTTCCCGGACGCGCAGTACGTGCTCGTCTCGACGGTGGTGCTCGCCTACGCGGCGGCCTCGCTGGCGCGCTTCCCCGACCGGCTGCCGCAGCTGCCCTGGGCCCTGGCCCTGCTGGTGGCCCTGTCGGCCGCCGTGTACCTGGCGGCGAAGTACGCGGAGGGCAGCCGTCCGCTGGTGCTGTCGGTGGTGCGCAGACGGGAGCCCGGGGATCTGGACGCGGCCGTCCGCCCCGGGGACGACATCGAGATCCGGGGCGTGGGATTCGTGCCGCCGGGGGCGCAGACGCCGGAGATGCTGGCCCGTCTGGTCGTACGGATCGGGGCGGTCCACGTGCACGTGCCGCTGGTCCCGGTGGCGGGCGGATTCACCAATCCTTCCGACGCCGTACTGACCGTACCGGTCCCGGCGGAGGTCGAGCCGGGGCGCGTGGAGATCCAGGTGGTCACGGCCGCAGGGGTGGAATCCAACCGCTGCACCATCGATGTTGCCGAGTGATCGGGGTACACATGTCCCGTGAACCGAACCGATGTTCTTGAAACCGACGCCCCCCGCGACGTCGTGGGGCTGCGTGAGCTGGCCTCCCGGCACGCGCTGCTGCCCCTGCGGCTCTTCCTCGGCGTGACCTTCGTGTACGCGGGGATCGACAAACTGACCGACCCGGCGTTCCTCTCCGCCTCCGGAGACGGCTCCATCGGCGACATGATGCGCGGGGTGCGCGACACCTCCGCGATCCCCGCCCTGGTGGACATGTCGCTCCACTCGCCCGTCGGTTTCGCCGTCGCCCTGGCCACCGGGGAGATCCTGGTCGGCCTCGGGACCCTGGCCGGCCTGCTGACCCGTGTCGCGGCCGTCGGCGGGGCGCTGATCGCGCTCAGCCTGTGGCTCACGGTGTCGTGGGCGGTGACCCCGTACTACTACGGCAACGACCTGATCTACATGGTGGCGTGGACCCCGCTGATCCTCGCCGGGGCGCCCTACCTGTCGCTGGACTCGGTGATCCGCTCGCGCCTGTCCCGGCGTACGGCGTAGGTCACCAGCCCGACCAGCGCGGCGAGGGTGAGCCCGCCCACGGTGATCGGGAGGACCGCGAACCAGGGCAGGTCCGCCCCGCCGGTGCTCTCCACCAGGTAGAGCCCGCCCGCCACCACCAGCACCAGTCCCGCGATCAGCCGTCCCGGCTGGAACTCATGACGCCGCACGGGCCACCTCCACCTGTCCGAAGTCCGCACCGAGGTGCAGCTCGATCGTCCCGCCGGCCTCGGTGCCGGCCGCCGGCGCGAGGGTCTCCGTACGGTTCTGCCCGCCGATCCGCTCGATCCGGTCCGCGCGGTCCCCGGGCATCTGTACGTCGCCCATCCGATGGATGGTGACATCGGCCAGCGCGGTGACCTCCCGCGGCAGGACCACCTTGAGCCGGCCCGCCTCGATGGACGCCTCGACGGCCACGGTGGTGCCCTTCGGGACGTCCAGCCGGCTCAGGTCCAGCGTGGCGAGCCCGGTGCGCGCCTCGTACACGGGCCTCACGTCGGCCACCGCGGCCGGACGCCATTCGACCTCCCGCCAGTCCGTGCCGATCTGCCGGGGCAGTGCGGCCGCGCCAGCGAGCAGGCACGCGGTGAACAGGGCCAGCACGATCGTGCCGAACCCGGTACGCCCCAGCAGGGAGCTGACCGCGAGGCCCAGGCCGAAGACGATCAGCGCGGCGGCCAGCCCGGTCTGCAGGGCCTCACCGAGCGGGTTGCCCTCCCAGACCGCCGCGGTCCCCGCGATCCCGGCCAGCAGCGCCAGCACGAACACCCGGCCGCCGATGCCGCCGCGCGGGCGGGCCGGGGCGACGGGAGCCTTCGCGGCCGCCGCCGGGGTGCCGCCGGTCACCACCGGATCCGCCGCGTCGTCGGGCCCCCACAGGTATCCCGTCCCGCCGACCGGACCCGTCGTACCGTCCTTGACCAGCGGGTCCCGCCACCAGGAGGGGCCGCCGGGGGTGGGCGGCGCCTGCGTCTCCGGCGGGGCGGGGGAGTGCGCGGCGCGCGGGGCGCCACCGGCCGGATCGGGCGCCGCCTGCGCCTCGGGCCGGTAGGTGTGCCGGTTGCGCTGCGACCAGTACGAGGCCCCGCCCAGCGCCAGGACGACCAGTACCGAGAAGGCCGCCAGCCCGCCGTTGTCCAGCATCGACAGGAACAGCGCGCAGCCCACCAGCGCGGCGAACACCGCCGCCAGCGTGGCCCCCTCGACCCGGCCGGTCAGCAGCTTCTTCGCCTCGCTGTCCTCCTCGCCCTCCAGGGGGAGCAGCAGCCACGCGAAGCCGTAGAAGATCAGACCGACGCCGCCGGTGACCGCGAGGACACCGAGGACGATCCGGAAGACCACCGGATCCAGGTCGAAGTACCGGCCGAGACCGCCGCACACGCCCGCGAGGACCTTGTCGCGCTTGCTGCGGCGCAGGGGCGGCCGGGCGTCGGCGGCCCGCGGGGCCCCGGGCTCGGCCGGCGGGGCGTCGTGTACTTCGGTCATGGGTCCATGGTGACGGCCCGCCGGAGCGACCGGCATCCGGCCCTACCCTGGTGCAACCCTGATATCCCCCCGGTACAAGTGGGGGGATGCCCTGATGACCGGCCCCCGCCGGGCGTGTGACCCTTGGTGACATGCCCGTAGCCGCCGCTCCCCGTACCCCGCACGCACCGGACGCCGACGAGGTGCCGCAGCGCAAGCTCTATCGCAGCGCCGACGGCCGGATGCTCGGCGGTGTGGCGCGCGGTCTCGCCGGGCACCTCGGGCTGCCGGTGGGCTGGGTCCGCCTGGCGTTCCTCCTGCTGTTCATGTGGGGCGACGGGCTGGGCGTGCTGCTGTACGCCGCGTTCTGGGTCTTCGTGCCGCTCGGCGTCGGCGGCCGGACCGGACACCGCTCCTTCTTCGAGACCCTCCCCGACGGCACCCGCCGGCTGCGCAAACCCGACCGCGGGCAGATCACCGCGCTGATCGCCCTGTTCATCGGTGCGGGCATCTTCATCTCCAAGGTCCAGATGGGCGGCGCGTCCGGCCGGTACGTGTGGCCGACGCTGCTGGTCGGAGCCGGGGTCGTGCTCGTGTGGCGGCAGGCCGACAACGCCCGCCGGGCCCACTGGTCCACGGCCGCCGGACGGCACGGACGCCTCTTCCAGGTCGCGCGGGCCCTGGCCGGCGTCGCCCTGGTCGGGGTGGGCCTGACCGTCTTCATCGTCGTACGGGGCTCCGCCGCACAGCTCGGCAACGTCCTCACCGCCACCCTCGCCGTCCTCGTCGGCGTGGCGCTGCTCGCCGGCCCCTGGCTGATCCGGATGACCCAGGACCTGTCCGAGGAACGGCTGATGCGCATCCGCGCCCAGGAGCGCGCCGAGGTCGCCGCCCACGTGCACGACTCGGTGCTGCACACGCTCACCCTGATCCAGCGCAACGCGGAGGACGTCTCCGAAGTGCGCCGCCTCGCCCGGGCGCAGGAACGCGAACTGCGGAACTGGCTCTACAAGCCGGAGGGCACCGGGAAGGACGAGGCGGAGGAGCCGGCCACCCTCGCGGAGGCGGTGAAGAAGACCGCCGCCGAGGTGGAGGACCACCACGGCGTCCCGATCGAGGTCGTGGTCGTCGGTGACTGCCCGCTCGACGAGCGGCTGGCCGCACAGATCCAGGCCGCGCGCGAGGCGATGGTCAACGCCGCCAAGTACGGTGGCGAGGGCGGCCCCGTACAGGTGTACGCGGAGGTGGAGGGGCAGACGGTGTTCGTGTCCGTACGGGACCGGGGCCCCGGTTTCGACATCGACGCGGTACCGGGCGACCGCATGGGCGTACGAGAATCGATCATCGGCCGGATGCAGCGCAACGGCGGGACCGCACGACTGCGGTCCGCGCCCGACGGCGGCACGGAAGTCGAGCTGGAGATGGAGAGGGCGGCGAACACAGCATGACCGAGGCCGGAGGAAGCGCAGGCGTGGGGGAGACCAGGCGGGTCCGGGTGGTGCTCGTCGACGACCACAGGATGTTCCGTACGGGGGTGCAGGCCGAGATCGGCGAGACGGGCCGGACGGGCGTCGAGGTCGTCGGCGAGGCGGCCGACGTCGACCAGGCCGTCGCCGTCATCACCGCCACCCGGCCCGAGGTGGTCCTGCTCGACGTCCACCTGCCCGGAGGCGGCGGCGTCGAGGTACTGCGGCGCTGCGCCCCGCTGATGGCGGCCGCCGAGAACCCGGTGCGGTTCCTGGCGCTGTCGGTGTCGGACGCGGCCGAGGACGTCATCGGGGTCATCCGGGGCGGTGCGCGCGGGTACGTCACCAAGACCATCACCGGTACCGACCTGGTGGACTCGGTCTTCCGCGTGCAGGACGGGGACGCGGTGTTCTCGCCGCGGCTGGCGGGCTTCGTGCTCGACGCGTTCGCCTCGACGGACGCGCCGCCGGTCGACGAGGACCTGGACCGGCTCACGCAGCGCGAGCGCGAGGTGCTGCGGCTGATCGCGCGCGGGTACGCCTACAAGGAGATCGCCAAGCAGCTCTTCATCTCGGTGAAGACGGTCGAGTCGCACGTCTCGGCCGTCCTGCGCAAGCTCCAGCTCTCCAACCGGCACGAGCTGACCCGCTGGGCGACGGCCCGCCGCCTGGTCTGATTCCGTCCCCGGTCCGACGTCTGACCTGCGGTGTGACCCACGCCGCAGGCCGACCTGGCAACCAGGAGCGCGCACGCCGCCCTCTAGGCTGGCGTGATGAGCTTGACCGGTACACCCTTCTTCGCGTCGGTGATCGCCCTCACGGTGATCGCCGTCGTCCTTCCGCTGGCCGTATGGAGCAAGGTGCGCGGCCCGGCCGCCGTACGCACGCTCCTGCGCGCGTTGATGGTGGTGTTCGCCCAGGTCACAGCCGTCGCCGTGGTGTTCGTCGCGGTCAACCGGGCCGAGCACTTCTACGCCTCCTGGAGTGACCTGCTCGGCACGGGCAAGTACGTCACGGCCGCACCCGACCTCGGCCCGGACGGGCTCGGCGGCAAGAAGGTCGAAGAGGCGCCGAAGGTCAGGCAGGAGTTCCAGCCCGTCGAGGGACTGGGCGGCCGGGTCAGGAAGACCGAGCTCGACGGCAAGATCTCCGGGGTCAAGGGCGATGTCATGGTGTGGCTGCCGCCGCAGTACGACGACCCGGCCTACAAGGACAAGAAGTTCCCGGTGGTCGAGCTCATACCCGGCATACCCGGGACGGGGAAGTCCTGGTTCCAGGGACTCAAGGCGCACGAGGTGCTGGAGCCGCTGATGAAGAGCGGCAAGGTACAGCCGTTCATCCTGGTCTCGCCGCGCGCCATGCTGGTCGGCAACGGCGACACCGGCTGCGCCAACATCCCCGGCAAGGTCAACGCGGACAGCTGGTTCAGCGTCGACGTCCGCAAGATGGTCGTCGACAACTTCCGGGCCTCGGACGAGGCCCGCACCTGGGGCGTGGCCGGCTACTCGGCGGGCGCCTACTGCGCGGCCAAGCTCGCGATCGCCCACCCCGACCGCTACAGCGCGGCCGTCTCGCTGTCGGGCTACAACGACCCGGGCCAGGAGCCCTCGTCGCTGGTCGCCAAGGACCCCGAACTGCGCCGCACGCACAACCTGAAGAACGTGCTCCAGGCCGCGCCCACCCCGCCCGCAGTGTCGCTGTGGATGTCGGGGGCCGAGCACGACGGCTACCTGTCCGGCACGGACCTCAAGGCGATCGCCAAGACCCCGACCGTGGTGCACGCGGAGAAGGTCGTCGGCGGCCACAACCTCGAATCGTGGACGAGGCAGCTGCCGCAGACCTTCGGCTGGCTGAGCGGCATCGTCAAGGCTCCCTAGGCGGGTACTTTTGCGGGACACGCCCCAGGGGTCACGCGGGGCGGGAGGCGCCGGCCCAGGGCATCGAGTCGATCGGCGCCAGCCGGACCGTGGACCCGGGGCGCGGGGCGTGGATCATCTGGCCGTTGCCGACGTAGAGGCCCACGTGGGTCACCCCGGAGTAGAAGAACACCAGGTCGCCGGGGGCCAGCTGGTCGCGGGACACGCGCCGGCCGGCGTTGATCTGGGTGTAGGTGGTGCGGGGCAGCGAGACCCCGGCCGAGCGCCAGGCCGCCTGCGTCAGGCCGGAGCAGTCGAAGGACCCCGGGCCGGTCGCTCCCCAGACGTACGGCTTGCCGATCGCCGTGTACGCGAAGGCCACGGCGCGGGCCGCGCGTGAGCCGTCGGACGGGGGCGGGGGCGCGGGCGTGCTGCCCCGGGAGCCGGCAGACGTGGCGGGTGCGGTGGCGGGACCGCCGGGCGACTGGGCCTCGTAGGCCGCCCGCTCCTCGGCGGTGAGCCGGGCCAGCAGGTTCTTGGCGGTGGTGAGCTTCTCCTCGATCACCGCCTTGTGCCCGGCGAGTTCGTCCTGCCGGGAACGCAGGTCCGCGAGCCGCCCGGCGGCCTGTTCGCGGAGCTTGCCGACCTCGTCGAGCCGGCGGCGCACGGTGGTGATCCCGGCGGCGTTGCGGTCCCCGGCGCGGGCGATGAAGGCGGCCTGGGAGAGGTACTCCTGCGGGTCGGAGGCCAGCGCGAGCTGGACCGCGGTGCCCAGGGACCCGCTGCGGTACTGGGAGGCGGCCAGCGTTCCGAGTGCGCTGCGGGCGGTGTTGAGCTGGTCGGTCTTGCGGGCGGTCTCCTCGCGCAGTCCGGTCAGCGCGCGTTCGGCCTCGTCCGCCTGTTCCTTCGCCCCGTTGTACTGCTCGGTCGCCGCCTCGGCCTCCTCGTAGAGCCGGTCCACCTCCGACTTGACCTGGTCGGGGGTGAGCCGGGGGTCGGCCTGGGAGGCGCCTTCGAAGACGGTGGCGGTGGCAGCGCCCGCGAGGGCGAGGGTGGCGGCGGTCGTCCGTACCGGGCCGCCGGAGAGCGGGCGCTGCCTGGGCTTTCGATGACTGGCCACGAGGGCCTCACGTCCTTCCTCTGTCGGTGCTTGGAGGAGGACGCTAGACCCGGAGGTAACGGGCGGATGACGGGATGACCGCAAGTGGTTCGATCCGACCGGAGCTGGCCGCCGAGGACCGGACTCGACTGTTCCGGTGTGGGTCAGTGCCAGAGAACGGCGATGAAGATGTTGATCACGGTCAGCCCGCCGACCGCGCCGAACAGCGCCTTGTCCACGTGCTCCTCGTCGCGCTTGACGTAGACGAGGCAGAGGATCACGAACAGGATCGCGAGCTTCACGCCGACCTTGACGTTGTTGACGGGGGTCCCGTCCATCTCGTTGAAGCCGACCAGGAGTACGCCGGTGACGAGCATGGTGAGTGCGCCGTGCAGCATGGCGGGCGTGAAACGGGCGGTGCCCGCGCTCATCGCCTTCATCTGGGTCAGGAAGCCGCCGAGGAGCGAGGCGATTCCGATGATGTGCAGGCCGACGAAGACATTGATGAGTACGTCCATGGCGTCGAGCGTACGAGGCGGCCCGGTCGGCCGGAGAAGCGGGTCAGCTCCCTCCGCAGCTGCTCGATTCGATGATTTCGTAGGGCTGGGCGAGAGGACTGTACGAGATCTTCGAACAATTGGGCGGGGTCCGTACGAGATCTGCGTACAGTGGGGGCATGCCTGCCGCCGCCGCCGAGCCGACCCACCCCGCCGCCGACCGCATCGAGCTGGTCGAGGTCCTGGCGGCGCTCGGACACCCCGTCCGGCTGGAGATCGTCCGCAAGCTGTCCTGCGGCGAGGAGGCCTTCTGCGGCGAGGTCGTCCCGGACCTGCCCCGGTCCAGCGTCACGCACCACCTCAGGACGCTGCGCGAGAGCGGTCTCATCCGCCAGCGGCCCCAGGGCCGCAAGCTCTTCCTCGCGCTGCGCCGCGAGGACCTGGAGCTGCGTTTCCCCGGTCTGCTCGAACTCGTGCTGGCCTGTCGGTCCCGCCCCCTAGACTCGGAATGCGATGAGCAGCCTCTTTGACGACAGTTTCCTGGCGGACCTCACCCCCTCCGACGAGGTCCCGCCGCCGCCCGAGGACCACGCCGCCCCCGAGGCCGGCGCGGACGACCTCTTCGGCGGGCGGTTCGACGTACCCATGACCGGGGACGCGTACTACCGGGACGGCGCCCCCAGGCCCGTCATCGACCCGGCGACGCTCCTCGACGGGCTCAACGAGCAGCAGCGCGCGGCCGTGGTGCACGCGGGATCCCCGCTGCTCATCGTGGCCGGCGCCGGCTCCGGCAAGACCAGGGTGCTGACCCACCGCATCGGACACCTGCTGTCCGCGCGGGGCGTCCACCCCGGCCAGATCCTCGCGATCACCTTCACCAACAAGGCCGCCGGTGAGATGAAGGAGCGCGTCGAGGGCCTCGTCGGCCCGCGCGCGGGCGCCATGTGGGTCTCCACCTTCCACAGCGCGTGCGTGCGGATCCTGCGCCGCGAATCCAAGCGGCTCGGGTTCACGTCCTCGTTCTCGATCTACGACGCGGCCGACTCGAAGCGCCTGATGGCGCTCGTCTGCCGCGACCTGGACCTCGACCCGAAGAAGTTCCCGCCGAAGGCCTTCAACGCCAAGATCTCGAACCTGAAGAACGAGCTGATCGACGAGGAAGCCTTCGCCGACCAGGCCGTGGACGGCTTCGAGAAGACCCTGGCCCAGGCGTACGCGATGTACCAGGGGCGGCTGCGCGAGGCCAACGCCCTCGACTTCGACGACATCATCATGACCACGGTCCACCTGCTCCAGGCGTTCCCGGACGTCGCCGAGCACTACCGGCGCCGCTTCCGGCACGTCCTCGTCGACGAGTACCAGGACACCAACCACGCCCAGTACACGCTGGTGCGCGAGCTCGTCGGCACCGGCTACCCGGACCTGCCCCCGGCCGAGCTGTGCGTGGTGGGTGACGCCGACCAGTCGATCTACGCCTTCCGCGGCGCGACCATCCGCAACATCCTCCAGTTCGAAGAGGACTACAAGGACGCGACCACGATCCTGCTGGAGCAGAACTACCGCTCCACGCAGACGATCCTCTCCGCGGCCAACGCGGTCATCGAGCGCAACGAGAACCGCCGCGCCAAGAACCTGTGGACGCAGGCCGGCACCGGCGCCGTCATCACCGGCTACGTCGCGGACACCGAGCACGACGAGGCCCAGTTCGCCGCCGACGAGATCGACCGGCTCACCGACGCCGGCGACGCCAAGGCCGGCGACGTGGCGATCTTCTACCGGACCAACGCGCAGTCCCGCGTGTTCGAGGAGATCTTCATCCGGGTCGGACTGCCCTACAAAGTCGTCGGCGGCGTCCGCTTCTACGAGCGCAAGGAGGTCCGCGACGTCCTCGCGTACCTGCGCGTCCTCGCGAACCCGGAGGACAACGTCCCGCTGCGGCGCATCCTGAACGTGCCCAAGCGCGGCATCGGCGAGCGCGCCGAGGCGATGATCGACGCCCTCGCGGCGCGCGAGAAGATCACCTTCCCGCAGGCGCTGCGCCGGGTGGACGAGGCCTTCGGCATGGCCGCGCGCTCCACCAACGCGGTGAAGCGGTTCAACGTGCTGATGGAGGAGCTGCGCACGATCGTCGACTCGGGCGCGGGCCCGGCGGTGGTGCTGGAAGCCGTCCTGGAGCGGACGGGGTACCTCGCCGAACTCCAGGCCTCGACCGACCCGCAGGACGAGACGCGCATCGAGAACCTGCAGGAGCTCGCGGCCGTGGCCCTGGAGTTCGAGCAGGCGCGGGAGGCCGCGGCGGCCGAGGCGGCGGAGACCGGTGCCCCGGCTCCCGGGTCCGGCACCCTGGCCGAGTTCCTGGAGCAGGTCGCCCTCGTGGCCGACTCCGACCAGATCCCGGACGAGGACACCGAGGGCACGGGCGTCATCACGCTGATGACCCTGCACACCGCCAAGGGCCTCGAATTCCCGGTGGTCTTCCTGACCGGCATGGAGGACGGGGTCTTCCCGCACATGCGGGCGCTGGGCCAGACCAAGGAACTGGAGGAGGAGCGCCGGCTCGCGTACGTCGGCATCACGCGGGCGCGCGAGCGCCTGTACCTGACCCGATCCAGCATGCGCAGCGCGTGGGGCACGCCCTCGTACAACCCGCCGTCGCGCTTCCTGGAGGAGATTCCGGCGGAGTACCTCCAGTGGAAGCGGACGGGCGCGACGCAGAAGCCGGCCGGTCCGATGCGGGGCTCGGGGTACGGGTCCTCGTACGGGTCGTCCTCGTCCGGATCGGGCAAGGCGACGTTCGGCACCTCGCCGGAGGCGTTCCTGTCCTCGTCGCGTACGAAGTCGGGCCCGTCCGGATTCGCGACGCGGCGGGCCGCCGACAAGCCGGTCATCGCCCTGGTGGTCGGGGACCGGGTCACGCACGACCAGTTCGGGCTCGGCACCGTCATGGAGGTCAAGGGGGCGGGTGCGGACGCGCAGGCCACCATCGACTTCGGGGACGACAAGCCCAAGCGGCTGCTGCTGCGTTACGCGCCGGTGCAGAAGCTGTAGGACGGGGGGCGGCCGCGCGGCCTTCGGGCCGCGCGGCATTCACGCCGGGGGAGACGCCGGCGGGTTGCGCCCGGCGGTCGCGTCGGACGGCTGTGCCCGGTGGTCAGGCCGGGCGGTTGCGGGCCTGAGGGGTTACGTCGGGTCCAGGCCGTGGCTGCGGAGCCAGGACAGGGGGTCGATCGCGGATCCGCCGCCGGGCCGGACCTCGAAGTGGAGGTGCGGGCCGGTGGAGTTGCCGGAGTTGCCCGAGTAGGCGATGACTTCGCCCGCCTTGACCTTGCCGCCGCGGATCTTGGTGGAGCTGAGGTGGCAGTACCACGTCTCGGTGCCGTCGGGCGCGGTCACTATCGCCATGTTCCCGTAGGCGCTGTTGTACTGCGTGCGCACGGTTCCGTCGGTGGCCGACATGACGGGGGTGCCGTAGGAGACCGGGAAGTCGATGCCGGTGTGCACCGACATCCACATGCCGCCGGCCTGGCCGAAGTTGGCGCTGAGCCCGTGCTGTGCGACGGGGATGGCGAACTTGGGGCGGGCGGCCTCCTTGGCCGCGGCCTCCTCCGCCTTCTTCTTCTTTTCCTCTTCCTGGCGCTCGCGCAGGTCGATGCGCTCCTGCGTGCGGCTCGCGCGGTCCGCGAAGTCGCCCGCGTCGGCGCTGAGCGCGACCAGTTGGGTGTCGAGCTTGGTGTTCGCCGCGACCGGCTTCACCGAGGCCGGGTCGGGCGCGGCCATGGTCGTGGGCTCCTCGGCCGGCCGGTCCGTGCCGGTGAGGCCGCCGACGGAGGCGGCCGCGACGCCCGCGACACCCATCACGCAGGCGGACGGGACGGCCACGGTCAGCAGGGCGGAACGCTTCGCCGGGTTGCGGCGACGGCTGGTGCCGCCGCCGGTGGAGCCGCTGCCCGCCTTGGCGCCGGCGCCGGTCTTGCCGTTGCCCTTGGCGGCGGTCCGGCGCGCGGAGCGCGGAGCCGAGGTCACCGGCATGGCCTGGGTGGGGAGGTCGTGGACCTCGGGCTGCTCGGGTGCCTCGTGGACCTGGGGCGTCTCGTCGGAGAGCACCTCGAAGACGGCGGTCTCGCTGTACGCGGCCGTCCCCGCCTCGACACCGTCCTCGACGGCGGTGTCGAATCCGCCCTCGAACCCGCCCTCGAACCCGTTCTGGTACCCGGGGTCGATGCCGACGGCCTGGGTGGCCTCGTAGGCGTAGCCCGTCGAGGTCGCCTGGTACGTGTACTCCTGCGCCGCGGCTGCGGGCGCGGGTGCGGGCTGGGGTTCGGGCTGGTACTCGTACTCGTACGCGTAGGCGGCCTCGGGCTGGGCCGGGGTCTCGGCGACGGTGTTCCAGGCGGTGGCGTCGTAGGCGCCGGTCTCGGTTCCGGTGGTGCCGTAGCCCGGCATCGCCCAGTGCCCGGTCTGCTCGCCGGAGGTGTCGTAGCCGAAGGAGGGCTGCTGGTACTGCGCATAGCCGGAGTAGTCCGCGCCCTGCGTGCTCCAGGCGCTCGCGTCCCAGCTCCCGGTGGTGTCCTCGGAGGCGGCCTGGGCCGGGATCGTGGACAGGTAACTGTCCTGCGAAGCCCACGCGGTGGTGTCGTAGGCGCCCGTGTCGTAGGAGCCGTAGGCGGCGTAGTTGACCCCCTGGCCCTGCGTTTCATAGGAAACGTAGGTCGAGTCACCAGCGAAAGCGGTGGTGGAAAGGCCGTCGTACCCGGCATCCGGATACTGGCCCGACGTGGGGCGGTCGTTCACCAACTTCTCTTTCGCCTCGGCAGTGGGGGCCTGGGTGGCCGGGAACTCAAGGTTCACCGGAGGAGAGCAGTGGCGTGACTGTACCCGGCGGTTACTCGCAACGACAATCTTCGCCGGGTCCCCAGATCTCCGGAACCGGGCATTCGGCCGTCTTTCGGTCGCCGAAATGCGGACCCTTGGCCTTGAGTTCGAAATCCGTTCGACTGTCGGTCGCTCGTCGGCTAGGCGACGGAGGCGGCGTCCGAGCCCGTGACGGCGGCCAGACCGGGCCCTTCGAGGGTGCGCCGGACCGCCGCGATCACGGCGGGATGGGCAGCCAGGGCAAGATGTCCGATACCGGTGACCTGCACGTTCTCCACACACAGATCCGGGTGTTCGATCCTCGCGGACTCGGCCGGGGTCGTTATCGCGTCGAACTCGCTCCAGAACGCCACGCATCGGGTGGAGCACCCGGGCGCGGGCGCGGCGAGCTCGGTCAGCACCTCGGAGTCCGGGCGGATCTGCCGTATCAGCGGGTGCGCGTCCATGAAGGGTGCGACCCGGGTGCCGGAGTGCGGGCTACCGAGGGTGACGAGGGTCCGGACCCGGGTGTCGCCGCCGAGCCTTTGCACGTAGTACCGGCCGACCAGCCCGCCCAGGCTGTGCCCGACCAGATCGACCCGCTCCTGTCCGGTGCGCTCGCAGAGCTCCTCGACACGCCGGGCGAGATGCCGGGCGGCCACGCGCAGATCGAGCGTGAAGGGGGAGTAGTTGTACGCCTCCACGTGCCGGCCACCTGCACCGAGGGCCCGGCGCAGCAGGACGAAGACGGACCGGTTGTCGGAGAACCCGTGGAGGAGGAGGACCGGAGGCCGTGTCGTGGGCGGGCGAGCGGTGACCTTCTCCTGGCACACTCCGGTGGGATACAGCAGAAGGTGCCCGCCGAACACCACCACCTCAAGGGCGCCGGCCCGCAGTGCGGCGCCGGACAAGGGTACGGACACGGGTATGGACAGCCCCATCGACGGCCTCCCCTGAGCCTCAGCGGGACCGCGGCGCTCGCACCACCGTGCCGTGCGGCTGCCGGCACGGTGGCGCAATGCCGTCCCACGTGTGATTTCCCCCTCGTGGTTGACCGCGAAACGGTGACGTGCGCGATGCTGTACTTAACGTTCGTTCACTCGGGAGGCAGTGCGATGGGTGTGACCGGTCCGATCCGTGTGGTGGTGGCCAAGCCGGGTCTCGACGGCCACGACCGCGGGGCCAAGGTGATCGCGCGGGCGCTGCGGGACGCGGGCATGGAGGTCATCTACACCGGCCTCCACCAGACCCCCGAGCAGATCGTGGACACCGCCATCCAGGAGGACGCCGACGCGATCGGCCTCTCGATCCTCTCCGGCGCCCACAACACGCTGTTCGCGCGCGTGCTGGAACTCCTGAAGGAGCGCGACGCGGAGGACATCAAGGTCTTCGGCGGAGGCATCATCCCGGAGGACGACATCGCCCCTCTGAAGGAGAAGGGCGTGGCCGAGATCTTCACGCCGGGCGCGACGACGACCGCCATCGTGGACTGGGTCCGCGCCCACGTCCGCCAGTAACCCCTCGGTTCGGCAGGGGCCGGGCAGCGTCACAGCCCGCACGGGCGGTACCGCGACGTGCGCGTGCGGTCATGCGGGCTGCGGCTACGGTCCTGCGATGCGCGCGGGCGGACTGCGACGTGCGTGTGCGGTCATGCGGGCTACGGCTACTGCTGCGGCTACGGTCCTGCGACCGGCGCGTCCGGTCCCGCGATGCGCGGCTGTGGTCTCCCGGCGTGCGCGGCGGGATCCGGGGCCGGCCGGGGCCGGGCTCCGGCCCGCCCCTGCCCGGCCACCCCGGCGCCTGCCCCTGCCCGGGCGGGCCAACCCGCGGGGGCTACGCCGGGGCCAGTTCGGCCAGCATCGCCGCGCGCAGCCGAAGGGTCGAGACCAGCCGCTGGAACGCCTCGGCCCAGTACGCGGCCGCACCGGGGGACCCGTCGGGCAGGTCCTCCGCAGCCGTGGTCAGGGCCTCCAGCCGGCTCGCTTCCGCGGGATCGAGGCAGCGTTCCGCCAGGCCCATCACCCCGCTGAAGCTCCACGGGTAACTGCCCGCGTCCCGGGCCGTGTCGAGTGCGTCCACGACCGCCCGGCCCAGCGCTCCCGCCCACGGGACCGCGCACACCCCGAGCAGCTGGAACGCCTCCGACAGCCCGTGGGCCCGTATGAACTCCGCGACCCATTCCGCCCGTTCCGCGTGCGGCAGGGTCTCCAGCAGCTTGGCCCGCTCCGCGAGGGAGGCGGTGCCCGGGCCCGCCGCGGGTGGCGCGGACGCCGGGCCGAGCAGGGCCCGCGACCACGGCGCGTCGCGCTGGCGCACGGCGGCCCGGCACCACGCCGCGTGCAGCTCCTCCGTCCAGCCGTCGCCCGCGGCCACCGGCAGCGCCACTATCTCCGCCGGGCCGAGCCCCCCGAACCGCTCCCGCCAGCACGACAGTGGCGCCGCCTCCACCAACTGCCCGAGCCACCAAGCCCGTTCCCCGCGTCCGGCGGGCGGCCGCTTGACCACCCCGTCGCGGAGCATCCCCGCGTCGCACTCGGCCGGCGGGGTCACCCCTTCGGGTCCCACGCAAGCCAGCGCGCGCTCCGCCATCCGTCCGGCCAGGGCCGAGGCCGGCAGCGCCGACAGCAGTTCGGCGGCCGTGGCGCGGACGTTGCGGCTGCGGTCACCCAGCGCGGCCTCCAGGAACGGCTCGTCCCCCTCCGACAGTCCCACCCTCAGTGAATCGAGGAACATCAGCCGGTCCTCGGCCCGTTCGGCGGCCCAGGTCGTCATGAGCAGCCGCGGCGCGGCCGCCGCCTCGTGGGCCCGGACGGCCCCGAGCAGGGCCACCCGCTCCGCGAACAGTCCCTCCTGCCACAGCTGTTCCACCGCCACCCGGTCCGTCACCTCCGGCAGTTCTCCGGCGCCGCCGGACCCGCCGCGCAGGGCGAACCGCCAGTCCGGATTCATCCGCGCCAGCCACAGCCCCCGCGTCCCGGCCAGGGCCAGCGCCTGCGGCCGCAGGTCCGTACGGGCCCGGGCCGCGTCCAGCAGCGCCGGTACGAGCGAGGCCGGAGAGCGGTAGCCGTGCCGCGCGGCGGCGGCCAGCCACTGCGGCAGGAGCTCCGTCAGGTCCGGGGCGGTTCCGCGCCGCCCGCCGCCGTTGACCGGGCCGCTGCGGCCGGCCAGCAGCTGAGCGAGCCTGCGGCCGGCCGCCTCCGGTGGCGCCGGCCGGGGGTCCCGGGGCGCCGGATCCGGGCGAGGCCCGGCCTCGGCCGGCAGCAGCCCGGCCCGGCGCCGTACGGTGTGCACGGCCGCCGCGTCCAGCAGCGCCTCCGGTGAGCCGGCCGGGCCCCCGCCCCCGCGCCCGCGTCGCTCGGTGCCCAGCAGTGCCCCGGCGACCAGCTCCTCCCACTCGCCGTATCCCTCGTCAGCCTTGCCCATCGGGCCCCTCCCTCGTCGCTCGTCGGTCGTCGGTCGGTCGTCGTCTCACGGGCTCCGGTCCCGCCCCCTCCGCGGGACCGGAGCTGTCGATGTCCCCGTCTGCCTGCCCGTCTTCAGCTGGCGTGGTTGTCGTTCATGCAAGCCCCCCGGCTCGTCGTCGTTTCCCGTGCGGCGCCCCCCGGCGCCGCACGCCTCCAGGCCGTCCTCGTGTGACGGCACAGGACCCCCCAGGCCCCCTGCGATGTGTCTTCTTGTTCCGGCTCCGGCTCCGGATCTGGCTCCGGCTTCTGGTCAGGTCAGGGCGACGGGCTCGTTCGAGTCCGGCTGCCAGGCCGTCAGAGGGGTGAAGCCGCGGTGGCCGCACTCGCCGAACACCGTCACCGGGCCCCCGCCCGACAACGCCGCCAGCTGCCAGAGCCCCCCGCGCGAGCGGCCGCCGCCCCCGGTGAGGGGCACCGGCAGGGCGGAGGTGCCCTCCGCGTCCGCCAGCTGCCAGCCGAGCTCTCCCGGTATCGGAACCACCGGACCGAGCACCACCGGCCAGGACTCCAGCCACGGGTCCTGCCGCAGCGCCGTCCCGTACGCCTCCAGAGCCGCCCCCGCGCTCACCCCGTCCGGAACCTCCGTGCAGGGCACCGCTGCCGCGAACCTCTCACCGAGGTCCGCCCGCAGCCCCGCAGACCCGGGCCGGAAGCGCATCTCCGCCTCCAGCACCAGCCCCACCGGCAGTGCCAGCCCCGGTGGCCGCCCCGGCGGTCCGAAGTCCAGCACCAGAGCGGGCCGCCCGCCCGCCAGCCCGCGCAGCCATATCCGGCGGGTGGTGAGCCGGCCGTCCGGCGACACCGTGTCGTACTGGGCGAGCACCAGCCAGCGGTCCCGTACGGCCTCCCCCTCCCCGGAGGCCGGCAGTCCCACGCGGCTGCGCACCGTCGCCGCGAGCTCGTCCGGCAGCCCGGCCACCCCCAGCCACGCCCGGTCGAGCAGGTGCAGCAGCCCCGCCTCCTCCAGCATCCGGGCGGGCCAGCCGGGTCCGCAACTGGGTATCGTCCCCAACTCCCTTACCCGCGCGGCCAGTCCGGGCGCCTGGGCGTCGACCATGCGGGCCGCCGTCTCCTCCCATCCCGCGTAACCCGCCTGCTCCTGGCCCGCGAGGCCGCCGCGCAGCAGATCGGCCAGCCGCTGCTCCAGCTCGGTGACGCCCGCCCCCACGCGCGCCGCCCGCCGTTCGGCACGCTTCCGGGCTCCCTCCTCGTCGGCCGGCGCGGCCCTCCCCCCGGACGGCCGCGCGGCTTTGGCGGCCAGGTCCGCCAGCCACTGCGCGGCCCACTCCGGAGCTTCGGCCGGCTCGCCGAACCCCTCGGCCGACCAGAGGAGGAGCAGCCCGAGGGCGTGCTTGCAGGGGAACTTCCGGCTCGGGCAGGAGCACTTGTAGGCCGGGCCCGTGAGGTCCACGACCGTGCGGTACGGCTTGCTGCCGCTGCCCTTGCACAACCCCCACACAGAACCGGAAGCGGAACCTCCGATCTGCAACCATGGCCCAGCCCCGCCGAGTCTGCCCCCCGCCTTGCGTGAGGCGTCGTCAGGAGCCAGATCCAGTACCTGTTCCGCTGTCCAGCGGTCCCCCTGATCAGTCATGTGAACCACCGTAGAGACCCCCACTGACAATCGCTCTGACCAGCAACAACGACATCGCGAAGGGCCGTTGTCAGTGGCGTGGTGCACCGTGGACACAGCAGTCGGGAGCGGCTGCCGAGCACTGGAGGGGGACCATGACCATGCCCGAGAACGAGCAGCGAGCAGAAGCTCTGCGGCCGCACGCCGAAGACGCCTTCGCACACGAACTGAAAGCCCTGGCGGCCGCCGACGACCGGCCCCGCCCGACCCGCTGGAAGCTCTCCCCGTGGGCCGTCGCCACCTACCTGCTCGGCGGCACCCTCGACGACGGCACGGTGATCACGCCCAAGTACGTGGGTCCGCGCCGCATCGTCGAAGTGGCCGTCACGACGCTGGCCACCGACCGCGCCCTGCTCCTGCTGGGCGTCCCCGGCACCGCGAAGACCTGGGTGTCGGAACACCTCGCGGCCGCCGTCAGCGGGGACTCCACCCTCCTCGTGCAGGGCACCGCCGGCACCCCCGAGGAAGCGATCCGGTACGGCTGGAACTACGCCCGGCTGCTCGCCCACGGCCCCAGCCGCGAGGCGCTCGTCCCCAGCCCCGTCATGCGGGCCATGGCCGAGGGCATGACCGCCCGCGTCGAGGAGCTCACCCGCATCCCCGCCGACGTCCAGGACACCCTCATCACCGTCCTGTCCGAGAAGACCCTGCCGATACCGGAGCTCGGCGAAGAGGTGCAGGCCGTGCGCGGCTTCAACCTCATCGCCACCGCCAACGACCGCGACCGCGGGGTCAACGAGCTCTCCAGCGCACTGCGCCGCCGCTTCAACACCGTCGTCCTGCCGCTGCCCGCCACCGCCGACGCCGAGGTCGACATCGTCGCCCGCCGCGTCGACCAGATGGGCCGTGCCCTCGACCTGCCGGCCGCACCCGAAGGCCTGGAGGAGATCCGCCGCGTCGTCACCGTCTTCCGCGAGCTGCGCGACGGCGTCACCGACGACGGCCGTACGAAGGTGAAGTCGCCCAGCGGCACCCTGTCCACCGCCGAGGCCATCTCCGTCGTCACCGGCGGCCTGGCGCTCGCCGCCCACTTCGGCGACGGCGTGCTGCGCCCCTCCGACGTGGCCGCCGGGATCCTCGGCGCCGTCGTCCGCGACCCGGCGGCCGACAAGGTGGTCTGGCAGGAGTATCTGGAGGCAGTGGTCCGCGAGCGCGACGGCTGGAAGGACTTCTACCGGGCCTGCCGGGAGGTGACCGTATGAGCCCGAGCCCGGTGCGAGGCCCACTGCTGCTGGGCGTACGGCACCACGGTCCCGGATCCGCCCGGGCCGTCCGGGCGGCACTGGACGCCGCCCGGCCCGAGGCGGTGCTGATCGAGGGCCCGCCCGAGGGGGACGCGCTGCTGCCGCTCGCAGCGGACGAGGGGATGCGGCCGCCCGTAGCGCTCCTCGCGCACGCGGCGGACGATCCGGGCCGGGCCGCGTTCTGGCCGCTGGCCGGGTTCTCGCCCGAGTGGGTGGCCATCCGCTGGGCCCAGGAGCACGACGTCCCGGTCCGGTTCATCGACCTTCCTGCGGCGCACTCGCTCGCCGCGGAAGGGGAGGGGGCGGAAGGGACCGGTTCCGACGCCGTCCGGCTGGACCCCCTCGCCGTGCTGGCCGAGACCGCCGGGTACGACGACCCCGAGCGCTGGTGGGAGGACGTGGTCGAGCACCGCGGCGCCGGAGGCGCGGGGGAGGACGTGCTCGGCGCGTTCGAGGCGCTCGGGGAGGCCATGGGAGCCCTGCGCGAGGCGTACGGCGACGGGGGCCACCGGCGCGACCTGGTGCGCGAGGCGTACATGCGCCAGCGGATGAGGGCCGCCCGCCGGGAGTTCGGCGACGCCTACGCCGTGGTGTGCGGAGCCTGGCACGTCCCCGCACTGCGGGCCAGGACCACCGTGGCCGCCGACAAGGCCCTGCTCGGCGGCCTGCCCAAGGTCAAGGTGGAGACCACCTGGGTGCCCTGGACCCACCGCAGGCTCGCCCGGGCCGGCGGGTACGGCGCGGGCATCTCCTCGCCCGGCTGGTACGCCCACCTCTTCGCCGCCCCGGACCGGCCCGTCGAGCGGTGGCTGACCAAGGTGGCGGGCCTGCTGCGCGAGGAGGACCGGCAGGTCTCCTCGGCGCACGTCATCGAGGCGGTCCGGCTGGCCGAGACCCTCGCCGCGATGCGGGGCCGGCCGCTGCCCGGCCTGACGGAGACCCTGGAAGCGGTCCGGGCGGTGATGTGCGACGGCTCCGACATACCGCTCGCACTGATCGAGGACCGCCTCGTCGTCGGAGACGTGCTCGGCGAGGTCCCGGACGGCGCCCCCGTCGTACCCCTGCAGCGCGACCTGACACGGCAGCAGCGCACCCTGCGGCTCAAGGCCGAAGCACAGGACCGCGAGCTGGAACTGGACCTGCGCAAGGACACCGACACGGCGAAGTCCCTGCTGCTGCACCGGCTGCGGCTGCTCGGTATCGGCTGGGGCACCCCGGCCGTCTCCCGGGCCGGGACCGGAACCTTCCGGGAGACCTGGCGGCTGCGGTGGGAGCCCGAGCTGTCGGTACGGATCGCCGAGGCCGGGATATGGGGGACCACCGTCCTCGGCGCGGCCACCGCCAAGGCCGAGGCGGACGCAGCCGGGGCCGGGGAACTGGGCGAGGTGACGGCCCTGGCGGAACAGTGCCTGCTCGCCGGGCTGGCGCAGGCGCTGCCCGCCGTGCTGCGGTCTCTCGCGGACCGGGCCGCGCTGGACACCGACGTGGCCCGGCTCGCCAAGGCCCTGCCGGCGCTGGCCCGTTCGCTGCGGTACGGGGACGTCCGGGGCACCGACGCGACGGCACTCGGCGCCGTGGCGGCCGGGCTCGCCGAGCGGATATGCGTGGCGCTGCCGACGGCCTGTGCGGCCGGACTGGACGCCGACGCGGCGGCGGAGATGCGCGGTCACGTGGACGGGGTGCACACGGCGATCGGCCTGCTCGCGGACGCCGCCGAGGGGCTGCGGGAGCGCTGGTCCGCGGTGCTCACCACGCTGGCCGGCCGGGACGCCGCGCCCGGCCTGATCCGCGGCCGGGCGACCCGGCTGCTCCTCGACGACGGGCGGCTGCCGGCGGAGGAGACGGCCCGGCTGATGGGGCTCGCCCTGTCCCCGGCGTCCTCCCCGGCCGATGCGGCGGGCTGGATCGAGGGATTCGCGGGCGGCAGCTCGGGCGGGGGCACGCTGCTGGTCCACGACGACCGGCTGCTGGGCCTGATCGACGCCTGGCTGGTGGGGGTGCCGGAGCGGGCGTTCACCGACGTGCTGCCGCTCCTGCGGCGGACGTTCGGCGCGTACGAGCCGGGGGTGAAGCGGACCCTGGGCGAGCTGGTGCGGCGCGGGCCGGGCGGTTCCGCTGCCGCGGTGCCCGGTGGGTCGGCGCCGGCGGGCTTCGCGCCGGAGCTGGATCCGGTGCGGGCGGATGCGGTGACGGAACTGGTGCGGATGTTGCTCGCGCCGGCGTGAGGGTGCCGGTGGCGGTGCCGGTGGTTGTGCCCGTGCCGTGGGTGCGGCGCCGTTGCCGGGGGCGCTGCCCCCGGACCCCCGCGCCTCAAACGCCGGCGGGGCTGGAAGAGAGCGCCTCAAACGCCGGCGGGGCTGGGTGGGTGCCTCAATCGCCGGCGGGCTGGTGGGGCGGTCGGGCTGGTGGGGTGGCCGGGCTGGTCGGGCTGGGATGGGTTGTGGTGACTGTGATCGGAGGAGGACGGGCAGATGAGCGGTACGGACGTGGTGGTGGAGGGGCAGGACGTCGCGGGCTCCGCCGGAGGCGAGCGGTTGCGGCGGTGGCGGATGGTGCTCGGCGGGGGCGAGGCTGATGGCACCGGGTGTGCGCTGACCGGGCGGGACGCGGCGATGGACGCCGCACTCGGCGCGCTGTACGGCGGGGGCGGCGAGGCGGGGTCCCGCAAGGCATCGGGGGCGCGGTCGGCCGGGCTCGGCGGGTCCGCGCCGAACGTGGCCCGCTGGCTCGGGGACATCCGTACGTACTTCCCGAGCTCCGTGGTCCAGGTCATGCAGCGCGATGCCATCGAGCGGCTGGGCCTGGCCGCCCTCCTGCTGGAACCGGAGATGCTGGAGGCCGTCGAACCCGACGTGCACCTCGTCGGCACGCTGCTCTCCCTGAACAAGGCGATGCCCGAGACGACCAAGGAGACGGCGCGGGCCGTGGTCCGCAAGGTGGTCGAGCAGTTGGAGAAGAAGCTCGCGGCGCGCACCCGGGCGACGCTGACCGGCGCCCTGGACCGGTCCGCACGGATCAGCCGTCCCCGCCACCACGACATCGACTGGGACCGCACGATCCGGGCCAATCTCAAGAACTACCTGCCCGAGTACCGCACCGTCGTCCCCGAGCGGCTGATCGGCTACGGCCGGGCGGCGCAATCGGTGAAGAAGGAGGTGATCCTCTGCATCGACCAGTCGGGTTCGATGGCGGCCTCCGTCGTCTACGCCTCCGTCTTCGGCGCCGTCCTCGCCTCGATGCGCTCGATCGCCACCCGTCTGGTCGTCTTCGACACCGCGATCGTCGACCTGACCGACCAGCTCGACGACCCGGTCGACGTGCTCTTCGGCACCCAACTGGGCGGTGGCACCGACATCAACCGCGCCCTCGCCTACTGCCAGTCGAAGATCACCCGGCCCGCCGACACCGTCGTCGTCCTGATCAGTGATCTCTACGAGGGCGGCATCCGCAACGAGATGCTCAAGCGGGTCGCCGCGATGAAGGCGGCGGGCGTCGAGTTCGTGACCCTGCTGGCCCTGTCCGACGAGGGAGCCCCGGCCTACGACCGCGAACACGCCGCAGCCCTTGCGGCACTTGGGGCGCCGGCCTTCGCCTGCACCCCCGACCTGTTCCCCGAGGTGATGGCCGCGGCGCTGGAGAAACGCCCCCTGCCGACACCCTGACGGCCGCGTCCCGCCCTTTGCTGTGAATCGGTGAATCCCACGAACTTCCAGTTCAACCGTGAGGCGATCTGTGACAGGTATCACCGCTCAGGTGTGATCTGCGATTTAGGGACCCACGTCCCTCGGGGATAACCTGCGGGACGGACATGCCGCGTCCACGGTCACCGTGTGCGCCTTCCTTGTGACAGAGCCGTCACGTTGCCCTCCGCGGCACGCCCACGCAGATAGCAGACAACCGCGAATCACTGCGAATCTTTAAAAAGACAAGGGACGGACGCGCGTGGACCTGTTCGAGTACCAGGCGAGGGACCTCTTCGCCAAGCACGGTGTACCGGTGCTGGCCGGTGAAGTCATCGACACGCCTGAGGCGGCTCGCGAGGCCACCGAGCGGCTGGGCGGCAAGTCGGTCGTCAAGGCGCAGGTGAAGGTCGGCGGCCGTGGCAAGGCCGGTGGCGTGAAGCTGGCCGCCACCCCGGACGAGGCCGTCGCCCGGGCGACGGACATCCTCGGCATGGACATCAAGGGCCACACGGTCCACAAGGTGATGATCGCCGAGACGGCTCCGGAGATCCTGGAGGAGTACTACGTCTCGTACCTCCTCGACCGGACCAACCGCACCTTCCTCGCCATGGCGTCCGTCGCGGGCGGCATGGACATCGAGCAGGTCGCCGAGGAGACCCCGGAGAAGCTCGCCAAGGTCCCGGTGAACGCCAACGAGGGCGTGACCATCGAGAAGGCCCGTGAGATCGTCGCGCTGGCGCAGTTCCCGGCCGAGGTCGCCGAGAAGGTCGCCGAGGTCCTGGTGACCCTGTGGGCGACCTTCATCGCCGAGGACGCGCTCCTCGTCGAGGTCAACCCGCTCGCGAAGGTCGCCTCCGGCGACGTCATCGCGCTCGACGGCAAGGTCTCGCTCGACGAGAACGCCGAGTTCCGCCAGCCGGGTCACGAGGAGTTCGTGGACCACGCGGCCGCGAACCCGCTTGAGGCCGCCGCCAAGGCGAAGAACCTCAACTACGTCAAGCTCGACGGTGAGGTCGGCATCATCGGCAACGGCGCGGGTCTCGTCATGAGCACCCTCGACGTGGTCGCCTACGCCGGTGAGAACCACGGTGGCGTCAAGCCCGCCAACTTCCTGGACATCGGCGGTGGCGCCTCCGCCGCCGTCATGGCCAACGGTCTCGAGATCATCCTCGGCGACCCGGACGTCAAGTCCGTCTTCGTCAACGTCTTCGGTGGCATCACCGCCTGTGACGAGGTCGCCAACGGCATCGTCCAGGCGCTGCAGCTGCTCGCGGACAAGGGCGAGGCGGTCACCAAGCCGCTGGTCGTCCGCCTCGACGGCAACAACGCCGAGCTGGGTCGCAAGATCCTCTCGGACGCCAACCACCCGCTGGTCCAGCGCGTGGACACCATGGACGGCGCGGCCGACAAGGCCGCCGAGCTCGCGGCTGCGAAGTAAGGGCAGAGGTCACAGACTCACATGGCTATCTTCCTCAACAAGGACAGCAAGGTCATCGTCCAGGGCATGACCGGTGCCACGGGCATGAAGCACACCAAGCTGATGCTGGCTGACGGCACCAACATCGTCGGCGGCGTGAACCCGCGCAAGGCCGGCACCACCGTCGACTTCGACGGCACCGAGGTCCCGGTCTTCGGCTCCGTCGCCGAGGCGATGGAGAAGACGGGCGCCAACGTCTCCGTGCTCTTCGTCCCGCCGGCCTTCGCCAAGGCCGCCGTGGTCGAGGCGATCGACGCCGAGATCCCGCTGGCCGTCGTCATCACCGAGGGCATCGCGGTGCACGACTCCGCCGCCTTCTGGGCGTACGCGACCGCCAAGGGCAACAAGACCCGGATCATCGGCCCGAACTGCCCGGGTCTGATCACCCCCGGCCAGTCCAACGCCGGCATCATCCCGGGCGACATCACCAAGCCCGGCAAGATCGGTCTCGTGTCCAAGTCGGGCACGCTGACCTACCAGATGATGTACGAGCTCCGTGACATCGGCTTCACCTCCGCCGTCGGCATCGGTGGCGACCCGGTCATCGGCACCACGCACATCGACGCCCTGGAGGCCTTCGAGGCCGACCCGGAGACCGAGCTCATCGTCATGATCGGCGAGATCGGCGGCGACGCCGAGGAGCGTGCGGCGGACTTCATCGCGAAGAACGTCACCAAGCCGGTCGTCGGCTACGTCGCGGGCTTCACCGCCCCCGAGGGCAAGACCATGGGCCACGCCGGCGCCATCGTCTCCGGCTCCTCCGGCACCGCGCAGGCCAAGAAGGAGGCCCTTGAGGCCGCCGGCGTCAAGGTCGGCAAGACGCCGACCGAGACCGCGAAGCTGGCGCGCGAGATCCTCTCCGCCAAGTAGCCGGTCGCCGTACGGATCCTCGTACGGACGCGCTGACGCACGGGCGTGGCCCGCACCCCCACCGGGGTGCGGGCCACGCCCGTTCTCGTGTCCGTCGGCCGTTCTCATTCGATCCGAGGGGCGATCCGCTCCGGTCCGGCCTCCGGGTCGGCGAGCAGCTTGTCGTGGAGCTGCCTGCTCCGTTCGGTGAGGTGCTGGGGGCCGGCGAGCGGGGGCACGCCGGCGACGCTCTCGCCGGGTGCCAGCGGGGGCTCGTACTGGGTGGGCGCGGTCATGAGCGTGTAGGCCGTCGAGACGGCGATCATCGCCGTCAGACTGAGGGTCGCGCGGGTCCACAGCCGGGTGCGCCGCTCGCCGCCGCCGCGGACGGCGGCCGCCGGGCGCGGGTCGAGTTCGACGGCCGGCCGTAGCGCGGTGAACAGGTCGCGCAGCAGCGCCGACTGCTTTTCCAGCGGTACGTCGGCCAGTTGGGGGATCCGGTCGGCGAGGTCGGCGTGCGCGTGCACGAGCCGGTGGCCGGCGGTGGGTGTGGTGGCCTCGGTCTCGGCGGCGGTGTCGGGGAGGTCGAGGCCGACGCCGTCGTAGAGCAGGACGGTACGGCGGTGCGCGGGGGACAGCGAGAGCAGGGCGTCGAGCAGGATCCGGTCGGCGGGCTCGGCCGGCGGCTTGTCGAGCTGGCGGTGGGCGCGCCGGAAGCGGTGCCAGGGGGAGAGCGCGTACTCGTACGTGACCGTGCGCACCCAGCCCACCGGGTCCGGGTCGACGGCCACCTCGGGCCAGCGGTCCCAGGCCTGGACGAAGGCCTTCTCCACGGCCTCCAGGGCGAGTGCCCGGCGGCCGGTGAGCAGGTAGGCCTGCCGGGCGAGGTCGCGGGCGGCGTGCGCGTAGAGGGCGTCGAAGGCCTCGGCAGGGCCCGGCACGGGGACCCTCGCGGGGGCCTCGGCGGGGATCTCGTCGGGCCCGGCCGGGGCGTCCGGGGCCGGTCCGTCCAGCCGGGGTCCGTCCAGCCCGGGTCCGTCCGGGTTCCGGCGGTCCGGGTTCCGGCCGTCCGGGTTCCGGCTGTCCGGGGCAGGTCCGTCCGGGGTTCGGCCGTCCGGGTTGGGACCGATGTCCGGGGTTCGGCCGTCCGGGGTTCGGCCGTCCGGGGCCGGTCCGTCCGTGGACGGCCGGTCCGGAGCGGGTGGGTCCGCGGCGGGTTCCTCCGCGGCCCGCGCCGTCTTCGCCTCCCCGGGTGTCCCCGCGGGCCCGGCGTCCTGCGGCGGGGCCGCCAGGCGCGCCAGGAACTGCGTGTACACCTCGCGCTTGCGCCCGCGGGGGGCCGTGCGGCCCGATTCCCAGGACCGGACGGTCGCCGCGGTGACGCCCAGGGCCGTGGCGACCTCATCGTGTGTCAGTTCCGCCGCCTCACGCAGTCTGCGGCGCTCCTTGGGGGAGGGCAGGCTCAGCTCCGAGTCCTCTGAGGAGGTCGTCTCGACGCTTCGTGTCATGCCACACTCCCCGCGAACCGGCCGCTCTGGGCGAAAAAGTACATAAACGTATATTGAGCGACACCACGGGCATTCGCCTGTTACCCGTCGACAGCGCGTGTCGTTGGCACCATGGCGGGGTGACCCAAGTGACCGAACGCGGGACCCCGTTGCCGGCGGCCCCGCGAGCCGGCGTGCGGCGCCGTTCACCGGCCGCCGCCGCATGCGTCGTGGGCGGCGCCGTGGCGGCCGGACTCGGGCTCGGCTTCCTGGCCGTGCTCGTCATCGTGCTGTGGATCAGTTCCCCCTACCCCGACAGCGGCCCGGGCGGGGCCCTGCACCTGGCGGCCGGCCTGTGGCTGCTCGCCCACGGGACGGAGCTCGTGCGCTACGACACCCTGTCCGGTGTCCCCGCGCCCGTCGGGCTGACGCCCCTGCTCCTCGTCGCGCTGCCGGTGCTCCTGATGCGGCGGGCCGCCCGGCTGGGGAGCGCCGCCGAGGAGGACGACGAGGAGGTGCTGCCCGCCGGAGCCGTCTTCTCGGCCGTGCTCTGCGGCTACCTCGCCGTCGGGGCCCTCGTCACCGCGTACGCCGCCGGCGGCCCCATGCCGGCCGACCCCATCAGCGCGGCCTGGCACATTCCGCTGGTGGCCGTACTCGCTGCCGCCGCCGGGGTGTGGGGAGCCAGGGGACGTCCGCTCGGGCCGCTGCCGTCCTGGCTGCCGAGGGGCGTGCGCCAGGCTGTCGTGCGCCCCCGCTACGCGCTGGCGCTCAGGGCGGGCGCCGGCGGAGCCCTGGTGCTCCTGGGTGGCGGCGCGCTCGTCGTCGGTGCCTCGCTCACGTGGCACGGCGCCGAGGTCCAGGCCTCCTTCCTGTCGCTGACCGGGGTCTGGTCGGGCCGCTTCGCCGTCCTGCTGCTCGCGTTCACCCTGATCCCCAACGCCATGGTCTGGGGAGCGGCCTACGCGCTCGGGCCCGGCTTCGCCCTGGGCGCCGACGTGACGGCCACCCCGCTCGGCTTCCCGGGCGCGCCCGGGCTGCCCCGCTTCCCGCTGCTGGCGGCGCTTCCGGCCGAGGGGCCCGGAACCCCGCTGACCTGGGCGGCCGTCGGGGTCCCGGTGGTCGCCGGGCTCGCGGTGGGCTGGTTCGCGGTACGCCGGGCGCGTGAGGTCTCGTACGGGGAGACCGCGCTCACGGCGGCCCTCGGCGCGGTGGTGTGCGGCCTGACGATGACCGGGCTGGCGGCGGCCTCGGCGGGGCCGCTGGGCTCGCGGAGGCTGTCGGAATTCGGGCCGGTGTGGTGGACCACCGGGGTGGCGGCCTTCGTCTGGACGGCGGTGCTGGCCGTGCCGGTCGCGGTGGCGGTGCACGCGTGGCGGACCCGCCCGGCCATCGGGCCGTCCGGCCCGGATGCCGATGACGCGGTGGGCCTGGACGACGGGTGGCACGACAGCGGGGTGCGGGAGATCCGGTGGGCGGCGATGCGGAAGGCTGCGGGCGCGCTGGTTCCGGACATGGCGGTGGCTCCCGGGCCCGTGCCGGTGCCTCCGGCGGTTTCCGAGGGGGAGCGGGTGCGGGGGCGGCGGGCCGTGACGGTGGTGTCCGGGCTGGAGCTGGATCTGGGGCCTGGCGTGCTGGCGGTGACGCCGGGCGGGTCGGGCCAGGTCGCGGAGGTCGCGGCGGTCGCGGAGGTCGCGGAGGTCGCGGAGGTCGCCGAGGCGGTGTCAGCGCCGTTGGCTCCGCCGGTGGTTGGGGCGCGGGTGCTGGCCCGGCGGAAGCCGCCGCCGGAGTAGGCCGTTCGGGTGGTGGGGCGGGTGCGGCGCCGTTGCCGGGGGCGCTGCCCCCGGACCCCCGCGCCTCAAACGCCGGCGGGGCTGTAGATGGCGCGGCAGGGCTGGAGGCGGGCCGGCAGGGCTGGAGGCGGGCCGGCAGGGCTGGAGACGGCGCGGCGGGGCCAGAGACGGGCGCGGGGCTGGGGACGGCGAGGCAGGGCCGGGGACGGGGCGGCGGGCTTGGATACGGGCCGGCGGGGCTGGAGGCGGCGCGGCGGGCTTATTGGCGGACCTTCAGGACGTCGCCCACCACGTTGTCCGGGAGGAGGGTGTTGCACTGGAGTTCCGCCGACTTGGTGAGGGCGTCGTCGCGGCAGACGTAGAAGTCCTTGTAGGCGAGCTGCAGGGCGTACGAGCCGAACGCCAGCAGGATCGCCAGTGAGGCCGTGACGAGGCCGCTCACCGCCGCGGTGCGCTGGGGGCGGGCCGCGGGGCCCAGGGCGTCCAGGCCGGTCGGCGCCGCCGGGGCGCCCTCGGTGGTCGCCGGTGCGGGCTTGCCGCGCAGCGCGCTGATCCCCCAGTAGAGGGCGAGCGCCCCGAGCAGCAGCCCCACGGACGGGATGCCGAAGATCCCGAAGAAGAAGCCCCACATGCCGGCCAGCAGCGCGTAGCGGGCGCGGCGCTGGATCGGGTCCGTCGGGTCCCAGCGCGCCGGACCCCGCCGGTCGTCCGAGTCCTTCGGGCCGTCGCCGTTCCCGCCGCCACCACCGCTGCGCGGCTGCCACGGCTGGTCGGGCCGGCCTTCCGGCGGAGCCGCGAAGGGGTTGTCGTCGGTGGGGGACTCGGGCTGACGGCGGTCCGGCATCGGGTGTGTTTCTTCCCCTGTGTCATGGACGTCGCGGGACGTCGTGGCGAGGTGAGGCCAGTTTGCGGCTTGTACGCCAGACGCTACCGCCCGGCCGTCCCCCCGTCCCTCGGGGGCTGTCCGGTGTACCGGTATCGTTGCAGGCGGTCGGTCGCTTCGTATGGTTCCCCATATATCGGTACCCCGAAGTTTCGTATGACCACACAAGACGAACACCGCAATCCCGCGAGAAAGGGCCTCCCATGGCCGCCTCCCGCCTGGTCGTGCTGGTCTCCGGTTCCGGCACCAACCTCCAGGCCCTGCTCGACGCCATCGACGCCCACCCCGGCGGATCCGAGGGCTTCGGCGCCGAAGTCGTCGCCGTGGGGGCCGACCGCGAGAACATCGCCGGCCTGGAGCGGGCCGAGAAGGCGGGGATCCCCACCTTCGTCTGCCCGGTCAAGGGCTACGGCAGCCGCGCGGAGTGGGACGTCGCCCTCACCGAGGCGACCGGCGCGTACCAGCCGGACCTCGTCGTGTCCGCAGGATTCATGAAGATCGTGGGCAAGGTGTTCATCGACCGCTTCGGCGGCCGGTTCATCAACACCCACCCCGCCCTCCTCCCCGCCTTCCCCGGTGCGCACGGCGTACGGGACGCCCTCGCCTACGGCGCGAAGGTCACCGGCTGCACGGTCCACTTCGTGGACAGCGGCGTGGACACCGGTCCGATCATCGCCCAGGGTGTGGTCGAGGTCCGGGACGAGGACGACGAAGCCGCTCTCCATGAGCGCATCAAGGAAGTCGAGCGCCAGCTGCTCGTCGATGTCGTGGGGCGTCTGGCCCGGCACGGCTACCGCATTGAGGGACGAAAGGTAACGATCCAGTGACCGCCGCAGACACCGCAGCGAGCAACGACCCGACCACGAACCAGCGGCCGATCCGGCGTGCGCTCATCAGCGTCTACGACAAGACGGGACTGGAAGAGCTGGCCCGCGGTCTGCACGAGGCGGGCGTCGCGCTCGTCTCGACCGGCTCCACCGCCTCGAAGATCGCCGCCGCCGGGGTGCCCGTCACCAAGGTGGAGGAGCTGACCGGATTCCCCGAGTGCCTGGACGGCCGGGTCAAGACCCTGCACCCGCGCGTGCACGCCGGCATCCTCGCCGACCTGCGCCTGGAGGACCACCGCAACCAGCTCGCCGAGCTGGGCGTCGAGCCCTTCGACCTGGTGGTCGTGAATCTGTACCCCTTCCTGGCGACCGTCCAGTCGGGTGCCACCCCTGACGAGTGCGTCGAGCAGATCGACATCGGCGGCCCGTCGATGGTCCGCGCCGCCGCCAAGAACCACCCCTCGGTCGCGGTCGTCACCAGCCCGGCCCGCTACGCCGACGTCATCGCGGCCGCCCAGGGCGGCGGCTTCGACCTCACCGCCCGCAAGCGGCTCGCCGCGGAGGCCTTCCAGCACACCGCCGCCTACGACGTGGCCGTCGCCTCCTGGTTCACGAACGCGTACGCCCCGGAGGGCGAGGAGGGCGCCCTGCCCGAGTTCCTCGCGGGCGCCTGGGAGCGCAAGTCGACCCTGCGCTACGGCGAGAACCCGCACCAGGCCGCCGCCCTCTACACGGACGGACAGCCGGGCGGAATCGCCAACGCCGAGCAGCTGCACGGCAAGGAGATGTCCTTCAACAACTACGTGGACACCGAGGCCGCGCGCCGCGCCGCCTACGACCACGACGAGCCCTGCGTCGCGATCATCAAGCACGCCAACCCGTGCGGCATCGCGGTCGGCGCGGACGTCGCCGCGGCGCACCGCAAGGCGCACGCCTGCGACCCGCTGTCGGCCTTCGGCGGCGTCATCGCCGTCAACCGCCCGGTGACCGTCGAGCTCGCCGAGCAGGTCGCGGAGATCTTCACCGAGGTCATCGCCGCCCCCGCCTACGAGGACGGCGCGGTCGAGGTCCTGGCCAAGAAGAAGAACATCCGCGTCCTGAAGGTGGACGGCACCCCGCACCAGCCGGGCGACCTCAAGCCCGTCTCCGGCGGTGCGCTGCTCCAGCAGAGCGACCTCTTCCAGGCCGAGGGCGACGACCCGGCCAACTGGACCCTGGCCACCGGCGACGCGCTGTCCCCGGCGGAGCTCGCCGAGCTGGCCTTCGCGTGGAAGGCCTGCCGGGCCGTCAAGTCCAACGCGATCCTGCTCGCCAAGGACGGCGCCTCGGTCGGCGTCGGCATGGGACAGGTCAACCGCGTCGACTCGGCGAAGCTCGCCGTCGAGCGGGCGGGCGCCGAGCGCGCCCAGGGCTCGTACGCCGCGTCCGACGCCTTCTTCCCGTTCCCGGACGGGCTGGAGATCCTGACGGCCGCGGGCATCAGGGCCGTGGTCCAGCCGGGCGGTTCGGTCCGTGACGAGCAGGTCGTCGAGGCCGCGAAGAAGGCCGGTGTGACCATGTACTTCACCGGGACCCGGCACTTCTTCCACTGAGTCCGGTCCACGGCGAAGGCCGCGCCCCGCACTGCGGGGCGCGGCCTTCGCCGGTTCTGCGGACGGGAGGGCTCAGTAGCTCGGGCGCTTGAAGTAGTCGCCGGCCTTCGCGAGGCCGATGACGATCGTGAGGCCGAGGGCGAGGGAGATCAGGGCGGGCAGCACGGCGACGGCGGTGGGACCGGTCGAGTGCTCGCTGGCGCCGATGGCCGCCAGGTTGACGAGCACGCTGATGCCGGCGAAGAGGGTCTGGATCGAGCCGTAGACGATGCCGGACACGCGCACGCCGTTGCGGCCCTTGCCCATCTTGGCGGCCGTCAGGAACGGCCACAGGGCCAGGCCGATCAGGACGAGACCGCCGATGACGAAGCCGATGCCGACGGCGGCCCCCGCCTCTTCCGCCGAGGCGCTGGAGGACCCCGAGAGGGCCGAGGCGAAGACGGCACCGCCGATGATGACGAGCAGGCCGAGCAGGGCCTGCAGGCTGCCCAGGATGAAGAGGATGACGCGGGCGGCCTTGGCACCGCCGGGCATCTCCATGTGGGCCCCGGGGTATCCGCCCGGACCGCCGGGGTAGCCCGGGTATCCGCCGGGACCGCCCGGGTAGCCCTGCGGCGGGGTCTGCTGCGGGTAGGCGTAGCCGCCCTGCGGCGGGACGCCCTGGGGTGCCTGCTGGGGGTAGCCGTAGCCGGGCTGGCCCTGGGGGGCCTGCGGCGGCTGCTGGCCGTACGGGTTGTGCGGTTCGCCGAAGCTCATGTTGGGGTGTTCCTCCGTGGAAGTGCGGGGACGCACGGCACGAGCACGGAGGAATCCTGCACGGTGCGGTCCCGCCCCCCGGCACTGCCCGCGGCACATCAGTCGATTCATCGTGGTCCGACGGGCCCGGGCTTGTCCAGCCGGTTCGTGTACGACCGGTGACTTGTTGTGCAAGTGCAATGAACCCTGAACCCCTGCGAGTGCCTTGAGTGGAACAGGGGCCACCTCATCCGGGAGGATGGGGTCATGACTGCCCAGATTCTCGATGGCAAGGCCACCGCCGCCGCGATCAAGTCCGAACTGACCGCCCGAGTGGCGGCCCTGAAGGCCCGGGGCGTCACCCCCGGCCTCGGCACCCTCCTGGTCGGTGACGATCCGGGCAGCCGCTGGTACGTGAACGGCAAGCACAAGGACTGTGCCGAGGTCGGCATCGCCTCCATCCAGCGCGAACTGCCCGCGACCGCCTCGCAGGAGGACATCGAGGCGGTCGTCCGGGAGCTCAACGCCAACCCGGAGTGCACCGGCTACATCGTCCAACTCCCGCTGCCCAAGGGCATCGACACCAACCGGGTCCTGGAGCTGATGGATCCGCTCAAGGACGCCGACGGCCTGCACCCCATGTCGCTCGGCCGGCTGGTGCTGAACGAGCCGGGCCCGCTGCCCTGCACCCCGTACGGGATCGTCGAACTGCTGCGCCACCACGGCGTCGGCATCAACGGCGCGCACGTCGTCGTCCTCGGCCGCGGGATCACCGTCGGGCGCTCCATCGGCCTGCTGCTGACCCGTAAGTCCGAGAACGCCACCGTGACGCTGTGCCACACCGGTACGCGCGACCTCTCCGCGCAGCTGCGCCAGGCGGACGTCATCGTCGCGGCGGCCGGTGTCCCGCACCTGGTCAAGCCGGAGGACGTGAAGCCGGGCGCGGCCGTGCTCGACGTGGGCGTCAGCCGGGACGGGGAGGGGAAGATCGTCGGCGACGTGCACCCCGGCGTGGCCGAGGTGGCCGCCTGGATCTCGCCGAACCCCGGCGGGGTCGGCCCGATGACCCGGGCCCAGCTGCTCGTCAACGTCGTCGAGGCGGCGGAACGGACCACCAGTGCGGGCTGAACCGGACGCGGACGGCACGGCGGGTGCGGGAGCGGCCCGGGCGAACGGCACCCCCGTCGCTCCGGTCGTGCCCGCGACGCCCGTCGTGCCCGGCGCGCAGGCCGGTCCCGCCGCGGCCGCGGACGGGGCCGAGCCGGCGGCCAGGTCCCGCCGCTTCCCCTCCATCACCCGGGACACGGCCCGTCCCGAGGGCAGCGGCCGGGCCGTTCCCGGGGCCGTGTCCACGCCGGCCCGTCAGTGGCCGATGCTGAGCGTGCTCACCGCGACCGCGGTCGGGCTGCTGGCCACGGCCTTCGGGCACCCGCGGGTCGGCTGCCTGGCCATCGGCGTGGCCCTGATCGCGGCCTCGGTGATGCGGCGCGTGCTGCCCTCGGTGGGGATGCTCGCGGTGCGCTCCCGTTTCACGGACATGATCACGTACGGGCTGCTGGGCGTGGCGATCACGCTGCTCGCGCTGGTGATGGCGGCGCCCAAGCCGTGGCTGGTGCTCCCGTTCATGGAGAGCGCGGTCCGCTTCACCGTGCGGTGAGCGGCGCGGGCGGTGCGAACGGCGCGGGCGGTGCGAGTGACGTCGGCGACGCGAGGGCGGCCAGGGTGGCCGCGACCGCCGGCTGGGTCTCCGTGCCCGCCCGCACCATGACGTCCACCGTCCGCCCCGGGCCCGGCAGCTCCCGCACGGCGACCCCGGGCGGCGGGGCGTCGCACAGCAGCTTCGGCAGGATCGACACGGCCTGCCCGGTGGCGACGAGCCAGAGTCCGGACCGCAGGTCCGCGCACTCGTGCGCGATGCGCGGGGTGAACCCGGCGTTCCGGCAGGCGTGCAGCAGCATCGCGCGGCAGCTGCTCGGGGCGGGGGCCGAAACCCAGGTGCGCTCCCGCAGGGAGGCGAGCCCGTCCCGCTCGTACGCGGGGAGCAGTGCCTGCGGCAGCGCCAGGCACAGCGGGTCGTCGAAGAGCGCCACCGTGGTGGTCCCGGCCGCGGGCGGGGCCCCGAGCAGCGGGTAGGCGTAGGTCACCGCCAGGTCCAGGCGGCGCTGCCGCAGCTGCGGCACGGCCTCCTCCGGGTCGGCTTGCACGATGCGCGGGCGCAGCCGGGGGTGGCGTAGGGCGAGCTCGGCGACGAGCGGTGCGGCCACCGTGGCCAGCGCGCTGGGGGCGCAGCCGATGGCCAGCTCCCCGCTCGGCTCGGCGTCGAGGGCGCGTACCGCTCCTTCGGCCCGTTCCAGGGCCGCGAGCACCGGTTCGCACGCGGCGGCCAGCGCCACTCCGGCCGGGGTGAGGCGCAGCCCGCGACCGTCCCGTTCGACCAGCGCCGCCCCGGCCTCGGCCTCCAGGGCGCGCAGCTGCTGGGAGACGGCGGAGGGGGTCACTCCGTGCAGGTCGGCGACGGCGGTCACCCGGGTGTGCTCGGCCAGGTCGCGGAGGATGACCATGCGCTTCACATCAAGCATGAGTTCATCTTAACGATTGCTGTAGCTGAGGTAGCTGGACTTAACTGTCCGGTCGCGCCGATGCTCGTGCCATGAACGCGAAGACGACGAACGCGATGACGGCGAACCCGAAGACGAAGAAGGTCGTGCTGATCGGCGCGCACGGGACCCTCGGCCGGGCGGTCCACGAGGCCCTGCGCGAGCGCGGCCACCAGGTCGTCACCGCCTCCCGCGACGGCGCCGACGTCCACGTCGACATCACCGACCCCGAGTCCATCCGCGCGATGTACGCACAAGTGGCGCGGCAGGTGGGTGAAATCGACGCGGTGGCGAGCGCCGCCGGGAGCGTGCCGTGGCGCCCGTTCGGCGAGCTGACGACGGACGACGTCCGTGCCGGTCTCGAAGGCAAGGCCGTCAGCCAGATCGAGCTGGTCCGCCAGGGAGCCCGGCACCTGCCGGCGCACGCCTCGTTCACGCTGGTCACCGGCATCCTGGCCCGCGAGCCCCTGCTCACCGGATCGGTTGCGGCCCTGGTCAACGGCGCCGTCGAGGCCTTCGTGCGCGCGGCCGCCGTCGAACTGCCCGGCCGCCAGCGGATCAACGCCGTCAGCCCCACCGTCTTCGAGGAGTCCCTCGACGCGTACGGGGACACCTTCGCGGGCTTCGACGCCGTGCCCGTGGCCCGCGCCGCGAACGCCTACGTCAAGTCGGTCGAGGGGCACCGGACGGGCCAGGTCTTCCTGGTCGAATAGCGGTCCGGGAGCCGGTCGGACCTTCGAACGCCGGGGTCCGTGTGCCGTGCACCACACGGACCCGGGGATTAGCCCGGTCCCGGGTCGGATAGCCTGACCGCGGATGTCTCTTCACGTCAAGATTTACTGGGGAGCGGCGTCCTCCAGCACATGGGGCAGGGACGCCCCACCGCCAGCTGTCTAACGGAGAAGGCCATGACCCGCACTCCCGTGAATGTCACCGTCACCGGCGCCGCCGGCCAGATCGGCTACGCGCTGCTCTTCCGCATCGCTTCCGGTCACCTGCTCGGCGCGGACGTGCCGGTCAAGCTCCGTCTTCTGGAGATCCCCCAGGGCATGAAGGCCGCTGAGGGCACCGCCATGGAGCTCGACGACTGCGCCTTCCCGCTGCTCAAGGGCATCGACATCTTCGACGACCCGAACGCGGGCTTCGACGGTGCGAACGTCGCCCTGCTCGTGGGCGCCCGCCCGCGCACCAAGGGCATGGAGCGCGGTGACCTGCTCGCCGCCAACGGCGGCATCTTCAAGCCGCAGGGCCAGGCCATCAACGCGCACGCCGCGGACGACATCAAGGTCCTGGTCGTGGGCAACCCGGCCAACACCAACGCGCTCATCGCTCAGGCCGCCGCCCCGGACGTACCGGCCGAGCGCTTCACCGCGATGACCCGCCTGGACCACAACCGCGCGATCTCGCAGCTCGCGGCCAAGACCGGCAGCGCCGTCTCCGACATCAAGCGCCTGACCATCTGGGGCAACCACTCGGCGACCCAGTACCCGGACATCTTCCACGCGGAGATCGCCGGCAAGAACGCCGCCGAGGTCGTCAATGACGAGCTGTGGCTGGCCGACACCTTCATCCCGACCGTCGCCAAGCGCGGCGCCGCGATCATCGAGGCCCGTGGCGCGTCCTCGGCCGCCTCGGCCGCCAACGCCGCCATCGACCACGTGCACACGTGGGTCAACGGCACCGCCGAGGGCGACTGGACCTCGATGGGCATCCCGTCGGACGGCTCCTACGGCGTCCCGGCCGGTCTGATCTCCTCCTTCCCCGTCACCTGCAAGGACGGCAAGTACGAGATCGTCCAGGGCCTGGACATCAACGAGTTCTCCCGCACCCGCATCGACGCCTCCGTCCAGGAGCTGGCGGAGGAGCGCGACGCGGTTCGCGAGCTCGGCCTGATCTGATCCGGTCGTCCGACCCGATCCGCTCTCACGGAAGGCCCCGGCGCATCGCGCCGGGGCCTTCCGGCGTTGCCGCGGAGTCGTCCAGGCCGCAATGACCGGTCCTACTTGTACATGCCCGGGGTGTAGTGGCCCGGCACCATGCGGGTGGTGACGCCGATGCGGTTCCAGACGTTGATCGTCGCGATGACGGCGATGAGCTGGGCGAGCTCGCGCTCCTCGAACTGCTCGGCGGCCCTCTCGTAGACCTCGTCGGGCACGAAACCGTCCGTGAGGACGGTGACGGCCTCGGTGAACTCGATCGCGGCGAGCTCCTTCTCGGTGTAGAAGTGCCGCGACTCCTCCCAGGCGCCCAGCTGGACGATGCGTTCGACGCTCTCGCCGGCGGCGATCGCGTCCTTGGTGTGCATGTCGAGGCAGAAGGCGCAGTGGTTGAGCTGGGAGGCCCGGATCTTGACGAGCTCGACCAGGGAGGGGTCCAGACCCTTCTTGGAGGCGATCTCCAGGGCGAGGACGGCCTTGTAGACCTCGGGGGCGAGCTTCGCCATGTGCATGCGCGGGGTGTGCTCGGGGGCGTGTTCGTGCGTGGTCGTCATGTGATCCACCCTAGGAGTCAGGCGGCCCACCGATATGGTCCATATCCATGACGGACTCGTGGGCCACTTTCGGCGCCGACCTGCACCTGCAGCTGGACCTGACCGCCGGACGCGGCCTGCGGGCCGGGCTCACCGAGGCCCTGCGCGAGGCCGCGCGCAGCGGCCGGCTGGCGGCCGGGACCCGGCTGCCGTCGTCCCGCACCCTCGCCGCCGACCTGGGCATCGCCCGGAACACGGTCGCCGAGGCGTACGCCGAGCTCGTCGCAGAGGGCTGGCTGACGGCCCGCCAGGGCTCCGGCACCCGCGTCGCCGAACGGGCCCGCCCGCGCCGCCCCGCGGATCCCGGCCCCGTACGGCGCCCCGCGCGCAGGGGGCCCGCGTACAGCCTGGTCCCCGGCTCCCCGGACCTGGGCGGCTTCCCCCGCGCGGCCTGGCTGTCGGCGGCCCGGCGGGCGCTGACCGGCGCGCCGAACGAGGCCT
The DNA here is from genome assembly GCF_008642275.1 of Streptomyces venezuelae. Lineage (NCBI taxonomy): Bacteria > Bacillati > Actinomycetota > Actinomycetes > Kitasatosporales > Streptomycetaceae > Streptomyces > Streptomyces venezuelae. The sequence continues at coordinate 4,572,526 of NZ_CP029189.1, forward strand.
TCGGGTACGCGGCCGACCCGCGCGGCCGCGTCGAGCTGCGGCAGGCCCTGGCCGGGTACCTGGCACGGGCGCGCGGGGTGTACGCGGATCCCGAACGGATCGTGCTGTGCGCGGGCTTCCTGCACGGGCTGGCGCTGCTGGCGGGTGTACTGCGGGCGCGTCGTGTGCGGGAGGTGGCGGTGGAGGGCTACGGCCTGGACTTCCACCGGGACCTGCTGGTGCGGGAGGGGCTGCGGACGCACCCGCTGGGCGTGGACGCGGAGGGGGCCCGGACCGGTGAGCTGACCGCGGCGGCGGGTGCGGTGCTTCTGACCCCGGCGCACCAGTTCCCGACGGGCGTCGCCCTGACGCCGGCCCGTCGGGCGGCCGCGGTCGACTGGGCCCGGACCACGGGCGGGCTGATCCTGGAGGACGACTACGACGGGGAGTTCCGCTACGACCGCCAGTCGGTCGGCGCCCTGCAGGGCCTGGACCCCGACCGGGTGGTGTACCTCGGGACGGCCAGCAAGTCCCTGGCCCCCGGGCTGCGGATGGGCTGGATGGTGGTCCCGCCGGGGCTGCTGGAGGAGGTGCTGGCCGCCGGGGGGCCCACGGGCTGGGCGTGCGGCGCGCTGGACCAGCTGACCCTGGCGGAGTTCATCACCTCCGGGGCCTACGACCGGCACGTGCGCGGGATGCGGCTGCGGTACCGGCGGCGCCGGGACGAGCTGGTGGCGGCGGTGGGGGACCGGGTGGGCGTGTCGGGGATCGCGGCGGGGCTGCACGCGGTGCTGGACCTCCCGGTGGGGTTGGAGCGGGTGGTCCTGCAGTCCGCGGCCTGGCAGGACCTGGCGTTGCACGGGCTGGGGCGGTTCCGGCACCCCTCGGCGGTGGCGCTGCCCGCGCGGGATGCGGTGGTGGTGGGCTACGGGACGCCGTCGGACAGTGCGTGGTCGCCGACGCTGGCGGCCTTGTCCAGGGCGCTCCCGTGACCTGCGGCGCCGTTGCCGGGGGGCGCTGCCCCCGGGCCCCCGCGCCTCAAACGCCGGCGGGGCTGGGAGAAGTCAGCCGGTGGGGCTGGAAGAGGTCGGCTGGCGGGGCTGAAGGAGGTCGGCCGGTGGGGCTGGAAGAGGTCGGCCGGCGGGGCTGGGAGAAGTCAGCCGGTGGGGCTGGAAGAAGGCAGCCGGCGAGGCTGGAAGAGGTCAGTCGGCGGGGCTGGATTCGGGTGGGGGCGGGGGTTCGCCGAAGCGGGCCAGGGTCAGGGAGCCGGCCACCGCCACCGCGAAGCCCGTCACCGCCAGCCAGGTGAGGCCCTCGCGGGTGCTGTCGCCGAGCCAGACCACGCCCACCACCGCCGGGCCGATCGTCTCGCCGATGACCATGCCCGCCGTCGCCACGGTCACCGAGCCGCGCGCCAGGGCCGAGGTGAGGAGCAGGAAGGCCGCGCCACCGCCCAGCAGGAGGGCGTACAGGGCCGGGTTGCGCAGGTCCCAGGGGGAGTCGAGGAGCCGGACCGAGACCTCCACCACCCCGAAGCCCGTCCCCGCCGCGAGGCCGAGGACCAGCGCCCGCGGCCCGTCCGGGAGCCGGCCCGCGACCACGCCGACCAGCAGCACCAGCCCCGCCACCGCCAGCATCCCCAGCTCCAGCGCGAGGGAACCGGTCCCCGTGCCCTCCTCCCCGGCGGAGAGCCCGAGCATCAGCAGGCCCGCGCACACGACCGCCACCGCACCCCACTCGGTCCGGGACAGCCGCGCCCGCAGCAGCCGCGCCGCAACCACCGCCGTCACCGCCAGGCTGGCCGCCAGCGCCGCCCCCACCGCGTAGATCGGGATGTGCCGCAGGGCGATGATCTGGAGCACGAAGCCCGCTCCGTCGAGGCCCAGACCCGCCAGATACCGCCACTGCCGCACGGCCCGCAGGAACAGCGCCGTGTCCACTCCGGATCCGCTGCCGGGCTCCGCCGCCCGCGCCGCGACCGCCTGCAGGACCGAGGCCGTACCGAAGCAGACCGCCGCACCGAGCGCGCAAATCATCCCAATCAGCACGAACTGACTCTAGGTCACAGATCTCACGGCGGCCGGATTCCATCGGCCGGTGGCCCCGCTCTACTCTGTCGGCAGTACGCGAGGCCCCAGGGGGAGCAGCAGACATGGACAGCAGCAGCACAAACCAGCGCCGCATGCGCTCCGGCGCCGTCGCCCTCGGAGGCATGGGCCTGCTCGCGGCCACGCTCGTGGCCTGCGGCAGCAGCGACGAACCGGACAAGCGCTGCGCCTCCCGCTCCACGCTGCAGCACCTGAACAACAAGGAGTGCAAGACCGGCGGCACCGGCTCGTACTACTACGGCGGCTACGTCAGCGCCGGCAAGGTCTCCGGTGGCAGCTTCGACAAGTCGGCCGTCACCCGCGGCGGCATCGGCGGCCACTCCAGCTCCGGCTCCAGCGGCGGCTGACCGAAACCATGCAGCGGCACACCATCGAGCCCCGTACCGGCTGGCAGAAGACCGTCGAGGAGCAGGGTCTGATCTATCCCCTGACCCGCTACCCCGACGACTCCCTGCGCCCCTACTGGGACGAGAGCGCGTACTACTCCTTCTCGCTCCCCGAGGTCGAGGCCCTGGAGAACGTCGTCGAGGAGCTGCACGCCATGTGCCTGGCCGCGGCCGCGCACATCGTCGAGCACGACCGCTTCGCCGACCTCGGCATCACCGACCCGAAGCTGGCCGCGCTGATCGCCGAGTCCTGGCGGCGCCGCGCCGAACAGCCCTCCCTCTACGGCCGTTTCGACCTGTGCTACGACGGCAGCGGCAGCCCGGCCAAGATGCTGGAGTACAACGCCGACACCCCCACCTCCCTCGTGGAGGCGGCCAGTCCGCAGTGGTTCTGGATGGAGGAACGCTTCCCCGGGGCCGACCAGTGGAACTCCCTCCACGAGCGCCTCGTCGACGCCTGGCGGCGCCAGGCCGAGCTGCTGCCGCCCGGCCCGCTGCACTTCGCGCACTCCGAGACCGACGAGCTCGGCGAGGACCTGATGACCGTCGCCTACCTCCAGGAGACCGCCGAGCAGGCCGGCCTGGACACCCAGGCCCTCTCCGTCGAGCAGATCGGCTGGGACAGCCTGTCGGGCCGGTTCGTGGACGAGAAGCTCCGCTTCATCCGCTCCTGCTTCAAGCTCTACCCGTGGGAGTGGCTGGCCACGGACGAGTTCGGCCCGCAGGTCCTCGGCACCTACGACCACGGCGGCGGCTCCGGCTCCACCTGCTGGATCGAACCGCTGTGGAAGATGCTGCTGTCCAACAAGGCGCTGCTCGCGATCCTGTGGGAGCTCTTCCCGGAGCACCCCAACCTGCTGCCCGCCTACCTCGACGGCCCGCGCGAACTCGCCGGGCCCGGCTCCGCCGGCTACGTGGCCAAGCCCCTCCTCGGCCGGGAGGGCGCGGGGGTCACCCTGCACGAGGCGGGCGACGACGCCGAGCCGTTCGTACCGGAGGAGGGCGAGCGGTACTGCTTCCAGGGCCTGGCCCCGCTGCCCGACTTCGACGGCAACCGGGTGGTGCTCGGCGCGTGGGTCGTCGAGGACGAGGCGGCGGGGCTCGGCATCCGCGAATCGGCGGGGCCGGTCACGGACGAGTACGCCCGCTTCCTGCCCCACGTCATCCTCTGACCGGGCCGCTCCTCGGCCGGTGCTCGGCCGGTCCTACGCGCCGAGCACCGACCGGAGCTGGTCCAGGCCCCAGTCCAGGTCCTCCTTGCTGATCACCAGCGGCGGGGCGATCCGGATCGTCGACCCGTGGGTGTCCTTCACCAGCACCCCGAGCTCCATCAGCTTCTCGGAGATCTCCCGGCCGGTGCCCCGCGAGGGGTCGATGTCGACGCCCGCCCACAGCCCGCGGCCGCGTACGGCGGTCACGGCTCCGCCGCCGATCAGCAGGTTCAGCTCCCGGTGCAGGTGCTCGCCCAGCTCGGTGGCACGGCCCTGGAACTCGCCGGTCCGGAGCATCGCGATGACCTCCAGCCCGACCGCGCACGCCAGCGGGTTCCCGCCGAAGGTGGACCCGTGCTGCCCGGGGCGGAAGACCCCGAGCACGTCCCGGTCCGCGACCACGGCCGACACCGGCACCACGCCGCCGCCGAGCGCCTTGCCGAGGATGTAGACGTCCGGGACGACCCCCTCGTGCTCGCAGGCGAAGGTCCGGCCGGTCCGCCCGAGCCCCGACTGGATCTCGTCCGCCATGAAGAGCACGTTCCGCTCGCGGGTCAGTTCCCGTACGCCGCTCAGGTACCCGGCGGGCGGCACCAGCACCCCCGCCTCGCCCTGGATCGGCTCCAGCAGCACGGCCACGGTGTTCTCGGTGACGGCGTGGGCCAGCGCGGTGAGGTCCCCGTACGGGACGATCTCGAAGCCCGGCGTGTACGGGCCGAAGTGGTCGCGGGCGTCGTGGTCCGTGGAGAAGGAGACGACGGTCGTGGTCCGCCCGTGGAAGTTGTCGGCGGCGACCACGATCTTCGCGTGCCCGTCCGGGACGCCCTTGACCTCGTAGCCCCACTTGCGGGCGGTCTTCACCGCGGTCTCCACGGCCTCCGCCCCCGTGTTCATGGGGAGCACCATCTCCTTGCCGCACAGCGCGGCGAGCTCGCTGCAGAAGTCGGCGAAGCGGTCGTGGTGGAAGGCGCGCGAGGTGAGCGTGACCCGTTCCAGCTGGGCGCGGGCGGCGTCGAGCAGACGGCGGTTGCCGTGACCGAAGTTGAGGGCCGAGTACCCGGCGAGCATGTCGAGGTATCTGCGGCCCTCGACATCGGTCATCCACGCGCCTTCCGCTGACGCGACGACCAGGGGCAGCGGATGGTAGTTGTGCGCGCTGTGCGCGTCTGCGGAGCGGATGGCATCAGCAGTTGTCGACACGGGGTCTCCGATCGTCCGTCTGGCCGGGTTCTGCGCCGGGTGAAGCAGTGACGAGGGTGGCGTCACCTTCATATCGTCGCTCGTATCTCGTCGCTCGTATCCCGGACGCGGAAACCTCTTTCGCGGCGCGCCCGCTAAGGTGTCCCGTACGCACGGCGACTGGCGTACGGAGAACCAACTCCGGGGGAGTCGTGCGCGCTCGACCGCATACAGGGCCGCTCGCCTGGGCCTCGCGGGGTACCGATCGCATCGACCCCGGAGGAGCCCGCCATGTCCGCGAGCCGCCATCCCGCCCTTCTCGCCGCCGACCCCGAGCTGGCGTCGTTCGTCGCGGCGGAGGAAGTGCTGCAGGCGCAGACCCTGCGCCTGATCCCCAGCGAGAACTACGTGTCCGCGGCCGTCCTCGAAGCCTCCGGCACCGTGCTGCAGAACAAGTACAGCGAGGGCTACCCGGGCCGCCGCTACTACGAGGGCCAGCAGAACATCGACCGCGTGGAGGCGCTGGCGATCGAGCGGGCCAAGGGCCTGTTCGGCGTGGACCACGCCAACGTGCAGCCGTACTCCGGCTCGCCCGCCAACCTCGCCGTGTACCTGGCCTTCGCGAAGCCGGGCGACACCGTGATGGGCATGGCCCTGCCGATGGGCGGGCACCTCACCCACGGCTGGGGCGTCTCGGCGACCGGTTCCTGGTTCCGGGGCGTGCAGTACGGCGTCCGGGCCGACACCGGACTGATCGACTACGACGCGGTGCGCGACCTGGCCCTCGCCGAGCGGCCCAAGCTGATCTTCTGCGGTGGCACCGCCCTGCCGCGGACCATCGACTTCGCCGCCTTCGCGGAGATCGCCCGGGAGGCGGGCTCGGTCCTGGTCGCCGACGTCGCCCACATCGCGGGCCTGATCGCGGGCGGCGCGCACCCGTCCCCGGCCGACCACGTCGACGTCGTCTCCACCACCACGCACAAGACCCTGCGCGGTCCCCGGGGCGCGATGCTGATGTGCCGGGCGGAGCACGCGAAGGCCATCGACAAGGCGGTCTTCCCGGGCCTGCAGGGCGGCCCGCACAACCAGACGACGGCCGGTATCGCGGTGGCGCTGCACGAGGCGGCCCAGCCGTCCTTCACGGCGTACGCGCACCAGGTGGTCGCCAATGCCAAGGCGCTGGCCGCGGCGCTGCTGCAGAAGGGCTTCGACCTGGTCTCGGGCGGTACGGACAACCACCTGATCCTGATCGACCTCACGGGCAAGGACGTGCCGGGCAAGATCGCGGCCAAGGCGCTGGACCGGGCGGGCATCGTCGTGAACTACAACACGGTGCCGTTCGACCCGCGCAAGCCGTTCGATCCCTCGGGGGTGCGGATCGGTACGCCGTCGCTCACGTCGCGCGGGCTGTCGACGGAGCACATGCCGGTCGTGGCCGACTGGATCTCGCGGGCGGTGGACGCCGCCGCGAAGGGCGACGAGCAGGCGCTGTCCGTGATCCGGGCCGAGGTGACGGAGCTGATGGCGGCCTTCCCGGCCCCGGGCCTGCCGCTGTCCTGACCCGCGGCGCCGCCACCGCGGCGCCGCCCCGGACCCCGCGCCTCGAACGCCGGCGAGGCTGGATCTCCAGCCCGCCCGGCGTTCGGGGGGCGTCGGCGCGGTGCGGCCGGACCCGGAGGGATCCGGCCGGTGGCGGGCACGGGCCCGCCCCCGCACCTGAGAGAATGAAGCCATGGCTTCTGATCGTCCTCGCGCGCTCTCCGGCATCCAGCCCACCTCCGGCTCGTTCCACCTCGGGAACTACCTCGGAGCCATCCGCCAGTACGTCGCCCTGCAGGAGACGCACGACGCCTTCTACATGGTGGTCGACCTGCACGCGATCACCATGCCGCAGGATCCGAAGGACCTGCGCGCGAACACCCGGCTCTCCGCCGCCCAGCTGCTGGCCGCCGGCCTGGACCCCGAGCGGTGCACGCTCTTCGTCCAGAGCCACGTGCCCGAGCACGCGCAGCTCGGCTGGGTGATGAACTGCATCACCGGCTTCGGCGAGGCCAGCCGGATGACCCAGTTCAAGGACAAGTCCGCCAAGGGCGGTGTCAACAGCGCCAGCGTCGGCCTGTTCACGTACCCGATCCTGCAGGTCGCCGACATCCTGCTGTACCAGGCGAACGCCGTCCCGGTCGGCGAGGACCAGCGCCAGCACATCGAGCTGACCCGTGACCTCGCCGAGCGCTTCAACAGCCGGTTCGGCCGGACCTTCACCCTCCCCGCCGCGCACATCGTCAAGGAGGTCGCGAAGATCTACGACCTCCAGGACCCGGCGATCAAGATGTCGAAGTCCGCGTCGTCGCCCAAGGGCCTGATCAACCTCCTCGACGAGCCCAAGGTCACCGAGAAGAAGATCAAGAGCGCGGTCACCGACACCGAGGCCGAGATCCGCTTCGACACCGAGAAGAAGCCCGGCGTCAGCAACCTGCTCACGATCTACTCCACCCTCACGGGCGAGACGATCACCGAGCTGGAGGCCCGGTACGAGGGCAAGGGCTACGGCGCGCTGAAGACGGACCTGGCCGGTGTGATGGTCGACTTCGTCACACCGTTCAAGAAGCGGACCCAGGAATACCTGGACGACCCGGAAACGCTGGACTCCATCCTGGCCAAGGGCGCGGAGAAGGCCCGCGCGGTCGCCGCCGAGACCCTGGCGCAGGCGTACGACCGCCTCGGTCTGCTGCCCGCCAAGCACTGACGAACGCACCTGCGGAAAGACAGCCCTGGCACGAATGGGGGTGCTGCCGCCACACTGGGGCGGCAGCAGTCCACAGCGACAAGCGGAGGAGAGATACGTGGGGACCGTAACGCTCGGCGTTTCGATCGCGGTCCCGGAGCCGTACGGCAGCCAGCTCCAGGAGCTGCGCGCGGGCTTCGGGGACGCCGCCGCGCACGGCATCCCCACGCACGTCACCCTCGTCCCGCCCACCGAGGTGGAGGCGGACCGGCTCCCCGCGATCAGGGCCCACCTGGTCGAGGTCGCGGCCGCCTTCCGGGCCTTCCGGATGCGGCTGGCCGGGACGGGCACCTTCCGCCCCCTCTCGCCGGTCGTCTTCGTCACGATCGCCGAAGGGGTGGCGGGCTGCACCCGCCTCCAGAGCGAGGTCCGCGACCCCCAGGGACCGCTCGACCGCGAGCTGGCGTTCCCGTACCACCCGCACGTCACGGTCGCCCACGGGATCTCCGAGGAGGCGATGGACCTGGCGTTCACGACCCTCGCCGAGTACGCCGCCGAGTGGGTCTGCGACGGCTTCGCGCTCTACGAGCAGGGCTCGGACGGGGTCTGGCGCAAGCTGCGCGAGTACCCGTTCGGGAGCGGGCCGAACTGCGTCCCGGCGCAGGCCGGCTCACCCGCCGACCAGGCCGCGGAGGCGGCGGGGACGGCCGGGGCCGCCGGGGCGACCGTACCGCCGTCCTGACGGGGCGGCCGCGGGGCCACGGGCAGGCGCAGGGCCAGGGGGAGCCGGGCGATGCACCGGGCGCGGAATCTCAGCCTTCGCAGGACCAGGGTGTGGAACGGGCGACCCGTAGGGCGCGTTTCGGGAAAAGTCACAATCGACGACCGTAGCCGCCAGAAGCGACAATCCCGGCTATTTCCGGCGGCTGAATTACGGTGACCCCATGGACTGGCTGACGAAACTCCCGGTGATCGGGCCGCTCGTGTCCCGTCTGATGAGGACGCACGCATGGCGTTCGTACCAACGGCTCGACCGGGTGCACTGGACCCGCCTCGCCGCCGCCATCACCTTCATCAGCTTCCTGGCGCTCTTCCCGCTGATCACCGTGGCCGCGGCGATCGGCGCGGCGCTGCTCACCCCGGAGCAGCTGGACCGGCTGGAGAAGAACCTCTCCGAACAGGTCCCCGGCATCTCCGACCAGCTCAACATCGAGGGGCTCGTCGCCAACGCCGGCACGGTCGGTCTCGTCGCCGGCGCCCTCCTGCTCGTGACCGGTGTCAGCTGGGTGGGCTCCATGCGGGACTGCCTGCGCGCGGTCTGGGAGAAGGACGACGAGGACGACGGGAACCCGTTCGCCCGCAAGGGCAAGGACGGGCTCGTCCTCCTCGGCCTCGGCGGCGTGGGCCTGGCCTCCGCCGCCGCCTCCATCCTCGGATCCAGCGCGGTCGGGAAGACCGCGGACTGGCTGGACATCCCGCGCGAGGGCGCGGGCGGCGCGCTGCTGCGCTCCCTCGCCTTCCTCGTCGGCGTCGTGGCCGCCTTCCTGCTGCTGCTCTACGTGCTGACCCTGCTCCCGGGCGTCGAACCGCCGCGCGGCCGCCTGATCCAGGCGGCCCTCATCGGCGCGGCCGGTTTCGAACTGCTGAAACTGCTGCTCAGCGGCTATATGCGGGAGGTAGCCGCGAAGAGCATGTACGGGGCCTTCGGCGTACCGATCGCCCTGCTGCTCTGGATCAACTTCACGGCCAAGCTGTTGCTGTTCGTCGCGTCGTGGACGGCCACGCGCGACGACGAGGACGGCGACGGCGCGGAGGACCCCCCGGCGGCTCCTCCGGCCGCCGCGCCCGAGCCCTCGGGCGGCCGCTGAGGCGACGCGTGCGCGGGCGGCACACCATCGCGGCCGGGCGCGCCAGTGGCGCACCGGTGTGGGGCCCGGTGCGCCAATGGAGTACGGCGGGAACGCCCTACCAGGTGCCGTTGCCGCAGCCGTACACCCAGCGGTGCGAGGCGGCGTTGTCGTGGACCGCCTTCCCCTGACCGCTGGCGTCGCCGTTGCGGGTCCAGTTGAACGACTGCGCGTTGCCGCGCAGGTTCCATTCGGTGCCGTAGCCGATGCAGGCGTAGGCGCCGGTGTTGTTCTCGTTGTAGTAGATGTTGACGTGGTCGCGGCCGCCGGCGCTGCCGCTGTTGCGGACCCAGTCGACCTTGTTCTTGACCTGGTACGGCCAGTCGCCGGAGTTGCCGGCGTTCTGGTAGAGGTAGTTGTAATCGTCGGAGTAGGCACAGAAGTTCGTGTAACCGCAGCCGCCGTCGGCGTGCGCGGTGCTCGGAACGGCCACCACCGCCGCACCGGCGATCGCGAGCCCCGCGAGGAACGTCCTGAGCTTGTTCGGCTTGTGCGTCGTGTCCATCGGGTTCCCTCCCAGTCGTGCCGTGCGTGGTTCACCGCCGGGCGGCGGTACGCGATGTCAGCCCCCGGTGTGCCGGGCGACCACATCGCGAGCTGTGGGCAGGGCCGCCACCTGCATCCGCCGCATGGCGTCGAAGGCGGCCCGGTACTCGGCGCGGATCATGTCCGAATAGCGCCGGTGCAGGTCCTGTGCGGTGTCGGCGAGGCCGGTCGAGCGGGCGCACTCGGCCTGGGCCGTGGCCATCGGCACGTCCTGCGCCTCGGCGGCCGGGCCGGTCCGTGCCAGCTGCTCGTCGCGCTGCCGGACCGGGTGCGCGGCCGGGAAACCGCGCCGGCCGACGCACTCGCTCCACCCGGCCAGCGCCGTCCGGAAGGCGGGGTCCTGGTCGACCCGGCCGGTGCGTACCGCGCCGAGCTGCTTCACGGTCTCGCTGGCGCCGTACCAGAGGCGCGCGTCCCCGTAGAGCTGCCGCCACGACGCGGCGATGCAGCCCCGGTCGCTGTGGCTCAGCGTGCCGCCGCCCGGGTTCCCGACCGACAGCCCCTTCGCATCGGGCCCCATGAGGGCCACCCCGAGAGCCTCCAGCCGCTCCGCGGAGAGCCCGCTGCGGTACCGCGCGGCCGGGCCCGACGCGGCCTCCTCGTCCAGCTGCCGCTCGATCCGGCGCCCGAAGCCGTGGCCGCGGGCCCAGTCGACGTCGTCCACCCCGTACGGGAAGTCCCGCCAGTCCGGGTGCGGCAGGCGCGGGACAGGCCAGTACGAGAACCCCTGCGCCCGCACGCAGTCCTGTACGAGCAGCTCGCCCGCCGTGTGCAGCACGTCCAGCTCGGCGGCCTCCAGGGCGCGCGCCGGGGCCCGCTGTCCGGCGCCGTCCGCCGGGAGCGCGGTCCAGGCGGCCACGGCGAGCACCGCGCCGCACGCCGCCGTGACGACGGCCGGCCATCTCCTCCGCATACGAGGACCCCCTTCCCGACGGCGCCCTGCCGACGGGAGTGAGCAAACCCTGCGGAAGTCCTCGGGTGAACCTGTGAGTTGAGAGGTGGCGCGGGTCCGGGAACCGGGCTAGGCCAACGGCTCGGGCCGGCTCAGATCAGCTCCTCGCCCCGGCTCCGGCGGCCCCGGGGCCAGCGGCGGTTGACCGCGAACGCGCCGCCCGCCAGCACGGCGAGCACACCGCCCGCGACACCCAGCGCGGTGCCCGCACCGCCGCTCGCGTCCTTGCCGGCCGCCGAAGGGCCGTTCTCGTGCGACTGGGCCGGGGAGCCGTGCGAGGAGGTGTCCGCGCTCTTCGGCGGCACCAGCTCACCCACCGGCTTGACCTTCCCGGCCGCCGCGAAACCCCAGTCGAGGAGCGCGGCGGTCTGCTCGTACACCAGGTTCGCCCCGCCCCCGTCCGGGTTCATCACGGTGACCAGCAGCTTGCGCGAACCCTGTTGGGCGGCGCCGGTGAAGGTGGCACCGGCCATCGAGGTGTTGCCGTTCTTCACCCCTGCCATCCCTTTGTACGGGGTGATCCCGGCCGCGCCGGTCAGGAGCCGGTTGGTGTTCGCGATCTCGAAGTACTCGCGCGGCTTCCCGGGCTCCTGCAGCCCGGGGAACTTCGCGCTCACCGTGCCGCAGTACTCCCTGAAGTCCTGCTTCTGCAGCCCGGAGCGGGCGAACAGCGTGAGGTCGTACGCGCTCGACACCTGGCCCGGGGCGTCGTACCCGTCCGGGGACACCACATGGGTGTCCAGCGCCTGGAGCTCCTCGGCGTGCGCCTGCATGTCCTTGACGGTCTTCTCGATGCCGCCGTTCATGGCGGAGAGGACGTGCACGGCGTCGTTGCCGGACTTGAGGAACACGCCGAGCCACAGGTCGTGGACCGAGTACTCCAGGTGCTCCTTGACCCCGACCATGCTGCTGCCCGGGCCCACGCCCTCCATGTCCTTGTCGGTGACCTGGTGGATCCGGTCCTTGGGCAGGCTCGGCAGCAGGGTGTCCGCGAAGAGCATCTTCATGGTCGAGGCCGGGGGCAGCTGCCAGTGCGCGTTGTGCGCGGCCAGTACCTCACCGGACTCCGCGTCCGCCACGATCCACGACCGCCCGGTCAGGTTCGCCGGCAGCGCGGGCGCGCCCGGCAGCAGGTTCACCTGGGTGCCCGGCTGGCCGAGCAGCGTTCCGCCGACCGTGGACATGGTGACGGGCGGTGCGGGGGCCGGGGCCTTGGCGGGCTGGCCCTTCGCGTCGGCGGGCGGGGTCGGCGCGGCGTGCGCGGGGGCCACCAGCATGGTCGGGACCAGCAACGCGGCGGAAAGGACCGTCAGCGCGGTCGTCTTGGCAGACACGCAGGTGAAAGTACATCCCGATGAGCTGGAGGGCGCAGCGGACCGGCCAATTCGAGGCAACCACCCCCGGGACAGCCCACCCCGGCGCGTCCGTCCTGGGGACGAATCCGATACTGAAGGCATGAGACTCAGCCGTGCCGCTTCCTGGTTCCTGCTCGCCTTCGGAGTGTGGAGCTGGTTCATCTGGGTGTCTTTCGTCCGGAACCTGTGGAAGAACGGCAGTGGTCTGGCCTTCGATGCGGCGGGCGATCCGACTTCCTACTTCTGGGTGCACCTGACGCTCGCCGTGACGTCCTTTCTCCTGGGGACGGCGGTCGGTGTGCTCGGGTTGCGCAGCGTCCTCGTCCTGCGGCGTGAGTCACGCGCGGAGCGTCCGGATCCGGACACCTCGGCATGACGGTCCTGGTCTTCGCCCTCGTCGCCCTGGCGGTCTGCGCCCTGCTGGTCCTGGTCCACCGCTGGCTCTGGATCCGCCTGGTCCGCGACACCACCGCCCCCGGCGGCCGGACCCGGCGCATCGGCACGGCCTTGGCCATCGCCCTTCCCCTCCTCTCCCTGGCCGCGCTCACCACGGGCCGCGCGGGCGCCCCCTTCTGGCTCCAGCAGACGGTGGCCTGGCCCGGGTACCTCTGGCTCGCGGTACTCCTGTACCTGACCCTGACGATGCTGGTCGCGGAGCCGATCCGCGCGCTGTCGCTGCGCCGTCTGGCCCACCGCGACGCCGCCGGACCGGTGGCGGCGCGGCCCGAGCCCGTGGAGGTGCCCGCCGCGGTGGCCCCCGCGGCCGCCCCGGCCCCCGCGGAGCGGCCCGCCGGGGGTGACGGGCTGAGCCGCCGCCGGTTCGTCTCCCGCGCGGTCGGCGGGACGGCCGCCGCCGTGGCCCTCGGCACGGTCGGCGCCGGGACCTACGGGGTCCTGTGCGGGCCGAGCGTGAAGCGGGTGCGGGTCCCCCTCGCGAAGCTGCCGCGCGCCGCACACGGATTCCGGATCGCCGTCGTCAGCGACGTCCACCTCGGCCCGGTGCTCGGCCGCGCCCACACCCAGCGCATCGTCGACACCGTCAACCGCACCCAGCCCGACCTCATCGCCATCGTCGGCGACCTCGTCGACGGCAGCGTCCCGGACCTCGGATCGGCCGCCGAACCCCTGCGCCGGCTCGCCGCCCGCCACGGCTCGTACTTCGTCACGGGCAACCACGAGTACTTCTCGGGCGCCCAGCAGTGGATCGACCACGTCCGCGAGCTGGGGCTGAACCCGCTGGAGAACGCCCGCCGCGAGCTGCCGTACTTCGACCTCGCCGGGGTCAACGACATCCAGGGGGAGCTGGAGGGCAAGGGTCCGGACTTCGGCGCGGCCCTCGGGGACCGGGACCGGACGCGGGCCGCCGTCCTGCTCGCGCACCAGCCCGTCGTCATCCACGACGCCGTCCGCCACGGCGTCGACCTCCAGCTCTCCGGTCACACCCATGGCGGTCAGCTCTGGCCCGGCAACTACCTGGCGGAGCTCGCCAACCCCACCGTCGCCGGTCTGGAGCGCTACGGCGACACCCAGCTCTACGTGTCCCGCGGGGCCGGAGCGTGGGGTCCGCCGGTCCGGGTGGGGGCGCCGTCCGACATCACGGTCGTCGAACTCGCCTCATTTCAGGCCTGATCCGCCTCAAACGTCGAAGCGATCCTCCTCAACTCGCCTTCCGGTGGCTGATATTCCGTGATGGGATGACCGTTAATCGGACAGCGCGGCGCTGTCATCGGGACATGGGGTGGGGTTCAGGGGATGCGGTCTGTCCGCTCGAAGGTAATCGCGGCCGGGCTGGTCCTCGGCGTGGCCGGCGTCGGCGCCTGGCAGCTGCTGCCCGAGGACGGTCACGGCCGCGGTGCCGTCCGCGTCGGCACCAGTGACGTCGTCTCCTCCCTCGACCCCGCAGGGGCGTACGACGCCGGTTCCTGGGCCCTGTTCAGCAACATCTACCAGTCGCTGCTGACCATCAAGCCCGGTTCCGACGCCCCCGTACCGGACGCCGCCTCCTCCTGCGGTTTCGTGGGCCAGAAGCTCACCGTCTACCGGTGCGAGCTGCGCCCCGACGTGAAGTTCGCGAGCGGCCGCGCCATCACCGCGGAGGACGTCAAGCACTCCTTCGACCGCATCAAGGCGATCAACTCCGACCAGGGTCCGGCTCCCCTCTTCAACACCCTGGAGTCGGTCAAGGCCGAGGGGCGCACGGTCACCTTCAACCTGTCCGCGGGCGACTCCACCTTCCCGTTCAAGATCGCGACGGGTGCCGCCTCGATCGTCGACAAGGACAAGTACCCGGCGAAGTCCCTGCGCGAGGACGGCAAGGCCGACGGCTCCGGCCCGTACACGCTGGGCGGCTACAAGGCGGGTACGAGCGTCGAGCTCGAACCCAACGGCTCGTACAAGGGCCAGGGCAAGCCGGCCCACACGGCCGTCACCGTCAAGTACTTCAAGGACTCCGAGCAGCTCGACCAGGCCTGGAAGGCCCACCAGATCGACGTCGCCCACCGGGACATGCCGCCGGACGTGCTCGCCGGCCTCAACCCCGGCCTGAAGGACACCCGCTACCAGGCCTCCGGCGGCAGCGAGATCCGCTCGGTCGTCTTCAACGTCCGTCCCGGCTCCACCGCGGCCCCGCTCGCCGTCCGCCAGGCCGTCGCCGCCGTCCTCGACCGTTCCAAGGTGGCCGTCGAGGTCCACAAGGGGACCGTCACCCCGCTGTACTCCCTGGTCCCGGCGGGCATCGCCGGGCACAGCACGCCGTTCTTCGACGCCTACCCGGCCCCGAACACGGCCACCGCCAAGAAGCTGTTCAAGGACGCCGGGATCACCTCCGCCGTCCGCCTCAACCTCGGCGTGAACGTACGCGGCGCGAACCTGCCCGAGGCCGAGGAGATCAAGCGGCAGCTGGAGTCCACCGGCCTCTTCCAGGTGACGATCAAGCCGGTCGAGCAGTGGAACGACTTCCAGAAGGGGTACGCGGCGGGTGAGTTCGACGCCTACACCATCGGCTGGATCGCGGACTTCCCGGACGCGGACAACTTCCTCGCCCCGCTCGTCGGTACCGACTCGTCCATGAACAACGGCTTCTCCGACAAGCACGTCGACGAGCTGATCGCCCGCACCCAGTCCCACGCGGAGCGGAGCGAGGCGGCCGGCGAGTTCCGCGACCTCCAGAAGCTGGTCGCCCAGCAGGCGCCGATGGTGCCGATCTGGCAGAAGAAGGACTACGTGATGTCCCGCGAGGACGTCACCGGAGCCCAGTACCTGTCCGACGGCACCGGCGTCTGGCGCCTGTGGGAACTCGACTGGCTGTAGCCGCCGGGCTCCCTGCGCCAGGAGCCCGAGGGGAACGGCCTACGCGGGGTCCGTCTCCGGGTGCGGGTCCGAGGCCTTGCGCCGGCCGCCCGCCGTGGCCGTCTGTGCCATGCCCGGCAGGAAGTCCGCGAACAGCTCGTGCACTTCCCGCACCAGCGGCCGCAGCACCCGGAACCGGGCCAGGACGATGCCCCGCGTCGTCAGCTGCGCGCCGCGCTCGGCGAGCCGCCGCGTCTTCTCGCTGTTCGGGGAGCGGTCGAAGACCCAGTACAGGACCAGGCCCATCTGCGAGAGCCACATCAGCTCCGGCAGCACGTCGGCCAGTTCGGCGGGTACCTTCGTCTTCGCCCCGGCCAGCACCTCGCGGTGGATGTCGATCGCGGCCTTGCGCGCCGCCTCCGACTCCGGGGAGAACGGGCTGAGCGGGCTCTCCGGGTCCGCCGCGTTCTTGAAGAACTGCGAGGCGAACTCGTGGTACGGGGCGCCGATGTCCAGCCAGCTCGTCAGTACGCCCGCGAGCCGCTTCTGCAGGTCGGTCTCGTTGTCCAGGATGGGCCGGACCGCCGCTTGGTGGGCGGCGCCGATCCGGTCGTAGAACCCCTGGACCAGGTGTTCCTTCGATTCGAAGTAGTAGTAGGCGTTGCCGACCGAGACGCCGGCCTCCTTCGCGATACCCCGCATCGTCGTCTTGTCGAAGCCGCGCTCCTGGAAGAGGCGGAGCGCGGTTTCGAGGATGAGCGTGCGGGTCTGCTCGCTCTTGGGAGCCTTCTGTTCAGTCACGGTGCACGAGCCTATCGGGGGACGGCGCAGTGGTCGTCACAGGCCGGTCCCTCGGCGCCTTCGGGGTGACCGTCGGTACGCACGGCCTGCCGCCAGGCGGAGGCCGCGTACATCGCCGCCCGGGCGAAGGGGCGGCCGGCCGGGGTGGCGAGCCAGTTCGCCTTCGGCCGGTGCTCGGCCAGGGCCCACAGGCACACGACGAAGGCGTCGGTCCCGGTCCACACCTGCCCCGAGTCCCCGACGACGGTGATCTCCCGGAGCGTCGAGGTGTGATCGAGGCGGGGGAAGCGCCGGTGCGCCTCCCAGGAAGCGGCGGGGACCAGGGCGAGCGGGACCAGCCACCGCTGCCCGAGCAGCCAGTGCCGGATGTGCACGCAGAGCGGGCAGTCGGCGTCGTAGAGGACGGTCAGTCTGCGCACGGGCGCGGCGGCGGTCGTCACGGCTCAGGCCCCGACCGGTGCGGTCCACGCCTGCGGGGGGACGGGCGGGGTCTGCTGGCGCTCCATGATCCCGCGCCGGCGCATCTTGTTCAGCACCCACACGTTGCCGAGGTGCATGACACCGAGGACCAGCAGGACGACGCCGAGCTTGACCGAGAGCGCCTCGAAGAGGGCGCGGGGGGTCAGGATCTCCTCGCTCGACCGGAGGTAGAGGGTCACGAAGCCGATGTTCACGAGGTAGAAGCCGACCACGAGGAGCTGGTTGACGGCGTCCGCGAGCTTCTCGTTCCCGTGCAGGACGTCGCCGATGAAGACACGGCCGTTGCGGCTGAGCGTGCGGGCCACCCAGACGGTGAGGGCGATGCTGATGAGCAGGTAGATGACATACGTGACGACGGTGAGGTCCATTGTCCCCAGCCCCTTTGAACGTGTTCAACTGCTGACAGGCATGACTGTAGGACTATTTTTGAACAAGTTCAAGCGATGATTCGCGGCACCGCGGCGCGGTCGACGGCGAGGCCGTACCGGGGGTCCGGTGCGGGTGTCACGTGGCGGCGCGCGGGCGGCCCTCCGCGGCGTCGCGCCCGGCCGCCAGGCCGAGACGGCCGGCGCCCGCCAGGCCCGCGCGGTCGCCCAGCCGGGCGGTCACCACGTGCGGGACGGCCAGTCCGGTCGTCTGCCCGTCCAAGGCCTCGTGGAGCCGCGCGCGGACCCCGTCGCGGAACCACGGGTTGCGCAGCCAGACCCCGCCCCCGACGGCGATGGTGTGGGGGTCGCACAGGCCCGCGACGAAGCCGATCAGCAGCGCCGCGGCCTCCGTCGCGCCGGCCCGGGCCGCGTCGCACGCGGGCCCCCGCACGCAGCCCTCACCCACGAAGGGGGCGAGGGCCCTGCCCCCCGCCCGCTCGCCGAGCGTGCGGCCGTCGGGCGGCAGCGCCAGCGCGGAGACGAGCCCCAGCGACCCGTGCGCGCCGAGGTCCAGACGCCGGCCCGTGACGAGCGCGACGCCCACCCCCGTCCCGAAGTTGACGAAGGCGACGCGGTCGGCCTCGCCGTGGCCTCCGTACACGGCCTCGCCGAGTCCCTGGGCGCTGACGTCGTTGACCACGGTGACCGGCAGCCCCAGCCGTCCGGACAGCTGCCCGGCCATGTCGTAGTCCCGCAGGTAAGGGAGGCTGCCGCTGCTCACCACCGTGCCCGTGGCCGTGTCCACGGACCCGGTGGAGCCGATCCCCATACCCGTCACCCGGTCCCGCGGACCTGACCGCAGGAGGCCGTCGGCCGCCTTCACGACCGCCTCGGTGACGTCGGCGGACGACGTGAAGCCCCGCGAGTCCACCTCGTGCACGTGGTGCGTCCCGCCCCGGTCGTCCACCAGGGCCACGCGCAGCCTCGTCTTGCCGAAGTCCACGGCTACGGCGTACTCGCTCATGCGCGTCCTCTCGGCCGGGCCGGGGGTCCCGGTTCCCCTACATGCTCAGGGCGCGCGCCTGGTTCACCTGGGACATCACCCACTGGTAGGTGTACGCGTCCACGGCCGGGATCATCGTGGAGTGGTGGCGGCCGCCGCTGGTGACCGTGACCTGGATGTAGCCGGTGGTGGTCTTCTGCTTCATCAGCAGGAACAGCAGACCGAGCAGGCAGAAGAGGAAGAAGACGATCGCGAGCACGATCGCGTGCGGCGGGATCTTCTCCTCGGTGCGCGAGAAGTCGGTCGCGTTCCACATCGCGCCCCTCAGCGGCATGTTGCCCGAAGGGGTGATGATCTGGTCCCCGGCGATGGTGATGTCGCCCAGGGACAGACCGGCCGCGCCGACCGGGGCGGCGTGGTGGGCGGGGGCCGGGATGCCCGCGCCGGCGATGGTCGGCTGGTAGGCCGGGGGCGCCGGGTAGGGCTGCGGGTAGCCGTAACTGGCCTCACCGGGACCCCACTTGTAGTCACCCTGGCCGGGCGAGGCGGGCGTGCCGGGCTGACCGCCCTGGCCGGCGGGGTCGCTCGTGTACGGATTCGGCTGCTGCTCGCTCATGCAGCCGATCCTTCCACAGGGGCTTCCCCCCTGTACCCCCGGTCCCGCAACCAGGTCAGGACGCCGCGGCGAGCAGCTTCGAGAGGTGACCACGCGTCAACGTGCCGTGCCCGCTTGCCGGAAGGCGGGAGCGGCCGACCGTGCGGCGCCCGCCCCCGGTGGCGGACACCCCGCTCGTGGAGCGGCCCGTGCCTGAAGGGCCCCTGACCGCCGCCGCGGCCCGCACGGCCCGTTGATGCTCCTATTGACTGTCAAGCAGCGGTGAGCCAGTCCCGGTAGGCGTGGGCGAGGTCGTCGTCTCGACGGATTCCGCGTTCGAGGGTGGAGATGGTGGCCGGCCAGAGGCCGAAGTGGCGTGCGGCGGCGGTGAGTGTGATGTTCTTGGACTGCCGCAGAGGTCTCAGATCGGCGATGGCGGGGACGGTGACCGTGGTGGTCAGGCAGCGGAATATCTCCCGGGCGATGGCTCGCTTCAGGAGTCGGATGATCTCCCTCTTCGTGCGGCCGGCGGCGGTCTGGCGTGCCACGTACTCGCGGGTGCGGGAATCGCTGGACATGCGGACCAGGGCGATGCGGTAGAGGGCGGCGTTGGCGGCCCGGTCGCCTCCTCGTGAGAGGCGGTGCCGGTTCGTCCGGCCGCTGGACGCGGGGACCGGTGCGGCTCCGCAAAGGGCGGCGAAGGAGGCCTCGGTCCGCATGCGTTCGGGGTTGCCTCCCGCCGTGATCAGCAGTTGGGCCGCGGTGTCGGGGCCGACTCCGTAGGCGGCCCGCAGACCCGGGTTCTGGACGGTGGCCTCGCTGTCCAGGGCTTTGGTCAGGGTCGCGTGCTCGGCGGTCAGCTCTTTGACGCGCCGGGCGAGGATCTTGAGCGCGGCGAGGACTGCGGTGTGGACCGCGTCCCCGGCCGGTCGCAGCCGGGCCAGCGCATTGGTGCGGTCCGTTCCGCTGAGCTGCCCGTATTTGGCGCGGATGCTCTCGGGCGCGGTGAAGAGGATGTGGGTGATCTGGTTCAGGGCAGCGGTGCGGGCCTTGACTGCGGAGCGGGCGGCATTGTGCAGGGCGCGTATGCCGGCGACGGTGTCGTCCTTGGGCGCACTGGAGGCCCGTCCGGACATGACGGCGCGGGCGGCGGCGTAGGCGTCGATGGGGTCGGACTTGCCGATGCGACGGCGTTCGGCGCGGTCGGGACGGTTGACCTCGACGACCGCGTGCCCGTGTTTGCGTGCGGCGCGGGTGAAGCCGGCGCCGTATGAGGAGGTGCCTTCCACGCCGATCGTGATCACCTGGCCGTGGGCATCCAGGAACGCCAGGGCCGCGGCGTATCCGGCAGCGGTGGTGGTGAACTCGGCGTCTGCGAGGCGGCCGCCGTTGTCGCTGATGACCGCGACGTGGACGGTGTCGGCATGGGAGTCGACCCCGCCGAACACATCCTGGTCCGCGATGTCCTGCGCAGCCTCTGATGTCATGCTGATGATGCCTTCCCAACCGGAGGTGGGCACCGGCCGGGTGGCGCAGACAGGACATTGAGGGGGCTTCTGACCAAGCTCCTATCAGGTCATGTTCCGCCCGGCCGGAGCCGTGAGAACAGGTCCCGGCGGCCGGACAGAACAACCGGAGGACAACCCAGCAGGGCGTCAGTCAGTGCCCGAGCCACGACCACCGGAACCTGAGTATCAGCATCAATGTCAGTGCTCACCCCTACTGTCGGCCGTATGGGAACGGTGACCTTCGTCGACGAGACGACCGGCGGCAGCCGCGGGGACGGCTGGGTGCTCGATGTGGCCGAGGAGCGGCTCGCCCTGCGCGAACTGATCCGGCGCAGGGTCTTCCAGGAGGTCGCGGAGTACCACGCTCGGCACTCCGAGGTCTTCCAGGGGCTGGTGCGTCCGGAGGGCGCCGAGCGGAGTCCGAACGGGTACGCCCTGCGGACGCCGCGCCGCATCGACCCGCAGAAGCAGACCGAGCTGGCCCTGAGGGCGTTCGAGCGCAACGGCTTCCTCGTGCTGGTCGGCGACCGTCAGATCACCGGCCTGGACGAGGAGGTCCTCCTGCCACCCGGTGTCGAGGTCACCTTCCTGAAGCTCGTCGCGCTGGTGGGTGGCTGATGGCGCAGGACGTCGCGGTGACGGCCCGCGGGTTCCTCCGTACGGCCCTGGCCCGCAGCACCCCCCGCCGCGTCTACGAGCGGCACCTCGACGAGCTGCGCCGGCTTCCGGAGCCGGACCGGCGCCTGCTGCTGGAGGAGATCGCCGCCCGGTACCGGAGGCAGTGCGACACGGAGCCGGTGCAGGTGGAGCTGCTGACGCAGATCGTGCTCGTCGGCCAGGGCCTGGACGGTCTCCCGCTCGCCGGGGAGCGGGCCGCCCAGCTGGAGAACATCTCCCGGACCTACTGCTTCTGGTACGCGGACCGGTACGAGGCCTTCGCCATGGCCGAGATCGCCGCCGGGCACACGCTCGCACCGGCCGTCGTCGCGGCCGTCCGGCGCAGCGCCATGAGCGCGGACGGCACCGGCCCCCTCGCCGAGTTCGCCGCCCGGCTCACCGCGCCCGTGCTCAACGCCGGAGAGGAATGGGCGGAGCGGGCGATGGCGGACGAGCGGTGGCACGAACTGCTCGCGTACGCGCTGACCGCCAAGGCCGCCAAGCCCTCCGCCGCCTGGGAGAAGGGCGCCCGGGCGGTCCTCGGCCGCGTCGGCGGCGACGTCGCGCGCGAGGCCGTGGTGGCCTGGCTCGCCCTCGTCGGGCGCCCCCGGACCATCGAGCTGGAGCGAGGCCCGCACGAACCGGACGTCAACAACGCCTTCGACCCCTTCAACGCCAACGCCCTGCGCGGACTGGCCTGGATGCTGTCCTTCCTCCCGCCGCACCCCGACGCGGTCCGCGCACTCGGCGCACTGGCGGAGAGCGCGCTGCGCAAGGCCGCCGGCATGGGACCGCGCAACCCCAAGGTGGCCAACGCCGCCGTCAACTCCCTGGCCCGGATGGAGGGCGACGCCGCCCTCGCCGAACTGGCGCGCCTGGGAACCCGGGTGACGTACAAGGGCACCGCCAAGCTCGTCGACGCGGCCCTGGGCGCACGGGCCGCCTCTCTCGGCCTGAGCCGCGAGGAGATCGAGGAACTGGCCGTTCCCGCCCACGGGCTGACCGAGGTGGGCCGGGCCGGGTTCCGGCTGGGCGCGGCGACCGCACTGCTGGAGGTGCGCGGCACCAGGGCCGTGCTCGGCTGGCGCAACGGCGCGGGCAAGCAGCTCAAGAGCGTCCCCGCCGCCGTACGCCGGGACCACGCCGAGGAACTGGGGCAGCTCAAGGCCACCGTCAAGGACATCGACAGGACCCTGTCCGCGCAGGCCGAGCGGCTGGACGGACAGTTCCTGGCCATGCGCAGGTGGGCGTACGGGCAGTGGCGCGCGTGCTACCTCGACCACCCGCTGGTCGGGACCCTGGCACGGCGGCTGATCTGGACCGTGGACGGCACGGCCGTCGGATTCGCGGACGGCCGGCTGCGCACGCTGACGGGCGCACCCCTGGACCAGGACACCGCGCGGGCCACCGTCGAGCTGTGGCACCCGGTCGGCCGGGAGCCCGCGGAGGTGGTCGCCTGGCGGCACTGGCTGGAGCGGTACGAGGTGACGCAGCCCTTCAAGCAGGCCCACCGCGAGGTGTACCTGCTGACCGACGCCGAGCGGAGCACGGGCACCTACTCCAACCGCTTCGCCGCGCACGTCCTGCGCCAGCACCAGTTCCACTCGCTGGCGGCGGCCCGGGGCTGGCACAACAAGCTGCGCCTGTGCGTGAACGACGACGCCCCGCCGGCCACCCGCGAGCTGCCGCACTGGGGGCTGCGCGCCGAATACTGGATCGAGGGCGACGGGCACGAGTACGGGCTCGACACCACCGAGTCCGGGAGCTACCTGCGGCTGCGGACCGACCAGGTGCGCTTCTACCCGGTCGACGCCCCGCAGAACGAGGCGAGCGCGTACGGCGGCGAGTACCGGATGCACGTCGGCGACGGCCGGGACCCCGTCGACCCGCTGCCGCTCACCCGGATACCGGCGCTGGTGCTGAGCGAGGTGCTGCGGGACGTCGACCTCTTCGTCGGCGTGGCCGGCATCGCCAACGATCCGGCCTGGTCCGACGGCGGACCCGAGGGGCACCTGCGCGACTACTGGACCTCGCAGGGTCTGGGTGAGCTGAACCAGAGCGCCGAGACCAGGCGGGTGCTGCTGGAGCGGCTGGTGCCGCGGCTGGCCATCGCAGGCCGCTGCACCGTCGAGGGCCGCTTCCTGCACGTGCGGGGCGAACTGCGCACGTACAAGATCCACCTCGGCTCGGGCAACGTCCTGATGACGCCGAACGACCGGTACCTGTGCATCGTGCCGGGCGCCTCCGGCGGCGCCGTCCCCGAGACCGGCCATCTGCCCTTCGAGGGGGACCGCACCCTCGCCGTCATCCTCTCCAAGGCGATGCTCCTCGCGAAGGACACCGAGATCACCGATCCGACGATCACCAGCCAGATCCGCGGCTGACGGGCCCGGAGGGTACGGCGAGGGCCCCGCCCCCGGACGAACCGGGGACGGGGCCCTCGTACAGGCAGGGACCCGCAGGTCAGAAGCGGCGCGTGATCAGCGCACGCTTGACTTCCTGGATCGCCTTCGTGACCTCGATGCCACGCGGGCACGCGTCGGTGCAGTTGAAGGTCGTGCGGCAGCGCCACACGCCGTCCTTGTCGTTCAGGATCTCCAGCCGCTGCTCGCCGGCCTCGTCACGCGAGTCGAAGATGAAGCGGTGCGCGTTGACGATCGCCGCCGGGCCGAAGTACTGGCCGTCGTTCCAGAACACCGGGCACGAGGACGTGCACGCGGCGCACAGGATGCACTTGGTGGTGTCGTCGAAGCGCTCGCGGTCCTCGGCGGACTGCAGGCGCTCGCGCGTCGGCTCGTTGCCCTTGGTGACCAGGAACGGCATGACGTCGCGGTACGCCTGGAAGAAGGGCTCCATGTCGACGACGAGGTCCTTCATCACCGTGAGGCCCTTGATGGCCTCGATGGTGATCGGCTTCTCCGGGTTGATGTCCTTGATCAGCGTCTTGCAGGCGAGCCTGTTCTTGCCGTTGATCCGCATCGCGTCGGAGCCGCAGATGCCGTGCGCGCACGAGCGGCGGAAGGTCAGCGTGCCGTCGAGGTCCCACTTGATCTTGTGGAGACCGTCGAGCACGCGCTCCTTCGGGTCGATCTCGATCTGGAAGTCCTGCCAGATCGACTCTTCCGAGATCTCCGGGTTGAAGCGGCGGATCCGGAAGGTGACCGTGATGAAGGGCGAGGCCGCGGCCGCGGCCTCCATCTTGTCCAGGGTCGGGGTGGCCATCAGTACTTACGCTCCATCGGCTGGTAGCGGGTGACGACGACAGGCTTGTAGTCCAGCCGGACGGAGTCCTTGCCGTCATCGCCGACCTCGCGGTACGCCATGGTGTGGCGCATGAAGTTGACGTCGTCGCGGTTGGGGTAGTCCTCGCGGTAGTGACCGCCGCGGGACTCCTTGCGCGCCAGCGCGGACACGGCCATGACCTCGGCCAGGTCGAGCAGGTTGCCCAGCTCGATGGCCTCCAGCAGGTCCGTGTTGAAGCGCTTGCCCTTGTCCTGGACGGACACGTTCTTGTAGCGCTCGCGCAGTTCCGCGATCTTCTCGACCGCGGTCTTGATGGTCTGCTCCGTACGGAACACCATCACGCACGCGTCCATCGTCTCCTGGAGCTCCAGACGCAGGTCGGCGACCCGCTCGTTGCCCGTGGAGTTGCGCAGGCGCTCGACCTGGTCCGCGACGAGCTGTGCCGGGTTCTCCGGGAGCTCGACGAAGTCGTTCTCCTGGGAGTACTTGGCTGCGGCGATGCCGGAGCGCTTGCCGAAGACGTTGATGTCCAGCAGCGAGTTGGTGCCGAGGCGGTTGGCGCCGTGCACCGACACGCACGCGACCTCGCCGGCCGCGTACAGGCCCGGGACGACGGTGGTGTTGTCCGCCAGGACCTCACCCTCGACGTTGGTCGGGATGCCGCCCATGGCGTAGTGCGCGGTGGGCTGGATCGGGATCGGGTCCGTGTACGGCTCGATGCCCAGGTAGGTGCGCGCGAACTCGGTGATGTCCGGGAGCTTCGCGTCGAGCTGCTCCGGCGGGAGGTGCGTGAGGTCCAGGTACACGTGGTCACCGGCCGGACCGCAGCCGCGGCCCTCACGGATCTCGGTGTAGATGGAGCGCGAGACGACGTCACGGGACGCGAGGTCCTTCATGACCGGCGCGTACTTCTCCATGAAGCGCTCGCCGTCCTTGTTGCGGAGGATGCCGCCCTCACCGCGGGCGCCCTCCGTCAGCAGGATGCCCATGCGCCAGATGCCCGTCGGGTGGAACTGGAAGAACTCCATGTCCTCCAGCGGCAGGCCGCGGCGGTAGCAGGCCGCCTGGCCGTCACCCGTGAGGGTGTGCGCGTTGGAGGTCACCTTGAAGAACTTGCCGGTGCCGCCGGAGGCGTAGATGACGGCCTTGGCCTGGAACACGTGGATCTCGCCGGTGGCGAGCTCGTACGCGACCACACCGGCCGACTTCTTGACGCCGTCCTCCTCGACCAGGAGCTGGTCCAGGACGTAGAACTCGTTGAAGAACTCCACGCCCTCCTTGACGCAGTTCTGGTACAGCGTCTGGAGGATCATGTGACCGGTGCGGTCCGCGGCGTAGCAGGACCGGCGGACCGGCGCCTCGCCGTGGTTGCGCGAGTGGCCGCCGAAGCGGCGCTGGTCGATGGTGCCGTCCGGGGTGCGGTTGAACGGCAGGCCCATCTTCTCCAGGTCGAGGACCGCGTCGATGGCCTCCTTCGCCAGGATCTCGGCGGCGTCCTGGTCGACCAGGTAGTCACCACCCTTGACCGTGTCGAAGGTGTGCCACTCCCAGTTGTCCTCTTCCACGTTGGCCAGCGCGGCGGCCATGCCGCCCTGCGCGGCGCCCGTGTGGGAGCGGGTGGGGTAGAGCTTCGTCAGCACCGCGGTGCGGCTGCGCTTCGTCGACTCGATGGCGGCGCGCATGCCCGCGCCACCCGCGCCGACGATGACGGTGTCGTACTTGTGGATCTTCATTGGTTTCGCCTCAGCCCCGTTGCCTAGCGGATGTTCGGGTCGAAGGTGAAGATCACCAGCGTGCCCAGAAGGATGGTGAACACCGTGGCGGTGTAGAGCAGGCCCTTCAGCCACAGCCGCGTGTTGGCGCGCTCCGCGTAGTCGTTGATGACGGTACGCAGGCCGTTGGCGCCGTGCAGCATGGCCAGCCACAGCATCAGCAGGTCCCAGACCTGCCAGAACGGGGACGCCCAGCGGCCGGCCACGAAGGCGAAGCCGATCTTGGACACGCCGCCGTCGAGCACCAGCTGGATCAGCAGGTGGCCGATGACCAGGACGACGAGCACGATGCCCGAGAGGCGCATGAAGAGCCACGCGACCATCTCGAAGTTGCCGCGGGTCGAGCGCGGGGTCTTGCCGGTCCGCTTGCGCGGGGCCTCGATGTAAGGCGCCGGGTTGTCGACGTCGTAGAGGGACACGCCCTCGACGTCACCGATGCCCTTGTCGAAAGAAGTGTCAGAAGACATGCGTGTCACTTCCCGAACAGTTCAAGGTAGGCGTGGCCCAGGACGGGGTAGAGGGCCCCGCCCATCAGCACGATCCAGGTGATCACGACGGTCCAGAGCATCTGCTTCTGGTAGCGCGGTCCCTTGGACCAGAAGTCCACGGCGATGACACGGAGACCGTTGAGCGCGTGGAACAGGATGGCGGCGACGAGGCCGTACTCCAGCAGCGCGACGATCGGAGTCTTGTAGGTAGCCACGACATCGTCGTACGCCTCGGGGGAGACGCGGACGAGAGCGGTGTCGAGGACGTGTACGAACAGGAAGAAGAAGATGAGGACGCCGGTGACTCGATGAGCCACCCAGGACCACATTCCTTCCCGGCCGCGGTACAACGTTCCAGCCGGCACGGAAAACCCTCCGGAAGCGGGGCGGGGGCCAGCCGGCTTCTTTGTCGGTCGGGCCCGGCCGGGTACGGTCCACCGGCCCCGGACATCGTAGCGACGCTTTGTCGGTTCCCTTGCGCGGGGTCCATCGGTGTGATCAAACAGGCACGGACGGGCTATCCCACAGGGGCGAATAGCCCGATTTCCGTGGCAGTCAGCCCATCGGGCGAGGTCAGCCAGCGTGTCAGATCCCGCAGCCGGGCCTGCGCGACACGGCGCAGCTCGTCCGCGGAGATCGAGCGCTCCTCGTCGACCTCGTGGGCCATCCGGCGGCGGATCGCACCCAGCAGCTGGTCGGCCTGCTCCTCCGGCGGGTACCCGTCGAGGCAGATCACGAAGGCGTGGCCGAACTTCCGTTCGTACTCCGCGTGGGCCGCGTCGAGGGCCAGCAGCGCCGCGTACGGAGCCCCGTGGTCCAGCTCCGCCGAGCACTCCGCGGCCAGCGCCTCGCTGAGGTCGCCCTGCGAGAGGTCGTACGAGGCCTCGTCGGCGGCGGCGAGCAGGGCCCCGGGATCCGGGTAGGGGCGGTGCGCCGCCACCCGGTGGGCCCAGCGACGGCTCCCGCAGCAGTGCAGCAGGACGGCCCGGGCGGTTTCGGGGGACAGGGTGTTGAACCGAGCCAGTCCGAAGCCGTGCGGAGGGTCGGAGCTTCCCTGGGATCCGGTCCGGGAGGTGCGCCCCGGGGCCTGTGCCGGAAGGTGGCTGGACAGCGCGGGGCTCCTCGGGGCGCGGCGGGGGTGTACCGCAACGCTATCGACGCAGGGCAGGGTGTGTCGTACCGATTCGGGGATTTCACCCGGAAGTGAGCCGAAAGGATGACGTGAGCGCCACGGGCAGGCATGGTGAGGGGCCCGGGAAGGGGAGGGCGACCGAGGCCGCCACCCCCCACAGGAGAGGCCCCGGCCGCCATCCGTCACGGGCTCGTGCGACAAGCCCGTACCCCTCTCAGCGCCTCGGGTGCGTTTTGTGTCACACCTCGCTCCGCACAGGATTGGTTGCGCGTTGTATCACTCGTGGACGAGAGGTGCTTGAAAGCCGTAACGTGCTGATTTGCGCCACACGTACAGGACAGTGAACGGGTTGGGGACTTTGCTGGGGGACGACGCGGAGCTGACCGCCGCGGTGCTCGCGGCACAGGACGGCGACGAGAACGCGTTCCGTGCTGTGTACCGCGCCGTGCACCCACGGCTGCTGGGGTACGTACGCACGCTCGTCGGGGACGGCGACGCGGAGGACGTGACCTCGGAAGCCTGGCTGCAGATCGCCCGCGACCTCGACTCCTTCACCGGCGACGCCGACCGCTTCCGCGGCTGGGCGGCCCGTATCGCACGCAACCGCGCCCTCGACCACATACGGATGCGCGGCCGCCGGCCCGCCATCGGCGGCGACGACACCGAGCTGACGAGCTGGGCCGCCGAGTCCGACACAGCGGGCGCGGCCATGGAGTCCCTCTCCACCGGGCGGACCATGGCGCTCATCGCGCAGCTTCCGCAGGACCAGGCCGAGGCCGTCGTCCTGCGCGTCGTGGTGGGGCTGGACGCCAAGAGCGCGGCCGAGACCCTGGGCAAGCGGCCCGGCGCGGTACGGACCGCGGCCCACCGGGGCCTGAAGAAACTGGCCGAGCTGCTCGGTCCGGAGGGCGGCTTCGAGCCGGTCCCGGACACCGGCTCGGAACCGGGCCCGGTGGTCGGCCATAATGCCCGTGGCCAGGCATGGGGCGGCGGGGGCGGGAGGGATCTCGACGCCGTACCCGCGCAGCGTGGCCGGAGCGGGGGCTTCGCAGAACAAACCGGTGTGACGGATTCACGTTGGCGGACGCAGAAGGACATGTGATGGCCGACGAGCGCGACAGGTGGCTGGACGAAGTCGCGGCGGAAAAACTGCTGCGCGGCGAACCGGTGGAACCTGTGGGCCCCGCCGCCGGTCAGCGTGCCCGCGACGAGGCCGCCCGGCTGCGTGCCGCCCTGGACGCCCTGGGCGGCGTGACCTGCTCGCTGCCCGCGGGCGCGGAACTGCCCGGTGAGGCCGCGGCCCTGGCCGCCTTCCGCGCGGCGCGCGGTGGCGCGCGCCCTTCCACGGCGCCTTCCGAGGCTTCTTCCGTGGCTTCTTCCGTGGCGGCCGTGTCCACAGAACCCCTGGTCGACCTCGGCCATGCCGTCGTTCCCGCACCCGCCCGCCGGCGCGGCCGGGCCGTGGGCTTCGGCCTGGCGGCGGCCCTGGCCAGTGTCGCCGTCGGCGGACTGGCGGCCGCGGCAGGCGCCGGGCTGCTGGAGCGGTCCGGGCACGACAGCGCGGGACCCGGTCCGGCGATGTCCGTGAGCGCGGGCGAGGATCCGGCCCCGGGCGTCGGCAGCGGAGCTCCGAGCGCCACTCCGAAACCGACGCCCACCCCGCTGTCGAGTGGCTCGAATCCGACGGCCGCCGCGGGTACGGTGCAGCCGCCCGGTACGGACGGGCGTGCGGCGACACCCGGTTCCGGCGCGAGCGCCGGAACCTCCTCGGGCTCGTCGGCGACGGCCGGCTCGGGCAAGGACCTCCAGGGCGGCACGGCCGCCGTGGGCGGTACGGGTGCCAAGGACGGCGACCGGGACACCTTCGGCGGCGGCGACACGGGTGGCAGGGACCGCGACCGCGACGGCGAGAACCGTCTGGGGGTCGCCGACCTGTGCAAGGAGTTCAAGGCCGGCCGGCTCGACGAGACCCGCCGTGAGCGGCTCTCGCGCCTGGCCAACGGCCTCACCCGGATTCCGGACTACTGCAAGGCGGTGCTCGCCGACGGGGGCTCCGCCGGCGGCAAGCGCAGCGACACCCAGCTGGGCGGGACGCTCCGGGCGCCGACGCTGACGCCGGCGATTCCGCGGGGTTCCGTCGACCTGCGTACCGGCCGCTGACGCGCGTGCCGATCCATGCGCCGAGCTGCCTGTAACACTTTTCGAACCGGCGGCGCAGTACATATCGAGCCGACTGGTCATCGGCCGCGCATGAGCCGGGGTTCCCCCCGTACCCCTGGGCTCTGCGCAACCGGCGCGGGCGGGGCACGTTCCCCCGGCCCTGCCCGCGCCCATTACTTCCGACCTCTCGCCCCCGGGCGCAGGGGGCTCCGCGGGACCGGACACCGGTCCCGGCCCCGCCGCGGCGGCATCACCAGTAGACGACGACCTTGTCGCCGACCTGCACCTGGTCGAACAGCGCCGACAGCTTGCCCTTGTCCCGGACGTTGACGCAGCCGTGCGAGGCGCCGGCGTAGCCGCGGGCCGCGAAGTCGGCCGAGTAGTGCACGGCCTGGCCGCCGCTGAAGAACATCGCGTACGGCATCGGCGTGTGGTAGATCGTCGACGTCCACTCCTTGGCCTTCCAGCCCACGTTGAACACGCCCTCACGGGTCGGGGTGTTCTCGGAGCCGAAGCGCACGTCCATCGTCGAGACGATCTTGCCGTCGATCATCCAGGCGAGGGTGCGGCTCTCCTTGCTGATGCACATGACGCGGCCCGTCATGCAGCGCGGGTCCGGGGCGTCGACCTCGTTGACCGTCGACGGACGCAGCTCGTCGGCGGTGGGCTTCTTGCTGGCGCCCTGGATCTTCTTCCAGGTGGCCTCGTCGACCGAACCGGTCGGGTTCAGAGCGTTCTTCGACTGGAAGGACTTGACCGCGGCGGTCGTCTTGGAACCGTAGAAACCGGTCGGCGCGACCGACATCAGCTTGAGCTGGCGCAGCCGCGCCTGGAGCTCGCGCACCTGCTCGCTCTCGTCGCCGTTGGCCATGATCTGCTTCACCGAGGGCGAAGGGGAGGCCGACGCGGAAGCCGACGCGGAGGCGGAGGCGGAGGCGGAGGCGGACGGCGACGCCGAGGCCCCGCCGGGCTTGTCGTCGGTGGAGGGGGAGGCTTCGGGGGAGGTGCCCGCCGTGGGCGAGGACGAAACGGAGGAGGCGGAGGCCACGGGCTCCGTCTTCTGCGGTCCGCAGGCGGTCGCGGCGAGTGCGACGGCGGTTGCCACCCCGATCGTGCGGATTATGACTCTCTGGCGCTGCATTGCAGTCCCCCCGGTTTCTACGTCGTGTATCTAGGTGATGCTCCGCGTGCGTGGACAGTTGCACTCGGCTCCGGGATGTTGCGCCATTGTGACCGGCAGCCGTCCGCAGCCTTACGCGGCGATGCGCGGCCGGGGGCACCCCCGGCGGTGGCCCGGGGAGGTTCGACCGGTCCCGGGCCCGCTTGCTCCACGGAGGACTACGTCACATGGCACACACCGAGAGCGGAATCCCCGTCGAACCCGTCTACGGACCGGGTGACCTGACGGGGTGGGACCCGGCGGCCGAGCTCGGGCAGCCAGGTGAATTCCCCTACACACGGGGGATTTATCCCAACATGTACACCGGACGGCCGTGGACGATGCGGCAGTACGCCGGCTTCGGCACGGCCGCCGAGTCCAACGCCCGCTACCGGCAGCTCATCGAGGGCGGCGGCACCGGGCTGTCCGTGGCCTTCGACCTGCCGACCCAGATGGGACACGACTCCGACGCCCCCCTCGCACAGGGCGAGGTCGGCAAGGTCGGCGTCGCCGTCGACTCGCTCGACGACATGCGGACGCTGTTCGACGGGATCCCCCTCGACCGGGTCTCCACCTCGATGACGATCAACGCGCCCGCCGCACTGCTCCTGCTGCTGTACCAGCTGGTGGCGGAGGAACAGGGCATCCCGGGCACGGAGCTGACGGGGACGGTCCAGAACGACGTACTGAAGGAGTACATCGCGCGCGGGACGTACATCTTCCCGCCCGGCCCCTCCCTGCGGCTGACGGCCGACACCTTCCGCTACTGCCGGGCCGAGATGCCCCGGTGGAACACCATCTCCATCTCCGGCTACCACATGGCCGAAGCCGGCGCCTCGCCCGCGCAGGAGGTGGCCTTCACCCTCGCCGACGGCATCGCCTACGTCCGGACGGCCCTGGCGGCCGGGATGGCGGTGGACGAGTTCGCTCCCCGGCTCTCCTTCTTCTTCGTCGCCCGCACCACCCTGCTGGAGGAGGTCGCGAAGTTCCGCGCGGCCCGCCGCATCTGGGCCCGCGTCATGCGGGAGGAGTTCGGGGCCCGGGACCCGAAGTCGCTGATGCTGCGCTTCCACACCCAGACCGCGGGGGTCCAGCTCACCGCGCAGCAGCCGGAGCTGAATCTCGTACGGGTGGCCGTGCAGGCCCTGGCCGCCGTCCTCGGCGGCACGCAGTCGCTGCACACCAACTCCTTCGACGAGGCGATCGCGCTCCCGACCGAGAAGTCCGCCCGCCTCGCCCTGCGCACCCAGCAGGTCCTCGCGTACGAGACGGACGTGCCGCACACCGTCGACCCCTTCGCCGGGTCGTACGCGGTGGAGCGGATGACGGACGGTCTGGAGGCGGCGGCGCTCGCCCTGATGCGCCGGATCGAGGACCAGGGCGGGGCGGTGGCCGCGATCGAGGCCGGGTTCCAGAAGGCCGAGATCGAGCGGAACGCCTATCGCATCGCGCAGGAGACCGAGAACGGGGAGCGGGTGGTGGTCGGGGTCAACCGCTTCACCCTGGACCGCGAGGAACCGTACGAGCCGCTGCGCGTGGACCCGGCGATCGAGGCGCGGCAGTGCGCGGCACTGACCCGGCTGCGGGCGGAGCGCGACGGGGCTTCGGTGACGGCGGCCCTCGCGGCCCTGAAGGAGACGGCGGCGGGGACGGCGAACGTGCTGTACCCGATGAAGGCGGCGCTGCGCGCCCGGGCCACGGTGGGGGAGGTGTGCGGCGCGCTGAGGGAGGTCTGGGGGACCTACGAGCCGACCGGTTCCACCTGGTGAAACCGACTGGCGCGACAGGTGCAACCCTGTGCGACACTCCTGCGCATGCTGGGTGTGACAGATCTTCCGACTTATCTCGCCGGCCTGGTACTGATCATTCTGCTGCCGGGTCCGAACTCCCTCTACGTACTCTCCGTGGCCGCCCGCCGAGGCGTGCGCACCGGGTACAAGGCCGCCGCCGGGGTGTTCACCGGCGACGCCGTGCTCATGCTGCTGACCGCCGTGGGCGCCGGAGCGCTGCTGCGGGCGAGCCCGCTGGTGTTCACCGTGGTGAAGTTCCTCGGGGCCGGCTACCTGGCGTGGCTCGCGGTGGGCATGATGCGCGGGGCCTGGGCCCTGTGGCGCACGCGCGCGGAGCGGGCCGAGGCACGGGAGGCCGTCCCCGCCGACCCGGCCGAGAACGAGCGGCCCTACCGGCGGGCGCTGCTGATCAGCCTGCTCAACCCGAAGGCCATCCTCTTCCTGATGTCCTTCTTCGTGCAGTTCGTGGACCCGTCCTACGCCTACCCGGCCCTGTCCTTCCTGCTGCTGGGCGGGCTGCTGCAGACCGGCAGCTTCCTGTACCTGACGATGCTGATCTTCGGCGGGACCCGTCTCTCGGCGGCCTTCCGGCGCCGCAAGAGGCTGTCGGCCGGGGCCACCTCGGCCGCGGGCGTGCTCTTCCTCGGCTTCGCGGCCAAGCTCGCCGTCAGCTGAGACCCCTCAGCTGACCACGCGGCGCAGCCAGCCCATCCGCCGCACGGCCCGGCGCACCGCCCGGCTGCGCGGCAGGAACGACAGCTGCGCCGGGATGCCGCCCGGCAGGCCCAGGTAGGTCAGCCGGCGGCGCGTGAAGTACCGCCAGGTGCGCGGGGTCAGCCGCGCGGCCAGGTAGGCCTCGGCCGCCGGGCGCCGCGCGGCCAGGATCTGCGGCTGCATGGTGAATCCGACGGCGGTGAGCAGGGCGGCCGGCTCCGCCCGGACCTGCTCGGGGGTCGGGGGCGTCCAGCCGCGGACCGCCTCGGCGTCGGCGAGGTCCGGAAGCAGGGCGTCCACCAGGGCCAGCGGGACCCGGTTGCTGTTCGGGTACGGGGTCAGGGAGGCCAGCACCGCGTCCGTTCCGGTCCGGGCCACCGGGAGCCCGAACAGCGTGGCGGCGGTCAGCAGTCCGGTGGAGAAGCAGCCGACGACCAGCGCGGGTCGCAGCCGCTGGTAGAGGGTCTCGGCCAGGACCGGGGCGGCGCTCACGGTCAGCCGGGCGCCGAGCCGCTCGGCCTCCTCCTCAGCCCGGCGGCAGTACGCGGCCGGGGCGCCGGGGTGCGGCTTGAAGACCAGCTCGCGGTGGCCCAGGGCGTGCGCGCCCCGGACCATCGACACGTGCAGCTCCTCCTCCTCGGCCAGGGTCATCAGGTCGAGCGCGGAGAGGTACTGGCCCAGCAGGAGGGCCGGGCCCGGCCCGGCGGCCTCCACCTCGGTGGCGTCGGCGAGCTCGGCGAGGACCTTGAGGAACGGCTCCGTCGGCACCACCTCGACCCGCACCCCGAACTCCGTCAGCAGCAGGGGCTCCAGCCCGGGCACCAGGTCCAGGTGGAGCACCCGCCGGACCCGCATCCCGAGCTGCGGGTCGAGGCGGAAGCGGGTGGGTCCGTAGCTCATGAGCCCGTCGGCGTAGACGTCGACGGCCGCGCCCGCGAAGAGCCGGCACAGGCTCTGGGCCGGCGGGACCTGCAGGGACTCCACGATCAGCTCGACCCGGTCCTCGCCCAGGTTCCACAGCGTGCGCAGCTGCCGCTCCCAGAGCGGGACGTCCTCCGCGCGCGGCGCCCAGGTGCTCGGGTGCTGCGGCTCGATGACGCGGTTCCAGTCGAGGACCTCGTCGAAGCGGGAGCGCAGGGCGGCGAAACCCGGCATGTCCGTGACCCCCGGGGTGACCTCGGCGGTGACGGCGTGGTTGCTGGTCAGCAGGATGCGGCGGCCGGCGGGCGGGAAGGAGCCCGCGTCGATGCCGGCCGCGAGCGTGGCCGCACCGTAGAGGGTGGAGGCCAGGAAGATCTGGGTGGGCATCAGGCACCCGCTCCCGCGGGGGTGGCCCGGCGGCCGGTGCGCAGCCGGCGCAGCACGGTGGAGCGTTCGTCGTCCATCGAGTCCAGGACCTGGTCCAGTACGTCCTGCGGCATGCGGCCGAGCGCGGCCGAGCTCATCAGGCGGAGTTTCTTGGCCACGTCCGGCTCGAACCTTTCGATGGACCCGAAATGGTGGGCGATAATTGCACAATAGGTTCGGACGGCTTTGGGGAGCAGCCGGTCGGATTCCCGGTCGGCGATGACTTCCGCGAGCACCTGATCGAATGCGCGGATGAAATCGAGCTGCCGTTCGTCCCCCACCTGCGTCAATGAGGTGGAAACCCCGCGCCGGTAGAAGACGCCGGGCAGGCCGACCGCGGCGAAGGAGTCGGCCTCCCGGTGCAGCCGCCAGATCCACGGCCGGTCCTCCGCGGTCCGCAGCCCGTCGGTGAAGTGCAGCACCCCGCGGTCCAGCAGCCGCCGGTGGTACATCCCGGCCCACGCGTACGGATAGTCGACCGACGTGGCCCGGTCGGCGGGCAGGATCGCGGTGCGCGGGGCGGCGACCACCGACTCGGGGCCGAAGGGCACGCGCTGCACGCTCCGCGACCGCCCCGTGCACCGCACATGGTCGGTGCGGACGAAATCGCAGCTCAGAGCCTCTATGGCAGCCAGGGTCCGGGCCAGGTGGCCGGGTGCCAGCCAGTCGTCCCCGTCCAGGAACGTCAGGTATTCGCCGCGGGCCGCGTCCAGACCGGTGTTCCGCGCGGTGGCCAGGCCCCCGTTGCGCTCGTGTCTGAGGTGCACCGCCCCCGGCAGCTCGCGCGCCGCCCGTTCCAGCAGGCCGGACGTCCCGTCCGTCGAGCAGTCGTCGACGAGCAGGAACTCGAAATCCTCCCGGGCGTTGAGTTCGAGACTCTTCAGGGCGTCCGGTGCGTATGTCTGCACGTTGTAGAACGGCACGACAACAGAGAGCTTGGGCACCCGCGAGACATTAGGGCGCCGCCCGTCATTCACCGTGGCCCGGATGCGGATTCCATGTGAACGGCGCGGGGCGGGCGAGTTAACCCGTGCGCTTTCGCATTCAGTCGACGCGTTGTTAACCCGCTGTTGTGCGGTCGTTGGGCCGATCACCGAAATTGCGGAATAGCTTCTGCCGCGTGCCAGAACGCAAACGCGTCGCCGTACTCGCCGATTCCGACACGCGATGGAAATGGGGTGCGCTCACCGCCCGCCGTCTCGTGCCCGACCACCAGCTCACCGGATTCCTGCTGCGCGGCCGGGCCACCCCCACCGCCCGCCAGCTCGGAGAGGTGGGCGTACGGGCCGACCGGCTGTCCGAGGTGACCTGCGCCGAGTTCCTCGCGGAGATCGAACGCGAGCGCTACGACGTGGTCGTCCTCGCGCTCGTCGGCGGAGCCGTCCAGGCCGTCCTGCACGGGGCCCGCGCCCTGTGGCCCGCCCCGGCCCGGCGCCCCGTACTCGTCACCGGCTACGTGGGCGTCGTGTACGAGAAGCTCGCCGACGGGCTGCTGCTGCGCCACGGCGCCGACCTCGTCCTCGCCAACTCACGCCACGACGCGCAGCGGTTCCGCGCCGTGTACGAGGGCGTCGGCGCGGACGCCGCCGCCGTCACCGAGACCGCGCTGCCCTTCCTGGGCGGGGCGCCGTACGAGCCGGCCGGGAGCCGGGCCCACACCGTGGTCTTCGCCGTCCAGCCCTCCGTGCCCGAGAGCCGCGCCGACCGCGCCTACCTGCTGGAACGAGCCGCCGGACACGCCCGGCTGCACCCCGGCCGGGAGGTGCTGATCAAGCTGCGCAGCAAGCCCGGGGAGCACACCACGCACCTGGAGGAGCAGCCGTACCAGCGGCTCGCGGAGAAGATCCCCGGCGGACTGCCCGCCAACTGCCGCCTGGTGTACGGGAACATGGGCGAGGTCCTGGACGGCGCCGACCTGCTGGTCACCGTCTCCTCCACGGCCGCCCTGGAGTCCCTGCACCGCTCCATCCCGACGGCGATCCTCACCGACCTCGGCATCCGCGAGGCCCTCGGCAACCACCACTTCCTCGGCTCCGGCTGCCTGGCCTCCTGGGACCAGCTCGACTCCGGTCTCCTGCCGACCGGCGACCCGCTGTGGCTGGCGGCGCAGGGCGTGCTCCCGGCGCCGCCGAGCCCGGCACCGGGAGCGGCGCCGCCGAGCCCGGCACCGGCCGCCCAGGATCCGGCCGCCGGGCCCGCCGCGGGCGAGGCGCACGACCCCTACGCCGTCGCCCGGGCCAAGGTCGCCGGACTGCTCGCGGCGACCCGGCTGCCCCCGCCCGCCCCGTACTACACGCGCACCACCGCCCCCGGGTACCTCCCCGGGATCCTCGCCCGCCACCACCTCGCGCCCGACGGCACCCCGCTGCCCGGCGCGGTGCGCCCGGCCCGGGGCGAGTCCCGGCTGCGCCGCACCCTCCGCGCCCACCTGCGCGAGGCCGCACGCGGGGCCTACCGGCACGGCGTGCAGCGCGTGGCCCCGGTGATCCGCAGGCTGGGGGAGCTGTGAGGGTCCTCGCCGTCATCCCGGCCCGCGGCGGCTCCAAGGGGGTGCCGGGCAAGAACCTCGCCGAGGTCGCCGGCACCCCGCTCGTCGCCCGCGCCGTGCTGGCCTGCCGGGCCGCGCCGACCGTCACCGACGTGGTGGTCTCCACCGACTCCGAGGCCATCGCCGAGGCCGCCCGCACCGCCGGAGCCGACGTCATCGCCCGCCCCGCCGCGATCTCCGGCGACACCGCGAGCAGCGAGGCCGCCGTCCTGCACGCGCTCGCCGCCTTCGAGGAACTGCACTCGCTCACCGTGGACGTGGTCCTCCTCGTCCAGTGCACCAGCCCCTTCCTCGCCACCTCCGACGTCGAGTCGGTCGCCGTGGCCGTCGCCTCCGGGGCGGCCGACTCGGCCCTGACCGTGGCCCCGTTCCACGGATTCCTCTGGCGGGAGGGGCCCGAGGGCTCCGCGGCCGGCGTCAACCACGACGCGTCGTACCGGCCCCGGCGCCAGGACCGGCCGCAGGACCTGCTGGAGACGGGCGCCGCCTACGCCATGGACGCCGCGGGCTTCCGTACCGCCCGGCACCGGTTCTTCGGCCGCACCCTCCCCGTCGCCACCGACCCCGCCCGGGTCCTGGAGATCGACGACCCGCACGACCTGGCCCGCGCCCGCCTGCTCGCCCCCCTGCTCGACCCGCGCCCCGGAGCGCACCCCGCGGCCCCCGTACCGCAGGCCCCGGACCGGGACACCCACCCCGACCCGCAGCTCACACCCCGTACCCCCCGTACACCCCCGCACCGAAGGACGCCCCCTGCCATGACGACCACTCCCGACCCCCGCCTGCGTACCTTCGGCTCCCGCACCGCGGGCCCCGGCCGCCCCGTCTACGTCGTCGGCGAGATCGGCATCAACCACAACGGCGACCTCGGCAACGCCTTCGCCCTCATCGACGCCGCAGCCGATGCCGGCTGCGACGCCGTGAAGTTCCAGAAGCGCACCCCGGAGATCTGCACCCCGCGCGACCAGTGGGACATCGAACGCGACACCCCCTGGGGCCGGATGACCTACATCGACTACCGCCACAAGGTCGAGTTCGGCGAGGACGAGTACCGCGCCATCGACGAGCACTGCGCCAAGCGCGGCATCGACTGGTTCGCCTCCCCGTGGGACACCGAGGCCGTCGCCTTCCTGGAGAAGTTCGACGTCCCCGCCCACAAGGTGGCCTCCGCCTCGCTCACCGACGACGAGCTGCTGCGCGCCCTGCGCGCCACCGGCCGCACCGTCGTCCTGTCCACGGGCATGTCCACCCCGCAGCAGATCCGGCACGCGGTGGAGGTGCTCGGCAGTGCCAACATCCTTCTCTGCCACGCCACTTCGACGTACCCGGCCAAGGCCGAGGAGCTCAACCTGCGGGTGATCAACACCCTCCGGGAGGAGTACCCGAACGTTCCGATCGGCTACTCCGGCCACGAGACGGGCCTGCAGACCACCCTCGCCGCCGTCGCCCTCGGCGCCACCTTCGTCGAGCGGCACATCACCCTCGACCGCGCGATGTGGGGTTCGGACCAGGCGGCCTCCGTCGAGCCCGGCGGCCTCACCCGTCTCGTCCGCGACATCCGCACCATCGAGACCGCCCTCGGCGACGGCGTCAAGCGCGTCTACGAGTCCGAGCTCGGCCCCATGAAGAAGCTCCGCCGCGTGCAGGGCGAGCTGGCAGCCGTCTGAACCCCGGGGGGCGTCCCGCCGACCGGGCCCGCGGGGCCGGCGGGACACCCCCCACGTCCGGCGCGTACGAGATCCGCCCCCGACAAGGAGTACGTGGTGACCCCCTCCGCCCCCGCCGCCCCTTCCGCCTCCGCCCTGGCGTTCGTCGAGAGTCCGGTCCAGCTCCTGAACGTGCTGGAGTGGGCGTACGCGCGCCCCGGAGCGCAGCCGCAGCTGGACGGCGTCCCGCGCCAGCGGGGGCGCCGGGCCGGCGGCGGGGACCCGCCCCCCGCCCCCCGCCCCGCGGGCGCGGACTCCCCGCTGCGGATCGTCGTCCTGCCGCCCACCGACCCGATGTCCCGCGGCCAGCTGCGCCGGGTGGCCGCGCTGGCCCGGGACGAGGGGCACGAGGTCCGGTGGCAGGAGGCGCGCGGCAGCCGGCTCGCGCCGCTGAAGGCGCTCGCCGCGCTCGCGCGCGACGTACGTGCCGCGCGTACGGTCGTCGTCGGCGACCCGTTCTCGCGCTACGTCCAGCTGCTGCTCACCCTCGTGCGGGCCGAGGAGCTCGTGGTGGTCGACGACGGCACCGCCACCATGGAGTTCATGGCCCAGACCGCCCGCGGTGAACGCCTCGTACGGTGGCACCGGGCCGGCGGCGGCGGTCTGCCCGGCCGGGTCCGCGAGCTGGCGTACGCACCCGTCTCGGCGACCGCGCGCCGCCGCTTCACCCCGGCGGCGCACCACGGCCACCGCGTCGAGGTGTTCAGCTCGATGCCCGTCACCGCCCACGGCGGGATGACGCTGCGGGTCAACGACTTCGCCTGGACCCGCGCCCGGTTCGGCCCGCCCCGGCTGACCAAGGGCACCGACCTGGTCGGCACCTCGCTCGTGGAGACCGGGGTGGTGGACCCGGACCGCTATCTGGACGCCGTGCGCGCCCTGACCCTGGAGTACGGAGCCACCCGCTACTTCGCCCACCGCCGCGAGTCCCCGGAGAAGCTGCGCGCCCTGAGCCGCGTGACGGGGCTGGAGATCGTGCGTCCGGACCTGCCGCTGGAGCTGATCGCCCGGCGCGGTCCGGTCGGCCGGACGATCGTCAGCTTTCCGTCCACCGTCGTCCACACGCTGCCGTACGCCCTGACCGGCACCGGCGTCACGGTCGCCGTGTGCGATGTGGACCCCGCCTGGCTCACCGGGTCCGCCCCCCCGCGCGCCCGCACCTTCCTCGCGGGGGTCACCGACACCGCCCGTGATGTGCGCAGACTGCCTGCGCAGGCGGCTCCCACGGCCTGATGAGCGCGCGAGTTTACCCCCGGGCGCATCCGGTCATGCGTCCAGAGGTCGGGTTTCTTTCCCCTAACGGCATGAACTTTTCGTGATCCCCGGCCAGTTGACCCGTCCGTGGGCCTACCCTTCAACGGGTGAACCAGTTGATGTCCCGCGAGTCCCAGACCGCCCAGCCCGCCGCGTCCGACCGGCCCGAGCTGCCCGGCAAGCTTCCGGACCACCTGCGTACCGAACTGATCGCCTTCCGCCGGGACTTGCACATGCACCCGGAGCTCGGACACCAGGAATTCCGGACCACCGCGGCGATCAAGGCCCGGTTGGAGAAAGCCGGCCTGCGACCACGGGTGCTGAAGTCCGGCACGGGCCTGATCTGTGACGTGGGCACGTGGGACGGGGGCCGGCCGATGCTGGCCCTGCGCGCGGACATCGACGCCCTGCCCATCCCGGATGCCAAGACGCACGTCTCGTACCGATCGACCTTCGCGGACCGCGCCCACGCCTGCGGCCACGACGTGCACACCTCGGTGGTCCTCGGCGCCGGCCTGGTCCTCGCCGAGCTCGACCGGCAGGGGCTGCTGCCCCGCCCCGTGCGGCTGCTCTTCCAGCCCGCGGAGGAGGTGCTCCCGGGCGGCGCCACCGACGCCATCGAGTCCGGCGTCCTGGACGGGGTCGGCCGGATCGTCGCCGTGCACTGCGACCCCCGGGTCGACGCGGGGCGCATCGGGCTGCGGGCCGGCCCCATCACCTCGGCCTGTGACCGGCTGGAGGTCACCCTCTCCGGCGCCGGCGGGCACACCGCGCGGCCGCATCTGACCACCGACCTGGTGACGGCCGCCGCCCGGGTGGCCGTCGACGCCCCGGCCCTGCTGGCCCGCCGGATGGACGCCCGCTCGGGCATGTCCGTCACGTGGGGCCGGATCGAGGCCGGGCACGCGTGCAACGTCATCCCGATGCACGCCGAGCTCTCGGGAACCGTGCGCTGCCTGGACCTGAACGCCTGGCACGAGGCGCCGGACATGATCCACGCGGCGATCGACGAGATCGCGACCATGCACGGGGCCAAGTTCGAGATCAACCACGTGCGCGGGGTGCCCCCGGTGGTCAACGACCCGGTGATCACGGAGCTGCTGCGCGAGGCGATGGGGGTCCGCTGCGGAGCGGACTCGGTCGAGGACACGGAGCAGAGCCTGGGCGGGGAGGACTTCTCCTGGTACCTGGAGCACGTTCCGGGCGCGATGGCCCGGCTCGGGGTCCGCAAGCCCGGTGACACCGCCAAGCGTGATCTGCACCGCGGTGACTTCGACGTGGACGAGTCCGCGATCGGCGTCGGCGTGGAGTTCTTCACGGCCGCCGCACTGATCGACGGGCGTCGGGCCGTGGCCGGAAGATAGCCGTCAGGACCGCACTCCTTACAGCATCCGCGGGACTCCCGGCGGGCGTGTCCAGCCCTTGGTACACAAGGGCTGGGCACGGAAGGAGTTACCAATCGGTCACTGTCCGGTTCGCGACGATCCGATAACGACTCATGAACGGGCCTTTAACTGACATCTACGCGCGTTACGATCGCCGCGAAACCAGCGCCGGTCGTGGCGCTTCGGTCAGGTTTTGAAGGAGCCTCCCCTTGCGCCGGATCACCAGGATCGCCACCGTGGGCATCGCGTCCGCGGCGCTGGCCCTCTCGGCCACCGCCTGTGGCGGAAAGAAGTCGTCGGACGCCTCGGCCTCCCCCTCGGAGTCGGGTCAGAAGTCCGCAGCCATCGCGTACGACATCGGTGGCCGCGGCGACCAGTCGTTCAACGACGCCGCCTACGCCGGCCTGAAGAAGGCCGAAACGGACCTGAAGGTCAAGACCGCCGAGGCGGAGCCCACCGACGGTGAGGGCGAGGCCGACAAGGTCCAGCGCCTCACCGAGCTGGCCCGTAAGGGCAACAACCCGGTCATCGGCGTCGGCTTCGCCTACGCCCCGGCCATCAAGAAGGTCGCGCCGAAGTTCCCGAACACCACGTTCGGCATCATCGACGACACCTCGGTGACCGGCCCGAACATCGCCAACCTCGTCT
Organism: Streptomyces venezuelae; assembly: GCF_008642275.1. Classification (NCBI taxonomy): domain Bacteria; kingdom Bacillati; phylum Actinomycetota; class Actinomycetes; order Kitasatosporales; family Streptomycetaceae; genus Streptomyces; species Streptomyces venezuelae. The sequence continues at coordinate 4,614,920 of NZ_CP029189.1, forward strand.
TCAACGAGGAGCAGGGCTCCTACCTGGCCGGCGTCGCCGCCGCCAAGGCGTCCAAGACCGGCACGGTCGGCTTCATCGGCGGTGTCGAGGTTCCGCTGATCAAGAAGTTCGAGGCGGGCTTCACCCAGGGCGTCAAGGACACCAACCCGAACGCCAAGGTGCTCTCCGCGTACCTGACGCAGCCGCCGAACTTCGACGGTTTCGCCAAGCCCGACCTCGGCAAGGCCGCCGCGCTGGGCCAGCTCGACGCGGGCGGCGCCGACGTGGTCTACGCCGCTGCCGGTCTCGCCGGTTCGGGTGCCATCGAGGCCGCTTCCTCCAAGGGCAAGTGGGCCATCGGCGTCGACTCCGACCAGTACAACCAGGCCGGTCTGGCGAAGTACAAGGACTCGATCCTGACCTCGGTCACCAAGGACGTCGAGGACTCGGTCTTCAACCTGATCAAGTCGGTCGAGGACGGCAAGCCGACCACCGGTGAGATCCGCTACGGCCTGGACAAGGACGGCGTCGGCCTGGCCGACTCCAACCCGAAGTACAAGGAGATGGCTGACGTCGTCGCCGCGGTGGAGAAGGCCAAGGCCGACATCATCGCCAAGAAGATCACCGTCAAGACCGCGCCGTAAGGCCGTTCCTGACATGTAGTCCTGGTCTACGGGGTCCGGGAAGCGGTCGACATCGCTCCCGGGCCCCGAGCCTCGTTCTGTGATCGTTAGTCTGTGACCACGTGGCCGCCTGGCCGCAAGTTTTCACTTCCGACAGTGCTACGCGCGTAGAAGCATCGTGGACGCGATACTTTCTCTCCCCGCCCTGTCCCCCCTGCCTTCCGCTCCTTCCGCGCCAAGGAGAGTGCGTCATCAACGCGTCCAGCCCGCCCCTCGCCGTAGAACTGCACGGCATCACAAAGCGCTTCCCCGGCGTCGTCGCCAACAAGGACATCGCGATCACCGTCCGCAAGGGCACGGTCCATGCCCTGATCGGTGAGAACGGCGCCGGCAAGTCGACTCTGATGAAGATCCTCTACGGCATGCAGAAGCCGGACGAGGGCACCATCGCCATCGACGGGGAGCAGGTCACCTTCAGCACCCCCGGCGACGCCATCGCCCGCGGCATCGGCATGGTGCACCAGCACTTCATGCTCGCCGACAACCTCACCGTCCTGGAGAACATCGTTCTCGGCGGCGAGAAGCTGTACGGCATCGGTGCCAAGGCCCGCAAGAAGATCATGGAGATCTCGGACGCGTACGGCCTCGGCGTGCGTCCCGACGCCCTCGTCGAGGACCTCGGTGTCGCCGACCGCCAGCGCGTGGAGATCCTCAAGGTCCTCTACCGCGGCGCGAAGATCCTCATCCTCGACGAGCCGACCGCCGTGCTCGTGCCGCAGGAGGTGGACGCACTCTTCGACAACCTGCGCGAGCTCAAGTCCGAGGGCCTGACCGTCATCTTCATCTCGCACAAGCTGGGCGAGGTCCTGAAGGTCGCCGACGACATCACCGTCATCCGCCGCGGCACCACGGTCGGCACCGCCGACCCGAAGACCGCCACCCCCAAGCAGCTCGCCGAGCTGATGGTCGGTGCGGAGCTGCCGTCGCCGGAGACCCGGGAGTCGACCGTCACGGACGTTCCGATGCTGAAGGTGGAGGGCCTGACCGTCCTTGAGACCGGAGTCGTCGCTCTCGCCCCCGAGACCTCGGCGCGGTTCGTCATGCCGACGGACTCCGTCGTGCGCGAGGGCGCCGAGGTCGGCCGTCGGCTGCTCGACGACATCAGCCTCACCATCCACAAGGGCGAGATCCTCGGCATCGCCGGTGTCGAGGGCAACGGCCAGACGGAACTGATCGAGGCCCTCATGGGCATGATCCACCCCGCTGCGGGCGTGATCACCCTGGACGGCGCGGACATCACCAAGACCTCCGTGCGCAAGCGCCGCGAGGGCGGAATCGGCTACATCCCCGAGGACCGCCACCGTCACGGCCTGCTGCTGGAGTCCCCGCTCTGGGAGAACCGGATCCTCGGCCACGTCACCGAGGCGCCCAACTCCAAGAAGGGCATCCTCGACCCGAAGGCGGCCCGCAAGGACACCGAGCGGATCGTGCGCGAGTACGACGTCCGCACGCCCGGCATCGACGTCACCGCGGCCTCGCTCTCCGGCGGCAACCAGCAGAAGCTGATCGTCGGCCGCGAGATGAGCCACAACCCGAAGTTCCTCATCGCCGCCCACCCCACCCGCGGTGTGGACGTCGGCGCGCAGGCGCAGATCTGGGACGCGATCCGCGAGGCCCGTCGTGAGGGACTGGCCGTGCTGCTGATCTCCGCCGACCTGGACGAGCTCATCGGCCTGTCCGACACCCTGCGCGTGATCTACCGAGGCCGCCTGGTCGCGGACGCCGACCCCGCGACCGTCACCCCCGAGGAGCTCGGTACCGCCATGACGGGCGCCGCTTCGGGGCACCTGGAAGCAACCGACAACCACTCCGCCGCTGCCGACGGTGACACGACGGAGGACGAGGCCCGATGAAGACATTCGACAAGGACCGGCTGATGATCGCCATCGCCGGGCCCCTGCTCGCGCTGGTCAGCGCGTTCGCACTGACCATGATCGTGCTGGCGGCGACGGGCATCAACCCGATCGAGCCGCTGCGCATCATGGTCGAGAACGGCGGCTACGAGGACATCCAGGTCCTCATCGTCAACCAGGCCGGCACCTACTACCTGGCAGCCCTGGCCGTAGCCATCGGCTTCCGGATGAACCTCTTCAACATCGGCGTCGACGGCCAATACCGCCTCGCCGCGATGATCTCCGCCGTGGTCGGTGGCGCCATCGCGCTGCCCGGCCCGCTGCACATCCTGCTGATCGTGCTCGTCGCGATGCTGACGGGCGCCGCCTGGGCCGGTATCGCGGGCGTCCTGAAGGCCAAGCGCGGGGTCAGCGAGGTCGTCTCGACGATCATGCTGAACGCCATCGCGACCAGCCTCATCGCCTGGCTGCTCCTGCCGAAGAACCTCGGCGTCCAGGTCGAGGGGTCCAACGACCTCACCACCGGCGAGATCGCCCAGTCCGGCTGGTTCCCGGCGCTCTCCATGGGCGACTCGGGCGAGATCTACGGCTTCACCTTCATCGCCTTCGCCCTCGGCGTCGTCTACTGGTTCGTGCTCAACCGCACCCGCTTCGGCTTCGACCTGCGCGCCAGCGGCGCGAGCGAGTCCGCCGCGGCGGCCTCCGGTGTCGACTCCAAGAAGATGATCATCACCGCGATGCTCATCTCCGGTGCCGTCGCCGGTCTCTCCGGCATGCCGGTGCTGCTCGGCGAGAGCCACACGTACACCCTCGTCTTCCCCCTGGGCGTCGGCTTCACCGGCATCACCATCGCCCTGCTCGGTCGTAACAGCCCCGTAGGCATGCTCTTCGCCGCCCTCCTGATGGCCTTCATCGACAAGGCGTCCGCCGGTCTCGACACGGCCGGCTACGCCAAGGAGATCGGCACGATCATGAAGGGCCTGATCGTGATCGCCGTGGTCGTCTCCTACGAGCTCATCCGCCGCTACGGCATCCGCCGCCAGCAGCAGAAGGTCGGCGAGGAACTGGCCGCGGGCCACGCCATGAAGACCGAGAAGGAGGTCGCGGCGTGAGCGCCAGCACCGTATCCACGAAGAAGACGGCACCCGCGCCGGGCGGCCGCAAGAAGCTCACCCTTCCCTGGATCCTGCTGATCATCGCGGGCGCCCTCGCGCTCGTCTCCGTGGTCCGCCTGATCTCCGGGGCCAACGACCTGACCTCCGTCGGCCAGGTCTCCGGCGCCCTCTCCCTCGCCGTGCCGATCGGCCTCGCCGGCCTCGGCGGCCTGTGGGCCGAGCGCGCCGGTGTGGTCAACATCGGCCTCGAAGGCATGATGATCCTCGGCACCTGGTTCGGTGCCTGGGCCGGCTACCAGTGGGGCCCGTGGACCGGTGTGCTCGTCGGCATCGCCGGCGGCGCCGTCGGCGGCCTGCTGCACGCGATCATCACGGTCACCTTCAACGTCAACCACATCGTCTCCGGTGTGGCCATCAACATCCTGGCGCTCGGTTTCACCCAGTACCTGTCGAACTTCACGTTCGCCGACGCCCCGGGCGGCTCCTCCAAGCAGTCCCCGCAGGTCGAGCCGATCACCAAGATCACCATTCCTGGCCTGTCGGACTGGATGGCCGACCTCCAGGGCAAGCACTGGTTCTTCGTGTCGGACCTCGCCGGCGTCATCGGCGGTCTGGTCACCGAGATCTCGCTGCTGACCATCGTGGCCCTGCTGCTGATCCCCGCCACCTGGTGGGTGCTGTGGCGGACCTCCTTCGGTCTGCGCCTGCGCTCCTGCGGTGAGAACCCGATCGCCGCCGAGTCGCTCGGCGTCAACGTCTACAAGTACAAGTACATCGCCGTGATCGTCTCGGGCGCCCTCGCGGGCCTCGGTGGCGTGTACCTGTCCGAGGTCGCCAGCCCCATCTACCAGGAGGGCCAGACCGGCGGCCGCGGCTACATCGGTCTCGCCGCGATGATCTTCGGTAACTGGATGCCGGGCGGCATGGCGATGGGCGCCGGCCTCTTCGGCTTCATCGACAGCCTCAAGCTGCGCGGTGGTGCCGAGAACGTCCACGCGATGCTGCTGCTGATCGCGATCCTGCTGGTCATCGTCTGCGTCTGGCAGCTGTACAAGAAGAAGTACATCCAGGCCGGTGTCGCGGCCGCCTTCGCGGCGCTGCTGTTCCTCTGGTACGCGACGACGGACTCGGTGCCGAGCCAGTTCGTGGACGCAGCCCCGTACCTGACCACGCTGCTCGTGCTCGCCCTGTCGGCGCAGCGCCTGCGGATGCCCAAGGCGGACGGCATGCCGTACCGCAAGGGTCAGGGCAAGTGACCTCCGGCCCGACGGTGGACTGGGAAGTCCTGCGGACGTCCGCCCGGGAAGCGATGACCCGGGCGTACGCCCCGTACTCGGGCTTCCCGGTCGGAGTCGCCGCCCTCGTGGACGACGGCCGCGTCGTGACCGGCTGCAACGTCGAGAACGCCAGCTACGGGCTGGGCCTGTGCGCCGAGTGCGGGCTGGTCTCCTCCCTCCAGGCCACGGGCGGAGGCCGCCTCACGCACTTCACGTGCGTGGACGGCAAGGGCGAGATCCTCGTCCCGTGCGGCCGCTGCCGCCAGCTGCTCTACGAGTTCGGCGGCGAAGAGCTGCTGGTGGAGACCCCGGACGGGATCCTCCCCCTGGCGGCGATGCTGCCGCAGGCCTTCGGGCCCGGTCACCTGAGATAGCCGTGCCGACGGCCCTTCGCCCCTGCCGGGGCGGAGGGCCGTCTCACTTCCGTTCCCTGATCCCCTCTCCTCCCTCTCTCTATGCGCGTAGAAGGAAGCACCTCATGGACGTCATCTCCGTCATCCGGACCAAGCGGGACCGCGGTGAGCTGAGCCCCGAGCAGATCGACTGGGTCATCGACGCCTACACCCGCGGTGTCGTGGCCGACGAGCAGATGTCGGCGCTGGCGATGGCCATCCTGCTCAACGGCATGAACCGGACCGAGATCGCCCGCTGGACCGCGGCGATGATCGCCTCCGGCGAGCGCATGAACTTCGACTCCCTGGCCCGCCCGACCGCCGACAAGCACTCCACCGGCGGCGTCGGCGACAAGATCACCCTCCCGCTCGCGCCGCTCGTCGCCGCGTGCGGCGCGGCCGTGCCCCAGCTGTCGGGCCGCGGCCTCGGCCACACCGGCGGCACCCTCGACAAGCTGGAGTCCATCCCCGGCTGGCGCGCGCTGCTCTCCAACGAGGAGATGCTGCACGTCCTGGACACCACCGGCGCGGTCATCTGCGCGGCCGGCGACGGCCTGGCCCCCGCGGACAAGAAGCTCTACGCGCTGCGCGACGTCACCGGCACGGTCGAGGCCATCCCGCTGATCGCCTCCTCGATCATGTCGAAGAAGATCGCCGAGGGCACCGGCTCGCTCGTCCTGGACGTCAAGGTCGGCACCGGCGCCTTCATGAAGAACATCGAGGACGCCCGCGAGCTGGCCCGCACCATGGTCGGCCTCGGCACCGACTCGGGCGTCAAGACCGTCGCGCTGCTCACCGACATGTCCACCCCGCTCGGCCTGACCGCCGGCAACGCCCTCGAAGTCCGCGAGTCGGTCGAGGTCCTCGCCGGCGGAGGCCCCGCCGACGTGGTCGAGCTGACCATCGCGCTGGCCAAGGAGATGCTGGACGCGGCGGGCATCAAGGACGCCGACCCGGCGAAGGCCCTCGCCGACGGTTCCGCGATGGACCACTGGCGCCGGATGATCGCGGCCCAGGGCGGCGACCCGGACGCGACCCTCCCGGTCGCCCGCGAGCAGCACGTGGTGACGGCCCCCGAGTCGGGCGTCCTGACCCGCCTGGACGCGTACGGGGTCGGCGTCGCCGCCTGGCGCCTGGGCGCCGGCCGCGCACGCAAGGAGGACCCGGTGCAGGCGGGCGCGGGCGTCGAGCTCCACGCCAAGCCGGGCGACACCGTCACGGCCGGCCAGCCGCTGATGACCCTGCACACGGACACCCCGGAGAAGTTCGACTACGCCCTCGCCTCCCTGGCGGGCACGTACGACGTCGCTCCGGCGGGCACGGCCTTCTCCGCCACGCCGATCGTCCTGGACCGCATCGCCTGACCTGCGGCTTCCCCTTCGGGTGAACGGGACCGGTGGACCCCCGCCGGTCCCGTTCGGCATGCTGGGATCGGTGACGAACCGATTGAGGAGCACACCATGAGCGCACTCACCGTCCAGCAGGCGCCGCGGGGTGGCGACAGCTGGGAGGGCCTCGTCCGCCTCTGGGAGGAGACGGACTGGCCCGAGGGCTGCAAGGTGGAGATCATCGAGGGGATCGTCACCGTGGCACCACCGCTCGTCAACGACCACAACTTGATTGCGGAGTCCGTGCAGCGCTGCCTGTACACCGTGATCCCTGACGACTGGGACGTCTTCCAAACCCTCAACGTGGCCGTGCCCAGCCGTAGCGGACTCTACGTCCCGGACCTCGTGGTCGTTCCCAGGGAAGACGTTCCGGGAGGTGAGAACTTCGTTCCCGCAGCCGCCGCCGAGCTCGTCGTCGAAGTCACCTCCAAGTCGAACGCCGTCAACGACCGCGTGTCCAAACTCAAGGGATACGCCGCGGCGGGCATCCCGCTGTACCTGCTCATCGACCCGCACACGAAGGGCAGTCCCACCATCTACCTGTACGGCGAGCCGAGCGGTGGCCAGTACCGCCTTCTGCACGAGGGCAAGTTCGGCGAGGCCGTCCACCTTCCCGAGCCGTTCGACCTCGTCCTCGACACCTTCGGCTACCCCCGCCCCTGACCCGGCTCAGAGCACCGGCAGGGCCTCGCCCGGCTGCGGTTCACGCCGCTGCTCCAGCCAGAACAGGTAGCCGCGCAGGTAGGACTCCAGGCCGTCGTCGATGTGGGCGATGAAGTCCCGGTGGGGGGCGTCCAAGCGCCCGAGGGCCATCTCGTCGGTCGCGCCGGCGTAGAACGGGCCGGGCACGTTGCGCCAGTTCCGGTCCTCCCAGCGGCCGCCGAGTATCCGGCGCTCCAAGTAGGGGGTGGTCTCCATGAGCCGCCGTGCGGTGGGCATCGGGTCCCAGTAGGCGGGCCGGTTCGTGTGCGTCATCGCGTCATTGTGGGGGCCCGCGATGACTTCCGGTGGCCGGGGGAGTCACCCTCTCGTGGAGATCCAACGACTTGTGCTTCCCGGACCCGCACCGACCGCCCACGACGCAGCGGGGCTGTGCGAGCGCCTGGCCCGGCTGTACGAGGGCGGGGCGCGCGCGGTGGAGTGCGACGCGCGGGCCGTGACCGCGCCGGGGCTGGGCGCCGTCGAGGTGCTGGCCCGGCTGCGGCTGGCCGCCCGGGGGCGGCCGCTGTCGGTGAGCGGGGCCGGGCCCACCCTACGCGCCCTGCTGGACCTCGTCGGCCTCGTCGAGCTGCTCGGGGAGGCCGAACAGCGGGAACCACCGCGCGGTGTCCAGGAAGGCGTTGAGCCCGACGATCTTTCCGTCTGAGATCTCCAGCACCTGCAGGGCCCACGGGGTGTGCCCCGGCTTCCCGTCCTCGCGCGGGCGGTACTGGCCGAAGGCCGGCATGCCGTTCGCCGTCGTCGGGACCAGGCGGGAGCCCTTGCAGCCGATGCCCTGGTTGAGGTGCCAGGCCGCGATGTCCTCGTGGCCCCGGAGCCACAGGTCGAAGGGCGGCATCGAGAGCACCGCGTCCTCGTGGAGCAGGGTGGTGAGCCGCGAGATGTCGTAGGCCTCGAAGGCGGAGAGGTACTGCTCCAGCAGCTTGGCCTGGTCCGCGTCCAGCGGATCGGCCGGGTCGCTGTCGCGCAGCGACTGCCCGGCGAGCGTGGCCCGCGCCCGCTGGAGGGCGCTGTTCACCGAGGCCGTCGTGGTCTCCAGGAGCCGGGCCACCTCGTCGGCCTTCCAGGCCAGCACCTCGCGCAGGATGAGCACCGCCCGCTGCTTGGCCGGCAGGTGCTGGAGCGCGGCCACGAAGGCCAGCCGTACGGACTCCTTCGCCAGCGCCATCTCCGCCGGGTCGGCGGTCTGCGGCAGCACCCGCCCGTCGGGGACCGGCTCCAGCCAGGTCACCTCGGGGCGCTCGTTGAGCACGGCGGAGGCCTGGTGCTGCGGGGCGCTCAGGTCCATCGGGCGGGCCCGCTTGTTCCCGGCGTTCAGCAGGTCCAGGCAGACGTTGGTGGCGATCCGGTACAGCCACGAACGCAGCGAGGAGCGGCCCTCGAACTTCTCGTAGCTGCGCCAGGCGCGGACGTACGTGTCCTGCACCGCGTCCTCGGCGTCGAAGGACGAGCCGAGCATCCGGTAGCAGTAGCCGGTGAGCTCGACCCGGTACCGGTCCATGGCCGTGTCGAGGTCCATGTCCGTGGTGGTGAGATCGCTCATGTCCGTCCGTCCCCCTGCTCGTTCCACTCCTTCGGAACCTACCGGAGGGGTCTGACAACGGCAGCCGGAAGCGCTGAGCGCCCACATATGTCGTCATCAAGTTTCTTGACGTCAAGATTAATCTCCGGCAGTCTTCCGTCATGTATCTCGACGTCGAGATACATGACGGTGGGCGCGGTCGACGGGGGACTGGGATGCGGTACGGCGGGCGGATCCGGACAGCAGGGCAGGGGGACGGCGGTCTGCTGGCGCAACTGCGCCGGCCGCCCGGCGGCCGTGACGCACGGATCATGCTGCTCACCCAGGCGCTGGACCGGGCGGGCACCGGCGTGTGGGCCGCGTCCTCCGTCCTCTACTTCACCTTCGTCGTCGGTCTCGACGCCGGGCGGCTGGGCCTGCTGCTGGGCGCGGCCGCAGTGGCGGGCATCGCCGGTTCGCCGCTGGCGGGCCACCTCGCCGACCGCTTCCAGGTGCGCACCCTGCTGATCGGCTGCCACCTGATCCGCCTCGGAGCCCTGTGCGTGCTGCTGGTGGTCACCGACTTCGCCCTGCTGCTGCTCCTGTTCGCCGTCACCCACCTGGGAGACCGGGCGGCCAAGACGCTGGAGATGCTCTTCGCCACCAGGGTCGCGGGCGAACGGCGCTCCACCTACCAGGCGCTGTCGCGCAGCGCCGCGAACGCCGGATACGCCCTCGGCGCGGGCCTGGCCGCCGTCGGCCTCGCCGTCGGCACCCGGGGTGCCTACCAGGTGCTGATCCTGGCGAACGCGCTGTCGTTCCTCGTGGCCGCGGCCCTGGTGTGGCGCACCCGGGAGCCCCGCGGCCGCGGGCTCGTGGCCGCCCGGCCCGGGGCGCAGGAAGGCCCCGCGAAGGCCGGGCCCAGCCCCTGGCGGGACCGCGGCTACCTGCGCTTCGTCCTGCTGGACGTCCCGATGAACCTGGACGACTCGATCCTCGCCGTCGGCCTGCCGCTGTGGCTGGTCGGCCACACCGCGGCCCCGCACGCCCTGATCCCGGCCTTCCTGGTCCTCAACACCGTGCTCGTCGTCGCCCTGCAGCTCCGGGTGTCGGCGCGGGTCCGCGACGCCCGTCAGGCCGCGGGCGCCGTCGCCCTGTACGGCCTCACGACGCTCGCCTGCTGCGCCTTCCTGGCCGCCGCCCCCGCGGGCGGGGCCTGGGCCGCCGCACTGGCCCTGCTCGCCGCCGCCGTGCTGGCCACCGCGGCGGAGCTGATGCGCTCGGTGAGCTCCTGGGAACTGGCGGTCTCCCTCGCGCCGCAGGAGGCGCGCGCCTCGTACCTCGGGGTGGCCGGCATGGCCCAGTCCGTCCAGAAGTCCGCGGGCCCGCTGCTGCTCACCGGCGCGGTCATGGCGGCCGGCCCGGCCGGCTGGCTGGCCCTCGGCGCCGCGGTGACGGGTCTGGCCCTCGTGCAACGCCGCTCCGCCCTGCGCCGGTTGGACCACCTCGCCGCCCCGCCCGTACCCGCCGCCACGCGCTAGGTCCCGGCCTAGGTCCCGGGCTTGCGGCCGTACACGTAGACGTCCTCGCCCTGCCCCAGCAGGTTCCAGTACGCCTTCGCGTCGGCGGAGCGCATGTTCACGCAGCCGCCCGAACCGGGCGGGTTCCACATGCTCTTGGTGGTCGAGTGGAAGGCGATGCCGCCGTCGAAGAACTGCGCGTACGGCATCGAGACGTCGTAGAGCGTCGACCAGTGGTCGATGTTCCGGTAGTAGATCTTCTTCAGGCCGGTCCGGGTCTCCGTGCCGTCCTTGCCGGTGCGGACCGGCACGGGCCCGTACGTCAGGGTGGCGCCGTCCTGGATCCAGCTGAGCTGCCGCGTCAGGTCGACGCAGGCGATCCGCCCCCGGTTCACCGGGCAGTCGCCCGACCGGTTCGGGGTGGTGCCGGCCGCCCGCTGGGCGAGCATCGTGCTCATCGTCTGCCAGGTCAGCGGGCCGGCGTAGCCCTGCGTCGGGGTGATGCCGTGGCTCGCCTGGAAGGAGCGGATCGCCGTGCAGTCCGCCGCCGACTGCCTGCCGTCCACCGGCCGCCCCAGGAACTGTTCGACCTGCCGCTGGTACGGCCCGGTGGTGAGGTTGCAGGAGGCGGCGGCCTGCGCCGCCCCGCCTCCCGCGACCACCACCGGCAGCGCCAGCGCGAACGCCCCGCCCAGCACCGCCGCCCGCACCCCGATCCTCGTACCCATCCGGTCCTCCCCTGCTCGCACGGCATCGTGCATCGTCCTCCGTGTTGAATGCCCGGAAAACCAGCAGGGGTTGCTCGTAGGCGGAGCGTAGATTTCGTCAGCGCGCGCCCACGGCCGACGCCGGCATCCGCCGCTCGGCACGCGCCGCGTGCGACCCGTACAGGGTGATCGACACGACGCCCAGCACTGCCAGCAGTGCGATGCCGACCGTGGCCGCCCAGCCCGCCGAGTGGTAGGCGAGGGCGCCCAGGGTGCCGCCCGCGCTGGAGCCGAGGTAGTACGCCGACTGGTAGAGCGCCGAGGCCTGCGCCCGGCCGGTCTTCGCCGTCCGGCTCACCGCGGCCGAAGCCACCGCGTGCCCCGCGAAGAAGCCCGCGGTGATCAGGACCAGCCCGAGCACGATCGCGACCAGGGAGTCGGACAGCGACAGCAGCAGTCCGAGCGCCGTGGTCGTCACGGCCAGGTACAGCGCGCCGCGCCGTCCGGTACGGGCCACCAGCTTGCCCGCGGCGGCCGAGGAGACCGTACCGACCAGGTAGATCAGGAAGATCGACCCGACCACTCCCTGCCCGAGCGAGAACGGCTCGTCCACCAGGCGGTAGCCGATCACGGTGTAGACCGCCCCGAAGACCGTCATGAACAGCGCGCCGATCCCGTACAGGCGCAGCAGCAGCGGATCACGCAGATGACCGGCGACGGTACGGCCCACCGCGCGCGGGTTCAGCGACGCCGGGCGGAAGAACCGCGCCCTCGGCAGCAGCACCAGGAAGGCCACGGCGCACGCCAGCGCCATCAGGGCGACGGCCAGCAGGCCCGCCCGCCAGCCCCACAGCTGTGCGGCCCAGCCGGTCACGAGGCGACCGCTCATGCCGCCGATCGAGTTCCCCGCCACGAACAGGCCGATCGCCGCCACCAGGGCCTTCGGCTTCACTTCCTCCGCCAGGTACGCCATCGCGGAGGCCGGGATCCCGGCGATCGCCGCACCCTGCACGGCGCGCAGCGCCACCAGCCACTCGACGTTCGGCGCGAACGGCACCAGCAGGCCGACGCCGACGGCGATCACCATCGAGTACGTCATCATCCGGGTGCGGCCGAAGCGCTCGGACAGGGCGCTCAGCGGGAGGACGAACAGCGCGAGCGCGCCGGTGGCCGCGGACACCGTCCAGCTGGCCTGGCCCGCCGTCACCCCGAAGCCGGCGGAGATCGCGGGCAACAGCGCCTGGGTGGAGTAGAGGAGGGCGAAGGTCGCGAGTCCGGCGGCGAAGAGCGCGAGGCTCATCCGGCGGTAGCCGGGGCGGCCGGGGGAGAGGGGCTGCGGTGCGGGGGACGACGGGGTGGAGGCACCCGGGATGACGGGTGCCCCGGTATGAACGGGAGGCATGCTTCGACGTTAGGCCCGTCTTTTTCATGCGTCCAATGCACGGAATCGTGATAATCGATCCACTGATGCATCAACCCAGCTCAGAGGCGTGGATGTCGATGAACCGTTACGTAGAAGACATGGCAGTGACAACTCTGCTGGCGCCGCGGCTGGCGTATTTCGTCGCCGTCGCCCGCCACGAGCACGTCACCCGCGCCGCCCACGAGCTGGGCGTCCCGCAGTCCACCCTGTCCCGCGCCATGGTCCGGCTCGAACAGGACCTCGGCGTCACGCTGTTCGCCCGCAAGGGCCGTACGGTCGCGCTCACCACGGCCGGCCGCACCTTCCTGGCCTCGGCGGAGCACGCCCTGACGGAGATCGACCGCGCCGCCGAATCCGTGCAGCAGGACGCCGATCCGGCGGCCGGCAAGGTGGCCTTCGGCTTCCTGCACACCCTCGGGTCCGAGACGGTACCCGGCCTCATCCGCGCCTTCCGCGCCGACCACCCGCGCATCCGCTTCTCCCTCGTACAGAACTACGGCGAGGCCATGCTGGAGAAGCTCCGGGCCGGCGAACTCGACCTGTGCCTGACCTCCCCGCTGCCGGACGCCCCCGACCTGGTCGCCCGGCGCCTCGACGAACAGCGGCTGCGGCTGGTGGTCCCGGACGACCACCGGCTCGCCACCCGTAAGCGCATCCGCCTCGCCGAGGCCGCCGAGGAAACCTTCGTCACCCTGGAGCCCGGCTACGGCATGCGCCGGATCACCGACGACCTGTGCGCGGAGGCCGGGTTCACCCCGAAGGTCGCCTTCGAGGGCGAGGAGGCCGAGACCCTGCGCGGCCTGGTCGCCGCCGGCCTGGGCGTCGCCCTCCTGCCGCCCCCGGCCGTGCCCCGCCCAGGCGTGGTCGAGCTGACGGTCACCGCCCCGCGAGCCGTCCGCGAGATCGGCCTCGCCTGGCTCGACGGCCACCCCGACACCCCGCCCGTGGCGGAGTTCAAGCGCTTCCTCCTCTCCCGCCGTGGCCGCCTGATCCCCGAACTGGACCCGTCTGTCGGGTGATCGGGTCCCCGGCAGGTCCGGAAGCGACCGTCCGCGGCGTGTCCTGCCGGCCGGGCGGCGGGGCTGCCGCCGCCGCGAGCAAGTAGCCCGCCTGGAAGCGGGACTTGGCGCCCACCGCGCGCATGATCTCGGCGATGTGCCGCTGGCAGGTCCGCTCCGACATGCCCAGGCGGCGGGCGATCACCTTGTCCTCCAGTCCCTCCGACAGCAGCCGGACGATCATCTGCCGCAGCTCGTCCGAGATCGACCGGGCCGCCTCCGGGCTCACCGACGTCGGGAAGGGCTCCGCGCCCACCCAGGAGCGCTCGAAGGCCGCCGTCATGAAGTGCACGACGCTCGGCTCCCGCACCACCAGCGCGGCCCCGCTGCGGTCCGGCACCGCCATCAGGCCCGTGTGCTCGTCGAAGACCAGCATCCGCATCAGCCCGTCGCCCAGGGTGCGTACCTGCGCGCCCAGCGCCGTCACCCGCTCGACGTACGCCGCCGTCGGCCGGGAGTAGCGTGCCGTGTGCTGGTAGATCGTGCGCATCCGGACCCCGCGCGTCAGCAGCGACTCGTCCCGCCCGATCGACTCTTCCAGCGTCTCCAGCGGGCGGCCCCCGCCCGGCTGGGAGGTCAGCAGCTCCCGTTCGCACGTCGCGACCAGCTCGGCGATCAGCCCCCGTACCGCTCCGAGGTCCGTGACCAGCTCCAGCCGGCCCGACCCGCTGAGGTCCCGGTGCGCGGTCCCCGCCTCGTACGCGGGCACCAGCGCCTCCAGCCGCCCGCGCAGCCGGTCCATCTCGTCGTGGGTCTCCCGTACGAGCAGGGCCAGCGGAGCCAGCGCCCGGGCCGCGGCGGCCCGGGGGGCCACCGCGCTCCAGCGGTCCGGGGCGTCACCCGGGGCGCGCTGGAGCAGGTGCGCGGCGGCCAGCTCGGTGATGGCGGCCGCCGCGCGTACGCCGAGAGCCCCGGTGGCCTCACAGGTGTCAAAGGCGTGCCGCTCGACGGCGTACGCGTAAAGGCGCCGGGCGGCGGGGCTCAGCTCCCCGGCCGCTCCGGCGGACCCGGGCCCGGATTCCTCGGCACGCATACGCCTATCCGTCCCGGGTTGTACCTGTTTGTAAACCCCTCGTGTTCCCGCAAGGCGGCAAGACGACGCCTGGACGGTCGTCATCGGCACAGGCTGAAGGGGCACAGTGGCAGGACGGCGTGAGGGGGAAGCGCGGTATGCGGCAGCGGACACCCAGGCGAGCACGGGGGCCCGTGTCCTGCTGAGCCCGCGGCCTGCCGTGGTGGTCGCGCCAGATCCATCGGTGCCGTCCGACCGTGAGGGGGCGGAGCGGCCGGTACGGACGGACTGGCGCGACCCCGAAACGCGGCACCGGAAGGTGTCCCGGGAACGAGCCCGCGCGAGGTGTCGCCGCCGGGCGTCACCCGAGGGGCGTCACCCGAGGGGCGTCACCCGAGGGGCGCCGGCGAGAGCGCGGGCCCTCAGCCGGAGTCCGGCTTCGCGTAGTCGACGTAGCCCGTCCAGTCGAGCGCGACGCACGGCTCGTCACCCAGGACCCAGGCGTCGTGTCCGGGCGCGATCTGGATGAAGTCGCCAGGGCCGATCTCGCCGCTCTCCCCGTCGTCCATGACGATCTTCATCCGGCCGCTCACCACGTACCCGGTGTGGGCGGAGCGGCAGCTGTCCGTGCCGGCCAGCGGCTTGATGTGCAGCGACCAGCGCCAGCCCGGCTCGAAGACCGCGCGCCCCACCGCCCCGCCCTCGGTGTTGAACAGGTCCAGCCTGCCCGTACCGGCTTCAAAGGGACGTGTCTCGTCGGGCTTGTCGAAGTTCCTGTGGACCAATCCGCCCATGGCCGGTCGCCTCCGGGAGTCGAGCAGCACCCCGAGTCCGCTTCCCACGCTACGCGCACCGCGCGGGGCCCGTGGATCACCGCCTCAGGGACCTCCCGAACCCCGAGGCCAGCGGCATCCGCAGGCCCAGCGGCGGGGGTGCGGCCAGGGCGTCCGTCACCGGCCGCGAGTACCGTCCCGAGGAGACCGCGCCCAGGATGAAGTCCACGGCCAGCGCCACGACTTCCGGCTGGTGCTCGTGCAGCCCGTGCCCGTCGGAATGCACCTCGAAGCGGCACGTCGTCCGGTTCGCCTTCTTCGCGCGCGCCGCCAGCCGGAAGGAGTCCTCCGGGTCGCTGCGCGCGTCGTTGGTGCCGTGCACGATCAACACCTGCCGTCCCGACAGCTGTTTCACCGGTTCAGGGGAGTCGGCCCGCTCCGTCGCCGCCAGACAAGGGGCGATCGCCACGACCGAGTTGACGGCCCCGTGCCCCGCCGCCCGCAGTGCGGCCAGACCGCCGGTGTCGTAGCCGGCCAGGCACACCGGCACGTCCCCGTACCGGCGTACCGCCTCGTCCGCGGCCCACGCCGCCTGCTCCTCGCGGGCGGTGTCCCCGCCGTGGATCACCATGTGCGTGACCAGGCCTTCCGGCCCGCCCGCCCGGGCCAGCGCCCGCGCGAGCGGACGCATGGGACCCGGCGAGAATCTGGAGGCCCCCGGAAGCAGGAGCACCACCCCGTTGACCGCACTGTCCGTCGAACCCGAGCCGGTTCTCGCGCCGGCCGCCCGCCCCAGGCGGGCCCCGCGCGCCGGCGGCGCATGCTGTGCCATGGCGGAACAGTCTCAGACCTTCGGGTGTACGCCATCCGTCCGCGCGGTCTCTGTTACATATCGACGCCCGCCGGGGACATTCCGCTCTACGCGCGTAGGAGTAGAGTGCGCAGATGACGAGCGAGACCCCCAACCTGCCGACCCCGGACCAGATCCGTCGTTCCCCGAAGGTGCTCCTGCACGATCACCTCGACGGTGGACTGCGCCCCGGGACCATCATCGAGCTGGCCCGCGAGGTCGGCTACGAGAACCTCCCCGAGACCGACGCCGACAAGCTCGGCATCTGGTTCCGCGAGGCCGCCGACTCCGGCTCCCTGCCCCGCTACCTGGAGACCTTCGCGCACACCTGCGCGGTCATGCAGACGAAGGCCGCCCTCTTCCGGGTCGCCGCCGAGTGCGCCGAGGACCTGGCCGAGGACGGCGTCGTCTACGCCGAGATCCGCTACGCCCCCGAACAGCACCTCGAAGCCGGCCTGACCCTCGAAGAGGTCGTCGAGGCCGTGAACGACGGCTTCCGCGAGGGCGAGCGCCGCGCGAAGGCGAACGGCCACCGCATCCGCGTGGGCGCCCTGCTGACCGCGATGCGCCACGCCGCCCGCGCGCTGGAGATCGCCGAACTGGCGAACCGCTACCGCGACAACGGTGTGGTCGGCTTCGACATCGCCGGCGCAGAGGCCGGGTTCCCTCCCACCCGCCACCTCGACGCCTTCGAGTACCTCAAGCGCGAGAACAACCACTTCACCATCCACGCGGGCGAGGCCTTCGGTCTGCCGTCGATCTGGCAGGCACTGCAGTGGTGCGGCGCCGACCGCCTCGGCCACGGCGTGAAGATCATCGACGACATCGAGGTCGCCGAGGACGGTTCCGTGACGCTGGGCCGCCTGGCCTCGTACGTCCGGGACAAGCGCATCCCCCTGGAGATGTGCCCGACCTCGAACCTGCAGACCGCGGCGGCCGCCTCGTACGCCGAGCACCCGATCGGTCTGCTGCGCAAGCTGCACTTCAGGCTCACGGTCAACACGGACAACCGCCTGATGAGCGGCACCAGCATGAGCCGCGAGTTCGAGCACCTGGTCGACACCTTCGGCTACACCCTCGAAGACATGCAGTGGTTCACCGTCAATGCGATGAAGTCCGCGTTCATTCCTTTCGATGAACGACTGGCCATGATCAATGAAGTGATCAAGCCCGGCTACGCGGAGCTGAAGTCGGAGTGGCTGTTCCAGCAGACCGCTTCCACCAGGGGTTCTGTCTCGGCCTAGGTCATGGCATGACGTAGAGGAAGCGCCCGGGAGGGATAATTCCCGGGCGCTTTCTCGTATTTAAGGATGTTTGCGGACGGGGGTTTGAAGTGACTAGTTTGCGGAGCCGCTCAATTCCCCGTCGCAAGGACAACTTTTCATGAAGAAGTCAGCTGCCAAGACCCTCGGTACCGCCGTTCTCGGTGTCGCCTTCGCCGCCGTCGCCGCCGGCACCGCCTCCGCCGCCGTTCCGGCGGTCGGCCTCACCGACGCGCTGGGCACCGCCACGGGCATGCTCCAGGGCGCCACCAGCCAGCAGCAGGTGGGCGGCGAGGCTCAGCAGTCGAGCGACCCCACCTCTCAGGTCACCGGAGCCCTGGCCCCGCTGACCGGCGCCCTGAACGGCCTCGGCAGCTGATCCTGCCACCGCCGTGACCCGTACACGTGTGCGGTGGGTGCATGCTCCTCGATCGGGCATGTGTCCCGCCGCGCCGTGTGCCACGATCGCCACCAACTGCCCGCCGACGTCTTGGGTACGAGGTTCTCGGTCATGCGCATGAAGGCACGAGCGACGATGGTCGCGCTGCTCCCCACCCTGCTGGTCGCGACGGTGGGGTGCAGTACTACGAACACCCCAGCGACGGGCAAGGCCCCCGACCCCAAGGGCTCCGCGGGCAGCGTCTCCGCCGCGCCCGGAGCCCCCGCGCCGTCCGCCGCGGCGAAGGCACCGGCCGCGTCGAAGACCGGTGGCAGCAGGCTTGAGCGGTCCGCGCTGGCACAGGGCGACCTGCCCGGCTACCAGGTCTCCGCCCAGGGCAAGAACCCGGCCGCCCCGGACGGCCAGCCGCAGGCCGACAAGAAAGCCTGCCAGCCGCTGGCCGACGTCATGGGCGACAAGCCGGACCCGTCCGCGCGCGAGACCCTCAGCCGGGGGGTCGGCTCCCAGAAGCAGGTCGGGCTGGCCGTCTCCGCCTCCGTCAGCTCCTACTCCGAGAGCGACGCCAAGGCGCTGATCGCCCGGCTCAAGGCCGCCGTCGCGGCCTGCGGTACGGGCTTCTCGGCCACGGTCGAGAAGCAGACCGGCGCCTACCGCGAGGTGCGCCCCGCCGACTACCGCACGGGCGGCGACGAGAGCGTCAGCTGGACCATGACCGCCGCCGCCGAGGGCGTCTCGGCGCAGGTCCACCTGGTCGTCGTACGGGAGGGCGACACCGTCGTGCGGCTGATGGCCCTCGACGTGGTGTCGGCCCAGCAGAAGGCGCGGGTGCCGCAGGAAGTGGCCGACAAGCAGCTGGAGAAGGTCCGGCAGGCCGGCTGACCGGACGACGACCGGACGACCCGCCGGCCGCCGGACTACCAGGCGGCCGAAGCGGACTTCTCGTTCGGCAGCAGGACCCACAGCGCTATGTAGATCAGGAACTGCGGGCCGGGCAGCAGGCACGAGACGACAAAAATGGCGCGCATCGCGTTCGTCGAAATTCCGAAACGCCGCGCCAGTCCGGCGCAGACCCCGCCGATCCAGCGGCCGTCACGGGGGCGGACCAGGGCGCTCATGGGATTCTCCTTCGTCGGTATCGCTTTCTGCGATGACTCAATACTCCCGCTGGACCGCCGACAGAACGTCGGTCCAGGGGCCGAGCCCGACCCTGGAAATCTTCGGGGTGTCCCCCTGATAAACGGTGTGTGAGCGCCTCAGCCGGGCCCGCAGCGCCGGTACGACGGCCACGTGCGCGAGCACCACACCGGCCGTGTTCAGCAGCACCGAGTCCACGTCCACGACCTGCCCAGGAACCGCGGTCTGCAGCATCTCGATGCATACCGAGACCAGAGCGCCCGCGGCGGCCGTCCGGGCCAGCGAGGACCACGCGGACAGGGCCGACGGCGCGAGCCGGCCACTGATCAGCGGCACCAGCACCCCGAGCGGAGCCAGCAGCGCGAGCCCCTCGCCGATCTGCCGGGCGGCCTCCAGCGGCCCGAGGGCCAGATCCGCGGTGATCCCCTCCAGCGGGCTCAGATTGGCCGCCGCGGCCCAGGGCACGTCCAGCGGCCGCAGAGTCAGCCAGCCGACGACCGCGAAATGGGCGGCGAGCAGGACCCCGGCCAGGAGTCGGAGACGGAGGTGGATCGCGGTGGCGGCGCTTTCGCCGGCCTCATGACGCTGCACACCTGCGAGGACGCATCACCCGGTAGCCCCGGTTCCGGCCGGGAGGGGGGTGTGGCGGGGAGCACCCGGCCGGGCCGGGCCGGCGTCCTGGCCGGTCAGCGCGTGGCGATGAGGACGATCAGCAGCAGCGCGCCGACCACGGCCGGCGCGATGATCTCGTAGGACCAGCGCACACGCACACTGCCCTGCGCGCCCGGCCGCGCGGCGTTCAGCTCGGCCAGCCCCTGCAGCTCGTCGACGATCTTGTCGGCGCTGGCCCGCATCGGTTCGGAGGCGGCGGCCGAGGTGCGGGCGCGCGAGGTGGCGCCCGAGCTGCCCGGGTCGCGGCGGTCGATCGCGTTGCGGCGCATCTGCTGCCGGTTGGCCTTCTTCCGCTCCCGCAGCGAGACGGGCACCGACCAGAGCTGGTACTTCGATCCCTCGGCCAGCACCTCGGCCGAGTACCCGGCGCGCACCGCGTCCACGGCCGCCCAGGGCAGTTCGATGATCCGGAAGGGGTTCCGCACGCGCATCCGGTCCTCGTTGGCGAAGACGGCCGGGCGGATCGTGAACGCGACGATCAGCGGTACGACGCACAGCGCCACCGCCAGTCCGATCCACGGGGTGTCGCCGGAGCCCCGTAGCACGGCGTCGCCGCAGAGCCAGGCCGTCAGCGCGAGCAGCAGGACCCCCGAGACGATACCCATGGAGGATCGGTAGACCCGGTCTGCGTACACCGGCTCGTCGCTCGGCTGCTGGCTGCTCATGGGGTCGATTCTGCCCCACGGCGCCGCGTGGGTGGATCAGCCGACGAGATCGGCGTACAGGATGATGTTGTCGGGCCGGTGGCCGTCGGTGAGTTCGCCGCCGCAGGTGATGACGCGCAGCTCGGGGCGGGTGGTGTCGCCGTACACCTTGGCGGTCGGGAACGCGTCCTTCCCGACCTGCTCCAGCTCCCGCACGCGGAAGACGGCGGTGGTGCCGTCCGCCCGGGAGACGGTGATCTCCTCGCCGGTGCGCACGCGCGAGACGTCCTTGAGTACGGCCGGGCCGCGTGCGGTGTCGAAGTGGCCGATCAGCACGGCGGGGCCGGTCTGGCCGGGCGTGACGCCCTTGGTGTACCAGCCGATCTTGTCGGCGTCGGCCACCGAGGGCACCTCGACGGTGCCGTCGGCTGCCAGTCCCAGCCCCAGCACCGGGGAGGCGTCCACCCCGGCCGAGGGGATCCGGACGCGCACCGGCGCGGACGCGGGCATCGCGGTGGCGGTCGGGGCGACGGCCGGTTCGGCGGACGCCGGGGTGATGTGCGGAGCCGGAACGGCCGGCGCCGGGTCCGCGGCGGGGGAGCCGCCGCAGCCGGTCAGGGCGGCGAGGGCGAGCGGGGCGAGCAGTGCGGTGGCGCGGAGGGCGGCGCGGGACATGCGGGGGCTCCTGGAAACGGGGACCGGCGGGCCACCACGAGGGTGGCCCGCCTGGAGGTCGGGCGGTGCGGGGCGGCCGTGCGTCAGCCGTGGCTGCGGCGACGGCGCAGGACGGTCGCGCCGACCGCGGCGACGACCGCGAGCAGGCCCGCGCCGGCGGCGAGGGTGATGCTGTCGTCGGTGTCCTCGGAGGCGATCTCGGCGCCCGCGGCGACGGATCCCTGCGGGACGACGGTGGTCTGGCCCGTGGTCTGGGCGGAGACGTTCGTGCCGGTCACCGGCTTCGTGGCGGAGGGCTCGGGCTTCGGGGCCGGGGTCTCCTCGGTGACCCGGTAGTCGGGGGTGCAGCCCTTGGGGAGGGCGGGGAAGGTCTCGAAGCCGGAGGGCACGTTCGGGCCGCCCTGGGTCTTCCACTCGAAGACGGGCTTGGCGCCGCTGGGGTTGTTGATGCGGGCGAAGTAGGCGTCGGAGCCCTTGGGGTTGGTTCGGGTCAGGGTCTGGGACCAGGTCGAGCTCGGGTCGGCGCTGTGCATGACGACCTGGGGGCCCTTGGGGGAGGTGGTGAGGTCGGCCAGGATGCCTGCGCCGAGGTCCACCTTCTTGACGTCGGAGACGCACGAGGCGGGCTTGTCGTCGTGGACCGGGTACCCCGGGGTGCAGCCCTTGGGGAGGGCGGGGAAGGTCTCGAAGCCGGAGGGCACGTTCGGGCCGCCCTGGGTCTTCCACTCGAAGACGGGCTTGGCGCCGCTGGGGTTGTTGATGCGGGCGAAGTAGGCGTCGGAGCCCTTGGGGTTGGTTCGGGTCAGGGTCTGGGACCAGGTCGAGCTCGGGTCGGCGCTGTGCATGACGACCTGGGGGCCCTTGGGGGAGATGGTGAGGTCGGCCAGGATGCCGGCGCCCAGGTCCACCTTCTTGACGTCGGAGACGCAGTCGGCCGGGCCCGTCGTTCCCTCCGGCAGCGGGAAGGACTGGGTCTTGCCGTCCTTGGTCGCGGTCAGGACGTGGCCCTTGCCGCTCGTGACCAGCTTCAGCTCCAGCCCGTTGGCCGAGATGGAGGGCCCGCCCGGGGTCAGCACACCGAGGGAGCGGGTCGGGAAGGTGTCCGGCTGCCCCGACCCGAGGGCCAGGATCTCCGCCTCCGGCCCGCCGGCGGTGTGCCGCACCACCGCGACGAACCCTGGTGCGATGTTGATCCGCGTTCCCGCTTCGTGGTCGCTGCCCGCGACGGACGCGGCCGGACCGGCCTTCGGGGCCGTGGCCGCGTAGGCGGTGCCCGCGACCGGGGCGAGGAGGGCACCGGCGAGGACGGCGGTGGCGACGGAGGCACGGAGGGCGGTACGCATAACGACTCCTTGAAGCTTGTGGCTCGGGAAGGTGGAGGAGAGTCGCATGCCGCGGTTTTCTCTTTCGGTGTGAGCCGGGTGAGTGTCTGGCGGGCTGCTGAGAACAAACTTACGGATCTTGTTCGCGCGGAAGATCCTGCTCCTGTCATGGACGTGTAACGGAGAGTGGAGGTGTCGATTCCATAGCGGAACCGGGGACGGGGGTGACAGGTCGCTACGCGCGTAGATATGCTCATCTGGTGACCATGCCCACCACCCTCACCGCATTCGCTGACGTGACGACGTCCGACAGCGCGCTGCGCCGCTTCCTGCACGGGCTGCCCGGCGTCGACGCTGTCGGCCTGGAGGCCCGCGCGGCCTCCCTCGGCACCCGTTCGATCAAAACGACGGCCAAGGCGTACGCCATCGACCTGGCCATCTCGATGATCGACCTGACGACGCTGGAAGGCGCGGACACCCCGGGCAAGGTCCGGGCGCTCTCCGCCAAGGCCGTCAACCCCGATCCGACCGACCGTACGACCCCGATGACGGCCGCCGTCTGTGTCTACCCCGACATGGTGGCCACGGCGAAGGCGGCGCTGAACGGCGCCGACGTCAAGATCGCCTCCGTCGCGACCGCCTTCCCGGCCGGCCGCGCCGCCCTGCCCGTCAAGCTCGCCGACACCCGTGACGCCGTCGCCGCCGGCGCCGACGAGATCGACATGGTCATCGACCGTGGCGCCTTCCTCGCCGGCCGCTACCTGGAGACGTACGAGCTGATCAAGGCCGTCAAGGAGGCCTGCGTCCGCGAGGACGGCAGCGCCGCACGCCTGAAGGTCATCTTCGAGACCGGCGAACTGTCGACCTACGACAACATCCGCCGCGCCTCCTGGATCGGCATGCTCGCGGGCGCCGACTTCATCAAGACGTCGACCGGCAAGGTCGGGGTCAACGCCACTCCGGCGAACACCCTGCTCATGCTCGAAGCCGTACGCGACTTCCGCGCGCAGACTGGAATCCAGATCGGCGTGAAGCCGGCCGGCGGCATCCGCACCACCAAGGACGCCATCAAGTTCCTGGTCCTGGTCAACGAGACCGCGGGCGAGGACTGGCTGAGCAACACCTGGTTCCGCTTCGGCGCCTCCAGCCTGCTCAACGACCTGCTGATGCAGCGCCAGAAGCTGAGCACCGGCCGTTACTCCGGTCCCGACTACGTGACGGTGGACTGATCACCATGGCATCTGTATTCGAGTACGCACCGGCTCCCGAGTCCCGCTCGGTCGTCGACATCGCCCCCTCCTACGGGCTCTTCATCGACGGTGAGTTCACCGACGCCGCCGACGGCAAGGTCTTCAAGACCGTCTCGCCGAGCAGCGAGGAGGTCCTCGCCGAGGTCGCCCAGGCGGGCGCCGCCGACGTGGACCGCGCCGTGAAGGCCGCCCGCAAGGCCTTCGCCTCCTGGTCCGCGCTGCCCGGCTCCGAGCGCGCCAAGTACCTCTTCCGCATCGCCCGGATCATCCAGGAGCGCAGCCGCGAGCTCGCCGTCCTGGAGACCCTGGACAACGGCAAGCCGATCAAGGAGACCCGCGACGCGGACCTCCCGCTGGTCGCCGCGCACTTCTTCTACTACGCGGGCTGGGCCGACAAGCTCGACCACGCGGGCTACGGCCCGAACCCGCGCCCGCTCGGCGTGGCCGGCCAGGTCATCCCGTGGAACTTCCCGCTGCTGATGCTGGCCTGGAAGATCGCCCCGGCGCTCGCCACCGGCAACACCGTCGTGCTGAAGCCCGCCGAGACGACCCCGCTCTCCGCGCTGTTCTTCGCGGACATCTGCCGCCAGGCGGGCCTGCCCAAGGGCGTCGTCAACATCCTCACCGGCTACGGCGACGCGGGCGCGGCCCTCGTCGAGCACCCGGACGTCAACAAGGTCGCCTTCACCGGCTCGACCGCCGTGGGCAAGAAGATCGCCCGCCACGTCGCCGGCACCGACAAGAAGGTCACCCTGGAGCTGGGCGGCAAGGGCGCCAACATCGTCTTCGACGACGCCCCGATCGACCAGGCCGTCGAGGGCATCGTCAACGGCATCTTCTTCAACCAGGGCCAGGTCTGCTGCGCGGGCTCCCGCCTGCTGGTCCAGGAGTCGATCCACGACGAGCTGCTGGACTCCCTCAAGCGCCGCCTGTCCACGCTGCGCCTGGGCGACCCGCTCGACAAGAACACCGACATCGGCGCGATCAACTCCGCCGAGCAGCTCGCCCGGATCACCGCGCTCGCGGAGACCGGTGAGGCCGAGGGTGCCGAGCGCTGGTCCCCGGCGTGCGAGCTGCCGTCCTCCGGCTACTGGTTCGCCCCGACGCTCTTCACGAACGTCACCCAGGCGCACACCGTCGCCCGCGACGAGATCTTCGGCCCGGTGCTGTCCGTGCTGACCTTCCGTACGCCCGACGAGGCCGTCGCCAAGGCCAACAACAGCCAGTACGGCCTGTCCGCCGGCATCTGGACGGAGAAGGGCTCGCGCATCCTCGCGGTCGCGAACCAGCTCCGCGCGGGCGTCGTCTGGGCCAACACGTTCAACAAGTTCGACCCGACCTCGCCCTTCGGCGGCTACAAGGAGTCGGGCTTCGGCCGCGAGGGCGGCCGCCACGGCCTGGAGGGCTACCTCGATGTCTGAGTCTTCTGCGACCCGCCTGAACGTCTTCAAGACCTACAAGCTGTACGTCGGGGGCAAGTTCCCCCGCTCCGAGAGCGGCCGGGTGTACGAGGTGTCCGACTCCAAGGGCAAGTGGCTGGCCAACGCTCCGCTGTCCTCCCGCAAGGACGCCCGTGACGCGGTCGTCGCGGCCCGCAAGGCCTTCGGCGGCTGGTCCGGCGCGACCGCCTACAACCGCGGACAGATCCTCTACCGCATCGCCGAGATGCTGGAGGGCCGCCGCGACCAGTTCGTCCGCGAGGTCGGCGAGGCCGAGGGCCTGTCCAAGTCGAAGGCCGGCGCGGTCGTCGACGCGGCCATCGACCGCTGGGTCTGGTACGCGGGCTGGACCGACAAGATCGGCCAGATCGTGGGCGGGGCCAACCCGGTCGCGGGCCCGTTCTTCAACCTCTCCACCCCGGAGCCGACCGGTGTCGTCACGGTCGTCGCCCCGCAGGAGTCGTCCTTCCTGGGCCTGGTCTCGGTGATCGCCCCGGTGATCGCGACGGGCAACACCGCCGTCGTCATCGCCAGCGAGAAGTCCCCGCTGCCGGCCCTCTCCCTGGGCGAGGTGCTCGCGACCTCCGACCTGCCCGGCGGCGTGGTCAACATCCTGTCCGGCAAGGCCGGCGAGATGGGCCCGCACCTGGCGTCCCACCAGGACGTCAACGCGATCGACCTGGCGGGCGCCGATCCGGCGCTGGCCAAGGAGCTGGAGATCGCCGCGGCCGACAACCTCAAGCGCGTCCTGCGTCCACAGCCTGTGGACGACTGGAGCGCCGACCCGGGCACGTCGCGCATGACGGCGTTCCTGGAGACCAAGACCGTCTGGCACCCCACCGGGTCGCTGGGCGCGGGCGGCTCGTCCTACTAGTCCCCCGGGACAGGACAGGCCCCGTACGAGACCGGCCCCGGCAGCGTCCCCCGCGCTGCCGGGGTCTCGCTTTTTCGGCTCGGTTCGCCTCCGGCGGCGCTCGTGTCGGCTCCAGGCGGACGTACGTCCTCGAAACCGCTCGTGCCTCGCGGTTCCTCCGGGCGCTCGCCCGCCTTCGCCGCCGCGCCGCCTTCGGCTCATTCGCCGGGGGCGCGGCGCGGGGTCAGCGGGGGGTCAGGGGGCCCAGAAGGGACGAGGCCGCCGCCGTCGGCAGCTCGCCGACCGAGGGCCCCTGGGTCAGGATGCCGGTGACCATGCCGGTGCCGACGGACGGGAAATCGGCGACCTTGGTGGCGACGCCGTTGTCCAGCGGGTCCACGCCGGTGTGGGCGAGCGGGTTCACCTTGAGGTTCGCGATCGGGTCGGTGACTCCGGCCACGGCTGCCGGGAGGTCGAGCTCGCCGGCCTGCGCACCGCCCGCGGCCATCGCCAGGGCCGCACCGGCCATCGAGACCGTCAGGCCGGCGCTGCGGAGCCGGTTCGGAAGGGAAGGGGCTGCGTGACGTGCCATGGGGATCCCGCCTGAGGTCGTGGTCGCGTGCGCACGCAGCGTAGTCGAGGTGTGTTCCTGGACACCAACCGGTCACCGGGAGGATCCCCTACCCGGGGGAATGGTTCAGACTGGTGTCCCGTGAGCTCCCCCTCTTCTTCGCCGACCCGAGTCGTCCTGCTGACCGGTCCGTCGGGCTCCGGAAAATCCTCGCTGGCCGCCCGCTCAGGGCTGCCCGTGCTGCGCCTCGACGACTTCTACAAGGAGGGCGTCGACCCCACCCTCCCGCTCGTCGACGGCAGTTCCGACATCGACTGGGACTCCCCGCTGTCCTGGGACGCGGACGCGGCGGTCGCCGCGATCGCCGAACTGTGCGCGGCGGGGCGGACCGACGTACCCGTCTACGACATCGCGACGAGCTCCCGGACGGGCACCGAGAGCCTCGACATCGACCGCACCCCGCTGTTCATCGCGGAAGGTATCTTCGCCGCCGACGTGGCCGCCCGCTGCCAGGAGCTCGGTCTCCTCGCGGACGCCATCTGCCTGCGCGGACGCCCCTCGACGACCTTCCGCCGCCGGCTGGCCCGCGACCTGCGGGAAGGCCGCAAGTCGGTGCCGTTCCTGCTGCGCAGGGGCCTGCGGCTGATGCGCGCCGAACGCGGCATCGTGGCCCGCCACGTGGCCCTGGGCGCGCACGCCTGCGCCGGTGACGAGGCGCTCGGCCGCCTGGCCGCGGCCGCGGCGGGCCGTCACCGCACCGCGACCCCGGCGTAGGCCCTCACCGGCGGGACCAGCCCTCCGTCAGGGTGGTGATCGCGGCCGCGGCCCGGTCGAGGCCGCGGTCGTCGCCGCGGAGCGTCTTGTTCAGCTCGACGTGCAGGAAGCGGGACCGCCGGTCGGCGGCGGTCCGGCCCTGCTCGTTCTCCCGGCCGGCCAGCTTGCAGCGCGCGGAGTACGCCGTGCAGACCTCCAGGCCGTCCTGCCGCAGCGCGGCGGTCAGCCGTTCCGCGTCGGCCCGGGCGCTGTCGCCGGCTCC
Source organism: Streptomyces venezuelae (assembly GCF_008642275.1). Taxonomy (NCBI): domain Bacteria; kingdom Bacillati; phylum Actinomycetota; class Actinomycetes; order Kitasatosporales; family Streptomycetaceae; genus Streptomyces; species Streptomyces venezuelae. The sequence goes on from NZ_CP029189.1 coordinate 4,642,429, forward strand.
CGTGGAGACCACCGCGTCGCGCCCGCGGAACGACTCGTCCGCGAAGCCGTGCAGCTGGATCCCCGGCAGGTTCCGCCGTGCCAGCTCCTCCACGACCGCGTGGAAGACCGAGTCGTCGCGGTGCGCCACGTCCGCCGCCCCGTCCTCCCCCGCATCGCGGTGGGCGCCCGCGAGCACCAGTACCCCGCCGGGCGCCCCGCGCAGCACCCGGGCGCCCAGGAGCTCGGTGCGGGCGTCGGCGACGGGGTGGGGGACCTGGACCGACCAGCGTGCGGGCCGGTCCAGGTCGACGTAGATCCGGCCCCAGCCGCGGCTGGTGTGGCCCGATTCACTCACCGCGTCCGCCACCTCGGCGTACCGGCGTCCGCCGGGGGCGTCCGTGACGGTGCGCAGCGCGAAGTCGATCTCGGCCAGGCCGGTCCGCGCCGCTTCCGCATCCCCGTCGAGCAGGTGGGCGAACGCCTTGGTGAACGCGAGTCGTTCCTGGTCCGTGGGGGTGCGGTAGCCGCCGCGCTCGCCGAAGCCGGCGGTGAAGCCGGCGATCCGCTGCTCCAGGCCGGTGTCGGCGGTGCGCTGGGGAGCGGGGCCGGACGGGCGGGTCGGCGGTGCGCTGGGCGGGCTCGTCGACCGAACGGCCAAAACGGCACAAAGGGCGATGAAGGCTCCGCACAGAACCGCAATCGTTACTCGCCTGGTCAGTGGAGCGCTCATAGTCATACGAAAATAACGGAGTGATGTGCTCCGCTTGCCGTTCCTCCGCTCTTCGCCCCGGCCCGCCCGCCACCCGGCCCCGCCGGCGGACCGGCCCGCGCTGACCGGACCGACCGAGGTCCTCGCCGCACCGCCCGAGAACCCGTAAGCCCAGATCATCACACTCCCCAGGCCGCACCGGCTCCAGGACAGAACGAAGAGGAGCCCGCGTTGGCCGCGTCGCGATGGTATCGGCGGCACCGGAGCCGCCGTCGAGCCGACATGTCGCTGCTGGGCGGCGTCCGTCCGCCGATCGCGGCCCTGTCCGCCGTGCTGCTGGCGCTCGCCGCCCTCACCGCGTTCCAGCTCGGACACGTGGGCCGGGAGACCGTGCCGCCCGCCGTCCTCACCTCGCAGCAGTACTTCGCGGAAGACGGCGCCATCGCCCTGCGCGCCTCCCTGGACGAGAGCATCACGGACATCGGCAGGACCGCCTCCCTCTTCAGCTCCGGCGAACCGGTCTCGCCCGACTCCGTGCTCGACAAGCTCGGCAGCGTCTACCAGAAGTGGCGCGGCACGGCCGTGATCGAGATCAAGTCGGGCCGTCTGGAGGCGCAGCGCGGCGAGAACCTCCCGCTGACCGCCCTCGACCTGACCGCGCTCGACGGGGAGAACGGCCTCGCCCCCCGCATGGTCCGGCTGGAGAACGGCGAGACCCGCCTGCTCACCCTCGCCCTGCTGTCCTGGCCCGACCGCCCCCAGCAGCTCCTCGTCGCCTCCAGCAGCCTCAAGGTCCCGGGCATCAGCCTGGGCAGGTCCCGCGCCATCGCCGTCCTCGACTCCTCCGGGCAGGTCCTCGGCAGCGACGGCATCGGCGGTTCAGGGCAGGAGAAGAAGCAGCTCGCGAAGTTCGCGAAGACCGTCGCCCAGAAGGCCGGACGCCACCCCCTCCAGGCCAAGGAACCCGGCTCCGGCGGCTTCGCGGGCGTCAGCGGCAGCCTGCTCGGGGACTCCAGGGACGGCCACCGCTCCGTGGCCGGCTACGCGAAGCTCACCGGTTCGCAGCCCGGCGTGGGCACCGACGCGACCGCCCTCGGCCTCACCGTCGTCTCGTTCGTCGGCGTCGCCGAGGAGCGCTCCGCCGCCGTCGACTCCTTCTTCTGGATCGCCGCGTCCGCCGCCCTGCTGGTGCTCGGCGCACTGGCCGTGGCCCTGCTCGTGACCACCGTGCAGCGCCCGCTGCTCCGGCTGTTCCTGGAGAGCCGCCGGATCGGCCGCGGCGACCTGCACCGGCCGGTCACGGTGCCGAAGTACGGCGAGGCCGCCCGCATCGGCGCCGCCCTCGACCGGCTGCGCCGGCAGCTCCTCGGCGAGCCCGGAACGCAGACCGGGACTCCCCGCGGGGGCCGCCGCTCCCGGATCGGGACCCGCGCCCTCCTCGGGGTGTGCGCGGTCCTGCTCCTGGTGTGGTCGGCACCGCTCCTGCTGACGCTCAACCGGGCCGGCGCCTCCGTCGACGTACCCCGGACGATCGTCGACGACCAGCGCGAACGCACCGACACCCTCGCCGACCGGGTACGCCGGGCCCTCAACGAGGGACACGCCGACCTCACCTCCGTGGCCTCCGTCATCAGCGACAAGAGCACCCCCGCCGAGCTGACCAAGCTGCTGGAGCGCACCCGCAGCCAGCACGGGCGCTACGAGTCCCTCTACGTCCTGAACGCCGACGGAACCGTCCTGGCGCGGGCCGGCGGCAAACCCCACCACCCCGCCGGCCAGGGCCCCTCGAAACAGCCCGTGACCCTGTCCGACAGCGGCAACCGGCCCGTCATCACCGAATTCGCCGAGGCACCCGGCCTGGCCGGCGCCGCCGTGGTCGGCGAGCTGCGCATCGACTTCCTCAACGCCCTGCTCAAGCGGCCCGGTCTGGGCGAGGTCCGCATCGTCGACGGCCGGCACCGGGTGATCGGCGGCAACGAGGGCTACCTGGCCTTCACACCGCTGTCGGACGCCAAGCTCGACGCCCTGGTCCGAGCCGCCCGCGCGAAGGGCGACGCCGACGCGAAGGGCGACGCCGACGCCAAGGCGGACAAGGGCCCGCGCGCCAGGAGCACCCTGCTCCGCGACGGCGGCGTCTCCATCGCCGCCGCGGCGCCCATGACCGGCGGAGGCGTCGCCCAGCCGCTGGACTGGACCGTCGTCACCCGGCAGCCGGCCAAGGGCCTGGAGATCCCCGCGTACACCGCGCAGAACCGCACCGTCCTGGCCGGACTGCTCGGTCTCACCGGAGCCGTGGCCTGCCTCGGCTGGATCCACATCATCGTGGTGCGGCCGCTGCGCGACCTCGCCGACCGGGCGGAGGCCCTGGCCGACGGCGACCGCCGCACCGTCCTCTACCCGACCCACCACGACGAGGTCGGCGCCGTCACCCGCAGCCTCGAAGTCATCCGCCTGCAGCTGCAGGAGCAGCGCAAGCGGGACGCCGCCGGCGGCACCACCGGCCGGACGCCCGGCCGTGCCGCCCCGGCCGGAAGGAACTGATCCACCGTGCTCTTCCTCTACTGCGTACTGGTCGTCTGCTGCCTGGTCATGCTCGTCGCGGGCGTCGTCGAGCAGCGCCGGCACTACGCCAACCTCGCGCAGATACCGAACCGGGTGCTGGTCAACGGCATCCGCGGCAAGAGCTCCATCACCCGGCTGTGCGCGGGAGCCCTGCGCGGCGGCGGGCTCCTGACGGTCGCCAAGACCACCGGCACCGCGGCCCGCTTCATCCACCCGGACGCCACCGAGGAGCCCGTCTACCGCAAGTTCGGCATCGCCAACGTTGTCGAACAGATCGGCATCGTCCGGCGCGCCGCCGCCTACCAGCCGCACGCCCTGGTCATGGAGTGCATGGCGGTCATGCCCGCCCTCCAGGAGATCAACCAGTCGAAGCTGATCCAGTCGACCATCGGCGTCCTGTGCAACGTCCGCGAGGACCACGTCGCCGAGATGGGCCCCACCCTCGACGACATCGCGCGCTCCCTCTCGCGCTCCATGCCGCACGGCGGAATCTGTGTCACCGCCGAGAAGGAGCGCTTCCACGTGCTCCAGGAGGAGGCCGACGCGCGCGACTGCACGCTCGTCTACGCCGACCCCGACACCGTCAGCGACGACGAGCTGCGCGGCTTCAGCTGGTTCACCTTCAAGGAGAACGTCGCCATCGCGCTCACCGTCGCCGAGCTCCTCGGGGTCGACCGCGAGACCGCCCTCCAGGGGATGTACGACGCCCCGCCGGACCCCGGCGTGCTCTCCGTCGAGCGGTACGTGGCCCCCGGCGGCAAGCGGGTGCGCTTCGCCAACGTCTTCGCCGCGAACGACCCCGAGTCGACGCTGATGAACATCAACCAGCTCCTCGACCTCGGCGCCGTCGACCGCCCCCTCAACGTCGTGATCAACTGCCGCCCGGACCGCGTCGAGCGCAACGGCCAGATGGGCGCGATCGTCCCGGACCTGATGCCCGACAAGGTCTTCGTGATCGGGCACCCGGCCAAGAGCGCCATCGACGCGATCCCCGCCGAGTGGCGCGGGCGCGCCGTCGACCTCGGCGGCGACCAGCGCGTCGGCGCGGAGTTCATGAACGAGCTCCTCGGCCACCTGGGCGAGAGCTCCTCGCTGGTCGCCATCGGCAACATCCACGGCCAGGGCGAGATCCTCCTGGAACACCTGGCGGAACTCCCCGGCTTCGAGGACGAGCCCGGCCCGGAGGAACCCCACGGGCACCAGGAGCCCGCCGTACCCCGGCAGGCCGCGCCCGCCCAGCCGCTGTACGTCCCGCACCTCGACCCGTACGCCGACCTCACCGCCGCCCAGGAAGCCAGGTACGTGCAGCCTCCCGTGCCGCGGCAGTACGCCCACCCGCCCCAGCAGCACGTCCAGTCCGACCCCCGGGACGCGTACCCGCGGCAGACGGAAGGGCAGTGGCAGCAGGCCCCCCACGCGCAGCAGCAGCCGTACGGACACCAGCCCTGGCCGCCCCACCCGTACGAGCAGCAGCCGTACGGGGCCCGCCCGTACGAGCCCGATCCGTACGAGCCACGCGCGTACGAGCAGCACCCGTACGAGCCGCACCCGTACGAGCCCGACCCGAACCCGCAGTGGCAGAGCCCAGGAGACCCCCGTTGATCCCCGCAGTCCTCACCCCCGAGATCGCCGCCATCGGCATCGCGCTGGGCCTGCTGTTCTCCCTGCTGTGCTACCTGACGACGAACCTCTCGCCCGGCGGAATGATCACCCCCGGCTGGCTCGCGCTCACCCTCGTAGAAGACCTGCAGCGCGCCGCCCTCGTCGTCGGCATCACCGCCCTGACGTACGCGCTCACCCTCGTCACCCAGAAGTTCGTCATCCTCTACGGCAAGCGCCTGTTCGCGGCCGTCGTCCTCATCGGAGTCCTCCTCCAGGCCACGGTGGTGATCGTGCTCCAGATGAAGTTCCCCCTGCTGTACGCGAACCAGACCCTCGGCTTCATCGTCCCCGGACTGATCGCCTACCAGCTCGTCCGCCAGCCCAAGGGCGCCACGCTGCTCGCCACCGGTTCCGCGACCCTCCTGACGTACGTCGTCCTGACCGCGGGCATCCTGCTCGGCTTCATGCCGCACGCCTGACCGACGCCGGCCCGACCACCCGCACCGCCCGGAGCACACCGATGACCGCCAAGCCCGCCCGCCGCACCCGTCCCGTCCTGCACGCCGCCGTCGTGGGGATCCTGCTGGCCGGCAGCGCGTACTTCACCTACGAGCTGCGCAAGGAGGAACAGGCCAAGGCCCCCGAGGTGCTGCGCGTCACCGACCAGGCGCAGAAGGGCGGCGCCCAGGAGGGCGCCCAGAAGTGGGAGCGGCTGAAGAACCCGGAGCGCTCGGTCCTGCGGGGCGGGGACGGCGCCGTCCTCGCCACCTTCACGGACGGCGCGCGCACCGCCTCGCTCACCGGCAAGAGCCGTACCTTCACCGAGCCGGCCACCACCAAGACCCGCGTCGTCACCGACAACTGGGTCCGCCTGCTCCCGGAGAGCTGGCGCAACGGCGCCGAGCGCGAGCAGTGGTTCCAGGACTGGTTCAAGAAGTACTACGGGAGCGAGGAGGACGACCTCTTCGCGATCGCCTTCCAGTACGGGGACCAGGCACCGGTCAAGAAGGACGCGGCCGGCGTCCAGTACGCGGGCGACGCCGCCTTCGGGCCGCTCAACCCGAAGGGCTCCGAGGGCAACGACCTCCGCCTGGAGGAGTCGGACTTCTACGACTACCTCGGGATCCCGTACACCTTCCGCAACGGCACCACCCAGCAGCCGGAGAAGGCCAAGCACCGGTCCATGGACTGCTCCGGCTTCATCCGCACGGTCTTCGGCTACCGCGGCCGCTTCCCGCTGATGGCCTCCGACACCGGCGGCAACGGACTCCCGCGCACCGCCAACGCAATGGCCCGTTCGAAGGCCGGCGTGGACATCCTGGCCCTCAAGGGCGTCGGCCCGCAGGACCGGCCGGCCTCCGTCGACGTCCTCCAGCCGGGCGACCTGGTGTTCTTCAAGCTCGACGCGCGCACCGGGGACCGGCTGGACCACACCGGCATGTACCTCGGCAACGACACCGAAGGGCACAAGATCTTCATATCGAGCCGTGAGGAGGCCAACGGCCCCACCATCGGCGACAAGGGCGGCGCCTCCCGGCTCGACGGCAACGGCTACTACGCCGCCGCCCTGCGCAGCGCCAAGCGCCTGTGACCCGGCCGTCCGCGCCGCGCACGGACACCCGGGACATGTGAAGAGGCGGGATCGAGCGGACCCCCGTCCGCTCGATCCCGCCTCTTCCCCCCGCGGCCCCCGCCCCACCCCCGTAGGACGGGCCCCCTGGCCCGATGGCTTCTGTGTGTGCCGGCCTCTGCGCGTGCCGGCTTCCGCGTGTGCCGCGTTACGCGACGAGCTCCTCGAAGGACTCCGCCTCGTCACGGCCGAAGCTGAGCGCCTCGTCCTCCCGCAGGCGGCGCAGCGAGCGCCAGATGCTCGACTTCACCGTGCCGACGCTGATGCCGAGGATCTCCGCGATCTCCGGGTCCGTGCGGCCCTCGTAGTAGCGGAGCACCAGCATCGTGCGCTGCGGCTCCGGGATGCGGGTCAGGGCCTGCCACAGCACCGCGCGCAGCTCCGTACCGCGCATCGCGTCCGTGTCGGAGGCCGTCTCCGGCAGCTCCTCCGTCGGGTATTCGTTCAGCTTCCGCCGACGCCACGCGCTGATGTGCAGGTTCGTCATCGTCCGGCGCAGGTAGCCGCCGACGGCCGCCTTGTCGCTGATCCGGTCCCAGGCGCGGTACGTGGAGAACAGTGCGCTCTGCAGCAGGTCCTCGGCCTCGTACCGGTCGCCGGTGAGGTGGAAGGCCGTCGCGTACAGGGCGGCGCGCCGCTCCTGGACGTACGCCGTGAACTCGGCTTCGGAGATGGAGGAAGGAGCCTGCCCGGCGGCGGGAACCGCCTGGTACTGGTTTGCGTCAATGGCTACGACGTGGGCCGGCCGGGGACGGGCGACCGCCACCGTACGGACACCCGCCCGGCGGTTCACATCGTGCAGCCGCGTGACAACCGCGCTGGTCGTGGTGCTGTGCAGCGTGTTCATCTCGCGCCCCCCGTCGTGGAGTGTGTCTGCTTCGGTCCGTTGTGCGTTGATGAAAAGACTGCCCGGCCGACTTAACCGGGGTGTCCGTCGACTGTCACAGCCGTGTCACAGCGACTTCTGACAGGACCCCGACAGGATCACGTCGCGCGACGGTCGAGTTCCCGACGGCCGATGGGTCAGAATGAGCGCGTGCCTTTCCTGTTGCTGATCGAGGACGACGACGCCATCCGCACGGCCCTCGAACTCTCCCTGTCACGCCAGGGCCACCGTGTGGCCACCGCGGCGACGGGCGAGGACGGCCTGAAACTGCTGCGCGAGCAGCGGCCGGATCTGATCGTGCTCGACGTGATGCTGCCCGGGATCGACGGCTTCGAGGTGTGCCGGCGGATCCGCCGTACCGACCAGCTGCCGATCATCCTGCTCACCGCCCGGAGCGACGACATCGATGTCGTCGTCGGGCTGGAGTCGGGAGCCGACGACTACGTCGTCAAGCCCGTCCAGGGCCGGGTCCTCGACGCCCGGATCCGGGCCGTACTGCGCCGGGGCGAGCGCGAGTCGAGCGACTCGGCGAGCTTCGGGTCCCTGGTCATCGACCGGGCCGCCATGACGGTGACGAAGAACGGCGAGGACCTGCAGCTCACGCCGACCGAGCTGCGGCTGCTGCTCGAACTGAGCCGCCGGCCCGGCCAGGCGCTCTCCCGGCAGCAGCTGCTGCGGCTGGTCTGGGAGCACGACTACCTCGGTGACTCGCGGCTCGTCGACGCCTGCGTGCAGCGGCTGCGCGCCAAGGTCGAGGACGTGCCGTCCTCACCCACCCTGATCCGTACCGTCCGGGGTGTGGGCTACCGCCTGGACTCCCCGCAGTGATCCGGTCGTTGCTCGCGGGCCGGCGCTGGAGCAGCCTGCGGCTGCGGCTCCTCATGGTGTTCTGCCTGGTCGCCCTCACGGCCGCGGTCTCGGCCTCCGGGATCGCGTACTGGCTCAACCGCGAGGCGGTCCTCACCCGCGTCCAGGACGCCGCCCTCGGCGACTTCCGCCAGGAGATGCAGAACCGGGCCGCCGCGCTGCCCGCCGATCCCACCGCCGAGGAGCTGCAGCGCACCGCCGAACTGATGGCGGGCAGCAGCCCCGGGTACAGCGTGCTGCTGGTCCAGGTCGGCAAGGACAACCGGCAGATCTTCGGGGCGGCGGGCCCCGACTCCTTCGGGCTGGCCAACGTACCGAAGTCCCTGCGGAACGCGGTGAACGACCGGCAGAAGACCACCGCCGCGAACGACTCCGAGTACCACGTGTACTGGCAGCGGACGAAGCCGCGCGGCAATCCGTACCTGGTCGGCGGGACGCGGATCGTGGGCGGCGGGCTCACCGGCTACATGTACAAGTCCCTCGCGCAGGAACGGGACGACCTGAACGCGCTCGGCTGGTCGCTGACCATCGCCACCGGCCTCGCGCTGCTCGGCTCCGCCCTGCTGGCGCAGGCCGCGGCCCGTACGGTGCTCAAGCCCGTGCAGCGGCTCGGGGACGCGGCGCGGCGGCTCGGCGAGGGCGAGCTGGACCACCGTCTCGACGTGTCCGGCACGGACGAACTCGCCGACCTGTCGCACACCTTCAACAAGACGGCCGAGGCGCTGGAGAAGAAGGTCGCCGACATGAGCGCGCGCGAGGAGGCCAGCCGGCGCTTCGTCGCGGACATGTCGCACGAGCTGCGGACGCCGCTGACCGCGCTGACGGCGGTGGCCGAGGTGCTGGAGGAGGAGGTCGACGACCTCGATCCGATGATCGCGCCGGCGGTGGGGCTGGTCGTCAGCGAGACCCGGCGGCTGAACATCCTGGTCGAGAACCTGATGGAGGTCACCCGCTTCGACGCGGGTACGGCCAAGCTGGTGCTGGACGACGTGAACGTCGCCGACCAGGTCACGGCCTGCATCGACGCCCGGGCCTGGCTCGACGCGGTCGAACTCGACGCCGAACGGGGCATCGTGGTCCGCCTCGACCCGCGCCGCCTCGACGTCATCCTCGCCAACCTGATCGGCAACGCCCTCAAGCACGGCGGCTCGCCGGTACGGGTGTCGGTCACGGTCGAGGGGGAGTGGCTGGTGATCGCGGTGCGGGACAACGGTCCGGGCATCCCCGAAGAGGTCCTGCCGCACGTCTTCGACCGCTTCTACAAAGCGAGCGCGTCGCGACCCAAGTCCGACGGCAGCGGGCTCGGCCTGTCGATCGCCATGGAGAACGCGCACATCCACGGCGGCGACATCAGCGCCGCCAATGTCGCGGGCGGCGGAGCGCTGTTCACGCTGCGGCTGCCGGTGGACGTGGGAAAGGTGATCGCGGGTGACGCGGATGCGTAGGGCCCTGCCGGTGGTTCCGGCGGTGCTGGTCCCCTTCGTCGGGGTCGCGCTGCTCGCGACCTCCGCCTGCGGGATCCGGGCGACGACCGTCCCGGTGGACGTGGGCCCGGCCCCGTCGCGGGTCTCCTGCGACACCAAGGACCAGCCGAACGGTGTGCAGGGCTTCCGCGCCACGCTGCAACTGGTCTGCGGATCGCAGCTGGTGGGCGTGGAGCGAGTGGTTCCGGTGCCCGAGAAGAAGCCCGTACGGGACCCGCTGGCGATGGTCGCGCAGGCACTGCTGGAGGAGCTGGAGCGCACTCCGGGCACGGAGGAGCGGGACGCCGGCTTCACGAGCGAGGTTCCGGCGGGGCTGTCGGCGGGCGCGCCGAAGGCGGGCGACCCGGCGGGCACGGTGCGGCTCAGCCGGAAGCCGGAGGACCTGCCGCCGGTGGCGCTCTCGCAGATCGTGTGCACGCTGTCGGGCAGCGAAGCCCTGAAGGCGACCCCGGGCCCGGTGATCCTGGGCGGTCCGGACGCCGATCCGCCGCGCGCGTGGGAGTGCACGGACGCGGTCCGCTCCCGCCCGGAGTCGGTCCCGACCCTGGGCGAACTGGCGACCCCGACCCCGACCCCGTCCTGACGCGTCGCCCGCACGGCTCGGCCACCGCCCCGGCCGGTCCGGACGGGCGCGCCGCCGCTGCCGGGGGCGCTGACCCGGACCCCCGCGCCTCAAACGCCGGCGACCGCCAAGCCCGATGGACTGCGGACACCGGCGGCTGGACTCGCAGGCGGGTCAGCGTTCCAGGAAGGTGCGGCGCCACTGGAGCGGCGACATGGTCAGCGCGGCTTCGGCCAGGGCCTGCGCCGAGGCAGTCTTCAAGCTGGCGAGCGAGGTGTCGATCCAGTCCTGAACCTCTGCGTAGCCCTGCGCCCGGTACTCCACCGCCTGCACCAGGCATTCCAGCTTGTCGGCGTCGTGGGCGACCAGGACTTCGAGGGAGCTGCCGCTCTCGTACTCGTCCACGACGCGCTGCACGCCGGCCTTTACCGACGGGTGGGCGGCGGAGACCTGGTCGGCGGTGACGGTCTGGTTCGTGGCGGCGTCGATGTAGCGGCGGCCGATGTGCGGGATGTCGCCGAGGCGGGTCTCCTGCGTGTCGTGGAACAGGCACATCAACGCGACCTTGCCCGCGTCGGCGCCTTCCATCATCGCGAGGACCGAACCGATGATTCCGACGCGGAACGAGTGCTCGGCGATCGACTCCGGGTTGTTGTTCCCGGTGAACCACCAGCCGGTGCGCTTCGCGTTCTTCAAGACGCCCATCTCGAAGAGGAACCCGGCTGTGCCCTGCGCGTTCGCCGTCTCGTCTGCCATGGTGACCTCCGGTTGCCGATCATCGGTTCTGGTGCAAAACGTAGTGGACCGCGCCGAGTTCCCGTTTGGATCTCGGAGAGATGCCGCCTTCGTCCAGGAGCCTGTCCAGCCGCCCGGCGAGCGACGCGGACAGGGCAGGGAGGGCCTGCGGGAGCCAGGGGTGGGCATGGAGCAGCGCCCACAGCGAGTGCGTGTACAGGTCGACGTAGCCGGGGGCGAAGTGCATGCCGTCGGCGAGGGCCCTCAGGAGGGCTACCGGATCCAGGCCGGTGAGGGTCCGGTCGCGCATGAACGTGTCGTCGGCCTGCGGCTGGTGGGCAACGCCGAGCCAGTACGCCCAGTAGTTGAGGTTCGCGGCCTCGCCGTCGTCGTCGGCCATGGCCCGCTCGATGAAGTCGTACATGGGGACGGGGTCGCCCAGGCGGGCGAGGGCGGCGGCGGTCGAGCGGGCTTCGGCCCAGCGGGGGGTCCACCCGCGCGCGGTCAGTGCTTCGCGCCGGGCGTGGAGGGCGTCTGCGGTCCAGGCCACGGCCTGCGGGGAACGGTCGTAGGAGGACAGGTAGAGGGCTTGTCGGTGCAGCAGGATTCCGCCGGCGTCGGTGCGGGGCGCGCTCTCGGCGGTGTTCCTCAGCCGGTCGAAGAAGATGCGGCGGTCGTCGGGGTCCAGGAGCGGGGCGACGCCCGCCGGGCCTCGGCGGGGTGCGGCGAGGAGGTCGGCCACGGAGTGCGGCGGGGTGCCGGTGAGCGCCCAGGCGAGCATGTGGGCGGTCCGACGGGTGTGGACCCACTCGCCGAGGGGGTGCTCGGCGTCGTCGTCCGCGGTGAGGACGGCCGCGATGATGCGGTCGGCGTCCATCGCGGGATCCAGCAGTGCGAGGACGGCCGGAGAGGCGCCCAGCACGGCCAGGCGGCGGCGCATGCCGAGGAGGATCCCGGCCTTCATGTTCGCCAGTGGCCGACGCCCCGACTCCCAGCCCTGCACGATCGCCAGGTCCACGGCCAGGAGCTCGGCGAGTCCCTGCTGGGTGGTCGGGATCGACGTACGGGCTGCGCGCAGCACGAAGCCGCTGATGAGACCGGCGCGTAAGGGCCGGTGAGGTGTGGTGTTCATGGCGCTCCCCTTGGGCGTGGCGCGCTCTACTCGTACCCGCAGTCAGTCCTACTCGACGCCGGCCGCTCGTACGGTCAATCCGTGGAATCGGGCGGACCTGTTGGCGGCCCGACCGTGCTGGTGACGCCCGGATTGGCGAGGAGGCTGCCGTGCTGCCCGTGTCCCCCCAAAGCCGTACTGGTCGAGGGCCGGATGTGCCCGCGTTGACCGTGGCTCGCGCCGACGGAACCACCACCACGTTGCCGGTCGACGTGACGCTGATCAGCGAGACCGTGTCCATGGTCCTGGCGTGCCGGGCGGGCACCCCGGACAGGGCGACGTGCGCGGCCTGGCACCGCTGGCTTGCCGGGCACCTGCGTCTCCTTGCCCCGATCGCAGTGGAGCAAGCTCCCCGCTGGGATGATCTAGGGCGCACGTCGCTGGTGGAGGCGACTGCCGCGGCGGTCGCCGAAGTCCTTGCGGAGGGGCTTCCCGACGACCGGGAGACCGCGTATGTCCACGTTCAGGAGCTCGCCCGCGAATGCCGGGGCCTGCTCGGCCTCGTCCTGGATCAGCCCGGGGACGGACGGTGAGCGCCGAGGCCACCCGCGGGAAGGCCGCCCGGCTGTGCGTCGGCGACACGGTCACCGGCCGGTCCTACATCGAGCCGTGGGACCGGGCCCGTCAGCAGCCACAGCTCATCACCGGGACCGTCGCCCAGATCGGTTCCGGCTGGCCGGGGGGCGACGAGGTCCTCGGCTACGTGTGGGTGCGCTTGCCCTGCGGCCGGGAGGCCAAGGCCTTGGCGCGGGAACTGGAGAAAACCACCGCCGCCCCGTCGGCCGGTGAGGGGCACCGTCCGCGGCGGACCTGATGACTTCCGTACGCTCGGGGTGGGACATCGATCCCCCAGGCGTACGGGGGTACGGACTGCACCGGATCGACGGGGGCCGTGTGGGGCACCATGCCTTATGCCCAGCTGCGCCGGGTGGGTGCCTCGAGCGTTGGCGGGGATGCGGATCAGAGGACATGCGAAGGCCCGGTCCCGCCGGACGGGGCGGGACCGGGCCGGGCGGGGGCCGAAGCCCCGGCCGCCGCGCCTGACGGACGGAGTCCGGCGCAGCGGCGCGAAGCCGGTGAGGCCCCCTGGGCCGAGGCGCGCGAGTGGCGCGGGGAAAACTAGATGCCCATGGCCGCCGAGAGGTCCTTCTTGATCGCGTCCAGGACCTCCTGGCCGCGGACGCGTGCCGCCGCCAGGTCGGAGGCCTCGGCCACCGGGACCACGACCTCCAGGTAGCACTTCAGCTTGGGCTCGGTACCCGACGGGCGGGCGATGACCCGGGCCTTGTACGCGCCGTCCAGGTAGTAGCGCAGGCCGTCCGTGGGCGGGAGGGACTCCGTGCCCTTGGACAGGTCCTCGGCCGAGACCACCCGCAGACCCGCCAGCGACACCGGCGGCTGCGCGCGCAGCGCCGCCATCGCGTCGGCGATGATCGACAGGTCCGAGACGCGCACCGACAGCTGGTCCGTGGCGTGCAGCCCGTGGGCCATCGCCAGGTCGTCCAGCAGGTCGGCCAGCGTACGGCCCTGCTCCTTGAGGACCGAGGCCAGCTCCGCCACCAGCAGGGCGGCGGTGACGCCGTCCTTGTCGCGGACGCCCTCGGGGTCCACGCAGTAGCCGAGCGCCTCCTCGTAGCCGTAGCGCAGGCCCTCGACGCGGGCGATCCACTTGAAGCCGGTGAGGGTCTCCTCGTAGCCCACGCCCGCCGCCTCCGCGATCCGGCCCAGGAGGCTGGAGGAGACGATGGACTCGGCGAAGACGCTGTTGCTGTCACCGCGTGAGACCCCCTTGTGGACCAGGTGCGCCGCCAGCAGCGCGCCGACCTCGTCGCCGCGCAGCATCCGCCAGCCGTCCGCGGTGGGTACGGCCACGGCGCAGCGGTCCGCGTCCGGGTCGTTGGCGATCACGATGTCGGGCTGGACCTCGGCGGCCTTCGCGAAGGCCAGGTCCATCGCGCCCGGCTCCTCCGGGTTGGGGAACGCCACCGTCGGGAAGGCCGGGTCGGGCTCGGCCTGCTCGGCGACGAGGACCGGCTCCGGGAAGCCGTGCCGGGCGAAGGCCGCCATGACGACGTCCTTGCCGACGCCGTGCATGGCCGTGTAGACGGTCCGCACGCCCCGGGGCGAGCCGGGGGTCAGGACGGCGTCCGTGCGGTGCAGGTAGGCCTCCAGGACCTCGTCGCCGAGCTCCTGCCAGCCGGACTCCGGGCGCGGTACGTCGGCCAGCTTCTCGACCGCCGCGATCTGCGCCGCGATCTCGCTGTCGGCCGGGGAGACGATCTGCGAGCCGTCGCCGAGGTAGACCTTGTAGCCGTTGTCCCTGGGCGGGTTGTGGCTCGCGGTCACCTCGACGCCGGCGACGGCGCCGAGGTGCCTTATCGCGTACGCGAGCACGGGCGTCGGCAGCGGGCGGGGCAGGAGGGCCGCACGCAGCCCGGCACCGGTCATGACGGCCGCGGTGTCGCGGGCGAAGTCCGCCGACTTGTAGCGGGCGTCGTAGCCGACGACGACCAGGCCGCCGTCATGACCCTGGGCCTTCAGGTAGGCCGCGAGGCCCGCCGCGGCCCGGATGACCACGCCGCGGTTCATCCGCATCGGACCGGCGCCGATCTCACCGCGCAGTCCGGCGGTGCCGAACTGCAGGGTGCCCGAGAAACGGTCCGCGAGCTCCGCCGTGTCGCCGGCCTCGATGAGCGCGGCCAGTTCCGCGGCCGTCTCCGGGTCCGGGTCCTCGGCCAGCCAGGCCTGCGCCCGGGTGATCAGGTCGTCCTGTGCCTGTGCCTGTGCCTGTTCCTGCACTGCTTCCGCCTTAGCTCTCGTACGTCGATCAGATGCGGGCGAGGACCTGCGTCAGCAGCGTGCCCATGCGGGCGGCCGAGTCGCGGCCGGCCTGGAGGACCTCTTCGTGGTTCAGCGGCTCGCCGGACAGGCCCGCCGCCAGGTTGGTGACCAGGGAGATGCCGAGCACCTCGGCGCCGGCCTCACGGGCGGCGATGGCCTCCAGGACGGTGGACATGCCGACCAGGTCGGCGCCCATGACGCGGATCATGTTGATCTCGGCCGGGGTCTCGTAGTGCGGGCCGGGGAACTGGACGTAGACGCCCTCTTCGAGGCTCGCGTCGATCTCCTTGCACATCGCGCGCAGGCGCGGCGAGTACAGGTCGGTGAGGTCGACGAAGTTGGCGCCGACGATCGGCGAGGTGGCCGTCAGGTTGAGGTGGTCGCTGATCAGGACGGGCTGGCCGGGCTTCATGCCCTCGCGCAGACCGCCGCAGCCGTTGGTCAGCACGACGGTCTTGCAGCCGGCGGCGACGGCGGTGCGCACGCCGTGGGCGACGGCGGCGACGCCGCGGCCCTCGTAGAAGTGGGTCCGGCCGAGGAAGACCAGGGCGCGCTTGTCGCCGATCTTGTACGAGCGGATCTTGCCGCCGTGGCCCTCGACGGCGGCGGGCGGGAAGCCGGGCAGCTCGGTGACGAGGAACTCGGCCTCGGGGGCGCCGAGCGCCTCTGCGGCGGGGGCCCATCCGGAGCCCATGACGAGGGCGACATCGTGGGTGTCCACGCCGGTCAGCTCACGCAGGCGGGCGGCAGCGGCATCGGCGGCGGCGAAGGGGTCGGTAACAGATGCGTTCACGCGGACGAGCGTAACCGTTTTCCGGCTACGCGCGTAGATGGCACAGCTCACGGTGTTCGGATCGTTGCCTTGTCGTTTCCGCCCAAACGTCCCCGCGGGGGTGGCGGCCCCACGGCCGGCGGGGCTGACAGGACGGGGCTCCGCCCCGGACCCCGCGCCTCAAACGCCGGCGGGGCTGGATGGTGTCCCGGCGGGGGCTGGAAGAGCGGGGCTCCGCCCCGGACCCCGCGCCTCAAACGCCGGCGGGGCTGGATGGTGTCCCGGCGGGGGCTGGAAGAGCGGGGCTCCGCCCCGGACCCCGCGCCTCGGACGTCGGACGTCGGTCGGGGTGGGGCTCCGGCCCGGGCGCCGTGCCGGTGGGGGCGGAATCGGGCGAGCGACCCCGCAGGGGATCAGCAGGGGCGCTTGCGGATTTCCATCACGTAGTCGTGGGGGGCGCCCGCGGATTCCGCGGCGTCGGCGATCTCGCCGAGGTAGCGGGCCGAGGGCAGACCGCCCTCGTAGCCGTTCAGTACGTACACCCAGGCCGCCTCCTCGCCGTCCAGCGTGTGCACCCGCACCCGCATCCGGCGGTAGATGTCGAGTCCGACACCCTCCCAGCGGTCCATCGAGTCCTCGTCCAGCGGCGCGATGTCGTACAGCGCGACGAAGACCTGGTGGCGCGGGGCCTCGACGATCGTCGCGAGAGCGCCCTCCCAGCCCATCTGCTCGCCGCCGAAGGTCAGCCGCCAGTCGTTGATCCAGCCCGTGCCGCGCAGCGGCGAATGCGGGGCGCGGCGCGTCATCAGCCGCGGGTCGAGGTTGCCGGCGTACGCGGCGTAGAGCGACATGGGGTCGAGAGTACGGGAGGGGTGCCGGTGCACGCGTGCCCGGATGGAGGGACCGGGCGCGAAGCACCGTGGAGCGTGCGGGACAATGGAGCACGGAATGCATCCCCCGGGGAGACCCCCCGGAACACCGGCCGGGGCGGCAGCCGGCCGGGTAGACGTGAGGCGGACTTTTCGTGACCCGGATCGTGATCATCGGCGGCGGACCCGGCGGGTATGAGGCAGCCCTGGTGGGGGCCCAGCTCGGCGCGGAGGTGACCGTCGTCGACTGCGACGGTCTGGGCGGGGCCTCGGTCCTCACCGACTGCGTACCTTCCAAGACTCTGATCGCGACCGCCGAGGTGATGACGACCTTCGACTCCTCGTACGAGGAGCTCGGCATCGTGGTCGCGGACGACACCCCGCACATCGAGCAGGCCGCGCGCGTCGTCGGCGTGGACCTCGGCAAGGTGAACCGGCGCGTCAAGCGTCTCGCGCTCGCCCAGTCGCACGACATCACCGCCTCCGTCACCCGGGCCGGCGCCCGCGTGGTGCGCGGCCGCGGCAAGCTCGGCGGGCCGCAGGGCATCGACGGCACGCGGGACGTCATCGTCACCGCCGCCGACGGGTCCGAGACGATCCTGACCGCCGACGCCGTCCTGATCGCGACCGGCGGCACCCCGCGCGAGATCCCCGACGCCATGCCCGACGGCGAGCGGATCCTGAACTGGACCCAGGTCTACGACCTCGACGAGCTCCCGGAGGAGCTCATCGTGGTCGGCTCCGGTGTGACCGGCGCCGAGTTCGCCGGCGCGTACCAGGCCCTCGGCTCCCGGGTGACCCTCGTGTCCTCCCGCGACCGCGTGCTCCCCGGCGAGGACCCGGACGCCGCCGCCGTGCTGGAGGACGTCTTCCGGCGCCGCGGCATGAACGTCGTCGGACGCTCGCGCGCCGAATCCGCCAAGCGGGTGGGCGACCGGGTCGAGGTCACCCTCTCCGACGGCCGCGTGCTGACCGGTACGCACTGCCTGATGGCCGTCGGCGCGATCCCCAACACCAAGAACATGAACCTGGAGGAGTCCGGGGTCCGGCTCAAGGACTCCGGGCACATCTGGACCGACAAGGTCTCGCGCACCTCGGCGCCCGGTGTGTACGCCGCCGGTGACGTCACGGGCGTCTTCGCCCTCGCGTCGGTCGCGGCGATGCAGGGCCGCATCGCGATGTACCACTTCCTCGGTGACGCGGTGGCCCCGCTGAACCTCAAGACGGTCTCCTCGAACGTCTTCACCGACCCCGAGATCGCCACCGTCGGCTACACCCAGGCGGACGTGGACGCCGGCAAGATCGACGCCCGCGTGGTGAAGCTCCCGCTGCTGCGCAACCCGC
This sequence comes from Streptomyces venezuelae, assembly GCF_008642275.1. NCBI lineage: Bacteria > Bacillati > Actinomycetota > Actinomycetes > Kitasatosporales > Streptomycetaceae > Streptomyces > Streptomyces venezuelae. Next base: position 4,660,444 of record NZ_CP029189.1, read on the forward strand.
GCGCCAAGATGCAGGGCATCCGGGACGGCTTCGTGAAGCTGTTCTGCCGTCCGGGCACCGGCATCGTCGTCGGCGGCGTGGTCGTCTCCCCGCGTGCGAGCGAGCTGATCCACCCCATCTCGATCGCCGTCGACAACAACCTGACGGTCGAGCAGATCGCAAACGCGTTCACCGTGTACCCCTCGCTCTCGGGCTCGATCGCCGAAGTGGCCCGCCAGCTGCACACGCGGAAGGCCGCCGGGGAGGCCTGATCCCGGCTAACCGCCCCATGCCGTAAGGGTTTTGGGGCGGGGCCCGGATTCGTGGCGAGAAGTTCACACAACTCTCGGGCTGCGTATACCACTAGTCGCCCTGCCTTACGGACAACTTCGGTATTCCGGCGTAAAGAGCTGAAAGCAGACGGTCGTTGGGGTTACTGTCAGTTTCGTGTTCGCTGCAGAACGTCGCCAATTGATCCTCGAAATGGTGCGGGCCAACGGAGCGGTATCGCTCCGGGAGCTCGCCCGCGTCGTCCAGACCTCCGAAGTGACCGTACGGCGGGACGTGCGGGCACTGGAGGCAGAAGGACTCCTCGACCGCCGACACGGCGGTGCGGTCTTGCCGGGCGGTTTCACGCGGGAGTCCGGCTTTCCGCAAAAGTCCCATCTCGCGACGGCGGAGAAGACCGCCATTGCCGATGTCGCGGCCTCCCTCGTGGAAGAGGGCGAGGCCGTCGTCGTCGGCGCGGGCACCACGACCCAGGAGCTGGCCCGCCGGCTCGCCCGTGTGCCCGGACTGACCGTCGTCACCAACTCGCTGCTCGTCGCCCAGGCCCTGGCCCACGCGAACCGGGTGGAAGTGGTCATGACCGGCGGCACCCTGCGCGGGTCCAACTACGCCCTCGTGGGCAGCGGAGCCGAGCAGTCCCTCCAGGGGCTGCGGGTCTCCCGGGCCTTCCTGTCGGGCAGCGGTCTGACGGCCGAGCGCGGGCTGTCCACGTCCAACATGCTGTCCGCCAGCGTGGACCGGGCGCTGGTGCAGGCGGCGGCGGAGGTGGTGGTGCTGGCCGACCACACGAAGCTCGGCACCGACACCATGTTCCAGACCGTGCCGACCGACGTGATGACGCGTCTGGTGACGGACGAACCGCCGCCGCACGACGACCGGGCGGGTACGGAGCTGCAGGCGCTGGCGGACCAGGGCGTGCAGATCACCGTGGCCGGCGGGACCGTTCCCTCCGGGGGCGTGGACGGGATGCAGGGCCGGCGGCCGCGCCGCGAGTCGCCGCTGCCGGTGCAGCGGCGGGGCGGGCCGACCGCGCAGCTGCGCAGCGCCGCCGGCGGGATGCTGGAGCCGCAGGCGGAGCGGGCCCGCGTGGCCGACATGCGGCGCCGCTAGGGCCTGGCTCCGGCCGCGGTCGACGACGCCCACCGCCGTGCGACGCGCGACGGCCCCACCGGACCAGGGTCCGGTGGGGCCGTCGTGGCCCAGGCTCCTCGCCGACGCCTACCGGCCGGCGGCATCCTCCGGCTTCGCCATGATCGCGTTACCGCGCACCTTCACGAGGTAGCCGTCGTTCTGCGCGATGACGACGAACCCGGTGGCCGGCGACACCACGATCACGTCGGCCCACATGAAGTAGTGCCGGACCCGGGTGTCGAACGCCTTGACGAACTCGACGAGGCGTGACGCTTCGACGAAATAGGGCCCCTGATCCGGGTCGAAGCTGGTGCTGTTCACCACGATGAGCGGGCCTTCGAGGTCCTCGCAGTAGGACAGGAAGTCGTCCTCGATGACGTCGTCGTCGCGCGCTTCGAGGTCGAAGGGCCGCCAGTCCTCCAGCGGAATCCCCGTCATCTTGTCCGGGTTGTACGCCGTCGATCCGGGGAGCACCGCGGCCAGCACCCTTTCCGCGAACTCCCAGTTGACGTGCCTCTGTGCCGTCGCCACCCGTCCGTCTCCCGTCCTTACGTGAACACCTGCGCCGTAGCCGTGCCCGCGGATGACACCGGCCCCCAGGACCCGAACGGGTCCTGGGGGCCGGGTGCGTGCTGCGGGGCCGGACGTCAGTCCTTGATCTCGCAGATCGTGGCGCCCGAGGTGACCGAGCCGCCGACCTCGGCGGTGAGGCCGACCACGGTGCCGGAGCGGTGCGCGTTCAGCGGCTGCTCCATCTTCATGGCTTCGAGTACGACGACCAGGTCGCCCTCGTTGACCTGCTGGCCCTCCTCGACCGCGACCTTGACGATCGTGCCCTGCATCGGGGACGCGAGGGTGTCGCCGGAGGCGGCCGGGCCGGACTTCTTGGCCGCGCGGCGCTTCGGCTTCGCGCCACCGGCGGCGGCCGTGCGGGCCAGGGTCATGCCCAGCGACGACGGCAGCGAGACCTCCAGGCGCTTGCCGCCGACCTCGACGACGACCGTCTCGCGGCCCGGCTCGTCCTCGACGTCGTCCGCGGCCGGGGCCGTGAACGCCGGGATCTCGTTGACGAACTCGGTCTCGATCCACCGGGTGAAGACGGTGAAGGGGCTGCCGTCGGTGGGGGCGAACGCCGGGTCGGCGACGACCGCGCGGTGGAACGGGATGGCCGTGGCCATGCCCTCGACCTCGAACTCGGCGAGCGCGCGGGCGGCGCGCTGCAGGGCCTGCTCGCGGGTGGCGCCGGTGACGATCAGCTTGGCCAGGAGCGAGTCCCAGGCCGGGCCGATCACGGAGCCGGACTCGACGCCCGCGTCGAGGCGGACACCCGGGCCCGACGGCGGGGCGAACCTCGTCACCGTGCCGGGCGCCGGGAGGAAGCCGCGGCCCGGGTCCTCGCCGTTGATGCGGAACTCGATGGAGTGACCGCGCAGGACCGGGTCGCCGTAGCCGAGCTCCTCGCCGTCGGCGATGCGGAACATCTCGCGGACCAGGTCGATGCCGGAGACCTCTTCGGTGACCGGGTGCTCGACCTGGAGGCGGGTGTTGACCTCCAGGAAGGAGATCAGGCCGTCGGCGGAGACGAGGAACTCCACGGTGCCGGCGCCGACGTAGCCGGCTTCCTTCAGGATCGCCTTGGAAGCGGCGTACAGCTCCGCGTTCTGAGCCTCGGTCAGGAACGGCGCCGGGGCCTCCTCCACCAGCTTCTGGTGGCGGCGCTGGAGGGAGCAGTCACGGGTCGACACGACGACGACGTTGCCGTGCGTGTCGGCCAGGCACTGGGTCTCGACGTGGCGGGGCTTGTCGAGGTAGCGCTCGACGAAGCACTCGCCGCGGCCGAAGGCGGCCACGGCCTCACGGACGGCGGACTCGTAGAGCTCCGGCACCTCTTCGAGGGTGCGGGCGACCTTCAGGCCGCGGCCGCCACCACCGAAGGCCGCCTTGATGGCGATCGGCAGGCCGTGCTCCTTGGCGAAGGCGACGACCTCTTCGGACCCGGAGACCGGGTCCGGCGTACCGGCGACCAGCGGAGCCCCGGCACGCTGGGCGATGTGACGGGCGGCCACCTTGTCGCCGAGGTCACGGATGGCCTGCGGCGGCGGACCGATCCAGGTCAGGCCGGCGTCGATCACGGCCTGGGCGAAGTCGGCGTTCTCGGACAGGAAGCCGTATCCGGGATGGATGGCGTCCGCACCGGAGTCGGCTGCGGCCTGGAGGACCTTGGAGATGTCCAGGTAGCTGGCGGCCGGGGTGTCACCGCCCAACGCGAAAGCTTCGTCGGCCGCGCGGACGTGCAGAGCGTCCCGGTCCGGATCGGCGTAGACGGCTACGCTCCCGATCCCGGCGTCCCGGCAGGCCCGAGCAACGCGGACAGCGATTTCGCCACGGTTGGCGATGAGCACCTTGCGCACGATGGCTCCCTCCTTGAAACAAGCTGAGTTTAGGGACAGCCCACACGGCCTTTCGACCCTTCCCCGGTGGTGACCTTGCCCACACAGAGTGTGATGCGAGGGCCGAACCGCCGGGGAACCCTTGTGGCGCCCCAGGTCAGGGGGATCCCCGACTGCACAGTAACCCCGTCGTGTAGCCAAGGTCTCTGTCCCTCCGGTCAGCGGCCCCGGGTGATTCTTTGTCGAGTCCCTACGAACGGCCCACGGTTTCTTTGCGGTCGTGCGAGGAGTTGTCCCCTTGTTTACTGATTGGTAGCACGGTCGTCCCGCAAGCCGAACAGGGACAACACCGTACCCACAGTGACGTGGCCCGCACGGGCCCGGGCGGGCGGCAGCGCGCCGGGCGTGTCCTCCGGATGGACGACACGGGGCCCGCGACGGCGTGGCGCCGGCGGTATCGGCGAGTTGACAACCCGGCAGGGACGAACGGCGTCTTACGCACGGCGTGGAAACGACGACGGCGAGACGCCGACGACGCGCCGGTGAGACGAGGACGACGCGCCGGCGAGACGACGACGCGCCGACGACACGACGACGAGACGAGGACGAGCGAATGGCGTTAGAGGACTCCTTCCCGGAGCCCGCTCCCACCCGGTCCGGCGCGGCACGGGCCGGGTGCTGCCCACCGGCCGCCGACGCGTGAGCGCCCCGGCGAAGGCGCCCGCGGATCCGGCCGGGCGCCGGGTCCTCTCGGCGGCCCTGTTCGCGAGTGCCCCGGCGGAGGTCCTCGACTTCCTGCTGCCGCTGTGGGCGGGGTCCACGCTGAACGCGGGGGCCTCCGTGGTCGGCGCGCTGATCGCCTTCGAGGCGGTGCTGTCGCTGATCGTGCGTCCGTCGGCCGGGGAACTGGCCGACCGGTTCGACGAGCGGCGGGTGGCCGCGGCCGGCGCGGTCCTGTACGCCCTGTCGTTCGCCGGCTACGCGCTCGCCGACTCGCTGGTGGTGGCCTTCGCGGCGGCGGGCCTGGGCGGGGCCGGCGGTGCGCTGTTCTGGGTCGCGCTGCGCGCCTGGACGGGGCGGCGGGCGCGGGACGGTGACGGTACCGCCGCGTACGGCAGGCTGCTGTCGGCGGAGGGCCAGGGCGCTTTCGCCGGCTACCTGGTGGCGTTCTCGCTGCTGGAACGCGGCGGCTATCCGCTGCTGTTCTGGCTGGGCAGCGCCGCCTGCGCGGTGGCGGCGGCCTCGCTGCTGCGCGGGCCCCGCCCGGAGCGGGGCCGGGCCGTGGCCGGGCGCGGGGAGCGGAGCCGGACGGCGGGGCGGCGGCTGCTGCCGCTGATGGTGGTGTCCGCGGTGACGGCCGCCGCCGAGGCGGGGCTGTGGATGCTCCTGCTGCTCCGGCTGCAGACGGACCTGGCGCTGTCCCCGAACGAGATCGCGCTGGTCTTCGCCCCCGGCTTCGTGGTGTTCGTACTGCTGCCTGCGCACGCGCACCACCTCACCGACCGGTTGGGCCGTACGGCGGTCATGGTCGCCGCGTTCGCGGTGAGCGCGCTGTTCGCCGCGGGACTCGCGGTGCTCTCCACACCGCCCGCCATCGCCGTCCTGTGGGCTGTGGCCGCCGCCGCTTTCGCCGCGCAGATCCCGGTGGAGCAGGCGGCCGTCGCCGCCGCCTCCGGAGGGCGGACGGGCCGGGCCATGGGCCTGTACGAGAGTGCCCGCCTGGCCGGTGTGGTGGTCGGCCCCCTGGTGATGGGCCTGCTCTACGAGGAGGCCGGCTGGGCCGCCGCCTGCGGGGCGGCCGCGGCCACCTCGGTCGTGGGGGCGCTCGTGGTGCCGTACGCGGTCCGCACGCTGGGCCTGGCGGACGAGGGGAACGGGTCCGGGCCCCGGGCCGGTGGCGCGGCAGCCGACCGGGAGGGCCGGGCCCCGGGCAGGGACGCCGACGCCGACCCGGGCCCGGGCTCGCACGAAGGCACCCGCACGGGCACGGACAGCGACACGGAGACGGACACAGACACGGACACGGACACGGATAGGGAGACGGACATGAGCGAGCGGGAACCGGCGCGGCAGGCGGCCGCGGAGAGCGTCCCCGGGCCGAGGGCCCATGCCCGCAAGGAGCGGCGGGACTGGTACGTCCACACGGCGGCGTTCGCGCTGGGCCAGCTGGTCCTGTGGGCCTTGGACTCCAGCTGGCTCGTGTGGCAGATCACGGACGGTGCCGTGCCCGACGACCGGCGCGGACCGCTGGTCTGGGCCGGCCGGATCTGGCTGACCATCTGGCTGGTCGACACCGTCTGGTCCTGGTCGTACACCGTGTGGCCGCGCGAGAGGAAGCCGAAGTCGGCGTCGTAGCCCGGCCGTACGGCGCGCCGTGGGGCGGGAGACGTCCGCAAGCCGGGTGTGCGGATGTCTTGCCCGCCGGGCTACCCGTTAGTAGCCTCCAGGGCGTCGAACGGGCTTGTGAGACGTGGGGGTGGGGCATCGTGCTGCGAAGACTCGTGGCCGGACTGGCCGCGGTCGTGCTCGTCGTGGAAGCGGCGGTGCTCGTGCTCGTCCACATCGTGCTGGGCCGGACCACGGCGAACCAGTCGATGTCGATCGCGGGCAGTGACCCGGAGGTCATGTCCAAGGCGACCTATGCCATGGGGGCGGGCATGGGCGCCTTCCTCGTCCTGTGCGCCGTACTCGCCGCCGTCACCGCGCTGCGCGACCGCCCGCCGGGGCGCTTCGCCCGCGTCGTGCTCATCGGCGCCGCCGTCGTCCACGCCGTGCTCGGCATCCTCGTCGTCGGGCTGGTCGGCTGGGCCGCCTTCGCGACGCTGATGCTGATCCTGTCTCTCCTCGTACTGACCCTGACGCTCTACCCCGCCGCCCGGCGGACCGGCGACACGGACGGCGGCGGACCGGTCGAGGACACCCCGCCACCGCCGCCGTTCGGGGAGCTCAAGCCCACAAGTCCGTGATGGACACGTCCAGTTCGCCCAACAGGGAACGCAGCAGCGGCAGCGACAGCCCGATGACGTTGCCGTGATCCCCGTCGATGCCGTCGATGAACGGCGCCGACAGGCCGTCCAGGGTGAACGCGCCCGCCACGTGCAGGGGCTCCCCGCTCGCCACGTACGCCGCCACCTCCGCGTCCGTCGGCTCACCGAAGCGGACCGTCGTGGACGCCGTGGCCGAGACCTGACGGCCGTTCGCCGTGTCGATCACGCAGTGCCCGGTGCGCAGCACGCCCGCCCGTCCGCGCATCGACTTCCAGCGCGCGGTGGCCTCCTCGGCGTCGGCCGGCTTGCCCAGGGCCTCGCCGTCCAGCTCCAGCACCGAGTCGCAGCCGATCACCAGGGCCCCCGCGGCCTCGTCCAGACCCGCGACGACGGCGGCCTTCGCCTCGGCCAGGGCCAGCGCCAGGGCGGCCGGCTCGTCGTGGTTCAGGGTGTCCTCGTCGAAGCCGCTGACGATCACGTGCGGGGCGAGCCCGGCCTGCCGCAACAGGTTCAGCCGGGCGGGGGAGGCGGAGGCGAGGACGAGCTTGCGCCCGGTCGTCGTGGGCTCAGGTGTGGCAGTCATGGGGGCCATCGTAGGCGCGCCCCGCACCCCGCGGACAAGGCCTAGAAGTGGCCCACACCCAGGACGTACACCACCACGAGCATGGCGAGGGCGAGCACCAGGGTCAGCCGCCGGATCATCGCCTGCGCGTCGCGCATGTCCTTGGGCGGCTCGTTCTTCGGGTCGGACCAGAGCATGCCTCGATCCTGGCCCGGGAAAGGCCGTGGCGCCTGAGTACGGGTACTCAGGCGCCACCGTCCGTTCGCATCGATCCGGCTACGCGGGCCAGTACGTACGGCCCCAGGCCCGCGGCCCCGGATGGGGAACCCGGCGCCGGGCCACCCGCGCCGGAGCCGACCACTCGTCCGCGACCCGCGGGGCGCCCGACGGTGCCATGGCCAGCACCGCCGCGCGCGCCTGGACCACCGCCAGTGCGGCGGCCAGCTCCTCCGGGGTCGGGTTTCCCTTGACGACCTTGATCACCACAGGACTGACCTCCTACAGGGGGATGTTGCCGTGCTTCTTCGGGGGCAGCGACTCCCGCTTGGTGCGGAGCTGGCGCAGCCCCTTCACCACGTGCGCGCGGGTCTCGGACGGCATGGTCACCGCGTCGATGTAACCGCGCTCGGCGGCCGTGTACGGGTTGAGCAGTGCGTCCTCGTACTCGGCGATGAGCCGGGCCCGGGTCTCCTCGGCGTTGCCCGCCTCCTCCGCCTCGGCGATCGCGCGGCGGTGCAGGATGTTGACCGCGCCCTGCGCTCCCATGACGGCGATCTGCGCGGTCGGCCAGGCCAGGTTCAGGTCCGCGCCGAGGTGCTTGGAGCCCATGACGTCGTACGCGCCGCCGAAGGCCTTGCGGGTGATGACGGTGATGAGGGGGACGGTGGCCTCGGCGTAGGCGTAGATCAGCTTCGCGCCGCGCCGGATGATTCCGTTGTACTCCTGGTCGGTGCCCGGAAGGAAGCCCGGGACGTCCACGAAGGTCAGCACCGGGATGTTGAAGGCGTCGCAGGTCCGGACGAACCGGGCCGCCTTCTCGGAGGCGTCGATGTCCAGGCAGCCGGCGAACTGCATCGGCTGGTTGGCGACGACGCCCACCGGATGGCCCTCGACCCGGCCGAAGCCGGTCAGGATGTTCGGCGCGAAGAGCGCCTGCGTCTCCAGGAACTCCGCGTCGTCGAGCACGTGCTCGATCACGGTGTGCATGTCGTACGGCTGGTTGGCGCTGTCCGGGATCAGGACGTCGAGCTCGCGGTCGGCGTCGGAGACCTCGGTGTCCGCCTCCTCCGGGAAGGCGGGCGGCTCGGAGAGGTTGTTCGACGGCAGGTACGCGAGCAGTGACTTCACGTACTCGATGGCGTCCTTCTCGTCGCCCGCCATGTGGTGGGCGACGCCGGACGTGCTGTTGTGCGTGCGCGCCCCGCCCAGCTCCTCGAAGCCGACGTCTTCGCCGGTGACCGTCTTGATGACGTCCGGGCCGGTGATGAACATGTGCGAGGTCTGGTCGACCATGACCGTGAAGTCGGTGATGGCCGGGGAGTACACGGCGCCGCCCGCGCAGGGTCCGACGACCAGGCTGATCTGCGGGATCACGCCGGACGCGTGGACGTTGCGGCGGAAGATCTCGCCGTACATGCCCAGCGCGCTGACGCCCTCCTGGATCCGGGCGCCGCCGGAGTCGTTGATGCCCACCAGCGGGCATCCGGTCTTCAGCGCGAAGTCCATGACCTTCATGATCTTCTGGCCGTAGGTCTCGCCGAGGGCCCCGCCGAAGACGGTGAAGTCCTGCGAGAACACCGCCACCGGACGGCCGTCCACCGTGCCGTAGCCGGTGACGACGCCGTCGCCGTAGGGCCGGGTCTTCTCCAGTCCGAAGTTGGTGGAGCGGTGCCGGGCGAACTCGTCGAGCTCGACGAAGGATCCCTCGTCCAGCAGGAGGGCAACCCGCTCACGTGCCGTCAGCTTGCCCTTGGCGTGCTGCTTCTCCACGGCACGCGCGGACCCGGCGTGGGTGGCTTCGTCGATGCGGCGCTGCAGATCCGCGATCTTGCCCGCGGTGGTGTGCGTGTCGATCGGCTCGGACGGTTGTGACATCGGGGTCGCGGCTCCCTGCGTGGTGTCAACTGCCTGGTCAATTGATTGACTACTGCTGGCTACTGGTGCGTAGCGTATCGGCGGGCATGGCGCTCGGCAGTGCGGCGTTTGACACACCTAATGTGGCTTGCATGACGCCATCAGATGCCTCAGCAGGTGCTTCCGGTCGCTGGTCGAGCCTGGACCGGCCGCCGCTCAACGTCGCCGCCCTTCAGCGGGCCCTCGTCACCGGGGACGGGCTGTGGACCTCCGTGGAGGTCGTCGCCAGTACCGGGTCCACCAATACCGACCTTGCCACCCGGGCGGCGGAGCTGCCCGAGGGGGCCGTGCTCGTCGCCGAGGAGCAGAGTGCCGGGCGCGGGCGGCTCGACCGGAGCTGGGTCGCGCCCGCGCGGTCGGGGCTGTTCTTCTCCGTCCTGCTCAAGCCGGGCGACGCGGTGCCGCAGGAGCGGTGGGGGTGGCTGACGCTGCTGGCCGGTGTGGCCACCGCGACCGGGCTGTCCCGGGCGGCCGGCGTGGACACCGCCCTCAAGTGGCCCAACGACCTGCTGGTCAGTGTGGACGGCGAGGAGCGCAAGACCGGCGGGATCCTCGCCGAGCGGGTCGAGGACGGCGTGGTCATCGGGATCGGGCTCAACGTCACCCTGACCGAGGACGAGCTGCCGGTACCGGCGGCGGGCTCGCTGGCGCTGGCCAAGGCCTCCGTGACCGACCGCGACCCGCTGCTGCGGGCCGTCCTGCGGTCCCTGGAGGAGTGGTACGGGAACTGGCGCGCGGCCGGCGGCGACCCGGCGGCCAGCGGCCTCCAGGAGACCTACGCGGCGGGCTGCGCGACCCTCGGCCGGCACGTGCGCGCGGAACTGCCCGGCGGGCGCACTCTCACCGGAACGGCCGAAGCGGTGGACACCGATGGCCGCCTGGTGATCCGTACGGCCGAGGGCCGGCACGAGACGGTGGGCGCGGGCGACGTCATCCACCTGCGTTCCGTGCACTGACAGGGGCGCGGGTGCCGGGTGCGGCGCCGGACCGGGGCCGCGGCCCCGGACCCCGCACCCAGGTCGCGGGCGGGCCGGAAGCGGGGAGGGGGAGTGAGCTACGGCACACCTGCCGTATGGTTTAGGCGATCCCGGTGCTCGTGGTGATCAACCGGTTCGCAGGGCAGTGCGCACGGATATGGACAGGAGGCGGCCCTTGACCGTCGACGACCCTACGTCCAGCGCGTCCGCCGGCGGCGGCTCCGCGTCCGGCCCGGGCACCCCGATCGGCCGTGACCAGCACACCCCGCACCACGAGGTCGATCACACGGCCCAGCCGACGGCGGACCCCCTGGCCATCCGGCTGGAGCAGCTGATCCTCGGTGCCGAGCGCCGGTACACGCCCTTCCAGGCCGCCCGCAGCGCGGGCGTGTCCATGGAGCTGGCCTCGCGCTTCTGGCGGGCCATGGGCTTCGCCGACATCGGGCAGGCCCGGGCGCTGACCGAGGCCGACGTGCTGGCCCTGCGCCGGCTGGCCGGTCTGGTGGAGGCCGGGCTGCTGTCCGAGCCGATGGCCGTGCAGGTGGCGCGGTCCACGGGGCAGACCACGGCCCGGCTCGCGGAGTGGCAGATCGACTCGTTCCTGGAGGGGCTGACGGAGCCGCCGGAGCCGGGCATGACCCGTACGGAGGTCACGTACCCGCTGGTGGAGCTGCTGCTGCCCGAGCTGGAGGAGTTCCTCGTCTACGTGTGGCGCCGCCAGCTGGCGGCCGCGACCGGACGTGTGGTGCAGGTGGCCGACGACGACGAGATGGTCGACCGGCGGCTCGCGGTGGGCTTCGCCGACCTGGTGGGCTTCACCCGCCTGACGCGGCGGCTGGAGGAGGAGGAGCTCGGCGAGCTGGTCGAGTCCTTCGAGACCACCTCGGCGGACCTGGTGGCGGCGCACGGCGGCCGGCTGATCAAGACCCTCGGCGACGAGGTGCTGTACTGCGCCGACGACGCGGCGACGGCGGCCGAGATCGCGCTGCGGCTCATCGAGACGATGGAGGCCGACGCCCAGATGCCCGAGCTGCGGGTGGGGATCGCCTTCGGCACGGTGACCACCCGGATGGGCGACGTCTTCGGCACCACGGTGAACCTGGCCAGCCGGCTCACGTCCATAGCCCCCAAGGACGCGGTGCTGGTGGACGGGGCGATGGCCGAGGAGCTGTCCCGGACCGGGGCCGCTCCGGTGTCGGAGAAGGAGGCCGAGACGTCGCCCGACGAGGGTGCGTCGTACCGCTTCGCCCTGCAGCCGATGTGGCAGCGGCCGGTGCGCGGGCTCGGCGTCGTGGAGCCCTGGTCGCTGACGCGGCGCAAGCGGACCCCGTAGGCCGGCCCTCCCGGATCGTGCCGGGCTCTCGCCGTCCCCGTCGCGGATCCCGCCGTGCGTACGGCGTCCCCGTCGCCGATCCTGCCGGGCCCGGCCCGATCGGCGGACCACCCCCTAAGATCCCGGGTAACGTTCGTTAACCGGGAGGGTTCTTATGGCGTCCGAGTCCGCATTCGAGTCGGAGTTCGTGGCGGTACGCCGCCACGAGAGCGGGGTCGCGGAGCTGGTCCTGGACCGCCCCAAGGCCATGAACGCGATGTCGACCGCGATGGCCCGCGACCTCGGGGCGGCCTGCGCCCATCTGGCCGCCGACCGGACCGTACGGGTGGTCGTGCTCTCCTCGACGTCCGAGCGGGCCTTCTGCGTCGGCGCGGACCTCAAGGAGCGCAACTCCTTCTCGGACGCCGAGCTGGTCCGGCAGCGGCCGACCACGCGGGGCGCGTACGGGGGCGTGATGGCCCTGCCGATGCCCACGGTCGCGGCGGTGCACGGGTTCGCGCTGGGCGGCGGCTTCGAGCTGGCGCTGGCCTGCGACGTGATCGTCGCCGACGAGACCGCGGTGGTGGGCCTGCCCGAGGTGTCGGTGGGCGTGATCCCCGGCGGTGGAGGTACGCAGCTGCTGCCGCGCCGCGTGGGTGCGGCGCGGGCCGCCGAGCTGGTCTTCACGGCGCGCCGGGTGGAGGCTGCCGAGGCGCTCTCGCTGGGGCTGGTGGACTCGGTGGTCCCGGCCGGCCAGGACACGGCGGAGGCGCTGGCGCTGGCGTCCCGTATGGCGGCGAACTCCCCGGTGGGCCTGCGGGCGGCCAAGCGGGCGCTGCGGCTGGGGCACGGAATGGACCTGGAGGCCGGTCTGGAGATCGAGGACGCGGCCTGGCGGACGGTGGCCTTCTCGGGGGACCGGGTGGAGGGCGTCGCCGCGTTCAACGAGAAGCGCAAGCCGAACTGGCCGGGGGAGTAGCCGTCCGGGGGCGGCGGCCGCCGTGTTCCGCCCCGGCCGCCGCCGCCCGCCGCCCGTACCCGGGCGTCGCCGATCACCCTTCGTGATCTTGGTGGTACCGAATGTCGCGCTCATTGTCCCCAAATCGGACAAAAGTCCCTAACCTGGGGTGATGGGAGTTGACGGGCGGCTACGAGCCGTGGTGGGACTCGCTCAGGCGATGGCCGCGGCCTGCGCGCCGCGGGACAGCGTGCGGGCGGCCGCGCGGGGCGCGCGCGTGGCGCTGGACGGCTCGTTCGCCGCGATCTCCGCGTGGGAGCGGGAGCGGGGGCGCCTGCGGGTGCTCGTGAACGAGGGCGAGCGGCGGGCCGGCGAGGAGGAGTTCCCCGAGGACGAGTCCTATCCCGTGCACGACTTCCCCGAGATCACCGAGTTCCTGCACGAGGTCTGGGTGGGGGGCGGCGGCCCGCACGCCTGGGTCGAGAGCGCCGTGGGCGACCGGCCGGGGCGACGTGGGGAGGCCCTGCGCCGCCGCGGCCGCGGCACGTGCGTGGTCGCGCCCGTCGTGCTCAGCGGCCGCGCCTGGGGCGAGCTGTACGTCGCGCGGGACGAGGGGCTGCCCGACTTCGACGAGGACGACGCCGACTTCGCCACCGTGCTCGCCGCCGTGATCGCGGCCGGTCTCGCGCAGAACGAGCGGCTGGAGGAGGCCCGGCGGCTCGCCTTCACCGACCCGCTGACCGGGCTCGCGAACCGGCGGGCGGTCGACATGCGGCTCGACGAGGCCCTGGAGGAGCACCGGCGGACGGGGGCGGTCGTCAGCCTCGTCGTCTGCGACCTGAACGGCCTGAAGAAGGTCAACGACACCCTCGGCCACGCCATGGGCGACCGGCTCCTGGAGCGGTTCGGGTCGGTCCTGAGCCTGTGCGGGGCGATGCTGCCCGGAGCGCTGGTGGCCCGGCTCGGCGGCGACGAGTTCTGCCTGGTCGGGGTCGGTCCCACGGCGGACGAGATCGTGCGCGTCGCCGAGGAGGTGTGCACCCGCGCGGCCGAGCTGGAGCTGGGCGAGGGGGTGGCCTGCGGCGTGGCCTCCACCGGGGACCCGATCGGCCTGGTGAAGTCCTCCCGGCGGCTGTTCCGGCTGGCGGACGCCGCGCAGTACAAGGCGAAGGCCGCGCGCTCGCCCAAGCCCGTCGTGGCGGGCCGGGACACCGCGGTGGTCCGGCTCGCGGACGCCGCCGCAGAGGAGGCCCCCGGGGAGCGGCGCCGCTTCCGGGGCCGCCAGTGACCCCCGGCCCCCGGCGGCGGCCCGTAAGGGTCCCAGCCGCGTCGCGATCGTGACGAAACGAGCTAGTGACATGAAGCGATTCAATCCGTAGGGTGCTGAATATGGATATGCACACTGTCGTGGTGGGGACGTCCGGGACCACCGCCGAGGACGTCATCGCCGTAGCCCGCGGCAACGCACGCGTCGAGCTCTCCGCGGAGGCGCTCGACGCGCTCGCCCGGGCCCGCGAGATCGTCGATGCCCTCGCCGCCAAGCCCGAGCCCGTCTACGGGGTGTCCACCGGGTTCGGCGCGCTCGCCTCCCGGCACATCAGCCCCGAGCTGCGGGCCCAGCTCCAGCGCAACATCGTCCGCTCGCACGCCGCCGGCATGGGCCCGCGCGTCGAGCGGGAGGTCGTCCGCGCGCTGATGTTCCTCCGCCTGAAGACCGTCGCCTCCGGTCACACCGGCGTACGCCCCTCCGTCGCGCAGACCATGGCCGACGTGCTCAACGCCGGGATCACCCCGGTCGTCCACGAGTACGGCTCCCTGGGCTGCTCCGGCGACCTCGCGCCGCTGTCCCACTGCGCGCTCGCCCTCATGGGCGAGGGCGACGCCGAGGGCCCGGACGGTACCGTCCGCCCCGCCGGCGAGCTGCTCGCCGAAGCCGGCATCGAGCCCGTCGTGCTCCGCGAGAAGGAGGGCCTGGCCCTCCTCAACGGCACCGACGGCATGCTCGGCATGCTGGTCATGGCCCTGGCCGACCTCGGCAGGCTCTACACCTCCGCCGACATCACCGCCGCCCTCACCCTGGAGGCGCTGCTCGGCACGGAGAAGGTGCTCCAGCCCGAGCTGCACGCCATCCGCCCGCACCCCGGCCAGGGTGCCTCCGCCGCGAACATGGCCGCCGTCCTGGAGGGCTCCGGGCTCGTCCGCCACTACCAGGAGGAGACCGCCCCGCGCGTGCAGGACGCCTACTCGGTGCGCTGCGCCCCGCAGGTCGCCGGCGCCGGCCGCGACACCATGGCGCACGCCGCCCTGGTGGCCTCCCGCGAGCTGGCTGCCGCCGTCGACAACCCGGTGGTGCTGCCCGACGGGCGCGTGGAGTCCAACGGCAACTTCCACGGTGCCCCGGTCGCCTACGTGCTGGACTTCCTCGCCATCGCGGCCGCCGACCTCGGTTCCATCGCCGAGCGCCGCACCGACCGGCTGCTCGACAAGAACCGCTCGCACGGCCTGCCGCCGTTCCTCGCGGACGACGCCGGCGTGGACTCCGGTCTGATGATCGCCCAGTACACGCAGGCCGCCCTGGTCAGCGAGATGAAGCGGCTCGCGGTGCCGGCCTCGGCCGACTCGATCCCCTCCTCCGCGATGCAGGAGGACCACGTCTCGATGGGCTGGTCGGCCGCGCGCAAGCTCCGTACCGCCGTCGACAACCTGACGCGGATCATCGCCATCGAGCTCTACGCGGCCACCCGCGCCATCGAGCTGCGCCACGGGCTGACCCCGGCCCCGGCCAGCCGGGCCGCGATCGCGGCCGCCCGTGCGGCGGGCGTGCAGGGGCCTGGGCCGGATCGTTTCCTCGCCCCCGACCTGGCGGCTGCCGACGAGTTCGTCCGTTCGGGCGGCCTCCTGGCCGCGGTGGAGCCGGTGACGGGCCCGCTGGCCTGACGGCAGGCCGCGTACACGGTGGAGGGCCACCCCGGGAGCGGATCCCGGGGTGGCCCTCCGCCGTGTACGCCGTGTCTACGACGCGTGCGAGCGGCGCACCGAGAAGGCCACGAAGCCGGCCCCGACCCCCAGGAAGAGGGTGCCGCCCAGCAGGTAGGGGGTGGTGTCCACGGACCCGGTGGCGGCGAGCAGGGGCTGCGGGTGCGAGGCCGGCCCGGAGGCCGTTCCCGTGACCGTCCGGGGGGCGTCGGAGCCGGAACCGGAAGCGGAGTCGGCGGAACCGGTCGCGTCGCCGGTCTTCCCGGCGGCGTTCGCTCCCGCGGGCACGCCGGAAGCGGACTCCTCGGTACCGGCCGAGGTGGCGCCAGCCGATGGCACGAACCACAGGGCGGCGAGGAGGGTGGTCGCTCCGAGAGCGGTGAGCAGCGGTCGGCGTGCGGACACGGTGCGATCCCCCTTGTGGCAGCAGCGAATTGGCCGTGTGCGGTGATGCTACGGAAAGGGGCGGGTCGTGGGAAAGTCGGGGCTTCCGCGGGCTTACTCTCCGTCGTATGAACTCTTCTGAGACATCACGTTACGTACGACTTCGCGTGGATTTGGTGCTGGAAGTGCCGGACGTCCAGGCACTCACCGGAGCCGCCCTCGCCCACATCAAGGCCGACGAGTTCATGCCGGACGAGGAGCGCGGCCATGCGGAGTCCGCCGTCCGCGAGGACGAGTCGGAGGCCCTCGCCTACCTCGTCGACCCCACTGACCTGGTCACGGACATCCCCGGCGTGGAACTCGCGCAGGCCTCCTGGAGCAGCGAGCCCGTCGAATACGACCCCGAGTCGATGGAGTGGGACCTGGGCGAGGAAGATGGGGACTTCGACGAGGAACCCGACAACGCCTGACCGTGTGGTGGACCACATCCCAACGGAATGTGGAACCGGCCGGTGCCGTTAACGCGTTGTCAGGACCAGGCAGGGGGTGTGCCCCCTGCCCGGCCAACCCCGGGGACGGCCAGCTTCCGGGGTATCCGGCAACGATGGAGTGGCGTGTGAGGACGGACAGTAAGCGGCGGAGAAGGTCCCTGGTGGCCATATCCGCCGTTCTCGGTGGGGTACTGATGCTCTCGGCGTGCGGCGGCGGGGACGACGACAAGCCCAAGGGCAAGGGCGATTCCGCCAGTGCCCAGGCGGACGTCGACGCGGCGGCGGCCAAGGACGCGGCCAAGGCCAAGATAACCATCACGCCGAAGGACGGCGCCACGAACGTCGGCCTGAACGACGCGGCCAACGTAGCCGTCACCGACGGCACCCTCACCCTGGTCGAGCTGAAGACCAGCGAGGGCACGGCCGTGCCCGGCAAGATCGCCGCCGACGGCAAGAGCTGGAAGCCCGACGGCGCACTGAAGCGCTCCACGAAGTACGCGCTGGCGGCGACCGCCAAGGACGCCGACGGCAAGGAAGCGCACGAGAACGCCTCCTTCACCACCGTCTCCCCGGAGAACAGCTTCGTCGGCTCGTTCGTCCCGGACGAGGGCCAGACGGTCGGCGTGGGCATGCCGGTCTCGATCACCTTCAACAAGCCGATCCAGGACAAGAAGGCCGTCCAGGCGGCCATCTCGGTCAGCTCCAGCAGCGGCCAGGAAGTCGTCGGCCACTGGTTCGGCGCGCAGCGCCTGGACTTCCGCCCGGAGCAGTACTGGCAGGCGAACTCCACCGTCACCATGAAGCTGGCGCTGGAAGGCGTCCAGGGCGCTCCCGGCGTCCAGGGCGTCCAGAACAAGACCGTCACCTTCAAGATCGGCCGCAGCCAGGTCTCCACGGTCGACACGAAGACCAAGAAGATGACGGTCACCCGGGACGGCGCGGTCATCAAGACCATCCCGATCTCGGCGGGTTCCCCGGACAACCCGACCTACAACGGTCAGATGGTGATCTCCGAGAAGTTCAAGGAGACCCGCATGGACGGCTCCACCGTCGGCTTCAAGGACAGTGAGGGCAAGGGCGAGTACGACATCAAGGACGTCCCGCACGCCATGCGCCTGTCCCAGTCGGGCACCTTCCTCCACGGCAACTACTGGGGCGCCGACTCGGTCTTCGGCAGCGCGAACACCAGCCACGGCTGCGTCGGCCTGAACGACGTCAAGGGCGCGGGCGACCCGAACCAGCCCGCCGCCTGGTTCTACGACAACTCGCTCATCGGCGACGTGGTCACCGTGGTCAACTCCCCCGACAAGACCATCAAGCCCGACAACGGCCTCAACGGCTGGAACATGGGCTGGGCGGAGTGGAAGGCCGGCTCGGCCGCCTGACCACCCGGCTGCGCACCGCGCACCACGAACGGCGGGGATCCCTCACGGGGTCCCCGCCGTTCGGCGTGAAACCCCCCGGTCCGACCACACGTGATCACCTACTGTCCCCGGTATGACCATCCGCGCGCTGCCGCTGCCCCCGACCGACGCCCAGATCGACACCTGGACCGCGGTCCTCACCGCCGCCCGGGCCGCCGACCTGCCGCGGGTACCACCACCCGCCCGGACGGAGGTGGCCGGACGGCTGCGCGTGACACCGGCACGCGGCCGCGCCGCACTCTGGGCCGCGGACGCGGGAACGGGCATCGCCGCGCTGATCCTGTTCAGGGACGAGGCCAACGCGCACACCGCCTTCCTCGACGTGCTCGCCGTCCACCCGGACGCCCGGCGCCGCGGCCTGGGCCGCGCCCTGTGGGAACAGGTCCGCACCGAGCTGCTGGCCCACGGCCGGACCTCGGTCTCGACCCTGGTGGACCTGGGCGGACCGGGGCAGGCCTTCGCGGAGTCCCTCGGCTTCGTGAACGTCCTGCCCATGGCCTGGTACGAACAGGACGTGACGCGGCAGCCGCCCCCGGCCGCCGCCCCGGTCCCCGGGTACGAGCTGCGCGCCTGGCACGGCCTGGTGCCCGACGACTGGGCCGCGCCGCTGGCCACGGCCCACGGGGCGATGGAGGACGCGCCCACGGGCGACATCGACGAGAAGAGCGAGACCTGGACGCCGGACAGGCTCCACGCCGCGCACCGGCTGATCCTGGACCGGGGCGGCGAGATCACCACCGTCGCCGCGGTCACCGGCACCGGTGAGGTGGCCGCGTACACCGAACTGGTCCTGCCCGATCCGGCCGGGCCGCGCGCCCTGCAGTACGACACCGTGGTCGCCCCCGCCCACCGGGGCCGCGGCCTGGGCCGCGCGGTCAAGCTGCACATGCTCGAACTGGCCCGCCGCCGGTATCCGGACCTGGGCCGGATCGCCACCACGGTGGCCGACGAGAACACCGCGATGCGGGCGGTCAACGAAGGCCTCGGCTACCGCCTCGACCGCCCCGCCGCGTACTACCAGCTCAGCCTGTAGCCGCCGGGTTCCGCACCCCGGCCCCCTCGGACGGGGTCGACCACGAGGCCAGCAGACGCAGGGCGTCCGCCGAGGGGGAGCCGGGGACGGCGTGGAAGGTGACCAGGGACTGCGCCGGGTCGTCCGGCAGCTTCAGCGTCTCGAACGACAGCCGCAGCTCACCCACCAGCGGGTGCCGCAGCAGCTTCTCACCGTGCGTCTTGTCCGCCACCGTGTGCGCCGCCCACAGCCGCCGGAACTCCTCGTTCTTCACCGACAGCTCCCCGACCAGCGCCGACAACTGCTCGTCGTCCGGGTGCTGGCCCGCGTACATCCGCAGGTTGCTCACCACCTCGCAGGCCCGGCACTCCCACTCCCCGTACAGCTCCGCCGTCGCCGGATCCAGGAACACCAGCCGCACCAGGTTCCGCTCGGCGGCCGGCAGCGCCCCGAAGTCCCCGAAGACCGCCGCCGCCAGCCGGTTCCAGCCGATGACGTCCTGCCGGTGCCCCACCAGGTACGCCGGTACGCCGTACATCGCGTCCATCAGCGTGCGCAGCTCCGGCCGGACCTGCTGAGGGCGCCGGCTGTGGCGGCGCCGGTGCGCCTTCGGCCGCGCCAGGTCCATCAGGTGCGCCCGTTCGCTCCCGTCCAGGCGCAGGGCCCGCGCGAGCGCGTCCAGTACCTCCACCGACACGTTGTGCCCGTCGCGCTGCTCCAGCCGCGTGTAGTAGGCGACCGACACCCCTGCCAGCTGCGCCAGTTCCTCGCGGCGCAGCCCGGGCACGCGCCGGCGGCGCCCGTGGTCGGGCAGGCCCACGTCCTCGGGGCGCAACCGCGCACGGCGGGAGCGGAGGAACTCGCCGAGGCAGGCTCGCTGATCAAGCTGGTCCATCCCGTCAGTATCCCCGGGCGGCGCGCCGCGGTGCAGGCGTGAGCCTGACCCCGCCAGGAGTAGGTTCGCCAGGCGTAGGCAGGACAGGGGGATGGCTGCCTTCCGGACGAACCGGCAGCGTGGGGGCCACCGCAGAGGCACGACCCCGTTCGAGGAGCACACCCATGTCCGCCACCCAGACCGCCCGTTCGACGCAGGCCGCCATCGGCGCCCACACCCCCCGGGGCACTCGGGTCGCCGCCTACGCCGCCCCCGCGGCCAAGGCCCCGCTGGAGCGCACCACCATCACGCGCCGTCCCGTCGGCGAGCACGACGTCCTCATCGACATCAAGTACTCCGGCATCTGCCACTCCGACATCCACCAGGTGCGCGACGGCTGGGGCGAGGGCATCTACCCGATGGTCCCCGGCCACGAGATCGCCGGGGTCGTCTGCGAAGTCGGCCCGTCCGTCACCCGGTTCTCCGTCGGGGACCGGGTCGGCGTCGGCTGCTTCGTCGACTCCTGCCGCCGCTGCGCGTACTGCCTGCGCGGCCAGGAACAGTTCTGCGCCGAGGGCATGACCGGCACCTACAACGCCCTCGACCGCAACGGCGAGCCCACGTACGGCGGTTACTCCACCCACCTCGTCGTCGACGAGAAGTACACCGTGCGCATCCCCGACGGCCTCGGCCTCGACGTCGCCGCCCCGCTGCTGTGCGCCGGCATCACCCTCTACTCGCCGCTGAAGCACTGGCAGGCGGGCCCCGGCAAGAAGGTCGCGGTCGTCGGCCTCGGCGGCCTCGGCCACCTCGGCGTGAAGATCGCGCACGCGCTCGGCGCGGAGGTCACCGTCCTGTCGCAGACCCTGCGCAAGCGGGAGGACGGCCTGAAGCTGGGCGCCACCCACTTCCACGCCACCGGCGACGAGGCCACCTTCGAGGAACTGGCCGGCCGCTTCGACCTGATCCTGTCCACCGTCTCCGCCCCGCTCGGCCTGGACGCCTACCTGGGCCTGCTGAAGGTCGACGGCGCACTGGTGAACGTCGGCGCCCCGGAGGAACCCGTCGCCCTCAACCTGTTCTCCGTCATCGGCGGCCGCAAGACCCTCGCCGGATCGATGATCGGCGGGATCGCCGAGACCCAGGAGATGCTGGACTTCTGCGCCGAGCACGGACTGGGCTCGGAGATCGAGCTGATCGCCGCCGGGCAGATCAACGAGGCGTACGAGCGGGTGCTGGCGAGCGACGTGCGCTACCGCTTCGTGATCGACGCCTCGACGATCTGACCCGGAGCGGCCCGGCCGGCCCGGTCCCCCGCGCGGGGAGACCGGGCCCGGTCAGCGCACCCAAGAGGCGGTCAGGCCCTCGTACGCGGTGCCGGCGACGGGCCGGCGACGCGTACGACCACGCGGTCGCTCACGCCCCGGGGGCCTTGGCCACGCCGATCGGGCAGGCCACGCCCGTGCCGCCGATGCCGCAGTAGCCGCCCGGGTTCTTGTCCAGGTACTGCTGGTGGGGTGCCTCCGCGGGCCAGAAGGGGCGCTCCGCGGCCGGCAGCACCGCCGTGGTGATCGGGCCGTAGCCCGAGGAGGCCAGGACCTCCTGGTAGGCGGCGCGGGAGGCCTCCGCCGTCTCCTGCTGCTCGGGGGAGTGGGTGTAGACCGCCGAGCGGTACTGGGTGCCGACGTCGTTGCCCTGGCGGAAGCCCTGGGTGGGGTCGTGGGACTCCCAGAACACCTTCAGCAGGGCGGCGTAGGAGACCTGGGACGGGTCGAAGACCACGCGGACCACCTCGGTGTGACCGGTCAGACCCGAGCAGACCTCCTCGTAGGTCGGATTCTCGGTGAAGCCGCCCTGGTAGCCGGCCAGCGTGGTCCAGACCCCGGGGGTCTGCCAGAACTTGCGCTCCGCACCCCAGAAACAGCCCAGACCGAAGTCGGCGACTTCCAGGTGCGCGGGGTAGGGGCCGGACAGCGGGTTGCCCAGCACGGTGTGCCGGTCGGGCACGGCGAACAGCGGCTCCGCGCGGCCCGTCAGGGCCTCCTCGCGGGTGGGGAGCTCGGGCGTACGGCGGTACGAGAACATGGATCGCCTCCTTGTGGGAGTGACAACGTGCGGAGGGCGGGCCGGGATTCCCCGGCCCGCCCTCCGTCCCCGCACCGGTCAGAGACCCGGCGTGGTCACGCCCACCGCCCAGTCCCGGGCGTACAGGTACCGGCGCTTCGGCGAGCCCGCGTAGGACCACGGCAGGCAGCCGATGTACCCGTCGATGTACCGGAACTGCTCGACGGCCTCGGCGTCACGGTCCTGCCAGAAGAGCAGGTACGCCAGGATGTGCCGCATGCCCGTCGTCCCCGGGTGGTCGTCGCCCGCAGCCGCCAGGTCCAGCAGCGCCGCGTCCACCGCCGCGACGATCTCCGGCTCCTTGAAGAACGTCTCCGCGGCCAGGTCGTCCTCGTGCGTCTCCTGCTCGAAGTACGCGATCAGCGGCAGCCGCGAGAACAGCTCACCGGGCTCCCCGGCAGCCGCCGACTCTCGCGCGAAGGCCAGCGCCAGCTCGTGCGAGCCGCGCCACTTCTGGCACCAGTACTGCAGTGCGCTGACGTGCGCCCACAGCACCTTCGGATCGCGCTCGACGATCTTCGCCCACAGGTCGCGGTACCGCTCGTGCGAGTAGCCCAGGCCCTGCCCGATCGGCTGCTCCACGATGTACGGGGTCGGGTCCGCCGGGTCGGCGAGGCGCTGGGCCGCGTGGGCGGCCTCCTGCGCCTTGACCAGCAGATCGCGGAAGAGCCGGAACTGCTCCTGCGTGGTGCGGCTGCCCGACTGGGAGCCGCGCACGTTCCACGCCACCTGGATCGCGGTGTCGGCGTCGACCAGGGCCGCCGTCGGGTCCGTGGGCCGCGCCGCACGCCAGGCCAGCAGCCACGCGTCGTCCTCGGCGGCCTCCTCGGCCAGCGGGCGGACCCGCTCCATGCGCTCGTGCCAGTTCTTCCCGGCCGCCTCGACGTAGGCGGCTGCCGCCTCCCAGTCGCCCGACCGGACCGCCTCCAGGACGGCGGTCTGCTCCGGCGGCACCGGAGCGGCGTTCTCGGTGTCCAGGTCGGCTTCGGCCACGAACCCCAGAGCGACGACCGCGGCCGCCTTCCCGGCCTTCTCCTCGGCCTCGATCGCCTCGGTTTCGGCGTTCAGGGCCTCGGTCCGGCCCTCGATGACGGCGATCTCCGCCTCCAGCCGCTTCGCCTTGCGGATGAAGTAGACGCCCCGCAGGAACTTGAACGCGCCGAACAGCAGCACGGCGCCCAGGATGTACAGGCCGATCACGGGGCAAGCACCAGCTTTCGCAGGGATTCGGTCTCCGGCAGGTCGGCGACGGCCGCGTCCAGGGCGGCGCCCAGACGGTCCTCGAAGCCGTCGGCCGGGTAGCGCAGAGCGGCCGAGTCGGACCAGGACAGCTGCCAGCGGGCGGCGCCGCGGGCCGTCAGCTCGACGGTGACCAGCTGGTTCAGCGCCCGCCGGACGACCGGGCGGGCGAACTCACGGGCCGTGCGGCCGGTGGCGGCCTGCGCCTCTTCCGACTTCGGGAACCGGTCGGCGATGCGCCAGCGCACCGCCGGGTCGGCGTCGAACGCGTCCAGCACGGCGTCGAGCCCGGGGCCGGCGCCCTCGGCGGCGAACGCCTCGCGGACGTCCTCCGCGCCCTGGCCGACGTACAGGGTCATGGACTCGTGGACGAGGTCCTCCCAGTCGAGCCGCTTGAGGGCGAGCGCCTCCGGGGTGAGCACGGCCTGCTCCAGCGCGGCCAGCGCCGTACCGGCGTCGGCCAGCAGCTCCAGGGCCGGCCGGGCGGCCTGCCCGGCGCGGCCGTCGTCGGGCAGGGCCTCGATGCGGGCCACGCGCTCGGCGAGCGCCGGGTGGGAGTCGTAGGGGGAGGTGGGCTCGGTCGACAGTTCCTGGCGCAGCTCGTCCAGCTCGGCCGACCGCGCGTCCAGGAGCCGGCGCAGGCCGCCGAAGACCTCGCCGGGGCGGGGCAGCAGGCCGGCGCCGACACCGAGGGTGGCGTACGAGCCCATGTAGAAGTCGTGCGCCGAGCCCAGGGCGTTCAGCTCGCGCAGCGCGGACGCGGCCGAGTCGCGGCCGGCGACCCGGACCGACGCGAGGTCGGCGGCGAGCTCCTGGCGGCGGGAGGTGGAGCGGGTGGCCCGCATGTAGAAGTTGCCGTACCCGATGTAGATCTTGGCCATGGCGCGGTACATCGCACCCTCGCCCGAGGTGTCGACGCCCTTGGCCTTCTTGCCCTTGGCGATCCGCTTCTCGTCCTTGCGCTCCTGCTTCACGCGCTCCTTGGCGACCTTCTTGTCGGCGCGGTCGTGGAAGTAGCCGATGGTGCGGATCAGCTGCGCGCGGCCGCGGGCGATCAGCGGCGTGAGACGGGTGTCGAAGTTGGCGTAGTGACCCATCTCGTGGGCGAGCACGGCGCGCAGCTGCATCTCGTCCAGGCCCGTCATCAGGGGCAGGCCGAGGTAGAGGCGGCGGGTGCCGGGCCGCAGGCCCAGCAGCTTCGCGTCCTCGGCGACGGCCGCGTTCACCTCGTCGATCAGCACGATCTCGTCGGGGGCGCGGGTACCGACCTGCTGCGCGATGTCACGCACGACGGCCCACAGCTCGGGCTCCTGCGCCTCCCCGACCGTCACACCGGCCGGGGGCTCGCCCTTGGGGGTGCGCAGCATGAACATGCCGCGGACGATCGGGACGGTCAGGACCAGGGAGGCGAGGACCAGCTTGGCCACGATCGGGCCGTGCAGGTTGGTGACGACGGCGTAGTCGATGGCGCCGAGGGCGGCCAGCAGGAACACGCCGAGCAGATAGAAGCCTGCGAGCAGGACGAGGGCGCGCAAGGCGCGCAGTGATGCGCCCATATGGACAGATCCCCCCACGGGATGAAAGCGGTGTGCCGGAGTCGGTGGCAGGGCAGAAGGCCGCCACCGCCGCATCATGCGGCCTGTGATTACTTACGGCAACTTTATTGGCCCACGTCGAGGCCCGTCCCGTGGGGTGGGGACACGCGGCGGGGCCCCCGGGGCGGGCGGGCCGCCGCCCGGCCCGCAGGCACGACGGCGACCCCGCCCGCAAGCACGACGGCGACCCCGCCCGGAGGCACGACGGCGACCCCGCCCGGAGGCACGTCGGCGACCGGCCCGGAGCCAGTTCGGCGACCCGCCCGGCGGCACTACGGCGACCGGCCCGGGGAAGAGGCGGACTACCCCGCCAGCGTCGCCGGCGAGCCGCCGTTCGCCTCGTACCCCGCCACCGCCATCGCCCGGTACACCGCGTACGCCGCAGCCGGGTTCTCCGCCTCCGACCACGGCAGCGCGCCCACGTACCCGTCCACGTGCCGCACCTGCTCCATCGCCTCCGCCCACCGCTCCATGCAGACCAGGAACATCAGCAGCAGGTGCCGTACGTGCGCCACCATCGGGTCGTCCTGCCGTGCCGTCTGCACCGCGTACAGGGCACCCGCCACCGCCCGCGTGACGACCGCGCCCCGGTAGAAGCCCGGGCTCAGCACGATGTCCGGCTGGTTCTCACGCAGCGCGAACATCGGCAGCGCCGCCAGCAGCGAACCCTGCGGGGCACGCGCCGCGGCCGCGTGCGCGAAGGCGTCGGCCTTCTCCCGCGAGCCGTGCCACTGCGCGCCCCAGTAGTGCAGCGCCGCGAGGTGGGCGCCCATGTGCTGCGGCGCCCGGTCGACGACCTTCGCCCACAGCTCGTCGAACTCCGCCTCCGGGTACGCCAGTCCCCGCGCGATCGCCAGCTCCGTGATGTACGGGACCGGGTCCTGCGGAGCCAGCAGCGCAGCCTTGCGGCACGCCTCCCGGGCCTCCTCCAGGATGATCCGGTGGTCCTCGGAACCCACCCCGCCCGACTGCCGCCACGCCTGCTGCACCAGCAGCTCCGCGTGCACCTGCGCGCCGCCCGGGTCCTCCTCCGCCTCCAGCCGCCACGCCTTCAGCCACTGCGCGCCCGCCCCGGGCTGCGCCATCAGCTCCAGGGCCGCGGCCCCGCCGAAGGCCTGTACGCGCTGCCAGCGCTGCTCGCCCTCCCGAGGGGTCCCGGCGAGCAGCTGCGAGGCCGCCTGCCACCGGCCGGTGAGCCGTACGTTGTCCAGGGCGTCCATCAGGTCCTGGTCGGGCCCCGGGACGCGGATGTCGAGCTCTTCCTGCGGGTCGAATCCGTAGTCCGCGGGGTCGGCGGCGTCGGGGCTGTCCGGCGTGACCAGGCGGATACCGCCGTGCCGGCGGCGGATGTACGGACCGACGATGAACACGATCATGAGCATCGCGAACACGAACCACAGAATCTCCATGCCTCCAGCGAACCAGACCGAGTGCGAAGCAGGCCAATAGGGGGCCCGTCCGGCCCTGGGCGGGCATAGCATCGGACCATGAGCGACGACAGCCACGAGCACCAGAGCTTCGAGACCCGCGCGATCCACGCGGGCAACAAAGCGGACCCGCTGACCGGCGCGGTCGTACCCCCCATCTACCAGGTTTCCACTTTCAAGCAGGACGGCGTGGGAGGGTTCCGCGGCGGTTACGAATACAGCCGCAGCGCCAACCCGACCCGCACCGCGCTGGAGGAGAACCTCGCGGCCCTGGAAGGCGGCCGTCGCGGTCTCGCCTTCGCGTCCGGACTCGCCGCCGAGGACTGCCTGCTGCGCACGCTGCTCGCCCCGGGCGACCACGTGGTCATCCCGAACGACGCGTACGGCGGCACCTTCCGCCTCTTCGCGAAGGTCGTCTCCCGCTGGGGCGTGGAGTGGTCGGTGGCCGACACCTCCGACGCCGAGTCCGTACGGGCCGCCCTCACCCCGAAGACGAAGGTCATCTGGGTCGAGACCCCCTCCAACCCGCTGCTCGGCATCACCGACATCGCCGTCGTCGCCGACATCGCGCGGACGGCCGGCGCCAAGCTGGTCGTGGACAACACCTTCGCCTCGCCCTACCTCCAGCAGCCGCTGTCGCTGGGCGCGGACGTGGTCGTGCACTCGCTGACCAAGTACATGGGCGGGCACTCCGACGTGGTCGGCGGCGCGCTGATCACGGCCGACGAGGAGCTGGGCGCGGAGCTGGCCTACCACCAGAACGCGATGGGCGCGGTGGCCGGACCGTTCGACTCGTGGGTCGTGCTGCGGGGCATCAAGACCCTGGCCGTGCGCATGGACCGGCACGCGGAGAACGCGGCCAAGATCGTCGAGGTGCTCCAGCGGCACCCGAAGGTCACCAAGATCTACTACCCGGGCCTGCCCGAGCACCCGGGTCACGAGATCGCCGCCAAGCAGATGCGCAACTTCGGCGGCATGGTCTCCTTCCAGGTCGCCGGCGGCGAGGAAGAGGCCCTCGCGGTCTGCGCCCGCACCAAGATCTTCACCCTCGCCGAGTCCCTGGGCGGCGTCGAGTCCCTGATCGAGCACCCGGGCCGCATGACGCACGCGTCGGTGGCCGGCTCGGCCCTGGAGGTCCCGGCGGACCTGATCCGTCTGTCGACGGGCATCGAGAACGCCGACGACCTCGTGGCGGACCTGACCCAGGCCCTGGGCTAACCCACCCGGCCGCCGGGCCCACCCGGGCCCGGCGGCCTTCCCGGCTGCGCCGCCCCCTTCCCGGCTGCGCCGCCCCCTTCCCGGCTGCGCCGCCCCCTTCCCGGCTGCGCCGCCCCCTTCCCGGCTGCGCCGCGCCACGTCCAGCTTCGCCGGCGGGGTTTGCGCCTCGGCCGGGCCGTCTCCAGCCCCGCCGGCGTTTGAGGCGCGGGGTCTGGGGCGGCGCCCCAGGAGACCCGGCTCCGCCGGGCACCGGGCTCCGCCGGGCACCGGGCTCCGCCCGGACCCGCTCCTCAAACACCGGAGGGGCTGGAGACGGCCCGGCGGGGCTGGAACGGGCCCTGCGGAGCCGGGGTTACCAGCCCTCCAGGGGTGGGGAGATGCCGCTCGGCGGCGTGGCCCAGGGGCGGGTCAGCGAAGCCCACACCACGAAGGCCACCGCGGCAGCGAAGAGCACGGCCCAGCCGAACCTGCGCAGGGCCCGCCGCCGGCGCAGGAGCCGGTCGCCCCGCGCCGCCGCACCCGCCGCGAGCCCCGTCGGCACCGGCGGGTACGGGCCCTCCAGAAGCCGTCTGACCTGGGCTTCCTTCCGGTCGGGGAGCCCGCTCACGCCGCTTCCCGGTTCCGCAGGGCCTCCACGGCCCGGTTGCACAGGACCCGTACCCGCTCCACCGGCATCCCGAGCTGCGCCGCCGTGACTTCCTCCGCGACCCCCTCGTAGAGCCGCAGGACGAGCACGAGCCGCTCCGGCGGGCTCAGCCGCGCCAGCACACCGGCGCCGCCGTGATGGCGCCAGCCGGTCCGGGCGAAGGCCCGGCACAGCTCCTGGCGGGTGAAGTCGTACGGATCGTCCCCGCGCAGGCGCCGCCAGTGCGCGTACGTCCGGGCCAGCGCGCCCCCCAGCAGCCGCCGGGCCGACTCCCGTTCACCGGTCAGCAGCAGTGCGACATGCAGGAGACGCCCGGCCGCGCCCGCGACGAAGGCTTCGAACTCCGCGTAGGAGCCCACCTGTTGATCAACCACCCGCATAGTCCACATAGTGCGGCCAGCGGGGCCGTCCCGGTCAATAGGGAGGACGGACTCCGCTCAGGAAGCGGGGCCGGCTTCGGCCACGGCTGCCATGAGCTCCGACAGCGAAAGGTTGAAGCGGGTCAGCAGACCGGTGAAGGACTCCCGCTCGCCCTCGCTCCAGCCCTCCGTCACCCGGGCCATCAGCTCGCGCCGAGAGGAGCGGACCTCCTCCAGCCGGGCCAGCCCCCGCTGGGACAGCGCGAGCACCACAGCCCGTCCGTCCTCGGGGTGGGAGGTCCGCTTGACCAGACCGCTGTCGACCAGCGGCGCGACCTGCCGGGTCACCGTGGAGGAGTCGATCCCCATGCCGCCGGCGAGCGCCTTCACGCCCATCGGGCCTTCCAGGTCGAGCCGGTTCAGCAGCAGGTAGGCGGCGCGGTCCATCGAGTTGCGGGCCTGGCCCACACCGCCCAGACGGGTCTGCTCGGCACGGCGGGCGAAGACCGCCACCTGGTGCTGGAGCGCGTCGAGGAGACCGGCTCCGGCGGGCGCTTCGGGCGCCGCGGGCAGATCGGAATTGGCCGGGGTGGAAGGCATGGCCGTGGGCTCTCTTCGCGTGGGTCCGACAAGGTTGGGGGACAGAGTACGCGGCCGTGCGGCGGCTCGTACGCCTCGTACGAGAACTGGTGCGGCCGGTTCGGCCCCCCGCGCCGCCGGTGTCCCGGATGGCGAGATATCGCCCCTCCCGCGCACTCTCCCGCGCCTCTTTCCGTACGCCCTCCTGCGTCCCCGCCCGCGCCCCCTCCCGCGTCCCCGTCCGCACCCTCCGCGGCGTTCCCGTCCGCGGCACGGAGCCCGCTCCCGCCGGGGCTGCGAGACTGGCGGCATGAACTACCGTGTGCCCCAGCCCGTCCCCCAGGTCATCCTCGACGACGTCCGGGGGGCCCAGAAGATGCTGTCGGGCGTCTCGCGGGTCACCGCCATGGAGGGCAGCCGGCACCTCTCCGCGCTCACCGGCTCCCCGGTCCACCTCAAGTGCGAGAACCTCCAGCGCACCGGCTCCTTCAAGCTCCGCGGCGCCTACGTACGCATCGCCGGCCTGCGCCCCGAGCAGCGGGCCGCCGGTGTCGTCGCCGCGAGCGCGGGCAACCACGCCCAGGGCGTGGCGCTGGCCTCCTCGCTGCTCGGGGTCCGCTCGACCGTGTTCATGCCGGTCGGGGCGCCGCTGCCGAAGGTGGCCGCGACCCAGGACTACGGAGCCGACGTACGCCTGCACGGGCAGGTCGTCGACGAGACCTTCCTGGCGGCCCAGGAGTACGCGGACCGCACCGGCGCGGTGTTCATCCACCCCTTCGACCACCGCGACGTCATCGCGGGCCAGGGCACGGTCGGCCTGGAGATCCTGGAACAGTGCCCGGAGGTGCGGACCATCCTCGTCGGGATCGGCGGCGGCGGTCTCGCGGCCGGTGTCGCGGTCGCCGTGAAGGC
This sequence comes from Streptomyces venezuelae, assembly GCF_008642275.1. Taxonomy (NCBI): domain Bacteria; kingdom Bacillati; phylum Actinomycetota; class Actinomycetes; order Kitasatosporales; family Streptomycetaceae; genus Streptomyces; species Streptomyces venezuelae. The sequence continues at coordinate 4,690,421 of NZ_CP029189.1, forward strand.
GCTGCGGCCGGACGTGCGGGTCATCGGGGTGCAGGCGGCGGGCGCGGCCGCGTACCCGCCTTCGCTCAGGGCCGGGCACCCGGTCTCGGTCGACGAACCGATGACGATGGCCGACGGGATCAAGGTCGGCCGCCCCGGCGACGTCCCCTTCAACATCATCGCCGAGCTCGTCGACGACGTCCGTACGGTCTCCGAGGACGCCCTGTCCAGCGCCCTGCTGCTGTGCCTGGAGCGGGCCAAGCTGGTGGTCGAACCGGCCGGGTGCAGTCCGGTCGCGGCCCTGCTCGCCGAACCCGAACTGTACGGCGGCGGACCGGTGGTGGCCGTCCTGTCCGGCGGGAACGTCGATCCGCTGCTGCTCCAGCGGATCCTGCGGCACGGCATGGCGGCGGCGGGCCGGTACCTGTCCCTGAGGCTGCGCGTGGCCGACCGGCCGGGCGCCCTGGCGGGGCTCCTGGCGGTGTTGTCAGTGGTGGATGCGAACGTGTTGGACGTGAGCCATATGCGGACCGACCCGCGGCTGGGGCTCACGGAGGTGGAGGTGGAGCTGCACCTGGAGACGAAGGGCCCGGAGCACTGCGCGGAAGTCGCGCGTTCCCTGCACGGCGCGGGATACAAGGTGATGAGCTAGGCGGACACCCCCAGGGGACGTCCCCGACTTCACGGCCGTCCCGGGACATCCCCCGTTCGGCCGAGCAGGACCTGCCCGGCACCCATAGGATTTGCCTAGAAATGCCCTGAACATCCTGATTCTACTGGCCCGATTCACTGGGAGAATCCATATGCCAGGCGCTATCTACGCCGAAGGTCTGGTCAAGACCTTCGGCGATGTACGGGCTCTCGACGGCGTGGACCTCGATGTCCCCGAAGGCACCGTCCTGGGTCTGCTCGGCCCGAACGGCGCGGGCAAGACCACGACCGTACGTGTCCTGACCACCCTCCTGCGGCCCGACAGCGGAAAGGCCGTCGTCGCGGGCACAGACGTGCTCAAGCACCCCAACGAGGTCCGGCGGGCCATCGGCCTGTCCGGCCAGTTCGCGGCCGTCGACGAGTACCTGACCGGCCGCGAGAACCTCCAGATGGTCGGCCAGCTCTACCAGATGAAGGCCAAGGCGGCCAAGGCCCGGGCCACCGAGCTCCTCGAACGCTTCAACCTCTCCGACGCGGCGGACCGCACCGCCAAGACGTACTCCGGCGGCATGCGCAGGCGCCTGGACCTCGCGGCCGCCCTCGTCGTCAGCCCGCCCGTGATGTTCATGGACGAGCCGACCACCGGACTCGACCCCCGCAACCGCCAGCAGCTGTGGGGCATCATCCAGGAACTGGTCGCAGGCGGCACCACCCTGCTCCTGACCACCCAGTACCTGGAGGAGGCCGACCACCTCGCGCACGACATCTGCGTGGTCGACCACGGCAAGGTCATCGCCCGCGGCACCTCCGACCAGCTCAAGGCCCGTACCGGCGGCGAGCGCGTGGAGGTCGTCGTCCACGAGCGGCAGCACATCACCACCGCGCGCGAGGTGCTCGCCGGCTTCGGCAAGGGCGAGACCACGGTCGAGGAGCACACCCGCAAACTGACCGTGCCCGTGTCGGGCGGCGCCAAGCTGCTCGCCGAGGTCATCCGCGAACTCGACGGCCGGGGCATCGAGATCGACGACATAGGCCTGCGCCGTCCCACCCTCGACGACGTGTTCATCTCCCTGACCGGGCACGCCGCGGAACGCACCGCGGACGAGAACGGCGACACGCCGGCCGCTCCCGGCGCCAAGGACCGCAAGGCGGCCCGCAAGGAGGTGGCGAAGTGACCCTCACCTCCCCGACCCCGGGCGCCTCCCCGCACCGCGAACTCGCGGCGCCCCGTCCGCGCGGCGGAGTCGTCCAGAGCGTGAACGACTCCCTGGTGATCGCCAAGAGGAACGTCATCAGGCTCAGCAGGATTCCCGAGATGTTGATCTTCGGGTTGATCCAGCCGGTCATGTTCGTGGTGCTGTTCAGCTTCGTCTTCGGCGGCTCGATGATGATCGGCGGCTCGACCAGCGCCAGCGACTACCGGAACTTCCTGATGGCCGGCATCTTCGCCCAGACCGTCACCTTCGCCACCGCGGGCGCCGGCGCGGGCATCGCCGACGACATGCACAAGGGGCTGATCGACCGCTTCCGGTCGCTGCCCATGGCCCGTGGCGCCGTGTTGACCGGCCGCACCCTGGCGGACCTGATGCAGACGGCCCTGACCATGGTGGTGCTGGCGATGGTCGCCCTGCTCGTCGGCTGGCGCACCCACACCAGCGCCGGCGAGGTGCTGGCCGGCTTCGCCCTGCTGCTCCTGCTCGGGTACGCGTTCTCCTGGATCGGTGCCCTGATCGGGCTGTCCGTACGGACTCCGGAGGCGGCCACCTCGGGCGGACTGATCTGGCTGTTCCCCGTCACGTTCATCTCCAACGCGTTCGTCCCCACGGAGAACATGGCGAGCTGGCTCCAGCCCATCGCCGAGTGGAACCCGTTCAGCGCCACCGTCCAGGCCTGCCGCGAGCTCTTCGGGAACCCGGGCGTCTCCCCGTCCGACGCCTGGCCGATGGTCCACCCGGTCTGGGCCTCGCTGATCTGGTCGGCCCTGATCATTCTGCTCTTCCGCACGCTCGCGGTCCGCAAGTACCGCGGGGCGGACGGCTGAGACCCGACCCGGAACGCGCGATGCCCGGCCGGGAGAGTCCGGCCGGGCATCGCGCTCCGCTCGGTCACGAAAAACGGTGACCGAGGGTGATCAGCCGGTGAAGGGCTTGACGTCCAGGATCTTGACCGAGGCCTTCTTGCCGTTCGGCAGCTCGTACTCGGCGTCCTCGCCGATCGCCTTGCCCAGCACACCGCTGCCCAGCGGGGACTGGGGGGAGTACGTCTCGAAGTCCGAGGACGCGTACTCGCGCGAGGCCAGCAGGAACTCCATGGTGTCGTCCTCGTCGCCGTCGAAGGCGATCTTGACGAGCGTGCCGGGGGCCACCACGCCGTCGGACGCGGGCGCGGTGCCGACCTTGGCGTTCTCCAGGAGCTGCGTGAGCTGGCGGACCCGGAGCTCCTGCTTGCCCTGCTCCTCCTTCGCCGCGTGGTAGCCGCCGTTCTCACGCAGGTCGCCCTCCTCGCGGGCGGCTGCGATCTTGGTGGCGATCTCCGTGCGGGCGGGACCAGAGAGGTAGTCCAGCTCCGCCTTCAGCTGGTCGTACGCCGCCTGGGTCAGCCAGGTGACGCTTTCGCTCGTCTGGGTCACGGGTGCTCCTCGTCGGTACAGGGGACTACAGGCCGCCGTCGGCGGACGAAACCACGAGCCTAACAATTCGGGAAGAAAAGGGGGAGGACCCCAGAGGCTCATTGCCTCGTGAGGCGCCACTTCAACCCTCTGCGGACCTCAGCCGGCGGAAGGCGCCGACTGGCAGCCGATCAGCTCGATCATCGTGGCCCGGCCGGTGGTCTTCAGGGTGACGATCTCGTCCACCCTGGACCGGTCCTGGGCGAAGGTGAAGTCGGCGCGGCCCACCTCGGCGTGCGCCTCGTTCTGGGAGCTCAGCGAGCAGACCCCGGTGACCGAGGAGTCCTTGCGGACCTCCAGGTGAACCTTCACCTCGGTGTCCGAAATCACCTGGAACTTGATCACCTCGGCGCTCACGCTCTGTCCCGCGACGTAGTCCCAGCCGATCCAGCCGACCACGCCCAGCAGCGCCACGCCCAGCACCGATCCGATGATCTTGAGCTTCCGGTCCGCACGCTCGTCCGCCGACCGGCCGTACCGGCCCTCGGGCAGTCCCTCGCGCACCGCGCTCATGATCGTTCCTCTCGCCGGGGACGGCTCGGTCACCCCTGGAATTTTCCGCCCCCCAGTTCGGTCACTATAGGAGCTGAGTGTCGCGCCGAATCGCAGAGGATCCTGTTTTGACCGAGCAGCTTCGACTGATGGCCGTCCACGCCCACCCCGACGACGAGTCGAGCAAGGGCGCGGCCACCATGGCCAAGTACGTGTCCGAGGGGATCCCCGTGCTGGTCGTCACCTGCACCGGTGGCGAGCGCGGCTCGATCCTGAACCCCAAGCTCCAAGGCGACAAGTACATCGAGGAGAACATCCACGAGGTCCGCGCCAGGGAGATGGACGAGGCACGCGACATCCTCGGCATCGAGCAGGAATGGCTCGGCTACGTGGACTCCGGTCTCCCCGAGGGCGACCCGCTGCCCCCGCTGCCCGAGGGCTGCTTCGCGCTCGCGGACGTCCACGAGGCCGCCGGCGAGCTGGTGAAGAAGATCCGCGCGTTCAAGCCGCAGGTCATCACCACCTACGACGAGAACGGGGGCTACCCGCACCCCGACCACATCATGACCCACACGATCTCCATGCTGGCCTTCGACAGCGCGGCCGACACCGAGAAGTACCCGGAGAGCGAGTACGGCCCGGCCTACCAGCCGCAGAAGCTCTACTACAACCAGGGCTTCAACAAGCCGCGCACCATCGCCCTCCACGAGGCGCTGCTCGCGCGCGGCCTGGAGTCCCCCTACGGGGAGTGGCTGGAGCGGTGGAAGGAGTTCGAGCGCAAGGAGCGGACCCTGACCACCCACGTGCCCTGCGCCGACTTCTTCGAGATCCGTGACAAGGCGCTCATCGCGCACGCCACGCAGATCGACCCGGACGGCGGCTGGTTCCGCGTCCCGATGGACATCCAGAAGGAGGTCTGGCCCACCGAGGAGTACGAGCTCGCGAAGTCGCTCGTCGACACTTCCCTCCCCGAGTCCGACCTCTTCGCGGGCATCCGGGAGAATGCGTAGCTATGAGCGCTACGCAGGCAGCACTGACCCAGCTCCTTCCGCTGGCGGGTGACACCTTCGACAAGAACAAGGTGACGCCCGGCCTCCTCGGCTTCGTCGTGTTCGCGGCCCTCGCCGTCGGCGTGTGGGCCCTGATGAAGTCCATGAACCGGCACATGGGCCGGGTGGACTTCGAGGAAGCCCCCGAGCCGGCCGCCCCCGGCGCGGACGGCACACGGGCCCCGTAGGGCCGGGCAGGACCTCCGCGTGAACGCCGCCGCCCCCGTGGGGGCGGCGGCTCCCGCGCGCGCCCGGCCGGTCACGCGCCCGGCCGGTCCGTCGGCCGCCCTGTTACGCGCCCGCCCGGCCCGTCGGCCGCCCCGCGAACCGGCGGGGGAGCGGCGGGGACGGGAGGGGCGGGGCCGCCGTGGTCCGCCATGGTCAGCCGTGGTCCGCCGAGCCGGGTCAGGTCCGGGGCACGCCCATGACCTCCCGCGCGTGCAGGTCCGGTACCAGGCCGAGCCGCCACGCCTGCCAGCCCTCCGCCGGATCCACCCCCCGCCCCAGGATCACCGAGTAGGTCTCCAGGCAGTCCTCCAGCCGGCCGTCCCGCGCCGGATGCGGCGCCTGCACGAGGCGCCCCAGCTCCGCCCGCGCCTCCTCCGGCGCGGCCGGCACCGCGTACGGGAGCATCGTGCACCGCAGGAACCGCGCCCAGTCCTCCCCGCGCCGGTCCCCGTACGCGATGAACAGCCGCACCGCCTCCTCGCACAGCCCCAGCGCCTGCGACAGCCGCCCGTTGCCCGCGTCGACCACCGCCAGCTCCAGACACGTCCACGCCTCGCCGTGCGCCAGACCGATCCGCCGGAAGTCCGCACGCGCGTCCACCAGCAGCTGACGGGCGAAACCGGAGTTGCGCAGGTTCCCCGTCTGCGCCGCCCGCTGGTCCCGCGTCACCCGGCCCGAGTGGTGGCGGGCGTACGCCAGCCCGTACACGTCCCGCATCCGCGAGAACATCGTCCGGGCCCGCTCCAGCTCCCGCACCGCCTCGTCGCGCTCCCCGCCCACCTCCAGCGCCTGCCCGAGGTAGTACTGCGTCCAGGCCTCCCCGCGCGCGTCCTCCGCCTCCCGGTGCCGGGCCAGCGCCTCCCGCAGCCCGTCCGCCGCCGGCCCCGGATCCCCGTCCACCACCCGGGCCCGCCCCAGCTGGGTCAGCGCCCAGGCCTCACCGCGGTCGTCACGGGTACGCCCGTACAGGTCGAGGGCCAGCCGCAGCTCGACCTCCGCCCGCTCCACGTCCCCGAACCGCAGGTGCACCTGACCCAGCTGGAAGTGCGCCCACGCCTCCCCGTGCACGCTCTCGTTCTCCCGGTGCAGCGCCAGCGAGGTCTCCAGCAGCCGCGCCGCCTCCGCCAGCCGCGCCCGGTCCCGCTCCACCGCCGCCAGGGCGTGCAGACCCCAGGCCCGGTCACCCGCCAGCTCCGGCGGCTCCTGCAGCACCAGCGCCTCCCGGATCCGCACCGACGCCTCCGGAAGGTTGCCCTGGTGGTGCAAGGTGATCCCGAGGGAGATCAGGGCCATCGCGGCCGCCGCCTCCTGATCGGCCTCCATGTACTGGTCCACCACCGAGGTCAGCGTGGTGCGGGCCTTGTCCAGCTCGCCCAGCTGGCGCGCCGCGATACCCGTACGCCACTGCACCGACCGCACCAGCCGCCCCTGCTGACCCTTCGGCCCGTTCTGACCCGCCGCGACCACCTGCGTCAGCTCGTCGATCTCACCCAGCCGGTACAGGTCCCCGCGCAGCAGGCAGAAATCGCACAGCGCGCCCAGCAGGTCCAGCACCGCCTGCTGGTCCACGCCCTCCGAATGCCGCAGCGCCGCCGTGATGAAGCTCGACTCGTCGTCCAGCCAGCGCAGGGCCGCGTCCAGCGAGGTGAAACCGTGCCCTCCGACGGGACCCTTCAGGAACGTGTTCGCCCGCGTCGACATCTTCCCGTCGACCATCCGGATCACCGAGTCCGCGAGCCGCGCGTAGTCGCGGATCAGCCGCTCGTGCGCCGCCGCGGCCTGCGCCCGGTCCTCGTCCGCCACCGACCGCGCCGCCGCGTACGTACGCACCGCGTCGTGCATCCGGAACCGCCGGCCGCGCACCCGCTCGATCAGCCCGGCCTCCCACAGCTCCTCCAGCGTCCGCAGCGCCGCCGCCTCCGGTACGTCCACCAGCGCGGCCGCCGCCGCGGCGCCCAGCGACGCCCGCCCGGCCAGCGGCAGCCGCCGCAGCAGCTGCCGGGCGGGTTCGGACAGCCGCGCGTCCGCCGCGCGCAGCGCCGCCTCCACCGGGTGCGCAGCCGGGTGCGCTGCCGGGTGCCCGGCCAGGTGCCCGGCCTCCACCGGGGCCTCCACTCCGGCCTCCACCGGGGCCGCCGCACCGCCGCCCGGGGCCCTGTCCCCGCCCGCCGACGGAGCCAGCAACCGCAGCGCGAGCGGGAGCCCGCCGCCCAGCTCCACCGCAGCGGCGACGGCCTCCTCCGTGAGATCCGCCCGCACCGCCCGCAGCAGCTCCGCCGCCTCCTGCGGCGCCAGCCGCTCCACCGGCAGCTGGTACACCCACGCCGCCAGATCCGGCGGCAGCTCCAGCGGCTCCCGCGCCGTCACCAGCACCAGGCTCTCCGAACGCTCCGGAACCAGCGTCCGCACCTGCGCCGCGTCCACCGCGTCGTCCAGCAGCACCGTCACCGGCAGCCCCTGCAGATGCAGGTGGTACAGCTCGCCCAGGCGCCGCACCTGCTGCTCCGCCGACGCGCCCTCGCGGAACAGCAACTGCTCGCGCGGCGCACCCAGCCGGTTCATCAGGTGCAACAGCGCCTCCCGGGTGGCCAGCGGAGCCTCCCCGGACACCTCCCCGGCGGAACCGCCCCGCAGGTCCACCACGCACGCACCCCGGAACTGGTCCCGCAGAGCGTGCGCCGCCCGCAGCGCCAGCGCCGTCCGCCCCACCCCCGGCTCACCGTGCAGCACCACCACCACGGGCCGCGTCTCCGTGCTCGCCCGGGCCGCCTGCACCCACTGCGCGATCCGCGTCAGCTCGGAGCGCCGCCCCGCGAACCCCTCCACCGGATCCGGCAGCTGCCCGAAGGAGTGCTCCAGCGCACTGCGCCGCCGTGCCTCCGCGCTGCGGTCCGCACCCCGCAGCCGCGGAGCGGGCCGCGCCACCGCCGGCCGGGCCACGGGCCGGGCCGCCCGCGCCGCCGCTGCCACCGCACGCTGCTGCTCCAGGAACGGCCGTATCCCGCGTACCTCCAGCGCCGACAGCCACTGCAGCTTCAACTGCTCCGGCCCGCCCGGCCGGCCCCGCTCCCCGGCCCGCCGGTTCGCGGCCGGCAGGTGCAGCGCCGTCACCTTCGCCACCGTCGCCACCGCCCCGGAGATCCCCACCACGGCCCCCGCGGTCAGCGCCGTACCCGCCGCGACCCCCAGCGACAAGTCCGCGCCCACCGCCGTGGCCGCAGCGACCGCCGTCACCAGCAACGCCGTGGAGTGATCACCCCGCCGGAAGGCCTCGCCGAGCGACTGGTCCCCGGCCGCCGCCTCGTCCAGAGCCCGTACGTACGCCTCGTACTCCGGCGCCGCACTCGCGGCGAGCGCGTCCAGCGCCTCCCGGCCCCGAGCCAGCAGTGTCGCCCGGTCGACGCCCGCGCCCGTTCCCCGCTGCGCGGCGTCGTCCACGGCCCGCTCCAACAGCCGCTCGGCATCACCGCGATGGCTGTCCCGCATCGGCATCCCCCTCAGAGAGCTCCGGCAACGAGCCCCAAGTGTCCTGCGGGACCACGCCGAGCGCGAGGGAATCTGAGCTACTTCAGAGGGAAGTGCGCACTCTTTCCTACAGTCGGGTCGGAATCAGTCAACTGACATATTCGGAGGGCAACATGACGCTCCCTCGCTTACGCACCGCTCTCGTGTCGGCCGTGTGCGCGACGACACTCTTCCCGGCCCTCGCCGGATGTCAACCAGCGCCGCCCGACCGCGGGTTCGTACCCCGGCACGAGGAACCGGCCGAAGCCGACCGCGACAGCGCCGGCTTCCTGAAGCGGTCGCAGCTCGTCGAGCGCGTCACCGCCGACCTCAACGCCTACCTCGACGTCCCCTACCGGATCACGGTCGTCGCCCGCTCCTGCGCGGGCGAGGGCAGCGGCTACGACCCCGGCACCCACCGCATCGAGCTCTGCTACGACGACCTCACGGAGGACCGGCACCTGTTCGAGGAGGCCGACGGCCGCCCGGCCGACGAAGCCCTCTCCGAGGTCGTCCGGGAGACCCTCCACCACGAGGCGGGCCACGCCCTCGTCGACGCCCTGGACCTCCCCGTCCGCGACCGGGGCCGTGCCGAGGAGGACGCCGCCGACCGCTTCGCCCAGCTGATGCTCCTGCGCGACCCGCGGGGCGACCACGCGCTGCTGACCGCCGCCCGCGCCTACGACCTCGCGGCGGCGGCCGATCCCGCGCGGGACCCCGCCCCCGACCCCGACGACGACCACGCCCCGGACCCGGCCCGCGCGGAGTCCCACCGCTGCGCGGTCTACGGCGCGGCCCCCGCCCGCCACCCGGACCTCGCGACACCGCCCCGCGCGGACTGCCCCCGCACCTGGACCGCCACCCGCGACACCTGGACCGCCGACCTGGCCCCGCTCCTGAAACGGCAGTGATGTCGTAACCCGACCATCGCTTCGCTCGTTGAAGCGAACATCGGACACGAGCTCGAAGATGAGGGGGCGCCATGGACTCCAAGCCGCACGAGACCGAGGGCGGCCGCATTCCGGTCGCGTCCTACGCACGTACGTCGCAGGACGCACCGCGACAGGAGGGACGCGGCGTACGGCACCAGCACCGCATCAACGAAGGCACCGCCGCACAGTACGGCTGTGTCGTCGTCGCGACGTACACGGACAGCGCGCGCACCGCCACGAAGGACGACCGGCAGCGCCCGGCCTTCGACCACTTGCTCGCCGACCTCCACCGTGGACACGCCTTCGTCGCCGGACCGCTGATGGGCGTCGTCGCGGTCGCCGACGACCGGCTGTACCGCAGGCCGGAGGACTTCATCCGCTTCATGGCGGCGCTGACGAGCGAACCCGGGCGGGTGTACGTCGACCGGGACGGCCTGCGCGACCCGTACAGCAAGACGGGCCTCCTCCAGGGTGCGGAGTCCCTTCAAGCAGCGGCCGAGGAAGGTCGGACGCGGAGCCGCAGGGTGCAGGACTGGCACTGGTCACGGGCGATGGACGGGCTGCCGCACAGCGGTCCCAGGCCCTTCGGATGGCAGGAGGACCGGAAAACCCTGCACCCGGTGGAGTCCGCGCTCGTACGGAAGGCGATCGAGGACCGGATCGCGGGCAAGGCCGTAGGCCAGGTCGCGCGGGAGTGGAACGCGCTCAGCATCACAGGGACCCGTGGGGGCCGTCCCAACCCGCAGACGGTCACGCAGATCATCACTTCCCCGCGCGTTTGCGGATTCCGCGGCAACCGGGGCGAGCTGCTGGCGGATCCGGTGACGGGGGAGCCGGTGGTCGGAGCCTGGCAGGCCATCGTCACGCCCGAACAGTGGAAGGCGGTCTGCGCGACTTTTGCGCCCGGCAGCCAGTTCATGCACAGGGGTCCGCTCAGCCCGCGGCTCACCGACCGCAGAGCCGGCCCGAAGTACCTTGCCAGCGGGCTCCTGCGGTGCGGGGCAGAGCTGGGGGAGGGAGGCACGTGCGGGAGCTCGATGGGAGCCACGAGCAGCCGCAGCCGAAGGAGTCCGTTCAACTACGTCTGCAACGGGGCCGCCGGACGTGGCTGCGGTCGTTGTGCCATCAGCGGGCCGCTCGTGGAAGAGGCCGTCGAACGGCTCCTCTTCCCGGAGGACGGGCGGGGCCGGGTCAGGCTTCCGGAGCCCATACGGCTGCGGTGGCTGTCGGGCGGGATGGCTTTGGAAGAGAAGCGCAAGGTGATCACTTCGGTCTTCGCGGGTCTGGTGATCAGGCCCGGGCGCAAGGGCTGCGGCACTTGGGATCATTCGCGTGTGATCCCGGTGTGGAAGTGGGCCGATCGTGTCCAACCCGTGGATTCGGCGACCTGAGGGCGCCGCCACGAGTCCGCGTCGTGCGCGGTGCGGCAGGATGATCCCATGCCGAACCGCCTCGCGAACGAGACCTCTCCCTACCTCCTCCAGCACAGCGACAACCCCGTCGACTGGTGGCCGTGGTCGCCGGAGGCGTTCGCAGAGGCGCGCAGGCGGGGCGTACCCGTCTTCCTGAGCGTCGGGTACAGCTCCTGTCACTGGTGCCACCAGCTCCGGTCCGAGTCCTTCGAGGACGAACCGACCGCCGCCTACATGAACGAGCACTTCGTCAACATCAAGGTGGACCGCGAGGAGCGTCCCGACGTGGACGCCGTCTACATGGAGGCCGTGCAGGCCGCCACCGGGCAGGGCGGCTGGCCCATGTCGGTGTTCATGACCGCGGACGCCGAGCCCTTCTACTTCGGCACCTACTTCCCGCCCGAGCCCCGGCAGGGCATGCCCTCCTTCATGCAGGTGCTCGAAGGGGTGCAGGCCGCCTGGACGGGACGGCCCGAGGAGGTCGCCGAGGTCGCGCGGCGGATCGTACGGGACCTGGCCGGGCGGGAGTTGGACTACGGCAAGGCCGGAACGCCGGGCCCCGAGGAGCTCGCGCAGGCGCTGCTCGGGCTGACCCGCGACTACGACGCCGCACGCGGCGGATTCGGCGGGGCTCCGAAGTTCCCGCCGTCCATGGTGCTGGAGTTCCTGCTGCGCCACCACGCGCGCACCGGATCCGAGGGCGCGCTCCAGATGGTCACGGACACGTGCGAGGCGATGGCACGCGGCGGGATCTACGACCAGCTCGCGGGCGGGTTCGCGCGGTACTCCGTGGACCGCGAGTGGGTGGTCCCGCACTTCGAGAAGATGCTCTACGACAACGCGCTGCTCTGCCGGGTCTACGCCCACCTGTGGCGCGCCACCGGGTCCGCTCTCGCGCGCCGGATCGCCCTGGAGACCGCCGATTTCATGGTCCGGGAGCTCCGCACCGACCAGGGCGGCTTCGCCTCCGCGCTCGACGCCGACAGCGAGGACCCGCTGACCGGCGAGCACGTCGAGGGGGCCTACTACGCCTGGACGCCGGCCCAGCTGCGCGAGGTGCTGGGGGAGGACGACGGGGCGCTCGCCGCCGGGTACTTCGGGGTGACCGAGGAGGGGACCTTCGAGCACGGGTCGTCCGTGCTGCAACTGCCCCAGGACGGGCCCGCGGTGGAGGCGGGCAGGCTCGCCGGGATCAGGGAGCGGCTGCTGGCCGTGCGGGGGCGGCGGCCCGCGCCCGGGCGGGACGACAAGGTCGTCGCCGCGTGGAACGGGCTGGCGATCGCCGCGCTCGCCGAGTGCGGGGCGTACTTCGAACGGCCCGACCTGGTGGAGCGGGCGACCGAGGCCGCCGATCTGCTGGTGCGCGTGCACATGGACGGCCGGGCCCGGCTCTCGCGCACCAGCAAGGACGGGCAGGTCGGCACCAACGACGGGGTGCTGGAGGACTACGGCGACGTGGCGGAGGGCTTCCTCACGCTCGCGTCCGTGACCGGCGAGGGGGTCTGGCTGGAGTTCGCCGGGTTCCTCGTCGACCTGGTCATGGACCGGTTCACCGCCGAGGACGGGTCGCTGTACGACACGGCGCACGACGCGGAGCAGCTCATCCGCAGGCCGCAGGATCCGACGGACACGGCCGCCCCGTCGGGCTGGACGGCCGCCGCGGGCGCGTTGCTCTCGTACGCCGCGCACACCGGATCGGCGGCCCACCGTACGGCGGCGGAACGGGCGCTCGGGGTGGTGCACGCGCTCGGGCCCCGGGTGCCGCGCTTCATCGGGCACGGGCTGTCGGTGGCCGAGGCGCTCCTGGACGGTCCGCGTGAAGTGGCGGTCGTCGGGCATCCGGAAGACCCGGCGCTGGCGCTGCTGCACCGGACCGCGTTGCTGGGTACGGCTCCTGGGGCGGTGGTGGCGGCCGGTCTTCCGGTGGCGGCGGACGGCGGTGGCGGCGAGTTCCCCCTGCTGGCCGAGCGCACCCTCGTGCAGGGCCTTCCGACGGCGTACGTGTGCCGGCACTTCGTCTGCGCGCGGCCCACGACGGAACCGGGCGAGCTGGCCGAGCAGTTGGGCGGGACCCGCCCCTGAGGGTTCCCCGGCGCTCCTGCGGGCGCGGCGGCGGGCCGGGACCCCGCCGCCCTCCGGACGGTCGGGGCCCTGGTCGCGGGCCCTGGTTGCGGTCCTTCTTGATCCGCGCACACTGGGAGGGGTGTGGCTGCCGTCACCCGAGCAGGGAGGCCGAACCATGGCGAGTCCGATCAGCGCATCGCAGACCGCGCGCATCGTGCGGCTGGCGGCCCGTGTCAGGCCCGAGATGTGGGATGCGATCAATCCGCACGGGCCGGTGTTCGCGGCCGGCGTGGCCGGCGTGGCAGGGGTCCGGTCCCTCGACGGTGGCTCGGCCGTCGCGCTCAACCCCCAGCCGCTCCCGCCGCGCGAACAGCTGCGGATCGCCGTCCTGCAGACGGTGAAAGGGGTCGCCGAGACGGCGATCGGGGCGCATCAAGGGGGCCGTGACGCCCGGGAGATCCTGCAGGCGGTCGGTGACGACATGTGTCCCACGCCGCCGCATGTGAAGATCCCCTGGCCCAAGAACTGGCCGGGACCCTGGCCGCCCGGGGAGCCGTTCCCCATCGACCTCGTCGGCCCGCAGTACGTGACGCCCGCCGTCCAGGCGGTGGCGGGGCTGGCGTTCCAGGGGTACGCCGACAACATCGCCGACGGGAAGCTGAGCGCCGTGTTCGGCGAGCTGGCCGACCGGCTGTTCGGTGCGGCCCTGCACGAGTCCGGCTCCGACTCCGGCTGAGCGCGCGGGCCGCGGCCACCGGCCGCCGCCGCTCCCGGATCAGTCGGACCAGTCGGATCAGTCGGATCAGTGCTGGTACGCGGCGAGCGAGATGCCGACGTAGTGGGCGACGAAGGCCGCGAGGGTCAGCGAGTGGAAGACCTCGTGGAAGCCGAAGAAGCGGGGGGAGGGGTTCGGCCGCTTCATGCCGTAGATGACCCCGCCCACGCTGTAGAGGAGCCCGCCGACGATCACCAGGACCAGGACGGCGATCCCACCGGTGCGCATGAAGTCGGGCAGGAAGAAGACCGCCGCCCAGCCCATGGCGATGTAGCAGGGCGTGTACAGCCAGCGCGGCGCGCCGACCCAGAAGACCCGGAAGGCGATGCCGGCGGCCGCCGCGATCCACACCGCCCACAGCAGGGTCCGCCCGGTGGACGGCGGCAACAGCAGGACGGTCAGCGGGGTGTAGGTGCCCGCGATGATCAGGAAGATGTTGGCGTGGTCGAGCCGCCGCAGGATGGCCTCGCCGCGCGGCCCCCACGTGCCGCGGTGGTAGACCGCGCTGACCCCGAAGAGCAGGCAGGCCGTGAGGATGTACACCCCGCAGGCGACGCGGGCCCGGGTGGAGTCGGTGAAGGCCATCAGCACGAGGCCGGCGACGATCACGGCGGGGAACATCCCGAGGTGCAGCCAGCCGCGCAGCAGCGGCTTCTCCTCCAGGGCGGTCTCGGCCGCCTCCAGGGCCTCGACTACCGGTGTGGCCTCGGCGGCCGGGACGGCGGCGGGGTCAGAAGTCATGCGCGCCATGCTACCTACGGGTCCGTAGGTTTCCGTTAGTGGTCTTTACGGAAGATTGACGGACGTGGCAATGCTCACGTGAGAGGCCCTCTGGACATATGCGCACATCCACCGGATGATCAGATGAGTGCGGTCGGCACCGGATGAGCGGAGCGCGAAGCGTCCGGGTCGCAGCCCCCACGGGGCAAACACCAAACCACCCCTCAACAAGGAGCAATCGTGGCGCGCGACAACGCGGCTCCCACCATCCCGACGACTCACCAGGACCTGATCTCCTGGGTGGACGAGATCGCAGCCCTCACCCAGCCGGACCGCGTCGTCTGGTGCGACGGCTCCGAGGCCGAGTACGAGCGCCTGTGCGAGGAGCTCGTCACCAAGGGCACGTTCAAGAAGCTCGACGAGACGAAGCGCCCGAACTCGTACTACGCCGCCTCCGACCCGTCCGACGTCGCGCGCGTCGAGGACCGGACCTTCATCTGCTCCGAGAAGGAGGAGGACGCGGGCCCGACCAACCACTGGAAGGCCCCCGCCGAGATGAAGGAGATCTTCGCCGGCGGCGAAGGCATCTTCCGCGGCTCCATGAAGGGCCGGACGATGTACGTCGTCCCGTTCTGCATGGGCCCGCTCGGCTCCGAGCTCTCCGCGATCGGCGTCGAGATCACCGACTCCGCCTACGTCGCGGTCGCCATGCGCACCATGACCCGCATGGGCAAGGCCGTCCTCGACGAGCTCGGCACCGACGGGTTCTTCGTCAAGGCCGTCCACACCCTCGGCGCTCCGCTCGCCGAGGGCCAGGCCGACGTGCCGTGGCCCTGCAACACCACCAAGTACATCTCGCACTTCCCCGAGACCCGCGAGATCTGGTCCTACGGATCCGGCTACGGCGGCAACGCCCTCCTCGGCAAGAAGTGCTACGCCCTGCGCATCGCGTCCGTCATGGCCCGCGACGAGGGCTGGCTCGCCGAGCACATGCTCATCCTCAAGCTCACCCCGCCGGCCGGCGAGGGCGAGGCGAAGTACATCGCCGCCGCCTTCCCCTCCGCCTGCGGCAAGACGAACCTCGCCATGCTGGAGCCCACGATCCCCGGCTGGACCGTCGAGACCGTCGGTGACGACATCGCCTGGATGCGCTTCGGCGAGGACGGCCGCCTCTACGCGATCAACCCCGAGGCCGGCTTCTTCGGCGTCGCCCCCGGCACCGGCGCGCACACCAACGCCAACGCCATGAAGACCATGTACGCCAACACCGTCTTCACCAACGTCGCGCTCACCCCCGACGGCTCCGACGTGTGGTGGGAGGGCATGACCGAAGAGGCGCCCGCCCAGCTCATCGACTGGAAGGGCAACGCCTGGACCCCGGAGTCCGAGACCCCGGCCGCCCACCCCAACGCCCGCTTCGCCGTCCCCGCCGCCCAGTGCCCGACGATCGCCCCCGAGTGGGAAGACCCCAAGGGCGTCCCGGTCTCCGCGATCCTCTTCGGCGGCCGCCGCGCCTCCGCCGTCCCGCTGGTCACCGAGTCCTTCGACTGGAACCACGGCGTCTTCATCGGCTCGAACATCGCCTCCGAGAAGACCGCCGCCGCCGAGGGCAAGGTCGGCGAACTGCGCCGCGACCCCTTCGCCATGCTGCCGTTCTGCGGCTACAACATGGGCGACTACATGGGCCACTGGGTCGACGTCGCCAAGGGCAAGGACCAGTCCAAGCTCCCGAAGATCTACTACGTGAACTGGTTCCGCAAGAACGACGCGGGCAAGTTCGTGTGGCCCGGCTTCGGCGAGAACAGCCGTGTCCTCAAGTGGATCGTCGGCCGCCTCGACGGCACCGCCGAAGGCGTCGACACCCCCATCGGCATCCTGCCGACCAAGGACGCCCTCGACCTCGACGGCCTGGACCTCCCGGCCGAGGACCTCGACTTCCTCCTCACCGTCGACAAGGAGGTCTGGCGCGACGAGGCCTCCCTGGTCCCCGAGCACCTCAACACCTACGGCGACCACACCCCCAAGGAGCTGTGGGACCAGTACCACGCACTCGTGGAGCGCCTGGGCTGAGCCAGGACGCGCCCTGAAGAAGGGCCGATGAACGTGGGAGCCCCCGACCAAGCGGCGTCCCACCGCTGTGGGAGCCCCCGACCAAGCGGCGCCCACCGCAGCACCGACCCGTCCGGTCAGGAGCGTCCGCGCTCCTCCAGATAGGTCGTGTGCGTCTGCTGACGGCGGGCCTCCACCTCGTGGAGGCCCGCCGTTACGCGTTGCGCCTCCTCGCGCAGGAGCCCCAGCTGCCGCTCCAGATGCCGCTCCGGCGACTCACCGCCCGGCGTCATCCGGCTCCACCAGCGGGTCCGGTTGTACGCGTCCACGCTCTCCGGCACGTCCTGTCGCACCGCCCGCGACACGGCGTGCACCGCCTCCGGGTCGGTGACCAGCACATCCGCCACCCACCCCGGCTCCAGCAGCGCCCCGTACAGCTCCAGCAGAGCCGCGAGGGCCTCCGCGGCCCCCGTCGGCAGCTCCACCCCGGCGACGTACTCCCGCAGCCGCCCGAAGTCCTCGCGCAGGACACCGAGCTCCTCACGCGGATCGAACGGCGGCGGCGCCGTCCGCTCCGGCGGTGCGATCAGCGCGCCCGCCCCGTACAGCCCGCCGACCACCAGCGGCCAGTACGCACCCGCCACCCCGGCGAGGGTGAGGCCCAGGCCGGCCACGCCGCAGGCGGAGCCGGCCAGGTTCTTCTTCGACTCCAGGTACTCAAGGACCCGGCCCGCCCTACTGGTAGCCACGGATCTCCTCGAATGCTCCGGCCAGCGAACCGGTCCCCCCGGTGGCGTCGAAGAGCCGCCCGCCGGTCAGTTCGGTGATGTGGGTGAGCTCCTTGCGGTCCGAGTCGCCGAACAGCACCGCGAAGACCGGCGTCCGCTTCTGCGCCTCGGGCAGGGCCGCGTAGAAGGAGTCGAAGTGCTTCGCCCCGACCCCCTCGGTGTTCTCGCCGTCCGTCATCAGCACGATCGAGGTGAACGCGTCCGTGCCGCCCTTGCCCAGCTGCTGGTACGCCGCCTCCAGGCTGCCGTAGACCGCCGTCCCGCCGTCCGGCTCCAACGACCTCACGTCCCTGCGGATCGCGTCCAGGGCCGGCCCCGGATTGCCCGGCTCCACCACGTGCGTGTCCACCCCCTTCACCTTCGACCCGAAGGGCAGCAGCGTCACCTCCTCCCGGTCCCGGAACCGCTGCCCGGTCCCCGAACTCCCCGAACCCGTCAGCTCGGTGAGCGCCGACTTCAGCCGCCCGATCCGGTCCTCCTCGCTCATCGAACCCGAGGTGTCCAGCACGTACACCGTCCGCGAGGGCCTGCGCAGCTCGTTCTCGTAGCTGGCCAGCAGCCCGTCCGCGACCGACCGCGAACCGGGGAACGGCAGCTCGCGCCGCTTCTCGGCGTCCAGCCCCGCGGCCGGCACCACCCCGGCCGCGACCGGACGGCGGAAGGTCTGCTCGGTGATCGCCTTCTGCGCCTCCGGCCCCCGCAGGTACTCCGTCAGCGCACGCCCGGAATCACGGGCCCCGGCCGGGGCCGAAGTCAGCAGTGTCAGCGGATAGTGGGCGGTGACCACGCCGTCGCGCGGCCGGACCACCGTCAGCGGAGCCCCGGCGCCCTTCGCGTCCCGGTTCATGGACAGCAGCACCGACTCGTAGTTCACCAGCGCGTCCACGTCACCGCGCTTGCCGTACGCCGTGACGAGCCAGCCCGAGGAACCCGAGGTCAGCTTCTGCCCGGCGAAGAACTCCTTCAGCCGGGGGGTGGCCGCCCGCACGTCCGCGTCGCTCAGCGCCGCCTGCGCGCCCGACAGCCCCGAGGCCACCGAGACCAGCGCCGAAAAACCGGAGTTGGATCGCACCGGGTCGGTCATCCCGTACGTCAGCTTCCCGGCGACGACCGCCTCGTGCACCGCCGGCCAGGTCACCTCCGCGGGCTTCCAGCCGAGCCGGGCCAGCGCCTCCGGCTTCACGCCGAGGGCGACGGGCGAGGACATCACCGGCGTCTCGCTGGACAGCTTCCCGGCAGCCTCGGGCCGCAGCCTCAGATAGTCGTTGGAGGAGAGCCAGATCGCGTCGTACTTGCCGTCGGCCTGCCCGGAAGCGACCTGCTCGGCGGCGTCCAGCGTCCCGGACCACGTGAGCTTCACGGTGACCCCGGTCGCCTTCCGGGCCTGCTCCAGCACCGGCTCCATGTCCGCGAGCTCGCTGGAGGCCAGCACCCGCAGGGTGCCCTCCTTGTAGGCCGTCTCCTCGGGCCCGGCGGGCTCGCCGGAGGTGCAGGCCGTCGCCGCCGTGAGCACGGCGAGGACGAGCGCGAAGCCCGTCCGGGCCAGCCGGCGCCCCGGCCGCGGGGGCCGGGGCACAACCCCTGCCGCGCCCGGGACGGACCGCCCGGCCGCCCTCACAGGGCACCGCCCTCAAGGGCACCGGCGGTGCGGGTGCGGGCCAGGTACGCCGAGGCGGTCTGCAGCTCCCCGGCCAGCGACTCCACCGTCGCCGCCATGTTCTCCGTCGCCTGCACCTTGAACGTGTCGATCGCGTCCAGCGTCTTGTAGATCTGCGCGAACGCCGTCCGCAGGGTCTCCGCGCCCACCGCCGGATCGGCCGCGATCCGCTGGATCTCGCCGCTCTGCGTGGACAGCATCTGCGCGTTGCCCCGGATCAGCTCCTCGGTCGTTCCCCGCAGGGCGTCGACCTGCTCGATCACCTTGCGCTGGTTGTCGAGGGCCGAGGCCAGCATCACGGCGATCCGCAGCGCGGACACCGTGGTGGTCGCCGCCCGGTCGACACCCTTGATCAGCTCGTCGTTGCTGCGCCGGACCACGTCCATCGCCAGGTAGCCCTGCGCGCAGACGGCCAGCTGCGTCAGCAGGTCCTGGTGCTTCTGCCGGACCGGGAACAGCACGTCCGCGCGCATCGCGTCGGCCGCACCCGGATCGGCCTGCTCCACCTCGGCGACCCGCTGCTCGACGGCGCCGTCCAGGGCCTCGGTCAGGACGGCGTACTCCTGGAGCTTGCCCATCGTCTCCCACAGGCGCGAGCGCTCGGTGTGCAGGGCCGCGTTGTCACGGCGCAGTTCGTCCTGGCCGCTGCGCAGCGAGCCCACGATCTTGTTGAGGGTGGCCTGAGAGGAGGCGTACTTCGCCACGTGGTCGCGGAACCGGTTGCCGCCCGGCAGCTTCGCGAGCAGCTTGCGGGCCCCTTTGGCGGGCGTGTCCCGCGGGTCGAGGTCCTCTACCGTGCGCCGCAGCTCCACCAGCGAGCCGGCGACCCGGGCCTGGGCGTCGCCACCGCCGTCCGGCCCCAGCGAGCGCACGGCCCGCTCCAGCATCCGGTTGGATTGCTGCGCGGCGCTGCGGATGTCGGCCTGGCCGAGGCCGGCTATCTCCCCGATGCGCTGGGCGAACTCCGGGGAGCGGGAATCGATCGCGGCCAGCGAGCCGACGTACTCCCCGGCCCGGCGGGCCATCTCCTCGCGCACGCCGTCCTGCAGCGGGACCAGCCCGGCGGCCTGCTCCTTGCGCACCGGGGCGACGGGCTCCGGAGGGCTCAGGCGGAAGGACGTGTCCTCGGGTGGTGTCAGTGTCATGGCGTGTCCCCCTGGCCCTTGGCGCGCTGGGCCAGCGCCATCAGGATCTTGACGGTGGGTGTGCCGACCTGGCGGATGCCGGTCAGCCCCGTGTTGAGGTAGTCGGTGTGCGGGGCCGTCGCTGCGGCGAACTCGGCCACACCCTCCTGCGGGCGGAAGCCGCGGAGCACGGCCAGTTCGCGCAGTTTCGGATCGGTGGCGAGGAGCGTGCCCAGCTCCCGCGCCTTCTCGGTCAGCGGCACGAAGGTGTGCGCCGAGTTGACGGTGGTGTCCGGGTAGAGCACGACCATGTCGCCCGGATCCTGCTTCTGCATCAGCAGCGAAGCCACCTGGGACTCGTACACCAGGATCAGCGGTTCGCCGCTGCCGCTGATGAAGGCCCGGAAGGGGTCGTCGGTGCTGGGCTCCAGCGCGCCCTGGACGGAGATCAGCTTGCGCATCAGCGGCGCGGTCCGGTCGATGCCCGCGTCGTCCGCGACCACCGTGTTGCCGTTCGCCACGTTGGACGTGGCGGCCAGGAAGAGGGCGCCGGAGTTGGAGGAGGACGGGTCGGTGGTCTTGACGAACACCGTCCCGGTCAGCTCGGCGTGGGCCGCGGAGCCGGGCAGCTGCTGCCAGGTGCGGTCCTCGCCCGAGGCCTTGAGGAAGGGGCCCATGAGCAGGGTCCCGGAGTTCTTGCCGGTCATCCTGGCGAGGCCGTTGCCGGCCAGCACCTGGGCGGCGCCCTGGCGGGCGATGACGACGAGGGGGGAGAAGAACGGCTTGGTCTCCTGGGCCCCCTTGAGTCCGGCGGCGGCCGCGACCTCCCTGGCGGGTTCACTGCTGCTGGGGAAGGCGAAGTCGAAGTCCTTGAGGGCGAGTTGGTCCATCGCCCAGGATCCCGAGGTCTCCGTCTTCACGGTGTAGCCCTTGGCGGCAAGGGCCTTGACGACGTCGGGGTCGCGGAAGAATTCGGACTTCTCCGAGCCGATGACGCCACGCACGGTCTTCGTTGCCGTGCCTTCTGGGTGATCCTGCCCCTGGACCGCGACGACGTAGAGCACGCCGCCGATCAGGAGCAGACCCAGGACGATTCCTAGGATGCGTCTCACGGGTGCAGCGTGCTCGCGGAAACCCACATTCCACGCCAAGTTGAATGAACGTCAGGTGTCCAGGCGGTCCCACTTCGAAATGCTGTGTGAGCCCTCGGGTGCTGGTGGGAGGGGCGGCGGCCCGGGAGGATCGGAGCATGGGCGTGAGCACGTTGAAATGGCAGGGCTGGCTGGTCGGCCTGGTGACGGTGGCCGGGCTGCTGGTGTTCGCCCCGCTGGGTCTGTACGTGTGGGCGAGCGGCGGAGATCCGCCGCAGGCGCCACCGCGGGCGGCGGTGGAGGACGTACGGGTCACCGGGTGCCGAATCGATCCGGCCAGCCGCCGGGTGGTGGCCGCGGTGGAGGCGACGGGGCGGGCCGAGGGCCCCGGTGCGTACGTCGTCACCGTGGAGTTCCGCGACAGCGCCGAAGCGGACCCGCAGCGGCGGGCCGCGCAGGCGCTGGTGAAGATCCCGGGTGTGGCCCCGGGCGCGACCGAGTACGGGGAGGCGGTCGGCCCGGTGTGGCCGGTGGCGACGGTGCCCTGGTGCGGGGTGGCCGGCGCGGAGTTCACACCGACTGCCTAGGACACGTCCCGGGTCGGGACGTCGCCACCGGACCTCACCGTGTGGCGATCAGCCGTTCTTGTTCACCTTGATGACGACGGTGCTGCACACCTTGTCGGCGAAGGTCTGCTTCTTCTCGTCCCACAGCGGCCACAGGTAGCCGATGTAGCAGGCGGCGCCGTCGAGGATGTGGGCCAGCTTGCGGACGAACGCCATGCCGAAGCCGAGCGTGGCCCCGTCGAGCTCGCGGTGCACGCTGATGCCGACGATCTTCTTGCCGAACGTCTGGCCGGTGGTGCCTTCCTTGTACAGCTGGAAGAACAGCATGCCGAGGAAGTACAGCATGCCGATCAGGCTGAGGATGCCGGCGATCGTGTCGCCCGACTCGTCGCCGGAGACCGCCACGCCGATACCGGTCAGCGCGTACATCGGGCCCGCCATGATCAGACCGTCGAGCAGGGTCGCGCCCACGCGCAGACCCCAGTGCGCCAGCGGCGGCATCCCACTGCCCGGCATGCCCGGCATGCCCGGCGCGTGCATCCCCGGCGGCGGGTACGCGCCGTACGGGGGCGGCGTCTGCTGCGGGTAGCCGTACTGCGGGACGGCACCCGGCTGTTGCGGCTGCTGCGGGTAGCCGTACTGCGGGGGCACACCCTGCGGGGCCTGCTGCGGGTAGCCGGGCTGACCCTGCGGGGGCTGCTGGCCGTAGGGGTTGTTCGGATCGCCGAAGCTCATGGGCGAATCTCTCCAGAATGCTCGAACGGGGACGAAGCGGAGTGGAGGAGATCGACCCTGTGGAGCGGCCTCCCCCCGTGCTGCCGCGGTGTTGCAGCCCTCATCGTGTTCGGAGCACCGGATTCTGTCCAATTTTCGCCCCTGCCGCAGGTGTCCGGGCAAGGGCGTGGCGCCCGGTCCGGAGCCTCCGCGGCCCCGGACCGGGGCCGTCTAGAGGGCGCCGGCCAGGTCCGAGGACTTCAGGGCGGCGGCGTGTGCGTCCATGCGCTCGGCGGCGAGGATCGCGACGGTGGTGTCGGCGCGGGACGCGGCGACGAGGAGCGCGCGGGCGGCCAGGTCGTGGGCGCGCTGGTGCAGCGCGGCGGTGTCTGCGGCGTCGTGGCGCGGCGCACGGGTGGGCCGGGCGCCCCGCAGCCGTGCGACCTGGGCGGCGATCTCGGCGGCGCCCTCGTCGAGCCCGAGCTCGTCGGTGACGGCGAGCAGGGCCGAGAGGTGGCCGGCGAGCTGGATGTCCAGTGCTTCGCCGCGGCTGCTGTGCGGGTAGTCGTCCGGGGTGGCGCCCGTGGCGCGGACGACGGGCTTGGTGCGGAGCGGCTCGTACATGAGGTGGCCTCCTGCGTGGTCAGGAAACCATCTTACATTGGATCGGTTCTAAGGTTGAGCTGTGTCCTGTTGTCGGGAGGCGACCCGTTGGCTGGATTCCGACGGGTCGCACCGTGTGCCGCTACAGCTGGCTGTAGCCGTCGAGGAAGTTCCCGATCCGTGTCACCGCGTCGGCCAGATCCTTCGCGTTCGGCAGGGTCACGATCCGGAAGTGGTCGGGCTCGGGCCAGTTGAAGCCCGTGCCGTGCACCACCATGATCTTCTCGGCTCGCAGCAGGTCCAGGACCATCTGCCGGTCGTCCTTGATCTTGTAGACCGACGGGTCCAGCCGCGGGAAGGCGTACAGCGCACCCTTCGGCTTCACGCAGGTGACGCCCGGGATCTGCGTGAGCAGGTCGTACGCGACGTTGCGCTGCTCCAGGATCCGCCCGCCGGGCAGTACCAGGTCCTCGATCGACTGCCGGCCGCCGAGCGCGGTGGCCACAGCGTACTGCGACGGCATGTTCGCGCACAGACGCATATTGGCCAGGATCGTCAGGCCCTCGATGTAGCAGGTGGCGTGCTTCTTGGGGCCGCAGACCGCCATCCAGCCGGCCCGGTAGCCGGCGACGCGGTAGTTCTTCGAGAGCCCGTTGAACGTCAGCGTCAGCAGGTCGGGGGCGATGGCGGCGGTGTTGTGGTGCACGGCGCCGTCGTAGAGGATCCGGTCGTAGATCTCGTCCGAGCAGACGACCAGGTTGTGGCGGCGCGCGATGTCCGTGAGCCCGCGCAGCATCTCCTCGTCGTAGACGGCGCCGGTCGGGTTGTTCGGGTTGATGATGACGATCGCCTTGGTGCGATCGGTGACCTTGCGCTCGATGTCGGCGAGGTCGGGCATCCAGTCCGACTGCTCGTCGCAGCGGTAGTGCACGGCCGTACCGCCGGCGAGGGACACGGAGGCGGTCCACAGCGGGTAGTCCGGCGCGGGGACCAGGACCTCGTCGCCGTCGTCGAGCAGCGCCTGCATCGACATCTGGATCAGCTCGGAGACGCCGTTGCCGAGGTAGATGTCCTCGACGTCCAGGTCGATGCCCTTGGTCTGGTAGTGCTGCATGACCGCGCGGCGCGCGGAGAGCAGCCCCTTCGCGTCACCGTAACCGTGGGCGGTACCCAGGTTGCGGAGCATGTCCTCAAGGATCTCCGGAGGGCACTCGAAGCCGAAGGCCGCGGGGTTGCCCGTGTTGAGCTTGAGGATGCGATGACCTGCTGCTTCGAGCCGCATCGCCTCTTCGAGCACGGGGCCGCGGATCTCGTAACAGACATTGGCGAGTTTGGTTGACTGGATCACCTGCATGACGGGAGCTTACGGGCCCGGGTGCGGGCTTGACGTGTCTTTTCGAAGAGAGGTCCAGGGGTAATTTGTCCCACTTCGGGCAATGAGTGGGTAGGGGAGTGGTCCCCCCTTGGAATCCCGGGCCGTGTCCCCGTTCCGACCTGCGGAATGAGTGGGTCGCCGGCCTGCGCGAGCACCTGGTGTTGCGCTCGTCACCCCAGGTGGTCGGCTGGATCGGGGGTGACGGGGTAGGCCGCATGAGTACCCCACATGAGTACGCGCACTCATGTGGACGCCGGTGGCGCGGCGGAGGCTGGGCTGCATGAACCAGGGCGAGTGGAAACCGGCGGACTACCGCCGCCGCACGGAACGGGTCGGCACGGTCGTCGTCGCTGTGGCGGGCGCCCTCATGGCGGCAGGGGCGATGGGCATCGCGTCCGTCCTGCTGGTGTGCGTGTGCAGCGGCAACTGAGGAGCGCGGGACAGTGGTTTTCGTAGTCGGTGACATGGAGATCGCCACGGTCGGCACGGATGGCGACGACCGGGCGATCGAGTTCCGGGTCAGGCCGGAAGGAGCCCTGGAAGAGGCCTGCTTCGCGATCTTCCGCGAACACGACCAGGACTGGGAATCGGCCCGCCTCACCATCGACCCCCACTCGGGCAGCGTCCCCCTGGCGGCGGTGGAGTGGGCGGTGGAGTTCGCCCGCGAGTACCTCTGAGGGCGGCGCGGCGGGGGCGGCCGCCCTCCGGAACCTGGGGCGGCGGCTCCGGAGGGCGGCTGCCCCTCGGCCGGGGTGGGGTGGTGTGGCGGCTGCGGCGGGCGGGGACCGGGCGGGCGGGGACCGGGCGGGCGGAGATCGGGCGGGCGGGGTCGGAATCTCGGGCGGCGGCTTCGGGAGGGCTGATCCCCTCGGGCGGGATCGGTGACGCGGGTGGGGTTTCCCGTCAGTCTCATCGTCTCTCCGTGTCGGGCCGGTCCCTCAAGGGCGCTCCCTTCGGTCGCGTCGCTTCGCGATGTCGCTGCGCTCCACCCTTGACCGACCGACCCGCCCCGGAAATCCGAAGACTGGCGGGAAACCCCCAAAAGAACGAGCCGGACCATCAAGCCAGGGACGGGCAGGTCGGAGAACCCGGGCCGGGTCGGGCCTGGGGCCGACCGAGAGACGAGCCCACCCAGACCACAGCCCGGGTCGGGGGAGGCGCGCCAAATCGCTACGCGCTCCTCACGTCTCAGCGTCGGACGCCCGTCTTGGGCTGGGCATAGGCCGCCCACGGCTTCCTCAATCCGGTCCTCGACCTGCGTCCGACGACCGGCCGGGGCTGGGCATAGGCCGCCCACCCCCGTGGGGGTTCTTCATCTCTGGGCGTCCGGCGACTGTCTGTGGCTGGTCATGGGCCGCCCCTACCCAGGGGGCGCTCTTCTTTGACGGCGGCTGGCGGCCGGTCCGTCTGCCCGGACGCGTCGTGGGTTCGTGTCGGGTGGGTCTTGGTTGTTGGCTGGGGTGGAAGGGCGTGGGATTGCGGCTATTTCGTCGTGGATACGGGTCAGTGCACGAGGGTGGTCTGGAAGGCCGACAGCTTGCACCAATTGCCCCTGTTTGACAGTTGGTTTGTGGTGTCGTGTTGGTGCTGACCCGGTTCCACTACGGATTAGCCGAGGTATGGGCCGGCAGCCCCCTTTGGCAGCCCCATCAACCCTCAACCGGCCGCTTGTCGCGGTCTTGGAGAAGCGCGTAGTGATCTGAGGCGGCTTATGACCGGCCCAGGACGGTCGTCGGACGCGTGAGGGAGAAGGCCCACGAGGGTGGGCGGCCTATGTCCAGCCCAGGACGGTCGTCGGACGCTGAGGGATGAGGAGCGCGTAGCGATTTGCTGCGCCCACCGCCCAGGGCTCGGGTCTGGATGGGCTCGTCTCTCGGTCGTGCCCGCCCGGATCCGGTCAGGCAGCTGTGATCGCCCCGTCCCTGGAAGTGTCGTCCGGCTCGTTCTTTTGGGGGTTTCCCGCCAGTCTTCGGATGTCCGGGGCGGGCCGGTCGGTCAAGGGTGGCCGGAGGCCATCGCGTAGCGACGCGACGACGTAGGAGGAGCGCCCTTGAGGGACCGGCCCGACCCGGAGAGACGATGAGACTGACGGGAAACCCCACCCGCATCACCGATCCCGCCCGAGTGGATCGGCCCTCCCGAAGCCGCCGCGCGAGATTCCGACCCCGCCCGTCTCGTTCTCCCCTTCCCGGAGCGGCCGCCGCGGATTTCCGGCGCCGGCGCGCCGGCTCGCGTCTGCGGGGTCGCGCTCTCGGTTGAGGCGCCGTCCGGTCGGCTCCCGTCGCCATGGCCGCCGTGGTGGTTCCGGCCTCGCTTCGCCCGGTTGTTCTGCCTTGTGCGGCCGCGGCCCCCGGTGCCGACCCCGCCCGGTGGGCCGGACCGTAAATTCGTTCTGCGTAGCCTTCGGGCATGAAACCGATAAGGATCATCGCCGGGGACGCGACGAATCCCCAGGCCAAGGGGCCCAAGGTCATCGCGCACGTCTGCAATGACATCGGGGGATGGGGGAAGGGCTTCGTGCTGGCCGTTTCGAAGCGGTGGGCCGAGCCCGAGGCCGCGTTCCGGGCCTGGCATCGGGGGCGCAGCGGGAACGACTTCGGGCTGGGCGCGGTGCAACTGGTGCGGGTGAAGCCCGACGTGTGGGTGGCCAACATGATCGGTCAGCGCGGCGTACGGACGGGGAGCGGGGGGCCGCCCATTCGTTACGACGCCGTGGAGCGGTGCCTCAGCGCGCTCGCCGGCCATGCCGTCGAGCTCGGGGCGAGTGTGCACATGCCGCGCATCGGGTGTGGGCTCGCGGGGGGCAAGTGGTCGCGTGTCGAGCCGCTGATCACCGCGGCGTTGTGCGCCGGGGACGTGGAAGTGACCGTTTACGACCACGGGTGAGCCGTGAGCCGTGAGCCGCGCGTCGCGCGTCGTCAGCGACCGGCGGCCGGTGCGTGGCGGACCGGCCATGCCCGCGCCGGGGTCCCGGGCGCACGGCGCTTGTGGGCTTCGAAGGCGAACACGGCGGCTCCTGCCGCGACCGTCGCGAGGAACGGCGGCGCCGAAGCGCCCAGCTGCCAGGCGGCCCAGGATCCGAGGCTGCTCGCCAGCGTTACCGCCGGAGCGGCGGCAGCGGTCAGCAGCAGCGTGATCCTTGCCCAGAGCGGCAGTTTGCGGCTCACCGCGACGGTCCCGACGCCCATGACCGCGCTCGCCGTGAGGATCATGGCCAGGCCCACGAAGGCGAGGGCGAGGCCGAGTACGAGAGCGATGAGCAGCAAGATCAGGCCCATGTGGTGTCCACCTCCGGTCGCGTGTCAACCCGTCGCGCGAGCAGGCGGATTCGCACCCCGCTGCTCCGGCAGGTTCACCGGAAGCCATGGTGCCAGAGGTGTTGAACATGTTCAATACTGCCTCGGCGTCACCCGTAGGCCCGGTGTCGGCGGCGGGGTCCGGCCGTGGGGGCGTGGCACGATCGCGGGATGGAGTACCGGTACGCCGCCGAGGCCGATGCGCCCGCCATGGCTGAGCTGTTCGCCGCCGACCACCACGACGCGCTGACGGAACGGCGGCGGGCGGAACACGGTTCGGTGCGGGGCCGCTTCGACGCCGGCGTGCTGGGGCGGATGGCCGGCGCGCGGGAGCTGCTGGTCGCGGACGACGGGGGCCGGATCGTGGGGCTGCTCGCACTGTCGGCGCCCGCGGCTCTGGCGGACGCGTCGCCACCGGTCACGGGTCTGCTCCGGGCGCAGGAGGTCCTGGAGTGGGAGGGGCGGCCGCTGGCCGAGTCGCGGTGGCTGCTCTACGGGCCGGTCGTGGTCGGCGCCGCGTACCGGGGGCGTGGTGTGGCGCGGGCGCTGTTCACCATGGCCCTGGCGGCGGCTTCGGAACGTGCCGAAGCCGTGGTCGCCCTGATCGAAGCCGGGGACGCGCCGTCCTGGAAGGTGCACGTCGACGGCTTCGGCATGGTCCCGCTGGGCGACTTCCGCGCGGACGGGCGCACGTACGCCGTGGTCGCCGCGCCCACCTGTTAGGCCTCGCGCTCCAGGATCACCAGCGGGATCTCGCGGGGCCGGGCAGCGGCGCGGTCGTCCTCGAACGGGGGCCACAGGGCCGTCATCATCTCCCAGTACACCTCCCGTTCCTGGGGCGTGGCGGTGCGCGCCCGTGCCGTGAAGGCGGCGGCGCCGACCTGGAGGCGGACCTCCGGGTGGGTGGCGAGGTTCCGGTACCAGCGGGGGTGCTCCCGGGCGCCGTAGGCCGAGGCCAGGACGATGTGGCGGTCGGCGTCCCGGCCGTAGATCAGCGGGGTGCGGACGGTGCGGCCGGTGGCGCGGTCGAGGGTGGTCAGCAGGAGGGTGGGGACTCCGTGCCAGAGGTGCCCGTCGGCTCCCGCGGTGCTCACGTAGGCGCGTACGTGGTCCAGCCGTGGGCCGGGCCGCGGGTCGGTGGGGTGGTCCCAGTCGACATCGAGTGCGTGCATTTTCTTGTCCTTAGGGTCGTGTCCCCCTTGCGGCTAACGAGCATTAACGATTCTGGATGCGCCCGACCCGTAGCGCATGCGCGCAGGTCTGGACCAAGCTCGTCGTATGGATCTGGAGCTGAGGCACCTCAAGATCGTCAGGGCCGTCGCCGACGCCGGAAGCCTGACGCGCGCCGCGACCGCGCTCGGTCTCGCGCAGCCCGCGCTCAGTACGCAGCTCAAACGCATCGAGCGGGCGCTGGGCGGGACGCTGTTCCTGCGGGGGCGCGACGGGGTACGGGCCACCGCGCTCGGCGAGCTGGTGCTGGAGCGGGCCAGGGTGCTGCTGCCCGCCGTGTGCGAGCTGCAGGAGGACGCCCAGCGGTTCGCCCGGCAGGAGGCGCACGGCTACCGGCTCGGCGGCACGCACGGACCGCTGCTCGGCGGGCTCGTGGACCGGCTCGCCCGCGAGGAGCCCGGCGTGCCCGTGACCACGTACACCTCCTGGTCGGAGAAGGAGGTCGCGGGCGGCGTCGCCGACGGCCGACTGGACTTCGCGATGGTGGGGGTCTGCGGGGAGAGCGCGCCGCCCGAGCCGGGGCGTCTGGCCTGGATGGAGGTGGCGCGGGACCCCGTGCACGTGATGCTGGCCGAGGACCATCCCCTCGCCCTGGCGCCGCGGACCGAGATCGAGCTGGCGGAGCTGGCCGCCGAGGCGTGGACGGACGTCCCCGGCGACGGGTGCTTCGGCGACTGCTTCGCCGCGGCCTGTGTGCGGGCCGGGTTCACGCCCGCCTGCGTGTACGAGACCGACACCGCCTCCTGCGTGCACCTGGTGCAGGTGGGGCGGGCGGTCGGACTGTGCCGGGCCACGTTCCCGGTGACCCCGGGGGTGGTCACGCGGCCCCTCGCCGGGACCCCGCTCATCTGGCGGCACCTGCTGGGCTGGCACCCTGCCGCGCGGGTCGCTGCGCGGGCGGCGGATGTGCTGGCGCAGGCCAGGGCTGCGCATGCGGAGGCGATGGGACGGTCGGCCGGGGCCCTGCGGGCGGCTGCTTCGCGGGGGGCCGCGCCGGGGTCGGCGGCGTAGGGGTGCGGTGGGTGCGGCGCCGTTGCGGGGGCGCTGCCCCCGAGCCCCCGCGCCTCAAACGCCGGCGGGGCTGGATGGTGTCCCGGCGGGGCTGGGAGATCGGGGCTCCGCCCCGGGCCCCGCGCCTCAAACGCCGGCGGGGCTGGATGGTGTCCCGGCGGGGCTGGAAGATCGGGGCTCCGCCCCGGGCCCCGCGCCTCAAACGCCGGCGGGGCTGGATGGTGTCCCGGCGAGGCTGGATGGTGTCCCGGCGGGGCTGGGTGGGCGGACGGTGGGGCTGAGAGAGGGGGGTGCTGCCCCCTGACCCCCGGGCCTCAAGCGCCGGCGGGGCTGGATGGGCGGCCCGGCGGGCTGGGTGGGGCGGCGGGGGCGGGGGTGGTGGCAGCCCTGGAGCGCCTGCCCTGGCTACGGCAGGTAGCGCTCGATGACCTGCGGGCCCTCCTTCTCGATCAGCTTGCGGGCCTTCTCGACCCGCTCCGGAGTCGGGTCGTGGCCTGTCGCCATCACGAGGTCCTCGGGGTCGTACGGCCGTTCCCCGCCCGTGAAGAGCCGGTCCGACCGTGTGGGCTGCTCGTCGGGTTCACTGACCATCGCGTACCTCCTACGGTTTCCCCTGGCCCCATCCTCCGGCCGCCGCCCCATGAACGCACCTCGACCGCGCGCGGGCCGCCGGACGCCCCCGGGCATACCGCCGGGGCAGGGGCCAACTGGCAGCTCCCGCGCGGCGGTTCGGATTTCTACGGTTTCCGCAGACCCCACCGGAAACCGAGGAGATCCCCCATGCCCAAGCGACACGCCCGCGCGGCGTGTACCGCCCTCGCCGCCGTCGGGCTGCTGCTGGCCGGGACCGGCGGAGCCGCCGCCGATCCCGGAACCGCTGCACGCTCCGCCGCACCCTCCGCGGCGGCCACCCTGCGCACCACCGACGCCCCGCCCGAGCTGCTCGCCGCGATGCAGCGCGACCTCGGCCTGACCCCCACGCAGGCCAAGGCGCGCCTCGCCCACGAGGCCGAGGCGGGGGCCACCGCCGCACGGCTGGCCGACCGGCTCGGCGCCGCCTTCGCCGGGGCCTGGGTGGACGGGGCCGACGCCGGCACCCTCACCGTGGCCACCACCCGGGCCGCCGACACCGCCGCGATACGGGCCACCGGGGCCCGGGCGAAGCTCGTCACCCGTACCCTCGCCGACCTCGACGGTGCCAAGGCCGCGCTGGACCGGGCCGCGGGCCCCACGACCCCGGTCCGCTACGTCGACCCGCGCGCCAACACGCTGGTCGTCGAGGAGACGGTGGCGGGGGCCGCCACCCGCCTGCTCGCCGCCACCGGTACCGACGCGGCCCTGGTCAGGGTGGTCCGCACGGCCGATGCCCCGCGTCCGCTGTACGACCTGCGCGGTGGGGACGCGTACTACATGAACGGCAGCGGCCGCTGCTCCGTCGGCTTCCCCGTCACCAAGGGGGCCGTGAACGGTTTCGCCACCGCCGGGCACTGCGGGCGCGCCGGGACCACCACCAGCGGCTTCAACCAGGTCGCCCAGGGCTCCTTCCAGGCCTCGGTCTTCCCCGGCAACGACATGGCCTGGGTGGCCGCGAACGCCCAGTGGACCGCGACCCCGTACGTGAAGGGCAGCGGCGGCGCGAACGCGCAGGTCACCGGCTCGGTGCTGCAGCCGGTCGGAGCCTCGGTATGCCGTTCCGGATCGACCACCGGATGGCACTGCGGCACGATCCAGCAGCACAACACCAGCGTCACCTACCCCGAGGGCACCATCTCCGGCGTGACCCGTACGACGGTCTGCGCCGAGCCGGGCGACTCGGGCGGTTCCTACCTCTCCGGCAGCCAGGCCCAGGGCGTCACCTCGGGCGGCTCAGGCAACTGCTCCAGCGGCGGGACCACCTTCTTCCAGCCGCTGAACCCGATCCTGTCGGCATACGGACTCACCCTCAAGGTCGTCGGCGGCGACCCGGGCCCGGGCCCCGGCCCCGGTGAGCCCGAGCCGGGCGGCACCTGGAAGGCGGGCACCGTCTACGCGGCCGGTGCCACCGTCACCCACGGCGGTTCGGCCTACCGCTGCCTCCAGGGGCACCAGGCCCAGCCCGGCTGGGAGCCGCCGAACGTCCCGGCGCTCTGGCAGCGGGTCTGACCGTCCGGGAACCGGTGCCGTGACTGCCAAGGGGGGAGTCACGGCACCTCCGCCCGCGCGCGGGGTCAGACGAGGACCGCCGCCAGCGTGCCCAGCGCGCCGAGGACGGTGAGCAGGGCGCAGATCGACAGGTTGACGATCCGGTGCTCCCAGAACACCGCGACGAACTCGCGGATGGTGGCGCTCGGCCAGTAGTACTTCGCGGTGGGGGAGCCCAGCACCTGCCCGTTGACACCGGTCTTGCGGGCCAGCATCGCCGCCCGGAAGGCGTGGAAGTTGTTGGTGACGACCACGCACCGGTAGGCCGGGTCGTGTGCCGTCATGACGTCCCGGCTGAAGAGCATGTTCTCCTCGGTCGTGGTGGAGCGGTCCTCCAGCACCACGTGCCGCTCCGGCACGCCCTGCGCGATCAGCCAGTCCGCCATCGCCCGGGCCTCGGAGACCTTCTCGTCCGAACCCTTGCCGCCCGAGACGAGGAGGACCGGCGGGCGGCCGCTCCGGGCCAGCTGGGCCTCGTAGATCTGCTGTCCCTTGCGCAGACGGGAGGCCAGCAGAGGGGGCACGCGGTCGCCGCCGACGAGGCCCGAGCCCAGCATGACCACGTGGTCGACGTCGCCGCGCACCTTGATCCGCCCGTAGAGGAAGGCGTAGCCGAGGAAGCAGAAGAAGACGAAGGAGACGTAGCCGGCGACCACGGTCAGGGTTCCGGCGATCCCGCCGAGGAGGGGGGAGCCGACCACGCCGACGAGGACCAGCAGCGCGATCAGCGCGAAGATCACGAGGCCCGCGAGCATCGACAGCAGGTTGGCCGGCCGGAAGCCCTCTTTGCGGATCATGACCATGCCGTTGCGGACGAGGAAGACGCCCAGGGCCACGGTGGCGAACGCGGGTGAGGCGAAGGCGAGTACGACGACGGTGACGGCCGCCCAGGTGGGCAGTTTGCCGACCTGGAGGAACAGCGCGGAGAACGCGCTGAGGAAGGTCAGCCCCAGGAGCACGGCGTTCTGGAAGCGCCGCCGGTCCTGCCGGACGCTTATGCAGAACGCGAGGAAGAGCAGGGCGGCGAGGGCGAAGGCGACCATGCCGCCCATCGTAGATGTCGGATCTACCGGAGATCGTGGGCGGTTCGGCGCACCGACCGCCCGGCCAGGACGTCCGTCCGGTGCCCGTCGCGGATGACGGAACGCCCGTCGATCAGGACGTGCGGGACACCGGTCGGCAGTACGCGCGGCCGCTCGTACGTGGACCCGGCCGCGACCGTGTCCGGGTCGAAGAGCACGAGGTCGGCGCGGTACCCGACACGGACCAGGCCCCGGTCGGGCAGCCGCAGGCGCGCCGCGGGGCGGCCGGCCAGGTGGGCCACGCACTCCTCCAGGGAGAGCAGGCCGAGTTCGCGGACGTAGTGGCCCAGGTAGTGGGGGAAGGTGCCGTAGGCGCGCGGGTGCGGTTTCGCGCCCTGGAGGATGCCGTCGGAGCCGCCGGTGTGGACACGGTGGCGCATGATCGCCCGGACGTTCCCCTCGTCCCCGACGTGCTGGAGGACGGTCGGCGCGAGCCGGTCGCCGAGCAGGAGCCGCCGGGCGGTCGCCCAGCCGTCCAGGCGCCTGCCGACGTACGCGCCGAGGGCGGGGTCGGCGGTGCCCGAGATCTCGATCGTCGACCAGTCGAGCGGCACCCCGTGGCAGCCGTCGGAGCCCTCGACCTCCAGCGCGTGGCGGATCCGCTCGGCCTGGGTGTCGTCGCGCAGCCGGGCCAGGACCGCCTCCGGGCCGCCCTCGTTCGCCCAGCTGGGCAGGAGCGCGACCAGGGTGGTGCAGCCGGGGGTGTACGGGTAGCTGTCGAGGGTGATGTCGGCGCCGCCGGCCAGGGCGGCGTCGAGCAGGGCGAGCAGCTCGGGGGCCCGGCCCCGGTTCTCGCCGAAGTTCATGGTGGCGTGCGCGAGGTGCAGGGCGCAGCCGGCCTCCCGGGCGAGGGCGACCATCTCCGCGTAGGCGGCGAGCGCGTCGTGCCCGTAACTGCGGTGGTGCGGGCAGTAGTAGCCGCCGTATCGGGCCACGACCCGGCACAGTTCGGTCAGTTCGGCGCCGGTGGCGTACATGCCGGGGGTGTAGGTGAGGCCGGAGGACAGGCCGACGGCGCCCTGCGCCAGGCCGTCGGCGACGAGCCGGCGCATCCGGTCCAGCTCGGCCCCGGTGGCCGGGCGGTCGTCCCAGCCGACGGCGTACGCGCGGACCGTGCCCTGGGGGACCAGGTAGGCGGCGTTGACGGCCACGCCCCGGCCGCCGTGGGCCGAGTCCAGCCGGTCGAGGTACTCGCCGACGGTGCGCCAGGAGAAGTCGACGTCGTCGCCGGGGCCGTTCCAGCCGGCGATGGCGGCGCGCACCTCGCCGAGGGTGCGGTCGTCGACGGGCGCGTACGACAGGCCGTCCTGGCCGAGGACTTCGAGGGTCACGCCCTGCGCGGCCTTCGCGCTGTGGTCCGGGTCGCGGAGCAGGGCGAGGTCGCTGTGGGCGTGCATGTCGACGAAGCCCGGGGCGAGGACGAGCCCGTGCGCGTCGAGGGTCCGGCGCCCGCCGCCCGGAAGCCTTCCGCCCGGAAGCCCGCCGATCTCGGCGATCCGGCCCTCGTGGACGCCGACGTCCGCGGTGTACGAGGGCCCGCCCGTGCCGTCGACGACGCGGGCCCCGCGGATGACCAGGTCCACCGGTCCGCGCCTAGAAGAAGGTGCGGACGAAGTCGGTGACGGCGCCGTCGGCCTCCACGACCGGGATCAGCGGCCACTTCTCGAAGATCGTGCAGGGATGGGCCATGCCGAGGGAGACCCAGTCGCCTACGTCCAGGGCGGTGGCGTCGGCGTCCGTCTCGATCCAGGCGTGCTGGTCGGACAGCTTGGACACCCGGATGCCGGTCGCGGCGCGCTCGACGCCGTCGCGGGCGCTGCGCACGGTGAGCACCTCGGGCAGGCCCAGGTCGTAGGCGATGTCGCGCTTGCCCGCGTTGACGAAGGCCTGGCCGGGTGTGGGGCGGGAGACCACCTGGGTCCACAGCCGGAAGGCGGGGACCAGGCCGCCTTCCTCGGGGACGCGGTTGAAGGGGGTCAGGCCCGAGTACCAGCCGTGGTCGTGGGAGACGTACGCGCCGGAGCGCAGCAGCGGCAGCACGGGCAGCGACAGCTGCGGGATCTCCGCGAAGACCTCGGCGACGGCGTCGAACCACTCGCTGCCGCCCGCGCTGACGATGACCTCGTCCAGGCCGGTGCCGGTGAAGTGGCCCCGCTTGTCGAGATCGGCGGCGAGCGCGGTGAGGCGGCTCAGCCAGGCGCGCACGCTGTCGGCGTCGGCGCCGGGCATGGTGGCCTCGTAGCCGGCCACACCGGCCAGGCGCAGGACGGGGGACGCGGCGACCGCGTCGGCGACGGCCTGGCAATCCGCGTCGGTACGCAGCCCCGTACGTCCCTCGGCGCCGGCGCCGAGTTCGAGGACGACGTCGATCACGACGCCCTGGTCGTGCAGGGCGGCGTCCATGAGCTCGACCCCGCGGACGGAGTCGACGTAGCAGACGAACCGGAAGCCGGGGTCGGCGGCGAGCTCGCCGGCGACCCAGCGCAGGGCGGGCGCGTCCACGAGCTCGTTGGCCAGGAAGATCCGCCGGACACCGAACGCCCGGCAGACGCGGGCCTGGTGGGGCATGGCGACGGTGATGCCCCACGCGCCGTGCTCCAGCTGGCGCTGGAAGAGCTGGGGGGCCATGCAGGTCTTGCCGTGCGGGGCGAAGGCGAGCGAGTGGCGGGCGGCGTACGTGCCGAGGGCGGCGAGGTTGTGCTCCAAGGCGTCCGCGTCGAGCGTCAGGACGGGGGTGGTGAAGCCGCCGGTGTACAGATCCCGGCGCTCGGCGGCGAGCCGGCCGACGGTGAGGCCCTGCGTCTGGGCTTCCGGGGGGAGTCCCTTGAACCGGTGGTCGACCGGCTCGTCGGCAAGGTCCTTGACGGGGTCGCTGTCGCTGGCCATGCGGATGCCTTCCGGTTGTGTTGCGTGAGCTGCAACGGTCGTTGCGTGTGCAGCTGCATGCTGTCTAACATCCGGGTGACGACGGGTCAACGTGCGGCGCCACGGCAGGGGCTCCGGGTGCCGGCGGAGCCGGTGGTGCGGTGACCGTACGAGAGGACGAGCGATGAGCCAGTCGGTCGAGAGAGCACTCTCCATCCTGCCCCTGCTCGCGCGCGGCCCGGCCACGCTCGGCGAGGTCGCCGACGTGCTCGGCGTGCACAAGAGCACCGCGCTGCGCCTCCTGCGCACCCTGCACGAGCACGGGCTCGTCTACCGCCGCCCCGACGGCCGGTACCGCCTCGGCGCGCAGCTCTTCGCGCTCGCCGCGGAGGCCATCGAGAACCTGGACGTCCGGGAGATCGCCCACCCCTATCTGGTCGACCTGAACCGGGCCACCGGGCACACCGTTCACCTCGCGCTCCACCAGGACGACGAGGTCGTGTACGTCGACAAGGTCGACAGCCGCTACCCGGTCCGCATGTACTCCCGCATCGGCAGGCCCGTGCCGCTCACGGTCGCGGCCGTGGCCAAGCTGCTCCTGGCCGACCTGCCCGAGGCCGAGCTCCGGGCCCTCGCCGACCGGATCGAGTACCCCCGCTACACCGCCCGCTCCACTCCGGACGCGGCGGCCTTCCTGCGCGAGCTGGATCTCGTACGCGCGCAGGGCTGGGCGACCGATCTCGGTGGGCACGAGGAGTCCCTCAACTGCCTCGGGGCGCCCGTGCGCGGGCCGGACGGGCGGGTCGTCGCGGCGCTGTCGGTCTCCGCGCCCGGCGTGGTGGTCCCCGCCGAGGGGCTGCTCGAACTGCTGCCGCAGGTGCTGCGTACCGCCGAAGCCATCAGCCAGGACTACTCAGGAACCCAGGAGAGCCCGTGAACGAGAAGACCGCCGTCGTCCCCGGCACCCACACCACCCCGCCCGCGAGGTTCTCGCACGGCGTGCGGAAGGGGAACATCCTCCAGGTGGCCGGCCAGGTCGGCTTCCTTCCGCACGTCGACGGGCAGCCGCCCACCCCCGCGGGGCCGACCCTGCGCGAGCAGACCCTGCAGACGCTGGAGAACGTCCGTTCCGTCCTGGAGGCCGGCGGTGCGGGCTGGGACGACGTGATGATGATCCGCGTCTACCTGACCGACACCGGGCACTTCGCCGAGATGAACGGCATCTACGACGCCTACTTCGAGGAGCAGGGCCTGAAGGAGGCCCCGGCCGCCCGCACCACCGTGTACGTGGGCCTGCCGGCCGGCCTGCTCGTCGAGATCGACGCCCTGGCCGTCCTCGGCTGACGCGCGGGTGGGGCGCCCCCCTGGCGGTGGGGCGCCCCCTTGCACACGGTCACGTGCCGTACGGGATCACGGCGTCGCGCAGTACTGGGCTTCCTTGCCGATCGAGCGGTACATGCAGTCCGCGTTCTCCAGCAGCTGGAGCACCGCGTCCTTGTTGCGCGCGGTCTCGCGGTCGATGACCTCGTCCGGCGGGTAGAAGCCGCCGCCACCGCTCTCCGGGTACATCTCGAAGGTGTAGGAGAAGATCTTCTGGTTGCCCCACAGCCAGTCGTCGATCGTTCCGTCGGTGATGTACAGGTCGCTCGACTGCTCCGGCGTGTAGCCGTTGCTGGCCGCCATGCTGGTGCCGATCTTCTTGTAGACGGCGAGGTCGTCGGCGGTCAGGCCCGGGGCCGTGTCGTTGTACGTGTAGCCGAAGGGCCACAGGACGAGCTCGCTGTAGGTGTGGAAGTCGATGGCGGCCTTGATCTGCTGCTTGCCGCCGACGATCCGGCTGCGTACGAAGTCGGAGACCACCTTCACCTCGGGCGCCGAGGCGGCGGAGGGACCGCGGTAGGTCTCGGAGCTCTTGCTGCTGCTGGAGCCGCCGCAGCAGCCCCACTTGTAGTCCCAGTTCCTGTTGAGGTCCGTGCCGACGTAGGAGGAACCGGAGTTCGGCTGCCGGTTCTTGCGCCAGGAGCGGTAGGACCCGGTGGCGATGTCGTACTCGCCGCCGTCCGGGTTGAGGTCCGGGACGATCCAGATCTCCCGGCCGTTGACGGCGCCCGTGACCCGGGTGTCGCTGCCGTACTTGGAGGTGAACTCCTTGAGCAGGTACAGGGCCATCTCGACGGTCAGGTGCTCGCGCGCGTGCTGGTGGGCGGTGAAGAGCACCTCGGGCTCGGCCTCGTCCGTCGCGACGTTGTCGCTGATCTTGATGGCGAACATGTCGCGGCCTTGGTACGACTTCCCGATCACCTGCTTGCTCGCGATCGCGGGGTACTGCGCGACGAGCTGGTTGATCTCGGCCGTCGCCTCGGCGTAGTTGTGGTACTTCGAGTCCGCCGAGGGGAAGTCCATCGGGCTCGCCGCGATACCGGGCAGCGAGCGGTCCGGGGGGCCGGGCAGGGCGGTCAGCTTGTAGCCGAGTTCCTTGAGCTTCTTCGCCTGCATGGTGTCGGCGCTGACCACGACGGTGTGGTCGTCCACCTCGTCGATCGAGACGCCCGTACGGAGCAGGGCGGTGCGGTCGGCGGCGGTGGAGGGGCCGTGGATCCGGTACTGGACGATCGCCTCGTCCTGGGTGGCGGTCGAAGGGGCGGGCGGAGGGGCAGCCGTCGCGCTCATGCCGTAGGCGGGTGCGCCCAGCGCGAGCGCCAGCAGGGCCGCCGTGAGGGCGGCCCTCCGGCGGGTATGGAGCCGCATGCGTTCTCCTGGGTCGGGAGTGTGGGGATAGCCGTGCGGACGCGCACAGCGTGCTCTCGTGGCATGTCCCGGTCAAGGACTCGCTGTGTCGGCCGAACCGATTCCGGCCACCCCCACACCTACCGCCTACGGGAGCCCGTGGACCTTGGGACCCACCGAGTTCGACCAAGCGCTACCCGCCTTGGCGTCCCAGTTGGTCGACCAGGTCATCGCGCCGCGCAGACCCGGGTAGGTCTTCGACGGCTTGAAGGAGCCGCAGTTCGTCCCCCTGGTCAGGCAGTCCAGGGCGTTGTTCACGATCGTCGGGGACACGTAGCCGCTGCCGGCGCCGCTGGGGGAGGCCGGGACCCCGATGCCCACCTGCGAAGGGTCGAGCCCGCCCTCCAGCTGGATGCAGGCGAGCGCGGTGAGGAAGTCCACCGAACCCTGCGAGTAGACCTTGCCGTCGCAGCCGTTCATCGAGCCGCTGTTGTAGTACTGCATGTTGACGACGGTCAGGATGTCCTTGATGTTCAGTGCCGTCCTGAAGTAGCCGCCCTGCGTGGACTGCATGTCGATCGTCTGCGGGGCCATGGTGATGACGAGCGAGGGGCCGGCCTTGGATGACAGCGCGCGCAGGGCCTGCGTCATGTAGGTGGGGTTCAGGCCGTTCTCCAGGTCGATGTCGATCCCGGTGAACCCGTACTCCTGCATCAGGGCGTACGCGGAGTTCGCGAGGTTGTTCGCGGAGGCCGGGTCGTTCACCGTGATGGTCCCCTTCTCGCCGCCGACGGAGAGGATCACCGACTTGCCGGCCGCCTTCTTCGCGGCGATGTCGGCCTTGAACTGGGCGACCGTGTAGCCGCCGAGGCCGGCCGAGTCGAGGTTGAAGGTGATCGCGCCGGGTGTGGTGGTGGCGTCGGCGAAGGAGACGGCGATGATGTCGTACTGCGCGGACACGTCGGAGATCCTCTGGACCGTCGCGCCGTTGTTGAAGTTCTGCCAGTAGCCGGTCAGGGCGTGCCGGGGGACGCCCGGGCCGGGGCCCGGACCCGGGCCGGTGCCGGTGGTGGTGCCGGTCACCGGGGCGGACTTCGGGCCCTCGCCCGCCGCGTTGTACGCGCTCACCTGGAAGGAGTACGAGGTCGAGGCGGCGAGCCCGGTGATCTGGGCGGAGGCGGCGCCGCCGGTCACGGTCTTCGCGCGGACGCCGTCCTGATACACGTAATAGCCGGTGGCCGAGCCGACCGCGTTCCACGAAAGGGTGAGGGCGTCCGCGCTCTGGCCGGAAACGGCCGCCCCGGCCGGGGCTCCCGGCACCGAGGGGCCGGGGTCGGTCCCGCCTCCGCCGTCCGGGCCGAAGACGCTGAACTCGTCGACGACGTAGGCCGGCTGGCCGTACCAGCCGTGCGTGTAGACGGTGACCTGGTTGGTGGCGGGGCCGGTGGTGAAGGTGGTGGAGAGCTTCTGCCAGCCGGCACCCGAACCGGGCGTCCAGGTGGAGACGTCCTGGGCCCCGGTGCCGGTCGCGCCGAGGTAGACGTAGCTGCCCTGGACCTGCGTGCTCAGCGTGTAGGTCGAGTTCGGCTTGACCGTGACGGTCTGGCTGCAGCGGGCGTTGTCCTGGCCCGCCGGGGTGGCCTTCAGGGCGCCGGATCCGGCGTACACGGGCGAGGAGACGGAGGCGCCGGTTCCGCCGGTGCAGGACCAGTTGGCCAGACCCGCCTCGAAGCCGCTGTTGCGGGCGACGTTCACGTCGGCGGCCTGTGCGGTGCCGGCGGCGAGGGCGGACAGGGCGCCCGCGGTCAGGGTGGCGGCGAGGGGGAGGGCGAGGGAGCGTATGCGGTTCACGTGGGCTCCGGTGGGGGGAGGGAACAGGGGTGTGGGGAGAGTCGGACCGCGTGGGGTGGCTCCGACTCAAGGCGTTGGCTGCCAAGTTGGTCCAGACCAATCCTCGTGTCAAGGGTCTTCGCTATGTGGCTTGAAACAGCCCGCTGTGCGACCCCTGTTGTCCAGGTTTCCGCCCCCTGTGACAGCTGCCGGCGGCACGGGAATCCGCAAGGC
Source organism: Streptomyces venezuelae (assembly GCF_008642275.1). NCBI lineage: Bacteria > Bacillati > Actinomycetota > Actinomycetes > Kitasatosporales > Streptomycetaceae > Streptomyces > Streptomyces venezuelae. The sequence continues at coordinate 4,731,318 of NZ_CP029189.1, forward strand.
CCTGCCCTGCCAGGGGTGACGCGGATATGGTGCTGGGGCAAGGGGGGAGCGGGTCGGTCGGATGCGGTCGCGCGGTGCGGGAGCGGACGCGTGAAGTCCGTACCGGATCCGCGTCGAGTCCGCGTCAGGTCCGTGCCGAGCGCGCGCGGGGCACGTCACGTGCCCGCGACGTACGGGGCGTACGGGGCGTACGTGGGGGAACGGGGGAATGCGCGTGCCGACCGCCATCGCTGTCACCAGCGCCGATCTGGTACTTCCGGCCCCCGACCGGCACACGCCCGGCGCCGCCTTGCTCCACCCGCCCGAGCAGCTCGACCTGGACTCCGCGCTCGCCGAGACGGGAGCCCTGCTGGAGCGGCACGGCCACCTCGTGGCCCTCGTACCGCCGTGGCTCCCGCGCACCACCGTCCAGCGCCTGCACACCGTGCGCGCCATCCTGGAAACCGACCGGATCGCGCTCCTCGGCATCGATCTCCCGCCGCTGGGAACGGCCCTGCTGGCACGTCAGCTGCGCCAGCTCAGCGTCTGCGACTTCAGCCCCGGAGTCATCGCCTCCGCGGCGCGGCTGCTGTCCCACTACATCTACGCGGGCGCCCTGCTGGGCTCGGTCGCCAAACTGGACCGGGTCCGCGTCCCGGTCGGACTCGGCGCGCACGCCAGGTCCTGGTCGCCGAGCGCACAGTTCGCCGTCATGGCCCACCCGAAACCACACCTGGCGAAACTGGGCGGCGGCGGATCCCAGGGCGCCCACGGCCCCCGCGGCGCGGTGCTCCCGGCCGGCCCCGAGTTCGCCACCCACCTCACGTTCGCCCGCGGCCAGCTCACCTCCGACTGGGTCGCCGCCGAACTGGCCCCCGCCTGGCAGGTCCAGGGCGTCCTGGAGAACCCGCTGCCGGCCTCGTCACCCGGCTGGTGGGGCACCCCGAAACTCGTCGAGTTCGCCGCCGGCATCCCCGACCTGTCCGTGCTCTACCAACTGGTCGCCTCGGTCCGCCGGGAGGAGTGCCGCTGGTGCGGCCTCGAACTCATCGGCGACCGCTGCGGCTTCTGCGCGGCACCGCTCACCGCACCGCCACCGCCCGCGTCCGGCTCCGCGAGCGCCAGTACCGCCCGTTCCAGACCCTGATCACTCGAACGCACGAATGAACGAAGAACGGCGAGGTAGGTAAGGCCCATGAACTCACGCCAGCGCCGCGGCGTCATCCTGCTGCTCCTGTCGGTCCTGTGCGCACTGGGGGCCTTCGCCGGAGTCCTCGTGGTGATCGGCGACGTCAACTCCAAGGTCGGCGCCGAGGTCGTCGCGTACCGGGCCAAGAGCGACATAGCCCCGTACAGCCCTTTGGCGGCCGGGCAGTTCGAAGAGGTCAGGATCCCCAGGCGGTGGCTCTCCGACACCGCCGTCACCGACCTCGGCGCACTCAAGGACAAGATCGCCCTCACCACACTGAAGAAGGGCTCGCTGCTCCAGGCGGACATGTTCGTCGACCGGCCGCAGCTGCAGCCCGGTGAGCAGGAGATCGCCATCATGATCGACGCGGCCACGGGCGTCGCCGGGAAGATCACCTCCGGTGCCAAGGTCAACATCCTCGCCACCTTCAAGGGCGCCAAGGACACCGAGCCCTCGCGATCGGTGATCATCGTCGCCAACGCCCGGGTCCTGGGCGTCGGCAAGCTCACCGCCCTGGACAAGGACAGCGACCGCAAGGGCCCCGCCGAGGCCGTGCCGATCACCTTCGCCCTGAGCACCAAGGACACCCAGCGCGTCGCCTACGCCGAGTCCTTCGCGGAGCACGTACGCCTGGCCCTGGTGGCCCCCGGCACCGATTCGGCGCCCGCTGCGGGCGACCGCACGTACACCCTCGACGGGGACAGGTGAGGCCCGGATGACCACCCGAATCCTCCCCGCGGTCGGCGACCCCGACGCCGCGCGCGCCATCGTGACCCTGCTCAGCCAGCTCCCGGCCGCCGAGCCGGCCGCGCCCGTACCCGACGCGACCACGCTCCTGGACACCCTCGCCCGCCTCGCCGCCGACTCCGTCGACGAACTCCCCGAGGTCGTCCTCGTCCACGAGCGGATCGGCCCGGTACCCGCCCTGGAGCTCATCCGGGAGGTCGCCCTGCGCTTCCCGGCGGTGGGCGTCGTCCTGGTCTCCTCGGACGCCGGCCCCGGACTCTTCTCCGCCGCCATGGACTCCGGCGCGCGCGGCCTGATCGGCCTCCCGCTCTCCTACGAGGAACTCGCCGCCCGCGTCCAGGCCGCCGCCCAGTGGTCCGTGGGCGTACGCCGCCACCTGGGCGGGGCCGCCCCCGCCGACGTCTTCACCGGCCCGGGCGGCCGGGTCGTCACCGTCACCGGAGCCAAGGGCGGCGTGGGCGCCACCTTCACCGCCGTGCAGTTCGCGCTGGCCGCGGCCGCCTCCGGGCGGCGTACCGCACTGGTCGACCTGGACCTCCAGGCGGGCGACGTCGGCTCGTACCTCGACGTGCAGTTCCGGCGTTCCGTCGCCGACCTCGCCGGGATCCAGGACATCTCCCCGCGGGTCCTCCAGGACGCCGTCTACGACGACGCCTCGGGCCTCGCGCTGCTCCTCGCCCCGGCGGACGGCGAACGCGGCGAGGAGGTCGACGACTGGGCCGCCCGGCACGTCGTCGGAGCCCTGCGCAACCGCTACGAACTCGTCGTCGTCGACTGCGGCACCCAGGTCACCGGGGCCAACGCCGCGGCCGTGGAGATGGCGGACGTGGCGGTGCTGGTCACCACCCCGGACGTGGTCGCGGTCCGGGCTGCCAAGCGGATGGTCCGGATGTGGGAACGGCTCCAGGTGCGCAAGGCGGAGGACACGGCGATGGTCGTCAACCGCTGGAGCAAGCACACGGAGATCCAGCCCGCCCTGATCGAGAAGATCACCAAGACCCGCGCCACCCGCACCCCGGTCCCGGCCGCCTGGAAGGAACTCCAGGCCGTGGTCGACGCGGGCCGCGTCCAGGACCTCGACAACCGCTCCACGGTCAAACAAGCCCTGTGGACCCTGGCCGGCGAACTCGGCCTCCTGTCACCCCCCGACACCGCGCCGGGCGCCGCCCCGGCCCCGGGCGCCTCGCTCGCGGTCCACGCGACGGGCCCGGTGGCCCGCCTGCGCCGCGGCCGGGAGGGCTGAGGCATGCCCGCCCGCAGACCGGGGCGCGGGGACCGGGGCCAGGTGGCGATCGAGTTCGTGGGCACGGTGCCGCTGATCCTGCTGCTGGTGGCGGCGGTGTGGGAGTGCGTACTGATCGGCTACGCGTTCTCCCTGGCGGGCAACGCGGCGGACGAGGCGGCGCGGGCGGGGGCGGTGCACGGGGATCGCGCCTCCTGCACGGCCGCGGCGAAGGAGCACATCGGGGAGGCGTGGAAGCCCCGGGTGGAGTGCGGGAAGTCGGGAGACGTCTACCAGGCCAGGGTCACCCTCGGGATCCCGGTCTTCTTCCCGGGCCTGAACTTCGGCGAGATCGACGGCACCGGCGGCGCGGCGCTGGAAGAGGAGGCGAAGTGACATGAGGCGACGCATCCGCTCCGACCGGGGCCAAGTGGCCCTCGAATACATCGGCTTCGTCCCCATCCTGCTGTTCGTCGCGCTCTGCGGGATCCAGCTCGGCTGGGTGGCGTACGTCCACGAACAGGCGGACACGGCCGCGCGCACGGCGGCACGGGTGGAGGCCCGGTACCCGGGCCGCGGCGTGGCGGCGGGCGTGGCGGCCGTCAGGGAAGGCCTCGGAGCCGACGTCCAGGTGAGCGCGACGGACGACGCCGTCACCGCGGTCGCCACCATAAAGGTCAACTCGATCATTCCCGGACTCGACCCGGACGACGCCGTGGCCACGGCCGTCATGCCCAACGACGACCCGAAGGTGACCGGACCATGAGCCTGCGTTCCCGGGTCAACACCCCCGACGACCGCCACAGCCCGCGCGAGGACGGCCGGCTGGTCTCCTCCTACCGCGCCAAGCTGCTGGAGGAGATCGACCTCGCCGAGATGTCCGCGCTCGCGCCCGCCGAGCGCCGGGCGCGCCTGGAACGCGTACTCGGCCACATCATCAGCCGCGAAGGGCCCGTCCTCTCCACCGCCGAGCGCGCCCAGCTGATCCGCCGCGTCGTCGACGAGGCCCTCGGACTCGGCGTGCTCGAACCGCTCCTCGAAGACGCCTCGATCTCCGAGATCATGGTCAACGGCCCCGACCACATCTACGTGGAGCGCGCCGGCCGGGTCGAACAGCTCCCCATCCGCTTCGCCTCGCACGAGCAGCTGATGCAGACCATCGAGCGCATCGTCTCCACCGTCAACCGGCGTGTGGACGAGGCCAATCCGATGGTCGACGCACGCCTCCCGAGCGGCGAGCGCGTCAACGTCATCATCCCGCCGCTCTCCCTCACCGGCGCCACCCTCACCATCCGCCGCTTCCCGCGGGCCTTCACCCTGCACGAGATGATCGCCCTCGGCTCGCTCGACGAGCAGATGCTGCTCCTGCTCTCCGGCCTGGTCGCGGCGAAGATGAACGTGATCGTCTCCGGGGCCACCGGTACCGGCAAGACCACCCTGCTGAACGCCCTCTCCGGCCTGATCCCGGAGGGCGAACGCATCATCACCATCGAGGACTCGGCCGAACTCCAGCTCCAGCAGGCCCACGTCATCCGCCTCGAATCCCGCCCGGCGAACGTGGAGGGCAAGGGCCAGATCACCATCCGCGACCTCGTACGCAACTCCCTGCGCATGCGCCCCGACCGCATCATCGTCGGCGAGGTCCGGGGCGGTGAAACCCTCGACATGCTCCAGGCGATGTCCACCGGTCACGACGGCTCCCTGGCCACCGTCCACGCCAACAGCTCCTCGGACGCGCTGATGCGTCTGCAGACCCTCGCCTCCATGTCGGAGGTCGACGTCCCCTTCGAGGCCCTCCAGGACCAGATCAACAGTGCGGTCAACGTCATCGTCCAGCTGACCCGCTTCGGCGACGGCTCGCGCCGCATCACCGAGATCTCCGTCCTGGAATCGCACGGCCGCGAGCCCTTCCGGATCACCACGGTGTGCCGCTTCGGTGCCCAGCCGATGGGGGCGGACGGCCGCGTCCACGGCTACTTCGAGTACTACCCGCTGCCGCGCCGGATCGCCGAGCGCCTCTACATGAACAACCAGCCCATCCCGCAGGCCTTCGGCGTCGCGCCGGAAGACCCCCTGACCGCCCGCATCACCCGGACCGCCCTGTGAACCCACTGATCCTCACCACCCTCGGCGTCACCCTGCTGGCCTGCGTACTCTTCGTCGCCGGCCTCCAGGCGTACCTGGCCGGCCGTGCCCAGCGCGCCGCGCTCATCGAACGCCTCTCGGCGAGCGGTGCCCCGGAGCCCGCCGGCCGCCGCCGCCGCTTCCGGACGGTCGACCGGCGGCTGCGCACGACGACGCTCGGGCGCCGGATCGAACTCAAGCTCGCGACCACCGGCCTGGACCTCACACCCGGCGAGTTCTTCGTCTACATGCTGGGTTCGATCGCGGGGGTCTGGCTCGTCGCCTCCTCCCTCCTCGCCCCGTTCTTCGGACCGGTGGCCGGAGCGATCGGCGTCTGGGCGGCGAACGCCTTCCTCAACTGGCAGCGGGCCCGCCGCACGGAACGGTTCATCAACCAGCTCCCGGACCTGGCCCGCATCCTCGCCAACGCCACCCAGGCAGGACTGGCCCTCCGTACGGCCATCGGCATCGCCGCCGAGGAGCTGGAGGCACCCGCCGGCGAGGAGCTGGCGCGCGTCGCCGACCGCCTCGCCGTCGGCCACTCGATCGACGACTCCCTCGGCGAACTCGCCGAGCGGCTGCCGTCCCGGGAACTGGTCGTCCTCGTCTCCACGCTCGTCCTGTCGGCCCGGGCGGGCGGCGCGATCGTGGACAGCCTGCGCAACCTCACGGTGACGCTGGAACAGCGCAAGGAGACCCGCCGGGAGATCCGTACCCAGCTGTCCCAGGTGACGGTCACGGCGTACCTGGTCCCCGCCATCGGACTCGGGTCCCTGCTGCTGGTCGACATGATGATGCCGGGAGCCCTGGACCGGATGACGGGCGCCTTCCTCGGCCAGACGGCCGTCCTCGTCGCCCTCGGCCTCTTCGCCCTGGGGTTCTTCCTCATCCGCCGCCTGTCGAAGATCGACGTGTGAGGGGGCGGACGGGACGATGACCGCGATCCTTCTCGCACTGGCCGTGGCCCTGTCGGTCCTCGGCGCGTTCCACGGCATCCGCCTCTACCGCGCGGACGTGAAGCTGCCCACGGACCTCGCCCTCGCCCTGGAGGTCGGAGCAACCCGCACGACGGCGGTCGGCTCCCTGGTGGACCGGATGGGCATCCGCTGGGCCCCGGCGGTGCTGCGCCTGATGGGGCCGGCGCGGGTGGCCCGCAAGCGCCGCCAGATCGACATGGCGGGCAACCCGGCCGGTCTGACGATCGACCGCTACGCGGCCCGGCGGGCGGTGTACGGGGCCCTGGGCGCCCTCGGCGCCTTCTCGATGCTGATCAACGGTCAGCTGGTCGCCGCACTGCTGATGGTGGCCTTCGGCCTGTTCTGGATCGAGGCCGGCCTCTGGTCGGCGATCCGGGTACGCCGCGACCACATCGAACGGACCCTGCCGGACTTCCTGGACGTGCTCGCGGTCGTCGTCAGCGCCGGGCTGGGCTTCCGGCAGGCGCTGGAGCGGGTGGCGGACAAGTACGAGGGCCCCTGGGCCGACGAAATCCGCATCACACTGCAGCAGATGAACATGGGCGTGAGCCGCCGTCAGGCCTTCGACGCGCTGCGCCGCCGCAACGACAGCGAGCAGGTCGCCCAGTTCGTGACGGCCCTGCAGCAGGGGGAGGAGCTCGGCTCGCCGATCGTCGAGACGCTGATCGCGATCGCCGAGGACATGCGCCGCACGGACGCCCAGAACGCCCGCAGGCGTGCGGCCCGGGCCGTCCCCAAGGCGACGTTCGCCGTGACCATGTTCATGCTGCCCGGCACCCTGATCCTGCTCGTCTGCGGTTTCGTGTACGGCGCGAACGTCGACTTCGACGCGCTGTTCGGGGGTGGGTGAACCATGGCCCGGCTGAGCGTGCTCATCGCGGACGGCAACCCGGTCATCCGGGCGGGCCTGGCGGCCATCCTGAGCACGGCCGAGGACCTCGACGTCATCGCCCAGGCGGCGGACGGCCGCGAAGCCCTGAGCCTGACCCGCCGGCACGCCCCGGACGTGATCCTGCTGGACGTCCGGATGCCGGGGGTGGACGGCATCTCGGCACTGCCGCACCTGGTGCAGCTGGCCCCCGTACTGATGCTGACGTACAGCAGGGAAGCCGAAATCGTCTGCGAGGCCCTGCTGCTGGGTGCCGGGGGCTACCTCGTGCACGGCGAGTTCACGACGGACGAGCTGCTCAGGGCGGTACGCGACGCCCCGCTGGGCCGCCCCCACTTCACCCCGACGGCGTCGAGCGCACTGCTCGCGGAACTCCGAGCCTCTTCGCATCCGCAACGAGCTGTGGCACAGTCTTCTGAGCGGATGCACAACTCTGTTGTCTTCGGGCTGAGTTCCCGGGAGGTGGAGATCATGGATCTGATCGCGTCCGGGATGAGCAACCAGCAGATCGCAGCCGCCTGCTTCATCAGCGAGAAGACGGTCAAGAACCACATCAACCGCATCTTCGCGAAGCTCCGGAGCGCCACGCGCAGCGAGGCGATAGCCCGCTGGCTGGGAACCGCCCGTCCAGGAGTGACCGGTCATGGGTAGACAGAGTGCGCAGTGGGTCCGTAATTGGGCCCCGGGACCCTTGGTGACGACTGGTGACTCGCCGTACCGTCCGCAGATCGACACCGGTACCGGCCCGGGAGGGAACCCCCATGTCACAGAACCCGCTGCTGAAGGCCGCCGTGGAGGCACGGATCAGGGTGAACGGCTGGACGGACACGGCCGTGACGAGGCTCCGCAAGCGCCACGCGAACCCCGACCGCGGCCAGACCGCATTCGAATACCTGGGCATCATCCTGGTGGTCGTGGTGATCATCGGCGCGATCGTCGGTACGGGTATCGGTACGGCGATCACGGACCGGATCGCGGCAGCGGTCCAAGCTGTCACGGCTGGGGGCGGAGGGAAGTGACCTCAGGTCGCCGCAGCGACCGAGGGCAGGCTTTTCCCATTTACATGGTGGCGATCGCGGGTCTGCTGTTTGCGGCGCTCGCGTTTTTCGTCGTCGGTCGAGCCGCCATTACCCGAAGTGACGCTCAGGGTGCTGCGGATGCTGCGGCCCTGGCGGCTGGCCGGGAATCCAGAGATGCCGTGCTGGACAATCTCGACCTTGCCGCACTGACGCCTGCGGACTGGGAGAAGATCGTCGATGGGGGACTCTTGCGACGCGACAAAGCCTGTGTGGCTGCAGAGGCGTTCGCGGCGAAGAACGAGGGGAGGGTAACGCTGTGCGATCCCGCATCTCCACGGTTCACCATCTCCGTGGAGACGAATGCGACTGTCGGTGACTCCGTAGTTCCCGATACGGGCAGTCGGCATGGAACGGCCACGGCTACCGCTTTGGTGCAGCCGAAGTGCTCCCTGGCCGCGGCCCCGTCCCCGGCCCCCACTCCGAGCCCCAGTCCCACAGCGCCGGCTGAGAGTGCCTCGCCGGCTCCTCTGCCTTCGCCATCGATGGTGGCTTTCTCTTGCGGCGGAGAGCTGGTCAAGCTCGACCCGCTGAAGCCGGGATCGCTGGATGCACTGACCCGAAGGCTGTTCAGCGTGCGACTCGTCGGCTGACAGGAACGAGAGACAAGGAAGATTTGATAGATGAGCATTCGGCGCATGGCGAGGGTCCGTGGGGGAATGGCTGTTGCAGGGGCGGCGGCGGTCATGGCCCTCACGCTGGCCGGGTGCGGTGGAGACGGCGCCAAGGACCCGAAGGCCGACGGCAAGGCATCAGCTGCACAGTCGCAGGGCGGCAGCTCGAACAAGTCGGCCGCCGGGGAGAGCCCAAGCCCTAAGCCGACCGAGGTACTCGCTACGGCGAACGGCGATCCCGGCATTGTGCTCACGATCAACTCTGCCGTGCGTGATCCCGGTGGCTTCGTCACCGTCAGCGGAGAGATCAAGAACGGGGGAAGCGGGGTCTTCACGAAGATCACGGCCTGGCGCGGTGACGAGAAGAGTGCCAGCGGTGCGTCTGTTGCGGGCGCGACCCTGATCGACAAGATCGGCAAGAAGCGATACTACGTGCTTCGGGACAGTGAGAATTGCCTCTGCACGACAGGCATCACCCGAATCGATCCCGGCACGGCAATCCCGTTCTTCGTGCAGTTCCCCGCACCACCTGCCAGTTCCACCGAGGTCGACTTCACGCTTCCCACCTTCGCCACGGCAACTATCAGGATTTCTGGGTGAAGCCATGATTGCAGTGACCCATCGTCATCGTGTAGCCGCTGCGACTGCTGTCGTCGGCCTCGTCATGGCCAGCGCCAACCTCATCGCCGCGAGCACTGCGCAAGCCGATGACGTCAAGCCGTCGGTACCCCCCGGCACGGAGCCCTCCGCCTCCGCCCCCGTCCCCATCGACTCCAACGCCCCCGGCCTGAAGATTCCTCAGGGCGGCACTCTCGCACCGATCAAGGTGCTGGACATCGCCGAGGTCGTCGAAGACCTCGGTGGGGAGCAGAGGCGGCAGGAGACCAATCAGACCGTCATGATGGCGCTGCAGTCCGAGGTGTTGTTCCCGGAGAACAGTGCCGTGTTCAACGCGCAGGCCGCTGCCCGGATCCAAGCCATCGCACAGGAGATCAACCAGCAGAAGGCCACCCGTATCCGCGTCTTCGGGTTCACTGACGACCAGGGCAGCTACGAGCACGGCAAGGAGCTGTCCAAGCAGCGCGCCGACGCCGTGCAGGCCGAGCTGTCCAAGACCGTCACCAATCCGAGTGTCGTCTTCGACGTCCGCGGCTACAGCGAGGACTATCCGATCGCCGACAACAGCACCGAGGAGGGCCGCAAGAAGAACCGCCGCGTCGAGATCACCTTCCCCCGTGGGGCAGGCAACGACTAGACGGCTGGCGGCTCGCCCGGGGGACTGTCTCTTCGAACGGACTTCAAGGACGCCACTCCTCGCGGTAATCCGGGTGCTCCGCATGGGACTGCGCGAGTACGCGGAGCGCGTAGGTGAGGCCGGCGAAGCGCGGGTCTGCGGAGTCCATGGCCTCGCAGTCCTGCGCAAGCAGATCGATCAGGTCGAGCATCGGCAGGTGACTGTCGAGGAGGGCCTCACCACCGAAGCGACAGGACACCTCGGCGTAGGCGTGGTTGTCCGCCTCGTACCGGGCGTGAATGAACTTCAGAAGGTCGTCCATAGGGTGATCCTCACGCACTGATGCCGCAGTCGGAAGCCGCAGCGGGCAGAGTGTCGAGCGGGCCTTCGCCCGCATGAAGAGCTACCTCGCCCTCGCGCGGTGAGCCGGCAGGTCAAGTGACCGGGCTGGTCTGCCCGAGGGCTGCGGCGAAGGCCGCCGCGGCGCCGACGAGGCCCAGGCAGATCAGCGAAGCCGGGTTCGCGGAGATCGGGCGGGCGAGCGGGCCGCGGTGTTCAGGGGGTCCGGGGGCTTGTCGTGAGGGGCCCTGCCTGGAACCGCACGGGGCCGGCCCCTCCCCTGTGGGGGCCGGGCCCGTGGCTGCGTCTGGTCAGCCGAACTGGCCCGGCTGGTAGTCACCCGCCGGCTGCTGGACGATCACGTTCATCCGGTTGTACGCGTTGATCAGCGCGATCAGGGTCACCAGCGCGGCCAGCTGGTCCTCGTCGTAGTACTTGGCGGCGTCGGCCCACGCCTCGTCCGTGACGCCCCCGGCGGCGTCGGCGATGCGCGTGCCCTGCTCGGTCAGTTCCAGGGCCGCCCGCTCGGCGTCGGTGAACACCTTCGCCTCGCGCCAGGCCGCGACCAGGTTGAGCCGTACCGGGTCCTCCCCGGCGTGCGAGGCGTCCTTGAAGTGCATGTCGGTGCAGAACCCGCAGCCGTTGATCTGGCTGGCCCGGAGTTTCACCAGCTCCTGCGTGGCGTGCGGCAGGGTCGAGTCCGAGATGACCTTGCCGGCGGAGTTGATGTACCGGGCGAACTTGGTCGCGACCGCGTTGCCGTAGAAGTTGAGACGCGCTTCCATCGTGATCTCCTTGCCGTGCCGACGGTTACACAGCTCTGACGGAATGCGCGGCCCGGATGTGACAGCTCGACGGGGGTGGGCGGGAGTGACCTGCGTCACTGTCGCGGCAGGAGGAGTTCCGCGATGTCCCGGGCCCGGTGGGCCGGCTCCGGGCCGGGGGTGAGGGTCGCCACCGCCGTCGCCCCCTCGGTCAGGATCAGGAGCCGGTCGGCGAGGGCGGCGTCGCCGGTCAGGCCGGCCAGCAGGGCGTGGAGTTCCGCCTTGTGGACGCGGACGATCTCCGGGGCCGCGGCGCCCAGTTCCCCGTACGCGTTCAGGAACGCGCAGCCGCGGAAGTCGGGCTCGGTGAACCAGTCCGCCAGCCAGTCGAAGACCGCGAGCACCCGCGCCCGCGGCTCCGCCGGGGCGTGCGCCGCCACCCGCAGGGAGTCGAGCCATCGCCGGTCGCGGCGCTCCAGGTAGGCCGTGACCAGGGACTCCTTCGCCGGGAAGAGGCGGTAGAGGCGCTTGAGCGGGACCCCGGAGGCGGTGCGGACGCGGTCCATGCCGACGGCCTGGATGCCGTGCCGGTAGTACAGCTCCTCCGCCGCGTCCAGCAGGCGGGTCCGTGCCTCTTCATCGTCCATGAGGGCAGGGTAGCCCGTTTCCCCTTGCGGTGAGAACGCTCGTTCTCGTAGCGTGGGCGATGGGGAGAACGACCGTTCTCCCTCCATTTCCCTTTGGAGGATGCCGTGACACGTCCGCCCCTGCCGCCCTTCACCGAAGAGTCCGCGCGCGCCAAGGTCCAGGCCGCCGAGGACGCCTGGAACAGTTGCGATCCCGAGCGCGTCGCCCTCGCGTACACGGAGGACTCGGTCTGGCGCAACCGCGACCGCTTCCTCACCGGCCGCGCCGAGATCCGGGCGTTCCTCGCCGACAAGTGGGAGCGCGAGCTCGACTACCGGCTCCGCAAGGAGCTGTGGGCGTTCACCGGCAACCGCATCTCCGTCCGCTTCGAGTGCGAGTGGCACGACGTCGCCGGCCAGTGGTGGCGCAGCCACGGGAACGAGCAGTGGGAGTTCGACGGTGACGGCCTGATGCGCCGTCGGGAGGCCAGCATCAACGACGTCCCGATCGCCGCCGAGGACCGCCGCATCGTCTGACCCCGGCCCCGCACCGTCCGGCCCTGCATCGTCCGGCCCCGGCGGAGGCCCCGGCCCCGCCCCGGCTCCCGGTCCGCCCCGACCCCCAGGTGTGGCCCCGGGCTACACCTGGGGGTGGTGGGCCTGGGTGATGAGGTCCGTGGCCACCTTCAGGGCGGCCAGGCGGGTCTCCTCCGGGTCGCCCTCCACGTGCTGGAGGAACATCATCCCGGCGTGCAGCGTGAACAGCGCGCTGACGCAGCGGACCTGGTCCTCCAGCGGGCCGTCCTGCGTGCGGAGCAGTTCCACCAGGGTGAAGAGCCGCTTCTTCACCGTCTGCCCGATGGGGAGTTCGCGCGTCGTCGCCTGGTTCTCCTGCATGAAGCGGTACAGCACGGCGCCTCCCGCCATCGCCTCGCTGTAGCGGCGCAGCACCTCGCGCTTGGTCTCCAGCGTGCGCGGCTGGCCCTCCGCCCACGTGATCAGCTCGTCGATGGGCCGGGTCAGGTCCTCGAAGATGCTGATGATGATGTCTTCCTTGGTCTTGAAGTGGTAGTACAGCGCCGCCTTCGTGACCTCCAGCCGCTCCGCGATCTCGCGCAGCGACGTCTTCTCGTACCCCTGCTCGGCGAAGAGCTCCAGTGCGACGTCCTGGATGCGCTGGCGCGTGTCGCCACGGCGCCGCTGCGGACTGCTGCTGGACATGGCTCTCCCCAATTACTTACTTGACGCCCGGCTAGTTGCGGGTCTAACGTCCCCAGTGTAGTGAACTAGCCGGGCGGCAAGTAAGTGCCGGTGCGGGACGTAGTGCGAGCGGTAGGGCCAGGGGAGTGGACATGGTGGACAAAGTCAAGCCTGCGGGGACTCCGGAGGAGGTGAAGCCGCGCAGCGTACGGGTCGTCCTCATGGCGCTCATGATCGCGATGCTGCTGGCCATGCTCGACAACATGATCATCGGTACCGCGATGCCGACGATCGTGGGCGAGCTCGGCGGCCTGGAGCACCTGTCCTGGGTGGTCACCGCGTACACGCTGGCCACGGCGGCCTCCACCCCCATCTGGGGCAAGATCGGCGACATGTACGGGCGGAAGGGCTCCTTCCTCACCTCGATCGTCATCTTCCTCATCGGCTCCGCGCTCAGCGGCATGGCCCAGGACATGGGCCAGCTGATCGGCTTCCGTGCCATCCAGGGCCTCGGTGCCGGCGGTCTGATGGTCGGCGTCATGGCGATCATCGGCGACCTGATCCCGCCCCGTGAGCGCGGCAAGTACCAGGGCATGATGGCCGGCGTGATGGCCCTCGCCATGATCGGCGGCCCGCTGGTCGGCGGCACCATCACCGACCACATGGGCTGGCGCTGGTCCTTCTACATCAACCTGCCGCTCGGCGCCGTCGCGCTGGCCATGGTCACGGCCGTGCTGCACCTGCCGAAGAAGCGGGCGCAGGGCAAGATCGACTACCTCGGCGCCGCGCTGCTGACCCTCGCCATCACCTCCACCGTCCTCGTGACGACCTGGGGTGGCAACACGTACGCGTGGAGCTCCGCCGAGATCCTCGGCCTCATCGCCGTCGGCGTCCTGTCGACCGCCGCGTTCCTCTACGCGGAGACCAAGGCCGCCGAGCCGGTCATGCCGCTGCACATCTTCCGCAGCCGCAACTTCACCCTGATGTCGGTGATCGGCTTCCTCGTCGGCTTCGCGATGTTCGGCGGCGTGCTCTACCTCCCGCTGTTCCAGCAGTCGGTGCAGGGCGCCTCCGCCACCAACTCGGGTCTGCTGCTCCTGCCCATGCTGCTCTCGATGATGGTCGTCTCGCTGATCGCGGGCCGTGTCACCACCAGCAGCGGCAAGTACAAGATGTTCCCGATCGCCGGCGGCGCGCTCATGGTCGTCGGGATGTTCCTGCTCGCGACCATGGACACCGGCACCACCCGCCTCGTGTCGGGCCTCTACATGGCCGTCCTCGGCGCCGGTCTCGGCTTCCTGATGCAGATCACCATGCTCGTCGCGCAGAACAGCGTCGACATGAAGGACATGGGCGTCGCCTCCTCGTCGGCGACCCTCTTCCGCACGCTCGGCGGCTCCTTCGGCGTGGCCCTGATGGGCTCCCTCTTCACCGCCAGGGTCACGGACACCATGACCGAGCGCCTGGGCCCGGAGGCCGCCAAGGCCTCGGGCTCCGCCCAGCTGGACGCCGCGAGCCTGGCCAAGCTGCCCGAGGCCGTACGCGACGCCTACCAGCACGCGGTGGCCGCCGGTACGCACTCCGCGTTCCTGCTCGGCGCGGCCATCGCCGTACTGGGCTTCGCAGCGGCCTGGTTCGTCAAGGAGGTCCCCCTCCGCGGCGCGGGCCCGGCCGCCCCGGCCGGCACCGCGGACAGCGGCAAGGCGGCCCCGGCCGCGCAGGAGTCGCTCGCGCACTGACCGGGTCCGCCCCGGCACCGGCACCGGAACGAGCGCCGGCACCGGCATCAGCGCCGCCAGGGAGGCGGCACCCCCGGGATCACCGGGGGTGCCGCCTCCCTGCATGTCCGCGTACCGCTACCTGGGGTCGTCCGTCTCCCAGGGGTGTACGAAGGCGCCGGGGCGCAGGCCCCAGGCGGCGACCGCGGTGAGCAGGTCGGCCTCGTCCGCCGCGTCCGCGGACGCGACCAGGACCGCCCCGACGTCGTAGTCGAAGCCGTCGAGGCGATGGCCGTCGTACTCCCGGTGCTCCAGACGGAAACACCGGCCCGCGTCGCCGCGTACCCAGCCCTCGTCCCGGGCGATGTGGTCGGCCCGGCTCAGGGCGGGGCGGACGTCCACGAACGCGCGCCGGTCCGGGCGGGACGCCGGGACTTCCGTCACCAGTCTGCGGCCCAGGCGGAGTGCGGTCAGCTTGTCCACCGGCCAGTCGGGTTCGTCCTGCATGCAGCCCATTCTGCTCCGGCCCGTCGCCCGCAGAACACCGAACCACCCTGTTCAGCACGGGACTTGGGGCGGTATCGGGTCGCGCCCGGAGGGTGGCCCGTTTCGGACGTGTGCGCGTGGGCAGGTACTCAACTCCATGAAGGACTAAAGTCCCATCGGTCCCAACAGTCCCATAACAGTGAATTTATGGGGTATTTGGCTGGAACTCCTCACCCACGGCGAACGTCCTGATCCACAGAACGCTCACACAGCGGATGGGGAGGACAGGGCATGAGTTTCCTGGCGCGCGCGAACAACAAGGGCGTCCGAGCCGGTGCCGCCGTCGTGGCCTCGGCCGTCGCCGTGGCGGCGACCGTGTGGGGCGTGGCGGCCCTGGTCGGACCGGACGGGACCGCCTCCTCACAGACCGCCCGGCCGGGCGCCGGCGGCGGCTCCGGCCGGGGGGACGACGGCCAGCCCGGAGAGCAGCGGCAGGGGATACCCGAGGACATAGCCCACGCGTCGGAGAACGGCGCCGACGCCGTCAACATCACCATCGATGACGGCCCCGACCCCCGCTGGACCCCGAGGGTGCTGGAAGTGCTCCGGCGGCACGACGTCAGGGCGACCTTCTGCATGGTCGGGCCGCAGGCCAAGGCACACCCCGACCTGGTGAAGAAGGTGGTCGCAGACGGGCACCGGCTCTGCGACCACACCATGAACCACGACACGGCCATGGACAAGAAGCCCGTCGCCTACCAGGAAGCGCAGATCCTGGAGGCGAAGAAGCTGATCGAGGAAGCCGCGGGCGGCGGCGCGAAGGTCGAGTACTACCGTGCCCCCGGTGGCGCGTTCACCCCCGACAGCCGGCGCATCGCCGCGGCGCACGGCATGCGGCCGCTCGGCTGGAACGTCGACACCAAGGACTTCGACAAGCCGGGCGCGGCCGCCATCGTGAGCGCCGTCAAGCGCGAGATCGGCAACGGACCGACGGTGCTCTTCCACGACGGCGGCGGCAACCGCGCCCAGACGGTCGACGCCCTCGACCAGGTGCTGGCCTGGCTGCGGGAGCAGGGCCGCCCCACCGGCTTCCCCGTCCGCACCGCCCCCGATGCCGCGCCCGCCCCGGACGCGCCCTGAGGGGCCCCGCCGCGCCCTGACACGCCGTCCGCCGGGCGAACGGGTGACGGTCGACGACGCGGGCCCGCCCGCGTTGTTCCCTGGTCGGGCACGGACGAACGTACGCCCGACCAGGAGGCTCCTGTGGCCATCGCCCCCGCCAGACTGTCCGACCCGGTGGTCGGCGCCCTCGTCGCCGCCGTCAACGCGCACGACAAGGACGCCTTCCTCGCGGTCCTGACCGCCGACGCGACCATGTCCGACGACGGCTCCGACCGCGATCTGCACGACTGGATCGACCGGGAGATCTTCGACTCCGGCGGCCACATGGACGTCCAGTCCGAGTCCGACGGCGGCCACACCCTGCTCGTCAACTACCGCAACGACACCTGGGGCGAGATGCGCACCACCTGGCGCTTCGTCATCGCCCCCGGCGGCGGCCGGATCAGCCGCTTCGAGACCGGTCAGGCCTGAGTGGACACCCCGCCGGACCGGCCGCGCGGGTCTCCCGTACGGGTGAAAGCGCGACCGGCGTCGTTCCGGCCCGCCGCGGGGTCCCGTTGGTCCGGTCATGAAGCGCACCCGGATCGCCGCTCTCGCCCTCGCCACCGCCTCCGCGGCCCTCGCGCCCCTCCTGGGCCAGGCCGCCACCGCCGCGGAGGGAACGGCGTACCTCCAGGACCCCGCAGGCGGCGAGAAGACCATGAAGTCGATGTGGACCAAGGACGAGATGCACAAGCTGGAGGCACAGTTCCGCTTCCACCCCGGGGTCCAGTACAGGACGGTCACCCGCCCCGGCCCCTCGGGCGCGCCGGACTACGAGCGCCGGGTCCCCGACCCCAAGACCCTGGCGTGGCTGCCCGGGTACGAGTTCGCCTGGTCGGTGTCGGACTCGACGCTGGTGAAGAAGGCGGTGACGGTGAAGGAGGGGGAACACCCGATCGTCGTGCACGCCGTGCTGCGCGATGCGGACCGGGCCAAGCTCGCGGAAGTGCGCAAGGAGCTGACCGGGAAGCCACCGACCGGGCGGGAGAAGGTCGCGGGTGACCGGCGGATCGCGTGCGACACCGGGGAGTACACGGTGGAGTGGTCGGTCACGCGCTCGGGCTACGGAACGCTGGGCGGGACGCTGCGCTGGAACTCCAGCTGCGAGCAGTACCGGACGGCGTTCGCCGCGGACCACGGGCAGCAGCGCTGAGGGTCCGGGTGGAGGCCGGCCGCCCCGTGCACCTTGTGGGTGCCCGTCGGGCGACTGGGCCGAGGCCTTGGATCAAGTGCCGTAGTGGCCATGGTGCCGCACGGGGTGGTCTGCGGCATGGGTGGAAGGTCCCGTGTCGGGGAACTTCTCAGTGCTTCTTGGCGGCCTGGGCGGCCTGACCGGCGATGTCCTCCAGCACGGCCTTCGGGCTGCCGGCCGGATCCACGGCACGCCCGATGTTGCGCTTGATGGTGTCGCTGACGGTCAGCCAGGACGGGTCGTCGACCGGGTAGAGCTGGGCGCCGCGCAGGGCGTTCAGGAACTGCGTGTCGTTCTTGTCCAGGCCGCCCCCGGCCGGGGTGCGCGAGGCGGTGACGGTGGACGGCAGCAGGTGGTAGCGGCCGGCGAAGTCCGACAGGTTCTTGTCCTGGTAGATGAACTCCAGGAACTTGCCGATCTCCGTGCGCTTCCCGTTCTGCTTGAAGGCCATCATCCAGTCGGCGACACCGACGGTGGGCGGCTGCACCCCGGTGCCGAGGTTGTCCGAGACGGGCATGGACGTGGTCGAGACGCCGATGCCCTTGGTGCGCGCCTCGTGGGCGAGCGAGGGATAGCCGTTGACCATGCCGACCTCCCCGCGCAGGAAGGCGGCGAAGGCGTCGGCGCGGTTCAGCTGGGACGGCGGGGTCGGGCCGGTGAGTCCGGGACCGACCATCTCCCGCTTGACCCAGTCCCAGGTCGCGATGTTCTGCTCCGAGGCCAGGCTGTAGTTGCCGGCGCTGTCGGCATAGCCGCCGCCGTTGCTCAGCTCCCAGATCAGCGCCTCGGCGTGCGCCTCCTCCGGGCCGAGGGGCAGGGCGTACGGGTACTTCACGCCCTTGTCCTTGAGCGCCTTGGCATCGTTCCTGAGATCGGCCCAGGTCTTCGGGGGCTCCTTGATGCCGGCCTTGGCGAAGAGCGCCTCGTTGTAGAAGAGGAGACGGCTGCTCGCCACGAAGGGCAGGCCGTAGAGACTGTTGTCGACGGAGCCCGCGTCGGCGAGCGGCTGGAGGAAATTCGCCTCCGCGGTGACCGAGAGGAGTTCGTCCGCGGGATACAGCTTCCCCTGGGCCGCGAAGTCGGAGTAGGAACCCATCAGGGCCACGTCCGGCGCCTGGCCGGCCTTGACCATACGGGAGACCTCGCGGTCGATGTCGGCCCACGGCAGGAGTTTGACGTCCAGCTTGATTCCGGGGTTCGCCTCGTTGAAATCGGTCGCCATCTTCTCCCAGTAGGGCTTGGAACTGGTGGCCGGACTGTCGCCGTATTCCGCGGCGACCAGGTGCAGCGTGACGTCGTCACCTGCACCGTCTCCGGACCCACCACATCCGGCCAGCGGTATCAGCAGCCCGAGCGCGGCCGTGGTGGCGGTCGCGCCGGAAATTCTACGTCGCACGGGTGTATTCCCCTGATTTTCTTTTGGATCCCGTTATTACTTATGAGTTGCTCCAGGCGGAGGTGTCCCTCGATGGCCCGTTGGCCGGAATTCTCTCCTGAGGGAGGGGTGGTTGATTCCATGGGGGGTCCACTTGTGGTCAATGCTCCAAGCGGCGCTTTTCTTTATCGTGTTTTCCGATATGTGATCCGAATAGTGGACGCGCGTAGACATGCCGAAAAGCCCGTTCCGGTCCCGGAACGGGCTCTGCGGGCTCTGCGGGCCCTGGGGGTGCTACGTGCGCCGCGGGTGCGGGCTAGTCGGCGAACTCGCCCGCGTACGGGTCGGGCTCGCCCGTCTCCGGGTTGCGGCCTTCCTGCCAGCGCCGCTGGGCCTTGCGCCAGTGCACGAAGCTGAGGTGTCCGCCGTCCCAGAAGGTGATGCTGACGGGGCTCACGTCGAACTCGTCGGAGCACAGCCGGTAGAGGAACTCCGCCATGCCGTAGGGGTGGACCGCGAAGGCGTCGGCGGTGTGCCGCCCGCAGACCAGGACGGGCCACCGGTCCGGGTCGGGGTCGGTGGTGAGCCAGCACAGGATGTCCGACCCGCCGGTGACGCCCCAGGCGATGATCGACTCGGGGTCCACGTCGAAGGCGGAACGGCCGCCCTCGGCCTCCCAGGCCTGGCGGGCGTTGTCGGTCTCCTCGGCCATCCCGGCGGGGTCCCACTGGAGTCCGGGCTTGGGCAGCGGCAGCAGGATGCTGGCCTCGCCGTTGATGGAGCCCGCGCCGAAGCGGCCCATGAAGGCGACGAAATCGGCCGGGAAGCGGGTCCCCCAGACGGCCTCCACCGCCGGCCAGTCGATGTCCTCGTCGGCGCCGTGCGTCGCCGGCATGATCTGCTCCAGCGCCTTGATCCGCGCGTTCTCCGTCATGCCGCTCCCCTGCTGCCCCAGCTCAACCGCCCCAACCTACTGCCAGAGGGGGATCTCGCCTAGCCGTGGCCGAGACGCCCGGGTGCGTCCACCGTGACGAGGGTTCCGGCCCGCAGGCCCCAGCCCGCCATGGCACCGGCCGCCGACTCCAGGACGTGCCGGGAGCGCAGCCGCGGCAGCCCGAGCCGGCCCGGTGCCATGGTGACCACGGCGAGCACGCGCAGGCCGCGGTCGAGGTACGCCACGTCGATCGCGAACCGCATCCGGAAGGTGTGCACGCTCGCGGCGGGGGTCAGCAGCATCGCGCCGTCGATCCCGTCCCGCCCGAGCAGCCCGCGGGTCCGCGCCCCGTACGAGGCGGCGACCTCCAGCGGGATGCGGTGCGTGCCGGTGTGCAGTGTGCCGGGGCCGTCCTGCCAGTTCGCCATGCCGGCGAGCCTAAGCCGTCCCTTCCGGATCCTGCCGGGCCCGCGACGCCCGGCGCCGCACCCGGCCGCGTTGCCGGCCGCCCGGGTACGTCCAGGACGCGGGCGCCCCTCCGCCTTGCCGGGCACGGCACCGGACCGCAAACGCCGGGCGGGCGGGAGAGACTGCCCGAAGCCCCGCGCGGCGGGGCGCGTCGGCGCTACCGTCGCCGCATGGGTGCCGCCTTGATCGTTCTCGCCGCCGGCTACGGCGCCACCGCGGGCTGGCTGCTGCCGCGTGCCGCGTACCGGTTCTCCGTCGAGCCGGGGGATCCCTGGCGCACCCGGTGCCCCCGGGGGCACCGGGTGCGGGGCTGGCTCGGACCGGCCCGCTGCCCCGCTCCCGCGGCCGCGGGAACGGCCCCGCACCCCTACGGGCGCCGCGCCGCCCCCCTCGCCGCCCTCGTCGGGGCGTTCTGCGCCCTGCTCGCGGCCGCCGTCGGGGCGCGGCCCGAGGCGGTGGCCTACGTCGGGCTCGCCCCGGTGGTCGTGCTGCTCGCCCTCGTCGACCGGGCCGTGCACCGGCTGCCCGACGTACTGACCCTGCCTCTCGCGGCGGGGGCGGCGGCCCTGCTCGGGGTGGCCGCCCCGCTGCCCCGCGCCGGAGGCGACTGGCGGCTCGCGCTGCTGGGCGGCGGGGCGCTGGGAGCGGCGTACCTGCTGCTCCATCTGATCAACCCCGCCGGCATGGGCTTCGGCGACGTCAAGCTGGCGCTCTCGCTGGGGGTCGCTCTTGGGTGGTACGGGTGGGGGGTATGGTCCGCGGGCGCCTTCCTGGGCCTGGTCTACGGGGCCCTGTACGGGGCGATCCTGCTGCTGCGGGGCCCCGACGAGCGGAATCGGCACTTCGCGTTCGGCCCCTTCATGGCGGCCGGAGCGCTCACCGGAGTGCTGCTGGGTGGTTTCGGAGCGTAATCATCGTGCGCCGATGCACGCAGGATGCTTTACGAAGGGTTATGGTGGAACCCCCCCCTCGGGCCGGTCCGTATCCCCCCCACGGACCGGCCCGTTTTTTGTTTTCCGGCTCCTCGACCGTGCTGCGCGGTAAAAGCGCAGGTCAGCCGCGCTGGGCCCAGATGTTGGTGCCGGGGGTGGAGACGGCGAGGGAGTCGATCTCCTTCAACTCCTCCTCTCCCAGCGGCGCGGACGCCAGCGCGGCCACGTTCTCCTCCAGCTGCGGCACGCTCGAAGCGCCGATCAGAGCCGACGTCATCCGGTCGTCGCGGAGCACCCACTTGAGCGCCAGCTGGGCGAGGGACTGCCCGCGGCGGGCCGCGATCTCCTTCAGGCCCGTCAGCCGGCGCAGCACCTCGTCCGAGAGCAGGTCCGGGTTCAGGGACTTGCCCTGCGCGGCGCGCGAGTCCGCCGGGATGCCCTTGAGGTACTTGCCGGTGAGCATGCCCTGCGCGAGCGGCGCGAAGGAGATGCAGCCCATGCCGGCGTCCTCCAGGGTGTCCAGCAGCCCGTCCTCCTCCGTCCAGCGGTTGATCATGGAGTAGGAGGGCTGGTGGATGAGGGGGCGCACGCCCATCTCGCGCAGGATCCGCACGGCCTCGGCCGTCTGCTCGGCCGTGTAGGAGGAGACGCCGACGTAGAGCGCCTTGCCCTGCCGGACCGCGGACGCGAGGGCGCCCATGGTCTCCTCCAGCGGGGTCTCCGGGTCGAAGCGGTGCGAGTAGAAGATGTCGACGTAGTCCACGCCCATCCGCTTCAGGGAGGCGTCGAGCGAGCTGAGCAGGTACTTGCGGCTGCCCCACTCGCCGTACGGCCCGGGGTGCATCAGGTAGCCGGCCTTGGTCGACAGGATCAGCTCGTCGCGGTAGGACGCGAAGTCCTGCGAAAAGATCTTGCCGAAGTTGAGCTCGGCCGAGCCGGGCGGCGGGCCGTAGTTGTTCGCCAGGTCGAAGTGGGTGATGCCGAGGTCGAAGGCACGGCGCAGGATCGCCCGCTGGGACTCCAGGGACCTGTCGTCGCCGAAGTTGTGCCAGAGGCCGAGGGAGATGGCGGGGAGCTTGAGGCCGCTGTGGCCGGTGCGCCGGTACTCCATGGAGTCGTAGCGCGAGGGCTCTGCCCGATAGGGATTGGTATCAGTCACGTTGTCCTCCCTATCACGGAGTTGTGACAGACCGAGTTGGGTACCCGATCCCAGCGCGCAGTAATGTGGCGGACTCGGGGGAGGGACCGCATTTCGCACGGGGGCAAGGCACGGAGGGGCTGGAAGATCGTGAAGCTGCGCGACCTGGTGTACAGGCTTTATGCACGCCGGGTGGAAGGCCGCCTCGACCATGATGCGGCGCCCAAGCACATCGGCGTCATCCTGGACGGAAACCGCCGCTGGGCGAAGGCGTCCGGAGGGACGACGGAGCAGGGCCACCAGGCCGGCGCCGACAAGATCTCCGAGATGCTGGGCTGGTGCACCGAGACGGACGTCGAGGTCGTCACCCTGTGGATGCTCTCCACGGACAACCTGGACCGGCCCGAGGTCGAGCTCCGCCCGCTGCTCAACATCATCGAGAACACCGTGCGGGGCCTCGCGGCGGACGGCCGCTGGCGCGTCCACCACGTCGGCAACCTCGACATCCTGCCCACCCGGACGCAGACCGTGCTCAAGGAGGCCGAGCAGGCCACCCACGACGTCGACGGGATACTCGTCAACGTCGCCGTCGGCTACGGCGGCCGCCAGGAGATCGCCGACGCGGTCCGCTCGCTGCTGCTGGAACACGCGCGCAAGGGCACTTCCTTCGAGGAGCTCGCCGAGATCCTCGACATCGACCACATCGCCGAGCACCTCTACACGCGCGGCCAGCCGGACCCGGACCTCGTCATCCGCACCAGCGGCGAGCAGCGGCTGTCCGGATTCATGCTGTGGCAGAGCGCGCACAGCGAGTACTACTTCTGCGAGGTCTTCTGGCCCGCCTTCCGCAAGGTCGACTTCCTGCGGGCCCTGCGCGACTACGCGGCACGTCACCGGCGCTACGGCACCTGACGCCCCCTGAGCCCCGTCACCCCCTCCCCTCGAAGCCTTCACCAGGGATTCACCGAGCGTCCGTCATATGCCATGGCATGGCCTGGCTTGTTCGGGGAATATCCCTTTCAGGTCGATGCCCGATCCACGGGTGTCGAATCTCAGCGGACGGCATGGGGTCGTCCGCCCGGGAGGCCCTTTGCACCAGGACGCACGTGCGGTTCGCACGGACGGAGTGGAGGGCCGGAAATCGGCCCTGGCATGGGTGCCGATGACCGGTCCGGTCTTCATGGCCCGACCTCTTCCGAGGGGGTACGTCCTTCCGTGGTGACCAGCACAAAGAGCCGCCTGCAAGACAGGCGGACCTACGTCCTCGACACCAGCGTCCTGCTGGCAGACCCCAACGCGATCTCCCGCTTCGACGAGCACGAGGTCGTGCTCCCGATCGTGGTGATCACCGAGCTGGAGGCAAAGAGGCACCATCCCGAACTCGGCTACTTCGCGCGCCAGGCCCTGCGCCTGCTCGACGACTTCCGGGTTCGCAACGGTCGCCTGGACGCCCCCATCCCGCTGGGCGATCTGGGCGGCACCCTGCGCGTCGAGCTCAACCACTCCGACACGAGCGTCCTGCCCGCCGGCTTCAGGTTGGGGGACAACGACTCGCGGATCCTCGCGGTCGCCCGCAACCTCCAGGCCGAGGGCTACGACGTCACGGTGGTCTCGAAGGATCTCCCGCTGCGCATCAAGGCCTCCTCCGTGGGGCTGATCGCCGAGGAGTACCGCGCCGAGCTCGCGATCACCGACGCCGGCTGGACGGGCATGAGCGAGATCGCCCTCTCCGGGGAACAGGTGGACCTCCTCTACTCGGAGGACCGCCTCTACGTGCCGGAAGCCGCGGAACTGCCCGTGCACACCGGACTGGTCCTGCAGTCCGAGCGCGGCAAGGCCCTCGGCCGGGTCACGGCCGACGGCAACGTGAAGCTCGTACGCGGCGACCGCGAGGCCTTCGGGCTGCACGGCCGCAGCGCCGAGCAGCGCATCGCCCTCGACCTCCTCCTCGACCCCGAGATCGGGATCATCTCGATGGGCGGCCGGGCCGGCACCGGAAAGTCGGCGCTGGCGCTCTGCGCGGGCCTGGAAGCGGTGCTGGAGCGCAGGCAGCACCAGAAGGTGATGGTCTTCCGGCCGCTGTACGCGGTGGGCGGCCAGGACCTCGGCTACCTGCCCGGGGACGCCAGCGAGAAGATGAGCCCCTGGGCGCAGGCGGTCTTCGACACCCTCTCGGCGGTCGCCGGACGCGAGGTCATCGAGGAGGTGCTGAACCGCGGGATGCTGGAGGTCCTGCCGCTCACGCACATCCGCGGCCGCTCGCTGCACGACGCCTTCGTGATCGTGGACGAGGCCCAGTCGCTGGAGCGCAACGTCCTGCTGACCGTTCTGTCCCGAATTGGCGCCAATTCGCGGGTCGTTCTGACCCATGACGTGGCCCAGCGGGACAACCTCAGGGTCGGCCGGTACGACGGAGTGGTCGCCGTGGTCGAGAAGTTGAAGGGGCATCCGCTCTTCGCCCACATCACGCTGACGCGTTCGGAGCGCTCCCCGATCGCCGCGCTGGTCACCGAGATGCTGGAGAACCTCTGACGGTCGAATCGGTCAAAAACCCCATAGCGGGAAGGTGAGTTGGCGCCGCCCGGCAAAGGCACGAGAGCCTAGCCGGGCGGCGCCGTGCTGCACAGGTCTTTTCGCGAATCGGTGGCGACATGCCAGGTGTGACCTTTCACACGCAACGGAGAATTGCCTTGCGGTGCGGCGTTCCGGCAGAGTCTGGTTTCCGTCAGGCCCCGCATACGGCACACCTGTATCTCCCGTGAGGTACGCGCAGCACCACAACTCCACATCCGATCGCCGTATGCCGCCCGGAGTTTCACGCGGCAGCCTCCGCAAGGGGGTTGCCCACGGGCCCGCGCCTCCAGTGACCGTAGAACCACGGAGGCCAGAGTCGAGGGCACTTTTGCGCCCGCGCGGTCACTGCGGATGCTGCTGGAAGGACACCGTGTGAGCCGGATCTCGGTCCGGGGGTTCGCAGTGGCTTCGGCCACCGCGGTCACCACCGTCGGCGCAGTCGTAGGCGTTGCCACCGGCGACCCCACGAACGATCTCGAGACGACCGCGTCCGGCGCGACTCTCCTCGCCGAAATCCCGGTCGGCGACCAGGCAGAGGTCCAGACCGCGTCCCTGACGCAGCAGGCCGACGCCATCGCCCACGCCGCGGACGCCGACAACAAGCGTTCCGTCGAGGAGGCCGCGCGCGTCCAGGCCGCCGAGGACGCCAAGGCCAAGAAGGCGGAGGCCGAGAAGGAGAAGGCCGAGGCCGAGGCCAAGCAGAAGAAGGAACGCGAGGAGAAGGAGCAGGTCGCCAGCCGCTCCGCCGCCCGCGACGCCGGGGACTTCGCCCCGCAGAGCTCCTACACGGTCGCGCAGGTCAAGGCCATCGCCCAGCAGATGGTCCCGGCCGGCCAGTTCCAGTGCTTCTCGAACATCATCAACCAGGAATCCACCTGGAACTACAAGGCCGTCAACTCGTCCTCGGGCGCCTACGGTCTGGTCCAGGCCCTCCCGGGCTCGAAGATGGCCTCGGCCGGCGCCGACTGGCGCACCAACCCCGCCACGCAGATCAAGTGGGGCCTGAACTACATGGAAGACCGCTACGGCAGCCCCTGCAGCGCGTGGAGCTTCCACCAGGCCAACGGCTGGTACTAGGCGGCCCGCGCCGCCCGGGCGCCGCACAACCCCGGGGAGCCCCGCACCGTCCTACGGTGCGGGGCTCCTCGCGTGTACGGTCTTCGAGGTGAGCCCGTAGACCGGGGGCGGGGGAAGGAAAGCGACATGGCGAAGAGGGAAGGCTGGCTCGGCCGGCTCGGGAACAAGCTGAACCGGATGGAGGCGCGGCTCAACGAGCGGCGCGCCGAGGTCGAAGCCGAGACGAGCGGAGACCTGCCGCTCTCCGGCGGGCCCGGGCGGGCACCGGATGCGGGGGCCGCCGGGGCGCCCGCATCCGCGGCGGTCGCGACCGTTCCCGCGCCGCCCTCCTACCCGCCCGTGGTCCCGGCGCCCCACCTCACGGCCCCGGCCGTGCCCGTGCGCCCCGACCCGGCGAGCGTCGTCCCCTGGGGGATGCGCGTCGCCGCCGAGGCCAGCTGGCGGCTGCTGCTGCTCGCCGGGATGCTCTGGGTGCTGATGAAGGTGATCAGCGAAGTCCGGCTGGTCGTCCTCGCCTTCGCCGCCGCCATGCTGGTCACCGCGATGCTCCAGCCCTTCGTGGTCCGGCTGCGCAGACTGGGACTGCCGCGCGGTCTGGCCACGGCCGTCACGGCGATCCTCGGCTTCGTGGTCATCGGCCTCGTCGGCTGGTTCGTGGTCTGGCAGGTCATGGAGAACCTCGACGACCTCTCCGACCGGGTCCGCGACGGCATCAACGAGCTCAAGCTCTGGGCACTGGACAGTCCGTTCCACGTGACCGAGAAGCAGATCAACGACATCGCGAAGAACCTCAGCGAGACCATCGGCACGAACACCGAGCAGATCACCTCCGCCGGACTGCAGGGCGTCACCGTGCTCGTGGAGGTCCTGACGGGCATCCTGCTCGCGATGTTCTCCACGCTCTTCCTGCTCTACGACGGCAAGCGCATCTGGAACTGGGCGCTGGGCCTGGTCCCGAACGCCGCCCGGGCCGGTGTCGCCGGCGCCGGCCCGCGCGCCTGGCGCACGCTGACCGCGTACGTGCGCGGCACGGTCATCGTCGCCCTCATCGACGCCATCTTCATCGGCCTCGGCATCTACTTCCTGGACGTGCCGATGGCGGTGCCGCTGGCCGTCTTCATCTTCCTGTTCGCCTTCATCCCGCTGGTCGGCGCCGTGGTGTCGGGAGCCCTCGCGGTGGTCGTGGCACTCGTTACCCAGGGCGTGTTCACCGCCCTGATGGTGCTGCTGGTGGTGCTGGCGGTGCAGCAGATCGAGGGCCACGTCCTGCAGCCCTTCATCCTCGGCCGGGCCGTACGGGTCCACCCGCTCGCGGTGGTGCTCTCCGTGGCCGCCGGCGGCATGATCGCGGGCATCGGCGGAGCGGTCGTCGCGGTGCCGCTGGTGGCCGTCACCAACACGGTGGTGGGCTACCTGAAGGCGTACTCGCGCGAGCAGCACCACCCCGCATCGGGAGTGATCGGCCCGGCCCCGCACGGTTCCACGGCCCTGAGCGTGCTTCCCGAGGACGAGGAGCACGACAGGCCCTGACCGCCCCCGTGGAAGGGTGCGTTCCGGCGACCGTGGCTGCGATGATCGAATTCGTTCGCGGGCCGAAGGCGTCGCGGGGGACAGGGACACGGGGGGACACGCATGATCAGCGATCCGGAGCTCGGCGAGGAGTGGAAGACCGAGGCCCTGGAGCCGGACCGTCCGGGGGACCGGCCCGCTCCGGGTGAGCGGGCGGCCGGCGGTCCGGGCCCGCGGCCGTGGCTGTGGGCGCTGGGCGGCGCCCTGGTCGCCTCGGCGGTCTGGGCGGGCGGGCTCTACGCGTACGGGACGGCCCAACCGGAAATCCGGTACCGGGAGTCGGCGAACCTGTGCCAGGACTTCCGGGCCACGGCGCTGAGCGGGATCACCGGGGACATGCACACGAAGAAGCCGCTGAACCTCCAGAGCGACCACCCGGCCGTGTACGCGGCCCGGTGCGGCCTGGAGAACGCCGGGAAGGACGGGGTGGCCACGGACTTCGCGGTGGTGGCCCAGGTCGGCCTGCACAAGAAGACCGATCCCTCGGCCGAGTTCGACGCACCGGACCTCCGTGTCCTCGCCTACACGGGCGACGCGCGCACGGTCGCGGTGCCGGACCTCGGAGAGCGTGCCGAGATGACCGTGACGTCCGGCGAGAGGTGGCTGATCCTCAAGGTGCTGGACGGCGGAGTGGTGTTCACCCTCGAAGCAGGCGCCACCACCTTCGCCGAGACGAACGGCCGCCCCGCCACCGACGTCGACGCGGTCCAGGCGGCGATGATCGAGGACATGCGCGCGCTGATGGCCGCGCTGCGTACGGACTGAAAGCACGGGGCCCCGCGGCCGTTTCCGGTCGCGGGGCCCTGTGGCGTCGTACGGGGTGCCGTTACTCGCCGGCGAGGGCGGCCTCGGCGTCGAGGGTGACGGCGACGGCCTGGATCACCGAGGCGATCTTGAAGGCCTCCTGGACCGTCTCGCGGTCGACACCCGCCTTGCGCAGGACCTGCTCGTGCGAGTCCAGGCACTGACCGCAGCCGTTGACCGCGGAGACCGCGAGCGACCACAGCTCGAAGTCGACCTTCTCCACGCCCGGGTTGCCGATGACGTTCATCCGCAGGCCCGCGCGCAGCGTGCCGTACTCCGGGTCGGAGAGCAGGTGCCGGGTGCGGTAGAAGACGTTGTTCATCGCCATGATCGCGGCGGCGGACTTGGCGGCGGTGTACGCCTCCGGCGAGAGGTTCGCCTTCGCCTCGGGCTCCAGCTCACGCAGGACGATGGCCGAGCGGGAGGCGATCGCGCAGGACAGGACGGTGCCCCACAGCTGCTGCTGCGGGAGGTCGCTGTTGCCGATGACCGAACCGAGGTTCAGCTTCAGGTCCTTGGCGAAGTCCGGTATGGCGGACTTCAGGGAGTCGAGGGACATCCGTCACTCACCGGCCAGCAGGGCGCCGGCGTCGATGGTGGCCTCGCCCTTGTTCCAGTTGCACGGGCACAGCTCGTCGGTCTGCAGGGCGTCGAGGACCCGCAGGACCTCCTTGGGGTTACGGCCCACGGAACCGGCGGTCACCATCGAGAACTGGATCTCGTTGTTCGGGTCCACGATGAAGACGGCGCGCATCGGGAGGCCGTCCTCGCCCAGGATGCCCAGCTCGGCCGACAGCTCGCGCTTGATGTCGGACATCATCGGGAAGGGCAGGTCACGCAGGTCGGCGTGGTCCTTGCGCCAGGCGTGGTGCACGTACTCGGAGTCGAGCGAGAAGCCGAGGACCTGCGCGTCGCGGTCGGCGAACTCCTCGTTCAGCTTGCCGAAGGCGGCGATCTCGGTCGGGCACACGAAGGTGAAGTCCAGCGGCCACGCGAAGACGACCTTCCACTTGCCCTCGTAGGTCTTGTGGTCGATCTGCGCGAACTCGGAACCGGCTTCGAGCGAGACGCAGGCGGTCAGGTCGAAGGCGGGGAACTTGTCACCAACAGTGAGCACGCGCTCTCCTTAGGCAGTGGAAAATAACCCTTTTGGGGGTTTTCCGATGGGGTTGGACGTATCTCACATGCTGACACACCTGCATTGATTACAGAAATAGCTACTCTTGTTCTGGGTGATCGGAGGTACCTATCAGTGGCTGTCAGTAGTAGGGGAGCGAGGCAACCGACGCTCGCGCAGCTGCGCGCCTTCGCGGCGGTCGCCGAGCACCTGCACTTCCGGGACGCCGCCGCTGCCATCGGCATGAGCCAGCCCGCGCTCTCCGGCGCCGTCTCCGCCCTGGAGGAGGCCCTCGGGGTGCAGTTGCTGGAGCGCACCACCCGCAAGGTGCTGCTCTCCCCGGCGGGCGAGCGGATCGCGGCGCGGGCGCAGGTCGTCCTCGACGCCATGGGCGGGCTGCTGGAGGAGGCCGAGGCGGTGCGGGCGCCCTTCACCGGGGTGCTGCGGCTCGGGGTGATCCCCACGGTGGCGCCGTACCTGCTGCCGACCGTGCTCGGGCTGTTCCACCGGCGCTACCCGCGGATGGACCTCCAGGTGCACGAGGAGCAGACCGCCTCGCTGCTGGAGGGCCTCGGCGGCGGGCGCCTGGACCTGCTCCTGCTCGCGGTGCCGCTCGGGGTTCCCGGAGTGAGTGAACTGCCCGTCTTCGACGAGGACTTCGTCTTGCTGGCACCCCGGGAGCATGCGCTGGCAGGCCGCCGGGACATCCCGCTGGAGGAACTGCGCGGCCTGCAGCTGCTGCTGCTCGACGAGGGGCACTGTCTGCGGGACCAAGCCCTCGACATCTGCCGGGAAGCGGGCCGGACGACCGGTGCGGACGTCACGACGACCGCCGCCGGACTGTCCACGCTCGTACAACTGGTCGCCGGGGGACTGGGCGTGACGCTGTTGCCGCGCACCGCGCTGCGGCTGGAGACCGCCCGCAACGAGTACCTGTCCACCGGGTACTTCGCCGAACCCGCGCCCTCCCGGCGGATCGCCCTGGCCATGCGGACCGGGACCGCCCGGCAGGTGGAGTTCGAGGCGATCGCCGCCGCCCTGCGCGAAGCCGTGCGCCCGCTTCCGGTCTGGCCCACCGACTGAGGAGGGCGTCGCCGGGAGCGGGCGCACGGGAACGGCCTACGGGAACGGCCTACGGGAACGGGCGTACGGGTCCGGGACCCGTGGTCAGGGGTCCGGGGTCACGCCGCGGAGGTCACTCCGTGCGCAGGCCGTCCGGGCGCATCAGCCGCAGCAGCGGAGGCAGGCTGAGCAGGGTCACCACGACCACCACGCCTGCGCCGGCCGCCGTCATCCCGAGCACCGACGCCCAGTCGACCCGGATCGGCTGGGCGGCCATGCCCATCAGGACCGCGCCCAGCCCCACGCCGACCCCGGCCGCCAGCACCAGGCCGAGCACGATCGGCACGGCCGTCTGCCACAGCACCGACAGGCTCAGCGTCGAACGCCTGGTACCGAAGGCGACCAGCGAGGAGAGCAGCCGCCGGCGCTCGCGCAGCTGCTCCAGCTGGGAGACGAGCAGGCTCCCGCCGATCAGGACCAGTACGGCGGTGGCGCCGAAGAACAGCCCCGTGCGGATCGAGGAGTAGCCGGCGGCCTGCCTGGTGTCCCGCAGCGTCATCGCCGTGACGAACGGGTCCGCCTTGAAGACGGCGTTGCGCGCCCGGTCCAGGGCGTCCGGACGGGACTCGTCGACCTGGACGTAGATCCGCGCGTTCGGGAAGTCGCCGATCTCCTTCGGCGCCGCCGACGGGGTGACCAGCAGGCCGCCGCGCAGCTGCCCGGTGGGGTCCGGACGGCTGGGGACCGTGCGGGCGGCCGCCGGGACCTGCCACTTCACCGGAGCGGGCCGGTCGGCGCCCTCGGTCTCGTACCCCCTGACGTCGCCGACGAACAGCTCGTCACCGGGCTTCGCCGTGGCCCCGTAGATGCCCGGCGAGCCCTGCGGGAGCGGTTCGGCGGAGCCGGTCAGCACGAAGGCGTCGCCGTCCTCGCAGGAGTCGAGCGTCGCGACCTCGCCGAGCGCGTCGCAGGTGCCGATGGTCAGCTCGACCGTCTCCTCCGTCGCGGGCACCTGGCGGGAGGCCTGCGTGGAGGTGAGCGGAACGGTGCGGGTGACGTCCGGCACGGCGGCGATCCGCTGCGCAATGTCGTCCATGCGCGTCTGCGCCTCGCTGGTCACCATGACCGCGACGGCCGCCCTGGCGGGATCCTGGCCGGTCGACCGGGTGTAGTCGCCCTCGACGCCCGCGAAGAGCATCTGGAGGGCGATGGCACCCGCGACGGCCACGGCGATGCCGTTGACCAGGCGGGCGGCGGCGCCGCTGTTGACCTGGAGACGGCGTACGGCCAGCTGCCAGGAGACCGGACCGCCGGACACCTTCGCGACGAATCGTTCCAGCAGCCAGGGCAGCAGCACGGTGATCCCGACCAGCAGGAGCACCACCCCTCCGCTGACCTGCCACTGGTTGAACCGTCCGTGGTCGTTGCCCCGGCCGCCCAGGGGCACGAGCAGGCCGAGCCCGATCAGCGGGAGCAGCAGCCGCCACCAGACGCGGCGCCGCGTGGGCTTGGCGGTGCGGACGACTCCCAGCGGTTCGATGACCACACCGCGCAGCGCGAACAGGGTGACGGCCACCGCCGCCGCGGGCACCGCGAGGGCGACCAGGACGGCCAGCCAGGGCGCCGGGTCGAGGTCGGCGGGGAAGACGCTGCGCTGCCGGAGGCTGACGCTGCCGACCAGCGAGCGCCCGACGGCGAAGAAGCCGGCCCCCAGCACCAGTCCGACCAGGGAGCCGGCCAGCGCCTCGCCGGCCGCGATCCGGCGGACCGTCCGGCTGTCGGCGCCGACCAGCCGCAGCGCGGCGAGCCGCCGGTCGCGCCGGTCCCCGCCGAAGCGGACCGCGGTGGCGATGAACACGGCGACGGGCATCAGCAGGGCGACGAACGTCAGGACGACCATCAGCATGAGCACGGGGTCCAGGCCCTCGCGGTCCGCGTCGTAGCCGAAGCTGGTGACGCGCTCGACGCGGTAGTCCTCGGGGCCGTTCTTCCGCAGGGTGTCGCTGCCCAGGTAGAAGAGCAGTTCGCCGGGGCCGACCAGCCCCGGGTCGCCGACGATCCCACTGACCCGGGCGTCGAGCCGCTCGCGCAGCAGGGCGCCGTCGGAGGACTTCAGCAACGCGTCGAGCGCCGGGGAGAGCGCCATCTCGCCCGGACCGGGGATCCGGTCCAGACCGGGCGGCAGCGGGGCGTCCGGGCCCTCGGCCCGGACCACGTGCCCCTCGATGTCCTTGTCGCGGTACGTCTGGCCGAGGCGGGCGATCAGCAGCGTGTCGGGGCCGGGCGCGTCGGCCCGGTCGGAGCTCATCGTGGACCGCGCGTCGCCGCGCTCGTACCGCGCGGCGAGGGCGCCGGGGATGGCGGTGCTGATCAGCAGCAGTGCGACGCCGAGACCGACGCCGACGCCGGTGAGCAGGGTGCGGATCCACCCTTCGCGGCCGCCGCCGAAGGCGAAGCGGGCGCCCATGCCGAGGTCGCGGGTCCAGACGCGGAGCCGGCTCATACGATCCGCTCCATGTCGCGGGACTTGCCGTCGCGCACGACGATCTCGCGGTCGGAGTAGGCGGCCACGCGCGTCTCGTGCGTCACGAGGACGACGGCGGCGTTCGCGGACCGGGCGGCTTCCGTGAGCAGCTGCATGACGAGTTCGCCGTTGAGGGAGTCCAGGGCTCCGGTGGGCTCGTCGGCGAAGATCACCCGGGGGCCGGTGACGAGGGCGCGGGCCACGGCCACGCGCTGCCCCTGGCCGCCGGATATCTCGCCGGGCCGCTTGGCGCCGAGGTCCTCCACCTGGAGCTGTTCCATCCAGCGCAGGGCGGTGCGTTCGGCCTCCTTGCGCTTGACACCGGTCAGGCGCAACGGGAGGGCGACGTTCTCCACGCAGGTCAGCTCCGGTACGAGCTGGCCGAACTGGAAGACGAAGCCGAACTCGGTCCGGCGCAGCCTGCTGCGCTCGGCGTCGTTCAGGGCGGTGAGCTCGCGGCCGGCGTAGGTGATGGAGCCGGAGTCCGGCGGGACGATGCCCGCGAGGCAGTGCAGCAGGGTCGACTTGCCCGATCCGGAGGGGCCCATGACGGCGACGACCTCGCCGGCGTGGATGGAGAACTCGGCGCCGTCGAGGGCGTTGGTGGTGCCGTACGCCTTGCGCAGGTCCGTGGCCGCGAGCAGCGAGCCGGCCGGGGTCATCATCGCCGGACCTCCCGTGCGAGCTGGTCGAGGCGGGCCGCGGTGAGCTCCAGCCACCGCAGGTCCGCCTCCAAGTGGAAGAGGGCGTGGTCGCACACGAGCTGGTCGGCGATGTCCCCCTTGCGCTTGCGCTGGGTGAGGATGCGCATGAGGCGCAGGTGCTCGGCGCGCTGGGTGTCCAGCAGCTCGTCGGCGCGGCGGCCCGTGAGCAGGGCGAGGACGACCTTCGTGTAGAGGGTCGAGTGGAGGTAGGGCTCGGGCTTCTCGGGCTGTGAGAGCCAGGCCTCGACGTCGGTGATGCCGGCGTCGGTGATGGCGTACCGCTTGCGGTCGGGGCCGCCGCCGCTCTCTATCCCGTCGACCTCGACGAGGCCGTTCTTCAGGAGGCGGGACATGGTCGAGTAGACCTGCCCGTAGGCGAGGGGGCGGTCGTGGCCGAACTTCTCGTCGAACGTGCGCTTGAGGTCGTAGCCGTGGCGCGGGCCGGCCTCTAGGAGGCCCAGGAGCGTGTGACCGATGGACATGGCCGCGACTCTACACGGTGTGTATACGCGGAGTGTATAGAGGGCGGTCGGGGGTCGGTCGGGGGTCGGTCGGGGGTCGGTCGGAGGCCGGTCGGGGCCGGTCGGGGCCGGTCCCGACCGGGCGCGCGGGTCATTCCGTGGGCTTCGGGGGGCGTCCGCGGCGCGGGATGGGGCCGGGGGCCGAGGGGAGGCGTCCGGCCTCGGCGAGGGCCCGGCGGAGCAGGAACTCGATCTGTGCGTTGGCGCTGCGCAGTTCCTCGCCCGCCCAGCGGGCCAGCGCGTCGTACACCTGCGGGTCGAGCCGCAGCAGCACCTGCTTGCGCGCCTGCCGGCCCGCCGGTTTCTCCTCGCCGCCGGGGGTCACTGGTAGAGGGTTCCCGTGTTGACCACCGGCTGCGCGGCGCGGTCGCCGCACAGGACGACCATCAGGTTCGAGACCATGGCCGCCTTGCGCTCCGGATCCAGGTCCACGATGTCCTGCTCCGCCAGCCGGTTCAGTGCCAGTTCGACCATGCCCACCGCGCCCTCCACGATCTGCTTGCGGGCCGCCACGACCGCGCCCGCCTGCTGGCGCTGGAGCATCGCGGAGGCGATCTCCGGAGCGTACGCGAGGTGGGTGAAGCGGGACTCGATGATGTGCACCCCGGCCGCGTCGACACGGTCGCGCAGTTCGGCCGCCAGCTTCTCGGTGATCTCCTCGGCGTTGCCGCGCAGCGACAGGCCGCCCTCCTCGTGCGCGTCGTAGGGGTACTCGATGGCGATGTGCCGGACCGCCGCCTCGGTCTGGGTCTCGACGAACTCCGTGAAGTCCTCGACCTCGAAGGTGGCCCGGGCCGTGTCCTCGACCCGCCACACCGCGACCGCCGCCAGCTCGATCGGGTTGCCGTAGGCGTCGTTGACCTTCAGGACGGCCGTCTCGTGGTTGCGCACCCGGGTGGAGATCTTCTCGCGGGAGGTCAGCGGGTTGACCCAGCGCAGCCCGTCGGCCCGGATGGTGCCCTTGTAACGGCCGAACAGCTGGACGACGCGGGTCTCACCCGGGGCCACCGTGTTCAGCCCGCACAGCACCAACGTGGAGACGAGGCTCAGGAGTACGCCGAGGGATATCAGGACCGCCTTGGCCGCGACGGCCGCGGCCAGCGAGCCGGCCACGATCAGACCGGCACTCGCCGGCAGGCCCAGCAGTCCGAGCAGCAACGCCGGGCCGCCGCCGATGCTGTGCGCGGTGAACTCCCGTACTCCGTCAGGGGTGGCGTTTTCGTTCGTCATGTTTTGCCCCGTTTCTCAGTTCGCGGCCGGTCGGGCCGTCTAGCAAAGTGATATCACTTTTTTGCGCTACAGCAACCCATCGGCTTAGGTGAGCGTCGGTTCCCTTGAAGTGGGTGCTGATTCTCACGTCCGAAATGACCGCAATTGGTCATGGTTGGCCAACTTTTGTCACAGCCTGCGGTGTTAGCTTTCTGAGCTGACGTCGGGGGGGAAATCGAGCGGAGCGGGAGCGATGGGCCGAGCAGAAGTGCGTAAGGCGCAGCAGCAGCGCGGTGCGCGGCGTGCGCCGAGCGGACGCGCGCAGGGCACCGAAGGAAGCGGAAGTACCGGCAAACGCACGGGCATACGCCGCTTCTTCACCTGGAAGAAGATCCTGGGCACGTTCTTCGGGCTGGCCCTGCTCGGTATGGGCGCGCTGGTAGCCCTGTACTTCTACGTCGAAGAGCCGAACCCCAACACGCAGGCGCTCCAGCAGAGCAACGTCTACAAGTACGCAGACGGCACGGTCATGGCCAGCAAGGGCAAGGTCAACCGCGAGATCCTGCCGATCGACAAGATCCCCATGGACGTGCAGGAAGCGTTCATCGCGATCGAGAACAAGTCCTTCCGCAGCGACCAGGGCGTCGACTTCAAGGGCCTGGCCCGTGGTCTGTGGAACACCGCGACCGGACGCGGCAAGGCCGGTGGCTCCACGATCACCCAGCAGTACGTCAAGAACTACTACCTGACGCAGGAGCAGACGCCGACCCGCAAGCTCAAGGAGCTGGTGATCTCCCTCAAGGTCGACCAGCGCATGAAGAAGCCCGAGATCCTCGCGGGTTACCTCAACACGAGCTACTTCGGCCGCGGCGCCTACGGCATCCAGGCCGCCGCCCAGGCGTACTACGGCGTCGACGCCGAGAAGCTGACGCTGGAACAGGGCGCCTACCTGGCCACCCTCGTCCAGGCCCCCAGCCAGTACGACTGGTCGACCGCCAGCGACGACACCAAGAAGCGGATCAAGATCCGCTACGACGCGACGCTCGTCAACATGGTCGACATGAAGAAGCTGGACGAGACCAAGCGCCAGACGATGAAGTTCGCGGAGCCGATCCCGCCGCAGCCGCCGGCCGGCATGGACGGCCAGAAGGGCTACCTCGTCCAGGCGGCCGAGGCCGAGCTCAACGCCCAGGGCGTCGAGCGGAAGCTGATCGACGCCGGCGGCTGGACGTTCACGCTGAACATCGACCCCAAGAAGCAGGAAGCGCTGGAGAAGGCCGTCGAGGAGGAGCTGGAGTCCAAGCTCGACCGCAAGGACACCAAGGGCCGGCCCCAGGACCAGAGCGTGCAGGCCGGTGCCACCTCCGTCGACCCGAAGACCGGCGCGATCGTCGCGATGTACGGCGGCACGAGCCTGAAGGACCACTGGTCCAGCAACGCCCTGCGCAAGGACTACCAGCCGGGCTCCACCTTCAAGCCGGTCGTGCTCGCCAGCGCCCTGGAGAACGGCGCGAAGACCCAGGACGACAAGCCGATCACGCCGATGGCGCTCTACGACGGCACCAGCAAGCGCCCGGTCGTCGGCAGCGACATCCCGTTCGCCCCGCAGAACCAGGAGAACCGCAACTTCGGCGACCCGATGATGACGGTCCAGGACGCGACCAACTCCTCGGTGAACTCCGTCTACGCGCAGATGATCGTGGACGTCAAGCCGGCCAACGTGAAGAAGACCGCGCTCCAGGTCGGCATGAAGGACCGTGAGGGCTGGCCGGCGGACAAGCCGGCCATGGCCCTCGGCACCATGAGCGCCAACACCGTGGAGATGGCGGCCGTCTACGCCACCCTCGACAACCACGGCAAGAAGGTCACGCCGAGCATCGTCAAGAAGGCCGAGCACAAGGACCGCGAGGTCGAGCCGGTCCAGGCCGTGGGTTCCCAGGCCATCAGCCGCAAGACCGCCGACACCGTCACCAAGGTGCTCACGGGCGTCGTCAACGACGAGGGCGCCTCCGGCAACAAGGTCCGCAGCAGCGCCTACGAGGCCGCCGGCAAGACCGGTACCACCGAGAACAACTTCTCCGGCTGGTTCGCCGGTTACACCCCCGAGCTCGTCACCGTCGTCGCGATCTTCGGCGAGGAGCCCGGCACCGCCAAGCAGGTCACCCTGACCGGTACGGCCGGCCTCGGCCGACTGGGCGGTTCCAGCTTCCCCGCCTCGATCTGGAAGGCGTACACCCTGTCCGCGCTCAAGGGCGCGGACACCGGCAAGTTCCAGCTGACCGAGGCCGAGATGGGCGCCGTGCAGACGCCGTCCCGCAGCGCCTCGCCGACCCCGTCGCCGTCGCCGTCCTCCAGCGCGCCTGCGGCCAGCAGCAGCCCGCCGCAGTCCCCGACGCCGACCCCGACGCCCACGGCGACGAAGACGAACCCGGCGACGCCCACGCCGACCCCGACCCCGACGCCCACGGCGACCAAGACCAACGGTCCCAAGCCGCCGGACCCGCCGCTGCTCCTGCCCGAGCACTAGGCACCGTCGGCACACGACACACCGCCGCCCCGCAGCCTCGAAAGGCTGCGGGGCGGCGGTCTTCGTCTCGGCCCGCGATCAGCGCCGCCCGGGCCCCGGCAGCGACAGCTCGAACCAGACGACCTTCCCGCTGCTGAGCCGCGTGGCCCCCCAGCGGCGGGCCATCCGGTTGACCAGGAACAGGCCGCGCCCGCCCTCGTCGGTGTCCCGCGCCCGGCGCTGGCGCGGCAGCTGCGGCGAGTCGTCGCCGACCTCGCAGCGCAGTACGTCCGTACGCAGCAGACGCAGGGTCACCGGCCGCTCCGCGTACCGGACGGCATTGGTGACCACCTCGCTGACCAGCAGCTCCAGCGAGTCCTCCAGCTCCTCCAGGCCCCACCGGGTCAGCGCGCGGCGGGCGAACCGGCGGGCCCGGCCCGGAGCGGTCTCCTCCGGGTCCAGGAACCAGTACGCGACGTCGCTGGGCGCGATCCCGTCGAACCGGGCCGCGAGCAGCGCGATGTCGTCGTCCCGGTCACCCGGGCCGAGCATGTCCAGGACGTCGTCGCAGAGCGCCTCCAGCGGCGGCGGATGGTCCAGACCGGTCAGCTGGGCGGTGGTGGCCAGACGCTCGCGGAGCTGCTCGATGCCGGTCCACACGTCCCGCAGGCGCGACTCCACCAGGCCGTCGGTGTACAGCAGCAGGGTGCCCCCGGCGGGCGCGTCCAGCTCCACGGCCTCGAAGTCCACGCCGCCGACGCCGATGGGGGCGCCGGGGGGTACGCGGAGCACTTCGGCGCGGCCGCCCAGGTGCAGCAGCACCGGCGGCGGATGGCCCGCGTTGGCGATGGTGATCCGGTGCGCGACGGGATCGTAGACGGCGTACAGGCAGGTGGCCATGCGGTCGGAGCCGAGGCGCTGCGCCTGCTCGTCCAGGTGGTGCAGGACCTCGGCGGGCGGCAGGTCCAGCTGCGCGAGGGTCTGCGCGGTGGTGCGGAGCTGACCCATGATCGCGGCGGAGGTCATGGAGTGGCCCATGACGTCGCCGACGACGAGCGCGACCCGGCTGCCGGGCAGCGGTATGGCGTCGTACCAGTCGCCGCCGACCCGGGCCGTCTCGGCCGCGGGCAGGTAGCGGGAGGCGAGCCGCACCCCGGTGGGCTGCGGGAGGCTGTCGGGCAGCATGGTGCGCTGCAGCTCGTCGGCGATGTACGCCTCGCGGCCGTACAGGACCGCCTTGTCGATGCCGAGCGCGGTGTGGGTGGCCAGCTGGGCGGCGACCAGCAGGTCGTTCTGCTCGAAGGCGGGCCGCTCGGGGCTGCGCAGGAAGACGGCGGCGCCGATCACCCGGCGGCGGCCGCGCAGGGGCGCGAGGACGGCCCGGTCGCCGCCCGGCAGCGGGTGGTCGACGCCGAGCAGCTCGGGCAGTGCGGCCCGGGCGGCGGCGGAGGACCCGAAGACGGGCCGTACGCCGCGCAGCACCTCGGCGAGCGCGCCGCCGGGCCGGATCTCGCACAGTTCGGCCGCGGGCAGGTCACCCTGCGGGCCGACCAGCGGCAACTGGCTGAAGTCGAGCTCGCCGGTGGCCCCCGCGGCCCCGGCGAGGTCCATCCCCGCGCCGATGGTGCTGCTGATGTCGGTCAGATCGTCGATCGGCCGGAGCCGGTCGGTGCGCCGGAGCCTTAAAACGACCGGGCCGACGGGCCGCTCGTCACCGACCGGGAGCGGGTCGCGCAGATAGACGAGGATGGCGTCGGAGAAGGTCGGCACGGTGGCCCGGCACAGGCCCAGCACGATCTCGTCGAGGTCGATGCCGCGGGCGATCCGCCGGGTGGCGGCGCCGACGAAGCGCAGCCGGTCCCCCTCCCGGCGCGCGGCGGTCATCTCCCCGGAACCCCCGGCCGGTACGGAGCTCCCGCCGCTGCCGTGGCGTCCGGCTCCGCCGTCACCGCTCGCGACCGGGCCGGCCGCAAGGCCGTCGGCGTCGTCGTTCATGTCGTCGCTCCCGTCGCGCGGGCGCGGGGCCTCGGCGGGACCTCCGTGACCGGCGGCTCCGACCGCCGCGTCGCGGGCGCTCGCACCGGGCCGGGGGCGGGCCGCGCCCTGGCCGGGCTCCGCCGCGGCGGGTACCTCGCCGGGGGTGGCCGCGGACGCGTTGCGGCGGGGCCGGGGGAGCCCGGCGGAACCGCCCGCGCCCGCCGCGGAGCGGGCCGCGCGCACGTCGGAGGCCGCCGCGGCCTTGCCGCCCGGCTCCGCCGCCGGGCCCGCGTCGGCGCCCGGCGCATGCGTGCGCACGGCCTCGGTGGCGGCGATGGGCGCCTTGCCGTGGCCGGCCTCGTCCGTACCTCCGCCGGAGGCGACGGGCTGCGGGCCCTCCTGGGAGGTGGGGTACTCCGTCACGCGTGGATTTCCGTCCGTTTGCGCTCGATGTGCGCTGCACTCAACTCGGTCAGTCGCGGTATACCCGCTCAGCGGCCCGGGCACCATCACCCCGAGGTTCCTGCCCCAAACTTCTCTCCCAACCTCCGGCCGGGAGGCGCCCCCTGACGGACCCCCATCTCCTCGTCACCCTGCGTCGTGCGTCCGACCTCCGGTCACATCCCGTACGTGGAGCGACACTTGCACAGTGGTGCGGCCACCGCACCGTCCCGCGCGCGTGATCTCGTGGAGGACGATCCTACGTTTGAACCCTGGGGGCGCATCAAGGGTCTCATGACGTCATATGCGCCGGGGTGCGGTCCCAGTCCTCCGGAAGGGCCGGAATCCTCCAGGCCGGATCCGGCCGCCAGTCCTCCCAGCCGTCGGAGAACGGGGCACCCCAGTCGCTGATCACCCCGACCGCCGTGCGGCCGGCCTCCCGTACGCGGTCGGCCTGCTCACGGTCCATCAGGCCGCACCGCTGCGCCTGCGCGAACTCGTCCTCGTCCAGCCACTTCCAGCTGCGGTCCGGGTAGACGGCGATGTCCAGGAAGTGGTCCACCGAGTCCACCCCGCCCGCCCAGCGCGAGCGCGGCTCCTCCAGGTTCACGTACCAGTTCTTGAACTGCCAGCCGGGGCCCCAGAACAGCCACACCGACCAGGGGTCCCCGGGCCGGGCCAGCTTCAGGACACCGCCGCCGAACCAGCGCGACCGTGCGGTCGTCCGCGGAGCCGTGTAGCGGGTGGCGAGCGGTTCCTCGTGGACGGAGGTGCCGTCGGCCAGGACCGGCTTGACGCACTCGGTGCCGGGGGCCATCCACACCGCCAGCAGCTCGTCCGTGTCCTGGACCACGGTCACCGGGCGGCAGATGTGGACCGGGCCCTTCAGTCCCGGGGCGTGATCGCGGTAGCGCCAGAGGACCTGCTCCCCGGGCGTCCAGCGCGGGCCCTGCGCGGGGCTCCGCGGCGCGCTCCGCGCCGCGGAGCCCCCGGGCTTGGAAGTACCTGTCATGCGCAGATCTTAGGGCGGAGGTCCCCGCGCCCGCTGCGGTGCAGGTCACCGGGGGGTCCGGCGATCGGAATCGACCGGATCCGGCCCCCGCCCGAGGGGGGCTGCAGGGGTCAGGGGTGTGTCATGCGCAGTACGTCCAGGGCCTCGTCGAGCTGCTCCAGGGTGAGGGCGCCGCGCTCGATGTAACCGGATTCCAGGACCACCTCCCTGATGGTCCTGCGCTCGGCGAGGGACCGCTTGGCGACCTTGGCGGCCTCCTCGTAGCCGATGTAGCGGTTGAGCGGGGTGACCACGGAGGGCGAGGACTCGGCGTATTCCCTGGCCCGGTCCTCGTTGGCGGTGATTCCGTCGACCGTGCGGTCGGCCAGCAGGCGGCTCGCGCTGCCGAGCAGCCGGATCGATTCGAGGAGGTTCCTGGCCATCACCGGCAGCATCACGTTGAGCTCGAAGTTGCCGGCCGCGCCCGCCACGGCGACGGCCGCGTCGTTCCCCATGACCTGGGCGGCGACCATCAGGACGGCCTCCGGGACCACCGGATTGACCTTCCCCGGCATGATCGAGGAGCCCGGCTGGAGATCCGGGAGATTGATTTCGGCCAAACCGGTGCGCGGTCCGGAAGCCATCCAGCGAAGGTCGTTGGAGATCTTCGTGAGGGAGACGGCGATCGTGCGGAGCATTCCGGAGGTCTCCACGAGGGCGTCCCGGGCCCCCTGGGCCTCGAAGTGGTCGCGGGCCTCGGTCAGCGGCAGGCCGGTCGTGGCGGCGACCTCGGCGATCACCGCGGCGGAGAACCCGGGCGGGGTGTTGATGCCGGTGCCCACCGCGGTGCCGCCCAGCGGCAGCTCGGCCAGCCGGGGCAGGGCCGCCCGCAGCCGCTCGACGCCGTAGCGGATCTGGGCGGCGTACCCGCCGAACTCCTGGCCGAGGGTGACCGGGGTGGCGTCCATCAGGTGGGTCCGCCCGGCCTTGACGACCTGCGCGAACGCGGACGCCTTGCGCTCCAGCGCGGCGGCCAGGTGCTCCAGGGCCGGGATCAGCTCGCCGGTGACGGCGGCGGTGGCGGCGATGTGGATGGACGACGGGAACACGTCGTTGGAGCTCTGCGAGGCGTTGACGTGGTCGTTGGGGTGGACCTCGCGGCCCAGGCGCTCGGTGGCGAGGGTGGCGATCACCTCGTTGGTGTTCATGTTGGACGAGGTTCCGGAGCCGGTCTGGAAGACGTCCACGGGGAAGTGGTCGTCCCAGCGCCCGTCCGCGACCTCGGCGGCGGCGGAGCGGATGGCGTCGGCGACGTCCTCGTCCACGACACCGAGCTTCGCGTTCACCACCGCGGCCGCGGCCTTGATCCGGGCGAGTGCCTCGATGTGGGCGCGTTCCAACCGCTGCCCCGAGACGGGGAAGTTCTCGACCGCGCGCTGGGTCTGGGCACGCCATTTGGCGTGCCGGGGCACCCGTACGTCACCCATGGAGTCGTGCTCGGTCCGGAACGCGTCGGCCTGCTGGTCATCCGTCATTTCTGTGACCTCCTCAAAAAGTTGAGCAATTGTCTTGTTCGAACTGTTCCCAACTCCCCTACCGGCCAGTAAATACCGGGGGTAACACCCATATCCGGGGAGGCGTTCCATGGCACGTGCCCGTACGAGACCCATGCTCAGATCTACCTTCGCCGCCGCCGCGGCGATCGCGGCCGCCCTCGGGGGTGTCACCGCCGTCACCCCCATGGCCCAGGCGGCACCGGCCTCCGGGGCCGTCGCCGTGCCGCTGTCGCCCGAGCTGGAGGCCATCCGGGCCGCGGAGGCCACCAAGATCTACGGCGACCCCGCCGTGCGCCCGCTGAACGAGCGGAAAACAGGCCTGATCTCGCTGGGCGACAGCGAGATTTCGGGCGAAGGCGTCGGCAACTACGACCCCGCGACCAACA
Organism: Streptomyces venezuelae; assembly: GCF_008642275.1. Taxonomy (NCBI): domain Bacteria; kingdom Bacillati; phylum Actinomycetota; class Actinomycetes; order Kitasatosporales; family Streptomycetaceae; genus Streptomyces; species Streptomyces venezuelae. The sequence continues at coordinate 4,774,723 of NZ_CP029189.1, forward strand.
CGCCGAACAACCAGTGCCACCGCTCGCCGGACTCGGCGATCCACCGCACCGGCATCCCGGCCGACCTGACCTTCAACGTCGCCTGCTCCGGCGGCTACACCGGCAACATCAGGATCGGCGGCACCAAGCAGTACGCCGACGAGCTGGTGCAGAGCGACAACCTGGCCGTCAAGGCGCGCAACGCGAAGATCAAGATGGTCCTGCTGGTCGCCGGGGCCAACGACGACCTCCAGTTCGGCCCGGTCATGACCGACTGCGTGACCCGCTGGGTGCTCATCCAGGGCACCTGCGAGCCCAAGTACGGGCCCGGCTGGCAGGCACGCGTCGACGGCCTGAAGCCCAAGGTGGAGGCCACCGTCGCGGACCTCAGGACCGTCATGCGCGACGCCGGCTACGCCGACTCCGACTACAAGCTCGTCGTGATGGGCTACCCCAGCCCCATCGGCCCCGACTTCTACGACAACCCGAACTTCCCCGGCAAGCTGCCCGGCGGCTGCGCCGGCTACGACTCCGACGCCGCCTGGGGCCGCAACTACGCCGTGCCCGCCTTCGAGAAGGGCATGCGCGCCGCGGCCCTCGCCTCCGGCGCGATCTACCTCGACAACTCGCGGCTCTTCCACGGCCACGAGGTCTGCATGGAGGACACCTGGGCCCGCGGCCTCTACCTGGACCTCGGGGACCACTTCCCGTGGGACGAGAACACCGCCCGCCAGTCCTTCCACCCCAACTACCGCGGCCACGGCGCCTTCGCGTCCTGCCTGACCCAGCTCTACGCGTCGGGCCTGCGCGAGGCCTCCTGTGCCGACCCCGCGAGCACCGGGACGCCCGTCCTGCAGGCCGGAGCCTGGGACGACAAGTTCAAGCCCCTCAAGAACGAGGCCACCGGCAACTGCCTCGACGCCTTCGGCGGCTCCAGCGCCGACGAAACCAAGATCGTCGGCTGGGACTGCCACGGCGGCCGCAACCAGGGCTGGTGGTACGACACCGCCCGCAAGTCCCTCCACATCGAACTGACCCAGGACCGCTGCCTCGACGCCCCCGGTGCCAACTACGGCTCCGGCACCGGCCTGATCATCTGGAACTGCCACGGCGGCGCCAACCAGCAGTTCGTCCGCGACGGCGCCACCTACCGCCCCGCCGCCGCCCCGGGCATGTGCCTGACGGTGGCCGCCGCCCACGAACCGCTGCGCCTGCAGACCTGCAACGGATCCGCGAACCAGCGCTTCGCATAACCGCCCCGCACCCGCAGACCCCCCACGCCCGGCCGGCGCACCCCGGCCGGGTGTTCCCGTACCCGTACCCGTACCCGTACCGCTTCCGGCCCCGGCCCCCGTCACAGCGAGCCCAGGTACTCCCGCACCTCGCGCGGCCGGTTGGTGATCAGGGTGTCCACGCCGAGCCGCACGCACAGCTCCACGTCCTCCGGCTCGTCCACCGTCCACACCCGCACCCGCAGCCCCTTGGCCTTCAGCCGCCCCACCAGCCCCGGATCCTTGCGCACCAGGTCGATGCCCGGCCCCGCGTGCCCCGCGAAGGGCGGCCGGACCGGCCGCAGCCGACGCTCGATCAGATAGACGGCGGGCAGCCCGGGCGCCAGCCGGTTCAGCCGGACCAGGGCGTTGCGCGAGAAGCTCATCAACTCGACCAGCCCCGAGGAGCCGTCCGCCAGCCCGTGCTCCTTCAGCACCCGTACGAGCTCGGCCTCCAGCCGGCCGCCGGTGCGGGTGGGGTGCTTGGTCTCCACGGCCAGCCCGACGGGCCGGTCGGCGGCCAGCGCCTCCTTCAGCAGGTCCTCGAAGAGCAGCACCTGCGCCCCCCGGTGCTCCTCGCCCTTCCAGCCGCCGAAGTCGAGCGCGCACAGCTCCTCGTAGGTCATGGCGGACACCACCCCGCGCCCGTCGGAGGTCCGCTCCACCCGCCGGTCGTGCACGCAGACCAGCCGGTGGTCGGCGGTCAGCCGTACGTCGCATTCGAGGGCGTCGGCACCGTCCGCGACGGCCTGCCGGTAGGCGGCCAGGGTGTGCTCGGGGTGCTCGTGGGAGGCCCCGCGATGGGCGACGACCCGGACGGCGCGGTCGGTACGGAGGTGCGTGTGCGTCATGCCCCGACGTTATCCGCACGCGCCCGACGCCCCGGTACCGCATGCTGCCCGGATGGCGGAACGGCAGATGTACAGGGTCCTGCACTGCGAGCCCTGCGAGGAGTGCGTCCGGGAGGACTGGCAGTTCATCCGGGACGGCGAGCTGCGCTGGGAGGGCTTCGACCACTGCCCCGCATACGAGATCTACGCCTGCGAACGCGGCCGGGGCGTCCCACCGCCCCCGGTCCGGGAGCGCATCCTCGCCCGGGAGGGCGCCGTCCGGCTGTCCGTCGGAGGGCCCTGCGGGGTGCCGGTCGCGCTGCTGCGCCGGGTGTACGGGCTGACCGTCGCGGAGCTCGCGGCGGCGCGCCGGACGGGGTACCGGGCCACCCCCGTTGAGGCCCGGTACCTGTCGGCTCCGACGCCGTGACTACGGCTTCGGCAGGGGGGCCAGGGGCGCCGGGGCGACCTTGAAGGCGCCCCTGGTGACCTCGGTGAAGGGGGCCGGGGCCATGCACGTGCCCACGGTGCCCTCGGCCACCGTGCCGTCCGGCTTCACGTCCACGTTGGCGACGGCCCAGGAGAACCCGACCCGGTCCGGCTCGCCGCGCTGGCCGTCCTGCACGCTGATGCCGATCCGCTTGCCCTCCCAGCCGACGTTCGAGGTCTTGACCACGGCGGTGAGGGTGGCGGTCCGGCCACCCGTGACCAGGCAGTCCACCTCCGCCTCGGCGGTGGCGGTGAAACCGGACTCCGCGTAGTGGTGGGAGATGGTCACCCGGCCCCGCGCGTCCGTCGGCAGGCCCTTCTCGCCGCCCGGGGCCGGAAGCGGCCTCGTCCACGGGGTCGAATCGGCGTCGACCGTGAAACGGATGTCGTCCTTGGCCGAGTAGGGGAAGAAGATCGTGCCGCCCCCGTGCACGGAGGCGGGCTTCGAGGCGGCCGACGAGGCCGGCGCGGCGGGGTCGGCGGGCGCGGCCGGTGCGGGGGCCGCCGCGATCAGGGTGGCGGCGAGAGCGGCGCCGGTTCCGGCGAGGACGAGGGCGCGCCTGCGGTTCTTCATGGTGAACTCCCGTGTTCCAAGGGCTGTTTGGTTACGGAAGAAGCCTCGCCGGGAGCCCGCCCCACTGCCATCTGCCGATGGGCGGATACGCCGGTGGGTCCCTCCCCCGAACGGGGGAGGGACCCACCGGCGTATGCCGCTACAGACCCGGGCCGCGCACCGGGATGTGGGTGAACGTCGGCTCCGGGGCCGGGTTCTGGAAGAAGTCGTTGCCCTTGTCGTCTACGACGATGAAGGCCGGGAAGTCCTCGACCTCGATCTTCCAGACCGCCTCCATGCCGAGCTCCTCGTACTCCAGGACCTCGACCTTCTTGATGCAGTCCTGGGCCAGGCGCGCCGCCGGGCCGCCGATCGAGCCCAGGTAGAAGCCGCCGTGCGTACCGCACGCGTCCGTCACCTGCTGGGAGCGGTTGCCCTTGGCCAGCATGACCTTCGAGCCGCCCGCCGCCTGGAACTGCTCGACGTAGGAGTCCATGCGGCCGGCCGTGGTCGGGCCGAAGGAGCCCGACGCGTAGCCTTCGGGGGTCTTCGCGGGACCGGCGTAGTAGACCGGGTGGTCCTTCAGGTACTGCGGCATCGGCGCACCCGAGTCCAGCAGCTCCTTGATCTTGGCGTGTGCGATGTCGCGCGCCACGACCAGCGGGCCGGTCAGCGACAGGCGGGTCTTCACCGGGTGCTTGGTCAGGGTCGCGAGGATGTCGTCCATCGGCTGGTTCAGGTCGATGGAGACGACGTCCGAGGCCTCGTTCAGGTGCTCGTCCGTGGTGTCCGGCAGGAAGCGCGCCGGGTCCGTCTCCAGCTGCTCCAGGAAGACGCCCTCGGCGGTGATCTTCGCGGTGGCCTGGCGGTCCGCCGAGCAGGACACGGCGATCGCGACCGGCAGCGAGGCGCCGTGCCGGGGCAGGCGCACGACGCGGACGTCGTGGCAGAAGTACTTGCCGCCGAACTGCGCGCCGATGCCGATCTTCTGGGTCAGCTCGAAGACCTGCTGCTCCAGGGCCTCGTCACGGAAGCCGTGGCCCAGCGGGGAGCCCTCGCGGGGCAGCTCGTCCAGGTAGTGCGCCGAGGCGTACTTGGCGGTCTTCAGCGCGTGCTCGGCCGAGGTGCCGCCGACCACGATCGCCAGGTGGTAGGGCGGGCAGGCCGCCGTACCGAGCGAGCGGATCTTCTCCTCCAGGAACTTCATCATGGAGGCCTCGTTGAGGACCGCCTTGGTCTCCTGGTAGAGGAAGGACTTGTTGGCCGAGCCGCCGCCCTTGGCCATGAAGAGGAACTTGTACGCGCCGCCGTCGGTCGCGTACAGCTCGATCTGCGCGGGCAGGTTCGAGCCGGTGTTCTTCTCCTCCCACATGGTGATCGGGGCCATCTGCGAGTAGCGCAGGTTCAGGCGCGTGTACGCGTCGTAGATGCCGCGCGACAGCGCCGCCTCGTCCCCGCCCTCGGTCAGCACGTTCTGGCCGCGCTTGCCCATGACGATCGCCGTGCCCGTGTCCTGGCACATCGGCAGGACGCCGGCCGCCGCGATGTTCGCGTTCTTGAGCAGGTCGAGCGCCACGAACTTGTCGTTCGAGGAGGCCTCGGGGTCGTCGATGATGCGGCGCAGCTGCGCGAGGTGCGCGGGGCGCAGGAAGTGCTGGATGTCGTGGATGGCCTCTTCGGCGAGCTTGCGCAGCGCCTCCGGCTCGACCTTGAGGAACGTACGGCCGTCCGCCTCGAAGGTGGACACGCCCTCGGCGGTCACCAGCCGGTACGGGGTGGTGTCCTCGCCCAGGGGCAGCAGGTCGGTGTACGCAAACTCTGGCATGACGGCAGTCATTCCTCACTCGGCAGACGGCGCTGGCGACCAATTGGCAGCGCGGTTAACCAGCGTAGGACCTCTCTCCGGGCGCGTGTCTGTGAGGTAAGGCTCACTCGGCAGTATCGCGATCTATCGTGTCTGGCTATGCTGGGCGTCGTGGACCTGGAAAAGCACCCCGCCGCCCCCGCACCCGCATCCGCTTCCGCTCCCGCGCCGGCCGCCCCCGCCGAGCTGCGCGCCTCCGACGCGGACCGGGACCGGATCGCGCAGATCCTCGGCGACGCCCTCGCCGAAGGCCGGCTGACGGCCGAGGAGCATTCCGACCGGCTGGACACGCTCTACGCGGTCAAGACCGTGGGCGAACTGGAAGTGCTCGTACGGGACCTGCCCGCGCCCGGCGGCGTCCATGCCGCACCCGCCCACGCGGCCCCCTCCACCACCCCGGGCGGCCCCGCCGAGACCATAGTGGCCGTGTGCAGCAGTTCCGCGCGCAAGGGCCGCTGGCGGCCGGGCGCGCACACCCGCGCGGTCTCGGTCATGGGCGACATCACCATCGACCTCACCGAGGCGGTCTTCGAGCAGCAGGTCACCGAGATCAACGTGACCTGCGTCCTCGGTAACGTCGAGGTCCTGGTCCCGGAGAACGTCACCCTGCGCGGCTACGGCAGCGGGGTCCTCGGCAACTTCGAGGTGCGCGGCGAGGGCCGCGGCGAGACCGACCCGCAGGCGCCGGTGGTGATCGTCCGGGGCTTCGCGCTGCTGGGCAACATCGAGGCGCGGCCCAAGTTGGGCGCCCGCCTGGTGGACCTGGCCCACAAGCTGCGCAAGCGCCTGGACGGCTGACCCGGAGGGGTCCGGCGGGCCGCGGATCCCACAGGATCCGGCCGACGCGCGACGGCCGACGGGCGACGGGACCGGTCTAGGGTCCGGGTCATGACGACAACCCGATGGGAACTGCTCGACCAGGCGTACGAGGCGCTGCGCGAGGCCGTCGCGGGGGTGCCCGCCGACCGCTGGGACCGCCCGACCCCCTGCGCGCAGTGGAACGTCACCCAGGTCCTGCGGCACGCCGCGGGCGACCAGCTCGCCTACGCCGCCCGCCTGACCGGCGGGCCCGGGCCCGCCGAAGACCCCTTCGCGCCCTCCGCCACCCTGGCGGGCCCGCCCGAGGCCCTGCTGGACCCGGCGCTCGCGGCCGCAGCCGCGGCCTTCGCAGGGGTCACCCCCGGCGAAGGCGAGGTGGCCGTGCCGCTGCCGCCGTTCTCCGTACCGGCCGGGACGGCCGTCGGCGCCGCCGCCCTGGACGCCGCCGTGCACGCCTGGGACATCGCCGTCGCCACGGGCCGGCCGCACGCCCTGACCGATGCGCTGGCCGCGTCCCTGCGCCCGGCCGCCGACGCCCTCGCCGAGCCCCTGCGCGGCTTCGCCTACGGCCCGGTGTTCACGCTCCCGCCCGGCGCGGACGACGGCGCCGCGGCGCGCCTGCTGGCCTTCCTCGGACGGGATCCCGGATGGTCCGCGCCCGCGGTGTGACCGCCCGCCCGCAGGGGTCTCGTTTCGGACGAACCCCCGGCGGGCGGTGGCGCGTGGTGCATAGGGGCGCGTACAGCGGGTAGGGACAGGTGCGTCGTCTCTCGCTCACGTATACGTCGTCAGGAGTAGACCGTGCCGCATCCGCCGCATCAGTCCTTGCAGGTAGCCGCCGTCCAGAGTCTTCCGGGGCGTGCGGCGGCCGTGCCGAAGCCGCGGGTGCCGGCGAGGGCGGAGGACGGCCCATGGCATGCGGAGGCGGTGTGCCGCCGCGACGAGGCGGGGCTCTTCTTCGCGCCCTCCAAGGAGCCGACCGCGGCCCGGCTCTCCCGCGAGGAGGCCGCCAAGCGGGTCTGCGCCCGCTGCCCGGTGATGGTCGCGTGCCGGGAGCACGCACTGCTCCAGCCCGAGCCGTACGGGGTGTGGGGCGGGCTCACCGCGGCCGAGCGACGGGTGGTGCTGGCGCGGATGCGGCGCCGGGCCGCCGAACTGCGCCAGGCCCCGGGGGCCGGGCCGATCGCCGCGGCGGGCTGAACCGGTCGCGGGGCCGCCGGGCCGCTGGTGGCGCCGGTGCGCCGACCGTGGCCGGCCGCCGGACCGCCGGACCGCCAGGCCGCGGGCGCGGATGTGCGTGAGGGGCGGTCCCGCCGCACGCGGTGACCGCCCCCCTCGCTTCCTCACTCCGTGACTAGTGCGCGCGGTCGAAGTCGATCGCGCTGTACGCGCGCAGCTTCGACAGGCGGTGCGTGGAGTCGATCCGGCGGATCGTGCCGGACTTCGAGCGCATGACCAGCGAGGACGTCGTCGCGGTCTCGGAGCGGTAGTGGACGCCGCGCAGCAGCTCGCCGTCGGTGATGCCGGTGGCGACGAAGAAGACGTTCTCGCCGGACACCAGGTCGTTCGTGGTCAGGACGCGGTCGAGGTCGTGACCGGCGTCGAGCGCGCGCTGGCGCTCGGCCTCGTCCTTGGGCCAGAGCTTGCCCTGGATGGTGCCGCCGAGGCACTTTATGGCGCACGCCGAGATGATGCCCTCGGGGGTGCCGCCGATGCCGAGGAGCAGGTCGACGCCGGTGCCCTCGCGCACGGCCATGACCGAGCCGGCGACGTCGCCGTCGGAGATGAACTTGATCCGGGCGCCGGTCTCGCGGATCTCCTTGACGATGCCCTCGTGGCGGGGGCGGTCCAGGATGACGACGGTGACGTCCTCGACGGCCATGTTCTTGGCCTTGGCGACCCGGCGGATGTTCACCGAGACGGGCGCGTTGATGTCGACGAAGTCGGCGGCCTCGGGGCCGGTGACCAGCTTCTCCATGTAGAACACCGCGGACGGGTCGAACATGGTGCCCCGGTCGGCGGCCGCCAGGACGGCGATGGCGTTCGGCATGCCCTTGGCGTTCAGGGTGGTGCCGTCGATCGGGTCCACGGCGATGTCGACCTCGGCGCCCGTGCCGTCGCCGACCCGCTCGCCGTTGAAGAGCATGGGGGCCTCGTCCTTCTCCCCCTCGCCGATGACGACGACGCCGTTCATCGAGACGGTGGAGATCAGGGTGCGCATCGCGTTGACCGCGGCACCGTCCGCGCCGATCTTGTCACCGCGTCCGACCCACCGGCCCGCGGCCATGGCGGCGGCCTCGGTGACCCGTACGAGTTCGAGTGCGAGGTTGCGGTCGGGGGCCTCCGGGGAGACTTCGAGCTGGGGCGGCAGGTTGTGCTCGGTCATCGGAGCGCACCTTTCTGTACGGCGACGGCCGGGAAGTGAGGGTGCTGGAACTCTATCGGTACGTCGACATATTGAGCAGGGCGGGTCACGTATGAGCGGCATATCGGTCAGCCGATTGTCCTGAGCGGACGTCTTGCGCTCCAGGGTCCGCCGACGCGCGCCGCACCGCGACCCCGGCGGTGATCGCCGTCCCGCGATGCGGGACGATGGGTCCCGTGGCAGGTATGAAAGGCAAGCAGACGGTCTGGGACATGGTCCGGTCGCTGGGGGTGATCGGCATCGTCGTCGCCGGGATCTACCTCTTCGTCCCGCATGACGAGAAGGCCGATCCGACGCGCACGGTCGACTACCGGGTGGAAACCCTGACGGCCCGGCGTGCGGCCCCGTATCCCGTGGCGGCCCCCGTGGGGCTCCAGGAGCAGTGGCGGGCGACCTCGGTGACGTACGAGCGCAAGAACGCCAACGCCTGGCACCTGGGCTTCCTCGACCCGGAGGAGCAGTACGCGGCGGTGGAGCAGTCCACGGACACCTCGGCGAAGTACCTCGCCAAGGTCACCCAGCACGCGACGGCCACCGGACAGACGCAGCAGGTCGGGGACCTGACCTGGGAGCGCTGGGACGGCGAGAAGTACGACGCGCTCGTGCGGCAGGAGCAGGGCCACGTCACGGTGGTGACCGGCACGGCCTCCTTCGAGCAGCTGGGTGTGCTGGCGGCGGCGCTGGAGTTCAAGCAGGGCAAGTAAGCCAGAGCAGCGCGAGCCGAGCGGGCCGCGCAAGCCGAGCGAGCTGCGCAAGTCGAGCGAGTCGCGCAAGCCGAGCGAGCCGCGCACCGCGTACGCGAGAAGGGCCGTGCCCCCGGAGTCCCGGGGGCACGGCCCTTCTCACGTGTGCTGCTGCGGCGGAGCCGGTCAGACGGTCGTGATGACCTCGTCGAAGCCCAGACGCGGGGAGCGGTCGAACCAGGCGCCCTCGGCGGCCGGCTTGCCGATGTTGATGACCATGATCGGGGTGTGGTCGGCGTCCAGGAACTCCTTCTGGATGCCGGCGAAGTCGGCGCCGGTCATCGGGCCCGCGGCCAGGCCGGCGGCGCGGATGCCGATGATGAAGTACGCGGCCTGCAGCGCGGAGTTCAGCAGCGCGGACTGCTCGCGGACCGGGCGCTCGGAGAAGAACGCGTCCTTGGCCTGCGGGAAGTGCGGGAGCAGCTGCGGGAGCTCCTCGTGGAACTCGTTGTCCGCGGAGAGGATCGCGACCAGCGGCGCGGTGGCGGTCTTGGCGTCGTTGCCCTTGGCCATGTGCTGCACGAGGCGCTCGCGGGCCTCGGGGGAGCGGACCAGGGTGATGCGCAGCGGGGTCTGGTTGAAGGCGGTCGGGCCGAACTTCACCAGGTCGTATATCGCCTGGACCTGCTCCTCGGTGACCGGCTCGTCGGTGAACGAGTTGGCCGTGCGGGCCTCGCGGAACAGCAGGTCCTGCGCGGCGGAGTCAAGAACGAGAGACATCGGGAAAGCCTTCTTCCATACGGAGGTGAAGCGATGTCCCAGACTCTACGGCGAAGTTAGATGAATTTTCAACTAAATCGGCCTGCTGGTGATCGGGATCACTTGCCGGGCCCGCGTCCCGGGCCCTCCGGGGTCACCCCCGGGTCACTCCTCCTCGGCGCCCTCGCGTGCCGCGAGCGCCGAGTCCAGCCGGGCCCGAGCCCCCTCCAGCCAGTGCCGGCACACCTTCGCCAGCTCCTCACCGCGCTCCCAGAGCGCCAGGGAGTCCTCCAGCGACGTGCCGCCGGCCTCCAGCTTGCGGACGACCTCGATGAGCTCGTCGCGGGCCTGCTCGTACCCCAGCGCCGTTTTGGCCTCTGTCATTCCCGTATCCATCCTCTGTGTGTCGTGCGACCACGTGATTGCGGCCGTGTGTCGCTACTGCGAAGCGGCCTCGGGGTCGGCCGGGCCGGCCGGGTCCGCCGCGTCCGCCGCGCCGGCCGAGTCCGCCGCGCCGGCCGGGTCCGCCGCGCCGGCCGCGTCCGCGGCGTCCGCCGGGCCGACCGCGTCCGCGGGGGAGACCGTCACGGAGAACGTGCCATCCGCCACCCGCGCGCGCAGCACGTCGTGCGGCGCGACCTCCTCCGGCGAGCGCACCACATGGCCGTCGGCCCGCTGCAGCACGGCGTACCCGCGCTCCAGGGTCGCCGCCGGGGACAGCGCCACCACCCGGGCGAGGGTGTGCGCCAGTTCCGAGTCGGCCCGGTCCAGCAAGTGCCCCAGCGTGCGCCGGGCGCGGCCCAGCAGGGCCTCCAGCTCGTCCTCGCGGATCTCCACCATCCGCTGGGGGTGGACGAAGACCGGCCGGGCCAGGGCGTGCGCGAGGCCGCGTTCCTCCCGGTCGAGCAGCCCGCTCACCGCGCGCAGCCCCCGGGCCTGCAGCTGGCGTACACGCTCCAGCTCCTCACCGACGTCCGGCACCACCTTCTTCGCCGCGTCCGTGGGCGTGGAGGCCCGGACGTCCGCGACCAGGTCCAGCAGCGGGGAGTCCGGCTCGTGGCCGATCGCCGAGACCACCGGGGTACGGGCCGCGGCGACGGTCCGGACGACCTCCTCGTCGGAGAACGGCAGCAGGTCCTCCACGCTGCCACCGCCGCGCGCCACGATGATCACGTCCACCTCGTCCAGCGCGTCGAGCTCCTTCACCGCCTGGACCACCTGGGGCACCGCGTGCACCCCCTGGACGGCGACGTTGCGCACCTCGAAGCGGACCGCCGGCCAGCGGCGCCGGGCGTTCTCCAGGACGTCGCGCTCGGCCGCCGAGGCCCGCCCCACCACCAGCCCGATCAGCTGCGGCAGGAAGGGAAGCGGCTGCTTGCGGTCCAGTGCGAAGAGCCCCTCGGAGGCCAGGGACCGCTTGAGGCGCTCCAGCCGGGCGAGGAGCTCCCCGATGCCGACCGGCCGTATCTCCGTGGCCCGCAGGGACAGCTGCCCGCGCGGGGCGTACCACTCGGGCTTGGCCAGCAGGACGACCCTGGCGCCCTCGGACACCACGTCGGCGACCTCGTCGAAGACCTGGCGGAAGCACGTCACGCTGACCGAGATGTCGTGGGAGGGGTCGCGCAGCGTCAGGAAGACCACCCCCGCTCCCGGCCGCCGCGAGAGCTGCGTGATCTGCCCCTCCACCCACACCTGGCCGAGCCGGTCGATCCAGCCCCCGATGAGCCGGGACACCTGACCTACCGGCAGCGGCGCCTCGGCCGACGTATTCAGACCCATGCACGCAGGCTATCCGGCGCCGCCGACAGTGCGTCAGGCCCCGGCACCGGTGTCGCCGGGGAGGCCCCGGCGGCCGCGCTGGACGAGCAGCACGGCCAGGCCCACCGCCAGCCACACCGCCCCCACCAGCTGCGCCGTCCAGGAGGCCTCGAAGATCACCGCGACGGTCACCGCCGCACCCAGGACCGGCATCACCAGGTGCTTCCACCAGTTCGGCGGGCCCTCGCGACGCTTGACCACGAACCAGCCCACCACCGAGGCGTGCAGCAGGGTGAAGGCCACCAGCGCCCCGACGTCCACCACCGACACCAGCTGGTCGAGCCCGTCGTCGCGCCGGGCCGCCCACACGGCCGCGACCAGCGTGATCGCGGCCGCCACCAGCAGCGCGGGCCGCGGAGTGCCGTCCGAGGTCCGGGCCAGTACCCGGGGGAGCCGGCGCTCCCGGGCCATCGCGAACACCAGCCGGCCGGCTGCCGCCTGCCCGGCCAGCGCCGCGAAGGCCGCCCCGATCGCCTTGCTGACCGCGACCAGGTCGTGCAGCCAGGAGCCGGCGGCGGACTCCACCGCGTCGTAGAAGGCCGGCCCCTGCAACGCCGGCTCGGCCGCCAGCTCCGCCGCGGACACCGGCGTGAGCAGCGCCGCCAGATAGCTCTGGGCGACGAACAGCACCCCGGCCAGCGCCAGACAGAACAGCACCGCCCGCGCCACCCGCTCCGATCCGCCCGTCACCTCCTCGGCGAAGGAGGCGATGGCGTCGAAGCCGAGGTAGGACAGGACCGCCACCGACACCGCCCCCAGCACCGCGGCCGTGCTGAAGCCGAGCGAACCGTCGCCGGTCAGCGGGGACAGCCAGCCGCGCCGCGCCCCGCCCCGGGCCAGTACGGTCACCGCGGCCACCACGAAGACGAGCAGGACCAGGATCTCCATGGCCAGCACGGCGAAGCCCACGCGCGCGGCCGCCCGTACGCCCCACAGGTTCAGCAGGGTGGTGATCACGACCGCCAGGGCCGTCCACACCCACCGCGAGACCTCCGGCACCAGCGCGTTCATCGCGATCCCCGAGAAGAGGTACGCGACCGCCGGGATCAGGAGGTAGTCGAGCATCGCCATCCATCCGGCGATCAGCCCCGGGCCCTCGCCGAGACCCTTTCGGGCATAGGTGAAGACCGACCCGGCCTGCGGGGCGACCCGCACCATCTGCGCGTAGGAGAAGGCCGTGAAGGCCATCGCCACGGTCGCGCAGAGGTAGACGAGGGCGACGGCGCCGTGCGACTTGGCGTCGAGCGTGCCGAAGACGCCGACCGGGGCCATGGGGGCGATGAAGAGCAGCCCGTAGACGACCAGATCCCGGAAACCGAGGCTCCGCCGCAGCGCCGTGGGCGCCGCGGCACTGGAATCCGTAACGGAAGCCATCCGTCCTCCGGGGTGTGGGCGGTGAGGGGCGAGCAGGCGGGGCGGTCGGGGTCGGCGCGGGGCCGTACGGGGTCGGTACGGGCGGCAGTGGCGGGGGCGGTACGGGGGCGGTACGGGGGTGGCGCGGGCTTTCGGGCAAGTGTGTGCAGGACGGGGGACGCCCGGCCTCCTGGAGACCCCCGTACGATGGAGCACATGACTGCTCCCGCCTCCGCTGCCGCTTCCCGCCGTGTCCTGCTCGCCGCGCCCCGCGGCTACTGCGCGGGCGTGGACCGAGCGGTGATCGCCGTCGAGAAAGCCCTTGAGCAGTACGGGGCGCCGGTGTACGTCCGGCACGAGATCGTGCACAACAAGTACGTCGTCCAGACCCTGGAGAAGAAGGGCGCCATCTTCGTCGAGCGGACGGAGGAGGTGCCCGAGGGCTCCATCGTGATGTTCTCCGCGCACGGCGTGGCGCCGGTGGTGCACGAGGAGGCGGCGCGCGGCAAGCTCGCGACGATCGACGCGACCTGCCCGCTGGTCACCAAGGTCCACAAGGAAGCCATCCGGTACGCGAACGAGGACTTCGACATCCTCCTCATCGGTCACGAGGGCCACGAGGAGGTCATCGGCACCTCCGGCGAGGCCCCGGACCACATCACGATCGTCGACGGCCCGCACGACGTGGAGAAGGTGACCGTCCGCGACGAGTCCAAGGTCGTCTGGCTGTCCCAGACCACCCTGTCGGTCGACGAGACCATGGAGACGGTCGACGCGCTGAAGACGAAGTTCCCGCTGCTCGTCTCGCCGCCGAGCGACGACATCTGCTACGCCACCTCGAACCGGCAGGCCGCCGTCAAGGTGATGGGCGCCGACTCCGACCTGGTCATCGTGGTCGGCTCGAAGAACTCCTCGAACTCGATCCGGCTGGTCGAGGTCGCCAAGGACGCCGGCGCCAAGGCCGCGTACCTGGTCGACTTCGCGAGCGAGATCGACGAGGCCTGGCTGGAGGGCGTCACCACGGTCGGCCTCACCTCGGGCGCCTCGGTTCCGGAGGTCCTGGTCGAGGAGGTCCTGGAGTGGCTGGCCGCGCGCGGCTACGCGGACGTGGAGATCGTCAAGACCGCCGAGGAGTCGATCGTCTTCTCGCTGCCGAAGGAACTCCGCCGCGACCTGCGCGCCGAGGCCGCCGAACTGGTCGCCGACAAGTAACTCGTTTCGTACGGTATGTCCATGCAGATCTTCGGCGTGGACATCGGCGGAACCGGGATCAAGGGCGCTCCCGTGGACCTGGAGCGCGGCGACCTGGCTCAGGAACGCCACAAAGTACTGACACCGCACCCGGCCACCCCCGAGGGGGTGGCCGGGTGCGTCGGCGAGGTGGTACGCCACTTCGAGTGGGACGGGCCGCTGGGGGTCACCTTCCCGGGCGTGGTCACCGGCGGCGTCATCCGTTCGGCGGCCAACATGGACAAGTCCTGGATCGGCGTCGACGCGGCGGCGCTGATCGCACGCGAGCTGGGCGGCGGCATGCCGGTCACCGTGCTGAACGACGCGGACGCGGCGGGCGTCGCCGAGATGACGTACGGGGCCGGGCGCGGGCGGGGCGGCACCGTCCTCCTGCTCACCCTGGGGACGGGCATCGGGAGCGCCCTGTTCACGGACGGGCGGCTGGTCCCGAACTCGGAGCTGGGACATCTGGAGCTGAAGGGCCACGACGCGGAGACACGGGCGTCAGTGAAGGCCAAGGAGGACCACGACCTCACGTGGGAGCGCTGGGCGCACCGCGTGCAGAGGTACCTCCAGCACGTGGAGATGCTGTTCTCCCCGGACCTCTTCATCATCGGGGGCGGGGTCAGCCGCAAGCCGGAGAAGTTCCTGCCGCTGATCGAAGGCGTACGGGCCGAGATCGTCCCGGCGAAGCTGCAGAACAACGCGGGCATCGTCGGCGCGGCGATGGCGGCGAAGGCAACGAAGGCGGCTACGACGGGGAAGAAGTAGCCGGCCGGTTCACCGGGCCATGCGCCGGGGCATCCGCCGCCTGCCGATCAGCACGGCCTTGCGGACGACGGCGATCAGCGCGGCGACCAGCGTCCCGGCGTACAGCCAGCCGGCGTGCAGGGACAGCGCCGACACCAGCCCCATCAGCTGCCCGCCGATGCCGCCGGAGCCGCCCGAGATGGGCCACACCCCGGCGGCGAAGGCGATGGGCACGCCGATCGGCGCGGTGATCAGGTCGGCGGGCCGCACCCAGAGCGCGGTGGCGGCCGCCACGGGCAGGAAGAGCAGCCCGTAGACGAAGAGCGAGGAACCGAACAGCAGCCAGCAGATCCCGCCCGCCAGCACCATGGCGGCGCACGCGAACAGCCCGCCGCCGAGCCCGGTCAGCCGGGGCCGGGGCATCCGCCGCGCGAGCGCGGACCGCCGCGGACCGCTGCCGGCCTGGGCGGGCACCGCGGCGGACCGTGGTGCCTGGCGCTGGGCCGGCGGTCGCTGCTGGTGAGGGGCCGATCGCGTCCTGTGTTGCTCCACGCCACCAAAGTAGGCGGGGAGCGGGCCGGATCGGGCCGCGGACACGCGTACATCCACCGCCACTCATCGGAAAGTAAACTGTCCGGTGGCCCACTCCCGGGCCGCCGCCCCCTCCAGCTACGGGAAGTCGCCAACGTGTCGCTCACGATCGGAATCGTCGGCCTGCCGAATGTCGGCAAGTCGACCCTGTTCAACGCCCTGACCAAGAACGACGTGCTGGCGGCCAACTACCCGTTCGCCACCATCGAGCCGAACGTCGGCGTCGTCGGTGTCCCGGACCAGCGTCTGGCCGTCCTCGCGGGCATCTTCGGATCGCAGCGCGTCCTGCCGGCGACGGTCGACTTCGTCGACATCGCGGGCATCGTGCGCGGCGCCTCGGAGGGTGAGGGCCTGGGCAACAAGTTCCTGGCGAACATCCGCGAGTCGGACGCCATCTGCCAGGTCATCCGCGCCTTCAAGGACGAGAACGTCGTCCACGTCGACGGCAAGGTCTCGCCGAAGGACGACATCGAGACGATCAACACCGAGCTGATCCTCGCCGACCTCCAGTCCATCGAGAAGGCCGAGCCGCGCCTGACGAAGGAGTCCCGCCTCCAGAAGGAGAAGGTCGCGGTCCTCGCGGCCGTCGTCGAGGCGAAGAAGATCCTCGAAGCGGGCGACACCCTCTTCTCCAAGGGCATCACCAAGGGCACGGAGCAGGGCGACCTCCTCCACGAGCTCCACCTGCTCACCACGAAGCCCTTCCTCTACGTCTTCAACGTGGACGAGGACGAGCTGACGGACGACGCCTTCAAGGCCGAGCAGTCGGCCCTCGTCGCCCCGGCCGAGGCGATCTTCCTGAACGCCAAGCTGGAGCAGGACCTCTCCGAGCTGGACGACGAGGAAGCCCTTGAGCTCCTGCAGTCGGTCGGCCAGGACGAGCCCGGCCTCGCCACCCTCGGCCGCGTCGGCTTCGACACCCTGGGCCTGCAGACCTACCTGACGGCCGGCCCGAAGGAAACCCGCGCCTGGACCATCAAGAAGGGCGCCACCGCCCCCGAGGCGGCCGGCGTGATCCACACCGACTTCCAGCGCGGCTTCATCAAGGCCGAGGTCATCTCCTTCGCGGACCTGGTGGAGTGCGGCTCGGTCGCCGAGGCCCGCGCCAAGGGCAAGGCCCGCATGGAGGGCAAGGAGTACGTCATGCAGGACGGCGACGTGGTGGAGTTCCGCTTCAACGTCTGATCGCACACCTGAAAGCGGCCTGACCTGCGAGAACGCGGGTCGGGCCGTTGTGCTGTCCGCAACAGTCCGCAGAACGGCTCGACCTGGCCCGGCTGCATCGTGCATTCGGACCGCCGACGGCAGCGAACCCGGACTCAACCGGCACTCGTAGCACTGGGGTCCTGGTCGTTGGTAGATGTTTGTTCGGTCTCCTCGACCTTCGCAAGGTGCGCGGCGCGCAGGGACGCTATGACCGCGGTACGGCCCCGTCTCGCGTTCACGCCGCCATCGAGGCGCACGCTGCCGCCCCTGACCTTCTCGTGGGCTCGACCTCTTCGTCCTTCCCATGAAGGCTCGGCGTCGAGTCGTCGCGGATGCTGACGCATTGACGTAATGTTTGCGTCAGTCTATGGTGAGGGGCATGCTCTTCCCCACGCCTGCTCTCAAAGCCGAGGATCAGCGTGTTCTCGGTGAGATCGAAGATCTTCGCCGCTCGTTGCGGCTCCAGGTCCGGTCCACTCCGGCGAAGTGGACCGAAGGGCTGCGCAAGTTTTTGACCGCGGATGCGGTGGCGGCCTCCAACTCGATCGAGGGCTTCAAAGTGTCCACGGTCGACGTCGAGGACCTCCTGGAGGGCGAGCGGGATGTCGACGTCTCCGAGGAGGACCGCGAGGAGACGCTCGCCTATCAGCGGATGATGACCTATATCCAGACGCTGCACGATGTCGCGGACTTCCGATATGGCAAGGAGTTGCTCAACGCGCTCCACTGGATGCTGCAGGGACACCGGCACACCCCGCGGAAGCCGGCCGGGCAGTGGCGCCGCGGACCGGTGTACGTGACGGACGTCCGCGACCCCAGCATCGCGGCATATACGGCACCGGACGCGGCCGAGGTGCCTGCGTTGACGGGTGAACTGGTCGAGTGGCTGAACACGGACGATGGCACCCACCCGCTGGTGCGGGCCGCCATGGCGCATTTGCACCTTGTTGCCATCCACCCGTGGGCGGATGGCAACGGCCGCATGTCCCGGTCCCTCCAAACACTCATGATCGCGAGACAGGGAGAACTGGCTCCCGAGTTCTCCTCGATCGAGGCTTGGCTGGGGCGCCCCGGCAATACCTGGGAGTACTACCGCGAGTTGCAGCGCCGGGGGTCCACCTACCGCCCCGACCAGGACGTCTCCGATTGGGTCCGTTTCAACCTCACCGCGTACCACCAGCAGGCGCAGACCGTGCGCAACCGCCTGGAGCGTTCGAGTCGGGTGTGGCTTCTGCTAGGTGAGTTCGCGGAGGTCCGGGGACTGGAAGAGAGGGTGGTTTCCGCTCTGCACGACGTGGCGATGTCCGGGCGGGTGCGTCGTACGCGCTACGAGCGAGCGGAGGACCTGAGTCTGCAGCGGGCCCAACGCGACCTGCGGGACCTGGTCGCGGGCGAGGTTCTGACACCGGTCGGCCGTACCCGTGCCCGCTTCTACACCGCCGGACCCGCCTTTCCGGGGGAGGCCCTGGAGGCGGCTCGGACGCCACTGTCGCTGGCTGATCCATACACGCGCTGAGAGCATCCCGCGAACTGCCGAGCAGCCAAGATGGCGGTGTGGAATGCGTGCACTCACAGCATGCCCAACTCGTTGCTTGCTCCGCCGCCCATGGCCGGCCAGGGGAACTGGACCCCGTCGTCCTCCCGGAAGCAGTTCGGTCAGATCTCGTACGAGCTGGGCGTGGCGCCCAGAACGAGGCGCCCGCAGCAGGAGCACGGGTAGGAGTCGCTCACCTGTGCAGTCTCGTTGCAGGTTCCGCGGGTGCGCCCTGGCATTCTCTGCCTCGGGACCCCGACCAGTCCGCAGCCAGTCCGCAGGACACCCGTAAATGGCTGTCGGGAGCCAACGGGCGTCAACGAGGAAATCCCAGTTCAGAGCCCTGGAGGGGCTCCGCCGCAGGTCAGGATCGGTCCGCAGGCATACCGCTTCAACGTCTGATCGCACACCTGAAGACGGCCTGACCTGCGAGAATGCGGGTCAGGCCGTTGTGCTGTCCGCAACGTTCCGCAGAACGCTTTGACCCCGGGGAGACCTCCTCGACGATCATTCGAACGGTAGGCGCAATCTCGCGCAGACGTTGCTGCATTCGTGCGTTAGCTTGATCGTTCACTTCTGCAGTGGGGGAGGCGCGCCATGAGCGGGCTTGCGCCTGAATTGGAGTTCATCGCGGAGGGCATGATCCGCGGATCCATGGGGCTGATCGAGTCGATGCGTGGGGCTCGGGACACCGCCATCGCGCTCGGCCACGAGCTGGCGCGGCAGCACGGGATGGCCGGTGATGACGATGCGGGCCGCTCGTTCGCGAAGGTTTACATGTCCGCGGCGTCCACGGCACTGGACAAGATGGGGTTCAGCTCGTACGTCTTCGGGGCCACGAGTCGCGGTCTGATGCGCAATGCCCGTGAATTCATGGCTGCGGAGAGCCGGCAGGTGTCGGCGTTCCTGGGCAAGCAGGTCGACCTCACCGTGGGCATGGGTGACCCGGGTGCCGACTGCACGGAGACCTATCTCGGCCTCGGGCAGGGGCTCCCCGAAGTGGTCGGCGAAACCGCTTGGTACGACCAGTACGCGCCGGTGGGGCGTAGTGACCGGTTCCGCGGCTCACCGGAGAAGATCCGCGACGTTGCCAAGTCCTGGCAGCACGCGGGCTCCCTCCTGCAGCGCTTCCTGGAAGACGCCCAGACCTATGCATCGACCGCCGGCAAAGCGCACTCCGGGGAGGCGGCAGATGCCTTCCAGTCGTACTTCAAGCACTCTGTCGGTCTCACCTGCCCGCCGGCGAAGGCGCAGCAAGACGAACCCCTGGTGACGAACCTGGTCGCCGCCTGCTCCCAGCTGGCAAAGGCGTGCCATCGGTACGCCGATCACGTGGAAGCCGCCAAGGCGAAGATCCAGGAACACAAGAGCGACCTGTTCGAAGTGGACATGCCCTGGGACACTCCCATGTTCGGAGCCAACGGCTACGACGGTGGGCTGCACGATGCCGTTCTCGGCGACTCCTGGATTCGCGATCTGGGCGACGTCGCCCACGCGCTCGACTCCTCTGCCGCGCGAGTCGCTCTCCCCGATGCAGAAGGTCCTGGAGCCCCCGGACTCCCCGGGGTGCCGTTCCTGCCTCCGCTCATCCGCGTGCCCGTCCCCTTGCCGATCAGGCTCGCGTCGTATGCGGGGGCCCCTGCCCTCCTCCCGATGGTCAACTCTGTCGACCCCGGCATCCCGTTCGCCGATCCCATCGCCCCGGTCCCCGGTACCACGAAGCTGCTCACGGCCTCTGAGCAGCAGCAATTTCGCACGTGGATGAACTCGCTCACGCCTGGCGGCTTCGCAGGCGGCGGAGGTTCGAGCGATCCGGACAACGCCTACCAGTTGCGCACTTCCGGGTACCCGGAGCGGGAGGTGCCGCTGGCCGGCAAGAACCGTGGACTGATGGTGGACGGCATACGGCCGGTCGACGGGTACCTCGTCGAGGCGAAGCATGTGCGGGATCCCGACTGCAAGAAGAAGAGCTTCCGATCGCTTGACCGCCTGGAAGAGACTTTGACCAAACCGGTCAAGGTGGACTCGCAGGGAAAGATCGCTTGGGATCCCGTCATCGACTCCATGTACGCCGGTGACGAGAAGGAGCTCGTTCGGTACAAGCAAGCTATGGAGAACCCCGCGAACAGCGGGATACGGGGACTGGAGATCGTCACGAACGGCAAGGACAACGCTGCCTACTGGCAGTCCATGATGGCAATGTCGGGTACGCAGGGCTTGACGCGATACGTGCCGTGAGACAGAGGAAGACCGTGCCCACTGAACGGAATATCCGCACCAATTTCGCTTTCTACCCGCCCCAGGGTGACGGCGGAGCATGGCGTGCCACTGCCGAGTCGCTGGAGAGGGCTCTGAGGGAGGCATTCCCCGAGCCCACCGTGGAGTATCGGATCTCGGGGATCCACAGCGTCCCCGTACTCGACTTTGAAATCGAGCTGGCACCGGACGTGTGGATCGATGGGACGGCGTCGATGCCGAAGCCCGACTATGCCTATATCACCCTGACCGACGTGACCGCCGGTGAGGCTGCTGTCTTCGCCCGGTGGCTCCGAGACTCCTTCGCTCCCGCACCGCACCTCGTCTGGTTCGCGAGCAGCCTCGCCGTGGCGAACGGCGAGCAGGACCCATGGCCGCTGCCGGCCCAGGGCGGAGACGAAGACATCACTGCGGAGCTCCGCAGGCACCTCGACTCCATCGAGGGCCTGTAGGCCAGTCCGCAAGGCACCCGTAAATGACTGTCTGGTGCCAACGCACACAACCACGGGGAAATCCCAGGTCAGGGCGCTGTGCGGGGCTCCGCCGCAGGTCAGGATCGGGCTTCAGGCATTCCGCTTCATTAGGTACCACTTCGGGGAGGAGGTCAGGCCATGTCCATAACCGCCAGCGAAGCTCGCAGGGGACTCTTTTCGCTGATCAAGAAGGTCAACGAGAACCACGAGGCCATCGAGATCGTCTCGAAGCACGGCAACGCCGTACTCGTCTCAGCCGAGGACTACGCAGCCCTGCGCGAAGGGTCGTACCTGCTGCGCTCTCCGGTGAACGCGCGCCGGCTGCTCAAGGCGTACGAGAACGCCCTGGCGAACATCAACGTGTTGGAGCGCGAGCTGATCGATCCGGACTCGGCGGACGAGGGTGAGGGTGCGGGTGCCGCGTGAGGCTTGTCTTTGAGGATCAGGGCGGGGAGGACTACACGTCCTGGCTCAAGGACGACCGCAAGATGCTCGCCCGGATCGACAAGTTCATCGAGGACGTCAGACGTGACCCGTTCTCAGGGATCGGCAAGCCCGAACCTCTGAAGTACCACCTGCCCGGCGCGTGGTCGCGGCGGATCGACGACGAGCACCGCCTCGTCTACCTGGTCACGGACAAGGAGATCATCGTCCTTGCGGCTCGGTATCACTACTGACCGCCCGTGCTGGGATGGTGCTGGGAGAGGCCCTTCCGAAACAACGTTTCCGCACGTTCCAGCTCTACGCTCGACGTTCCGATGTCGCGCGCAGGTGTATGCGGCCAGGGCCGCGCCAGGCCGTCATGGCCTGGCGCGGCCCTTCGGCCCGATCAAGATGCCGGCAGAAGGTAGCTCAGGATCAGCATCCCGAGGCCGCTGACACCGATGAAGGCGCCGCCGCCGCTACCGATCGCCGTGAGCTTCGTCGCCCCGAGAACGAGGAGCACGTTCCCGCAGATCACGGCGGCAAGGGAGGCAAGCAGTAGAACGACGGCCACGCAGAGAATCTTGACGGTCAAGGAGTCCGTTTCCCTTCCATAGGAAGGGGTGGCCAGTCCGATGCCATCTGAGGCAGCCGAGCCCGACCACCCCTGTTGGCATGACAACAGCAGTGATCAACTCGGGTGCGGCCGACTCGCACCCGAAAGACGCTGGCTGCCTGCTGTCGTCGCTCCGCACGGACATGTACGGCTGCCTCGGACCCACAGGAAAACGCTTGCCTGACTCTCCCTTTGTCGGCGGAGAACCAGGACAAGAGTAGTACGTCCGCCGTCAAGGGGCTGGGGTATTTTCCGCGCGTGGAGGGGGCGTTGGGCTTCCGTGCCAGCGGCTCCCCGACGGCACCGCGAGGGACGAGCCGAAGTACGCCTCGGCGAAGGGCGATTCAGCTGGCGCCACGGCCCGATGTCCCCTCCACGCGTCGTGGCGGAGGCATCCGGTCCGTTCCTCGGCCGCCTGCTTGCCGGCCACAAAGCTGCTCGCGTTGATTCCCCATCCGCTCCAGTGGGCAGGTGTGTTGCTCCGGTCACCCGCGCACTCGGGTGGGGCCGGCAGGCGGACCACGGTTCAGGAGCAGTTCCACTCTGCGCTGGGCAGGGAGTGCCATAGGTCGAGCCAGGCGTGGAGCAGGAAGAGGGGGCGGGTCAGGACGACGTCGCCGGCCCGCTGGGAGCGGATCGCCAGGCCGAGGTCGGCGAAGACCGGATCGCCGGCGACGCTGTACGCCAGGCTTCCGGGCCGTGTCGTGCGGTGGACGAGCCAGTCCTCCACGTGGGAAGGTGCGCAGCCGGTCAGCGGGGCTGCGTCCAGCCTCACCTGGGGGCCCGTGAGGGCGTCTGCGGCGACGCACCCCAGCCGGCCGTCGTGGAAGAGGGCCCTGATCCCGCTCTCAGTGAAGTCGGCGTAGTCGAGCTGCTGGTCTTCGCCGTGGTGGGAGTAGGACGAGAAGGCCGGTCCTTCGCCGAGGACGCGGGTGATCTCCTCCAAGGTCATCCCGAAGTGCAGGGGGCCGACTCCTACATACGGCGTGAACGTCCACTCGGCGCGCTCCTCCTTCCGGGCGATCCGCCACGGGCCGCGGTATCCAGTCTCACTCCCCAGGGCGGCCACGGGCGGCTCGGGTGCCGGCTCGTGCGGGGTGGCCGGTACGGGCGCGGCCCGGTCCTCACGCCGGCGGCCGAGCTGTTCCGGAGCTGCAGTGTCCTCGGGTTGCTCTTCCAGCCAGCGGATCGCCTGTGCCTGATCCTGGCCGAACGGGTCCTCCGCCAACTCGCCCGCCCGGTCCAGGGCCGCCCGGCGCTCCTCCTCCGCAGTGACGAGACCGGTGACGTCCTCACCCCAGACAGCCAGCCGCTCCCGGGCGATCCACCGGTAGTACGAGTCCGCGCTCACGGCCAGGACCTCGCGAACGGCGGGCGCGTACCGGGGTACGGACGAGGTGAGGGCGGGGTCGGCCAGGAGCAGGGCGCTGGCCGCGAGCGCGGCCTCCCTCACCAGTGGATCGTCGTCGTCACAGAAATCCGCGATGCGGTCGTGGAGCATCGGCCGTGCCGCACGGGCGGCGGCCAGATCCCGCGCCGTGCCGACGCCGTCCTCGACGTCCAGGCGGGCGAGGTCGGCGAACGAGGCCAGCCAGTTCAGCAGTTCGGCGCGAAGCGACCGGACACCGGCCCTGCGCTCCCACCGGTCTTCGGCGAGGGTGCGCGGATCGTCGAGAAGACAGGCGAGGACCAAGGCCGCCGGAGCGGTCGCTGCAAAGACCTGTTCCTGGTGGAGGAGCAGCCGATACAGATCGCCCACCGCCCGTACGCGGCGGGCCGGGTCGGCGGCGAGCACGGCACCGAGGACGTCCGGTGTGTCGGGCACACCGTGCAGGCCCGCACAGACGTGCGGCAGCTTCTCCCAGGCGGTGCCTGAGAGCTCTGCCCGTGCTCCGTGTGGCAGGCAGCCGCCGGGAGCATCAGGAAGGTCCGGGGTCATCTCGTTGATCACGACCGCAGTGTTCCAGCCGACTCCGACATCAGGGGTGCGCCGATGCCTGCCATAGGCCACGGACAGCTCACGCTGCACTCTGATGTCCTCGCTGCTCGTGGCAGCGAGGACATCGGTCGTCAGGGGGCGCGGGCTGCGGGCAACTGCGAGACCCACGTCGTGAGCTCGGCCAGATGCCCGGGTTGCAGCCCGTGGTGTGCTCATCGACGAGGTGCCGGACCTGAGGGACGCCGATGGCGCCTCCGCTGCGGTCGCCCCTTCCCGCTGCGATCGCCGAACGGCGTCGGGCAGCCGGCCGCGGTCCTGTGCTGCGGCGGCGAGTTCGGCTTGGTCGCTCCGGGTGGGGCGTGGAGGCCGGCGCCGCAGGCCCTCGCCGGTAACCCGCCCGGGCGTGTCCCGGATCGGGCCGCGCGGGGCGCCGGGAGGCGGCCGTGCGCAGGTCGGAGTGGGGGTGGCGCGGGCGGGGGGTGCGGGCTTGCGGCGTCGTGGGATCGCGGCGGTGGCAGGATGCGGGGGGACGCGAGGAGAAGGGCCGGGGCCGGATGGGGCGCAGGGAGCGGCAGGCGGTCGCCGGGGGAGAGCGGCTGTACGAGGCCGCCCTGGCGGTGGTCGGCGACCACCGGCGGGCCGTCGACGCGGTCCGGGAGGCCCTGGAGCCGATCCACGACGCGGCGGCCGAGCGGACCCTGGAGGCCCTGGAGGTCATCCCCGTGGCCCGGCTGAAGGAGGTCGCCGAGGGCCGGCCGAGGCTCGGCGAGGTCGAGCGGAGCGGGCTGCGCTCGGTCCGGCAGGTGCTCGACGCCGGGTCGTACCGGCTGCGGCAGATCCCCGGGGTGGGGCAGCGGACCGCCGATCAGGTCGTCGCGGCGGCGCGCCGGGTCTCCGACGCCGTCCGCGAGGCCGTCGCCGTCCCCATCGACGCCGACCGTCCGGAGCCCCGGAGCACCGCGCTCGTCATGGCGCTGCACGTACTGGTGGGGGCGGGCCCCGACGCGCGGCGCGCGCTCGACGTGGCCGTGGTGCTCGCGGAGCGGCTCGGTCCGCTGCTCGCCGAAGCCAGGCCGGCGGCCGGGCGGTTGTGGATGCTCCGGATGCTGCCGGCGGGGCGGGCCGGACGGGACCGGGTGCTCGTCGCCGTCGCCGAGGTCCGCGGCCTGACCGAGGACGCGGAGCGGGGCGCGGTGCCCGAGCTGCTCGCGCAGGCCTCGGTGGATCTGCTGCGCGGTCCCCCGACCGAGGTGGCGGCCTGGGTCGACTTCGAGCTGCGGTCAGCCGAGTACCACGACGTCCTCGCGGAGATCTCCGGTCGCGGTCACGGTCGCGGCCCGGCCGCCGAGCGGACGCGTCGCCCACGGCCGAGGAGCAGGAGCCGGCTGTCCGACCCGTACGCGGTCGGCGGGCCGGCCGTCGTGGCGGCCCGCCGGATCGCCGAAGAGGAGCGGACACGTCCAGGAACGGTCAGGGGGCCGTCCTAGTGGAGGCGGCGGACACCCGGTGCGACGGCGAGCGCCGAGTGCGCGGGCTCGGGCCGCGGTTCGGGCGGCTGTGGGCCTCGTACGCCGTCAGCGCGTTCGGCACCTCGCTCGCCTTCGGCGCGTTCCCGCTGATGGCGGTCCTCGTGCTGGAATCCGGGCCGGCCCAGGTGGCGGCGCTGTCCGCGGCGGGGCGGGTCCTGGGGGCCGTCGTCGCGGTGCCGCTCGGTCCGTGGGTGGAGCTGCGCCGCAAACGGCCGGTCATGGTGGCGATGGACCTGACCCGGTTCGCGGCGCTGATCAGCGTCCCCCTCGCGTTTGCGCTCGGACGGCTCGGGTTCGCCCAGCTCCTGCTCGTGTCGGTCGTGGTCGCGGCGGCCGACATCGCCTTCAAGGCGGCCTCCGGCGCGTATCTGAAGGCGCTCGTGCCGAAGGCGGACCTGCTCGTCGCGAACAGCCGGTTCGAGTCCACCGCGTGGACCACGACCATGGTCGGACCGCCGGTCGGAGGTGCCCTGATCGGGATGTTCGGCCCGGTGGTGACCGTGGTCGCCGACGCGGTCAGCTACCTGTTCTCGGCGCTCGGCATCCGGTCCGTCGGCGGGACGGAGCCGCGGCCCGGGCGGGCGGCCGGTGTGCCGCGGCTGAGAGCGGGCGATCTGCTCGAAGGGTGGCGCCACATCCTCGGCCACCCCGTGCTGCGCCCGCTGTTCCTCAACGCGATCGCCGTCAACGGCCTGATCATGGCCTCCGAACCGCTGCTCGCCCTGCTCCTGCTGCGCGGTCTCGGCTTCGCGCCCTGGCAGTACGGTCTCGTCTTCGCGGTCCCGTGCATCGGAGGTCTCGCCGGCTCCCGCCTCGCGCCCCGGCTCGTGGCACGGTACGGGCGGCTCCGGGTGCTCCGCACCGCCGGGGCGCTGCGCGCGTGCTGGCCGCTCGGGCTGGCGTTCGTCCCGCCCGGTGTCCCGGGGATGGCGCTCGTCATCACCGTCCAACTCGGCCTGGTGGCCTGCTGCGGCCTGTTCAACCCCGTGCTCGCCACCTGTCGGCTCGACCATGTCGACCCCGGCCGGCTCGCCCGGACCCTGGCCGCCTGGGCGGTCAGCAGCAGCCTCACGATCGCGGCCCTGACCGCCGCGTGGGGCGTGCTGGCCGTCTTCACCGGCCCCCGTACGGCGCTCGCGGCCGCCGGAGTCCTCCTGCTGGCCACCCCGCTGCTGCTGCCGCGCGACGCCTGACTGTCTTGCGGCGCAAGGGAGTCGATGACTATCTTGTACCGCATGACAAAGAAGCCGGCCGCGTCCGCCGACCAACGGCGCAGCCAGCTCCTGCGCGGGGTGCTCGACCTCTGCCTGCTGTCCCTCATCGCCGAACGGCCCCGGTACGGATTCGAGTTCGCCCAGGCCCTCGCCGACGCCGGGCTCGACCTCGTCAGCGACGGCAGCATCTATCCGCTGCTCGCACGGATGGAGCGGGCGGGGCTCATCTCCTCGTACCGTGCCCCGTCCCCCAGCGGCGGCGCCCCGCGCAAGTACTACCGACCGACCGACGCCGGGCACGCCGAGCTGGCCGCCGGGCGGGCCGACTGGCAGGCCTTCGCCGCGCCCGTCGGCCGGATCCTGGGCGCCGGCACACCATCCACGGGGGAAGACACGCCATGCCGAACGGGATGACGAACGAGCAGGTACTCGCGGCCTGCCGCAGCAACTGGGCGTACCGCGGCGTCCCCGAAGCGGCCATGCGGGAGATGCTGGACGAGCTCTCCGCGCACCTGGAGGACGCGGAGGCCGCCGGGCGCACCGCGCAGGACGTCGTCGGCCCGGACGTACGGGCCTTCGCCGCGGCCTGGGCGCGCGAGCGCACCCCGTTCGCCCAGCGGGTCCTGCGCACGGCGGGCATGGCCTGCTTCGTCCTCGGCTGCCTGCCGCTCCTCTCGTGCCTGATCCGGTGGACCACCCGGCTGGAGGTGCGTGCGGACCACGTCGCCTTCTGGGCGGCGATCGGTGCGGCCACGATCGCCTGGGAGCTGCGGCGGGGCACCCTGCGCATGTACCAGGGGTGGCTGCTGGCCGTCGTCGTCGGTCTGCCCGTGATGTTCCTCGCCAGGTGGCTGACCGGCGAGGGGGTGCTGTTCACGTTCCCGCTGTGGCTCGCGCCGCTCCTGATGCTGCCCGCGGCGCCGTACGTACTCGCCGACTCACGGGCCCGCCGGAACGCCGGGAAGGGCGTGCCCCAAGCCTCGTGAGCGCTGACGGCATGATTTTGCTCTGTTTTGGAACTGTGCGGGGGTTTCGCACATCAGAACAAGGGGATGCCCAGCCGTTCTGCCCTCGGGGGCAGCCATGACCGTTCGGAGCGAAGTTCGTGCACCAGTACCCGCAGCGCCCGCGGCCTGATGAGCAGCAGTCGTCGTACCAGGAGTACCCGCCCCAGCAGCAGTACCAGGGACACCAGGACTTCCCGGGCTACCCGGGCCCGCCGCAGCTGCACCAGCCGTACGGCGAGCAGCCCGCCTCCGCCCGGCCACCGGAGCCGAAGCGCTCCCGGCGCCGAATATGGATCGGCGCGACGGTCGCCCTCGCGCTCGTGCTCGGCGGCGGCGGGTTCGCCGCCTGGAAGCTCGACTGGTTCTCCGGCAACGGCGAGGACGTGAGCTTCGGGAAGAACACCCCGCCCCCGGTCAGCGGCAAGGCGGACCCGAGCGCCCCGGCGACAGCCGCCACGCCCTCCGGCGACCCGGACGTGCTGATGCCGACCGGCCCCAAGTCCGGCTTCAAGCAGACCTCCAAGCTCGACGACGGCACGATCATCGCCAAGACCCGCCTCGCCGGCGCGAAGTCCGGATTCGAGGGTGACGTCTGGGTGTGGGCGCCCAAGGAGTACGACGACCCGAAGTACGCCAAGAGCGGCTTCCCGGTCCTCATCGCACTCCCCGGCGGCAACGGCTTCCCGGACAACTACTGGGCCGACCGCAGCCTCGGCCTCCAGAAGGCCATCGGCGAGGGCGTCAAGGCCGGTACCAGCCTCCCGTTCATCGTGATCATGCCGGTGCTCAACCCGGACGCCAAGTACTACTACGACGGCTCCGACATCCCCGGCCAGGCCAAGATGGGCACGTGGATCGCCGAGGACGTCCCGGACTTCGCCAAGGCCAACTTCCGTACGTACAAGTCCCGTGACGGCTGGGCCTTCATGGGCTCCTCCTCCGGCGCCTTCGTCGGGATGAAGACCGTCCTGCAGCACCCGGACCGGTTCAAGGCCGTGATCGCGAGCGGCGGCGAGATCGTCCCTGACTCCCCGCTCTGGAAGGGCCACCAGGCCGAGATGGACGCGAACAACCCGGAGAAGCTCGCCCAGAAGCTGATCGACACCAAGGGTCCCGAGGTCTACATCAACTTCCAGATCGGCACCAAGGAGAGCGGGAAGGAGCGGATGACGAAATTCACGCAGCAGTACGGCAAGGGACCGGTCAAGACGACCATCCGCGACATCCAGAACGGTGAGCACAACGGCTGGCACTACGTCCGGGGCATGAAGGAAGGCTCCCTGGAGTGGGTCAGCAAGGTCCTGAAGGGGCCGAAGCCCGAAGCCGGCTGACCAGGGCCGACGGCACTCCCGGCCACCGTCCCGGTCGCCGTCCCGGCCGGGCGCGTGGCGCTCGCCACGTCACCCCCGTCCCAGGCAACCCATCCCGTCGTTCATACCTCTGTAAAGGGTGTAAGGGGGACCGATCGGTCCGGCCCGCGCTCCTGACCGGGCGCCGGAGAAGGAACGGGACAACAACCGTGCAGCAAGACCAGCAAGGCGACGGCAGCCCTGTGACCGAGGGCGGCCGTCGCCCCCATCGCCTGCGCATGATCCTCATCAGCGGCGGGCTCGCCCTCACCCTCGCCGGGGGCGGAGCGGCGGCGTACAAGTACGGCCTCTTCTCGGACATAGGGGATCCGGTCTCCTTCGGCAAGGTCCAGGAGAAGGCCGGCGCGACCGCCGAGCTGCCGCCCGAGGTGCAGATGCCGACCGGGCCGAAGGCCTCGTTCGTGCGCACCTCCCGGCTGCCCGACGGCACCCAGATCGGCCGCACCACCCTCACCGGCAAAAAATCCGGCTTCACGGGTGACGTGTGGGTGTGGGTGCCCAAGGAGTACGACGACCCGAGGTACGCCAAGAGCGGCTTCCCGGTCCTGATCTCCCTGCCCGGCGGCCGCGGCTACCCCACCAACTACTGGGGTACGGGTCCCGGCCTCGGCCTCCAGCAGGCCGTGAGCGACGGGGCCAAGGCCGGTACCAGCCTGCCCTTCATCCTGATCATGCCGGTGCACAACGCGGACACCAAGCACCACTTCGACGCCTCGGACATCCCCGGCCAGCCCAAGATGGGCACCTGGATGGTCGAAGACATCCCGGATTTCACGAGGGCCAATTTCCGGACCTTCACCTCCCGCGACGGCTGGGCCTTCATGGGCTCCTCCGCGGGCGGATTCGGTGCCTTCAAGCACGTCCTCAAGTACCCCGACCGGTTCAAGGCGGCCATCGCGAGCGGGGTCGACATCGTCCCCGACTCCCCGCTGTGGCAGGGAAACACGCAGGCCATGGACGCCGACAACCCGGAGAAGCTCGCCGCGAAGCTGATCGCGGCGGGCGGTCCGGACGTCTACGTCAACTTCCAGATCGGCACCAAGGAGAGCGGCCGCGACAAGGCCGAGAAGTTCATGAACGACTTCGGGAAGGGCCCCGTGCACACCTCGCTCCAGGTGATCCAGGATGGTGAGCACAACGGAAAGTCGTACGTGCGGGGTATGAGGGAGGGCGCTCTGGCGTGGATCAGCAAGGTGATGAAGGCACCGACACCCGATCCCGGCGTGCGTTGAGCACGGTGGTGAAGGGGGCGTCGGCGGCCGCCGCGGCGGTGTTCGCCGCGGTGTTCGCCGTCGCGTTCATCGAAGCGCCCGGCGAGCGCCCGGTGCTCCCCTTCCCCACCGTCGGAGTACTCATGGCGGGCGGCGAGCACTGGTGCACGGCGAGCGTCGTCGACAGCCCCGGGGGCAATGTCGTCGCCACCGCCGCGCACTGCGTGGCCCCCGCGGGCGAGGACGGGCAGCCGGGCGAGGTGGCTCACGACGGGCTGGCCATCGGCGAGCTCTCCTTCGCCCCGGCCTTCTCCGGCGAGGGCGCCGGCACCCAGCCGCTGGGCGTGTGGAAGGTCAAGTCGATCCACGTGGACGAACGCTGGACGAAATGGGGCGAGGACACCGCCGACTTCGCCTTCCTCACCATCGAGCGGGACGAGGACGGGCGAAGCATCCAGGACGCGGTCGGCGGCGGCGCCGAGGCCCCCAAGCCCGAGTGGACCTCCGGGTACGAGCGGGACGTGACCGTCGTCGGCTACCCGGAGTCCGAGCACAACCCGCAGAACAAGCCCGTCTCCTGCACCACCCAGACCCGGCACGACGAGGACGACCCCGACATGCTCTACATGAGCTGCGCCGGCTTCTGGACGGGGACCAGCGGCAGCCCCTGGATCGCCGACCGGGGCGGGGTGGACCGGGCCGGGCGGCTGATCGGGGTGCTGAGCGGCGGGGACACGGACGTGGACTCCACGGCCGCGCTCTTCGACGAGCACGCGAAGGCCCTGTACGAGCAGGCCACGCGGGGCTGAACGCCCCCGCACCCCCGCACCCCTGCAACCCCGCACCCCTGCACCCCCGCTGCCGTGCGCGCCGTGCCGTGCTGCTTGCGCCGTTGCCGCCGCCGCTGGGCCGCTACTTCTTTCGCTCGGTGCTGACGATCACGCCGACCGCCGCCACGACGATCGCACCGCCGACCAGGATCGGCCAGGTCAGGGCCTCGTCGAGGATCAGCGCGCCCAGCGCCACCGCGACGACCGGATTGACGTACGCGTACGTGGACACCAGCGACAGCGGCGCGGCCTGGAGCAGCCACACGTACGCCGTGAAACCGACCAGCGAGCCGACGACCGTCAGATAGCCGAGGGCCAGCCAGGACGCTGTGGAGATCGCCGCCGGGTCCAGACCGCGCTGCTCGCCCCGCAGCAGGCCGACCGCCACGGCGCCGATTCCGCCCGCGAACATCTGGTAGGCACTGCCCGTGAAGGGGTTGGCCGGCAGTTTCAGCCGCGGAGCCGAGAACGAGCCCACCGACCACAGGACCGAGGCCGCCACGACCAGCAGCACCCCCGACAGCCGCACCTCGCCGCTGAGCCCCGGGCTGGTCAGCACCGCGAGGCCGGTGAGGCCCACCAGCACCCCGGCCAGGGTGCGCAGCGGGGGCCGGTCCCCGCTGCCCGCCCGCAGCACCACCACCCACATCGGCACGGCCGCCACCAGCAGGGCCGCAAGGCCCGACGGAACCGAGGTCTCGGCGAGGACCACCAGGCCGTTCCCGCCGAGGACCAGCAGCAGCCCGACGAGGGCCGCCGAGCCGAGCTGTGCGCGGGTGGCCCGCAGCGCGGCCGGACCGTACCGCAAGGCGACGACGGCGGACAGCAGCAGGCCGGCGGTGATGAACCGGGCTCCGGCGGAGAGGAAGGGCGGCATGGTCTCGACGACGATCCGGATGCCGAGGTAGGTCGAGCCCCAGACGACGTAGACGACGGCGAGGGCGGCCCAGACCGCGCCCGTGATCCGGGCGCGCGCGGTGGCGGCGGGTCCGGCGGCCCTGCCGTCGACCGGTGTTGAGGTGCTCATGCTCGGATCCTAAGGTCGTTGGCCCCTGCAGGCTTTCCGGTATCTCAGCCCTTGAGCAGGTCGTTCAGCTCGCCGTAGGGCAGGGAGTGCGCGAGTGCTCCGTAGGTGCCCTCGGAGAACAGCTCCTCGGCGGCCCGGCGGACCACGGCGTACGCGGCTTCGGCCACCCAGGAGCCGAGGCTGACGCGGGAGACGCCGAGGGCGCCGAAGGCGGAGACGGCCGGGGCGCCCGGACCCAGCAGGATGTTGAGGGGCGCGTCGATGCCCTTGGCGAGCTCGGCCACGGTGGCCGGATCGAGGACACCCGGCACGAACACGCCGCTCGCTCCCGCCCGCAGGTACGCGGCGGCGCGGGCGAGGGTGTCGTCCAGGCGGGTGGCGTCCTCGCCGAAGCCCCGGAGGTAGGTGTCGACGCGGGCGTTGATGTAGAGCGCGACCCCGGCGGCGTCGGCCGCCGCGCGGGCCGCGGCCAGGCGTTCGACCTGCTCGGCGCGGTCGCGGTGACCGTCCTCGATGTTGACGCCGACCGCGCCGGCGGCGATGACCCCGGTCACGGTCTCGCCCACGGCGGCCGGGTCGGCGCCGAAGCCGCCCTCGATGTCGGCGGTGACGGGCACGGACACGGCGTCGACCACGCGGGCGACGAGGTCGAGGGCCCGGTCCCGGGCGAGCGCGTCGCCGTCGGGGGACCCGAGGGACCAGGCGACCCCGGCGCTGGTGGTGGCGACGGCGGGGGCGCCGGCCGCGGCGACGATGCGGGCGCTTGCCACGTCCCAGGCGTTGGCGAGGGCGAGCGGGGCGGCGGGGGTGTGCAGAGCCGCGAACGCCGCGGCCTTGGCGGCGAGATCAACATGGGTGGTCATGGGGTCAGTTCACCAGACCCGGGTGCGTCCGGTCTCGCGGAATTCCGACATGGAGCCCGGGGCGGGCGGGCGGACGGGGCGGGCCTGCGTCGTAGTGCGGGCGCGGGGCCCGCGTCGTGGTGCGGGCGCGGGTACGGGTGCGGGTGCGGGGCGCGGGTCCGGGGCCGGGCCGCCGTCCCCGGACCCGCGCCTCGACCGCCGGCGTCGCCTATCCGCCCGCGCCGCACAGGGGGATCACGGCGGTGCGGCCCTGCAGGGGATCCCCGGGGGCCGACGGGCCCACCGCGGCCCAGCAGGCCGCCGCCGTCGGCTCCACGGAGAGGCCGCGCCGGGCCAGGTCCCGCTGGGCCTCCCGGAGCCGGTCGTCGGGGACGGTCAGGACGGTTCCGCCGGACTTGCGGACCGCTGCCAGGATCTGGCGGGCGCGGGGCGGCGCCGGGATCGCGATCCCTTCGGCCAGGGTCGGCCGCTGTTCCACCGGATCGGCTTCCTCGGCCCCCGCCGCGAAGGCCCGCGCCAGCGGGGACACCGCCTCCGCCTGGACCGCGACCAGGGCCGGCGGCCGGACACCGCGCCGGGCCAGTTCCTCCACGGCCAGGGCGGCCCCGAGCAGCAGGGTGCCGTTGCCCACGGGAACCACCAGGGCCTCGGGGAGCCGGCCGCCCAGTTCCTCCCACACCTCGTACACGTACGTCTTGGTCCCGTGCAGGAAGTACGGGTTGAACACGTGGCTCGCGTAGAAGACCCCCGGAGCGTCCGCCGCCGCCCGGGCCGCCTCCGAGGCTGCCTCGCGGCCACCGGGGACCACCTGGACGGCCGCGCCGTGCGACCGGATCCGCGCCGTCTTCTTCTCCGAGGTGCCCTCGGGTACGTAGATCTCGCAGGCGAGTCCGGCCCGCGCGCAGTAGGCGGCCACCGCCGTCCCGGCGTTGCCGCTGCTGTCCGCCACGACCCGCTGCGGTGCGAGCCGCCGGGCGAGCTCCGCGAGCATCACGGCACCCCGGTCCTTGAAGGAGCGCGTGGGCATCAGGAAGTCGAGCTTGGCGTGGATCCGCTCCGCCAGCGGGACGAGCGGAGTGTGCCCCTCGGCCAGCGACACGGAGAACGCCCCGGGCAGCGGCAGCACGGACCCGTACCGCCACAGCGAGTTCGGTCCGCCGGCCGGTTCCAGTACCGCGGCCGGGTCGGGCGTGAAATCGAGGTCCCAGGGTCCGCCGCAGACCGGACACGCCCACGGCGCGGTCCGGACGTCCGCTCGGGTGCCGTCCTCGGAACAGACGTAGCCGGGGAGTGCGTGTGTCATGTGTGGAACACCTCTGCTCGGTCATGGCCGGTGTACGGCACGGATGTTACGTCGTTGATCACCAATGGGGTCGGTGTCACGCACCGGGGCGCACGAGCCGCGGGCGCGGGCCGGGCCGGGCCCTGCGGCGGGAGCGGGGGCGGCAGCGGGGGCGGGGGCGGCCGACCTGCGGGGCAGCCCGATGCGTACTATTTCGCGCATTCGTTCGCGCCCCCGCGGCGCGTCCCACGATGCCGCCTGCGATGGAGACCGTTCCGTGAGCACCCCGCCGAGTCCTCCTCCAGGACCGGGCCACTCCTGGCCCCCGCCGTCCGCGCCGTTCACGCAGTCCCCGCAGTCCCCACCGTCCCCGCAGTGGGGGTGGGGTCCGCCGCCCGGTTACGGACAGCAGCCGCCGGCGCTCAACGGCTTCGCACTCGCCTCGCTGTTGTCCGGACTGCTGTGCCTCCCGCCGCTCGGCATAGCCTTCGGCATCGCGGCCCTCGTGCAGATCACGAAGCGGGGCGACCGGGGCAGGGCACTGGCGATCGTGGGCCTGGTGGTGTCGGTGGTGATGACCGGCGCGCTGGTCTTCACCGCCGAGCGGGTCCTGAGCGCCGCCGACGACGCGTTCGATCCGCTGAGCGGGTACTCCGACGTCGAGGGCGAGCTCACGGACCTCGGCGAGCTGCGGGCGGGCGACTGCTTCAACGTTCCCGGCGGGGACCTGGTGGACGAGCGGCCCGTGACGTACCGGATCGACTGCGCGCAGGTGCACCACGGCGAGGTCACCGCCGCCAGGGAGCTCCAGGCACCGGTCGTCACCGGGTCACGGGAGGCCGACCGCGCGTCCGAGGACGCGTGCTGGAAGGCCCAGGACGAGTACGCGATGGACACGTGGGCACTGCCCGAGTACGCGGAGATGTTCTACTACGCGCCCTCCCGCCAGTCCTGGAGCCAGGGGGACCGGACGCTGCTCTGCGTGATCGGTACCACCGACGAGGATCGGCGCGGCAGTCTGCGCAAGGACGCCGCCATGCTGAAGCCGGAGCAGTCGGCCTTCCTGCGGGCCGCCAACAGCGCCGAGTTCGTCATGAGCCGGCCGCCCGACGGCGACGTGGAGGACGTGCTGCCGGAGTACCGGACGTGGGCGCGCGAGGTGCACGCGGTGCTGGGCGCCGAGGCGAAGCTCCTGCAGGCCGAAGCCACCCGGCCGGGGCTGGAGAAGGCCGCTCCGGCCCAGCTGGGGGAGATCGAGGCGGCGCGCGCACGGTGGGAGCGCGCCTCGCAGGCCGGCACGCCGGAGGAGTTCGACGGGCAGTGGGACCGGGCGCTGGCCGCGATGTCGCCGGAGACGGAGCGGACGCTGCGCGGCGCGTACGGGCTTTCGACGGTGATTCCGCAGTGGCTGCGGGACAGCCAGGAGGAGCCGGACGACCCGGACGGCGGGGGGCCCTCGTCCGAGTCGGCGTGACCGGTCCCGAGTAACGCAGGGTAACGGGTTTGAGTGACCTGGCTTCATCACTTCGAGTGAAACTCTGGCCCTTGCTTGCGGTCTTCAACCGTCGGTTGCCAGGGTGTAGCTGTCTGTCAACCTGATGGGAGTGGCCAGTGACTTTCGGTGAGCAGCCGGCCTATCTGCGCGTGGCCGGGGATCTGCGACGGAAGATCGTCGACGGTTCTCTGCCCCCGCACGCCCGGCTCCCCTCTCAGGCACGCATCCGCGAGGAATACGGCGTCTCCGACACCGTGGCCCTGGAGGCGCGCAAGGTCCTCATGGCGGAGGGGCTGGTCGAGGGCCGGTCCGGATCCGGCACGTACGTACGGGAACAGCCGGTCCCGCGGCGGGTCGCCCGCGCCGGCTACCGCACGGGCGGCGCATCGACGCCGTTCCGGCAGGAGCAGGCCGACGCCGGGGCGCGCGGCACGTGGGAGTCGAGCAGCGAACAGACGGCCGCCCCCGCGGAGATCGCGAAGCGGCTCGGCATCGATCCGGGCGAGCGCGTGATGCGCACGCGGTACGTCTTCCGCGACGCGGGGGAGGCGATGATGCTGTCGACCTCCTGGGAGCCGCTGGCCGTGACCGGCCGGACCCCGGTGATGCTGCCGGAGGAGGGCCCGCTGGGCGGCTCCGGGGTGGTCGACCGGATGGCCGCGATCGACGTCGTCGTGGACAACGTGGTCGAGGAGGTCGGCGCGCGCCCCGGTCTGGCGGAGGAGAACCTGCTCCTCGGGGGAGTGCCGGGTCACGTGGTGCTGGTGATCGGCCGCACCTACTACGCCTCCGGCCGTGCCGTGGAGACGGCCGACGTGGTGGTTCCGGCGGACCGCTACCGCCTGGCCTACCACCTCCCGGTCCGGTAGCGGCTTCCGCCGCGGTCTGAACCCCCGGGCGCGGGGCGGGGGTTCACGCGCGCCGGGGCGCGACTCACGCGCCCCGGCGGGTTCGGTGCGGCGCACGCGCCCCGACTCCGGCGCCCCGGCTCCCGCCCCCGGCTCCCGTGACCCGGCGGGTTTCGGCGCGATGGTGAGGGCCCGTGCCGCCCCGGCGCCGGGCGTCCCCGGACCGTTCGGTCCGTATGCCGGGACCCGCTCCCCGCGCACCGCGGCCGGGGCCGCGCCGGGCCCGCCGCCGCTTCCTCGGTGCCACCTGCGCGGATCGGGGCCCTGCGGGGGTGCGTCGGCCCCGCCCGGGTCTCCGGTGCGCCCCCTTCGGACCGGCGCGCGCGGCCCACTCGTACGCGTGGCCGGATGCGTACGCCTGCGAGGTATCTCTTCGTAAAAAACCGTATCCGCTCCGTAAAGGTCGGGCGTAAGCTCGGGCATATGCGCAATGCGGTTTCCCGGACAGATGCGTCGGCGGAGGGTGAAACGCGATGAACGACAGCGGTGCGCTGCTTCCGTGGCTGGTCATACGCGAGGACGACAACGGCAACCGCTACCGGGTGGGCCGGTACGCCACCCGGTCCGAGGCCCAGAAGATCGCCGACAGCCTTGAGGACCGAGGGCACAAGCAGCTCTACTGGGTCGAGCGGATCGGTCAGACCGCCACGATGAACTGAGCGTCGCAGCGCCCCGCGACGCTGGCATAGGCTCCGCCCATGACGGTACGAGTGGTCGTGGGCGGAGCCCTTTGTCATGAGGGGCGCCTGCTGGCCGCCCGCCGCAGCGCACCGCCCGAACTCGCCGGCCGCTGGGAGCTGCCGGGCGGGAAGGCCGAACCGGGTGAGTCCGTCCCCGACGCGCTGGTGCGCGAACTGCGCGAGGAGCTCGGCGTGGAGGCCGAGCCGCTGGAGCGGATCCCGGGGGAGTGGCCGCTGCGGCCCGGGCTCGTCCTGCACGTGTGGACCGCCCGGCTGCTCTCCGGGGTGCCCGCGCCGCTGGAGGACCACGACGAGCTGCGCTGGCTCGGGCCCGAGGAGCTGGAGTCGGTGGACTGGCTGGACCAGGACCGCCCCGCCGTCGCCGAGGCGGGCCGCCGGCTGCGCCGGGACGGTGGCGGGGGCGCGTGACGCTCGCGGGATAGGCCGTCTGCGCCACAGTGCGCCGGTGGGCGGGGATCGAGTGGTACGACGCCCCGAATATCGGGTATGTCGCTATTAATCCCTATCTCGTCCCCCTTTCGTCCCCGACGAACCGGACTGGGGTCACTGCTGGCCCGGGAAGTGATCGGCGTGATCGACACAGACGGTGAATGCGCCGAGTGGGCCTTCCCCGCCGAGCCCGGTGCCGTCCGCACCGCCCGCCACGCCGTCCGTGGCGCCCTGCACGACTGGGGCCTGGAGGCCGTCGGCGATGTGACCGTCCTGCTGGTCAGCGAGCTCGTCACGAATTCCCTGCGGTACGCCTCCGGCCCCATCGGAGTCCGCCTGGAACGGCGCAATCCAGCCGTCGGCAGCCCCGCGGGCGGCCCCGCGCTGCTCGTGGAGGTTTCCGATCCGCTTCCGGATCCGCCCCGTGAGCGGGTGGCGAACCACGACGACGAGGGGGGCCGCGGCCTGCACCTGGTCGCCGTCTCCTCGCAGCGCTGGGGGACGCGGCACGGGAAATCGGGCAAGACTGTGTGGTTCGAATTGGCTATTCCTGGTGAGTAACAAGGTGAACGGTGGCGCGTGACCTTTCGGGAACACCACCTGGCGGCAGCCGGGGGGAGGGGCTCGGAGGAGATCGCGCGACATGGCTCGAAATCATCGAGACCGTGCTGTGATCGTGAACGCCGTGCCGTCCGGGGCCGTGGTGCTGAATACTTCGGTCATGGCCGGTCCGGTTGCGGTGAGCTGGAGGGGACGGTCGCGTGAGCGAGATACCTGCGCAGGCACATCAGACCGACGTGCCGCGAGAGACATGGCACGACGCCCTGTGGCACAGCAGTCCGCCTGGCTCGATATATGACTACATAAAGGTTGCCTCCTTCTCGATCGGGCCCGACGGGTTCATCGACCAGTGGAGCCTGCGCGCCGAGGAACTCTTCGGGCTCAGCGCCTCCCAGGCCGTGGGCCGCGACCCGGTCGACGCCTTCATGCCGCCCGAGCTGCGGCCCGACGCGCACCGCAAGGTCGCCGAGATCCTCGACGGCAAGGAATGGACGGGCCTGATCCCCTTCCGTATCCCGGGCGGGAACGGCGCGCACGGCGTGGCCGAGATCTATGTGATGCCCACCCAGACCGAGACCGCCGAGCGGGCCGCGCTGTGTGTCGTCGTCGACGTACGCGCGCTGCGCCGGATCGAATCCGACCTCGCGGCCTCGCAAGCGATATTCGGCCAATCTCCCTTCGGGTTCCTGCTCTTCGGCACGGACCTCACCGTCCAGCGGGCCAACCGCCGGTTCACCACCGTCTTCGGAGGCGCCGCCGAGGAGCACCGCGGCCGGACCGTGCACGACTACCTGCCGGCCCACGAGGCCGACCGGATGACCGAAGCCCTGCGCCGGGTCCTGGACACCGGCGACTCCGTCACCGATCTGCGGATCACCGGTGCCACTCCCCGCAGCCGGGAGAACCGCCACTGGTCCATCAACCTCTACCGCGTCCACGGCGGCAGCGGCCGTCCCATCGGCGTCGCCGGGATCGGCACCGACGTCACCCGCCGCCACCTCGCCGCCCGCGAGGCCGCCGGGGTCCGCCGCAACCTGGCTCTCCTCAACGAGGCCGGGCACCGCATCGGGAACTCCCTCGACCTGGAGACCACCGCCCGCGAACTCCTCGACGTCACCGTCCCCGGCTTCTGCGACCTGGCCGCCGTCGACCTCTACCAGGGCCTGCTGCTCGGCGACGACGACCGGCCCGCCCGGCCGCAGGGCCCGGGCGTGCCCAGCCTGCCCGGGCAGGGCCCGGCCCGGACGCCCTCGGCCGCCCTGCGCCGGGTGGCCTTCGCCTCCGCCGTCTCGGACGCCCCCCTGTCGGGTCCCGGCGCACTGGTCTCCGTAGGGGATGTCCACCGCTATCCGGCCGCGTCACCGGGCGCGCTGGCCCTGCGTACGGCGCGGCCGCGGCTGATCGAGGGCGGGGGACCGGAGGACCTCGTACAGTCCACCCTGGTCGTGCCGATGGTCGCCCACGACACGGTCGTCGGGCTCGCGCAGTTCTCCCGTACCAAGGGAAGCGAACCCTTCGGCGAACGCGACCGGGCGGTGGCCGTGGAACTGGCCGCGCGGGCCGCCGTCTGCATAGACAACGCCCGGCTCTACCGCCGCGAGCACGAGCGGGCGCTGATCCTGCAGCGCAGCCTGCTGCCCCCCGGCGACCCGGAGGCGGCCGGCCTCGACATCGCCTGCCGGTACCTGCCCGGCAACGCGGCCACCGAGGTCGGCGGCGACTGGTTCGACGTCATCGAGCTCCCCGGGCACCGCACCGCCCTGGTCGTCGGCGACGTCATGGGCCGTGGCCTGCGGGCCGCCGTGGCCATGGGAGAACTGCGCACCGCGGTACGGACCCTCGCGCTGCTCGACCTCGAACCGGCGGAGGTGCTGACCGCGCTCGACGAGATCGCCCGCGGCCTCGGCGCCCCCGGCGGCTCCCAGCAGGCCTCCCGGGCGGCCCTGCACTCGCGGGACGCGGACCGCTCCGAGGTGTATCTGGCGACCTGCGTGTACGCCGTCTACGACCCGGTGACACGGCGCTGCACCATCGCCAACGCGGGCCACATGCCGCCCGTGCTGGTCGAACCCCCGGACGAGGCCGGCGTCTCGCGGCCCGCGCTGCTCCTGGAGGTGCCGCCCGGGATGCCACTGGGCGTGGGGGGCGAACCCTTCGAGGAGGTCGAGGTCGACCTGCCGGAGGGAGCCCTGCTGGCCCTCTACACGGACGGGCTCGTGGAATCCCGCGACCATCCCCTGGAGGAGGGGCTGCGCGGACTGCGCGCGGCGCTCGCGGATCCGGTCCGGCCGCTGGAGGACGTCTGCGACCACGTGCTGAACACCCTCGACACCCGGCACGGCGAGGACGACATCGCCCTGCTCATGGCGCGGGTGCAGGGCCTGCCGCTGGACGCGGTCGGCGACTGGCAACTGCCGCGCGAGGCACGCTCGGTGGGCCGGGCCCGCGAACTGGCCCGGGCCAAGCTCCCGGCCTGGGGCCTGGAGGGGCTGCTGGACACGACCGAACTGCTGGTCAGCGAACTCGTCACCAACGCCCTGCGCTACGGGGAGGGCGAGATCCGGCTGCGGCTGCTGCTGGACCGCACCCTGGTGTGCGAGGTCTGGGACGCCAACCTGGTCCAGCCCCGCCGGCGCCGCGCCCGCGACACCGACGAGGGCGGCCGCGGCCTCCAGCTGGTCGGCCTGCTCTCCGCGGGCTGGGGCACGCGCCGCACCCACCGCGGCAAGACGGTCTGGTTCGAACTCCCGCTGCCCGGCGCGGCATCGGAGGCCGTCACCGAACTGTCGGCGGAGCAGCTGCTGAGCATGTACGGGTAACGGGTATCGGGTAACGGGTGGCGGCCGTGCGGGCCGCCGCTGCGGGGCGGGCCGCACGGTCCGGTTCGCGGATGCGGCCCAGCGCTCCGACCGGAGAGGTCCACGGCAGCGCGACGCCCGGACCCGGCCACGCGGCCGGGTGCCGGGCCGGCGCTGCTTTGCGGACACCCTTCAGGCTGCGCGGCCTTGCTTGAGGGCGGCCAGGCGGGCCTCGATCTCCGAGGTCCTGCCCAGGTCGTCCAGGGCTTCGAACTGGGCGTCCAGGGAGGACGCGGCCAGTTCCTGCCGGCCCAGGGCCCTGGCCTCCTCCCGCCGCACCTTGTCCTCGAAGCGCGCCAGGTCGCTCGTCGGGTCCATCACGTCGATGTTCTTCACCGCGTCCAGCATCGTGTTCTGCGCCTGGGCCGTCTTCGCCCGCGCCACCAGCTCGTCACGCTTCGCCTGGAGCTCCGTCAGCTTGTTGCGCATCGCGTCCAGGCCCGACTTGAGCTTCTCGACGACCTCCGTCTGGGCGGCGATCGTCGGTTCCGCCACGGTCGCCTCCTTCTCGGACTGGATCTGCCGGCCCAGTGCCACCTTCGCGAGGTTGTCGAAGGTGTCGGCTTCCGCCGCCGCCCCCGATGCCCGCAGCTCGTCCGCCTTCCGGCTGGCCGCCAGGGCCTTGCCGCCCCATTCGGCGGCCGCGTCCACGTCCTCCTTGTGGTCGGCCTCCAGCATCCGCAGGTTCCCGATCGTCGTCGCGACCGCCTGCTCCGCCTCCGAGATGTTGTTCGTGTAGTCCCGGATCAGCTGGTCCAGCATCTTCTGCGGATCCTCCGCCTGGTCCAGCAGTGCGTTGATGTTGGCCTTGGCGAGCTGGGTGACGCGGCCGAGGATGGTCTGCTTGCTCATGGTGGGTCTCTCCTGGTCAGGGCCGATGTGTGTGCCGTTCAGAAGCGGCCGCCGCCGCCCATACGGCCGCGGGTGCCGCCGCCGCCGAAGGAGCCGGGACCGCTGCCGCTGCCGCCCCCGCCGCCGAAGACCCCGCCCCTGCTCCCGCCGCCGAAGCCCCCGCCGCCCCGCAGGATCTCGCCGAGGATGATCCCGCCCAGCACGGCGCCGCCCTGGCCGCCGCCGGGCCGCCGGCCCGCGTACGGGTCCTGGTACGCGCGTACGTCCTGCTCCGCCAGCTGCTGCGCCTCCCGCGCGAGCGCATCCGCCCGCTGGGCCTCCGCCAGCGCCCCCGTCGGGTCGGCCGCCGTCAGGGACACCGCCCGCTCCAGGTGCCGGCCCGCTTCCGCCAGCCGGGTCCGGGCCTGGCTGCCCACCGCGCCCCGGGTGGTGGTGACGTAGTCCGTCGCCGCGCCGATCGAGCTCCGCGCCGCCAGCATGGCCTGGTCGAGCAGGGCCACCGCCCGCTGCCGCCCCGACTCCCGCTCCCGCGCCCCCGCCAGCGCCTCGTCGAGGGCCGCGTCGGCCTCCTCGATCCGGCGCAGGGCGTCGATCGGGTCGTAGCGGCCGGCCGCCTCCTCCCGGCGTACGTCGGCCAGTACCGCCTCCGCCCGGCCGATCCGCCCGCGCAGGTCCGCCGTCGAGGTGCCCTCCGCGGTGCCGGCGAGCAGCCCGCGGGCGTCCGCGAGGTCGGTGTCCGTCTCGGTCAGCGCGCCCGGCAGCTTCCCGGCCGCCTCCGCCAGCTCCTGGGCGCGCCGCTCGACCGCGTCCACCAGGGTCGCCGCCTGGTCCACCGCGCCCTCGGCGGCCCGTACGTGTACGGCCCCCGTGCCCTTCTCGCCCGCGTCGAGGGCCGCGTGGGCCAGGCCCAGGTTGGTCGCCGCGAACAGCAGCCGGTCCTTGGCCTGTTCGGCGTTGGAGGCAACGGGCGCGGACGCCGAGTCCGCGTACCGCCCGGCCAGCGCGGTCAGGGTCGCCTCGGCGGTGCTCGCGCGCCCGGTCAGGTCGAGATAGCCCTGCTCCACGTTCGCCAACGCCTGCGGGGCGTTCTTCTCCAGGTCCCGCAGCCGGTCGAAGTCCGCCGACTCGGCGTCCAGCCGCCGGTTCGCCTCGGTGCACCGGGCGACGATCTCGTCCAGCATCCGGCGCCGGGTCGCGTCGTCCTCCGGGTAGGCGTCGTCGAGCTGCTGGCGCAGCCGGAAGGCGTGCGTCAGCTCGTCCTTGGCGTATGCCACGGCCGCGATGAACGGGCGGGCCGCCTCCTCGCCGAACTGGGCCGTGGCGAAGCCGAGTTCCTCGACGCTGGTGCGGACCGCGTCGTCGGTCTCCACCAGCAGGGCCTTGGCCCTGGAGTCCAGTTCCGGGAGCGGCAGCCGGTCCGGCGCCCCTTCGGGCCAGCCGGGCCCGGTCGTCGTACCCCGCCCGCCGCCGGCGGCGTCCTTGCGCTTGCGGCGGCTGTACGTGTACGCCGCGAGCGCCCCGGCCGCGCCGACCGCGACCACCGGGAGCACGAGGTCACCGGCCCCGCTCTCGCCGTCCGCCGCGCCGCCGGGGTTCGCCGGGCCGGGGGTGATGGTCGGCACCGGGACGGGCTGACCGCCGAGGACCGCGTTGTAGCCGTTGGCCGCGCCGATGGCGGCGCCCGCCCAGTCGTTCTGCGTCAGGGCGGGCTCGATGGCGGTCTGCGCGACGGTGGCCAGCTGCTGCTCGGTGAGACCGGAGTCGACGTCGGCCGAATAGGCGTACTGGCGGGCACCGGTCGCCACGGCCAGCAGGACGTCGTTCTGGCCGAGGCCGTTGCGCTGTGCGGTGGCGTCGGCCCAGCTCTGGGGGGAGCGCCCGGAGAAGTCCCGTACGTAGGCGACGAAGAGCTGGATCCTGCGGTCGGCGTACAGCTTGTCGAGCGCGGCGGTGACCGCGCCCTTCCGGTCGCCCAGGGCCCCCACGAGGTCGGTGATCTGCCCCTGCTGCGACAGGGTGACGGGATCCTCGGCCCGCGCGGGCGGGGCTCCGGCCACGCCCCAGCCGCCGACCGCGAGCAGCCCGGCCGCCAGGGCGAGCGCGGCCCGTACGAACGTCCTGTGGCGTGGCCTGGTTCTCGGCGGAGTCACAATGGGGAGGGTATGGGGGCTTTCGCGGTGTCGCATTCGGAGGCGTCGTCCGTGACCGGCCGGTGTCCGCCTCGTTGGCAGCCCATGAAGAAGATCGTTTCCGCCGCCGCGCTCGCCGTGGCCGCGCTCGCCCTCGCCACGCCCGCCCACGCCGACAACGACAGCAACTTCGGCGGCGGGGTGAACGCGGCCAACAACTGGAACTTCACCGCGGCCGCCGTCTGCCTCCAGGAGGTGGCCGTGGTCCCCGTGCTCGGCGACTACGTCTCGGACCACGCGAACAACTGCTCGAACGGCAACGTCATCGACCACTCCGGCCGCTGACCCGCTCCGGGCCCGGGCCCCACGAGGGCCCGGGCCCGGCCCGGCCGGCGCCTATCCCCGCCGACGGCCGATCTTGTTCCCCAGCCACACCAGCGGGTCGTACTTGCGGTCCACCGCCCGCTCCTTCAGCGGGATCAGCGCATTGTCGGTGATCTTGATGCCTTCCGGGCAGACCTCCGTGCAGCACTTGGTGATGTTGCAGTAGCCGAGCCCGTGCTCCTCCTGCGCCGTACGTTTGCGGTCCAGGCCCGCCTCCGCCGCCGCGTCCAGCGGGTGCATGTCC
The DNA here is from genome assembly GCF_008642275.1 of Streptomyces venezuelae. Classification (NCBI taxonomy): domain Bacteria; kingdom Bacillati; phylum Actinomycetota; class Actinomycetes; order Kitasatosporales; family Streptomycetaceae; genus Streptomyces; species Streptomyces venezuelae. Next base: position 4,819,478 of record NZ_CP029189.1, read on the forward strand.
AGCTCGGCCACCCGCATCAGGAAGCGCGGACCGGCGAAGGCGCCCTTGTTCTCCTCGTGGTCGCGCACCACGTGACAGGTGTCCTGGCACAGGAAGCACTCGATGCACTTGCGGAACTCCTGCGAGCGCTCCACGTCGATCTGCTGCATCCGGTACTCGCCCGGGGCCACCCCCTGCGGCGGCACGAAGGCCGGGACCTCCCGCGCCTTGGCGTAGTTGAAGGACACGTCCGTCACCAGGTCCCGGACGACCGGGAACGCACGCAGCGGGGTGACCGTGATCGTCTCGGACCGCTCGAAGGTCGACATGCGCGTCATGCACATCAGCCGCGGCCGGCCGTTGACCTCCGCACTGCACGAGCCGCACTTGCCGGCCTTGCAGTTCCAGCGCACCGCCAGGTCCGGGGCCTGGGTGGCCTGCAGCCGGTGGACGATGTCCAGGACCACCTCCCCGTCGTGCACCTCGACGGTGAAGTCCCGCAGTTCCCCGCCCTCCGCGTCGCCCCGCCAGATCCGGAAGCTCGCGTCGTACGTACTCATCCGTACAGCTCCTCTTCGGCGAGGTACTTGGCCAGCTCTTCCTTCTCGAACAGCGCGAGCAGGTCGGGGCGGATCGGCTCGGTGCGGGTGCGTTCCAACGCGATCCGGTCGGCCGCCGGATCCGCCGGCACCGGGTCCACCGGCCGGCACAGCAGGTTCACCGGGCGCCAGCCCCGCTCCATCGACGGGCAGTCCTCCCGGGTGTGCCCGCCCCGGCTCTCCGTGCGCTCCAGGGCCGCCCGGGCCACGCACTCGCTGACCAGCAGCATGTTCCGCAGGTCCAGGGCGAGGTGCCAGCCGGGGTTGAACTGCCGGTGCCCCTCGACCCCGGCCCGGGAGGCCCGGACGCGCAGGGCCGCGAGCTTCTCCAGCGCCTCGGCCATCTCGCCCGCGCGCCGGATGATGCCGACGAGGTCGTTCATGGTCGTCTGCAGTTCCTGGTGCAGCGTGTACGGGTTCTCCGCGCCCTCGGCGGCGTGGAACGGTGCCAGCGCCTCCGTCGCCGCCGCGTCGACCTCCGCCTGGGCGACCGCCGGGCGCGGCGCGGACGTGGCGTACCGCGCCGCGTGCAGCCCGGCCCGCCGTCCGAAGACCAGCAGGTCGGAGAGGGAGTTCCCGCCGAGCCGGTTCGAGCCGTGCATCCCGCCCGCGACCTCCCCGGCCGCGAACAGGCCGGGGACCCCGACGGTGGCGGCGGTGTCGGAGTCCACCGCGATCCCGCCCATCACGTAGTGGCAGGTCGGTCCGACCTCCATCGGCTCCGCCGTGATGTCCACGTCCGCCAGCTCCTTGAACTGGTGGTACATCGACGGGAGCCGCCGCCTGATCTTCTCGGCCGGCATCCTGGTGGACACGTCGAGGAAGACCCCGCCGTGCGGGGAGCCGCGGCCCGCCTTCACCTCGGAGTTGATCGCCCGCGCCACCTCGTCGCGCGGCAGCAGCTCGGGCGGGCGCCGGTTGTGGTCCGGGTCCTCGTACCAGCGGTCGCCCTCCGCCTCCGACTCGGCGTACTTCTCCTTGAAGACGTCGGGCACGTAGTCGAACATGAACCGCTTGCCCTCGGAGTTGCGCAGCACCCCGCCGTCACCGCGCACCGACTCGGTGACGAGGATGCCCTTGACGGAGGGCGGCCAGACCATGCCGGTCGGGTGGAACTGCACGAACTCCATGTTGAGCAACGACGCCCCCGCGAGCAGGGCGAGCGCGTGGCCGTCGCCCGTGTACTCCCAGGAGTTGGAGGTGGTCTTGAACGACTTGCCGATCCCGCCCGTGGCGAGGACCACCGCCGGGGCCTCCAGCACGAAGAAGCGGCCGGACTCGCGCTCGTAGCAGAAGGTCCCCGAGACCCGCTGCTCCGCGGCCGGACCGCTGCCGGACACCGTCTTCAGGACCCGGGTGACCGTGCATTCCTGGAAGACCTTGAGCCGGGCCTCGTAGTCCCCGTACTCCTTGAAGTCCTCCTGCTGGAGCTGGACCATCTTCTGCTGGAGCGTACGGATCAGCTCCAGGCCGGTGCGGTCGCCGACGTGGGCGAGGCGCGGGTACTCGTGTCCGCCGAAGTTGCGCTGGGATATCTTCCCGTCGGGCGTCCGGTCGAAGAGCGCGCCCCAGGTCTCCAGCTCCCAGACCCGGTCCGGGGCCTCCTTCGCGTGGAGTTCCGCCATCCGCCACTGGTTCAGGAACTTGCCCCCGCGCATGGTGTCGCGGAAGTGCACCTGCCAGTTGTCGCCCTCGTTGACGTTGCCCATGGAAGCGGCGATCCCGCCCTCCGCCATCACCGTATGGGCCTTGCCGAACAGGGACTTGCAGATCACGGCCGTACGGGCGCCGCGCTCGCGGGCCTCGATCGCGGCGCGCAGCCCGGCGCCGCCCGCGCCGACCACGACCACGTCCCACTGCTGCCGTTCCACTTGAGCCATGTCAGAAGAACCTCGGATCGGTGAAGGCGCCGCTCGCCAGGAGGTACACGTAGAAGTCGCACAGGGCCACGCTGATCAGCGAGGCCCACGCCAGCTGCATGTGGCGGGCGTTGAGCCGGCTGACCCAGCCCCAGAGCCGGTAGCGCACCGGGTGCTTGGAGAAGTGCTTCAGCCGGCCGCCCATGATGTGCCGGCAGGAGTGGCAGGACAGGGTGTAGGCCCAGATCAGCGCGATGTTGACGAGGAACAGCAGGGTGCCGAGGCCCATGTGGCCCCAGGCGTAGTGCGCGTCGCGGAAGGTCAGCACCGTGTCGTACGTGAGGATGCCCGCGACCGGGACCGCCGCGTAGAAGAAGTACCGGTGCGCGTTCTGCAGGACCAGCGGGAAGCGGGTCTCGCCGGTGTACCTGGTGTGCGGTTCGGCGACGGCGCAGGCGGGCGGTGAGGCCCAGAAGCCCCGGTAGTAGGCCTTGCGGTAGTAGTAGCAGGTCAGCCGGAAGCCGAGCGGGAAGATCAGGATCAGCAGGGCGGGGGAGAGGCCCCACCAGCTGCCGAAGAGCTCCCAGTTGGGCCCGCCCTTCATCGGGACGCAGTTCTCCGCGAGACACGGGGAGTAGAAGGGGGAGACGTACGGGGCCGCGTAGTAGTCGGCGTTCGCGAAGGCCCGCCAGGTCGAGTAGACGATGAAGGCGAACAGCCCGGCCGCGGTGCCGGCGGGGGCCAGCCACCACCGGTCGGTCCGCAGGTGCCGGGCCGTGATGGCGGCCCGTGAGGCGTCGTGGACGCCGCCGGGCCGCTGCTGGGGTCGTTCCGTGCCTGTGGCCAAAGAAGACTCCGGGAGGAGTGACGAGGGGTGCCCGGTCCGGCCCGGCCGCGGACGGCCGGACGGGACGGGGGGAGGGTGGATGCGTGGATGCGTGGACGCGTGGACGTGACGCCTGGTGCTCCGACCGGACTAGGGGGCGCGGCGGTCGCGGGCGCCGAGGCCCTCGTCGTCGGAGTCCGTCCACAGGGAGCTGTCGTAGGGGGTGTCCGGGACCGTCACCATCCGGGACGGGTCAGGACCCGCCGCCGTCGTCGACGGCTTCCCGCGGGCGGCCTGCCGTTCCAGCCGCTCGACCTTGCGCGTCAGCTCGTCCAGGTTGCGCCGTACAGCACTCAGATCGTCTTGCAGGGACATGATTTGCCCTCACTTCCGCCAGGTGCGGTGGCAACGCTCATGTGCGCCTGCGAGTGTCGCGCCTCCCGTCCCCCGTTGTGAAGGGACGTGCAGCGATTGCGGGCGCGCAGGCGTGAACCGTGCGCCCCTCCCCGAACCTCATTCTCATCCCTCTCCCGGGGGAACGCCTCCTGCCCCGCAAGCGGGATTGGTCCGCACGGGTGGGGTTCGCGGCGTGGCGAGAGGCGGCTGCGAGGGGTGCGGCTGAGCGTCTATTTCAGTGGGTTCCGGCAACCGGTGTGATCAGCCCATATACCGCCGAACGTGATCATGCTTCCCCCACGCCCCGCCCCGGAGGTACCACCCATGTCCCAGAGAAGGCGCAGGTCCTTGGCGCTCCTGACCTCGGGAGTCCTCGCACTGCCGCTGCTCACGGGCTGCGGCGCGGGTGACGACGAGGGCGGCCAGGCCGCCGCAGGCCAGGACATCGCCACGACCACCCGCGACAAGGTCGCGGACGGAGGTGTGCTGCGCTGGGCGGTGGACAGCCTCCCGGACACCCTCAACACCTTCCAGGCCGACGCGGACGCCACCACCAACAGGATCGCCGGCGCCGTGCTGCCCCACCTGTTCGTACTGGACGCCAAGGGGCGGCCGGTGGCCAATCCGGACTACCTGGAGAAGGCCGAGGTCATCGAGCGGGAGCCCAAGCAGGTCGTCCAGTACAAGCTGAACCAGAAGGCGGTGTGGAGCGACGGGCGCGAGATCGGCGCCGCCGACTTCGTGGCGCAGTGGCGCGCCCTCAACGGCAAGGACTCGGCGTACTGGACGGCGCGCAACGCCGGCTACGACCGCATCGAGAAGATCGAGAAGGGCAAGACCGACCTGGAGGTCAGGGTCACCTTCAACAAGCCGTACGCCGACTGGCGCTCCCTGTTCACCCCGCTCTACCCCAAGCAGGTCACCGGTACCCCGGACGCCTTCAACGAGGGAGCCCGCGGCGCGCTGAAGGTCACCGCCGGACCCTTCGCGCTCGGCGCGATCGACAAGAAGACCGGTACCGCCGCGCTGACCCGCAACGCCCGCTGGTGGGGCCGGCAGGCCAAGCTGGACTCGCTGGTCCTGACGGCCGTCCCGCGGGCCGAGCGCCCGGCCGCGCTGGCCGCCGGGAAGCTCGACCTGGCGGAGATCGACCGGGCCGGGGCCGACCGGATCGCACTGGCCCGCCGGGACGCAGCCGCCAAGAAGGGTCCGGGCGCGGGCGGCGCACCGGCCCACGGCCCGGGGGCCGCGCTGACCCCGGCGCAGGCCACGCTCTCGTGGGCGACGGCCTTCGGGGCGGACGAGGAGAAGGCGGCGGCGGAGACGGAGAGCCGCGAGAAGCACCTCGCCTCGGTCAAGCGGTACGCGCAGGAGCAGGCGGCGCTGAAGGCCTTCACCGTACGGAAGTCCCTGGAGCCGGCCTACACCCAGCTCGCGATGAACGGGGCCTCCGGCCCGCTGGCGGACGAGCGGGTTCGCCGGGCGGTGGCCCGGGCCCTGGACCGCCAGGCCCTGGCCGAGGTCGTACTGAAGCCGCTCGGCCTGCCCGCGAAGCCGGTCGGCAGCCACCTGGCCCTGGCCGGGCAGCGGGCGTACGCCGACAACAGCGACGCGCTCGGCGGCCAGGACACCCAGGCCGCCCAGGCCCTGTTCGCGGACGCGGGCTGGCGCAAGGGCGGCAAGATCACCGAGCCCGTGGGCGCCAAGGCCGGCCCGGAGAGCGAGCAGCAGGACGACTCGAAGACCCCGTCGGGCCCGGGCACCGGCAACGACGGGCTCTACATCGTCGGCCAGGACGACGGGGCCAACGGCGAACCGCGGCCGGCGACCGCGGCCCGGCCGGAGGCCGCAGCCCCGGCGGCCCAGGACGAGCCCTCCCCGGTGCTCGCCCCGGCGCCCTTCGGAGCCGAGCAGAGGGCGTCCCTGCTCGCCCAGGCGGCCCGCGTCGCCCGGGCCGCCCGGGCGGAGGCCACCGACGACGGCAAGGGCGCCTTGGCCCGCGACGAGGCCGACCCCGCCAAGGCCTCCCCGGCCCCGGCCCCCGCCAAGCAGCCCGTCCGCACCTCCGGCAACATGCTCGCCAAGGACGGCAAGGCGCTCAGCCTGCGCTTCGTCCTCCCGGCGGGCCCCGGCTCGGAGTCCCTGCGTACGGTCGGCGAGCGGATCGCCGGGATGCTCCGCACGGTCGGCGTGAACACCGAGACGATCAAGGTGGCCGACGACAGCTTCTTCAAGGACCACATCGCCTCCGGCCAGTACGACCTGGCCCTGTACTCCTGGCCCGCGACGGCCTACCCGGCCACCGACGCCCGGCCCATCTTCGCCAAGCCGGAGCCGGCCGCGGACGGCTCGCTCCTCGTCGAACAGAACTACACGCGGGTCGGCACCGACCACATCGACCAGCTGTTCGACCAGGCGGTCGGCGAACTGGACGAGGAGCAGTCCCGTGAGCTGATGCGCAAGGCGGACGCCCGGATCTGGGCCGCGGCCGGCTCCATCCCCCTCTTCCAGCGCCCCGAGCTGGTGGCGGTCAAGCCGGGCCTCGCCAACGCCGGCGCCTTCGGCCTCGGCGCCCCCCGCTACCAGGACATCGGCTGGAAGAAGGCTCCGACCGCGAAGGACAAGAAGAAGTAGAGGGGGCGAAGAAGTGGTGACAAAGCGGTGCCTGTCTGGTTGACCGCGGGGTCACAAGCTCAGATGTGACTCAAGTCCCTTGCCCGCCGGATCTCCCGGCGGGCAAGGTCGTGCATACCCGTTGACCCGCGTGATTTCAGGCAGGAACTGCGGTCGAGGCACCCCACGCAGCCCTCGGCCGCACTCATGCATCCGGCCTCTTGACAGACCCCCCGGCAGGCGGTTCCCGCCATTCGACGTACCATGGGGTAAGGCCGTGGCAGGTTTTCGCCCGGCCGAGGCGCGCGTGCCGGACCGTACGCGACGCCATCCACGATCCCGGGAGAAGCGCCGAAGTGCCCACGCGCCACGACATCCGTAACGTCGCCATCGTCGCCCACGTCGACCATGGCAAGACGACCATCGTCGATGCCATGCTCAAGCAGGCCGGTGCCTTCGCCGCCCACCAGCAGCTCGACGACCGCATGATGGACTCGAACGACCTGGAGCGTGAGAAGGGCATCACGATCCTCGCCAAGAACACGGCGGTGAAGTATCACCCCAAGGACGGCGGGGCCCCGATCACGATCAACATCATCGACACCCCCGGCCACGCCGACTTCGGTGGTGAGGTCGAGCGCGGTCTGTCGATGGTGGACGCCGTCGTCCTGCTGGTGGACGCCTCCGAGGGTCCGCTGCCCCAGACCCGCTTCGTCCTGCGCAAGGCCCTGCAGGCGAACATGCCGGTCATCCTCTGCATCAACAAGACGGACCGCCCGGACTCCCGGATCGACGAGGTCGTCAACGACACCTACGACCTGTTCCTGGACCTGGACGCCACCGAGGACCAGATCGAGTTCCCGATCGTCTACGCCTGCGGCCGTGACGGCATCGCCTCGCTGACCAAGCCGGAGGACGGCACCGTCCCCGCGGACAGCGACAGCCTGGAGCCGTTCTTCTCCACGATCCTGGAGCACGTCCCGGCCCCGACGTTCGACGACGAGGCCCCGCTGCAGGCCCACGTCACCAACCTCGACGCCGACAACTTCCTCGGCCGCATCGCGCTGCTCCGCGTCGAGCAGGGCGAGCTGCGCAAGGGCCAGACGGTCGCGTGGATCAAGCGTGACGGCTCGATCTCCAACGTGCGCATCACCGAGCTGATGATGACCGAGGCGCTCACCCGCAAGCCGGCCGAGGTGGCGGGCCCGGGCGACATCTGCGCGGTCGCCGGTATCCCCGACATCATGATCGGTGAGACCCTGGCCGACCCGGAGAACCCGATCGCGCTCCCGCTGATCTCGGTCGACGAGCCGGCGATCTCCATGACCATCGGTACGAACACCTCCCCGATGGTCGGCCGCGGCGGCACCGGCAAGGGCGCGGACGCCAAGTCCGCGGTCAAGGACCGCAAGGTCACCGCCCGCCAGGTCAAGGACCGCCTCGACCGCGAGCTCATCGGTAACGTCTCGCTGCGCGTCCTGGACACCGAGCGTCCGGACGCCTGGGAGGTCCAGGGCCGCGGTGAGCTCGCGCTCGCCATCCTGGTCGAGCAGATGCGCCGCGAGGGCTTCGAGCTCACCATCGGCAAGCCGCAGGTCGTCACGCAGGAGATCGACGGCAAGGTGCACGAGCCGGTCGAGCGCATGACGGTCGACGTCCCCGAGGAGCACATGGGCGCGGTCACGCAGCTCATGGGCGTCCGCAAGGGCCGCATGGACAACATGTCGAACCACGGCTCCGGTTGGGTCCGCATGGAGTTCGTCGTCCCGTCGCGCGGTCTCATCGGCTTTCGTACGGAGTTCCTGACGAACACCCGCGGTACGGGCATCGCCCACTCGATCCACGAGGGCCACGAGCCGTGGTTCGGCCAGCTGGTGACCCGTAACAACGGTTCCCTGGTCGCCGACCGCTCCGGTGCGGTCACGCCGTTCGCGATGATCAACCTGCAGGAGCGCGGTGTCCTGTTCACCGAGCCCGGTACCGAGGTGTACGAGGGCATGATCGTCGGCGAGAACTCGCGCTCCGACGACATGGACGTGAACATCACCAAGGAGAAGAAGCTCACCAACATGCGTGCGGCTTCCGCGGACAACACGGAGAACGTGATCCCGCCGCGCAAGCTGTCGCTGGAGCAGTCCCTGGAGTTCTGCCGCGACGACGAGTGCGTCGAGGTGACCCCGGAGGCCGTCCGCATCCGCAAGGTCGTCCTGGACCAGAAGGAGCGCTCGCGCACCGCGTCGCGCGCCAAGTCCGCCAAGTAACAACAGTCGTACGGCAGTTCGGCCCGAGTTTGCTCGGGCCGCGGCCGCGGCGGCCGCAACCGGCCACAGGGCCTGGTAAAGCAGCAGCCCCTCCCCTCACGGACTCCGTGAGGGGAGGGGCTGTTCGCTTCTGTCAAGCGGATTTTTGCGTTCAGGTGTCCGCATACCGACCGTGACACTCCGGAAGATGAGCTAACCGTCCGTTTCGCACGTGTCTGTCTCCTATCCGTTTGTCCGGATTTCGGGTTTCTGGCGCGGATCGATGTTGTGAAAACGAGACCACTTAAGTGTGGTTTACGGCCTGACCGTCCCTGAGGATGGCTCCATTGAGCTCGGGTCAATGGGTCACGCGATGTGGGGATCGCGCCGACTCACGAGCACACTATGGGCACGGAAATGCTCGCCGTCAGGGGTGTCGGCGAGGTTTTTTTGCCCCTCAAGTCGATCAGTGGACTCATGAGGAGGAAACCCATGCGCGGTGCCAAGAGCGCCAAGTGGGTCGTGGGCGCGGTTGTCGTCGCCCTGGCCGCTACCGCCTGTGGCGGCGGTGACGGTGACAGCAAGGACAAGGGCAGCGCCGACGGTGGCGTGTTCCGGCTCGGTAGCACGGAGCCGGACACCATCGACCCGGGGCGTGCCCACGAGTCCACCGGCGTGCTGCTGGCCAACGCCCTGTTCACCGGCCTGTACGGCAACACGCCGGACGGCCTGGCCGAGCCCGCGCTCGCCGAGTCGGCGACGTCGGACGAGGGTTGCACCTCCTGGACCTTCAAGATCAAGCCCGACACCAAGTTCTCCAACGGCGAGGTCGTCGACGCCGAGTCGTTCGCCCGTGGTTGGGCCCGTGCCGCGCACAAGGCCGCCGCGTCCGACGTGGCGTACCACTTCGCCGGCATCAAGGGTTACGAGCAGCTGCAGGACGGCTCCGCCAAGACCTTCTCCGGTGTCACCACGCCGGACCCGACCACCATCAAGGTCGACCTGTCGAAGGCGGACTGCGAGTTCGTCCTGAAGACGGCGCACAACGCCTACAGCCCGGTCCCGAAGGTCGCCAAGGTCGGCGAAGAGGACAAGGCGTTCGGCGAGGCCCCCATCGGTAACGGTCCGTTCAAGATGGACGGTACGTGGGAGCACAACAAGGCGATCAACCTCGTCCGCAACGACGACTACTCGCTGCAGAAGGCCTCCCTCGCGAAGGTCCAGGTCACGCTGCTCAACGACAAGACCGCGCAGCAGCTCGAGTACGACGGCTTCCAGGCCGGCACGTTCGACTACGCGCACATCCCGACGCCGATGCTGAAGACGGCCGAGGCGAAGTACAAGCCGCAGAACAAGTGGTTCGCCAAGGACACCAACGGCATGAACTTCGTTCTGCCGATCGGTGACAACGGTCCGACCAACAACAAGGACGCCCGTCTGGCGATCTCCTACGCGATCGACCGTCAGGCCATCGCCAAGGGTGTCTTCCAGGGCTACCAGACCCCGTCGACGACCATCGTGCCGCCGGCGTTCCCGAAGGCGTACCAGAAGGACCTGTGCACCTCCTGCGTCAAGCAGGACGTCGCCAAGGCCAAGGAGTACGCCGAGAAGGGCGGCCTGAAGCCGGGTACCGAGATCAAGTTCAGCTTCAACACCGGTGCGGGCCACGAAGAGTGGGTCCAGGCCATCGCGAAGCAGCTTGAGGACGTCCTCGGCCTGAAGGTCAAGCTGGACGGCAAGGACTTCCCGGGCATGCTCAAGGAGCAGCAGAGCCCGGGCGCGACCGGCATCTACCGCTTCGCGTGGGGCGCGGACTACCCGACCCCGGAGAACTTCCTGTTCCCGCTGCTGCACTCGGCGTCGATGAACAAGGACGCCGAGGGCAACGTGGCCGGTGACAACCGCGTCCGCTACAACAACCCGGCGTTCGACAAGCTGATCGACACCGCTCGTGCCACCAAGGACGAGGCCGCTCGTACGGCGATGTACAAGGAAGCCGAGAAGATGGCCATGGACGACATGGCCCTCATCCCGACCTTCAACCGTTCCCAGTTCCGCCTGATGGCGACCGACAAGTTCAACGGTCTGGACGACATCAACTTCAACGAGGACCCGATCCTCGAGAAGATCTCGCTCAAGAAGTAATCGGTTCGGACGGTATATCCGTCAGGAGCGAACGTGCCGCGGCCCCCGGGTGACCGGTGGGCCGCGGCCCCGCTCGGCAGGCCGTTTTCACTTCGGCACCCCTCACATCCGCGGGCAATCCCCGCTGGCCGAGAGCCGGCCCGTTCCTTGGGTCGGAGGCCGCTGCTCCCAGAAGCGGCCAGGTAGAGAGGCACAAACATGGGAAGGTACGTCGCCCGTCGCCTCGGGCAGATGGTCATAGTCCTCATCGGCGCGACCATGGTTCTGTTCGCGTGTCTGTTCGTTCTCCCCGGTGACCCCGTGGGTTCGATCGCGGGCAGCGACAAGGCACGCGACCCCGCAGTGGTCGCGGAACTGAAGGCGCGTTACGGGCTCGACAAGTCGCTGCCCGAGCAGTACGTGAACTACGTCGCGAAGGTCGCGACCGGAGACCTCGGTGAGGACTTCATCCAGCGGCGCGAGGTTTCCGAGATCCTCGGCCCGAAGCTGCAGAACACCGCGAAGCTGGCCCTGCTGGCCATCGTTCTCGTCACGGCGTTCGGCATGGGCGTGGGCATCATCTCCGCGCTCTACAGATACAGCATGCTGGACATGACCACGACGTTTTTCACGACCATGGCGGTCGGTTTCCCAACCTTCGTCATCGGCATGCTGCTCAAGAAGTACTTTGCCGTCGAACTCGGCTGGTTCCCCCCGATGAGCGGTGATCAGCTCGACGGCATGATCCTTCCCGCGGTCACCCTCGCCATCACCGACATCGCCTTCGTGGCCCGCCTCACCCGCGGCACGATGCTCGAGGTGCTGCGCGCGGACTACGTGAAGACGGCCGTGGCCAAGGGACTTCCGCGCCGGCGTGTGCTGTTCAAGCACGTGCTCCGCAACTCGTCCATTCCCGTGGTCACCTACCTGGGTATCTCGTTCGGCGGACTCCTCGGTGGTGCGCTCATCACCGAGGCGATCTTCAACTGGGACGGTGTCGGTCTGGCACTGGTTCAGGCGATTCAGCAGCAGAACAACCCGATCGTGGTCGGCGTCGTGACGTACAGCGTCGCCATCTTCGTCGTCCTCAGCCTCATCGTGGACCTGCTGTACGCGGCCCTCGACCCGCGTATCCGCCTCAGCTGACCGCCCCCAAGGAGGATTTCCTCATGTCTGAGCTCGCAACGAGCCCGGCGATCGGGGACGAGAACCCCGTGTCGTCCGCTTCGGCCAAGGCCGAACCCGCACCCAAGCAACTGACCCAGTGGGGCGAGATCCGCCACCGCTTCGTTCAGAACAAGCTGGCCGTCGTCGGCCTCGTGATCATCACCCTGCTGTTCCTGACCGCCATCTTCGGGGACATGCTCGCCCCGTTCGACCCCGGTGCGCAGGACCTGGAGAAGACCCTGGTCGCGCCCAACGGCACCCACTGGATGGGCACCGACGCCCTGGGCCGCGACATGTTCTCGCGCCTCATAGCCGGTACCCGTGTGGCCATGTTCGTCGGCCTCGCCTCGATCTTCTTCGCGGTGCTGATCGGTGTCATCCTCGGCGCCATCGCCGGCTACTTCCCCGGCTTCGCCGACACCCTCGTCATGCGCGTCGCGGACGTCTTCCTCGCGTTCCCGCTGATGATCGGTGCCATCGTCATCATCCTGGTCACCGGTCGTGGCATCACCCCGGTGATCATCTCGCTCGCGATCTTCTCGTGGGCCACCGTGGCCAGGCTCCTGCGCAGCTCGATCCTGTCCGTGCGCGAGATGGACTACGTCCACGCGGCCAAGGCACTGGGCGCGAGCGGCTGGCGCATCGTGCGCACGCACATCCTGCCCAACTCGCTGACCGCCGTGCTCGTCTACGCGACCTTCAACGTCGGCACCACGATCGTCGGCGTCGCGGCGCTCTCCTTCCTCGGCGCCGGTGTTCCCGTCGACGTCCCGGAGTGGGGCAACATGCTGGCGGCCGGCCAGGGCTTCATCGGCGTCAACGACTACCTGTGGTACTTCCCCAGCCTCTTCGTCGTCGTCACCGTGCTCGGCTTCGCCTTCGTCGGCGACGGCCTGCGTGACGCACTCGACCCGAAGCTCCGGTAGGGCCGCCCGATGCCCCGAGACAACATCAGCAAGCAGGACGAAGGTGGCGGCGTGACCACGTCGGAGATTCTCAGCGTTGCGGAGACGGGCGGCGGATCCGCCGTGCCGCTGCTGGAGGTGGACAACCTCCAGGTCGAGTTCAAGACCCGTGACGGGGTCGCCAAGGCCGTCAACGGCGTGAGCTACAGCGTCAACGCCGGCGAGACCCTCGCCGTGCTCGGCGAGTCCGGCTCCGGCAAGTCCGTCACCGCCCAGGCGATCATGGGCATCCTCGACAGCCCGCCCGGACGCGTGTCCGGCGGCGAGGTGCGCTTCCACGGCAAGGACATCCTCAAGATGTCCGACGAGGAGCGCCGTAAGCTCCGCGGCGACAAGATGGCGATGATCTTCCAGGACGCGCTGTCCTCGCTGAACCCCGTCTACTCGGTGGGCGACCAGCTCGGCGAGATGTTCCGGGTCCACCGCGGAGCTTCCAAGAAGGAAGCGAAGCTCAAGGCCATCGAGCTCATGGACCGCGTGAAGATCCCCGCCGCCAAGGCGCGCGTGGGTGACTACCCGCACCAGTTCTCCGGCGGTATGCGCCAGCGCATCATGATCGCCATGGCGCTGGCCCTGGAGCCGGACCTGATCATCGCCGACGAGCCGACCACGGCCCTCGACGTGACGGTCCAGGCGCAGGTCATGGACCTGCTCGCGGAGCTCCAGCGCGAGATGAACATGGGCCTGATCCTGATCACCCACGACCTCGGCGTCGTCGCCGACGTCGCGGACAAGATCGCGGTCATGTACGCGGGCCGGATCGTCGAGACCGCTCCGGTCCACGAGATCTACAAGCGACCTTCCCACCCGTACACCCGTGGCCTGCTGGACTCGATCCCGCGCCTGGACCAGAAGGGCCAGGAGCTCTACGCGATCAAGGGTCTGCCGCCCAACCTGCTCCGCATTCCCTCGGGTTGCGCCTTCAGCCCCCGCTGCCCCAAGGCGCAGGACATCTGCCGCACCGAGATCCCGGTGCTGCACCCGGTCACCGAGCAGGACGGCACCGAACTGCCCGGCCGCGGCAGCGCGTGCCACTTCTGGAAGGACCAGATCCATGGCTGAGCTCACCAAGAACGCCACCGAGCGCGAGCCGATCCTCCAGGTCCGTAACCTGGTCAAGCACTTCCCGCTGACCCAGGGAATCCTGTTCAAGAAGCAGGTCGGTGCGGTCAAGGCGGTCGACGGGGTCTCCTTCGACCTGTACCAGGGCGAGACCCTCGGCATCGTCGGCGAGTCCGGCTGTGGCAAGTCCACGGTCGCCAAGCTCCTGATGAACCTGGAGCGGGCCACCGCGGGCGAGGTCTTCTACAAGGGCCAGGACATCACCAAGCTGTCCGGCCGCGCGCTGAAGGCCGTGCGCCGCAACATCCAGATGGTGTTCCAGGACCCGTACACCTCGCTGAACCCGCGCATGACGGTCGGCGACATCATCGGGGAGACCTTCGAGATCCACCCCGAGGTGGCCCCGAAGGGCGACCGGCGCCGCAAGGTCCAGGAGCTCCTGGACGTCGTGGGCCTGAACCCGGAGTACATCAACCGGTACCCGCACCAGTTCTCCGGCGGCCAGCGCCAGCGCATCGGCATCGCCCGCGGCCTCGCCCTGCAGCCCGAGATCATCATCTGCGACGAGCCGGTCTCCGCGCTCGACGTGTCGGTGCAGGCCCAGGTCATCAACCTGATGGAGAAGCTGCAGGACGAGTTCAACCTCTCCTACCTCTTCATCGCGCACGACCTCTCGATCGTCCGGCACATCTCGGACCGCGTGGGCGTCATGTACCTCGGCAAGATGGCCGAGATCGGCACCGACGCCCAGATCTACGAGCACCCGACCCACCCGTACACCCAGGCGCTGCTGTCCGCCGTCCCGGTCCCGGACCCGGACGCGCGCGAGGGCCGCGAGCGGATCATCCTCACCGGTGACGTACCGTCCCCGGCCAACCCGCCGTCGGGCTGCCGTTTCCGCACCCGCTGCTGGAAGGCCCAGGACAAGTGCTCCACCGAGGAGCCGCTGCTGGCGATCCCGGAGCGCTTCAAGGGCGTGAACACGCTGGCCGCGCACGATTCCGCGTGCCACTTCGCCGAGGAGAAGGCCATCCTGGCCGTCTGACCGGCGCGTTCCTTCCCGACGGCCGGCTCCCGGTGCCTCACGGCGCCGGGAGCCGGCCGTTCGCGTACCCGTCGACCGGAGCCGGGGGAAACCGGTTGCGTGCCCGGGATCCGGGGACGGAGAGTGACGGCATGACCCTCACCGTACGGGCCGCCGGGCCCGGGGACGCGTCCGACATCTGCGCGCTGCTCAACGCCGTCGACGTGATCGAGATCGGCCGCCCGGAGACCGATCTGGGCACTGTCGAGTCCGACCTCAACGCCCCCGACGTGGACCTGGCCACCGACTCCTGGCTCGCCTTCCAGGGCGGGAGACTCGTCGCCTACGCCCTCGTCTGGGCGGACTCCGGCCCGGGGCGCGTCGACGGGGACCACTACGTGCTGCCCGGCCACCACGAGGCCGCCGGCCTGCTGCTGGAGCGCATGGAGGCCAGGGCCCGGGAGCTGTCCGGCGGGCCCGGCGTCCTGAGGCTCCAGCTCAACGTGAAGCCCACCCTCGACCTCTCCCTCCTCAGCGGGCGCGGCTACCGCACCATCCGGCGCTACCAGGTCATGACCCGCGCGCTGTCCCCGGCCGCCGATCCGGCACCGGTCCCGCCGGCCGGGCTCACCCTGCGGCACTGCGCCGACGACGAGGCCGACCGTCACCGGGCCCACGCCCTGGTCGAGCGGACCTTCGCCGCGCACTTCGGCCACGTGGACCGCCCGTACGAGACCTGGCTCGACCACATAGACGGCCGCAAGATCGACTGGTCGCTGGTGTGGATCGCGAGCCTGCCCGGCCACGGCGACGCGGCCGTGCTGCTCACGCGGGACGACCGTACGAGCATGGCCTGGGTCAGCCACATCGGCGTGGCCGAGGAGGTGCGCGGCCGGGGCGTCGGCGGTTTCCTGCTGCGCCACTGCTTCGCCGTCTACGCGGAGCGCGGCCGGGACTGCGTGGGTCTCGGGGTGGACACGCACAACGTGACCGGCGCGCTCGCACTGTACGAGGCGCACGGCATGGGCCTGCACTACGCGGTCGACTCGTGGGAGCTCGTGTTGCACCCCCAGGGGTGACAGGGGCGTGACGCGCGGGTGCAATCGGTCCAACCAGGAGTGTGCGGAGCCCCACATAGGGTGACATAGGCCCCTAAGCGAGTCTTGGGATCCCTAGGAGGCACTCCATGCGCGGAGCCACCCACGCCACGTGGGCCGCATGTGCGGTGGCCGTCGCCCTCGCGGCGACGGCCTGCGGCGGCGGCAGCGACAGCGGCGGAGGCGGCGAGGCGGGAATCGTCAGCTCCTCGTGGGGCGACCCGCAGAACCCGCTGGAGCCCGCCAACACCAACGAGGTGCAGGGCGGCAAGGTGCTCGACATGCTCTTCCGGGGCCTCAAGCGCTACGACCCGAAGACCGGCGAGGCCCTCGACATGGTCGCCGAGAAGATCGAGACGACGGACAGTCAGAACTTCACCATCACGCTGAAGGACGGCTGGAAGTTCAGCAACGACGAGCCGGTCACCGCGCAGTCCTTCGTCGACGCCTGGAACTACGGCGCGGACGTGCGCAACAAGCAGAACAACTCGCCGTTCTTCTCCGACATCGTCGGCTACGCGGACGTCCACCCCGCCTCCGGTGAGCCCAAGGCCAAGACGATGTCCGGACTGGTCGTCAAGAACGACAAGACCTTCACGGTCGCCCTGAAGAACAAGTTCTCCACCTGGCCCGAGACCCTCGGCTACCAGGCCTTCTCCCCCCTGCCCAAGGCCTTCTTCACCGACCACGCCGCCTGGCTGGACAAGCCGATCGGCAACGGCCCGTACACGGTGGACTCGTACACCAAGGGCACCGGTATGAAGCTGCGCAAGTGGGACACCTACCCCGGCCCGGACAAGGCGCAGAACGGTGGTGTGGACCTGAAGGTCTACACCGACAACAACACCGCCTACACCGACCTGATCTCCGGCAACCTCGACCTCGTCGACGACATCCCGGCGCAGCAGCTCAAGAACGTCAAGAACGACCTCGGTGACCGGTACATCAACCAGCCGGCCCTCATCATCCAGACCCTCACCTTCCCGCTGTACGACCCGCAGTGGAGCAAGGAAGGGATGGAGAACGTCCGGATCGGCATCTCGCGGGCCATCAACCGCGACGAGATCACCAAGCAGATCTTCCGCGAGACCCGCACCCCGGCCAAGGACTGGACCTCCCCGGCCCTCGGCGAGAAGGGCGGCTTCTCCTCCACGGTCTGCGGCGACGCCTGCGTCTACGACCCGGCCGCGGCCAAGAAGCTCATCACGGACGCCGGCGGGCTCCCCGGCGGCAAGGTCACGCTGACCTCCAACGTGGACACCGGCTCGCACCGCGACTGGATGGACGCCGTCTGCAACAGCATCAACAACGCGCTGGGCGAGGGCCCGGTCTGCACGGTCAACCCGGTCGGCACCTTCGCGGACTTCCGCAACCAGCAGAGCAGCTTCAAGCTGACCGGTCCCTTCCGCTCCGGCTGGCAGGCCGACTACCCCCTGATCCAGAACTTCCTCCAGCCGCTCTACTACACAGGGGCCTCCTCCAACTACGGGAAGTTCAGCAACCCGGAGTTCGACAAGCTCGTCGACGAGGCCAACCAGGAGAGCGACCCGGCCAAGGCCGTCGCGAAGTTCCAGGACTCCGAGAAGATCCTCGCGGCGCAGATGCCGTCGATCCCGCTCTGGTACCAGAACGGCAGCGCGGGCTACGCGGAGCGGCTCTCGGACGTCGCGCTCAACCAGTTCAGCGTCCCCGTGTACGACCAGATCAAGGTCGGCTGACCCGCGTTTCGGATCGATCCTGGAGCAGTCCATGGGACGTTACGTGATCCGGCGGCTGCTCCAGATGATCCCGGTGTTCATCGGCAGCACGTTCCTGATCTTCTTCATGGTGTACGCGCTCGGTGACCCGGTCGCGGCCCTCTTCGGCGACAAGGCGCCCGACCCCGCCACCGCCGCGCGCATCCGCAAGGACCTCTTCCTCGACCAGCCCCTGTGGAAGCAGTACCTCCACTACATGGGCCAGATCTTCCAGGGCGACTTCGGCACGGCCTTCAACGGCCAGCCGGTCACCGAGCTGATGGCCAGCGCCTTCCCCGTCACCCTGCGCCTGACCATCGTGGCGATCTTCTTCGAGATCGTCATCGGCATCACCCTCGGCGTGGTCAGCGGCCTGCGCCGAGGCAAGTCCGTCGACACCACCGTCCTGGTGCTCACCCTCGTCGTCATCTCCGTACCGACGTTCGTGACGGGCTACCTGCTCCAGTACCTCTTCGGCGTCAAATGGGGCTGGGTGCGGCCGACCGTCTCCCCGGACGCCCCCTTCAACGAACTGATCCTGCCCGGCATCGTGCTCGCGCTGGTCTCCCTCGCCTACGTCACCCGGCTCTCGCGCACCTCCATCGCCGAGAACGTCAAGGCCGACTACGTGCGCACGGCCGTCGCCAAGGGCCTGCCGCGCCGGCGCGTCGTCACCCGCCACCTCCTGCGCAACTCGCTCATCCCCGTCATCACCTTCATCGGCACCGACATCGGCGCCCTGATGGGCGGCGCCATCGTCACCGAGCGGATCTTCAACATCCACGGCGTCGGATACCAGCTCTACCAGGGGATCCTGCGCAACAACTCCCCGACGGTGGTCGGCTTCGTGACCATCCTCGTCATCGTCTTCCTGCTGGCGAACCTGCTCGTCGACCTGCTGTACGCGGTCCTGGACCCGAGGATCCGGTATGCCTGACCCCGAGCGTCCCGAAGGGCCCGGCGGCTACGATCCCGTCGGCCCCCGCCCGCACGAGGCCGTCTCCCCGACCGGCCAGGGCGGACCCATAGACCTGGCCATCGAGGCGGCCGAGAGCGTCGAGGGCATCGAGAAGACGGCCGCGCCGGGCGGGACGGGCCCCGGCCACAAGCCCCGCTCCCTGTGGTCCGACGCCTGGCACCAGCTGCGCCGCAACCCCGTCTTCGTCATCTCCTCGCTGATGATCCTCTTCCTCGTGGTCATCGCGATCTGGCCGCAGCTCATCGCGAGCGGCGACCCGCTGCAGTGCGACCTGTCCAAATCGCAGCAGGGCTCCTCACCGGGCCACCCCTTCGGCTACGACACCCAGGGCTGCGACGTGTACACCCGTACCGTCTACGGGGCCCGCGCCTCCATCACCGTCGGCGTCTGCGCCACCCTCGGCGCCGCGCTGCTCGGCGCGCTGCTCGGCGGGCTCGCCGGGTTCTTCGGCGGGTGGGGCGACGCGCTGCTCTCCCGGGTCGCCGACATCTTCTTCGGTATCCCCGTCGTCCTCGGCGGCCTGGTCTTCCTGTCCGTGGTCACCAGCACCACCGTCTGGCCGGTGGTCGGATTCATCGTGCTCCTCGGCTGGCCGCAGATCGCCCGCATCGGCCGCGGTTCCGTCATCACCGCCAAGCAGAACGACTACGTCCAGGCGGCCCGGGCGCTGGGCGCCGGGAACGGCCGGATGATGCTCCGGCACGTGGCGCCCAACGCCGTCGCCCCGGTCATCGTCGTCGCGACCATCGCGCTCGGCACCTACATCGCCCTGGAAGCCACCCTGTCCTTCCTCGGCGTCGGCCTGCGCCCGCCCACCGTCTCCTGGGGCATCGACATCTCCAACGCGGCCTCGCAGATCCGCAACGCCCCCCACATGCTGCTCTGGCCGGCGGGCGCGCTGAGCCTGACCGTGCTCGCCTTCATCATGCTCGGCGACGCGGTGCGCGACGCCCTCGACCCCAAGCTGCGCTGAGGAGCCCCGGACATGCTGCTCGAAGTCCGCGACCTGCACGTGGAATTCAAGACGCGCGACGGAGTCGCCAAGGCCGTCAACGGCGTCGACTACTCGGTGGCCGAGGGCGAGACGCTGGCCGTGCTCGGCGAGTCGGGCTCCGGCAAGTCGGTCACCGCCCAGGCCGTGATGGGCATCCTCGACACGCCCCCGGGCCGGATCGCGGGCGGCGAGATCCTCTTCAAGGGCAGGGACCTCCTGAAGATGAAGGAGGAGGAGCGGCGCAGGATCCGCGGCGCCGAGATGGCGATGATCTTCCAGGACGCGCTCTCCTCCCTGAACCCGGTCCTGAGCGTGGGCGCGCAGCTCGGCGAGATGTACGAGGTGCACCGCGGGATGTCCCGCAAGGACGCCAGGGGCAGGGCCGTCGAGCTGATGGACCGGGTGAAGATCCCGGCGGCGAAGGAGCGGGTGGGGGACTACCCGCACCAGTTCTCGGGCGGCATGCGCCAGCGCATCATGATCGCCATGGCGCTGGCCCTGGAGCCCTCGCTGATCATCGCGGACGAGCCGACGACGGCCCTGGACGTCACCGTCCAGGCCCAGGTGATGGACCTGCTCGCGGAGCTCCAGCGCGAGCTGAACATGGGCCTCATCCTGATCACCCACGACCTCGGCGTGGTCGCGGACGTGGCCGACAAGATCGCGGTCATGTACGCGGGCCGGATCGTCGAGGCGGCCCCGGTCCACGAGATCTACAAGGCGCCCGCGCACCCGTACACGCGCGGCCTGCTGGACTCGATCCCGCGCCTGGACCAGAAGGGCCAGGAGCTGTACGCCATCAAGGGACTGCCGCCGAACCTGGTGGCCATCCCGCCCGGCTGCGCCTTCAACCCGCGCTGCCCGATGGCGCAGGCGGTGTGCCGCACCGACGTCCCGCCGCTGTACCGGGTGACCGAGTCCCCGGTGGAGCGGACCAGCGCCTGCCACTTCTGGAAGGAGTGCCTCCATGGCTGAGTCCCTGCTGGAGGTGAAGGACCTGGTCAAGCACTATCCGCTGACCCGGGGCATCGTCTTCCGCAAGCAGGTCGGCGCGGTCAAGGCGGTCGACGGGGTCTCCTTCGGCCTGCGTGCCGGTGAGACGCTCGGCATCGTCGGCGAGTCCGGCTGCGGGAAGTCCACCGTGGCCAAGATGCTGGTCAACCTGGAGCGGCCGACGGCGGGGGTGATCGCGTACAAGGGCGAGGACATCACCAGGCTGTCGGGGCGGGCCCTGAAGGCCGTGCGCCGCAACATCCAGATGGTGTTCCAGGACCCGTACACCTCGCTGAACCCGCGCATGACGGTCGGCGACATCATCGGGGAGCCGTTCGAGATCCACCCCGAGGTGGCGCCCAAGGGCTCGCGGCGGCAACGCGTCCAGGAGCTCCTGGACGTCGTGGGACTGAATCCGGAGTACATCAACCGCTACCCGCACCAGTTCTCCGGCGGCCAGCGCCAGCGCATCGGCATCGCCCGCGGCCTCGCCCTCCAGCCCGAGATCATCGTCGCCGACGAGCCCGTCTCGGCGCTGGACGTCTCCGTCCAGGCCCAGGTGATCAACCTGCTGGACCGGCTGCAGAGCGATTTCGACCTGTCCTACGTCTTCATCGCGCACGACCTCTCGATCGTCCGGCACATCTCCGACCGGGTCGGCGTCATGTACCTGGGCCGGATCGTCGAGATCGGCACCGACAGCCAGATCTACGACCACCCGACGCACCCGTACACCCAGGCGCTGCTCTCGGCCGTCCCGGTCCCCGATCCGGAGGCCCGCGCCCACCGCGAGCGGATCATCCTCACCGGTGACGTCCCGTCCCCGGCCAACCCGCCGTCGGGCTGCCCCTTCCGCACCCGCTGCTGGAAGGCGGAGCCCCGCTGCACGGCGGAGGTCCCGCTGCTGGCGGTTCCGCAGGTCTTCCCCTCGGGCCCGGCGGCGCACCCGTCGGCCTGCCACTTCGCGGCGGAGAAACAGGTGGTCCCGCCGTCGGACCAGCCGCCACCGCCGTCCCCCCTGGCGAAGGAGTAGTCGCCGACCGATCATTTCCGGCCACGGCTGCGCGGCGGGCGGCGCGGGGCGGGAATGCCCGGCAACTCCGTTAACGTGAGGGCAACTTGACCGTTTCTGCCCCGAGATCTGGGGCGTGCAGTCTGGACGGCGTGCGGCCGTGCGGGTGCCGACGGCCGGCCGGGGAGGCGTACGGCCTCGCCGGCCGGCCTCCCCGTGCCCCCACTCATGCGCGGCATGCGCCCCTCGTGCTGCCGGATTTCGATCGATGCGCTGGTACGGATAGTTATGATCCGTAGCGCACGGTGGGTATGACTCCTGCCGAGCACGAATACGCGTACCGATGTCCGCTCGACGTGGAGGTGAAACGCCGTGGCACTCTCGATCTCCGCCGTGGTGCTGCTGGCGATCATCGTCTTCCTGCTGGTCCGAAGGGCGGGCCTGAAGGCGGGACATGCGGTGGTCTGCGTACTGCTCGGCTTCTACCTGGCGAGTTCCACCATCGCCCCGACCCTGAGCCAGCTCACCTCCAACGTGGCGAGCATGATCAGTGGCCTCAAGTTCTAGGTCCCGCCTCGTAGGCTGGCCCCATGAACGGTCTTCCTGCCCGTCGTCTGCTCCTCGTGCACGCGCACCCCGACGACGAGTCGATCAACAACGGCGTCACCATGGCCAAGTACGCGGCCGAGGGCGCCCACGTCGCGCTGGTGACCTGCACCCTCGGCGAGGAGGGTGAGGTCATCCCGCCCGGGCTCGCCCACCTGGCGGCCGACCGCGACGACACGCTCGGCGCCCACCGCGTCGGCGAGCTCGCCGCGGCCATGGCGGAACTGGGCGTCCAGGACCACCGGTTCCTCGGCGGCCCCGGCCGCTTCCGGGACTCCGGGATGATGGGCGCCCCGCAGAACCACCGCCCGGAGGCCTTCTGGGCCGCCGACGTGGACGAGGCCGCCGCGTACCTGGTGGAGATCATCCGGGAGCTGCGGCCGCAGGTGCTCGTCACCTACGACCCGGACGGCGGATACGGGCACCCCGACCACATCCAGGCCCACCGGGTCGCCATGCGCGCCGCCGAACTGGCCGCGGAGACCGCCTACCGGCGCGACCTCGGCGCACCCCACACCATCGGGAAGATCTACTGGAACCGGGTCCCGCGCTCGGTCGTCGAGGAGGGCTTCGCCCGGCTGCACGCCGCCGGGGGAGAGGCGCCCTTCCCCGCGGTGGGCTCGCCCGGGGACGTGCCGGGGGTCGTCGCCGACGAACGGATCACCACCGAGATCGACGCCAAGGACACCTTCGTGGCGGCGAAGGCGGCCGCCATGCGGGCCCACGCCACCCAGATCGCCGTGGACGGCCCCTTCTTCGCCCTCTCCAACGACCTGGCGCAGCCGCTGTTCACCCGTGAGTACTACGAACTGGTCGCGGGCCGGCCGGGCGCCCCGGCGGGCGAACGCGAACACGACCTCTTCGCGGGGGTGGACGCGTGAGCGGCACGGCCAGGGCCGGACGGATCGCCGGCTGCCTGGGCATGCTGGTCGCCGGAGCGCTGACCGGCGCGGCCGGCTGGCTGGTGGTCGACCTCTGGTTCCCCGGCGGTCTGCTGCTCGCCCTGCTGGCCGTCTTCGGGCTGTTCCTCGGCGGCCGGATCGCCCTCGGGACCGGCTTCGGGGTGGGCGGCGCGGCCGCGGGCTGGTTCCTCGCGTACGTGATGCTCAGCCTTCCGCGCCCTGAGGGAGACTTCCTCCTCGGTTCGTCCGGAATCGGCGTGTACGTCTACCTTTTGGGGGGAACCGTTCTCGCTGTGATGTGTGCCACGGTGCGCACTCCGCTGGATCGGCCGGTTTCCGTCTCCCGGCCTGCCAAGTGACGTGGTGTCGGACCTCGTAGGGAGGTTCGCCGAGAGGTGCGCGCGGCGGCCCGCCGGGTGCTTCAGGGGGGTTTGACGGGCGCTATCAGGAACCCCTGATTCCCGCCAGTCAGTTG
Organism: Streptomyces venezuelae; assembly: GCF_008642275.1. Taxonomy (NCBI): domain Bacteria; kingdom Bacillati; phylum Actinomycetota; class Actinomycetes; order Kitasatosporales; family Streptomycetaceae; genus Streptomyces; species Streptomyces venezuelae. The sequence goes on from NZ_CP029189.1 coordinate 4,843,126, forward strand.
CGTGCGGGCGGCGGCCAGTATGGTGGACGGGCCGCCGAGCTGCCCGCGCACGGTATGACGGGCGGCGGAGCCAACCGGGAGAACCTGCCTTGAGTCGTGAAACCGACAGTTCGTCCTCCGGGCCCAAGGGGCACGGTGGAGCCGCTTACCCCTCGGGTACACCGCCGTACGGAACCGGCCAGTACCCGTCCACGGACGCTGCGGCGACCGCTCCGGAGGAGAACGCTGTGACCTCGAAGCCGTCCACGCCCGACGCCGACGGGCCCAAGACCGAGACCACCCTGACGACCCGGATCCGGATCAACATCCCGGGTTCGCGGCCGATCCCGCCGGTGGTCGTGCGCAAGGCGATGGGCACCAGCTCCGGCTCGGCCGGTGCCGGCGAGCGGACCGGGCCGGACCCGGCCCCGGAACAGGCCTCCCCGCCCCCGCTCGCGCAGCGGCGCGGACCGCAGCCGACCCGGATCGAGGCGGCCCCGGAGCCCGCCGGCCCCCAGGCGCCCGCCCCGGCCGCCGAAGCCGAGGAAGCGGCCAGCAACTGGTTCGCCCCCCGCAAGCCGGCCGCCCAGGCCCCCGCACCGGCCCCGGCCGCCCCGATGCCGCCGGCCGCGGCCGCCCCGCCGCTCGCACAGCGTCCGCTGCCCACCCGGACGCCGTCTCCCACGCCCACTCCGACGCCCACGCCGCCGCCGGCCGGGCCCGGCGCGGGCTTCGCCCCGCCGCAGCGGACCCAGGCCCCGCAGGCGCCCGGACCGGACGCCGCCTACGCGCCGCGGCGCACCCCGCCGCCGCCCGTGGCGGACTACGGCCAGGGCTTCGCGCAGGCTTCCGCACCCGCCCCCGCCGCCCCGATGCCCGGCGGTCCGGGCGTCGGGAGCACCACCCAGGGCTTCCCCGTCTACGACGACCAGGGCGACGGCGGCCCCGTCACCGAGGCGTTCCCCGCGTACGGCGGCGGCCCCGCCGGCCCCACCGGCGGCCCCGGCTTCGGCACCGGCCCCGTCGGCGGCCCGGCCGGCGCGGCCGCCTTCGACGAGGCTCCGCAGTGGCCCGGCCCCGACCTGGACGGCCCGCTGCCGACCCCGGTGCCGGCCCCCGCCCCGGCCGCCCCCCGGCCCGCGGCGGCCCAGCCCAAGGCCACCGCCAAGCCCGCCAAGAAGGGCCGCTCCAAACTGGTCCTGCTCGGCGGCGGTGTCGTCGCCCTCATCGGCGTGGCCTACGGCGCCGGGCTGCTCCTGAACCACTCCGACGTCCCCAAGGGCACCACCGTCCTCGGCGTCGACATCAGCGGCAGCCGCGACGAGGCCGTCTCCAAGCTCCAGACGGCCTTCGGCACCCGCGCCGCCGCCCCGATCCAGCTCAGCGTCGGCGGGAAGCCGGTCGAGCTGAAGCCCGAGAAGGCCGGCCTGACGCTGGACGCCCAGACCACCGTCCGCAACGCGGCGGGCAGCGACTACAACCCGATCACGGTCATCGGCTCGCTCCTCGGCAACGAGCGGGTCGCCGACCCCGTGATGCCGACCGACGAGGAGAAGCTCCAGGTCGCACTCCAGGAGCTCGCGGGCGCCTCCGGCACGGCCACCGAGGGCACGATCAAGTTCGACACCGGCAAGGCCGTCGCCGTCCCCGGCACCCCCGGCACCACCCTCGACGTCGACGCCTCCGTGCAGCTGGTGGCCAAGACCTTCAAGGACCAGGTCGCCACCGGCAAGGCGGCCGTGGCCGAACTGCCGACCACCACCAAGGCGCCGGCCATCGGCCAGGCCGAACTGGACCGGGCCATGAAGGAGTTCGCCGAGCCCGCGATGTCCGCGAACGCCACGGTCAAGGTGGGCACCAAGTCCATCGCCTTCGGTGCCAGGTCCCTCCCCAAGATCCTGAGCATGCAGCCCGTAGACGGCCGCCTGGTCGAGAAGTTCGACCTGGAGGCGCTCAAGGCGACCTACGGGAACACCTTCGACGGGATCCTGATCACCCGCGGCACCGGCGAGAAGACCGCCGTCACCCCGCAGGACGTCGCGGGCGCCCTCGGCAAGGCGCTGCGCGGCAAGACCACGGCCGAGCGCACCGTGGTCGTCGACACCAGCCCCAACTGACGGACACCTCGGTGCCCCCGCCCGGACCCCGGGCGGGGGCACTGTCACGTCCGCCGCATGACATCTGTCATCCGGCACGCACGACGCCCGACACTGCCGCGCGGGACCCCGTACGGGCGAACCTCTTCCCATGACGACGACGACCGCGGTACCCACCGTGAAGGCCGCCACCGACAGCGTGGTCGCCTTCGAGAACGTGACCAAGAGCTACGGCACGGTCCGGGCGGTGGACGGCCTCTCCCTCACGCTGCACCCGGGCGAGACCGTCGCGCTCCTCGGCCCCAACGGCGCCGGCAAGTCCTCCACCCTCGACCTCCTCCTGGGCCTGCGCCCCGCCGATTCCGGCACCGTCAGCCTCTTCGGCACCACCCCCCGCGAGGCCCTCGCGGCCGGCCGCGTCGGGGCCATGCTCCAGAGCGGTGGCCTGATGGAGGAGGTGACCGTACGCGAACTCGTCACCCTCGGCTGCGCCCTGCACCCGCGGCCGCACCCCGTGGAGGAGGTCCTGCACCGCGCCGCCCTCACCGAGATCGCCGACCGCATGGTCAACAAGCTCTCCGGCGGCCAGGAGCAGCGCGTGCGCTTCGCCCTGGCCACCGCCGGCGAGAACGACCTGATCGTCCTCGACGAGCCGACCACCGGCATGGACGTCACCGCCCGCCAGGCCTTCTGGGCCACCATGCGCGAGCAGGCCGCCCAGGGACGCACCGTCCTCTTCGCCACCCACTACCTGGAAGAGGCCGACGCGATCGCCGACCGGGTGCTGGTGCTCAGCAAGGGCAAGCTCCTCGCCGACGGCACCGCGGCCGAGATCAAGGCCAGGGCGGGCGCCCGGAAGATCGCCTTCGACCTGGACGGCGACGTCGACGAAGCGCTGCTGCGCGCCCTGCCCGGCCTCACCGCCTTCGAACGCACCGGCGCCACCGTGCGCCTGCAGTCGCGCGACGCCGACGCCACGGTCCAGGCCGTCTACGCGCTCGGCCTGTACCCCCGAAACCTGGAGGTCGCCGGCCTCGGCCTGGAACAGGCCTTCATCGCTCTCACCGAGGCCGAGGAGGCCACCCGATGACGCAGTCCGCCACCGCCGGAACCCTTCGCCTGGTCAGCCTGGAAGTCACCCGGGCCCGCCGCAACAAGAAGTACCTGTTCTTCACCGTCCTCTACCCGGCCGCGCTCTTCCTGATGCTCGGCGGCACCCTCGACGGCACCACGAAGGTCCTCGGCACCGACCTGACGATGCCCGCCTTCTACATGGTCGCGATGGCCTCCTTCGGCGCCCTCACCGCCGTCCTGGTCGGCAACAGCGAGCGCATCGCCAAGGAACGCGAATCGGGCTGGGTCCGCCAGCTGAGGCTGACCGCACTGCCCGGCCACGGCTACGTCCTCGCCAAGACCGCCAGCGCCGGCGTGCTGTCGCTGCCCGCGATCGTCGTCGTCTTCGCCGTGGCCGCCGGCGTCAAGGGCGTGCGCTTCGAGGTCTGGCAGTGGCTCGCCCTGACCGGCGCCATCTGGGCCGGGAGCCTGGTCTTCGCCGCCCTCGGGGTGGCCATCGGCTACCTGGCCAGCGGCGACAACGTCCGCCCGATCACCATGCTGTTCTACTTCGCCCTGTCGATCCTCGGCGGCCTGTGGATGCCCACCGCGAACTTCCCGCAGTGGCTGCAGAACATCTGCGAGTGGCTCCCCACCCACGCCTACGCGGGCCTCGGCCAGGCCATCGAGCTCGGGGGCGCACCCCACCTGAAGGACGTGGCGATCCTCGCCGTCTACTTCGTACTGTTCACCGGTGCGGCCGCCTGGCTGTACCGCAAGGACTCACTGAAGGCATGAACCCGTGGCGCTGACGAAGGAAGCCGATGACGGAGCCGGCCGGGCCGGCCGCGTAGCGGACAACAACCGGCACAAGACGGCCCGGATCGTCTGGACCGGCATCTGGCTCTTCTACCTCAGCGCCCCCGTCACCGACCTGATCAGCGGCGGGCACGGCACCACCGCCCGGGTGCTCGGCGCCCTGGGTCTCGCCTCCTTCGTCGCCTGGTACCTCGTCCTGGTCCTGCGCGCCGCCCGCGAGATGGACCCGCGCAGGGTCCTGCTCTCCCTGTCCGTGCTCGCCGCCCTGGCCACGGTGCTCTCCCTGGCCCTGGGCCGCGAGTGGCTGGTCCTCTTCGTCTACGTGGCGATCGCCTCCGGGGCCGCGCTGCCCGGCACGATCTCCCGCTGGACCGTCCCCGGCACCACGGCACTGCTGGCCGTCACCGCCAACGCGGTTCCCGACGGCGACGCCTACCTCGCGGGGCTGCTCATCCCGGCCCTCATGGGCGGCTTCGCGATGGCCGGGGTCCGCGCGATGATCCGCACCACCATCGAACTGCGGGAGGCCCGGGCCACCGTCGCCCAGCTCGCCGCCAACGAGGAACGCCTGCGGATGGCCCGGGACCTGCACGACCTGCTGGGACACTCGCTGTCGCTGATCACGCTCAAGAGCGAGCTGGCGGGCCGGATGCTCCCCGACCACCCCGACCGGGCCGCCCAGCAGGTCGCGGACATCGAACAGGTCAGCAGACAGGCGCTGGTCGACGTACGGGAGGCCGTCAGCGGCTACCGGCGGCCCACCCTGCCCGGTGAACTGGCCGGTGCGCGCACGGCGCTGACGGCCGCCGGAGTCATGGCCGACCTGCCCGTGGACGCCCCCGAGGACCTGCCCGAGGAAGCGGAGACCGCACTGGCCTGGTCGCTGCGCGAGGCCGTCACGAACATCGTCCGGCACAGCGGCGCCCGACGCTGCACGGTGACGCTGCGCACCTTCCAGACCCTCGACGGCCCCGTGCTCGAACTGACGGTCGCCGACGACGGCTCCGGCGGTACGGGGGAAGGCCCCGGCAACGGTCTGGCAGGCCTGACGGAACGTCTGGAGGCGGTCGGCGGGACGCTGTCGGCCGGTCCGGCCGGCCGGACCGGCTTCAGGCTGCTGGCCCGAGTCCCCCTAGGATCCCCCTCATGACCGAACCCGCGCCGATCCGCATCCTGCTGGCCGAGGACCAGTCGATGGTCCGCGAGGCGCTGGCCGCGCTGCTCGGCCTGGAGCCCGACATCGAGGTCCTCGCCCAGGTCGCCCGGGGCGACCAGGTGGTGCCGGCCGCCCGCTCGCACGACGTGAACGTCGCGCTCCTGGACATCGAGATGCCGGGCATGACGGGGATCGAGGCGGCGGCCGCCCTGCGCGACTCCCTGCCCGACCTGAAGATCGTCATCCTGACCACCTTCGGCCGCCCCGGCTACCTCCGCGGCGCGATGGAGGCGGGCGCCTCCGCCTTCCTGGTCAAGGACGCCCCGGCCGCCCAACTCGCCGCCGCGGTACGCAAGGTCCTGCAGGGGGAGCGCGTCATCGACCCCACCCTGGCCGCGGCCGCCCTCGCGGAAGGCGCGAACCCGCTGACGGACCGCGAGCGGGAGGTCCTGCGGGAAGCGGAGAACGGCGCGACCAACGCGGAACTCGCGGCGCGGCTCCACCTGTCCCAGGGCACGGTCCGCAACTACCTCTCGACGGCGATCCAGAAACTGGCGGCCCGCAACCGCGCCGAAGCCGTCCGCACGGCCCGCGAAAAGGGCTGGCTCTAGCCCTCCCCCCGGCCCCATCCGCACCCCGGCTCCGCCGGGCCGTCTCCAGCCTCGCCGGCGTTTGAGGCGCGGGGTCTGGGGCGGCGCCCCAGGAAACCCGGCTCCGCCGGGCACCGGGCTCCGCCCGGACCCTCCCCCAGCTACCGCTGGGAGGTGCCCCCTGCTCAAACGCCGGCGAGGCTGGGAGTGGCGCCGGCGAGGCGGGGGCCGGGGCGGGCCCCGGTCAGTTCAGGAGGGCACGGGCCGAAAGGGCCTCCGCACGGATCCGGGCCGCCGCGTCGGCGTCCACCACCGCAACCACCCCGGCGTACGCGTCGAGCTCGGCCGCCCCCTCCTGGAAGGAGCCCCGCTCCACCAGCAGCCGCGCCCGCTCGTACCGCAGCGCCGCCGGATGCGACGGCAGCAGCAGCGACAGCTCCACCGCCCACAGGGCCACCCCCGACTGCTCCGGGCGGGCCGAGGCCCAGGCCCGGATGTTCGCCAGGATCCGCTGCACGATGTCCAGCGTGCGGGCCGGCTCGCGCGGCCCCGACGCCAGCTCCGCCGGCCCGGTGCCCAGGGACGCGCCGCCCGCGAACGGGTCCACCACGATGCCCTCCTGCGGGTCCCCGAAGCCCACCACGAAGTGCCCCGGCAGCCCCAGCCCGTACACCGGCGCCCCGGCCCGCCGGGCGACCTCCAGCCACACCACCGACAACAGGATCGGCAGCCCGCGCCGCCGTCTCAGTACCTCGTGCAGCAGCGAGGACGACAGCCGGTCGTAGTCCGCCGGGGTGCCGTGGAACCCGAGGCGCCCGCCCAGCAGCTCCGTCACCGCGGACGCCCACGCCCGTCCGCCGCGCAGCCCGTACGGCAGCATCCCCGCCAGCCGGTCCAGCTCGATCTGCGCCCAGTCCATGGCGCGTTCGTCCAGCTCCGGGTCCCCCTCGGTGGCCAGCAGCAGGCACAGCAGCGCCAGGTCGGGCCGCTCCGCCCGGACCTCGGCCGCGAACTGCTCCCGCCAGGCCGCCGGACTCACGAGGCCGCCCGGTAGTGGTGGTACATGTGGTGCGTGGCGAAGCCCAGCCCGTCGTACAGCTTCAGCGCCCCGGGATTGTCCGTCTCGACCTGGAGCCAGGCCGCCGACGCGCCCTCCTCCAGCGCCCGCCGGGCCAGCGCGGCCATCACCGCCGTCGCCAGGCCCTCGCGCCGGTGCGCGGGATCCACCGTCACCGCCGCGAATCCGGCCCACCGCCCGTCCACCACGCAGCGCCCGATCGCCCGGCCCCCGGGCAGCGCGGCGAACCACACCGACGGGCCCTCCACCAGCATCCGCCGGGCCAGGTCCGGGTCGCGCACCTTCCCGTAGCGCCCGAGCCACTGCTCGTCCGGCACCCGGGTCAGGCGGACGTCGGCGGCCGCGGGCGCGTCCACGTCGCCCACCGGCGCCAGGGCCCCGGTCCGTACCTCCGCCGACGCCTCGTTCACCCAGCCGCGCCGCTCCAGCTCCGCGCCGAGCACCTCCTGGGTTCCGGCGGCCCCCGTCGCGACCTGTACGTAGGCCGGGAGTGAGCGTTCCGCGTACCAGGAGGTCACTCGCGCGAGTGCATCGTCCAGGGGTATCCCCGGGTCGCCGAGCGGCAGCACGGAATTGGCCCGCCGGGTGAATCCGGCGGCCGCCCGCAGCGTCCAGTCGCCCAGCCGCTCGCTCTCCAGCGGCTGCCAGGCCCGCGCGGCGACCCGCGACAGCTCCTCGAAGGAGGCCGCCGGACCCCGCCGCCGGGCCGGGGCCGCAGGCACGACCTTGCCCGCCACCAGCGAGGATTCCGCGATGCGGACGGATCGTCCGTCCTTCTTTGTGATCAGCAGCACACCCTGGTCCCAGGATGTGAGAACCCCGACGGTGTCCGTGAACTCGGGTGATCCGCTCACTACGGCCTCCACCCGTCGTACAGAGACTCGTTTACCCACGTCAGCCGGGGTGATACGGACCTCCAGCAGTCCACCGGCAGTGATTTCCACAGCTCTGTCCGCCCCTCCTGTTCGGATCGTGCCCGGGAACGGAGATACTAGGTGCGGGCATCGACGACGCCGCGCTCCCGCGCGATATGGAAAGCCCTACCGAGGAGGAACGAGAGCGTGACCTACGTCATCGCGGAGCCTTGTGTCGACGTCAAGGACAAGGCATGCATCGAAGAGTGCCCCGTCGACTGCATCTACGAGGGCCAGCGGTCCTTGTACATCCACCCGGACGAGTGCGTCGACTGCGGCGCGTGTGAGCCGGTCTGCCCGGTCGAGGCCATCTTCTACGAGGACGACACCCCGGAGGAGTGGAAGGACTACTACAAGGCGAACGTCGAGTTCTTCGACGAGCTCGGTTCGCCCGGTGGTGCCTCCAAGCTGGGCCTGATCGAGCGCGACCACCCCTTCGTCGCGGCGCTGCCCGCCGGCATCAACGGCGAGCACTGACCTTCCAGGCAGCTGCGCCCCTCGGTCCCGTACGGCCTTCCCGCCGCACGGGACCGATGTGTTTTCCGACCCGCACACCCCAGCACCAGCACTCAGAGAGAGCAGAGACCACCGTGGCCGCAGTATCCGACCGTCTTCCCGCCTTCCCCTGGGACAAGCTGGAGCCGTACAAGAAGACGGCGGCTGCCCACCCGGACGGCATCGTCGACCTGTCGGTCGGCACGCCCGTGGACCCGGTCCCGGAGCTGATCCGGCGCGCCCTGATCGAGGCCGCCGACTCCCCGGGCTACCCGACCGTGTGGGGCACCGTCGCCCTGCGCGACGCGATCACCGGCTGGGTGCGCGGCCGCCTCGGCGCGAGCGCCACGGAACACCGCAACGTCCTGCCGGTCGTCGGCTCCAAGGAGCTGGTGGCCTGGCTGCCCACCCAGCTGGGGCTGGGCGCCGGCGACAAGGTCGCCTACCCCCGGCTCGCCTACCCGACGTACGAGGTCGGCGCGCGGCTGTGCGGCGCCGAGGCGGTGGTCTACGACGACCCGACCGAGCTCGACCCGGCCGGTGTGAAGCTGCTGTGGCTCAACTCCCCGTCCAACCCCACCGGCAAGGTCCTCGCCAAGGAGGACCTCGTCCGGATCGTGGCCTGGGCGCGCGAGCACGGGATCCTGCTCTTCAGCGACGAGTGCTACCTGGAGCTGGGCTGGGAGGCCGAGCCCGTCTCCGTCCTCCACGACGACGTCTGCGGCGGCTCGTACGAGGGCCTCGTGGCCGTCCACTCCCTCTCCAAGCGGTCCAACCTGGCGGGCTACCGGGCGGCCTTCGTCGCCGGTGACGCGGCCGTGCTCGGCGAGCTGCTGGAGATCCGCAAGCACGGCGGGATGATGACCCCGGCCCCGGTGCAGGCGGCCACCGTCGCCGCCCTCGGCGACGACGCCCACGTCGAGGAGCAGCGCGCGCGCTACGCGGCCCGCCGCGCGGCGCTGCGCACGGCCCTGGAGGCGCACGGCTTCCGGGTCGAGCACAGCGAGGCCAGCCTGTACCTGTGGGTGACCCGCGACGAGCCCTGCTGGGACACCGTCGCCCACCTCGCGGACCTGGGCATCCTCGTCGCGCCGGGCGACTTCTACGGCGAGGCGGGCGCGCGGTTCGTGCGCGTCGCCTTCACCGCCACCGACGAGCGGGTCGAGGCGGCGGTCAAGCGCCTCGGCTGAGCCCGGGCCGGTCCGCCCGGCCGGACGCCACGCCGGACGCGCCGGAGGGGGCCGGGAGTTCGCACTCCCGGCCCCCTCGGCTGTTTCCCGCGGCGTCAGCCGCCCAGCGGCAGGCCACCGGGCAGACCGCCCGGCAGGACACCGGAGGTCGGCAGCGAGGACGTCGGCAGCGAGGACACCGGAAGCTCCTGCGTCGTGGGGAGCCCGCCGAGCAGGCCCTGCGCGGTACCGGCCACGTCGGCGGCGGGGGCCGGCAGGTCCTTGGTGGCGCCGCCGGCGGTGTCCACGAGGCCCGCGGCCGCGTCCGTGGGCGCGGCCGTGTCGGTGGCGGTGAGCTGGCCCAGCTGCGGCACGGACTCCAGACCGGCGGCGCTGGCCGCACCGGCCGCACCGACCACGGGCGCTGCCCCGGCTGCGATCAGCAGCGCGGCACGGGCGATCCGACGGGTCAGGGGGAGAGACATGTTGCTCCTAAGCGGTAGCGGCTGAGTACGCCATGACTAACCGCTCACGGGGCGGGTGGAGTTGCGGTGCCGATGGGTAAAGGATCGGTAACGCATCGTTTAATCGGCTTCCGCGAAAAGCGCATTGGATGGGCGCCGACCAGGGATTCCGTCCGTTTCCGGGATCCGTGACCCGCTACACGGATCCCCCCGCAGGAGTGATCACTCGTACGTGCGCCCGGGCGCCTCCGGTGCGTGCCCCGCCGTGTGCCCGGCCGCGGAGCGGATCAGCGGGCCATGAAGATCCGTACCACGCCCGGACCCGCGTAGTGCGGGTCCCCGGCACCGTCCTTGGCCCCCGGGCCGCCCTTGTCCTGCCACCGCCCCCGGTCCTTGCCCGCGGTCCAGCCGTGCCGGTCGTACGACACCCGGGAGATGCCCATCGCCTTCGCGTGGGCCACCGCCCAGTGGGCCATGGCCCGGCTGCGGCGGACCACGGCCTCGTCGCCGCCCTTCTTCTCCGTCAGGGTGACCTCGGCCTCCGGTGCGGTCCGCCCCCCGCCGGTGTTCCGGCCGGCCTGGCCGCCCTGCGGGGACATGGTGTGCATGCCGTCCTGGCCGAAGATCCGGACCAGGTCGGCCCGTACCCGCTCCGGGTCGCCCGGGCCGGTGGGCGCGGGCCCGCCGCAGTTCAGGGTGCCGCCGCCGGCGAAGGCCGCCGTCAGCACGGTCGCGTCGGGCTCGTGCTTCGCGTACGCCTGCGGGAACCCGCTGCGCTGCACCTTCTGCGCGGCCACCGTCAGCGGCAGGCGCGAGTACCCCGGAACGTCGACGAGGTGGTCGTAGAAGATCCCGGCCGAGTACACCGGATCCGTGATCTGCGCCGGAGTGCCCCAGCCCATCGACGGCCGTTGCTGGAAGAGGCCCAGCGAGTCCCGGTCGCCGTGGTCGAGATTGCGCAGCGCGGACTCCTGCATGGCGGTCGCCAGCGCGATGGTCACCGCCCGGTCGGGCAGGCCCTTGGCGACGCCGACGGCGGCTATCGTCGCCGCGTTCGCCGCCTGCTCCGGCGACATCTCGTACGTTTCGGAGGTTTCGTCCTCCCCGACCGGATCCGCGCTGGCCACGCAGAACGGAGCACCGCCGCCGCCGTTCGAATCGTGCTGCACGGCGAAGTACCCGATCACCGCGAGGAGAACGAGCAGGCCGACGGCCGCCCGGACCAGCCGGCGGCGACGAGGACGGGGATCACGGGTCTCGGACACGCGGCCCACCGTACTTGAGGCATATGACGCGTCCACCGGCCGGACGTACGGGGCTTCGGCGCATCCCGGGGCGTTAGGGTCGGTTCATGTCCGAATCCGAGCTGGACCTCACCCTGGACGCCGCCGAGCTGACCGCCCGGCTCGTCGACATTCCGTCCGTGAGCGGCGACGAGAAGGTACTCGCCGACCTCGTGGAACACGCGTTGCGCGGCCTGCCGCACCTCACGGTGGACCGTTTCGGCAACAACGTCGTCGCCCGTACCGACCTCGGCCGCGCCGAGCGCGTCGTGCTGGCCGGCCACCTCGACACCGTGCCGATCGCCGACAACGTCCCCTCCCGCCTCGACGAGAACGGCGTGCTGTGGGGCTGCGGCACCACCGACATGAAGTCCGGTGTCGCCGTGCAGCTGCGCATCGCCGCGACCGTGCCGGAGCCGAACCGGGACCTCACCTTCGTCTTCTACGACCAGGAGGAGGTCGCCGCCGACCTCAACGGCCTCGGCAAGGTCGCGGCCGCCCACCCCGACTGGCTGACCGGCGACTTCGCGGTCCTGCTGGAACCCTCGAACGCCGAGGTCGAGGGCGGCTGCCAGGGCACCCTGCGCGTCCTGCTCCGCACCGCGGGCGAGCGCGCCCACTCCGCCCGCAGCTGGATGGGCTCCAACGCCATCCACTCGGCGAGCCCGATCCTCGCCCGCCTCGCGGCCTACGAGCCCCGCAAGCCGGTCATCGACGGCCTGGAGTACCACGAGGGCCTCAACGCGGTCCGCATCGAGGGCGGCGTCGCCAACAACGTCATCCCCGACGCGTGCACGGTGACCGTCAACTTCCGCTACGCCCCGGACCGGACCGAGGCCGAGGCGCTGGCCCACGTACAGGAGGTGTTCGCGGACTGCGACATCGCCGAGTTCGTGGTCGACGACTCCTCGCCCGGAGCCCTCCCCGGCCTCTCCCACCCGGCGGCCAAGGCCTTCATGGACGCGGTCGGCGGCCGCGCCATGCCCAAGTTCGGCTGGACGGACGTCTCCCGCTTCAGCGCCCTCGGCGTTCCGGCGGTCAACTACGGCCCGGGCGACGCCCTGCTGGCGCACAAGGTCGACGAACGCGTCGAGACGAAGGCGATCCTGCACTGCGAGGAACGACTCCGCGCCTGGCTGACCTCCTGAATTCCGCTTCTCGTCACCTTTGTGCGCCTACCCTGATCCAACGATCAGCAGGAGGGAGCACAGCATGGGCAACCACGGCAGTCCCGAGGGTTCCGCTCGTCGTCGGCCCGAGGAGCAGCAGCTCGGGCCGGTGCTGAGGAGGCGGAGCCAGGTGCAGGCGGGCAGCACGACGGACCAGCGGCTGCTGGATTCGGCCGGGCCCTCCGAGTGGGTGCACACCGATCCCTGGCGGGTCCTGCGCATCCAGTCGGAGTTCATCGAGGGTTTCGGCACGCTGGCCGAGCTGCCGCCCGCGATCAGCGTGTTCGGATCGGCCCGTACGCCGGAGGGCTCGCCCGAGTACGACGCGGGCGTACGGATCGGCAGCGCGCTGGTCGACGCCGGCTTCGCGGTGATCACCGGAGGCGGTCCGGGAGCCATGGAGGCGGCCAACCGGGGCGCCCGCGAGGCGAACGGCATCTCGGTCGGCCTCGGCATCGAGCTGCCCTTCGAGCAGGGACTCAACCAGCACGTCGATCTCGGCCTGAACTTCCGGTACTTCTTCGTCCGCAAGACGATGTTCGTGAAGTACAGCCAGGGCTTCGTGGTCCTGCCGGGCGGGCTGGGCACGCTGGACGAGCTGTTCGAGGCGCTGACCCTGGTCCAGACCCAGAAGATCACCCGCTTCCCGATCGTGCTGTTCGGCACGGAGTACTGGAGCGGCCTGATCGACTGGCTGCGGGGCACGGTGATCGCCCAGGGCAAGGCGTCGGAGAAGGACCTCTACCTGTTCCACGTCACCGACGACGTGGACGAGGCCATCGCGCTGGTGACGAAGGAAGTCGGCAAGTAGCCACCGGGCCCGGGCCGCGGCCCGGGCCCCACAGGCCGCGGGCGGCCGCGCCGGCCTCCGGCCGCCGAGGGGTCGGGCGAGGGCGCGGCGGGCCGTGGCCGGCGGGCGGTCAGGCGAGGCCGCGGCGGGCGACGGCCGGAGGGCGGTGCCCCTGGATGGACCGGACCATGTCGAGGATCTGCCGGGTCTCCTCGACCTCGTGGACGCGGTAGACCTGCGCGCCCAGCCAGGCGGAGACGGCCGTCGTGGCCAGGGTGCCCAGCAGGCGCTCCTTGACCGGCTTGTCGAGGGTCTCGCCGACGAAGTCCTTGTTGGACAGGGAGACCAGGACCGGCCAGCCCGTGGCCGTCATCTCGTCCAGCCGGCGCGTGGCCTCCAGCGAGTGGCGGGTGTTCTTCCCGAAGTCGTGTCCGGGGTCGATCATGATCGCGTCCCGGCGCACGCCGAGAGCCGCCGCCCGCTCCGCCAGCCCGACCGTCACGCGCAGCACGTCCTCCATGACGTCCTCGTACGCGATCCGGTGCGGCCGGGTGCGCGGCTCCACACCGCCCGCGTGGGTGCAGACCAGGCCCGCGCCGTACCGCGCGGCGACCTCCGCGAGCTTGGGGTCCACCCCGCCCCAGGCGTCGTTGAGTACGTCGGCCCCGGCCTCGCACACCGCCTCGCCGACCTCGTGCCGCCAGGTGTCCACGCTGATCACCACGTCCGGGTGGCGGCGCCGGACCTCCGCCACGAACCCGACCGTGCGCCGTGCCTCCTCGGCCGCGTCCACGTGCTCGCCCGGCCCCGCCTTGACCCCGCCGATGTCGATGATCGCGGCACCCTCGGCGATCGCGTGCTCGACCCGGTCCAGTGCCGGCTCGTCGCGGAACGTCGCGCCCTGGTCGTAGAAGGAGTCCGGCGTCCGGTTCACGATGGCCATGATCACCGGCTCGTGGGTGTCGAACTCGCGCCTGCCCAGTCGCAGCATCCTGCTCTTTCCTCCTTCGGCGGCCCCCCCGCCTCATCTGCGACCTTAACCTGGTGGTCGGAGTCTCTCGTGGGGAGTGATCGTGTTCTTCTTCTTGATGATCGCGCTGGTCGTGGTCGTGGCAGCGGTCACCCTGGCGGTGATCGGCGGCGGCTCGGAGGCCGTGCTGCCGGAAGCGGAGCCGGACCGGGTCGCGGACGGGCTGCCGGAGACCCGGCCCGTCGTACGGGCCGACATCGACGCGCTGCGACTGCCGGTCGCCCCGCGCGGCTACCGGATGGCCGAGGTGGACGACGTACTGGAGCGGCTCGCGGCCGAACTGGCCGAGCGGGACGCGCGGATCGCCCAGCTCACGGCCGCGGCGGCGCCCGCCGCGGCTCCGTCGGACGCGCCCGGGCACGTCGACCTCACCAAGGGCGGCGAACGGTGAGCGGTTCGGTCGCGGGCCCGGACGGGCTGCTGCGCTGTCCGTGGGGGCTGTCCACGCCGGACTACGTCGCCTACCACGACACCGAGTGGGGCCGTCCCGTGCACGGGGACGACGCGCTCTATGAACGGCTGTGCCTGGAGGCGTTCCAGTCGGGGCTGTCCTGGATCACGATCCTGCGGCGCCGCGAGGGATTCCGTAAGGCCTTCGCGGACTTCTCGATCGCGGCGGTCGCGGAGTTCGACGAGCGCGACGCGGAGCGGCTGCTGGCCGACGAGGGGATCATCCGCAACCGGGCCAAGATCGAGGCGACCCTGGCCAACGCGAAGGTCCTCGCCGGGTGGGAGCCGGGCGAACTGGACACCCTGATCTGGTCCCACGCCCCCGGGGAACCGGGACCGGCCCCGCTGACGGTCACCGAGGTCCCGGCGGTCACGCCGGAGTCCACGTCCCTCGCCAAGGCACTGAAGAAGGCCGGCATCCGCTTCGTCGGCCCCACGACGGCCTACGCCCTCATGCAGGCCTGCGGGCTGGTCAACGACCACCTGGCCGACTGCGTCTCCCGCGACCCGGCCTGAGCCGGATCGCGGGACGCGCGTCAGCGGCCGAGGTACTTCGGCGGCTGCTTCGCCAGGAAGGCCTGGACGGCGATGGCGTGGTCCTCGGAGGCCCCCGCGCGGGTCTGGAGGACGTCCTCGTGGGTCAGCGCCTCGGAGAGCGTGTGGGAGGCCCCGTAGGCCAGGGACTCCTTCAGCGCGGCGTACGCGACCGTCGGACCGGCGGCCAGCGTGCGGGCCACGGCCTCCGCCTCGGCGTGCAGGGAGTCCGAGGGCACGAGACGGTTGACGATGCCGAGCTCGTACGCCTCCTGCGCCTTGACCGAGCGCGGGAACAGCAGCAGGTCCGAGGCGCGGGAGGCGCCGATCAGGCGGGGGAGGGTCCACGAGACCCCGGAGTCGGCGGTCAGCGCCACCCCGGCGAACGAGGTGTTGAAGGAGGCGGTGTCGGCGACGACCCGGAAGTCCGCCGCCAGCGCGAAGCCGAAGCCCGCACCGGCCGCGACGCCGTTCACGCCGGCCACGACGGGCTTCGGCATCTCGGTGAGCGCCCGCACGATGGGGTTGTAGTGGTCGGCCACCGTGGTCATCGTCAGGGAGGTGCCCGTCTCGCGGTCCGAGGCGAGGTTCCCGATGTGCTCCTTGAGGTCCTGACCCACGCAGAAGGCCCGGTTCCCGGCCGCGGTGAGCAGCACGGCCCGTACGGCGGTGTCGGCGGCCGCCGCCTGGACCGCGTCGCGCAGGGCGACCTTGGCCTCGGTGTTCATCGCGTTCATCGCGTCCGGGCGGTTGATCGTGATGGTCGCGAGTCCGTCGGTCGTTTCGTAGAGCACGCTGTCGGCCATGGCAGGGGGTCCCCCTTCGTCGCGGGCTTGGCTACCGGTCGGTACCGTCCGGTGCAAGGGTCAGCATGGCGGACCGGACGTGGCACGCACATGTGATGTGCGTCAAAGAAAGCCGGTGCCGCTTCCCGGGTGCGGCGGCGAAGTATCGCAGGCGGATCCCCGAAATGAGTGGTTTTGGTCGAGCGCGTTGCCCAAGCGTTCCCATGCGATGTTGGTCATCGGGTCCTGACATGCGGGATAATGGCTGGGAAGCAATGTGTTCGATGCCGGGTATTAGGCGCCTGAACGGGGCCGTCGGCTGACGATGAGCTGGTTTCAGGAAGGGGAACGAGCATGGCGGCCATGAAGCCGCGGACGGGCGACGGCCCGCTCGAGGTCACCAAGGAGGGGCGGGGCATCGTCATGCGCGTACCGCTCGAGGGCGGCGGTCGGCTTGTCGTCGAGCTGACCCCTGATGAGGCGGACGCCCTGGGTGACGCCCTGAAGAAGGTCGTCGGCTGACCCCACGGGGACACCGACAGCACTTCCACCTTCTGCTTTTCCGCATTCTCTGCGCTGCCCCGACCGCGACCCGCGGCCGGGGCAGCGTTGTGTCGTGTCCGAGGACCCCTGTCCCCAGCATCCCGGCGGAGCCGCACGTGACCTTCTCCCCGCCCGCGCCCCCGGCCTTCGCCGACTGCACCCCCCGCCAGAAGGCGGCCCGCGTCCTGTCCGACGGACTGGCACCGGCGAACCTGGTGGTCGCCCTGCTCCTGGTGGTCGGGTGGCACAGCACCGGCTCGTGGACGGGGCTCGGCTGGGGCCTGCTCGCCGCCCTGTTCTGCGGCGTCGTCCCGATCGGCATCATCGCCCTGGGGGTCAGGCGGGGGGCGCTGACCGACCAGCACATCCGGGTGCGGCGCCAGCGGGTGGTGCCCATGGCGCTGAGCCTGGTCTCCGTCCTGGCCGGGGTCGCCCTGCTGCGCCTGCTGGGCGCCCCGGCGGACGTCTTCGCGCTCGTCGTCGCGATGCTCGTCGGCCTGGTCTCGTCCCTGCTGGTGACCGTGGCCTGGCAGATATCCATCCACATGTCGGTGGCCGGCGGCACCGTGATGATCCTGCTGCTCGTCTTCGGCCCGGCGGTCCTCCCGGCGGCCGCGGTCGCCGCCGCGGTCGGATGGTCCCGTCTGACGCTGCGGGCGCACACCCCGGCCCAGCTGCTCGCCGGCACCGCCCTGGGCGGCACGGCGGCGCTCACCTTCGCGCTGCTGGGCTGACCCGGCCCCGGCAGGATCCGAAAGGGACGGCCTAGCGGCGCACGGCGCACAGCAGCCCGTCGCCCACCGGGAGCAGCGCGGCCTCCAGCGCGGGGCTCTCGCGGACGCTGCGCAGCAGCTCGCGGACGCGCAGCACCTCCACCGGCTGGGCCGCGGAGTCGACCGTGCGGCCGTCGGAGAAGACCCCCTCGAAGCACACCAGTCCGCCGGGGCGCAGCAGCCGCAACGATTCGGCGAGGTAGTCGAGGGACTCGGAGGGGTCCCCGTCACAGAAGACGAGGTCGTATCCGCCGTCGGCGAGCCGTGGCAGGACGTCGAGGGCGCGGCCGGGGATGAAGCGGGCGCGGTTGCCCGCGAAGCCGGCGGCGCGGAAGGCCTGGCGGGCGAAGGCCTGCCGGTCCGCTTCGGGATCCACCGTGGTCAGCACCCCGTCGGGGCGCATTCCGTGCAGCAGGTGGATGCCGGAGACGCCGGTTCCGGTGCCGATCTCGGCGACCGCTTTGGCGTCCGCGGTGGCGGCCAGCAGGCGCAGCGCGGCCCCGGTGCCGGGGGAGACGGACCTCAGGCCCGCTTCCCTGGACCGGTCGCGGGCCCATCGCAGAGCGTCGTCCTCGGCGACAAACGCGTCGGCGAACGCCCAGCTCGTCTGCCGGTTGCCGGTAATGACCCTCTCCTGTCCCCATAGTTGGCGCAACGGTGACTGTATCCGTTGACGTCGGGAACCCGCAGATGGGACCGGGCGTTGTGAAGGGTGGAGGCGGGATAAGAGGGGACGGTGCCGGGCAGATCGACGGCCGGTGCCGCTCCAGGGCTTAAGTCTCGCGTAAAGATACTGCAAAAACGCTTATCCGGAGCTGACAGAGGGGGTGGCTATGGTAGGGACTCCACTGGACACCACCAGAGCCGACAGGGGAGGTGCGGCTGCGCCTGTGGATCGTCGGGGCGCACTGAGACGCCTCTTCCGGTCGGCGGGTGAGCCGAAATCCGTGACCTACATTGCTGACCGCTTCCACACCGCCGACGCCGCGACCACCGCGACCTTTGCCGCCGATGCGGGCTCCCAGGCGTGGACCCCTCCTTCATGGGAG
Source organism: Streptomyces venezuelae (assembly GCF_008642275.1). Lineage (NCBI taxonomy): Bacteria > Bacillati > Actinomycetota > Actinomycetes > Kitasatosporales > Streptomycetaceae > Streptomyces > Streptomyces venezuelae. The sequence continues at coordinate 4,861,345 of NZ_CP029189.1, forward strand.
GAGATCGTCAGCACGCACAGCGCGCGGGTCTACCGCCTTGCCTACCGTCTGACAGGTAACCAGCACGACGCCGAGGACCTGACGCAGGAAGTCTTCGTCCGCGTCTTCCGCTCGCTGTCCACGTACACCCCCGGCACGTTCGAGGGCTGGCTGCACCGCATCACGACGAACCTGTTCCTGGACATGGTGCGCCGCAAGCAGCGGATCCGCTTCGACGCGCTCGGCGACGACGCGGCCGACCGGCTCCCGAGCCGTGAGCCCTCCCCGCAACAGGTCCTGCACGACACCCACTTCGACGCGGACGTCCAGCAGGCGCTGGACACCCTCGCCCCCGAGTTCCGCGCGGCCGTGGTGCTGTGCGACATCGAGGGCCTGTCGTACGAGGAGATCGCCGCGACGCTGGGCGTGAAGCTCGGCACCGTGCGCAGCCGTATCCACCGGGGGCGTTCACACCTGCGCAAGGCACTCAAGCACCGGTCCCCGCAGGCCCGCGCCGAGCAGCGCGCGCTGGCGGGAGTGGCGACGGGCGCCCCCGGCGCCGGGGGAGAGGGCGGAGCCGAGTGAGCGAGGTCAGTCCGTCACCCGCCGAACAGCACCTGGGCGACCGGCTCGCCGCCCTGGTGGACGGGGAGCTGAAACACGACGCCCGTGACCGGGTCCTGGCCCATCTGGCCACCTGTGCCCGGTGCAAGGCCGAGGCCGATGCCCAGCGGCGCCTGAAGACCATGTTCGTGGAGAGCGCGCCGCCGCCGCTGTCCGCGGGGCTGCTGGCGCGGTTGCAAGGGCTGCCGGGCGGCGGCCTCGACGACCCGCAGGGCCCCTCCGGCCCCGGCCGCTCCGCCGGCCCGGCCGGTACCGCGGGGCCCGACCCCTTCGGCACGTTCGCCTACGGGCTGCCCGTCGCCGCCCGGCCACGGCCGCAGGAGGGCTTCCGCATCCACGAAGTGGGCCGTCCGCGCCGCCGGTTCGCCTTCGTCGCCGCAGGGGCCGTCTCGCTGGCCGCTCTGGCGCTCGGCGGCGCCCTGCCGTTGGAGGTGGACCCGAACCTGCGGGGTGATTCCCCGGCCCCGGCCTCCAGGCCCGGGCCTGCCCTGCCGGTGGCCGACCAGGGGGCCCGTGACCGCCTTCCCAGCCCCGAGGCGGTCCCGACCCTCCTGTCGGCCGTGGCGACCCCGCTGCCGCCGCTCCAGCCCTCCCCGCAGCATCCGGCTCGCCCGGTCTCCCTGCTGCGCTGACGCGGGACCTGGTTGAATCTGCGGCACATGCGCACAAGCACGCGGGGAGCGCCCATGGCCGACAGCCAGCAGACCGACCCGGCTCCGCAGTGGTGGAGCCGGCCCGAGGGGACGGCCGAGGACGGCCGCCGCGCGGCGGTTCCCGCGCCGCGGCCCGGAACCGGGGGCGAGGACCGCGTACAGGACACGCCCCCGGCCCCGGACGTCCCGGCCCCGGACGGGGCCGCCTCTGACGTGCCCGCCGCGGACGTGCCTGCCGCGGCCCCCGCGGTGCGGTACGACCCCTGGAGCACCGAGCCCCTGCAGGTCGTGGACCGGGGCCGGACGCCGCACGGGATCCGGCTGTGGCAGGTGGTGGCCCTCAGCCTCGGAACGGCCCTGCTCGCCGGCGGGATCGGCGGCTACCTCGGCGTGCTCGCCGAGCGGCAGAGCAACACCCGGCTGGAGCTCCCCCAGGCCGCCGCCGCTGCCGACCACGGCCGGGCCCCCGAGAGCGTGGCCGGGATCGCGGCCACCGCGCTCCCCGGCGTGGTGACCCTGCACGTACGGGGCACGAAGGGCAGCGGTACGGGCACCGGCTTCGTGCTCGACCAGCAGGGCCACATCCTGACCAACAGCCACGTGGTCGCCGACTCCCAGGAGATAACGGTCACCTTCAGCACCGGCGAGAGCGTCACCGCCGAGCTGGTCGGCCGCGACTCCGGTTACGACCTGGCCGTGGTCAAGGTCGGCGGGGTGCGCGGGCTCCGGCCCCTGACCCTGGGGAACTCCGAGAACGTGCAGGTCGGTGACCCGGTGGTGGCCATCGGCGCGCCCTTCGACCTGTCGAACACCGTCACCGCCGGCATCATCAGCGCCACCGGCCGGCCCGTCACCGCAGGGGGCGACAAGGGCGACGGCAGCGACATCAGCTACGTCGACGCGCTGCAGACCGACGCGCCCATCAACCCGGGGAACTCCGGCGGCCCGCTCCTCGACGCGAAGGCCCACGTGGTCGGCATCAACAGCGCGATCCGCGGCGCCGACAAGGAGGACCCCACCCGCCAGGGCGGCTCCATCGGGCTCGGCTTCGCCATCCCCGTCAACCAGGGCAAGCGCGTCGCCGAAGAACTCATCCGCACCGGCCGCGCCACGCACCCGGTCATCGGGGTCACCCTCGACATGGACTACGCGGGCGACGGTGCCCGGGTCGGGGAGAAGGGCGAGGACGGCAAGCCGTCCGTCGTCGCCGACGGACCGGGCGCGCGCGCCGGGATCCGGGCCGGGGACGTGATCACCAAGGTGGACGGCCAGCGGGTCCGCGGCGGCGACGAGCTGATCATCAAGATCCGGGCCCACCGCCCGGGCGACCCGCTCACCCTCACCGTGCTCCGAGCCGGCCGCGAAAGCACACTGAAGGTGGTCCTCGGATCGGCAGACGGCTCATGAGCACGGGACGACGGCCCCGGAGGGCGCCTCACGGACGCGGTCCGGGGGAGAAACCGCCACGGAGGCGGTACGCAGGTATGGGCTCGTGGACAACGCCGGGTACCGTGTGTCGGGGCCCGAAGTGATACAGAGCCGAGGAGCGGCAAGGTGTTCAACGACATAGGCGCACTCGAACTCGTCACGATCGTGGTGCTCGGCATCCTCGTCTTCGGACCGGACAAGCTGCCCAAGGTCATCCAGGACGTCACGGGCTTCATCCGGAAGGTCCGGGCGTTCTCGGACAGCGCGAAGAACGACATCCGCTCGGAACTCGGCCCGGAGTTCAAGGATTTCGAGTTCGAGGACCTGAACCCGAAGACCTTCATCCGCAAGCAGCTCACCGAGAACGAGGACCTCAGGGAGATCCGCACCAGCTTCGATCTCCGCAAGGAGCTCAGCGACGTCTCCGACGCGGTCAAGAGCTCGGCGTCCGACAGCGACGCGGCCGCCCCGGCCTCCTCGGCCGCGGCCGCCACGCCCGCCGCCGCCGCGCCCGCCGTGACCGGCCCGGACCTGCTGAAGAAGCCCGCCGCCCCCGCCCCGGACGCACGCTCGCGCTTCGACGCCGACGCCACCTGACGCGCGGCCTTCCCGGCGATCCGCGGTCGGATGGCTATCCTCCATCTGTCCGGATCGCAGGACGCCCGAGGGAGGGGGTCCCCCCAGCACAGCGAGGGGGAGGGCCGTTCCGGACCCCACGGAACGAGAGGCCGCCCAGATGGAGACGACGAGCAGCAGCCGGGTAGGGGCACAGACCGCGGAGGCCCCCGCCTCCGCAGGCGCACCCGACCAGGAGCCGGATACCGGTCCCGACAGCCATACGCAGCCACAGGAGGCCGCCGCGCCCGTACCGGCGGCCCGCCGGACGGCCGAGGGGTTCCTGGCGGCCGACTTCCCCTGGTACGGGCTGGACGGGGCCTTCACGGGCCCCCGCTGGCTCATGCAGGTCGCGGTGGCCGCCGACGGCACCGTGGAGCACGGCTCCACCGGCCACGGCGACGAGCCCTCCGCCCGGGGCGAGATCGCCACGGGTGAGAAGGAGCGCTTCGCGGTGGTCATCACCGTGGCGAGCAACCCGCTGCGCCGCAGCGGCGACGGCACCGGCGTCCTGGAGGCCACCTCGGTCGCCTCGGCCGCCTGGCTGGCCGGCTCCGGGCTGCTGGCGTACAGCTGGCCCGGGCAGATGGACCACTCGCTGCGCGACGACTGGCTGGACCAGCAGACCGAGGCCGCCTGGGAGCTGGCGGACGACCTGGACGGCGAGGACTGGTCCACGCTGTCGCTGCCGGTGGACGGGGAGCCGACGCCGTTCCACTACCGCGAGTCGGAGTTCGGGTGGGTGCTGGCGGGTTCCACCGGGAGCGGGGTTCACCTGGGTGCCTACGGGCGCGGGATGAGCGCGTACGGGCTCGGCTTCTCCGCGATCGCGGACCTCGGCTCGTACGAGTAGGACCGGAGTACGGGAAAGGGCACCGCCTCCTGGCGGTGCCCTTCCACGCTGCGCCGACCCTGCGGGCCGCCGGTCCGGTGGTTGCTAGAACTTGTTGCGCGGGGTGATGCCCAGGGACATGCCCGACAGGCCGCGGGCGCGGCCGCCCAGCTTGCCCGCGATCGCGCGCAGGGCCGCGCCGGCCGGGGAGTCCGGGTCGGACAGGACGACGGGCTTGCCCTCGTCGCCGCCCTCGCGCAGCCGGACGTCGATCGGGATGGAGCCCAGCACCGGCACCGTCGCGCCGACCGTCTTGGTCAGGCCGTCGGCGACCTTCTGGCCACCGCCCGAGCCGAAGACGTCCACCATCTCGTCGCAGTGCGGGCACGGCAGGCCCGACATGTTCTCGACCACGCCGACGATCTTCTGGTGGGTCTGCACGGCGATGGAACCGGCCCGCTCCGCGACCTCGGCCGCGGCCTGCTGCGGGGTGGTGACGACGAGGATCTCCGCGTTCGGCACGAGCTGGGCCACGGAGATCGCGATGTCACCCGTACCCGGCGGCAGGTCCAGCAGCAGCACGTCCAGGTCGCCCCAGAAGACGTCGGCCAGGAACTGCTGCAGAGCGCGGTGCAGCATGGGCCCGCGCCACACGACCGGGGCGTTGCCTGGGGTGAACATGCCGATGGAAATGACCTTCACGCCGTGCGCGGACGGCGGCATGATCATGTTCTCGACCTGGGTGGGACGGCCGTCCGCACCCAGCATGCGCGGGACGCTGTGGCCGTAGATGTCCGCGTCGACCACGCCGACCTTCAGACCGTCCGCCGCCATCGCCGCGGCCAGGTTCACCGTGACGGAGGACTTGCCGACACCGCCCTTGCCGGACGCGACCGCGTACACACGGGTCAGCGAGCCCGGCTTGGCGAAGGGCACCTCGCGCTCGGCGGTGCCGCCGCGCAGCGTCGCCGCGAGGTCCTTGCGCTGCTCGTCGCTCATCACGTCGAGGGAGACGGCGACGGAGGTGACGCCCGCGACCTTCTCGACGGCCTCGGTGACGTTCTTGGTGATGGTCTCGCGCATGGGACAGCCCGACACCGTCAGGTAGACCGTGACGGCGACCTCGCCGCCCTCGCCGATCTCCACCGATTTGACCATGCCGAGCTCGGTGATCGGCCGGTGGATCTCGGGGTCGTTCACCGTCGCCAGCGCGTCCAGGATCGCGTCCTGCTCGGGCACGGCGGCGGAGCTTGTGTCGGTAGCCATGTACCCGATGGTACGGCTCGGTAGCAGGGCTCAGGAAAGCCCGTCAGCGGTCGCCTTCATCACGTTCCGCCGGGAATAGACGGCGCTCGTCCATCTCCTTGATCAGGTCCTGGAACTCCGACCTGATCCAGTCGCGGGTGGCGACCTCGCCCAGGCCCATCCGCAGGGCGGCGATCTCCCGGGTCAGGTACTCCGTGTCGGCGATGGACCGCTCGTTCTGCTTGCGGTCCTGCTCGTGGGTGACCCGGTCGCGGTCGTCCTGCCGGTTCTGCGCGAGCAGGATCAGCGGGGCCGCGTAGGAGGCCTGGAGCGACAGCATCAGCGTCAGGAAGATGAACGGGTACGGGTCGAACCGCAGTCCGTCCGGCGCGAAGATGTTCCACAGCACCCAGACGATGATGACCAGGGTCATCCAGACGATGAACCGGCCCGTGCCCAGGAAGCGCGCCACCCGCTCCGACAGCCGCCCGAAGGCCTCCGGGTCGTACTCGGGCAGCAGTGACCGGCGCGGCGCGCGCGGCAGGTCCAGGCGCACCCGCGAGCGCGTCAGCGCGCTCGACCCGGTGCCCGACGACTTCGCCGTGCGCTCGCCGGAACGTTCCGCCGCGTCCGCCGCGAGCCCGTGCTCGCGCGCCTGCGTACGGGCCTGCTCGCGCCGCTCCCGGATCTGCTCCCGGCGCCGCTCGCGCGCCTGCTCGCCCCGCCCCCGGTCGAAGCGCCCTCGCTCAGCGGCCACCGACGGCCTCCTCGGAATGGAAGTCCGTCTCCCGCCAGTCGTCCGGCAGCAGGTGGTCCAGCACGTCGTCGACGGTCACCGCGCCCAGCAGCGAGCCGCTCTCGTCGACCACGGGCACCGCCACCATGTTGTAGGCGGCGAGGTGCGTGGTCACCGCGGGCAGCGAGGCGTCCGGCCGCAGCGGCGGCAGGTCGGTGTCCACGATGGAGCTGACCAGCGTGAACGGCGGGTCGCGCAGCAGCCGCTGGAAGTGCACCGTGCCCAGGTACTTGCCCGTCGGCGTCTCGTCCGGCGGCCGGCACACGTACACCTGCGCCGCCAGCGCGGGCGACAGGTCCGCCTGCCGTACGCGGGCCAGCGCGTCGGCGACCGTCGCGTCCGGCCGCAGCACGATCGGCTCGGTGGTCATCAGGCCGCCCGCGGTGTTCTCCTCGTAGGACAGCAGGCGGCGCACGTCCGCCGCGTCGTCCGGCTGCATCAGCGTCAGCAGCCGCTCCTTGTCGTCCTCCGGCAGCTCGGACAGCAGGTCGGCGGCGTCGTCCGGGTCCATCGCCTCCAGGACGTCGGCGGCGCGCTCCTCCTTCAGCTTGCCGAGGATCTCCACCTGCTCGTCCTCGGGCAGCTCCTCCAGCACGTCCGCGAGCCGGTCGTCGTCGAGGGCGTTGGCCACCTCGGCGCGCCGCTTCGGCGTCAGGTGGTGCAGCACGTTCGCCACGTCGGCCGGGCGCATCTGCTCGAAGGTGGCGACCAGGTTCTCGGCGCCCTGCCCGTGCTCCTCCAGCGAGAAGCCCGTCACCGCCGACCACTCCACCGTCAGGGCCTCGCCGCGCCGGCGCAGCGCTCCCGACTTGCCCTTCCTCACGAAGATCCGGTCGATCTCCCAGTCCCGGCGGGCCGGCAGCTGCTGGATGGCCACGTCCAGGACGGTGACCTCCTCGCCGCTCGCGACCAGCGTCACCCGCCGGTCCAGCAGCTCGCCCAGGACCAGGCGTTCGGTCGGGCGCTGCTCGAACCGCCGCATGTTGATCACGCCGGTGGTGATGACCTGGCCGGACTCCACCCCGGTGACCCGGGTCATCGGCAGGAAGATCCGGCGCCGGCTGACGACCTCGACCACCAGGCCCAGCAGCCGCGGCGGTCGGCCGCCGACCCGGAGCATCGCGACGAGGTCGCGGACCCGGCCGACCTGGTCGCCGTTGGGATCGAAGACGGGCACACCCGACAGATGCGAGACGAAGATCCGCGGGGCGCCTGCAGCCATCCGAGCGCCTCCTAGTGCGTCGATCAAGAGTCGTGCCGCCCCTCAGGCTAGCCCGTGCCGCCCGGAAGCGTCCTGGTGGGGCGGTCCGGCCGGGGGCGGGCGAACAGCGGGGAGCGGTCGCGGGCGGCGACGTACGGGCGGGTACGCTGCCTGCTGCTCGCAGACGACCGACGAGAGGCACCCGCACGTGACCGCCTACTTCCCCGCCGCGCGGCTGCGCCGGGCCGCCTTCATCGGGGTGCTGTGCGCGGGCCTCGCCGTCACCGGTACGGGCTGTGGGGAGGACCCCGACGAGGGCACCAACGGCGTCGGCAAGCTGTCCGCGGACAAGATCGAGGCGAAGGCGAAGGCGGCCGCGACGGAGGCCGACTCGGTGCACCTGTCCGGCACGCTGGTGAGCGGCGGCAAGTCCTTCACCCTCGACATGCGGCTCAAGGCGGACGGCGGATCCGGCGAGGTGAAGTCCCACGAGGACACCTTCCAGCTGCTGCGCGTGGGGGAGCAGCTGTACCTGAAGGCGAGCGCGGCGTTCTGGGGCCAGTCCGACTCGGCCGGCAAGCTCGGCGACAAGTTCGTGAAGGTGCCCGAAGGCGACCCCTCGTACAAGCAGTTCCGCGGGTTCACCGACATGGACGTCCTGCTGGACGGGCTGCTCGGGCTGCAGGGCAAGCTCGCCAAGGGCTCGTACACCAAGGTCGGGCACACCCGTGCGGTCCAGGTCACGGCGGACGCGGGCAAGGGCGGCAAGCTGTCGGTCTCGCTGGAGGGCACCCCGTACCCGTTGATGATGGAACGCGCGGGCGGTGCGGGCCGGGTGGAACTCGCCGAGTGGGGCAAGACGTTTCCGCTGGAGGCACCCGCGCAGGACCAGACCGTCGACTACGGCTCCCAGCTGCCGACGACCAAGGACCAGGGCGGCGCCCCCGCCCCGGCCCCCTCCAAGGGCTCCGGCCAGGGCGCGAACCCCACCAAGCCGTAACGCTCCGCGGGTCGGCGGATCCGGTGGCGGTCGGGCCCGGCGCCGCCACGGCCGCCGGCCGGAGGCCGTCCTCCCCAGCCCGCCGACAGGCTAACGGCGCTTGAGCAGCAGCTTCGGCAGGCCCGCCGGGATCGCCCTGCGGGTCGTCGCCGGGGACGGCAGCGGGGTCGCGGCGAGCGAGCCGTCCGGGAGCTGCCCGCGGACCGTTTCGGGCTCCAGCCGCAGCAGTCGGCACTCCCGGGCCCACCGCTCGGTCATGTCCTCCGAGTCGGCGGCGTTCAGCCGCTTGCCCTTGAGCTCGGCGACCGCCGCCGCCCACTCCTCGCCGCGGGGCGGCAGCTCCCGTACGGTCGCGGTCCAGGCCACCAGCCGGCCGCCCTTGTCCTTGCTCCGTACGGTCACCTCGGCGCTCGCGCCGTCCGCCAGCCCCGGGAACGGCTGCTCGCCGGGCCCGTCGCCCAGCACATGGGCCGCGCCGTCCACCCAGGCGTGCCACAGGGCGCGGTCGGCCCCGCCGCCGCGCACCCAGATCAGGCCGGACTTCTTGGTGGCCTCCTCGACGAGGGCCAGGTCGAGCGCGCTGAGAGTCATGCCGACAGGGTAGGGGGTCGCTCCCCGCCCGCGGGCGGGCGTCCCGGTCCGCAGGACCCGGACGGGTGCGCCTCAGAGCCAGCCGTGGCGGCGCAGCGCGCGGTGGATGGTGAAGCAGGAGGCGGCGATCGCCACCATCACCATCGGATAGCCGTAGCGCCAGTGGAGTTCCGGCATGTGGTCGAAGTTCATCCCGTACACGCCGCAGATCATCGTCGGCACGGCGATGATCGCCGCCCAGGAGGTGATCTTGCGCATGTCCTCGTTCTGGGCGACGGTCGCCTGCGCGAGGTTGGCCTGGAGGATCGAGTTCAGCAGCTCGTCGAAGCCGACCACCTGCTCGTGCACCCGCGCCAGGTGGTCGGCGACGTCGCGGAAGTACTTCTGGATGTCCGGGTCCACCAGCCGCATCGGCCGTTCGCTCAGCAGCTCCATCGGACGCAGCAGCGGCGAGACGGCCCGCTTGAACTCCAGCACCTCGCGCTTGAGCTGGTAGATGCGGCCGGCGTCGCCTCCGCGCGCGCTGCCCTTGGAGGGGGCGGCGAAGACCTCGCTCTCCACCTCGTCGATGTCGTCCTGCACCGCCGCCGCGACCGCGATGTAGCCGTCGACCACGTGGTCGGCGAGGGAGTGCAGGACCGACGAGGGGCCCTTCGCGAGCAGGTCCGGGTCGTCCTGGAGGCGGTGGCGCAGCCCCCTGAGGGACCCCTGTCCGCCGTGCCGGACGGTGATGACGAAGTCGGGGCCGGTGAAGCACATCACCTCGCCGGTTTCCACCACCTCGCTGGTGGCGGTCAGTTCGGCGTGGTCGACGTAGTGGATCGTCTTGAAGACCGTGAAGAGGGTGTCGTCGTAACGCTCCAGCTTCGGCCGCTGGTGCGCGTGCACCGCGTCCTCCACGGCCAGCGGGTGCAGTCCGAAGGTGGCGGCGATCCCCGCGAACTCGGCCTCCGTCGGCTCGTGCAGGCCGATCCAGACGAAGCCGCCGTCCTCGCGGACCCGGCGGATCGCCTCACGGGGCGTCAGACACGCCGGACCCAGCACCCGCCGCCCGTCGCGGTACACGGCGCAGTCGACCACCGCGCTGCTCGCCGACGGGTCGCGGGTGGTGTCGTAGCCGGGCTGTACGGGGGTGGCCCTGCGCAGGGCGGGACGGACGGCCGCACGCAGGTAGGGCAGCATCGACATGGCAGGCTCCTTCTCGCGCACGGCTGCGGACCGTACGGGTGGGAGACCCTCCACCGCGAGCGGGCGGGCAGGCCCGGGCAGCGGGAGGGAACAGGACGGGAGGACAACGTTCTGCCGTCGCTCTTCTACTGATCAGCGGATCAGACGGATCGAGCAGATCAAAGGGGGCGGGATGCGCCCGTCACAGAAGTGGAAGAGCGATTGGTACTGCACGATCGACTTCGGTCCACCGCAGCCCCACCTCCTCCGGCCGGTCCCCCGTGAGGGACGTCCTGTCGCCGGGGCGCTGAAACACCGCTTCTGCGTGCGGCCCCGAACAGCTGTCAACACTATCAGCCGACGGATGGTCAAGACCCGCCCTTTACCCGCCTGATACGAGTTCTATGCTCGCTTCATGGCAGAAATTCTGGCCCTCGTGGAGGCCCGGCTGCGGACGGCGTTCGGTGAACCCGACGCGCGCGCCGCCGTCACCTTCCTGGGCACCGACCGCATCGAGGTACTCCGTTTCGCCGAGGGCGACCTCGTCCGGTACGCGACCCTCGGGATGTCCGCGCACCCGATGACCGATCCGACCGCCGTGGTCGCCGACCCCGTACGGGGCCCGCGCGCCGAGCTCGTGCTGACCGTACGGGCAGGCCTGGCGGCCACCGACAAACTCCTGCGGCCGCTCGCGGTGCTGGCCGCGTCCCCCCAGGTCGAAGGGCTGGTCGTGGCCCCGGGGGCCTCGCTGGACGTGGGTGAACCGCTGTGGGACGGGGCCCCCTTCAGCTCCGTCCTCGTGGCGGAGCCGGGCGGTCTGGTCGAGGACCTGGAGCTGGACGAGCCCATGGATCCGGTCCACTTCCTGCCCCTGCTGCCGATGACGGCGAACGAGGCCGCCTGGAAGCGGGTGCACGGAGCGGCCGCCCTCCAGGAACGCTGGCTCGCGCGCGGGACGGACCTGCGGGACCCTTTGCGTAGCGCCGTAGCCCTGGACTGAGGGCCCCGGACGGGTGAGCGTGCCTTGACGGGGGGCCGGGCGGGGAGGAGCGTGGCTTCTTATGAGGGGTGAACCAAGTTGCCCGAAGTGCGGCGGCCGGGTCAGGGCGCCCGGACTCTTCTCCGACTCCTGGCAGTGCGCGCTGCACGGCGCCGTCCACCCCCTGCAACCCGTCATCCCGCCGAGCGTCGAAGGCCTGAGCGTGGTGTCGCACCGGGCCCGGGTACCGGTGTGGATGCCGTGGCCGCTCCCGGTCGGGTGGCTGTTCACCGGGGTCGCGTCCGCCGGTGACGACCGCAGCGGCGGCCGGGCGACGGCGGTGGCCTGCTCCGGCCCCGGCCCGCTGGGCGGGATCGGCGAGCTGCTGCTGATCGCGGAGGAGCTGGGCGTGGGCCTCGGCGCCCGGTACGCGGGCATCGACGGCGTCGACCCCGGCTCGTCCATCGACGTGTCGGCGCCGCCCCACGCCAAGGTGGTCGCGGCGGGGCGCCCCACCCCGCTGTGGCACGTGAACGGCGGGCCGGACGACCGCGCCGTCTTCGCCGGCGAGGCGCGCGGCCTGTGGCTCTGGGCGATCGTCTGGCCGGAGCAGTCCGGCCTGCTGATGTACGACGAGCTCGTCCTCACCGACCTGCGCGACGCGGGAGCCGAGGTCGAGCTCGTTCCGTGCGGGGCCCTGAGCCCCCGCATCCTGGGCCCCGCCTGAGGGCTTGAGGGGTCCGCGGCCCGGTTATCCTGGAGTGTCCCCCGTACGTGCGACCCCTGGAGCAAGGCTGTGCGCATCGACCTGCACTGCCACTCCACGGCTTCCGACGGTACGGACACCCCCGCCGAACTGGTGCGCAACGCCGCCGGTGCCGGGCTGGACGTGGTCGCGCTGACCGACCACGACACCGTGCGCGGATACGGCCAGGCCCTCGCGGCCCTGCCCGCCGGCCTGACGCTGGTGACCGGGGCCGAACTCTCCTGCCGGCTGGACGGGGTCGGCGTGCACATGCTCGCGTACCTCTTCGACCCGGAGGAGCCCGAGCTGGCCCGGGAGCGGGAGCTCGTGCGCGACGACCGCACCCCGCGCGCCCGCACCATGATCGCCAAGCTCCAGGACCTCGGCGTCGACGTCACCTGGGAGCAGGTGGCCAGGATCGCCGGTGACGGCTCGGTCGGACGCCCGCACATCGCCACCGCCCTCGTCGAGCTGGGCGTCGTACCGACCGTGTCGGACGCCTTCACGCCCGACTGGCTCGCCGACGGCGGCCGCGCGTACGCCGAGAAGCACGAGCTCGACCCGTTCGAGGCGGTGCGCCTGGTCAAGGCGGCCGGCGGAGTCACCGTCCTCGCGCACCCCGCCGCCGTCAAGCGCGGCCGGTGCATCTCCGAGTCCGCGATAGCCGAGCTGGCGACCGCGGGTCTGGACGGCGTCGAGGTGGACCACATGGACCACGACGCGGACACCCGTGCGCGGATGCGCGGCCTGGCCGCCGAGCTCGGCCTGCTGGCCACGGGGTCCAGCGACTACCACGGCAGCCGCAAGACCTGTCGCCTCGGGGAGTTCACGACCGACCCCGAGATCTACGGCGAGATCACGCGCCGCGCGACGGGAGCCTTCCCGGTGCCGGGCGCCGGCGGACGCGAGCGCTGACCGGCCGGATCCGGCCCGCTCCACCCGTCCCCCTTTTCTTCTTCGCGACACCCCTCTCTTCTGCAAGGCATCACTGTGTTTGATTTCGCCGTCTTCGGATCCCTTTTTCTCACCCTTTTTGTGATTATGGACCCGCCGGGGATCACGCCGATCTTCCTGGCGCTGACCTCCGGCCGCCCCGTCAAGGTGCAGCGCCGGATGGCCTGGCAGGCCGTCTGCGTGGCCTTCGGCGTCATCGCGGTCTTCGGCATCTGCGGCCAGCAGATCCTGGACTACCTGCACGTCTCGGTCCCGGCGCTGATGATCGCCGGTGGTCTGCTGCTCCTGCTCATCGCGCTGGACCTGCTCACCGGCAAGAACGACGAGCCCAAGCAGACCAAGGACGTGAACGTGGCCCTGGTCCCGCTCGGCATGCCGCTGCTGGCCGGGCCCGGCGCGATCGTGTCCGTGATCCTGGCCGTCCAGAAGGCCGACGGCGCCGCCGGGCAGGTCTCGGTCTGGGCCGCGATCGTGGCCATGCACGTCGTGCTGTGGATCACCATGCGCTACTCGCTGGTGATCATCCGGGTCATCAAGGACGGCGGCGTCGTCCTCGTCACCCGGCTCGCCGGCATGATGCTCTCGGCGATCGCCGTCCAGCAGATCATCAACGGCGTGCTGCAGGTCGTCCAGGGCTCCTGAGGTCCGGCCGCTCACGCGAACGCCCCCGCACCGGGACCGGTGCGGGGGCGGAAGTGTCTTCGTGCGGTGCGTCAGCAGGACGCACTCTCGGCCGGTCGGATCAGGATGCGCTGGCCGACGGCTGCGGCCTGCTGCACGATCCGGTTGACGGAGGCCGCGTCGACGACGGTGCTGTCCACGGCGGATCCGTCGACGTCGTCCAGGCGCAGAATCTCGAAGCGCACGGGGCTTCTCCCTTCGTCAGTGTTTCTCCTTGCACTGGTCCAACGAAGTGTAGGCCGCAATCATTCCCTACGCTAAGGAAATTTTTTCACTGGCTAACTACAAGCTGGTGCAGGAGTCCCAGAACGCGGCCAGTTCGCGCGCCGTCGTGACCGGGTCCTCGGCGTTGGGCGAGTGATCCGTCCCCGGCACGACCACCCGCCGCGCGTCCAGGCGCCGGGCCGTCTCGTCCAGCAGCGGCACCGGCCAGGCCTGGTCCACGGCCCCGGACAGGACCATCTTCGGCAGGCCGACCCGGCTCAGCTCCGCCACCCGGTCCGGCTCGCAGATCAGCGTCCGACCGGTGACGACCAGCTGCTCGGGGACGGTGGCCAGCCACCGCTCGCGCAGGAAGTGCGCGAGCTCGGGGGAGTCCGCGGCCGCGTCCTCGGGATCGTGGGCCCGCATCGCCTCCCAGATCCCGGGCATGTCGTCGCCCATCGCCTCCAGCGCCGCGACCAGCAGCTTCGTCCGTGCCTGCTGCTCCTGCGAGATGGCGGCCGGGCCGCTGCTCATCAGGGTGAGGGAGGCGAAGGGCGAGGAGTCGCGCAGCACGGCGGCGCGCGAGATCAGCCCGCCGAGCGAGTGGCCGACCAGGTGCACCCGGTCCCCGCCCAGCGCGCGCACCTGCGCCAGGACGTCCCGCCCCAGTTCCTCCAGGGCGTACGGGGCCTCCTCGCGCGGGCCCGGACTCTCGTGCTGGCCCCGGCCGTCCACGGCGACGACCCGGTAACCGGCGGCCGCCAGCGGCTCCAGGAGGCCGATGAAGTCCTCCTTGCTGCCCGTGAAACCGGGGACCAGCAGGGCGGTGCCGCGTACGGGCTCGCCGGCCTCGTGCACGGCGAAGGAGCCGCGGTCGGTGGCGAGGAGGTACGCGCGGGCGGCGGCGGGCAGCGTGAGACGCGGGGGCTTGCTCATGGCCCGAGGTTACCGGCCCGTACGGTGTCCGGCGCGGCCCGGGCACACCGATGGCCCCGGCCCCCCGGGAAGGGGGCCGGGGCCATCGGCGGGGTACTGCGCGGGGCCTACGCCTCGGGCGCGGCCACGGCCTTGCGGGTGCGCGTGCGCTTCGGCTTCACCGGGGCCTCCTCGGCCACGGCGGCGGCCTCGGCGGCGACCGGAGCGGCCTCCGCGACCTTGCGGGTACGGGTGCGCTTCGGCTTGGCCGGGGCCTCCTCGGCCACTGCGACCGCGACGGCCTCGGCGACGGCCGGAGCGGCCTCCGCGACCTTGCGGGTACGGGTCCGCTTCGGCTTGGCCGGAGCCTCCTCGGCGGGAACCTCGGCGACCGGGGTCACCGCGGCGGCGGCCGGAGCCGCCTTGCGGGTGCGCCGGGCCCGGACGGGCTCGACGAGCGGCGCCATCTGGAAGTCCGGCTCCGGGGCGGTCTCGACGACCTTGCGGGCACGGACGCGCCTCGGCGGGGCCGGAGCCTCCTCGACGAGCGGGGTCACCGGGGTCACCGGACCGGTCTTGCGGGTCGGGACGCGCCTGGGCCTGGCCGGAGCCTCCTCGGCGACCGGGGTCACCGGCGCGGCGTCCGAGACAGGAGCCTCGACGGCCGACGCGGCCTCGACGGCCGGCGCGGCCTCGGCGACCGGCGCGGCCACGGCGCTCTGCACCGGCACCGCGGCCACACGGGTGCGGCGGCGGCGCGGACGGCGCGGCTCGTCGGCGGCCGGGGCCGCAGGAGCCTCGGGAGCCTGGGCCGGGGCCGCCGCGGCGGTGGCCTCGGCGCCCTCGGCGAGCTCCGCCCCGCCCCGGGTACGGCGGCGCTGGCGCGGCGTACGGGTACGGGCCGGACGCTCCTCGGTCACCACGGCCGCGGCCGCCGGACCGGAGCGGCCGCCACGGCCACCGCGGCCGCCGGTCTCGCCCAGGTCCTCCAGCTGCTCGGCCTTCAGGCCGGCCCGCGTGCGCTCGGCGCGCGGCAGGATGCCCTTGGTGCCGGCCGGGATGTTCAGCTCCTCGAACAGGTGCGGGGACGTGGAGTACGTCTCCACCGGGTCGTGGAAGTCCAGCTCCAGCGCCTTGTTGATCAGCTGCCAGCGCGGGATGTCGTCCCAGTCCACCAGGGTGACGGCGGTGCCCTTGTTGCCCGCGCGGCCGGTGCGGCCCACGCGGTGCAGGAAGGTCTTCTCGTCCTCCGGCGTCTGGTAGTTGATGACGTGGGTCACACCCTCGACATCGATGCCGCGTGCGGCGACGTCGGTGCACACCAGCACGTCGACCTTGCCGTTGCGGAACGCGCGCAGCGCCTGCTCGCGCGCGCCCTGGCCCAGGTCGCCGTGGACGGCGCCGGACGCGAAGCCGCGCTTCTCCAGCTGCTCGGCGATGTCGGCCGCGGTGCGCTTGGTACGGCAGAAGATCATGGCCAGGCCACGGCCCTCGGCCTGCAGGATGCGGGAGACGAGCTCCGGCTTGTCCATGTTGTGCGCACGGAAGACGTGCTGCGTGATGTTGGCGACGGTCGCGCCCTCGCCGTCCTCGGAGACGGCGCGGATGTGGGTCGGCTGCGTCATGTAGCGGCGGGCCAGGCCGATGACCGCACCCGGCATGGTCGCCGAGAACAGCATCGTCTGACGCTTCGCGGGCAGGTACGCCATGATCTTCTCGACGTCGGGCAGGAAGCCCAGGTCGAGCATCTCGTCGGCCTCGTCCAGGACGAGGGCCTTGACGCGCGAGAGGTCGAGCTTCTTCTGCCCGGCCAGGTCGAGCAGGCGGCCCGGGGTGCCGACGATCACGTCGACGCCCTTCTTGAGCGCCTCGACCTGGGGCTCGTACGCGCGGCCGCCGTATATGGCGAGGACGCGGACGTTGCGGACCTTGCCCGCGGTGAGGAGGTCGTTGGTGACCTGGGTGCACAGCTCGCGGGTCGGAACCACCACGAGGGCCTGCGGGGCGTCGGTCAGCTGCGCGGGGGTGGCGCGGCCGGCCTCGACGTCCGCCGGGACGACGACCCGCTCCAGCAGGGGAAGGCCGAAACCGAGCGTCTTGCCGGTTCCGGTCTTGGCCTGGCCGATGACGTCCGTGCCGGAAAGGGCGACGGGAAGGGTCATCTCCTGGATCGGGAAGGGGGACACGATGCCGACGGCCTCAAGGGCCTCGGCCGTCTCGGGGAAAATCCCGAGGTCTCGGAACGTAGTCAGGGTGCTGCCTCTTCTGTGAGACGCGGCGCGAGGCGGCGAGGGGGGTCGTACCGTGCCGTGCTTGCAGTACTGCCACGTACGAAGCTGCGCGGGACCACTAGCCTTCGCTCAAGCGCTTCTGCCGCTGAGGGGGCCCCTCGTGGTAGGCGGTACGCATGAACGTACGCACCTCACCGAGGGCGGTCGGTTGGAGCCGATCGGGCCACCGACCGGGCATCCTCATTCGGATGGCCCGCCGAGTATTCGGCAGGCGCATTACCACTGTACCCCGGAATCGCGCAGGTGTGTCGGGTGAATTCACCGGGTAGGCGCGTTTAGCTGGACAGGCAAGGATCCGGCGCGGTGACTTGGAGGGCCATTCGGCGGGCTATTGTGCGGAGCATGCCGACCGTAGAAAACGCCTCGCCCGCCGACGACAGCGCCCCCGCCGAAGCCGTGGGCATCGCCTCCCAGGACTGGGCCGCCGCCTCTGCCTCGCCGCAGTACCGGGCCGCCGTCGTGGACCTGCTCGGCGCGCTCGCGTACGGAGAGCTCGCGGCCTTCGAGCGCCTGGCGGAGGACGCGAAGCTCGCGCCCACCCTGGACGACAAGGCCGAGCTCGCCGCGATGGCCTCCGCCGAGTTCCACCACTTCGAGCGGCTGCGGGACCGGCTCGCGGCGATCGAGGTCGAGCCGACCGCCGCCATGGAGCCCTTCGCGAAGGGCGTCGACGACTTCCACCGCCAGACCGCGCCGTCGGACTGGCTGGAGGGCCTGGTCAAGGCCTACGTCGGCGACTCCATCGCCAGTGACTTCTACCGCGAGGTCGCCTCCCACCTGGACACCGACACCCGCGCCCTCGTGCTCGGCGTGCTCGACGACACCGGTCACGGCAACTTCGCCGTCGAGAAGGTCCGCGCGGCGATCGAGGCGGACCCGCGCTGCGGCGGCCGGCTCGCGCTGTGGGCCCGCCGGCTGATGGGCGAGGCCCTCTCGCAGGCCCAGCGCGTGGTCGCCGAGCGCGACGCGCTCTCGACCATGCTGGTCGGCGGCGTCGACGGAATGGCGGCCGGCTTCGACCTGGCGGCCGTCGGCGAGATGTTCACCCGCATCACCAAGGCGCACACCAAGCGGATGGCGGCCCTCGGCCTCGCCGCCTGAGCCCACGGCAGCCGCAGCCGGCCGCGAAGCCCCGTAGCGCTCCACACGCCGGCCCCGGCGCGCACACCGCGCGCCGGGGCCGGCGTACGTGGTGCGGAGGTCGTGGTGCGGGGGTCGTGGTGCGGAGGTCGTGGTTCAGGGCCGGCGCTCAGGGGTCGGGGTCACCCCCGCGACGGGAGTGAAAACGGAGTCCTGTGGGACGGCCTGCGGGGCCCTGCGGCCGGACGGAGCAGCAGGGACAGGACCACGGCCGACACCAGCACCGCGCCGATCAGCGTCGCGGTCAGGGTGTTGTGCCCGGGTCCCAGTGCGAAGTGGGTGAGATAGGCCCCGAACAGAGCCCCCAGCACCCCGCTGACCAGGACCACAGTGCGGGAAGGCAACCGGCGCGTGAGCACCCGGGCGGCTGTCGCGGACAGGGCGAGTCCCAGGAGTGCGGAGCCGAGCACTTCCATCAGCAGCATGAGGTCTCTCCCATACGTCAGGGCAAACCGGGTCACTGCGGTCCTACCCGAAGCGGAAGAAACAGAAACGGCCCGGTGGGATCAACCACCGGGCCGTTTCCAACAGTTCTCAGAGCGCGCCGAAACCGACCTTGCGCACGCTCGGCTCGCCCAGGTCGACATACGACAGGCGGTCGGACGGCACCAGGACCTTGCGGCCCTTGTTGTCGGTGAGGCTCAGCAGCGGCGCGGTGCCGGACAGAGCAGCGGTGACGATGCTCTCCAGCTCCTCGGCGCTCAGGTCGCTCTCCAGCACGATCTCCCGGGGTGCGTGCTGCACGCCGATCTTGACCTCCACGGCTTTGTCCCTCCGACGATCCGGTTCGCGCGATCAGCCGCGCCGTACGCGGTCCACATTAGCCCGGTGAGGGGACGCGGAACGCGCAGAGCGGACACGCTCGCAGCGAACAGCGGCCCCCGGGGGGCGGCCGGCGCCACGCGCGCCGGTCCCTGGCAACCGGTCCCTCAGGACTCCGTGCCGTGCAGCGGGAAACCGGCGATACCGCGCCAGGCGAGCGAGGTCAGCAGGCCGACCGCCGTCTCGCGGGCGACCGGGCTCTCGCTGGAGAGCCAGTAGCGGGCCACGACCTGCGAGACCCCGCCCAGACCCACGGCGAGCAGCATCGACTCGTCCTTGGACAGGCCGGTGTCCTCGGCGATGACGTCGGAGATGGCCTCGGCGCACTGGAGCGAGACGCGGTCGACGCGCTCGCGCACCGCCGGCTCGTTCGTCAGGTCGGACTCGAAGACCAGCCGGAAGGCGCCGCCCTCCTCCTCCACGTACGCGAAGTAGGCGTCCATGGTGGCCGCCACGCGCAGCTTGTTGTCCGTCGTCGAGGCGAGCGCGGTGCGCACGGCCAGCAGCAGGGCCTCGCAGTGCTGGTCCAGCAGGGCCAGGTACAGGTCGAGCTTGCCGGGGAAGTGCTGGTACAGCACCGGCTTGCTCACACCGGCCCGCTCGGCGATGTCGTCCATGGCCGCCGCGTGATACCCCTGCGCGACGAAGACCTCCTGGGCCGCGCCCAGCAGCTGGTTGCGCCGGGCTCGGCGCGGCAGTCGCGTGCCCCGCGGACGCGCTGCCTCGGTCTGCTCGATGGCTGTCACGCCGCCTCCCACTTTCTCTAAGAACACAGTGCGCTCTGCGCCGCGCCGCCATCGTACTTTTCGGTAACCGAATCTGGAGGGTCCAAGCCGAGTTTTCTCGCGGTACGGACGGCCCGGAGGCGCTGGTCAGCGGTTTGATCAGCAGGGTGATCAGGGGTTTGGCCGGTGCTCGGTCGGCTGGCGGTCAGCGGTAGTCGTCCTCGTCCAGCGGCACCACCCGTGCCTGCTCGACGGCGTCGCCGTCCGTGACCCCGTCGGCCGTCCGCTCGGTGATCGGGTCGTCCTCGTCCGGCCGGAGATCGGCCAGCTGCTCCGCCACATCAGCCTCGGGCGCCTCAGGATCGAGGGATTCCGGAAACTGTTCCCGGAAGGTGTCCGGCTCCGCAGGGTCGACAGTCATGCCGCTCCCCTCGCTTCCTTGTGTTCACTTACGAGCCTAGGAGGATCGCGGAGGCACCGCTATGCGGATCCGCTTGAATTTGTGACCGTGAACACAAGAAGTGGAACGTGATCGTCTCGTAACATTGCCCGCATGTCTTCGACCGAGCTGCCGGGCGTACGGTCCACCACAGAGCTGTCCTCCCAGGTGAGAGGCGTTCGGGTGGCCGAAGGGGAGCAGCTGCGCACCACTGCGCTGCCCGGCCTGGAACTGGCCGTCCGGGCCCGCCCACCACTGCGCGCGGGGCTGCCACCCGCTCTGTTCGTGCACGGACTCGGCGGTTCCTCGCAGAACTGGTCGGATCTGATGGCACAGCTGGCCGACACCGTCGACGGCGAGGCCCTCGACCTGCCGGGCTTCGGCTGGTCACCGCCACCCGGGGACCGGGACTACTCCGTCACCGCCTTCGCCCGCGCCGTCATCCGGCACCTCGACGCCGCCGGACGCGGCCCGGTCCACCTGGTCGGCAACTCCCTCGGTGGAGCCGTCTCCACCCGCGTCGCGGCCGTCCGGCCCGACCTGGTGCGCACCCTGACCCTCATCTCGCCCGCCCTGCCCGAGCTGCGCGTGCAGAAGTCGGCCGTGCCGACCGCGCTGCTCGCCCTGCCCGGCGTGGCCGGGCTCTTCAACCGGCTGACGCAGGGACTCAGCGCCGAGCAGCGCACCCGCGGGGTGACGGGGCTCTGCTACGGGGACCCCTCCCGGGTGACACCCGAGGGATTCCGCAACGCCGTCGAGGAGATGGAGCGGCGGATGGCCCTCCCGTACTTCTGGGAGGCGATGACGCGCTCCTCGCGCGGCATCGTCGACGCCTACACCCTCGGTGGCCAGCACGGACTGTGGCGGCAGGCGCAGCGGGTCCTCGCGCCCTCGCTGCTGGTCTACGGTGGCCGGGACCAGCTGGTCTCGTACCGTATGGCGCACAAGGCGGCCGCGGCCTTCCGCGGTTCGCGGCTGCTGTGCATGCCCGAGGCAGGACATGTGGCGATGATGGAGTACCCCGAAGCGGTCGCCGCCGCGTTCCGGGAGCTGCTGAGCGACACCGGAACGGGTGCCAGTGACCGATATACCGAAGACGGCAGAGGCTGAGGACCGTGGGACGACATAGTCGCAAGGGCCCTGCCCCAGCTCCGGCTCCGGCACCCGTCCGGCCGCAGCCGGAGCCGCTGCCCTACGAGGAACCGCCCGCCGCGTACCGGCCCGAACCGACCGTCACCCACCAGGGGTACGTGTCCCAGGACCGGCCCTACGCCGACGCGCGGACCGGGGGCCACCCCCAGCAGTACGAGTCCGGCGGTGCCTGGGGGGTCGGCCCCGACTCCGTGTACGGGGACTGGCACGGGGTGCGGCGCCCGCACGAGGCCACCGCCGCCACACCGGCCCCCACGGCGTTGCGTGACTGCGACACCCCGGCCTTCGGTACCCCCGCGGTGGGCTTCCCGCAGGTCACCCTGGCGCCGCCGGCCGCGTTCGGCACGGACCCCGATCCCGTCACCTCCACCGGCGCGCAGCGCCGGGTGCCCGGTCCGCGCAAGCCCGTCGATCCGGTCCCGCCCGTGTCCGCGTCCGCATCCGTAGGCGCACCCGCCGACGCCGATGCCGACGTTCCCGCCGAGGATCCGCCCGGCTCCGGCCGCGGCCGCAAGGCCCGTACGTTCACGGGCATCGCCGCCGTCGCCGTCACCACGGTCCTCGCCGTCGTCGTCGCCGGCCAGATGGCCTCGGACGCGGACGGCGAGAAGTCCGGCGCGCAGGCCGCCGTCGGCGACAGCCGCGCCGACGCGGGCGCCTCCCGGTCGGACGACCGCGCGACGCCGCAGGGAGCCATGCCCGCCGGGCCCGCCGCACCGGCCGCGGTCGCACCCGAGGCGGAGCTGACGTACGAACAGAAGATGGCCGTGCAGTTCCCGCTCGACGCGAAACTCGCCGGGCCCGGGACCTTCGACACCGTGCCCGGTGTGGCCAAGGCCCCCGGCAAGGGCAAGCTCGTGCGCTACCGGGTCGACGTCGAGCAGGGCCTCGGCCTGGACGCGCAGCTCTTCGCCGAGGCGATCCACCGCACGCTCAACGACGACCGCAGCTGGGGCCACGGCGGCACGAAGACCTTCGAGCGGGTGCCGGGCGGCAACGCCGACTTCGTGATCACCCTCGCCAGCCCCGGAACCACCGGGGTCTGGTGCGCCAAGTCCGACCTCGACACCGTCGTCGGCAACGTCTCCTGCGACTCGGCCAGGACCGAGCGGGTCATGATCAACGCCTTCCGGTGGGCCCAGGGGTCCGAGACCTACGGCCCGGACCAGATGTTCATCTACCGCCAGATGCTCATCAACCACGAGGTCGGCCACCGGCTCGGCCACGACCACGTCAACTGCCGCACCCCGGGCGCGCTCGCCCCGGTCATGCAGCAGCAGACCAAGTCCCTCAACATCGACGGCATCCAGTGCAAGCCCAACCCATGGGTGTTCCCCGAGAGTTGACCGACGCGCCGCCCTCCCCGCCCGCCCGTCGGGCGGGGATCCGCGTTGACAATCCGTCCGATCATCGGCAATCGTTCTCCGCATGTCGCACCGCCACACCATGACCGCGAGCGCCGCCATAGAGCTGGCGCTGCTTGGTGTGACCGCGCACAGCGTGGCCGACATCCTCTGTCGCTGACGCCTGCCCGCAAGCGCCGCGACCCCTTTTCAGGTTCCTTCGCCGCGCCCGGGCGTACGCACGCCCGCAGGCGCGGCTTCCTCATGCTCCGGTACCCCGTCGGTACCGCCGCCGACCGCTGCCCCTCGCGTGGCCTTCCCGCCTTCCTTCACGCCGAGAGGTCTTCACACCCATGTCTTCCGCCGGACCCGACCGTCATCTCACAGCGCGCCGCGTGGCCGCCGTCGCCGTCAGCCTCGTACTGGCCGGGGGCGCCGCGGCCTGCGGGCCCGAGGGCGGTGCGGACAAAGCCGGTTCGGGCGACAAGCCGGGCGCCGCGGGCGTCCCGCAGAAGGGCGGCACCCTGACCGTCCTCAACTCCGAGCCGCAGAGCGACTTCGACCCCGCCCGGCTCTACACCTCGGGCGGCGGAAACGTTCCCTCGCTGGTCTTCCGCACACTGACCACCCGCAACCGCGAGGACGGCCCGGCCGGCACCAAGGTCGTGCCCGACCTGGCCACCGACACCGGAAAGCCCAACGCCGACGCCACCGAGTGGACGTACACGCTCAAGGACGGGCTGAAGTACGAGGACGGCACCCCGATCACCACCGCCGACATCAAGTACGGCATCGAGCGGTCCTTCGCCGCCGAGCTCTCGGGCGGGGCCCCCTACCTGCGGGACTGGCTGGTCGGCGGGGAGGCGTACGAGGGTCCGTACAAGGACGGCGGCAAGGGACTCGACTCGATCACCGTGCCCGACCCTAAGACGATCGTCTTCAAACTCCGCAAGCCCGAGGGCGAGTTCCCCTTCGTCGCCACGCAGACGCAGTTCGCGCCCGTCCCCAAGGCCAAGGACACCGGGGTCACGTACGAGGAACACCCCGTCTCCTCCGGCCCGTACAAGGTCGTCAAGAACGACAACGACGGCGAACACCTCACCCTGGAGCGCAACGAGCACTGGGACGAGAAGACCGACGAGGAGCGCAAGGCCTACCCGGACAGGATCGACGTCCGGTCCGGTCTGGACGCCGCCGTCATCAACCAGCGCCTGACCACCAGCTCCGGCCCCGACGCCGCCGCCATCACCACCGACACCAACCTGGGCCCGGCGGAGCTCGCCCAGATCGGCGCGAACAAGGAGCTCGCCGGACGCGTCGGCACCGGCCACTTCGGCTACGTCAACTACCTGGCCTTCAACCCGAAGGTGGCCCCCTTCGACAACCCGAAGGTCCGCCAGGCCATCTCCCACGCCGTCAACCGCACCAGCGTGATCAACGCCGCCGGCGGATCCGCGCTGGCCGAACCGGCCACCACCTTCCTGCCCGAGCGCGAGGCCTTCGGCTTCACACCGTACGACCACTTCCCGGCGGGGAAGACCGGCGACCCGGCCAAGGCCAGGCAGCTGCTGGCGGAGGCGGGATTCCCCGACGGGATCACCGTCACCCTGACCCACTCCACCGCGCAGAACCGCCAGACCAGCCCCGAGGTCGCCACGGCCGTGCAGCAGGCCCTCGGCGCCGCCGGGATCACCGTCAAGCTGGAGGGCCTGGAGAACAACGCCTTCAACGAGAAGCGCTGGGACGTCAAGAACACCCCCGGCTTCTTCCTCTCCCGCTGGGGCGCCGACTGGCCGTCCGGCGCCCCCTTCCTCGCGCCGATCTTCGACGGCCGGCAGATCGTCACCAACGGCTCCAACTACAACCACGCGCAGCTGGACGACCCGGCCGTGAACGCCGAGATCGACGAGATCGCCAAGCTGACCGACCTCGCGGCGGCCGGCAAGCGCTGGGGCGCACTCGACAAGAAGATCGGTGAGCAGGCCCTGGCCGTGCCCCTCTTCCACCCGGTCTACAAGCGGCTCGTCGGCAAGGACGTCAAGAACGTCGTGATCAGCGACTGGACCGGCGTCCTCGACATCTCGCAGGTCTCCGTCAAGTGAGCGTCGCCCTGAAACGCCCCGTACCGCAGCAGCCGCTGCCCGCGCCCGGGGCCACCACCCCGGGCGCGGGCACCGCGCGCCAGGTCTGGCGGCGCCTGCGCCGCCGGCCCGCGGCCCTCGCGGCCGCCGGGGCCATCACCCTGCTCGTCCTCCTCGCCCTCGCCGCACCGCTGGTGGCCCAGCTCACCGGACAGGACCCGAACGCCTACCACGACGACCTCGTGGACTCCGCGCGCGGCGGGGTACCGCTCGGCTCCTTCGGCGGGATCTCCGCCGACCACCTGCTCGGCGTCGAGCCGGGCACCGGGCGCGACCTGCTGACCCGGCTGCTGTACGGGGCGCGGATCTCGCTGCTCGTCGCCCTGGGAGCCGTCCTCGTACAGACCCTCGTCGGGGTGGCGGTCGGACTCGCCGCAGGACTCGGCGGCCGGCTCACGGGCCAGCTCATCGGCCGGTTCACCGATGTGATGATCGCGCTGCCGATGCTGGTGATCGGCATCGCCCTCACCGCGGTCGTCCCGCCCGCCTTCCCGCGGCCACTGCTGCTGATCCTCGTCATCGGACTGCTCGACTGGGGCGGCACCGCCCGGATGGTGCGCGCCCAGACCCTCGCCCTGCGCGGTCTCGACTTCGTCGACGCCGCCCGCCTCTCGGGCAGGAGCACGCTCGGCATCGCCCGCCGCGAACTGCTGCCCTCGCTCGCCGCACCCGTCATCACCTACGCCGCGATCAAGGTACCCACCGCCATCGTGGCCGAGGCCTCGCTGTCCTTCCTCGGCGTCGGCGTCAAGCCGCCCACGCCCTCCTGGGGACAGATGCTCTCCAGCGCGCAGACCTGGTTCCGCGCCGACCCGGCCTACGTCCTGCTCCCCGCCGGACTGCTCTTCGTCACCGTGCTCGCCTCCACCGTGCTGGGCGACGCCGTCCGCACGGCCCTCGACCCGCGCGAAGGCTCCCGCCTGCGGGTCGGCACCAGAAAGGAGCTCCGGGCGTGACCCGCTTCCTCCTCAAACGGACCGGCGGCGCGCTGCTCGTGCTGCTCGCCCTGTCCGTCGTCGTCTACGCACTCTTCTACCTCGCCCCCGGCGACCCGGCCCGCCTCGCCTGCGGAGAGCGCTGCAACCCGGCGCAGATCGCCCAGGTCCGCGAACAGCTCGGGCTCGACGAGTCCGCCCTCACCCAGTACCTGCACTTCCTCCAGGGGCTGCTGGCCGGCCGGGACCACTCCGGCGGCGCCGGGCAGGTCCTGCACTGCGACGCGCCCTGCCTGGGATTCTCGTACCAGAACGACCAGCAGGTCACCGCCCTGGTCCTGGACCGGCTGCCCGCCACCCTGTCCCTGGCGCTGGGCGCGCTGGTGATCTGGCTGGTCGTCGGCGTCGGCACCGGACTGCTCTCCGCGCTGCGCCGCGGCGGAATCACCGAGCGGGTCCTGACCGTAGTGACCCTCGCCGGGACCGGCACCCCCGTCTTCATCCTGGGGCTGCTGCTGCTCATGACGGTGTGCGCCTACCTCCAGTGGCTGCCGTTCCCGACGTACGTGCCGCTGACCGAAGACCCCGAGCAGTGGGCCTGGAACCTGCTCCTGCCCTGGGTGACGCTCGGCTTCTTCGAGAGCGCCAAGTACGCCCGTCTCACCCGCAGTTCGACCCTGGAGACGCTCGCCGAGGACCACATCCGGACCTTCCGCGCCTACGGGGTGGGGGAGCGGGCCGTCGTCACCCGGCACGCGGTGCGCGGCGCCGTGGCCCCCGTGATCGCGCTCAGCGCCGTGGACTTCGGCACGATGATCGGCGGCGCGGTGCTGACGGAGTCGCTGTTCGGGATCCCCGGCCTCGGCAAGACGCTCATCGACGGCGTACGGGTCGTGGACCTGCCCGTCGTCGTCGGCGTCGTCCTCACGATCGGCACGGCCGTGGTCCTCGCGGGCGCGGTCGCCGACCTGCTGTACGCCGCCGCGGACCGAAGGGTGACCCTCGCATGACGCACGCACTGGTGGAGGTCACCGGCCTCGTCGTCGACTTCCCGGTCGGCGGATCGGGGGAGCGCCTACGGGCCGTGGACGGGGTCTCCTTCACCCTGGAGGCGGGCCGCGCCCTCGGCATCGTGGGCGAGTCCGGCAGCGGCAAGTCCACCGTGGCCGCGGCCCTGCTGGGCCTGCACCGCGGTACGGGCGCCCGCCTCGGCGGCACCGTCCGGGTCGGCGGCACGGACGTGGCCACGGCCTCGCCGGCCGAACTGCGCCGACTGCGCGGCGGAACCGCCGCCATGGTCTTCCAGGACCCGCTGAGCTCCCTGGACCCGTACCAGGCCATCGGCGACCAGATCGCCGAGGTCCACCGGATCCACGCGGACGTCTCCCGGCGGGCCGCCCGGGCCCGCGCCGTCGAGGTCCTCGACCGGGTGGGCATCCCGGACGCGGCACGCCGCTCCCGGGCGAGGCCGCACGAGTTCAGCGGCGGCATGCGGCAACGGGCCCTGATCGCGATGGCACTCGCGTGCGAGCCGCGGCTGCTGATCGCCGACGAGCCGACCACCGCCCTGGACGTCACCGTGCAGGCACAGATACTCGACCTGCTGCACGGGCTGCGCGAGGAGCGCGGGCTCGGCCTGCTGCTGGTCACCCACGACGTGGGGGTGGCGGCGGAGAGCGTGGACGAGGTGCTGGTGATGCGGGGTGGCTCCGCCGTTGAGCGGGGTCCGGTGGCTTCCGTGCTGGCCGCACCGGCGGAGCCGTATACGCGTGCGCTGCTGGCCGCCGTACCGAGGCTGGACGCGCCGCGCCACTCCCGGGGCTCCGCCCCGGACCCCGCGCCTCGAACGCCGGCGGGGCTGGGAGAGTCCCCGGCGGGGCAGGAACCGGCGGACGTGCCCGTCGTCGAAGCCGTCTCCCTGCGGCGGGAGTTCGGGCGGGGCCGGCGCAAGGTCGCCGCCGTCGCCGGGGTGTCCCTCGCCGTCCACGCGGGCGAGACCCTCGGGATCGTCGGCGAGAGCGGCTCCGGCAAGAGCACGCTCGGGCGGATGCTCGTCGGACTGCTGGAGCCCGGCTCCGGGCAGGTACGCCGCGACGGCGTCCCGGTCACCGGCATCGCGAGCGGCGTGCAGATGGTCTTCCAGGACCCGGTGGCCTCCCTCAACCCGCGCCGCAGCATCGGGGAGTCCATCGCCGACCCGCTGCGCGCGGCCGGGGAACGCGACGAGGCGGCCGTCCGGGCCCGGGTGCAGGAGCTGCTGCTGCGCGTCGGGCTGGAGGCCGGGCACCACGACCGCTACCCGCACGAGTTCAGCGGTGGCCAGCGCCAGCGGGTCGGCATCGCGCGGGCGCTCGCCCCCCGCCCCCGGCTGATCGTCTGCGACGAGCCGGTGTCCGCCCTCGACGTGACCACCCAGGCGCAGGTCACCGCCCTGCTGGCGGAGCTCCAGCGGGAGCTGGGCATCGCGCTGGTCTTCATCGCGCACGACTTGGCGGTGGTCCGGCAGGTCAGTGACCGGGTGGCCGTCATGCGGGCCGGGGAGATCGTCGAGGAAGGTCCCGTGGACGAGGTCTACGACCGCCCCGCCCACCCCTACACCCGGCAGCTGCTGGCCGCCGTACCGGCCCTGGACCCCGCGCTGGCGGCCGGCCGCCGCAGGACGCGGCAGGAGGTCCTCGCGTAGCGCGGCGCCGGCGGCCCGGGCCCGTCCCGAGGCTGTACTTCTAGCGTGCTCGAACGCGAACCGTACGGGAAAGTTACGACTCTTCACCCCTTCCGGTGGCGCGACGGACAACCGTCCGTCGCGCCACCGGCGTATCCGCTTGAGTTCTCCCGCGGCGGGTCGCCTGACCGAACGGCGACCGCCTGAACGGGAGATCGGGGGTGCCACTCGTGCGGATCGGACTGCTCACGGAAGGTGGTTATCCGTATGCGACGGGAGAGGCCAGGCTGTGGTGCGACCGGCTCGTGCGCGGTCTCCCGCAGCACGAGTTCGAGATCTACGCACTGAGCCGCAGCGCCGAGCAGGAACGCGCCCGGGTGCCGCTGCCCGAGCACGTCACCCGGGTCCGGACGGCCCCCCTGTGGGCCCCCGCCGACGACGGACGGACCTACTCCCGACGGGAACGCCGCCGGTTCGCCGACTGCTTCAAGGAGCTGGTCCGCGGGATCTGCGCCGGCGAGCCGGAGCCCTTCGCGGCCGGGCTGTACGGGCTCGCCGGACTCGCCCGGGAACAGGGCGGGATGTACGCGGCCCTGCGCTCCGAGTCCGCGGTGCGGGCCCTGGAGTCCGCCTGCCGGGCGCCGGGCGCCGCACGAACCGTACAGACCGCGCAGGTGGCCGACCTGCTGGAGTTCGTGGACGAACTGGAGGTCATGCTCCGGCCGTTGTCCCTCGACTGGTACGGGGAGGACACCCGGGGCGGCGGCGGTCTCGGCGGGACCGACATCTGTCACGCGGCCGCGGGCGGCGTGGCCGCACTCCCCGGACTCCTGGCCAAACGCTTCTTCGGGGTCCCGCTGCTGGTCACCGAGTACGGGGTCCAGCTCCGGGCCCACTACCTGTCCCAGCTCGACACCCGCGGCGAGCGGGAGACCCGCCCCGCCGTACGGGCCCTGCTCACGGCCTTCCAGCTGCGGCTGGCCACCGAGATCTACGCCCGGGCCGACTTCCTGACCCCCGGGAACGCGCACGCCCGGCGCTGGCAGGAGCGGTGCGGGGCCTCCCGGGAACGGCTGAGGACCGTCTACCCCGGCATGGAGGCGGACCGATTCACCACCGTCGGCGAGGCCCCCGACCGCGGGGACCCCGACACGCTGGTGTGGGTCGGCCGGATAGAGCCCGCCAAGGACCTCATCGCCCTGCTGCACGCCTTCGCCGAAGTCCGCCGGGCCGAGCCCGGCACCCGGCTGCGGATCTTTGCCACGGCCGAGGCTCCCGGCTACCTCGCCGACTGCCGCTCCCTGGCCGCCCAGCTCTTCCCCGACGAGGCCGCCGACTCGGTCACGGCCGGGGAGAACCCGGTCACCTTCGAGGAGATCGGCGGACCCGACGCCCCCACCACCGCCGACGCGTACGGCTCCGGGCGCGTCGTCGTCCTGTCCTCCGTGATCGAGGGCTTCCCCGTCACCCTCGCCGAGGCGATGCTCTGCGGGCGCGCCACCGTCTCCACCGACGTGGGCGCGGTCTGCGAGGTCATCGGGGGCACCGGGCTCGTCGTCCCGCCGCGCAACCCCCGCGCGCTCGCCGAGGCCTGCCTGTCCCTGCTGCAGGACCCCGAGCGCGCGCAGCGGCTCGGCGCCGCCGCCCGGGCGCGGGCCCTGGAGCTGTTCACCGTCGAGCAGAACGTGGCCGCCTTCGAGGAGATCTACCTGCGGCTGCTGGCCAAGGGCTCCGTACGGCCCGGCGGCGAGATCCCCTTCGCCCGGCCCCCGGAGGCCAGGGTGCCGGGCCACTGGACCAGCCCGACCTGGGCTCCCGCCCCGGAGCCGTCCTCGGAGGCCGCCGTATGACCACCGCCGACCCCCGACTCCCGGCTTCTTCAGACCCGACGGCGGCATTCTCCGCCCCGTTCTCAGCCTCGCCGGCCTTTGAGACGCGGGGTCCGGGGCGGAGCCCCGGCAGCGGTGCCGCAGACGTGATGCCGACGTCCCGTGTACGGTCCGGCGCGGCGCCGTTACCAGGGGCGCTGCCAACGGACCCCCGCGCCTCGAACGCCGGCGAGGCCGAAGCCGCACAGCGCGGGAGCGGGATCGCCATCGGCGGGGCCGGGACGGGTGCGCGGCCGGTCCGGCGGCGGGGCGGCGGGGATCCCGTCAAGGCCCTGCTGCACCGGCACCGGGAGCTGTGCGAGCGCGCGGTGGACCCCCTGGAGATCGCCGCCGGGCTGGAGGCCCACGGCATCACCGACCGCACCGCCGCGCGGTTCCGGCACCGGGACGTCTTCTCGCTCGCCGAGGAGCTGTACGCGCGCAGCCCCCACGAGGAGGTCACCGCCGCCGCGCCCACCCTGGGCCCGGCCGGCCCCGCCGCGTTCCGCGGCTTCGGCTACGCCCTGCTGCCCGCCGCCCTCGCCTGCGCCGCGGCCGCCGCCGGGCAGGCGTGGGCCGGGGCCGCCGCCGTGGCCGCCGTCGCCGCCGCCCTCGTCCTGCCCGGGCGGCCCGCCGGGGGCCGGTTCCCCTACGTGGCGCACGTACTGGCCGCGGCCGTCGCCGGCTGGGCCGTCTACCGGCACGGCACCGCCCTCGCCGTCGGCCTCGCGCTGGCCGTCGTACCCGGGCACCTGGCCGCCGTCGCCTTCGCCGCCGGGGCGCGGGCCCGGCTCGACGCCAGCCGGGGCCTGGAGGACTTCGCGGACCGGGCACGTCCGCTGCTGCTGGCGGCCGTCGCCCTGTTCACCGGGGCCGCCGCCGCGGCCGCCGTGCTCGCCGGGACGCCGCTCCCGGTGGCCGTGCCCCTCGCGCTGCTGCTCTTCCTGACCCGGCTCCTGCTGCGGCACGGAGCGCACCGCGTACCCGTCGGCGCGGCCCTCGCCCTCGCCCTGGTCCCCGTCCCGGAGGCGGCCCTCGCCGCCGCGCCGCGGCCGGACTCCTCGTGCACGCCGTACTCGCCCTGGCCCGCGCCTCCGCGCATGCGCGGCCCTGACGTCCGCCGGACGTCCCCAGACCTTCGGAGCCGACGCCGAGGCGCTTTGCCCGTACCCCGCCCCACCCACCCGTCCATCCGTCCGCAAGGAGAAACAGACATGACCGGCCAGCCAACCAACCAAGGGGTCACGCGATGAGGGTGCTGCTGATCGGAGCCAACGGATACCTCGGCCGCTACGTCGCCGACCGGCTGCTCGCCGACCCCGCCGTCCAGCTCACCGCGCTCGGCCGCGGCGACGACGCCGACGTCCGCTTCGACCTCGCGACCGGCAGCCCCGGAGCGCTGACCCGCTTCCTCGACGCCGTCCACCCGGGCGTCGTCATCAACTGCGCCGGAGCCACCCGGGGCGGGGCCCGGGAACTCACCCGGCACAACACCGTCGCCGTCGCCACGATCTGCGAGTCCCTGCGCCGCAGCGGCTGCGGGGCCCGGCTCGTGCAGCTCGGCTGCGCCGCCGAGTACGGGCCCAGCCAGCCCGGATCGTCCACGGCCGAGGACGCCGTGCCGAGACCGGGCGGACCGTACGGCGTGAGCAAACTGGCCGCCACCGAGCTGGTCCTGGGCTCCGGGCTGGACGCCGTCGTCCTGCGGATCTTCTCGCCCGTCGGTCCCGGCACCCCCGCCGGCTCCCCGCTGGGCCGGCTCGCCGAGGCCATGCGGCGCGCGATGCAGGCGGGCGACGGCGAGCTGAAGCTCAGCGGGCTCGGCGTGCAGCGCGACTTCGTGGACGTACGGGACGTGGCCCGGGCCGTGCACGCCGCCTCGCTGTCCGCCGCCCAGGGTGTGGTCAACATCGGCACCGGCCGCGCGGTCCGGCTGCGCGACGCGGCCGCGGTCCTGGCCCGGGTCGCCGGGTACGGGGGCGCCCTGCACGAGCTGGACGTCCCGCACGGACCCCAGCAGGCGCACGGGCACCCCGGCCGCCCGGCCGGACTGGCCGGCATCGGATCCCCGCGTTCCGAGGCCACCGCCGAGCAGATGGCCGCCACGGCCCCGCAGCCGTACCCCTACCCGGACGGCTGCGGAGCCTGGCAGCAGGCGGATGTCCGTACGGCCCGGGACCGGCTCGGCTGGCGGCCCCGGATCAACCTGGAGGAATCCCTCGCGGACATCTGGATGGAGGCGGCGTGCCGCATCTGACGACGCCGCCCGGGGCCATGACCGCCGCCGCGACCGAGGCCGGCCGCCTCGGTCTCGGCATCCCCGGCTACGCGCACCCGCTGCTCGCCCCCGTCGAGTGGGCCGAGCTGACCCGGCCCGGCACCCCCTTGCACTGGGCCGTGCTGAACGTCGCGGACGGCCCGGGCGGCCGGCCCGACCCGCACTGCACGGAAGCGGCCGCGAGGCTGCGCCGGGCGGGCGGCATGATCCTCGGCCATCTCGCGATGCGAGACGGATCACGGTCCTTCGGTGAGCTGGTCTCCGACGCCCACCGCTTCCGCGACTGGTACGGGGTCGGCGGCTTCTACCTGGCCGGAACCCCGGCCGACAAGGCCGAACTGGCCTCGGTGAGCCGGGTCGTGGACTCCCTGCGAGGTCTCGGAGAGGACCTGCGGATCGTGCTCGGGCACGGCACGCATCCGTACGAGGGCTACGCGGAGGCCGCCGACCAGCTGGTCACCTTCTCCGGAGCCTGGTCCGACTACCGCTGGTCGCAGGTGGCCGAATGGACCGCGGACCATCCGGCGGAGCGGTTCTGCCACCTCGTCCACGGGGTGCCGCGCGCACACCTGGAGGAGGCGATGCGGATCGCCCGCTGGCAGGGGGCGGGCACGATCTGGTTCACCGACCGGCTCGGGACGCGCGGCAGTGACCCCTGGGCCTCCATGCCCGCGTACTGGGACGAAATCGTCTCACGGATCGGGACAGGTGTCTTGGAATGAAGACGGCCGTGGCAGTGTTACGGAGAGAACAACCATTCAGTTCGCTCCCTGCACCTGCGGGGATGCTCCCACCTCCGGAGTGCCCGTGTCGCTGCCACCGCTGGTCGAGCCAGCAGCTGAGCTCACCGTTGACGAGGTCCGTCGGTATTCGCGGCACCTGATCATCCCGGACGTCGGGATGGACGGCCAGAAGCGCCTGAAGAACGCCAAGGTGCTGGCCGTGGGTGCCGGCGGTCTCGGCTCGCCCGCCCTCATGTACCTCGCCGCGGCCGGTGTGGGCACGCTGGGCATCGTGGAGTTCGACGAGGTCGACGAGTCGAACCTGCAGCGCCAGATCATCCACAGCCAGGCGGACATCGGCCGCTCCAAGGCCGAGTCGGCCCGCGACAGCGTGCTGGGCATCAACCCGTACGTGAACGTGGTCCTTCACGAAGAGCGGCTCGAAGCCGAGAACGTGATGGAGATCTTCAGCCAGTACGACCTCATCGTCGACGGCACGGACAACTTCGCCACGCGCTACCTGGTGAACGACGCCTGCGTGCTGCTGAACAAGCCGTACGTGTGGGGCTCGATCTACCGCTTCGACGGCCAGGCCTCGGTCTTCTGGTCCGAGCACGGCCCCTGCTACCGCTGCCTCTACCCGGAGCCCCCGCCGCCGGGCATGGTCCCGAGCTGCGCCGAGGGCGGCGTGCTGGGCGTGCTCTGCGCGTCCATCGGGTCCATCCAGGTCACCGAGGCGATCAAGGTCCTCACGGGTGTCGGCGAGCCGCTGGTCGGCCGCCTGATGATCTACGACGCCCTGGAGATGCAGTACCGCCAGGTCAAGGTCCGCAAGGACCCCGACTGCGCGGTCTGCGGTCCGAACGCGACCGTCACCGAGCTCATCGACTACGAGGCCTTCTGCGGCGTCGTGTCGGAGGAGGCCCAGGAGGCGGCCGCCGGTTCGACGATCACTCCCAAGCAGCTCAAGGAGTGGATCGACACCGACGAGCCCATCGAGATCATCGACGTCCGCGAGGTCAACGAGTACGAGATCGTCTCGATCCCGGGCGCGAAGCTGATCCCCAAGGGCGAGTTCCTGATGGGTACCGCCCTCCAGGACCTGCCGCAGGACAAGCGCATCGTCCTGCACTGCAAGACGGGTGTCCGCAGTGCGGAAGTCCTCGCGGTCCTGAAGTCCGCGGGCTTCGCGGACGCGGTGCACGTCGGCGGCGGCGTCATCGGCTGGGTCCACCAGATCGAGCCCGAGAAGCCGGTCTACTAGACCGGACGCCGGACGCCGGACGCCGGACGCCGGGCCCACCCGCTGTGACCCGAAGGGGCCGCACCTCGATCGCGAGGTGCGGCCCCTTCGGCGTGCGCGACTTCGGACCCGGGCCAGGACCCGGACCCCGGGCCGCGGACCGGATCAGGCGGGCGTCGGCTGCTCCGGCACCCCGGTCGGCGCCGTCGGGTCCGCGGCCGCGGTGCAGACGGTGCCCGACGCCGGGGCCCTGCCGTCCAGCAGGTAGGTGTCGACCGCCTTCTGCACGCACGGGTCGCCGCTGTTGTACGCGCCGTGCCCCTCGCCCTTGTAGGTGAGCTCCACGCCCACGCCCGGGCCGAGCCGCTCCACCATCTTGCGGGCGCCCTCGTACGGGGTGGCCGGGTCGCCGGTGTTGCCGATCACCAGGATCGGGTCGGAGCCCGGCGCCGAGACGTCGGGGGTCTCCCAGGTGCCCGGGACCGGCCAGCCGGTGCAGGACAGCATGGCCCAGCCGAGGAGGTCCCCGAAGACCGGCGACGCGGCACGGAACTCCGCGAGCTTGGCCTTCGTCTGCTCCAGGGTGTAGCGCTCCTTGTCGTCCACGCAGTTGACGGCGGTGTTGGCCGCGCCGATGTTGCTGTAACGCCCTTGCTGGTCACGGCCGTTGAGGGCGTCGGACAGGGCCATCAGCAGCTGGCCCTGGCCGCCCTCCGCCTCGTCGAGGCCCTGTTCCAGCAGCGGCCACAGCTCCTTCGAGTACAGGGCCTGGGCGATGCCGTTGGTCGCCTGGTTCTCGGTCAGCATCCGCTCCCCGATGCCCGGGATGGGCTTGGCGGCCAGCGCCTTCTGCAGCTTGATGATGCCGGCCTCGATCTCCTGGGGCGTGCTGCCCTGGAGCCGGCACTCGTCACCGCGGTCCACGCAGTCCTGGGCGAAGTTGCCGAGCGCGAGCTGGAAGCCCTTGGCCTGGCCCAGGGCGCTCTGTTCGGCCGTCTTGGTCGGGTCCACGACGGCGTCGAAGACGGCCCGGCCGACGTTCTTCGGGAAGAGGTGGGCGTAGACCCCGCCGAGCTCCGTGCCGTAGGAGATGCCGAAGTAGTTCAGCTTCTCGTCGCCGAGGGCCTGGCGGATGCGGTCCAGGTCGCGGGCGGCGTTCTCGGTGCCGACGTGGGGGAGCAGTGCGGCGGAGTTCTTCTTGCAGGCCTCCTGGTACTTGCGGATGTTCTCGACGAAGGCCTTCTCCTGCTCCGGGGTCTCAGGGGAGGAGTCCTCGGCGAAGTACTGGTCCAGCTGCTTGTCGTCCTGGCACAGGACGGGGTCGCTGCCGCCCACCCCGCGCGGGTCGAAGCTCACCAGGTCGTACCGGGCGCGCAGGGCCTCGTACTCCTTCGCGGCGCCCGGCAGCGTGCTGATCCCGGAGCCGCCGGGGCCGCCGAAGTTGAAGACCAGCGAGCCCAGCCGGTTCTTCTGGTCCCGCGCCTTGGCCCGGATCAGGGCGATCGGGATCGTCTCGCCCTCGGGTTTCGCGTAGTCGAGCGGGACGTCGAGGGTGGCGCACTGCCAGTCCTTGGGCGGGGCCTGACCACCGCCCTGGGCGGCGGTCGGGGCCTCGCAGTCGCCCCACTTCAGCGGTTTGACCTCCGGGGTGCCGTCGGCCGTCGTCTTCTTCCCGTCGCCGTCCCCGGAACAGGCGGCCGTGGCGAGCAGCCCGGCGGCGAGCGTGGCGGCGGCGGTGACCCGCCAGGCGTGTGTCGGCATGTCCCCATCCTGTGCGCCCCGCGGCGACCCCGCCCGTGCGCTGACCCGAACGGGGGGCGTGCCCGCCCGGTCCCGTCGGCCCGGGCTCCGGTCAGTAGCCGTACACGCTCAGCTCCGTGATCGCGGCGAACAGGTGCTCCCAGGTCTCGGCGGAGGGGGAGCCGTCGGCCTGCGCCCCGGGGTCCAGGGCCCGCACCGCCTCGTGGAAGGCCCCGATGCCGTCCTCGGCCGGGTACGGGGACCAGCAGGCGCCCATGTACCGGCGCACGCTCTCCAGGAGCCCGGTGAAGGCCGCCACGTCCCGGGCCAGCGGGATGACGGACTCCTGGTACATGCGCACCTCCCCGGTGACGCGGTGGACGCCCACCAGGCCCGGGTCCGTGTACCCGAAGTCGAAGGTCCCCAGGTGCAGGAGGTCCTCGTCGCCCGCCTCCGGGGCCGTCGAGGTCAGCGGCCGCAGCAACTCCGGGGCGGCCTCGAACGAGCTGACGCCCGCGGCCCAGTGGCGCGGCAGTCCGACCTCGCTCAGGAACTCCCGGGTGGCCCGGTGCTCCAGCGCGTCCGGGAGCTCTTCGCCGGGGACGCGGGTGACCCGTGCCTCGCCGAAGGTCCGGGCGAGCCCGGCCGCGGTGAGCGGACCGGAGCCGCGCGTGCCCGGGCGGAACCACGGGGCGTCCTCGGCGGATTCCCAGGAGCCGGTGTCGGCGCCGCCCCGGGGCCAGCCGGCGAGCGCGGCGGCGTTCTCCTCCACCACCACGACCCCGCGGTCCTCCACGTACAGGTACCGGCCGCCGCCGAGCGGGACCGGCTCCTCCCAGGTGCCGGGGCAGTGCAGCAGCCGGCCATCCTCGTCCGGGTCGAACAGCCGGGCGCCGTCGGGGTCGTCCCCGTCCCGTCTCACGGCCTCCCCGTCGGCCGGTGCGGGCAGCCGGCGGCCCGTGTCCAGGTCGAACCAGGTGTCCTCGCACCACAGGGCCCACACCTTCAAGGCCGCGCCCCCGTCGAGGTCGTACACCTCGGCGGTGTGGTCGCCGCTGAGGTTCGGTTCCGCCACGTAGGCGCCGACCGGCCGCCACCAGGCCCACACCGTCCGCCAGGGCAGTCCCGGTTCGGCCTCGGCGACGCGGGCGGCGTAGTCGTGGTGCCCGAGCACGGTCGCGGCGAAGTGCAGCCAGGAGGCGAACTCCGCGCGCCCCACCCCGGCCCGCCCGAAGACGGCCTCGGCCTGCGTGAACACCTCCCGCCCGACGCCCCCTTCACCGGCGGACCCACCTCGCAGAGCCGCCCGGTCCGCACGCAGCACCGCGGCCGGATCGTCGAACGGGCAACGGCTGTCCAGGTCTTCACTCATGGACGCATGCTGCCACCCATCTCGGACATCGCCCCCGCCGGGCGGCTCTCCCAGCCGCGCCGGCGTTTGAGGCGCGGGCGCGAAGCGCCGTAGCGGGTACGGGAGCGCCCCGGTGCCGAATCCGCCGGCCGGAGCCGGAGCCGGAGCCGGAGCCGGAGCCGGAGCCGAATCCGCCGGCCGGAGCCGGAGCCGGTGCCGAATCCGCCGACCGGAGCCGGAGGCTAGATGGCTTCCTTGCGGGTCAGGAAGTTGAAGGAGATCCATCCCGGCAGCACCGGCAGCCAGAAGGTCATCAGGCGGAACAGCAGCACCGCCGAGAAGGCGACCTCCTTCTCCAGCCCCGCCGCGATCAGACCGAGGGTCAAGGTGGTCTCCACCGCACCCATACCGCCCGGCGTCGGGGCCGCCGAGCCCAGCGCGTTGCCCGCCAGGAACACCACGGCGATGCTCGCGTAGCTGATGGCCTCGCCGCCGCCGAACGCCCGGATCGACGCGTCCAGGCACATCACGAAGCAGCCCGTCAGCAGCAGCATCCCGCCGATGCCGGTCAGCAGCTTCTTCGGCCGCTGGAGCACGTCGAGCATGCGCGGCACCACGCCCGCGAACAGCGCCCGTACCCGGGTCACGACGAACTTCCGCAGGAACGGGACGGCCGTCACCACCAGCACCAGTACGGCCACCGTCAGCAGACCCGCGATGACCGCCCGGGACGGGGTCATCTCCGGGGTCTTCTCGGTCCCGGTCAGATAGCCGAAGGACAGCAGCAGCACGATGTGGCTGGCCAGTCCGAACAGCTGGGAGGCGCCCACGCTCGCGACGGCCAGCCCGGGCCGGACACCCGCCCGCTGCAGGAACCGGGTGTTCAGCGCGACACCGCCGACGGCCGCCGGGGCCACCAGCTTCACGAACGACCCGGCCACCTGCGCGATCACGGTCCGCAGGAACGACACCCGCTCCGGCACGAAGCCCAGCAGGCTCATCGCCGCCGCGAAGTACGTCAGTGCCGAGAAGGCGAGCGCCGCCCCGACCCAGCCCCACTCCGCGTCGGCGATGATCGTCGCGAAGTCCACGTGGGCGAGCTGCGTGAGCAGGAAGTACAGACCGAAGGCGCCCGCGATGAACGAGACCAGTGTCCGCGGCCGGATCCGTTCCAGCCGGGCCGGCTCCACCGGCGCCTGCGGGCGGATCAGCAGTACCTGGTGGCGGATCTGGGTCAGCAGATCCTCCTCGCGGGCTCCGTCCAGCGCGTCCTCCAGGGCCTTCTTCTCGGCCTTGCGGTCGGCGGCCGCCGAGGCGGACACCGGGGTCGCGGAGGCCGCGGACTCCGCCTCGCGCGCCGCCTTCGCCGCCCGCGAGGACTCCAGCACGGCCTCCCTCTGCCGCTCCGCACGCTCCCGGGCCAGCTTGCGCAGCGTCGCCCGGGTGGAACGGCTCAGCGCGATCGGCTGGAGCAGCGGCAGACAGTCCGCCACCGCGTCCGGGCCGAGCACCGACACGGCCGAGGCCACCGCGCGCTCCGCGCCGACCCGCAGGCCGATCGTGGTCAGCAGCTGGGCGATGTCCATGCGCAGGACCAGATCGCCCGCGGCGATCTCACCGCCGCGCAGGTCGGTGAGGATGACATTGCCGGAACGATCCACCACGAGGGCGTCCCCGGTGAGCCGGCGGTGTGCGATCCGCCGCGACTGCAGGGCCCGTACCTGCTCCCACGTGTGGTGGATCAGCTCGTCGGTGATCTCCTCGTCGGCGAGCGCGTCGAGGGGCCGGACGTCCAGGTGCTCGTACACGAGCATCACCGCGTCCGGACCGAGCTCGGAGGTGGCGATCAGCTTCGGCGCGTTCGCACCGGCCGCGATGGCCGCGTACGCGAGGAGCGCCTCCTGCTCCAGCGCCTGGCGCAGCGACTGCAGGCTGCGCCCGGTGGTGATGCCGCGCAGGGTGAGCCGGCGCCAGACCCGGTAGAAGAAGCCGTGGGCCTGCTGCTCGCGGTCGACGATCGTGACGTCGAGCGGAGGCCCGTCCTCCAGGGTCACGTGGTAACGCCGGCCCCGGTCGTTGGCCTCGGAGGGCTCGGGGCCCTCGGGCATCTCGGCGCGCATCGCGCTGACCGGCTGGAAGCCGACCCGGCGCAGTCCGGCGAGCAGGTGCTGTCCGGTGGGGCGCACGTTGGGCGAGCCGACGGCGTACAGGGTGCCGTAGGCGACGCTCCAGCCGATCAGCACGGTGAGGATGATCGAGAAGGGGGTGGTGTACCCGTTGACCAGCATGGCGAAGGCGTTGAGCAGCAGGACCACCCACAGCGCGACGCGCCAGTGGGGTCTGCGGGTCATGCCGACGGCGGTCATGTACGCGATGACGGGCGCGAGGTAGCCGTGCACCGGGTCGGTGAGGGTCCCGCCGGCCGCGGGGCGGGTGAGAGCGTCCTGGATGGTTTCGGGGGCGGCCTGCGAGACCCACAGGTCGGTGGCGAGGGTGACGCCGTGCGCGAGGACGGCCGCGAGCACACCGTCGGCGATGCGCAGCCCGTCGCGTTTGATCAGCCGCTCGATGGCGAAGGCGACGGGCAGCAGCAGCACCGCGATGCTCGACACCAGCGCGGCGACCTTGATCAGCAGGGCGGGGGCCTGGCCGGTGCCCTTGCTGATGTCCTCCTCCAGACCCACGGTGGTGCCGTGGGCGAAGGCGGCGACGGCGAGGAGCACGGCGATACCGAGGATGCCGACGAGCAGGCGTACGAGGTCGGACGGCCGGTGCACGCGGGCGGCGAGCAGCGGTTCGTCGACCTCGACCCGGTCGGCGTCCGTGGTGGCGTGGCCGTGCGGGCCCCCGGCTTCGGCGGACCCGGCCCCGGCCGCCCCGGCTTCGGTGGCCTTCGCTTCCGCGGCGGGCTGGGCCTTGGCCCTGGCCCTCGCCCCGGCCCCGCCGTTGCGGCCGTCGGGCCGCGGGGGCTCCGGACGGGGCTCGGGGACGGGTTCGGGGCGGGCGGCGCGGCCGTCGTCAGGGCGTGCGCCGTCGTCGGTCGCCGCGCCGTCCGGAGGGCTCACACCCTGCTCCTTCGTCGTCACATCCGTCTCTTCTTGATCACGTATCACCAGTCACCGCCCGGAAGATGGTGGCACGGACCGACGGGCCGGCGGGGCATCAGGGTGCGCGCCGGTACGGAAGCGAGACTTCCGCCGCAGCGCGGCCGACGTACTGCACCATGTGCCGAATGAGTGAGGAGCTGCCCGCCTACGCGGAGCACGTACTGGAGGTGGCCGAGCGTATTCCGCCCGGCCGGGTGATGACGTACGGGGACGTCGCCGAGTGGCTCGGCGAGGGAGGACCGCGCCAGGTCGGGCGTGTCATGGCCCTGTACGGGGGAGCCGTGCCCTGGTGGCGCGTGGTGCGGGCGGACGGCCTGCCGCTGCCCGGCCACGAGGTGCGCGCCCTGGAGCACTACCGGACGGAGGGCACCCCGCTGCGCCTGACGGCGGGCGGCGAGCCGCGGCTGGACATGCGCCGGGCGCGCTGGGACGGGTCCCCCGGACAGGACGGCGGACAGGACGGCACGCGCGACGAGGCTCACACCTGACAGCTTCGGCCATGCGGGGCCCGGACGGGCGATCGGGCGACGGCCCGAACGCCCGTCCGGGGTACCCGGGGGGACTGCGCGGCGTCGGCCGGTTGCCGTAGCGTTGCCTCTTCGGCTTCCGCGGCGGCATCCGCGCGAGCCGTCACGGCAGCACCGCCACACCCCGCAGACCCACCAGGACCGGCACCCCACGTGATCACCTCTTCCTCCGACCGCACCGAACGGCGGCGTACGCGGACCCCCGACGCGTACCGCCTCGTGCGTACCGGGCCGGAACGGGTGGATCCCCCTGTGCTGGACGCAGCGCAGCGTGCGGTGGTTGACCACGCCGGCGGACCACTGCTGGTCCTCGCCGGACCGGGCACCGGGAAGACGACCACGCTGGTCGAAGCCGTCACCGCCCGGGTGGAAGCGGGCGCCGACCCCGCCCGGATCCTCATCCTCACCTTCAGCCGCAAGGCGGCGGTGGAGCTGCGCGACCGGGCCGCGCTGCGCCTCGGCGGCGCCCGCGCACCGCAGGCCACCACCTTCCACTCCTTCTGCTACGGACTGGTCCGCGCCCACCAGGACTCCGACCTCTTCGCCGACCCGCTGCGCCTGCTGTCCGGCCCGGAGCAGGACGTGATGGTCCGCACCCTCCTGGAGGGCCAGCGCCGGATCCGCTCCATCCGCTGGCCGGACGACCTGCGGGCCGCGCTGACCACGCGCGGCTTCGCGGACGAGGTCCGGGCCGTCCTGGCACGCGCCCGCGAGCTGGGGCTGGGCCCCGCGGCCCTGTCCTCGTTCGCCGACCGCATCGGCCGCCCGGACTGGAAGGCGGCGGCGGCGTTCCTCTCCGAGTACCTCGACGTCCTCGACATGCAGGGCACGCTGGACTACGCGGAACTCCTGCACCGGGCGGTGCTCCTCGCGGAGCGCACCCCGTCCCTCGCCTCCGCCTACGACGCGATCTTCGTGGACGAGTACCAGGACACGGACGCCTCGCAGCTGCGGCTGCTGCGCGCCCTGACCGGTCCGGGGGGCACGCTGGTCGCCTTCGGCGACCCCGACCAGTCGATCTACGCCTTCCGCGGCGCCGACATCAACAACGTCCTGGACTTCGAGTCGGCCTTTCCCGGCGCGCGGGTCAAGGCCCTCACCGTAGGCCGCCGCTCCGGTGCGGCCCTGCTGGCGGCCACCCGGCTGCTCACCACCCGGATGCCGGTTCCGCGACTGCCCGCCGAGTCGGTCCGCGCCCACCGGAACCTCGCGCCGGTCCGGGACGGCGGGCGGGTGGAGGTCTTCACGTACCCGACGGCGGGCGCCGAGCTGGACAACATCGCCGACATCCTGCGGCGGGCCCACCTGGAGGACGGGGTGCCCTGGCAGGACATGGCCGTGCTGGTCCGCGCGGGCGGCCGCACCCTCCCGGCGATGCGCCGTGCCCTGATCTCGGCGGGAGTCCCGGTGGAAACGGACGGCGCGGACACCCCCCTGCGCCACGAACCTGCGGTCAGCCCCCTGCTGACGGCCCTCCGCGTCGCGGCCACCTCGGCCGACGCCGATGCCGCGGCGCCCGGTCCGGTGGGCGGCTCCGACGGGGCCGAGCCGGGTTCGGGTGGCGCCGTGGGAGCGGGTGCGGAGGCTGTTGCCGGTCTGCTGGGCGGTTCCGACGGGGCCGAGGCTTCGACCGGCTCCGTCGGCACGGCGAGGGACGCGGGCCGGGGGACGGCCGGCGACACCGTCGGGCCGGTCCCCGGCAACCCCGCCGGAGGCGACCAGGTGGGCGAGCCGGCTCGCACGGTCGGGGCGGGTGGGCGGGAGACGTCCCCCGCCGGAGCCGAGCCCGACGCCGTCGACGCGGGTCCGGCGAACCCCGCCGACCCCGCCGGAGCCGAGCCCGACGCCGTCGGCGCGGGCCCGGGGCTGAGCCCCGCGAGCCCCGTCGACCCCGCTGGAGGCGACCCTGTCGGGGGCGAGACCGACGCCGTCGACGCGGGTCCGGGGCCGAGCCCCGCGCACCCTGCCGACCCCGCCGGAGGCGACCCCGCCGGAGGCGTCACGGTCGAGGCCGCGCTCACCCTGCTCGCCTCCCCCCTCGGCGGGATGGACGCCGCCGACCTGCGGCGTCTGGGCCGCGCCCTGCGTGACGAGGAGCGGGCCGCAGGCGTCAAGGTGCCCGCGCCCTCCGACGTACTGCTCGCGCGCGCCCTCGCCGAGCCCGAGCGGCTCACCGCCCACGACCCCGCCTACGCCCGCGGAGCGCAGCGCCTCGGCCTGCTCCTGCGCAAGGCCCGCGAGCTGCTCCAGGGCGGCGGCACCGCCGAGGAGGCCCTGTGGGTCCTCTGGGACGGCACGCCCTGGCCGCAGCGGCTGGAGCGCAGCGCCCGCCGCGGCGGCGCGGCCGGCCGCAACGCCGACCGCGACCTCGACGCGGTCTGCGCCCTCTTCGACACCGCCGCCCGCGCCGAGGAGCGCACCGGCGGCCGCGGCGCGCTCAACTTCCTCGAACAACTGGAGGCGGAGGACATCGCCGCCGACCTGTTGACGGCCCGCGCCACCCGCTCCGAGGCCGTCCGGCTGATGACCGCCCACCGCTCCAAGGGGCTGGAGTGGTCCCTCGTCGTCGTCGCCGGCGTCCAGGAGGGCCTGTGGCCCGACCTCCGCCGCCGCGGTTCGCTCCTGGAGGCCGACCGCATCGGCCGCGACGGCCTCGCCGAGCCCCTCACCCCCGGCGCTCTGCTCGCCGAGGAGCGCCGCCTCTTCTACGTCGCCGCCACCCGCGCCCGCGACCGCCTCGTCGTCACCGCCGTCAAGGCCCCCGCCGACGACGGCGACCAGCCCTCCCGTTTCCTCACCGAGCTCGGCGTCCCCCCGCGGGACGTCACCGGCCGCCCCCGCCGCCCCCTCGCCGTCGCCGCGCTCGTCGCCGAGCTGCGCGCCACCACCGTCGACCCCGACGCCTCGCCCGCCCTGCGCGACGCGGCCGCCCGCCGCCTCGCCCGCCTGGCCGCGCTCACCGACGACGAGGACCGCCCGCTGGTGCCCGCCGCGCACCCGCAGCGCTGGTGGGGCCTGTACGAGCCCACCCGCAGCAGCGTCCCCCTCCGCGACCGGGACCGGCCCGTCGCCCTGTCCGGCAGCGCCCTGGACCAGCTCGCCAACACCTGCTCCCTCCAGTGGTTCCTCGGCCGCGAGGTCAAGGCCGACACCCCCTCCACCGCCGCCCAGGGCTTCGGCAACGTCGTGCACGTCCTCGCCGACGAGGTCGCCTCCGGCCGTACCCCCGCCGACCTGGCCGTCCTCATGGAACGCCTCGACTCGGTGTGGGACGCCCTCGCCTTCGACGCCCCCTGGAAGTCCCGCCAGGAGAAGGACAACGCCCGCGCCGCCCTGGAGCGCTTCCTGCGCTGGCACACCACCGACCGCGGCGGCCGCGAGGCCGTGGCCACGGAGCACGAGTTCGACGTCACACTCGAAGCCGGCGAGGTCGCCGTCCGCATCCGGGGCTCCATGGACCGGGTCGAGTCGGACCCGCAGGGGCGTGCGTACGTCGTCGACTTCAAGACCGGCAGGTCGGCGCCCACCAGGGACGAGGTCGCCCGCCACCCCCAGCTCGCCGTCTACCAGCTCGCCGTGCGCGAGGGGGCCGTCGACGAGGTCTTCGACGGGCACCGCCCCGAGCCGGGCGGTGCCGAACTCGTCCAGCTCCGGCAGGCCGCGCCCCAGAA
Source organism: Streptomyces venezuelae (assembly GCF_008642275.1). Taxonomy (NCBI): domain Bacteria; kingdom Bacillati; phylum Actinomycetota; class Actinomycetes; order Kitasatosporales; family Streptomycetaceae; genus Streptomyces; species Streptomyces venezuelae. Next base: position 4,906,111 of record NZ_CP029189.1, read on the forward strand.
GGAGGGCGGCGACGCGGCGCCCAAGGTGCAGGCCCAGCAGCCGCTCGACGGGGAGTGGGTCGGCGACCTGCTGGCCACCGCCGCGGGCCGGGTCCTGGACGAGCGGTTCGCGCCCGCGGCGGGCCGCCACTGCGACCACTGCTCCTTCCGCAGCTCGTGCAGCGCCCGCCCGGAGGGCCGCCAGACGGTCGAGTGACCACCGGGGGCCGGCGCCGGAGCACGGCGGCCGAAGCCTGTCGGCCGCCCTGTCGATCCGGCCGTCGGCCGGGCCGTAGACCGGCCCGTAGATCCGGCCCGTAGATCCGGCCGTCGGTCGGGGCTGTCGGTGGGGGCGGCTAGCCTTTTTACGTGCCCGCGCGTCCGCCCGCCCTCTCCGACCCCGAGCAGCTCAAGGAGCTCCTCGGGATCCCTTTCACGCCCGAGCAGATGGCCTGTGTCACCGCCCCGCCCGCCCCGCAGGTCGTCGTCGCGGGCGCCGGCTCGGGCAAGACCACCGTCATGGCCGCCCGCGTCGTGTGGCTCGTCGGTACGGGCGCGGTCGCGCCCGAGCAGGTGCTCGGACTGACCTTCACCAACAAGGCCGCCGGCGAACTGTCCGAGCGCGTACGCAAGGCCCTCGCCCAGGCCGGCATCAGCGACCCGGACCCCTCCCCGGCCGACGCCGACGCGGCCGGCGGCGAGCCGCGCATCTCCACCTACCATGCCTTCGCCGGACAGCTCCTGAAGGACCACGGCCTGCGCATCGGCCTGGAGCCGAGCTCCCGGCTGCTCGCCGACGCCACCCGCTTCCAGCTCGCCGCCAAGGTGCTGCGCGAGGCCCCCGGCCCGTACCCCTCGCTCACCAAATCGGTCCCCGACCTGGTCGGCGACCTCCTCGCCCTCGACGCGGAACTCTCCGAGCACCTGGTCGAGCCCGAACGGCTGCGCCTGTACGACACCGGCCTGCTGGGTGTCCTCGCCGGCACCAAGCTCACCAACGAGGACCTCCGCAAGGTCCCGGAGGCCGTGCGCGGCCGCCTCGAACTGCTGGAACTCGTCGTCCGCTACCGCGCCGCCAAGCGCTCCCGCGACCTCTTCGACTTCAGCGACCAGATAGCCCTCTCCGCGCAGCTCGCCACCACCCGGCCCGAGGTGGGGGCGCTGCTGCGCGAGGAGTTCCGGGTGGTCCTGCTCGACGAGTACCAGGACACCTCCGTCGCGCAGCGGCTGCTGCTGTCCGGCCTCTTCGGCGCGGGCTCCGGCCACGCCGTGACCGCCGTGGGCGACCCCTGCCAGGCGATCTACGGCTGGCGCGGGGCCTCCGTCGCCAACCTCGACGACTTCCCGGAGCACTTCCCGCACGCCGACGGAAGCCCCGCCACCCGGCTCTCCCTCAGCGAGAACCGGCGCAGCGGCGGCCGCCTGCTGGACCTGGCCAACGGACTCGCCGCCCCGCTGCGCGCCATGCACGAGGGCGTGGAGGCCCTGCGGCCGGCGCCCGGTGCGGAGGCCGCCGGACAGGTCCGCTGCGCCCTGCTGGAGACGCACGAGCAGGAGCTGGACTGGCTGGCCGACTCCGTCGCCCACCTGGTCCGTACGGGGACGGAGCCGCGCGAGATCGCCGTACTGTGCCGCTCCGCCAGGGACTTCGCGCAGATCCAGGCCGTGCTGGTGGACCGGGACGTGCCCGTCGAGGTCGTCGGCCTCTCCGGGCTGCTGCACCTGCCCGAGGTCGCCGACCTCGTCGCCGTCTGCGAGGTCCTCCAGGACCCGGGAGCCAACGCCTCCCTCGTCCGGCTCCTGATCGGCCCGCGCTGGCGGATCGGTGCGCGGGACCTGGCCCTGCTCGGCCGCCGGGCGCGGCTCCTCGTGGGCCGCGCGCCCGCCGGGTCCGACCCGGACGAACGGCTCGCGGCGGCCGTGGAGGGCGTGGACCCGGCGGAGATCGTGTCACTCGCCGACGCCCTGGAGACCTTCCTCGACGGCGCCGGACAGGCCCCCGACGACCTCCCGTTCTCGGCGGAGGCCCGGATCCGTTTCGCGCACCTCGCCCAGGAACTGCGCGACCTGCGGCGCTCACTGGCCGATCCGCTGATGGACGTCCTGCACCGGGTGCTGACGGCCACCGGCCTGGAGGTGGAGCTGTCGGCCTCCCCGCACGCGCTGGCGGCCCGCCGCCGCGAGACGCTGTCGAACTTCATGGACGTGGCGGCCGGGTTCGCCGCCCTGGACGGGGAGGCCACGCTGCTGGCCTTCCTGGCGTTCCTGCGTACGGCCGCCCAGTACGAGAAGGGCCTGGACCACGCGCTGCCGGGCGGCGAGAACACGGTGAAGGTGCTCACCGCCCACAAGTCCAAGGGCCTGGAGTGGGACGTCGTGGTGGTCCCGGACCTGTGCGCGGGCGGCTTCCCGAAGGAGAAGCCCCCGGAGGCCTGGACCTCGTACGCGAAGGTGCTCCCGTACGCGCTGCGCGGCGACGCCCCCACCCTGCCCGAGGACCCGGCCTGGACCTCGGCGGGCCTGAAGGCCTTCAAGACCGCGCTCAAGGACCACAAGTCGGTGGAGGAGCTCCGCCTCGGCTACGTGACCTTCACCCGGCCGCGCTCCCTGCTGCTGGCCTCGGGCCACTGGTGGGGTCCGAGCCAGAAGAAGCGCCGCGGCCCGTCGCAGTTCCTGGAGGCCCTGTACGAGCACTGCGCGGCCGGTTTCGGCGAGATCGAGGCCTGGGCGGAGGAGCCCGAGCCCACCGCCGAGAACCCGGCGCTGTCCGGCGAGTCCACCGCGGACCACTCCTGGCCCCTCCCGCTCGACCCGCACTCCCTCACCCTGCGCCGGGCGGCGGCCGCCCTGGTGGAGTCCTACCTCGCGACCCCGCCGCCGCAGGAGGAGGAGTACCTCTGGCCCCCGGACTGCGAGGAGCCGTGGCCGGCCGAAGACCCCTGGGAACCCCCCTCGACGACCACCACCAGTCCCGGGGCCTTCCCCGTCGGTCCCGGGCCCGCGGGACCCCGGCCCGACGACACCCGGCGTCCAGAGCCCTGGACCGACGGCACGCGGCCCGAAGACCCTTCCACCGCCGGCACCCGGTCTGCCGGACCGGGCGTCGCGGCCTCGGCCGACGGCACCCCGCGTCCGGGGCCCCGGCCCGACGGCATCCGGTCCGCGGAGCCCCCCGCCGACGGGGGCACGCAGCCTGCCGGGTCCGGCGTCGCGGCCTCGGCCGACGGCACCGGCGCGCCGTCCGCGGCCGCGGCGGGGGCCGGCGAGGCCTGGACGACCGCGGTCGCCGGGCCGGGCTCCGACGACCTCTGGGCCGGCGGGACCTGGGTGCGCCCGGGGCGTGGCATCCCGTCCGCACCGCATGCCGCCGACGCCACCGGGGCGGCCTTCGACGACCCCTGGGCGGGCGAGGCCTGGGCCGAAGTCCTGCCCGGGGACGGCGCCGCCACGCGGGCTCCGCACGGGGTCCCGGGCAGCGCCCCGGTTCCGGGAAGGGGCGGGGCGGGGGACGAAACCCTCCCGCCCGGCCCCGCCGACCCGCCGTACGACGACGACCTCTGGGCCGCAGCCGCGCCCGCGCCCGGGGCTGCCGCGCGCCGCGTCCCCGCCGAGGGGCAGCCGTACGGCGACGACCCCTGGCCGGAGGACGACCTCTGGCCGGAGGCCGACCTCTGGGCCGGGGAAGCCGGGTCCGCCGCGGGCGCGGCCGTGCCCATGTCCGTTCCCGGCCTCCCCGCCGGAGGCGAAGACGCCCGGGCCATCGCCTCCTGGGACCGCGATCTCGACGCCCTGGAGGGCGAGCTCCGCCGGGCCCGCGCGGCCGTCCGCGACGTCGAGCTGCCCTCCGCCCTGTCCGCCAGCCAGCTGCTCCGGCTCGCCGCCGACGAGCAGGGCTTCGTACGCGACCTCGCCCGCCCCATGCCCCGCCCCCCGCAGCCCGCCGCCCGCCAGGGCACCCGGTTCCACGCGTGGGTGGAGTCCCGGTTCGACGAGCTGCCGCTGCCCTTCCTCGACGTCCTCGACCCCGTCACCGACCTCCCCGGCGCGGGCTCCGACCAGGAGATCGCCGACGAGGCCGATCTCGACTCCCTCAAGGCCGCCTTCGAACGCAGCCCGTACGCGGACCGGCCGCCCCACCGTATGGAGGCCCCGGTCCAGCTCACCCTCGCCGGCCGGGTCGTGCGCGGCCGGATCGACGCCGTCTACCGCAACGAGGACGGCTCGTACGAGATCGTCGACTGGAAGACCGGCCGCACCACCGAGGCCGACCCCCTCCAGCTCGCCGTCTACCGCGTGGCCTGGGCCGAGACCACGAACACGCCGCTCGACCAGGTCTCCGCCGCTTTCCTGCACGTGCGCAGCGGCCGCGTGATCCGCCCCCGAAACCTCCCGGACCGCGCCCGCCTTGAGCGGATCCTCCAAGGGGAACCGGACCCGGACGGTGACCACCAGGCGGACAGCTAGGCTCGTGGGCATGAGCGACACCCCGCCGGACAGCGTCGTCCGCACGTACATCGACACCCACCGCGCCGCCTTCCTCGACGATCTCGCCGAGTGGCTCCGCATTCCCTCCGTCTCGGCGCAGCCCGAGCACGCGGTCGACGTACGCCGCAGCGCCGAGTGGCTCGCCGCCAAGCTCAAGGAGACCGGCTTCCCCGTCGCCGAGGTGTGGGAGACGCCCGGCGCGCCCGCCGTCTTCGCGCACTGGCCGAGCGAGGACCCGCACGCCCCGACCGTGCTCGTGTACGGGCACCACGACGTGCAGCCCGCGGCCCTCGCCGACGGCTGGCACACCGACCCGTTCGAGCCGGTGGTCCGGGACGGCCGCATGTACGGGCGCGGCGCCGCCGACGACAAGGGGCAGGTCTTCTTCCACACCCTCGGGGTACGGGCGCACCTGGCGGCCACCGGCGCCGCAGCTCCCGCCGTGCACCTCAAGCTCCTCATCGAGGGCGAGGAGGAGTCCGGCTCCCCGAACTTCCGCGCCCTGGTCGAGGCCCGCGCCGCCGAGCTCGCCTCCGACGTCGTGATCGTCTCCGACACCGGCATGTGGTCCGAGACCACCCCCACCGTCTGCACCGGCATGCGCGGCGTCGCCGACTGCGAGATCGACTTCCACGGCCCGGACCAGGACATCCACTCCGGTGCGTTCGGCGGGGCCGTGCCCAATCCGGCCACCGTCGCCGCCCGGCTGGTCGCGGCGCTGCACGACGCCGACGGGCGGGTCACGATCCCCGGCTTCTACGACGGCATCGCCGAGCTGACGGACGCGGAGCGCGCGCTCATCGCCGAGCTGCCCTTCGACGAGTCCGAGTGGCTGCGTACGGCCAAGTCCCACGCGGCCGCGGGCGAGGCCGGCTACTCCACCCTGGAGCGCGTCTGGGCCCGCCCCACGGCCGAGGTCAACGGCATCGGCGGCGGCTACCAGGGCCCCGGCGGCAAGACCATCGTGCCCGCCTCCGCCCATCTGAAGCTGTCGTTCCGCCTGGTGTCCGGCCAGGACCCGTACGAGGTCGAGGCGGCCGTCCGGGACTGGGTCGCGGCCGCGATCCCGGACGGGATCCGGCACTCCATCACCTTCGGCGCGCCCACCCGGCCGTGCCTGACCCCGCTGGACCACCCGGCCCTGCAGTCGGTCGTCCGGGCCATGGGCCGCGCCTTCGGCGAGAAGATCCGCTTCACGCGGGAGGGCGGCTCCGGTCCCGCCGCGGACCTCCAGGACGTCCTGGACGCGCCCGTCCTCTTCCTCGGCATCTCGGTACCGTCCGACGGCTGGCACGCACCGAACGAGAAGGTCGAGCTGGACCTCCTGCTCAAGGGCGTCGAGACGACCGCGTACCTCTGGGGAGACCTGGCCGCCCACCACCGCACCACCGCCTGACACCTGACGCACACGCCTGCCGTACCGAGCCTGCCTGTCCCACCACCGGGGGAGTTGGAAGTACCTGTGAGCACCCATACCGAGCGCCCTCTCACCGAGCGCCCTCTTTCGCTCGCCGCGCCCAGCGGGATCGACCGCGCCGCGCACCACCGCCTCGACGAGGCGTGGCTCGCCGCGGCCTGGAGCCACCCGACGACCCGAGTCTTCGTCGTCTCCGGCGGCCAGGTCCTGATCGACGACACCCCCGACGGCGGCACGGGCATCGTGATGACCGCGGCCTTCGAGGCCCCGGTCACCGAGACCCACCGCTACTTCCTGGGCACCGACGAGGACGGCGTACGGTACTTCGCGCTCCAGAAGGACGCGCTGCCCGGCCGCATGGACCAGTCGGCCCGGCCGGCGGGCCTGCGCGAGGCCGGGCTGCTGCTGTCCCCGCGCGACGCGGGGCTGATGGTGCACGCGGTGGCGCTGGAGAACTGGCAGCGGATGCACCGCTTCTGCTCCCGCTGCGGCGAGCGCACGGTGGTCGCGGCCGCCGGGCACATCCGCCGCTGCCCGGGCTGCGGCGCCGAGCACTACCCGCGCACCGACCCGGCGGTGATCATGCTGGTCACGGACGAACACGACCGTGCGCTGCTGGGCCGCCAGGTGCACTGGCCGGAGGGCCGCTTCTCCACGCTGGCGGGGTTCGTGGAGCCGGGCGAGTCGATAGAGCAGTCCGTCGTCCGCGAGGTGTGGGAGGAGGCGGGCGTCCGGGTCGGTGAGGTCGAGTACGTGGCCAGCCAGCCGTGGCCCTTCCCGTACAGCCTGATGCTGGGCTTCACGGCCCGCGCCACCACCTCGGAGATCACGGTGGACGGCGAGGAGATCGAGGAGGCCCGCTGGTTCTCCCGCGAGGAGCTGCGCGCGGCGTTCGCGTCGGGCGAGGTGCTGCCCCCGTCGGGCATCTCCATCGCCGCCCGGCTGGTCGAGCTCTGGTACGGCGAGCCGCTGCCGAAGGCGGCCGCGTAGCCTCCGGCACCCACCCGGCGGGAGACAGCGGAGGGCCCCCGCCGTGGCGGGGGCCCTCCGCTGTACTCCGGTCCCGGCCGTTCCCGGCCGTTTTCACCCGGTCCTCGGGTCCTCGGGTCCTCGGGTCCTCGGGGCCTCGCGGCCTCGGGGACGATCAGACGGCGAGTGCCTGCTTGACCTGGGCCAGGCTCGGGTTGGTCATGACGGACTCGCTGCCCCCGGCGGACTTCACGAGGACGGTGGGAACCGTCTGGTTGCCGCCGTTGGCCTTCTCCACGAACGCGGCGGACTCCGGGTCGAGCTCGATGTTGATCTCGTTGTACGCGATGCCTTCCCGGTCCAGCTGGGTCTTCAGCCGACGGCAGTAGCCGCACCAGGTCGTGCTGTACATCGTGACGGTGCCCGTGTCCTGCATGCTGCGCTCTCCTTCGTGAGGGCTCGGTGGTCCGAGTACTCGAACGTACGGGACCCTGCGGCCATTCCCGTACGGCCGCCCTTGCGCACCCGGTGTGACTGATACGACTGATACGTGCTGCCTGTGGACAAATTTCCCGCCCGGCTCACCGGACCTGGCAGCATGGCGGGGTGACATCAGCAACGCACTCCTCACCGTTCCCGGGCGGCCAGGCCTCCGCCGACTCGGCCGACGCGGTGCTCCTGGGCCTCGACCCGGAGCAGCGTGAGGTCGCGACGACCCTGCGCGGGCCGGTGTGCGTGCTGGCGGGTGCCGGTACCGGCAAGACCCGCGCGATCACCCACCGCATCGCCTACGGTGTCCGGTCCGGGCAGCTCATGCCCGCCAGTGTGCTGGCCGTCACCTTCACCAACCGCGCCGCGGGCGAGATGCGCGGACGCCTGCGCACCCTGGGCGCGGGCGGGGTCCAGGCTCGCACCTTCCACTCCGCAGCCCTGCGCCAGCTCCAGTACTTCTGGCCGAAGGCGGTCGGCGGCGAGGTGCCACGGCTGCTGGAACGCAAGATCCAGTTCGTCGCCGAGGCCGGCGCGCGCTGCCGTATCCGGCTCGACCGCAACGAGCTGCGGGACGTCACGGGCGAGATCGAATGGGCGAAGGTCACCCAGACCGTCCCCGCCGACTACCCGGTGGCCGCCCTCAAGGCGGGCCGCGAGGCCCCCCGGGACCTGGCCGAGATCGCCCAGATCTACGGGACGTACGAACAGCTCAAGCGCGACCGCGGCATGATCGACTTCGAGGACGTGCTGCTCCTCACCGTCGGCATCCTCCAGGACCGCCACGACATCGCGGAGCAGATCCGCGGCCAGTACCAGCACTTCGTCGTCGACGAGTACCAGGACGTCAGCCCGCTCCAGCAGCGGCTGCTGGACCTGTGGCTCGGCGAGCGCGACAGCCTCTGCGTCGTCGGCGACGCCAGCCAGACCATCTACTCCTTCACCGGCGCCACCCCCGACCACCTGCTGAACTTCCGCACCCGCTACCCGCAGGCCACGGTGGTCAAGCTGGTCCGCGACTACCGCTCCACCCCGCAGGTGGTCCATCTGGCCAACGGGCTCCTGAACCAGGCCAAGGGGCGGGCCGCCGAGCACCGGCTGGAGCTGATCTCGCAGCGCGAGACCGGCCCCGACCCCGTCCACACCGAGTACGCGGACGAGCCCGCCGAGGCCGAGGGCGTCGCCCACCGGATCCGGGACCTGATCGCCGCGGGCGTCCCGGCGGGCGAGATCGCCGTGCTCTACCGCATCAACGCCCAGTCCGAGGTCTACGAGCAGGCCCTCGCCGACGCCGGGGTCCCCTACCAGCTGCGCGGAGCCGAGCGGTTCTTCGAGCGCCAGGAGGTCCAGAGGGCGATCCTCGCGCTGCGCGGAGCCGCGCGCTCCGGCGGCAACGACCCGCTGCTCGACGACGTCGTGGAACTGGGCTCCCAGGTGCGGGCGGTGCTCAGCTCCACCGGCTGGGCCGCCGAGCCGCCGGCCGGTTCCGGCGCCGTGCGCGACCAGTGGGAATCGCTGGCCGCGCTGGTCCGGCTCGCCGAGGACTTCGCCCGCGGCCGGCCTGGGGCCACGCTGGCGGACCTCACGATCGAGCTGGACGAGCGCAAGGCCGCCCAGCACGCCCCGACCGTCCAGGGCGTCACCCTGGCCTCGCTGCACGCGGCGAAGGGTCTGGAGTGGGACTCCGTGTTCCTCGTCGGGCTCACCGACGGCATGATGCCGATCACCTATGCGAAGACCGACGAGCAGGTCGAGGAGGAACGGCGGCTGCTCTACGTCGGCGTCACCCGGGCGCGGATCCATCTGAGCCTGTCCTGGGCGGTCTCCCGCGCCCCCGGCGGCCGGGCCTCCAGACGCCCCAGCCGCTTCCTGAACGGCCTGCGGCCGGGCTCCGCGGCCCGGGGAGCCGGAGCGGGCTCCGGGGTCGAACGCGGGGTGCGCAAGCGCGTGCGCCGCGGTCCGGCGCTCTGCCGGGTCTGCGGCAGGACCCTGACGGAGGCCGGCGAGCTGAAGCTGATGCGCTGCGAGGACTGCCCGTCCGACATGGACGAAGGCCTGTACGAGCGGTTGCGGGACTGGCGCGCGGTCCAGTCGAAGGAGCAGGGTCTGCCCGCCTACTGCGTCTTCACGGACAAGACACTGATGGCCATCGCGGAGGCCGCGCCGTCCGAGGCGGGGGAGCTCTCGATGATCTCCGGAGTGGGCGGTCGTAAGCTTGACCGGTACGGAGCCGAGGTCCTGGCCATCTGCGCAGGTCAGGAGGTTGGGGCTGGGCATCCTGACGACGCGTAGAAAATCGTCGGAAAAATAGTTTGCACATGCCCAGCGAAGACCCATAGGTTCTTAGCAACGGAAACGGTGGCTTCTCCGAAGCCCTGGATCCGTGCTGTACTTATCCGAATACGTATGGGACAGGCCCCCGGGCCGAGTCCCCGAGACGCCGAGAGGAGGCGAGACCAGTGACCAGCTTCATGACCTTCACCGAAATGACCGATCGCTCGGTCGACGCTTCCTGCCTGCTCGGTTCCGTCTCCACCCTGGGTACCGGTGTGTCCGCGATTTCCGCCGACCGCCCCGCCCTGCTGGCGATCCTTCCGGTCAGTGAGCGCAATGAGCGACCGACCAAGGCACCGGTGGCAGTGCTGGCAGCAGAAGCGCAGGCGCATGGCGCCTATGGATTCGCTGCCGCAGCCGGTGCCGGATCCCAGAAGAAGCAGACGAAGCAGCAGCACCACCTGATGTGGGCCTTCCGCGGGCTCGAACCCTGGAGTGATCCAGCCTGATCGCATGATCAGGCCGGCGCCTTCAGGGCCGCGGAACCCCACCCGGGATCCGCGGCCCTTCTGTTTTGTCCCGAACAGGGACGACGGAACGAAGGGGCCACGGGACTGGCAGCCAGGTACCAGCCGAACCCGGCCAACCGGCCGGAACGACTAGCCGAACAAGACGAGGAAGAAAACACCGTGCAACTCGAAGCGCACGCCCCGTCCGTACCGCAGACCCAACTGATCTCCCCGCCCGCAGTCCCGGAGGACCACGCCTTGACCCCGCTCACCGCGCTGACCGCGCTCGACGACGCCATCGAGAACCTCGGCGTACCCGTCCCCTGCCGTACCTTCGACCCCGAGGTCTTCTTCGCCGAGTCCCCGGCCGACGTCGAGTACGCCAAGTCCCTCTGCCGCACCTGCCCGCTGGTCGAGGCCTGCCTCGCCGGAGCGGTCGAGCGCCGCGAGCCCTGGGGTGTCTGGGGTGGCGAGCTGTTCGTCCAGGGTGTCGTCGTCGCCCGCAAGCGTCCCCGTGGCCGTCCGCGCAAGAACCCGGTTGTCGCGGCATGACCGCCATCGGAACCATCGACCGCCCCCTGACGCACGACCCCTTGAAGCAGGCCCTCATGACCTCCTACACCACGAGCGAGCAGCCCCACGGCGCCGCCCACGCAGACTTCATCACCACCGGCGCGATCACCTCGCGTCAGAACAGGACCCGCGAAATGCAACTCATCCCAGAAGCCCTGGCTCGCGCCCATATGGACGAGCGCATGCGTGAGGTGGACGCCGAGCGTCACGCCGTGCGCCTGGTCGCCGCCCGCCGCATGCAGCGGCGTGCCGAGCGCGTCTCCATGCGCGCCCGGCGTGCGCTGGCCATGGCCGTCATGCAGTAAGAGCTGAAAGCAGCATCCCCCGGGGGGACCGGTCCGCACGGACCGGTCCCCCCGGTGCGTTGCGCGGGCCTGGCCGCCCGGACGGGGATATCGTCTGGAGGTGGACCAGCCGACTCCCCGCCCCGGCCCGTCGGGATCCGAGGCCCAGCCCGTCGTCTGCACAGGCTGTGGCGCCAAGTCCCCGGGCGAGATCCCACCCACCTGGACCTGCTCCGTGGAGAACGGGACCAGACAGTACTTCTGCGTCGACTGCGCGCGCGCCAACCTCCGGGCGATCGAGGGCAGGCTCGACTCGTCCTGGTGGTGACGCCCCTACGCGATCACTCGGCGGAGGCGAACCCCGGCAGCCAGGTGTCCAGTTCGTCCCGCAGCCGCACCGTCGCGCCCAGCTGGCACAGCACCCCGATGGTGCTCAGCGTCACGCGGTGGATCAGCAGATAGGACGGCGGCAGGTTGATCTGCCGGCCCAACTGGTGCGCGGGGGAACGGGGATCGGCGATCCGCGCAGCCTGGCCGCGCAGCCACGGCCGGGTGAAGGTGAACTCCTCCGCCTCGGCGGGCTCGATGATCGGCTTCAGGTAGTCCAGCACCGCGCCGGGATCGAGCTCGACGGACTCCCTCACGAACCCCTCGGCGCGCAGGTGCCCGTAGACCCCCTCGGCGTCACCGTCCAGCGTCATCCGCAGCGACCTGCCGATGGGCTTGGGCCAGCCCCCGGGCAGCCGGTCGACCGTGCCGAAGTCCAGGACGCCCAGCCGCGTCCGGCCGTCCGCCCCCGGTATCAGACGGAAGTTGCCCGGGTGCGGGTCGGCGTGCAGCAGGCCGGTGCGCGCCGGACCCGAGAACAGGAACCCGGCCAGCAGCTGTCCGGCACGATCCCGCTCCTCCTGCGTCCCGTCGGCTATCACCTCCGACAGCGGGGTCCCTTCCATCCACTCGGTCACCAGCACCTGGTCGCCCTGGTGCACGACGTCCGGCACGACCACGTCCGGGTCGTCCACGAAGGCGTCCGAGTGGGTCCGCTGGGCCTCGGCCTCCAGCTCGTAGTCGAGCTCCTCCGCGACCCGGTCGCGCAACTCCTTGATCAGCGGCTTGATCTCCATCCCCGGGATCAGCGGCCCCAGCAGGCCCGCGAACCGGCTCAGCTGCTTCAGGTCCGACAGCAGCGCCTCACCGGCGCCCGGGTACTGGACCTTGACGGCCACCTGCCGGCCGTCGTGCCACACCGCCCGGTGCACCTGCCCGATCGAGGCCGCCGCGGCCGGCTTGTCCTCGAACTCCTCGAACAGGTCCCGCCAGTCCGCGCCGAGACGGTCCGTCAGCACCTGGTGCACCGTCGCCGCGGGCAGGGGCGGAGCCGCCTCCTGAAGCTTGGTCAGCGCCGCCCGGTAGGGCCCGGCGACCTCCTCGGGCAGAGCCGACTCGAAGACCGACAGGGCCTGCCCGAACTTCATGGCACCGCCCTTCAGTTCCCCGAGGGTGCGGAACAACTGCTCGGCGGTGCGCTGCTGGAGCTCGCGCGCCACGATCTCCGCGGACTTGCCTCCGATCCGCTTGCCCAGCCCCCACGTGGCCCGGCCCGCCATGCCGAGCGGCAGCGCGGCCAGCTTGACGGTACGGGTGACCGCCTTCCGGGGAAGATCAGACATACGCCCCTCCAAGTCCCAGACAGCTGCGCCGCGAACGGCGATTCAGGAAGGGCTCCGCCGCCCCGACAGCCTCAACGCATCCTGTCATGGCTGTCGCGGGCGCCACCCGCCCGATCCTCCTGCGGTGACCCGCCCGCACCGCAGGGGCAGTCCGGATGCGGGGGGACCGGGGTGGACTCCCAGTGCAGTGCGGGCAGCGCCGCCTCCCAGCGGGAGGCGGTGGACGCGGGCAGCTGTCCGTCGAGGAAGGCCAGCGCGTGGGCCGCGGCCAGCCCGGCCACCGCCGTGGACAGGCCCAGGTCGCAGGACGCGCCCGCGCGGCGGCGGTGGGCCGAGCGCCACTGCACCAGCATCCTCGGCCAGGCCGCGTCCCGGTCCACGCGGTCGCGCTCCATGCACCCCGCGCAGGCCGTCGACCCCGGCAGCACGAGCGGACCCACCAGCCCCGTCCCCTCCAGCACCCCCGCGTACAGGTGCGGGACGCCCGCGGCGATCCAGTCGGCCGCGGTGTCCGGATCGGGGGCCCAGGCGTGCAGCCCGTCCCGGGGCGCGACCACCACCAGGGCCAGTCCCGGCTCGGCCCCCTCCTCTTCCCCGGCCCGCGGGCCGGGCCCCGGGGCCGCCCCGCGCACCAGCCTGCCCGCGGACTCGGCCCGCGGCCGGCCCACACTCCCGGGATCCAGCCCGCCCGGTGCCACGTCCGCCGGCTCCACCCGGCCGCCGTCCAGCACCTCCACCCGGCCCACGCCGGCTCCCGCCAGGACCGCGGCGATCACCGCCCCCACCCGGCCGCTCCCGCGCACCCGGACCCGTATGGCCCGGCGGGCCGCGATCCCCCGTAAGTCCCCGCCGGGCTCACGGTGGACCAGGGACAGCGAACCCAGGTCGGGCCCCAGCCGCTCCACGGTCTCCGGATGCCCCCGCAGGGCCTGGGCCCGCGGGCCGCCCGCCGTGGCGTCGTCGAGCAGCCCCGCCCCGGCCAGCGTCCTGACCACCTCGTCGGCCCGGCCGTCCGGCAGCCCCATCCCCGAGGCCTCGGCCCGCAGCAGCTCCATCCCCCGGGTGCCGTCGATCCGGTCGATCAGCGTGCCCGTCGCCGTGTCCACGGGGCCCAGCACCACCGCGTGGGCGGGCGTCACCCCGAACTGAACCGTCTGCAGATCCCGCCATGCCCGCGCCAGCGCCGGCTTCACCTTCGGATACATGTTCCGACCCCCTCGATATCCGGTGCGCATGCGCGCCACCCGTTTCCCGCTCTTCCGCAACAGTGCCCGCCCCCCGGAATCCATGCCGGAATTTGTCCACAGGTGCGAGGTATTAGGCATATGAGATGAAGGGAAATGGGGTTCCGGAAATCGGCCGCGAATCCCTCGTGTTCGAACCGCGGACGGGCGGGACTTCCGCCACCACGACCGGGTACCGTCGTGGCGTGTCCGCCGACCCACCGCAGCGCGCCGTCGAAGTCCGCCGGAGCGCGCGCCGCCGCAGGACCGTATCCGCCTACCGCGAGGGTGACCGTACGGTCGTGCTCATCCCTGCCCGGATGTCCGAGGCGGAGGAGCAGCGCTGGGTGGGGGTCATGCTCGACAAGCTGGCCGCCCAGGAGAGCCGGCGCACCTTCGGGGACGCGGAACTCACCGAGCGGGCCGCGCAGCTGTCCGAGCAGTACTTCGACGGCCGCGCCCGCCCCCGGACGGTCCGCTGGGTCACCAACCAGAACACCCGCTGGGGTTCCTGCACCCCTGCCGAAGGCAGCATCCGGCTCTCGCACCGGCTCCAGGGGATGCCGGAGTACGTCGTCGACTACGTGCTCCTGCACGAGCTGGCCCACCTCCTCGTACCGGGCCACGGGCCCCGCTTCTGGGAGCTGCTGGAGGCCTACCCGCGCACCGAGCGGGCCCGCGGCTACCTGGAGGGCGTGGTCGCCGCCGAGCGGCTGCCGAAGGTCCCCGCCGCCCGCGAGGAATGACCCCGCCGGCCCGCAGGCCGCCCCGCGTGCCGCACGCAGTGTTTTGTACCGGGTCGGTACCGGCTTGGCCGGATGTCGGCAATTGCCGTTAGCCTGAGCGCCACGCATTCACAGTCGGGATGGGGGACGGTCGTACGTATGGCCAGGGAATTCCAACGCGGCCACAAGGCCAAGATCAGTGATCTCACGGCGGGCACCGATCTGTACGTAGGTGTCCAGATCGCAGGATCCGGACTCGCCTTCGACATCAGCTGTTTCGGCCTCGACGCCAACGAGCAGCTGTCGGACGACCGTTACTTCGTCTTCTTCAATCAGCCGAAGTCGCCGGAAGAGTCCATTCAGCTACTCGGTGCGCAGTCGGGCGACACCGAATCCTTCCGGGTGACGCTGGACCGCGTTCCGGCATCCATCCACAAGCTGTCCTTCACCGCCACCATCGACGGTGCCGGACAGATGTCGCAGATCGGTCCCGGCTACATCCGGATCGTGGCCGGCGGCGAAGAGGTGGTCAGGTACGCGTTCACCGGCTCGGAGTTCACCACCGAGCGGGCCGTGATGCTCGGCGACTTCTACCTGAAGGACGTGTGGCGCTTCGCCGCCGTCGGCCAGGGCTTCGACGGCGGCCTCGACGCACTGCTGCGGAACTTCGGCGGCGAGGTCGCCGAGGACCCCCAGCCGGCGCAGCAGGCCCCGGCCGCGGCCTCGCCCGGCTTCGCCCCGCCGCCGCAGGCGGCCGCCCCGGCCCCGGCCTTCGGCGCCCCGGCCCCCGCCCCGCAGGCCCCGCAGCCTCCGGCCCCCGCGCCGTCCTTCGGCGCGCCCGTGCCCGCGCCCGGCGCCGTACCGCAGCCGCAGTACCAGCAGCCCGCGGCCCCCGCCCCGGTGCACGCCGCGCCCACCATGGCCGCGCCGCTCGCCCCGCCGGCCCCGGCCCCGTACGGCCAGCCGCCGCAGCCCTCGTACGGCCAGGTGCCGGGCCAGTACCCGGGCCAGGTCCCGCCGCCGGCCCCGGCCCCCGCTCCCTACGGGCAGCAGCCGGGCTACGGCCAGGTCCCCGGCCAGCCCCCGGGCCAGTTCCCGGGACAGCAGCCCGGCTACGCCCCGCAGGGCGTGCCCGCCGCCGGTGCCGGTCTCGCCGCCGCGCTCCAGCCGTACAAGGAAGCCCCCACCGGCACCCGCTGGACCCCGCAGAACCAGCAGCTCATGCGGGTCGACCTGGCCATGGGCGGCCAGGCCGTCCTCGCCCGCCAGGGCAGCATGGTCCTCTACCAGGGCAAGGTCGACTTCAGCTACAAGGGCGCGGGCTTCGCCGGCCGCATCGTCGGCAATGCCACCGGCCAGGAGATGCAGCTCATGCGCTGCACCGGCCGCGGCCAGGTCTTCCTCGCGGAGAACGGCGCCCACCTGCACGCCATCGAGCTCCAGGGCGACGCGATCTGCGTCTCCGCCGAGGCCGTCCTCGCCTTCGACGAGTCGCTGCAGCACGAGGTCCGCCGCATCGAGGGCCACGGCATCCCCGGCGGCGCCCTGTTCACCATGCAGTTCCAGGGCACCGGCACGGTCATCGTCAAGACGCACGGCGTCCCGGTCGTCCTGCCCGTCACCCCGACCACCTTCGCGGACAGCAACGCCATCGTCGCGTGGTCGGCCGCCTCGCAGGTGATCCTTTCCAGCCAGGTCCGGCTGCGGCGCAACGCCTACCCCGGCCACAGCGGGGAGACCGTGAACCTCCAGTTCCGCGGCGCTCCCGGCAACTTCATCGTCGTCCAGCCGTACGAGGTCTGAGGGAGCCCGACATGAACGCAATGAACCAGCAACTCGCGGGCTTCGCCCCGACCCCCGTCACGGCCCGCATGGAGAACCACGGCCGGGCCATGCTCAAGGTCGCCATGCAGAGCGGCCAGGACCTCTTCGCCCGCACCGGCTCGATGGTCGCCTACGAGGGCTTCGTCCAGTACGAGCCGAACCCGCCGGCCGTCCGCCAGATGGCCTCGCAGTGGATCACCGGCGAAGGCGCGCCGCTGATGAAGTGCACCGGCGACGGCCTGCTCTACCTGGCCGACTACGGCGCGGACGTGGTCGTCATCAACCTCAACAACGACTCGCTCTCGGTCAACGGCACCAACCTGCTCGCCTTCGACGCGCACCTCCAGTGGGGCGTCGAGCGGGTCAAGGGCCTCGCCAAGTTCGCCGGCCAGGGCCTGTTCAACGTGCAGATCGCGGGCACCGGGTGGGTCGCCCTGACCTCCCGCGGCACCCCGATCGTGGTCGACTGCGGCCGCGGCGAGGACGAGACGTACGTCGACCCCGACGCGCTCGTCGCCTGGTCGCCGAATCTCAAGGTCAAGGGCAAGCGCAGCTTCAAGGCCTCGTCGATGATCGGCCGGGGCAGCGGGGAGGCCTACCAGATGGCCTTCTCCGGCCAGGGCATCGTCGTCGTACAGCCCAGCGAGGACAGCACCGACCGGCTCCGGGCCCGGGGCTGAGGGGGAGCGGACACATCATGCAGAGTGCACTTTTCGCCCACGCAGAGGCGCAGTCCCAGGAGCGGTACGCGATCCAGAACCCGCAGCTGCTGCGGGTCTCGCTGACGGGCTCCGACGACGTGCTCGCCCGTAAGGGCGCCATGGTCGCCTACCAGGGACTCATCGACTTCGACGGCGAGTACCAGACCACGAGCCAGCGCAATGCCCGCCGCCGCACCGGCGAGGGCCTGGACCTCATGCGCTGCTCCGGGCAGGGCACGGTCTACCTGGCCAACCTGGCCCAGTACGTCCACGTCGTCGACGTGGACCAGGAAGGCCTCACGGTCGACAGCAGCTACGTGCTCGCCCTGGACTCCACCCTGCACACCGAGGTCATCGCGGTGGACAGCCAGTACGGGATCTCCGGCTCCGGCAAGTACCAGCTCAACATCTCCGGCCGCGGCAAGGTCGCGCTGATGACCTCCGGGCAGCCGCTGATGATGCAGGTCACGCCCGACAAGTACGTCAACGCCGACGCGGACGCGATCGTGGCCTGGTCCACCTCGCTGCGGGTCCAGATGCAGGCCCAGACGCACTCCAGCGGCGTGTGGCGGCGGCGCGGCAACACCGGCGAGGGCTGGGAGCTGAGCTTCCTCGGCACCGGGTTCGCCCTGGTGCAGCCCAGCGAGGTGCTGCCGCCGCAGAACGCCCAGCTCGGCCAGGGCGTCGCCGCGCAGTTCGGCATGGGCCAGCACGGCTCCCACGCGCAGAACCAGAACAACGCCTGGAACTGATCCCTCCCGGCACGGCGAAGGGGCGGTCCCCCCAGGGACCGCCCCTTCGCCGCATCCGCACCGGCTCCGGGGCCTCAGCCGCCGAGCCGGGCCAGGGTCGCCTCCAGCAGCCGTACGACGGACGCGTCGGCCACCGCCGCCACCTCCTCGTACGGGAACCAGCGCAGGTCCAGGGACTCCTCGCTGATCTCCGCCACCGCACCGGCCGGCGCCAGCGCCGCGTACTGCACGTCCAGGTGCCAGTTGCACGGAGCCGGGATCGGATGCCGGTCCAGGCGCACCGGGCCGCCGTCCAGCAGGGTCAGCCCCGACGCGATCCCCGACTCCTCGCCGGCCTCGCGCAGCGCCACGTCGGCGAGGGTCCGGTCACCGGGCTCGCAGTGCCCGCCCATCTGGAGCCACATGCCGAGCTTCTTGTGCAGGGTCAGCAGTACGCGCCCGCGCGCCGGGTCGATCACCAGCGCGCTGCCCGTGACGTGCCCGGCCGTACAGGGCTTGTAGACCCCGTCCGGGTGGGCCGCCAGGTGCTCCAGATACAGGTCGCGCAGCTCCGTCTGGTCCTCGTACGCCTTCAGGACGAGGACCGCGTCTTCGTGCAGGCTCACTGCTTCTCGTCGCCGTCCTGCTCGCGCTTCCGGGCGGCTTCGCCGAGCATCTTGTCGATCTCGGAGAAGTCCAGCTGCTCGCGGTGCACGAACCCGTCCGGGTCGTCCAGGTCGGAGGCCGTCGGCAGCATGTCCGGGTGCTCCCAGAGGCCGTCGCGGCCGTCCACCCCACGCGCGTCCGTGAGCGAGGCCCACAGCCGCGAGGCGTCGCGCAGTCGGCGCGGGCGCAGCTCCAGGCCGATCAGCGTCGCGAAGGTCTGCTCCGCCGGGCCGCCCGAGGCGCGCCGCCGGCGCATGGTCTCGCGCATCGCGTCCGCCGAGGTCAGCCGGGGCTTGGCGGCCTCGTGCACCACCGCGTCCACCCAGCCCTCGACCAGCGCGAGCGCGGTCTCCAGGCGGGCCAGGGCGGCCTTCTGCTCGGGGGTGTCCTGCGGCTGGAACATGCCGCCCTGCAGCGCTTCCTGCAGCTGCTCCGGGTTGGACGGGTCCAGCTGGCCGACGACGTCCTCCAGCTTCGAGGTGTCGACCTTGATGCCGCGGGCGTAGCCCTCCACCGCGCCGAACAGGTGCGAGCGCAGCCACGGCACGTGGGCGAAGAGCCGGGCGTGGGCCGCCTCGCGCAGGGCCAGGTAGAGCCGCACCTCGTCGGAGGGCACGCCCAGGTCCTTGCCGAAGCCCTCGATGTTCAGCGGCAGCAGCGCGGCCTTCCCGGCCGGACCCAGCGGCAGCCCGATGTCCGTCGATCCGACGACCTCGCCCGCGAGGGTGCCGACGGCCTGGCCGATCTGCTGGCCGAACATGGCGCCGCCCATGGAGCGCATCATGCCGAGCAGCGGGCCCGCCATGGCCTGCATCTCCTCGGGCAGCACGCCGCCCATGGCCGCGCCGACCCGCTCCGCGACCGGGTCCACGAGCTCCTTCCACACCGGGAGGGTCGCCTCGACCCACTCGGCGCGGCTCCAGGCCACGGCGGTGGTCGCGCCCGAGGGCAGCGAGGTCACACCGTCCAGCCAATGGTCGGCGAGGCGCACGGCCTCCTCGACGGCGGACTTCTCGGCGACGCCGACGCTCGTGTCCTTCACACCGTCCGCGGTGCCCTGCGCGACGGTCTGGCGGGCGATGTCCTTGGCCATGTCCCAGTTCACGGGACCGCCCTCGTAGCTCAGCATCTGACCGAGCTGCTGGAAGGCCGCGCCGAGGTCGTTCGGGTTCATCGCACCGAACATCGCGGCGAACGGGTTGTCCGCTCCCGGAGCGCCCGCCCCGCCCGGCAGACCCATGCCGGGGAACCCGAAGGGATTCGCCGGGCCGCCCTGACCGCCCTGGTTGCCCTTCTTCTTGCCATCGTCGCCGTTCTCCGGCTCCTCCGGCGGAAGGCCGAATCCGAATGGGGTGTCGCTCACGGGTTTCCTCGGCTCGTAGGGCCGCCGGCGGGAGCCGACGGGCAATGGTCCGACAACACCACCCAGCGTAGACACCGTGGCCGTATCCGGGCTCGGTGCTCCGCCGACTCCTGGGCTGCGGCAGGATGGACATCACCTGGTGGGTACGCGTCACGACGCGTCCCTACTGAAGACAACCGCTGGAGACGCCCGGTGAGTTCCCCAGATCCGCAGTTTCGCGCGATGCACGACGACGAAAACAGCTCCGAGCACGGTGACGGCGCCCACGGCGTTCGCCAGCCGCGAAACCCGGAGGGAATCCGCCGGCGCAGCCCGGTGATCGCCGTGACCGGCGCCGCCTCGGGAGTCGGCGCGGCCCTGGTGAGCCGCCTGGCCTCCTCCGAGGAGGTCAAGCAGGTCGTCGCCATCGACGAGCGACGGGGGGACTGCGCTGCCGCGCAGTGGCACATCCTCGACGTGCGGGACCCCGCGATCGCCGAGAAGCTGCGCGGGGCGGACGTCGTGGTCCACCTCGCGCTGGACCTCGACCTGGAGACCGACCCGGCCGCCCGTACGGCATACAACGTGCGCGGCACCCAGACCGTGCTGACGGCCGCCGCCGCGGCCGGCGTGCACCGGGTCGTGCTCTGCACCTCGGCGATGGTCTACGGGGCCCTGCCGGACAACGACATCCCGCTGTCGGAGGACTCCGAGCTGCGGGCCACCGCCGAGGCGACCGGTGTCGGCGACCTGCTGGAGATCGAGCGGCTCGGCCGCCGGGCCCCCCGCGCGCACCCCGGGCTGAACGTCACCGTGATCCGCCCGGCCGTCCTGGTCGGCGGCACGGACACCGCCCTGACCCGGTACTTCGAGTCCCCGCGGCTTCTCGTGGTGGCCGGGTCCCGTCCCACCTGGCAGTTCTGCCACGTGGACGACCTGGTCAGCGCCCTGGAGTACGCGGCCCTGGAAAAGGTCGAGGGCGAGCTGGCCGTCGGCTGCGAGGGATGGCTGGAGCAGGAGGAGGTCGAGGAGCTGAGCGGCATCCGCCGGATGGAGCTCCCCTCGGCGGTGGCCCTGGGAGCGGCGGCCCGGCTGCACCGGATCGGCCTGACCCCGTCCCCGGCCGGGGACCTCGCCTACACGATGCACCCGTGGGTCGTCAGCGTCAGCGGACTGCACGCGGCGGGCTGGCGGCCGCGCTGGACCAACGAGGAGGTGCTCGCCGAGCTCCTGCAGGAGGTCTCGGGCCGCCACACGGTCGCGGGCCGCCGGCTCGGCCGCCGGGACGCGGCCACGGCCGCCGGAGCGGCCGGCGCGACGGTGGCCCTGCTGGGCGCGGCCGCCGCGGTCCGCCTGGCGCGCAAGCGCCGCGGGATCTGACCGGATCCCCGGCGCCGTCCGGCGGGCGGACCGCGGGATTGTGCGGCGCGCCCTGTAGGAGGCTCCCAAGGCGGCGCCCGTGCCCCGGGCGAATCTGCTATTTCGCCGTGTCAGCGGCTGAGGCACGATGAGGGCATGGCACCGCACTTCGACCACCCCGGCGAGCAGGCCGCTCCGGACCCGATCCGGCTGCTCCAGATCCGCGAGACCGCCCTGTCGATCGACGAGGTCTTCCAGGCCGTCGGCGACGACGCGTCGGGCGGTACGACGCTCTTCGTCGGCACGGTGCGCAACCACGACGGCGGGGCGGACGTCGACTCGCTCGGCTACTCCTGCCATCCGACGGCCGAGGCCGAGATGCGCCGCGTCGCCGAGCGCGTCGTGGCCAAGTACCCGGTCCGCGCCCTGGCGGCCGTGCACCGCGTCGGCGACCTGGCCGTGGGCGACCTGGCGGTCGTCGTCGCCGTGTCCTGCCCGCACCGCGGCGAGGCCTTCGAGGCCGCCCGGATGCTCATCGACGACCTCAAGCACGAGGTCCCGATCTGGAAGCACCAGACCTTCAGCGACGGCACGGAGGAGTGGGTCGGCGCCTGCTGACCCCCGGACGGGGCGCCGGACGGAGTCCGGCAGGCCGGGCGAAGCTCGTGAGGCGCTCCGGCGCCGGGGAGCGGGTCGGCCGCTATTCAACCCCCGGTCACAGAGCGCCACCCGGAAGGCGGTAGCCTCGCACCCGTTCGGCCGCGCAACACGCCCTCGATTTGCGTAACCCCCCCACGGGCACGAGCGTTGAAGCCACCAACGAAACGTACTTCGGGGCAGGGAGGCACGCCCATGGCGTCTTTGGCGTGGTTGCTGATTCCGCTGTTCGCCGCGATCGGAGCGGCGATATGGGGCAGCTGGGCGGCACGCGACCGCACACAGGGTGACATATCCGAGCTCGCGGGATACGCGCGCTTCCGGGAAGCCATGGCCAATGCCGATCAGGCCAGGGTGAAGGCCGAGGCCCATTCCTCCCCGTCCGCCCACTCCGCCTCCGACGCCGTCTGACACGCCCCGCCGCCGTTCGACGTTCGACGCTCCGCGTCCGTCCCGCTCCGGTCCGCCGCCGTCCGTGAGATTCCGCTGAGAGTTTCGCCCACGGACCCCGTACGGACCGGCCCCGAGGGCCGCCCGGCAGGGCCGTCCCGTACTGTCGGATCCATGCCACGCCGCACCGCGACGATGCTCGCTTCCACCCTGGTGCTGTTCGCGCTGCTCTGCGCAGGGGTGTTCATCAAGGTCCCGTACTCCGAGATGAGCCCCGGCCCGACCGTGAACACGCTCGGGGACTCGCACGGCGCGCCCGTCCTCAGCATCGCGGGGCGCAAGACGTACCCGACCAGCGGTCACCTCAACATGACCACGGTCCGCGTCACCGGTGCGGACTACGACATGAGCCTGGTGGAAGCGGTCTACGGCTGGCTGGCCGGCGACAACATCGTCGTCCCGCACGAGAACCTCTACCCGAACGGGAAGACGGAGGCGGAGTCCACCCAGGAGAACGCCGAGGAGTTCAGCCAGTCGCAGCAGAGCGCCAAGGTGGCCGCCCTGAAGCAGCTCGGCATCCCGGTCACCGCACGGGTGATCGTCTCCACCGTGGTCAAGGACAGCCCCTCCGAGGGCCGGCTCCACGCCGGGGACGTGATCAAGGCCGTGGACGGGACCGCCGTCACCGCCCCCGAGGACGTCGCCAAGCTCGTCACCAAGCACAAGCCGGGTGAGCCGGTGGAGTTCACGATCGTCCCCGCCAAGGACGCGGCCGAGGCGGCGAAGTCCGGCGGAAACGACCCCGCCACCTCGAAGCTGACGATCACCGCGGGCAAGGCGGAGGGCGACGGTCACGCCATCGTCGGCATCCGGGCGGGCACCGACCACGCCTTCCCGTTCACGATCGACATCAAGCTCGCCGACGTCGGCGGCCCGAGCGCCGGGCTGATGTTCGCCCTCGGCATCGTCGACAAGCTCACGCCGGAGGACCTGACCGGCGGGAAGTTCGTCGCGGGCACCGGCACCATCGACGACGCGGGCAAGGTCGGCCCGATCGGCGGCATCCAGATGAAGACCATCGGTGCCCGCCAGGCCGGTGCCGAGTACTTCCTGACGCCCGCCGAGAACTGCGCCTCCGCGGCCTCCCACGTCCCCGACGGCCTCACGCTGGTCAAGGTGTCCACGATCGACGACGCCACGAAGGCACTGGAGAAGATCAGCAAGGGGGACAAGGCCGGGCTGCCGAGCTGCACCGGCTAGAGAGCCGGCCGGCCCCTGCGGGCCGGCCCCGGCCGGTCCGGCCCGGCCGCCCCGTCCCCCGGCGGACGGCGCTACGAGAAGGTCGCCGCCAGGGCATCCGCCAGGCCCGGTACCAGGCCCGCGCCGGTGAGGACCTCCGTCGAGGAGTCCTTCTCGCGCAGCCGCACCGCCGACTCGCGCGAGCCGTCGCGCAGCACGGCCACGGTGAGGCGCACCTCCTGCCGTTCCGGGTGCCCGGCGACCCACTTCGACAGCTGCTTGTCGTTCAGCCCCTCCGGAACGGAGGCCTCCGCGGACGGCGGCAGCATCAGGCGCTCCACCGTCAGAGCGCAGCCGACGACGGCGTCGGGCCAGGCGATGGTGCCGAGGAACTTGTCGAGCGGCGTCCCCTTCGGGACCTCGTCCTGCTCGATGGGGGTCAGGGAGGACTTGCCGGCGTCGTCCTGGTCGAGGCCGAGCTGGCTCGCCAGCCGCGGCTCCTGCTTCTTGAGGCGGGCCGTGTCGACGAGGGCGAAGAGCCGCGCGGGCTTGTCCCAGCCGAGGCCGGCCGCGTACTCGTCGATCTCGAGGCAGGCGCGGGTCAGCGGACCGGCCGCCATGGGGGTGCCGGGGGAAGGCGAAAGGTTGGACATGGACAACATCCTGCCTCCTTTCCATCGATAACCGGGAACTGACCAAAGCCTCAGTAAGTTGCATGAGTGGGCTCTACGATCGGGGGCCCGTTCAATACCAGACTCAGCGACTTTCGAGGTGCGCACCTTGGCTTTCCAGATGCCGGACCGCGGCGGAGGCCCTTCCGGGCCACGGATGAGAGTCGGCCGCCCCTCCCGGCGGGCCCGAACTCTCCTGATGACCTTGGGCGTGCTGGCCGTCCTGGCCATGCTCTTCATCATGTTCGCGGGCTTCTGGACTGACTGGCTCTGGTTCCGCTCCGTGAAGTACTCCACCGTCTTCACCACCACCCTGTGGACCAAGATCGGCCTCTTCGCCGTCTTCGGTCTGCTGATGGCCGGTGCGGTGGGGCTGAACATCTGGCTGGCCCACCGGCTGCGGCCGCCGCTCAGCGCGATGTCGTTGGAACAGCAGAGCCTCGACCGCTACCGGATGAGCATCGCCCCGTACAAGAAGTGGCTGCTCCTGGGCATCGCGGTGCTCGTCGGCCTGATCGCGGGCGCCTCCGCGGCCGGCCAGTGGAAGACCTGGCTCATGTACGTGAACGGAGTGCCCTTCGGTTCGAAGGACCCCCAGTTCCACATGGACGTGTCCTTCTACACCTTCGACCTGCCCTGGTACCGCTTCCTGCTCGGCTTCGGCTTCGCCGCCGTCGTCCTGTCGGTGATCGCCGCGGCCGTCGTGCACTACCTGTACGGCGGACTGCGCGTGACCAGCCCGGGCGCGCGGGCCACCGCCGCCGCCACCGGTCACCTGTCGGTGCTCCTCGGCCTCTTCGTCACGCTCAAGGCGGTCGCCTACTGGCTCGACCGGTACGGGCTCGCCGTGAAGTCCAGCGACTTCAAGGCCGCCGACAACTGGACGGGCCTGCGGTACGTCGACGCGAACGCCTACCTGCCGGCGAAGACGATCCTCGTCGCCATCGCCGCGATCTGCGCCGTGCTGTTCTTCGCGACGCTCTGGCGCCGCACCTGGCAGCTGCCGGTCATCGGCTTCGGCCTGATGGTGCTTTCGGCGATCCTGATCGGCGGGCTCTACCCGGCGATCGTGCAGAAGTTCCAGGTCCAGCCGAACGAGCAGGCCAAGGAATCCCCGTACGTCCAGAAGAACATCAAGGCCACCCGCGACGCCTACGGGATCGCGGGCGCCCAGGTCTCGGACTACCCGGGCGTCCCGCAGACCGAGGACCGGACCAAGCTGCGGCCGCAGGCCGACACCACGGCCAGCATCCGCATCCTCGACCCGAACATCGTCTCGCCGGCCTTCCAGCAGCTCCAGCAGGTCAAGGGCTACTACGCCTTCCCGTCCACGCTCGCCGTGGACCGGTACAGCGGCCAGGACACGGTCATCGGGCTGCGCGAGCTGAACATCGGCGGCATCCCGAAGAACAACTGGATCAACGACCACTTCAAGTACACGCACGGCTACGGCGTGGTCGCGGCCAAGGGCACCACCGTGAAGGAGGGCGCTCCCGACTTCACCCAGTCCGACCTGCCCTCCAAGGGCGTGTTCGGCACGGACTTCGAGCAGCGCATCTACTACGGCGAGCAGACCAAGCAGTACTCGATCGTCGGCGGTCCGCAGAAGGAGCTCGACTACTCCGACGACAAGGGCGAGAAGGAGACCAGCTACAAGGGCAACTCCGGCGTCAACCTCGACAACCCGGTCAACCGGGCGGCGTACGCGCTCACCTTCAACGAGCCGCAGATCCTCTACTCCGGCGCCATCGGCGACGGCTCGCGGATCCTCTACAACCGCACGCCCAAGCAGCGCGTCGAGGCCGTCGCCCCGTGGCTGACCATCGACGGCGCGCCCTACCCGGCCGTGATCGACGGCCGGATCAAGTGGATCGTCGACGCGTACACGACCACCAACGGCTACCCGTACGCCTCGCGCACCACGCTGGGGCAGAGCACCGCGGACTCGCTGACCAACAGCCAGCGCGCGGTGGTCGCCCAGGAGAACCAGGTCAACTACATCCGCAACTCGGTCAAGGCCACCGTCGACGCGTACGACGGCTCGGTGGACCTGTACCAGTGGGACACCCAGGACCCGGTCCTGAAGACCTGGATGAAGGCGTTCCCGGGCACGGTGAAGCCCAAGGCGGACATCAGCAAGCCGCTCATGGACCACCTCCGGTACCCGCAGGACCTCTTCAAGGTCCAGCGCGAGCTGCTGACCCGCTACCACGTCACCGACCCGCAGACCTTCCTCAGCGGCAGTGAGGCGTGGGCGGTCCCGGACGACCCGACGACCAAGGCCGGTACGGCCGTTCCGCCGTACTACCTGTCGATGAAGATGCCGGGCCAGAAGGAGAAGGACCAGGTCTTCTCGCTCACCACGACGTTCACGCCGAACGAGCGGCCCAACCTGAGTGCCTTCATGGCGGTCAACGCCGATCCGGGCACCCCGGAGTACGGCAGCATCCGCATTCTGAAGATGCCGACCAGCAAGCCGCCGGACGGCCCGAGCCAGGTGCAGAGCAAGTTCCAGTCGGAACCGAAGATCGCCGAATCCATCCGCCTGCTGCGCGGTGGTGACTCGGAGATCGAGTACGGCAACCTGCTCGCGGTGCCGCTCGACGGCGGGATGCTCTACGTGGAGCCGGTCTACGTCCGCAGCTCCACGCTGAAGTACCCGCTGCTGCGCAAGGTGCTCGTGACGTACGGCAACCAGACCGCCTTCGAGGACACCCTGGAGAAGGCGCTGAACGTGGTCTTCGGGGCCGAGGCGCCGACGGTTCCGGTACCCCCGGACCAGCCGCCGGGCACGGTCACGCCGCCGACCGCCCAGGACCCCACGGTCAAGGCGGCGCTCGGCGACGCACAGAAGGCCATCGAGGATGCCGAGAAGGCCCGTCAGGCGGGCGACTGGGCAGCCTTCGGCAAGGCCCAGGAGGAGATCAAGGCCGCGCTGAAGCGGGCGATCGAGGCCGAGGCGAAGCTGACCGCGCCCACACCGGCCGGCCAGTGATCAACGGGTAATGGCTCCACCCCGTGTCGTGATACTGTGGTTTCACCGACGCGGGGTGGAGCAGCTCGGTAGCTCGCTGGGCTCATAACCCAGAGGTCGCAGGTTCAAATCCTGTCCCCGCTACTGAAGATGAAGGCCCGGATCCATGGGATCCGGGCCTTCGTCATGTCCGGAGCGGACACGCGGTAGCCGGGGAGGGTGACTTGTGGGTGGAGCGTGTTTGACTTACCCCACTGTGGGCATGTCGACAAAACGCTGTAGTGACCTCACTGGCTGCGACATACCAGGTGTACGCGGGTAGCAGGTGATGCGACGATGGGATTTATGGGGGAGAGGTCAACTCTGCTGGAGACAGGGCGGTTTGTGAGGGCGGAGTCCGGGGCGGACGCAGAGGCCGAGGGGGCGGCTCCGGTCGTCGACGCGCAGACCGCACTGACCGATGCGGATTTCTTGGACAAGCACGGCGCGGAGGAGATGTTCGCCGAGACCGACGCGGCAAGTGACGCCGAGCTGGAAGCACGGCACCGGGTGGCCGCCGACAAGGGCGACCCCGGGGCCATGAGCGTGCTCGGCGCGCTGCTGCTGCGCCGCGGCGACCTCGACGGCGCCGAACCGTACCTGCGCGGAGCCACCGGCGAGGGGGACCGGGCCGCCGCGAACAACCTCGGCGTGCTGCTCCACCAGCGGGGCTACCCCGAGGACGCGGCCGGCTGGTGGCGGGTCGCCGCCGTCGCCGGATCCGCTCCCGCCGCGCACGCCCTGGGCCGCTACTTCCGCGAGCGCGGCGACGAGCCCGCCGCCGAGTACTGGATGCGCCAGGCGGCCGAGTCCGGCCACGCGCTGGGCGCGTACGGGCTGGCCGACCTGCTGGAGCACCGCGGCGACAAGGGCGTCGAGCGCTGGTTCCGCGCCGCCGCCGAACAGGGTCACCGCGAAGCCGCGTACCGGCTGGCGAGGCACCTGCGCAAGGGCGACCCCACCGAGGCCGAGCAGTGGTACCGGCAGGCCGCTGCGCGCGGGCACCGGCGCGCCGCCCTGCACCTGGGCGCCCTGCTGGAGGCGCGCGGCGAGCTCAAGGAGGCCGGGCGCTGGTACCTGACCTCCGCCAAGCAGGGGGAGGCCCGGGCGGCGTGCGCGCTCGGCTTCCTGCTGCGCGACGCCGGCGACGAGGAGAGCGCCGCGGTGTGGTGGCACCGGGCGGCGCAGGACGGCGACGGCAACGCCGCCAACGCGCTGGGCGCGCTGCACGCGGCACGCGGCGAGACCCAGACCGCGGAGCGCTGGTACCGGACCGCCATGGACGCGGGCGACCAAAACGGGGCGTACAACCTTGCTCTGCTCTGTGTCGCACAGGACCGGACCGCACAGGCCGAGCAGTGGTACCGGCGAGCGGCCTACGCCGGGCACCGCGAGGCGGCCAACGCGCTGGCGATCATGCTGCTGCAGGTCGGGGACGCGGCGGGCGCGGAACCGTGGTTCTCGAAGGCGGCCGAGGCGGGCAGTGTCGACGCCGCGTTCAACCTCGGGATCCTGTTCGCCAGCCGCGACGAGGACCGTACGGCGCTGAAGTGGTACGAGCGGGCCGCCTCGGCCGGTCACACCGACGCGGCGCTGCAGGTCGGCATCGCGCTGGTGCGGGACGGCGAGGACCGGGCGGCCGAGCGGCACCTGCGCTGCGCGGCCGGCGGCGGCAGCGCGGAGGCGGCGTTCCGGCTGGCCGCGCTGCTGGAGTCGCTGGCCCCGCCGCCGGAGCCGGTGGCCCTGGGCGAGCCCGTGGGCGGCGCCCCGCGCACCGAGAGCGAGGAGTGGTACGAGCGGGCCGCCGAGTTGGGGCACCGCCGGGCCCAGGTGCGGGTCGGCATGCTGGCCGCCGCCCGTGGCGACCTGGCGGTCGCCGCACGCTGGTACCGGGAGGCGGCCGAGGCCGGCTCGCGCAACGGCGCCTTCAACCTCGGGCTGCTGCTGGCCCGGGAGGGGAACGAGCCCGAGGCCGCCCTGTGGTGGACCCGCGCGGCGGTGGCGGGCCACGGCCGCGCCGCCCTGCGCCTCGGACTGCTCGCGGCCCGCCACGGGGACCTCGCGGAGGGCCAGAAGTGGTGCGTGCGCGCCATGGAACTGGGCCCGGCCGAGGTCTCGCAGCGCGCGGCCCGGCTCCGCGAGGCCCTGGCCGAGGAACTCTCGGCCTGATCCGCCGGAGCCGACGCCGGGCCGCGCGCCGCGAGGTCCCGCCTGCCCTGAGGCGCGCCCTCCGGGCGTTCGGCGCTGCTTCGCCGACGGGCCCCGGTCAGCGGTAGAGCCAGGAGGTGGAGCGGGCGTAGACGTGCCGGAAGGCGAGCGGCATCAGCAGGTCGTTGACGCGGCGCTGCACCGTGCCCGGGGTCTTCGAGTCGCGGTTCGTCGACGCGGCACGGGTCATCCGGGCCACCCGGGGCCGGCGCAGCCGGGTGTACTCGGCCAGGGCGTCGTCCACGCGCGGAACCGAAGCCACGCACCGCGCCAGGGCCACCGCGTCCTCGATCGCCATCGACGCGCCCTGCCCGGCCCCGACCGGGTGGGCCGCGTCGCCGATCAGGACGGTGCGCCCGTCGTGCCAGACGGGCACGTCCGCCAGCCGGTGCATCGGCATCGGGCGGTCGACGCGGGTGGCCGCCCTGATCAGGGACAGCGGCAGCTCCTCCCGGCCGTACAGCTCCGCCAGCAGGGCCCGGGTGACCCCGGCGGGGTCCGGGGGCTCCGGTGAGGGCACCTGGGCCGACCACCAGACCGTGCCGTCCGCCGCCGGGACGCAGAGGAACGCCCCCCGCCGGCCGAAGACGAAGTGGTAGGTGCCGGGTGTGAGGCGCACGCCTTCGGAGACCCCCGACACGCTGTAGAGCCCCGCGTACCGGACCTGCGGCGCTGCCGGGTCCAGCGCCGTACGGGTGGCGGACCAGATGCCGTCGGCCGCCACCACCAGGTCCGCGTCCAGGTCCGCCGGGTCCACCCGCCGTCCCGTCTCGATCCGGGCCCCGGCCGAGGCCGCTTCGGCGCGCAGGACCTCCACCAGCCGCCCGCGCAGCAGCGTCGTGCTGTGCAGGCCGTCCGAGGCGAGCCGGCCGCGCGGCACCTCCCCGAGGAGCTTGCCCGAGGCGGACCACATCCGCTGCAGGGCGACCGGGAACCCGGCGGCCTGGACCCCGGCCAGGCAGCCCAGCGAGTCCAGCCCGCGCAGCCCGTTGACGGCGAGGCTGAGGAACGAGCCCACCTGCCCGGCCGGGTCCTCGTACGCCTCGTGGACGGTGACCTCCGCGCCGGTCGCGCGGCGCAGCGCGATCGCGCTCGCCGCTCCGGCGACACCGCCCCCGATGACTGACACACGCATGCCCGACCCCTTTCGCTGAATCCGTATTCACTGAATCCCGATTCGGTGAAACTTGGTTCAGTATGATGAGGCCGACAAGACGGCGTCAAGTGGGATCGGGGATCGCGGTGGGAGTGCGCAAGGAGCGGGCGGCCGGCACGGAGGCGGCGCTCAAGGAGGCGGCCCGGACGCTCTTCCTGGAGCGCGGCTACGTCCAGACGAAGATCACCGACATCACCAAGGCCGCCGGCCGGTCCACCGGGTCCTTCTACGAGCACTTCGCCGGCAAGGACGAACTGCTGGACGCGCTCCTCGCGGACATGGGGGCCCAGGTGGACGAGGAGGTCGGCGCCCACGGCCACCCGGGCGGCCACTCCCGCGAACACGACCTCGCCGACCGGGTCCAGCTGCGGACGCATGTGGCGGCCACCTGGGGTGTCTTCCGGGATCACCTGCCGGTCGTGGTGGCCCTCTTCCAGAAGTCCATGGCCGAACCGCCCGGCTCGGGACTGGTCTGGGGGCGCCTCCTCGGGGACACCGCCCCCCTGCGCGAGCACCTCGCGCACATGCGCGAACAGGGCCGTGAGCTGCCCGGGGACCCCGAACTGGTGGCCGCGGCGATGGGGGCGATGATCTCGATGCTGGGGTACGCGGCCATGACCGGCGGGGCCGGCCTCGACGACGACGAGGTGGTCGAGACGCTGACCGCGCTCCTGCACCGCGGGCTGGCCGGTTAACCGATTTGCATCTGCCGTGGGCCGTCACGTAACGTTGGGTTCACCGACGCGGGGTGGAGCAGCTCGGTAGCTCGCTGGGCTCATAACCCAGAGGTCGCAGGTTCAAATCCTGTCCCCGCTACTGAAGACTCAGGGCCCGGATCCCATGGATCCGGGCCCTGAGTCGTTCGCGACCGTTCGCGATCCGTTTCCGCCTGCAAGAGGGCGAACGAGAAGGGCCCGGACCCCCCGAGGGGGTCCGGGCCCTTTCGTGTGCGTGCGCTCAGGCGGCCGCGCAGTTCGGGCAGACGCCGCGGTACGTCACCTCGACCGCCGACACCACGAAACCGAAGCGTTCCGCGTCGGGGAGGTCGGCCAGCGGGTTGCCCGCCGGGTGCACGTCGCGGATCGCACCGCACTGGGCGCAGACCAGGTGCTGGTGGGGACGGTGGGCGTTCGGGTCGTAGCGCTTGGCGCGGCGGTCCGTGGAGACCTCCAGCACCTCGCCCAGGGTGACGAGCTCGCCCAGGGTGTTGTAGACGGTCGCACGGGAGATCTCGGGCAGCCTGGCCACCGCGAGCGCGTGCACCTCGTCAGCCGTCAGGTGCACGTGGTCACCGTCGAGCACCTCGGCCACGACACGCCGCTGCGCCGTCATGCGCCAGCCGCGTCCGCGAAGTCGATCCAGCAGGTCACTCATGGACATCAGCCTAACAGTGAGGGGATCCGGTGTAACTCCCGAACCGGTGCGGACTTGGATGCTTACTTGACTTAGACAAAGTCCATCGTAGGATCGGTTTCGGCACAGGCCAAGGACAGGACACGCAGGGATGACGCAGGAGGCGCACGTGACGCAGGGACCGCTCACCACGGAGGCCGGAGCGCCGGTCGCCGACAACCAGAACAGCGAGACCGCGGGCGTCGGCGGCCCCGTTCTGGTCCAGGACCAGCTGCTGCTGGAGAAGCTCGCGCACTTCAACCGTGAGCGCATCCCGGAGCGCGTGGTGCACGCCCGCGGCGCCGGTGCGTACGGCACCTTCACGCTGACCCGCGACGTCTCGCAGTGGACCCGGGCGAAGTTCCTGTCCGAGGTCGGCAAGGAGACCGAGACCTTCCTGCGCTTCTCCACCGTCGCCGGCAACCTCGGCAGCGCGGACGCGGTCCGCGACCCCCGCGGCTGGGCGCTGAAGTTCTACACCGAGGAGGGCAACTACGACCTCGTCGGCAACAACACCCCGGTGTTCTTCATCAAGGACGCCATCAAGTTCCCCGACTTCATCCACACCCAGAAGCGCGACCCGTACACGGGCTCGCAGGAGGCGGACAACGTCTGGGACTTCTGGGGTCTGTCGCCCGAGTCGACCCACCAGGTGACCTGGCTGTTCGGCGACCGCGGCATCCCGGCGTCCTACCGCCACATGAACGGCTACGGCTCGCACACGTTCCAGTGGAACAACGAGGCCGGCGAGGTCTTCTGGGTCAAGTACCACTTCAAGACCGACCAGGGCATCAAGAACCTCACCCAGGCCGAGGCCAACGCCCTCGCCGGTGAGGACCCCGACTCGCACCAGCGCGACCTGCGCGAGTCCATCGAGCGCGGCGACTTCCCGACCTGGACCGTGCAGGTCCAGATCATGCCCGCGGCCGAGGCGGCCCAGTACCGCTTCAACCCGTTCGACCTCACCAAGGTGTGGCCGCACGAGGACTACCCGCCGATCGAGATCGGCAAGCTGGAGCTCAACCGCAACCCGGAGAACGTCTTCGCCGAGGTCGAGCAGTCCATCTTCTCCCCGGCGCACTTCGTCCCCGGCATCGGTCCGTCCCCGGACAAGATGCTCCAGGGCCGCCTCTTCGGCTACGGCGACGCCCACCGCTACCGCGTCGGCATCAACGCCGACCACCTGCCGGTGAACCGCCCGCACGCCACCGAGGCGCGCACCAACTCCCGCGACGGCTACCTGTACGACGGCCGCCACAAGGGCGCGAAGAACTACGAGCCGAACAGCTTCGGCGGCCCGCACCAGACGGACCGCCCGCTGTGGCAGCCCGTCGCCGTGACCGGTGGCACGGGCAACCACGCCGCCCCCGTCCACAGCGAGGACGACGACTTCGTCCAGGCGGGCAACCTCTACCGCCTGTACTCGGAGGACGAGAAGTCCCGTCTGATCGAGAACCTGTCCGGCTTCATCGCCAAGGTCTCCCGCGACGACATCGTCGAGCGGGCGATCGACAACTTCCGCCGGGCGGACGGTGACTTCGGCAAGCGTCTCGAAGCCGCGGTCCAGGCCCTCCGCGGCTGACCGGAGCGCTCGCCGCAGCAGGACGCCGGGCCGCGGCCCTCTTCGGAGGGCCGCGGCCCGGCGTCGTCTCACGCGGGGACGCCTCGTCTCACGCGGCGACGGTCCGCCGCGCCGGGACCCAGCAGCGGATGACGTCGCGCACGGACACGATGCCGACGGGCCCGCCGTGCTCCAGCACGATCAGGTGCCGGAAGCCGCCGTGGGCCATCGCCTCGGCGGCTTCCTGCACGGTGGCTTCAGGGGTGCAGAACACGACGTTGTTGGTGGTGTGCGCGCCCACGGACTCCCGGTCCGGGTCGTGGCCCGCGCCGATCGAGTTGAGGATGTCGCGCTCGGTCAGGATGCCGATTCCGCTGTGGTCGGGGTCGAGGACGACGGCCGCGCCGACGCGCCGGCCGGACATCAGGCAGGCCGCCTGCCGGAGGGTGTGTGCGGGTCCGAGGGTGAGGATCACGGTGCTCATGGCGTCACGGACGAGCATGAAGAGAGCCACCTCCTGGGGTGAGTCCCCCCGCCTGGGTGGGTGCGCCTGAGGAACCGCCTCAAGAGAAATGCTTCACAAGCGCACAAGCGTGGGGAGTATCAGATTCCCATGGACCCGCGGGGCCGACAAGAAGGCGCGCAACGGAGCGCGGACAGCGCGCGGCGGGCTCAGGCGCGCGGGCGCAGCCGCTCCAGCATCTCCTCGTGGAGCAGCCCGTTCGAGGCCGCGGCGTTCCCGCCGTGCACCCCGTCCACGCCGTCCAGGCTGGTGAAACGGCCGCCCGCCTCCTGGACCACGACCGCGATGGCCGCCATGTCCCAGAGGTTGAGTTCGGGCTCGGCGCACAGGTCCAGCGAGCCCTCCGCGACCATCATGTACGGCCAGAAGTCCCCGTAGCCGCGGGTCCGCCAGCACGCCCGGGTCAGGTCCAGGAAGCCGGCGAGGCGGCCCTGCTCCTCCCAGCCGCTCAGCGAGGAGTACGCGAACGAGGCGTCGCCCAGCCCGCCCACCTTGGACACGCCGATGGCGCAGGTCTCGCCGAGCGCGCCACCCGCGTACGCGCCCCCGCCCCGGGTCGCCCACCAGCGGCGGCCCAGCGCCGGCGCGGACACCACGCCGACCACCGGGCGGAACTCGCCGTCGGGGTCCTCGGCCATCAGGGAGATCAGGGTCGCCCACACGGGAACCCCGCGGACGTAGTTCTTCGTGCCGTCGATCGGGTCCACGACCCAGCGCCGCGGACCGCTGCCCTTGAGCCCGTACTCCTCGCCCAGGATGGCGTCGTCCGGCCGCGCGGCCGCGATGCCGGCCCGGATGACCTCCTCGGCGGCCTTGTCCGCCTCGCTCACCGGGGTCATGTCCGGCTTCGTCTCGACCTGCAGGTCGAGGGCGCGGAAGCGCTCCATCGTGGCGGTGTCCGCCGCGTCGGCGAGTTCGAGGGCAAGGCGCAGGTCATCGTCATACTCGGGCATGCCCGAACAGTATCGAGACTCGCGGGGCCCGACCAACGCTGTCCACGGTACGGCCCGGACGCGCCCTTGACAGGATCTGGCGACCCGTCAACTCTGGCCGGAGAGAGCCGAACGGGGAGGCGCGGATGCCGGCAGCCCGGGAGTCCTTGCTGGAGGCGGCAGGAGCGGCGCTCTCGGCGCGCCCCTGGCCGGACGTGCGGATGGTCGACGTGGCCGCCGCCGCCGGGGTGTCCCGGCAGACCCTCTACAACGAGTTCGGCGGCAAGGCGGGCCTGGGCCGCGCCCTGGTCCGCCGCGAGGCCGACCGCTTTCTCGACGGGGTGGACCGGGTGCTGTCCGCTCCGGCCCAGGCTGCCGAGCGGCTCGCCGCCGTCGCGGAGTGGACCGTACGCGCGGCCCGCGCCCAGCCCCTCGTACGGGCCCTGCTCACCGGCGCCTGGGACCCGGGCCTGCCCGCGGCGGGCGGCCGGGCGCCGGGGCCCGGCGACCTGGCCCGGGCCGTCCGGGACCGTGCGGCCGCCGCGCTGACGCCGGGGGAGGGCCCGCAGCGCTGCGAACTCGCCGTGCGTCTCGCCCTGTCCTACGTGATCGCCCCGGGGGAGGAGCCGGGAGCGGGCGAGCTGCGCCGGCTGCTCAGTGCGCCGACCCGGACAGCTGGAGCCCGATGACGCCCAGGATGACCAGCGAGATCGAGACGAGTTTGAGGGTGGAGACCAGATCGCCGAGGAAGACCATCCCGTAGATCGCCGTACCGGCCGCCCCGATGCCCGTCCACACCGCGTAGGCCGGCCCCACGTCCAGCTTCTTGAGCGCCAGGGTCAGCAGGCCGAAGCTGCCGAGCGCGAAGCAGGCGAAGGCGACGGTCGGCCACAGGCGGGTGAATCCGTGGGAGAGCTTGAGGCAGACCGCGAAGCCGGTCTCCAGGAGTCCCGCGACCACCACCAGCAGCCACGCCATGTCGAATGCCTCCCCGCGTCACGTGACAGCACGTCACTTGGTGCGATTATGCATTTATCCAGACAGAGCGCTCGACAAACGCGGCCGCGCCACCACCGGACGGTCAGTCGCCCTCGCGCCGCTCGCGCGTCTGCAGCAGCCGACGCAGCGAATACAGTCGCGCCGGGTCCGCATGGCCGTCCTCGACCCACGCGTCGAGCGCGCAGTCCGGCTCGTCGTGGCTGCACGCCCGCGGGCACTCCTCCGTACCCGGCACCAGGTCCGGGAAGGCCAGGATCACCCGGGACGGGTCCACGTGGTGCAGACCGAAGGAGCGCACCCCCGGGGTGTCGATGACCCAGCCGTCGCCGCTCGGCAGCGGCAGCGCGAGCGCCGAGGTGGTGGTGTGCCGACCGCGGCCGGTCACGGCGTTGACGTGGCCGGTGGCACGCTGGCGGCCCTCGGCGACCAGGGAGTTCACCAGGGTGGTCTTGCCGACGCCCGAATGCCCGACGAAGGCGGTGATGCGGCCGTGGAGCCGCTCGCGCACCCGGTCGGCCGCATCACCGGTGGCCAGCTCCTCGCGGTTGGTCACCACGTAGTTCAGGCCGAAGGTGGAGTAGATCTCCAGGATCTTGTCCGCGGAGGTCAGGTCGGACTTGGTGAGCACCAGCAGCGGCTCCAGGCCGGCGTCGTACGCCGCGACCAGACAGCGGTCGATCATCCGGGGCCGCGGCTCCGGGTCGGCCAGGGCCGTGACGATGGCCAGCTGGTCGGCGTTGGCGACGACCACCCGCTCGTACGGGTCGTCGTCGTCGGCGGTGCGCCGCAGGACGGACTTGCGCTCCTCGATCCGCACGATGCGGGCCAGGGTGTCCTTCTTGCCGGACAGGTCACCGACGATCCAGACCCGGTCACCGACCACCGCGGCCTTGCGGCCCAGCTCGCGGGCCTTCATCGCGTGCACGGAACGGCCCTCGACCAGGCAGGTCAGCCGGCCCCGGTCCACGGTGAGGACGAAGCCCTCGGCCGCGTCCTCGTGCTTGGGCCGGATGCTGGTCCGCGGCCGGTTGCCCTTGGGGTTCGGGCGCTGGCGGATGTCGTCCTCGTCGGTGTGCTTGCCGTACCTGCGCATGACCGGCCCTACGCTCCCGCACCCGCTCCGGGTGCCCCCGGGCCGCCGGCGTCCCCGGCGAGCATGTCGGTCCACATCCTCGGGAAGTCCGGCAGCGTCTTCGCGGTCGTCGCCACGTTCTCGATCTGCACGCCCTCCACGGCCAGGCCGATCACCGCACCCGCGGTGGCCATCCGGTGGTCGTCGTACGTGTGGAACACCCCGCCGTGCATCCGGCGCGGCCGGATGCGCAGACCGTCCTCGGTCTCGGTGACGTCACCGCCGAGCGCGTTGATCTCCTTGGTCAGCGCGGCCAGCCGGTCCGTCTCGTGCAGCCGCAGGTGCGCGACACCGCGCAGCACCGACTCGGAATCGGCCAGGGCGGCCACGGCCGCGATGCCCGGGGTGAGCTCGCCGACCTCGCTCAGGTCCACGTCGATGCCGTGGATCTTGCCGGTGCCGGTGAAGACCAGCCCCGCGTCGGTCAGCTCGCAGGAACCGCCCATCTCCGTGAAGATCCGGCGCAGCGCGTCGCCCGGCTGCGTGGTGCGGCGCGGCCAGTCCGGGACGGTGACGGTGCCGCCGGTGATCAGGGCCGCGGCCAGGAAGGGCTGCGCGTTGGAGAGGTCCGGCTCCACGACCATGTCGCGGCCCAGCAGCGCGCCCGGGGCGACCCGCCACACGTCCTTCTCGCCCCCGGCCTCGGGGGTGTCGACCTGGGCGCCCGCCGCGCGCAGCATCTCCACGGTCATCCGGATGTGCGGCATCGACGGCAGGTTGCCGCCCACGTGCCGGACCTCGACGCCCTGGTTGAAGCGCGGGGCGGACAGCAGCAGGGCGGAGACGAACTGCGAGGAGTTGCTGGCGTCGATCTCGACCGTGCCGCCCTCCAGGGCCCCGCCGCCCTGGACGGTCATGGGCAGCGCGCCGCGGCCGTCGTCGTCGATCCGGGCGCCGAGGGTCCGCAGGGCGGTGATGACCTGGCCGAGCGGGCGCTCGTAGGAACGCGGGTCACCGTCGAAGCGGATGTCGCCGTCGGCGAGGGTGGCGACGGGCGGCAGGAAGCGCATGACCGTGCCCGCGTTGCCGACGTCCACGGTCGTCGGACCGTGCAGGGCCGCGGGAATGATCCGCCAGGCCTCGCCGCCCACCGCGCCGTCGGCGGAACCGGCGGAGCTGGACGAGACGGTCTCCTCGATGCCGACGCCCAGCGCCCGCAGCGCGTCGGACATCAGCTGGGAGTCGCGCGAGCGCAGCGGGCGGCGCACCCAGCCGGGCTCGGCGGCGAGCGCGGCGAGCACGAGGGCCCGGTTGGTGACCGATTTGGACCCCGGCACCGTGACGGTGGCGTGGACGGCCCCATCGGCGAGCGGAGCGGGCCAGAGGGCAGGGAGCGCGGGGGTCTCGGTCATGGCCCCCACTTTAGTGGCTTCCCCCGATGCCAGATCTTGATCCCGGTCCCGTCTCAGGGAGCGGTCACAGGGCGAGCAGCCAGCGGGCGCCGCCGATCAGCGAGCACAGCGCGACGACGTGGAAGAAGAGCAGCCACACCACCGGGTGAAGGTGGGTGAGCCGGCCGAGCTGGTCGGCGTCGGAATCGGGTGCCCCGCCGCCCCGGCGCTTGGCCCCCAGCTCGAAGACCGGCCGGACCCCGCCCAGCAGCAGGAACCACACCACCAGGTAAGCAAAACCGGCCTGTACCTCCGCCGGCGCCAGCCAGGACACCAGCAGGAAGGTTCCGCCGGTCAGGATCACCGTCAGCGCCCCGTACGCGTTCCGGATCATCACCAGCATCGCCAGCAGCAGGGCGGTGGCCACCCACA
The DNA here is from genome assembly GCF_008642275.1 of Streptomyces venezuelae. Classification (NCBI taxonomy): domain Bacteria; kingdom Bacillati; phylum Actinomycetota; class Actinomycetes; order Kitasatosporales; family Streptomycetaceae; genus Streptomyces; species Streptomyces venezuelae. Next base: position 4,944,967 of record NZ_CP029189.1, read on the forward strand.
GCAGCAGCGTGATCCGGTGCGCGGACAGCAGGGCCGCCCCGCCCAGCCCGAGCAGCGACGGCGCGGTGTACCCGCCCGCCGCGGTCAGGATCATCCCGAGGCCCGTCGGCTTGCCCCGGCTGACGGTGACCCCGCTGGTGTCGGAGTGCAGCCGTATCCCGCTCAGGCGCCGCCGGGTGAGCAGGGCCATCAGCCCGTGCCCCCCCTCGTGCGCGATGGTGATGGTGTTGCGCGAGATCCGCCACAGCGGGCGGGGCCCCACCGCGGCCAGCGCGACGACTCCCGTCACGATCACCAGCCACAGGTCGGGCGCGGTCTGTATGCCCGTGAGCCGGTCCCACAGACCGGCCGTCGTGCTGCTGTCCATAAGGTGGCGGACTCCTTGCGGTGGGGTTGGGGCGACATGGCAGTGTGGCAGCCATGTGCGGACGGTATGCGGCGAGTCGTAGGCCCGAGGACCTCGTGGAGGCCTTCGGCATCGAGAGGTGGGAGCCGGAGGAGGCCCTGGCCCCCGACTTCAACGTGGCGCCGACGAAAGAGGTCCACGTGGTCCTCGACCGTCCCCTCAAAGACGCCTCGCACCCGCGTCCGGTTCGCCAGCTGCGCGTCCTGAAATGGGGGCTGGTCCCCTCCTGGGCCCAGAACCCCGACGGCGCCGCCCGGATGATCAACGCCCGCTCCGAGACCCTCCACGAGAAGCCGTCCTTCCGCCGTCCCTTCGCACAGCGCCGCTGCATCGTCCCCGCCGACGGCTACTACGAGTGGGTCACCGCCCACGACGAGCGGCAGCTGGAGGTGGAGGGCAAGAAGAAGCGGGCCCGCAAGCAGCCCTATTTCGTCCTCCCCTCCGACGGCTCCGTCTTCGCGATGGCCGGGATATACGAGTTCTGGCGCGACCGGACCCTGCCCGACGAGCACCCGCTGTCCTGGTGGGTCACCTGCTCGGTGATCACCACGGAGGCCGAGACCGGCCCCCTGGGCGTGGCCCCCGCCGAGGGGCCGCGCTCGCTCGCCGACATCCACCCCCGGATGCCGCTGATGCTCACCCCGGACCGCTGGGACGCCTGGCTGGACCCGGCGAACACCGACACCGAGCGCTCGCTGCGGGAACTGCTCGCCCCGCCGCCCGGCGGGCTGATGCGGGCCTACCCGGTGTCCACGGCGGTGAGCAGCGTGCGCAACAACGGCCCGGAGCTGCTGACGGAGCTGGCCGCGCCGGAGGAGGGCACCCTCTTCTGACCCGGGCAGGATGGGACGCATGACCACGCGTACCGAGAGTGTCGACACCCCGGCGGGCGAGGCCCGCATCACCTGGCACCGGGCGCCGGAGCCGCGGCTCGTGCTCGCCGTCGGCCACGGCGCGGGCGGCGGCATCGAGGCCCGGGACCTCCGGGCGCTGGCCGCCGCCCTGCCCGCCCGCGGGATCACGGTGGCGCTGGTCGAACAGCCCTGGCGGGTCGCCGGGAAGAAGGTCGCCGCCGCTCCCAAGGTGCTGGACGAGGGATGGCGCGGGCTGTGGCCGGCGCTCGTGGAGCCCGGACTGCCCGTGGTCGCGGGCGGGCGCAGCGCCGGGGCCCGGGTGGCCTGCCGGACCGCCGCCGGACTGGGGGCGGCCGGGGTGCTGGCGCTGGCCTTCCCGCTGCACCCGCCGGGCCGGCCGGAGAAGTCCCGCGCCGGGGAGCTCACCGGGGCCGGCCGGCCCGCCCTCGTGGTCCAGGGCGACCGGGACCCCTTCGGGCGGCCCGAGGAGTTCCCGCCGCCGGGCGAGGGGCAACCGTACGAGCTGGTGGAGGTGGCCTACGCCGATCACGGCTTCGCGGTGCCGAAGAAGGCGGACACCACCCAGGAGGCGGCGCTCTCGACGATCACCACGGCGGTGGGGGAGTGGCTCGCACGGCTCCCCGTGTGAAGCCCGCCGGCCGCCTCCCGGAGAAAGCCCGAAACCCGCCGGGCGCCCGGGAATGCGCCGCCCGCCCCCTTCGTTGTCTCGGATGTCGGAACGTAGGAGAACGCGTCGGAGGAGAGGGAGCGCATGACCCAGGTCATCAGCCAGAACCGTCGGCAGGCCGCTGACCTGGACTGGACCGTGCTGCCGGCGCCCAAGCGCAGCTCGCTTCGGGCGGCGGAGGGCCGGGAAGGTCGACTATTCTCCGATTCGAGCGGATCCGCTTTCGGGTCCGCCACGCTGTCGGAGGAGGTGGGTCCTGTCGCTGGGACCGACGAAGGCCACGCGGAGGAGACGACCCTGGAGCGCAACGCGCGCTTCGAACGGGACGCCCTCGGCTACCTCGACCAGATGTACTCGGCCGCGCTGCGCATGACGCGCAATCCGGCCGACGCCGAGGACCTGGTCCAGGAGACGTACGCGAAGGCGTACGCGTCGTTCCACCAGTTCCGCGAGGGCACCAACCTGAAGGCGTGGCTCTACCGCATCCTGACCAACACCTTCATCAACTCCTACCGCAAGAAGCAGCGCGAGCCGCAGCGCAGCGCCGCGGAGGAGATCGAGGACTGGCAGCTGGCGCGCGCCGAGTCGCACATGTCGACCGGACTGCGTTCCGCCGAGTCGCAGGCACTCGACCACCTGCCCGATTCGGACGTGAAGGAAGCCCTGCAGGCCATTCCGGAGGAGTTCCGCATCGCGGTCTACCTTGCCGACGTAGAGGGCTTTGCGTACAAGGAGATCGCGGACATCATGGGTACACCCATCGGTACGGTCATGTCGCGACTGCACCGTGGCCGCCGTCAACTCCGCGGAATGCTGGAGGACTACGCCCGTGAGCGTGGGCTGGTTCCCGCGGGCGCGGGAGAGTCGAACGACCGGAAAGGCTCGGACTCATGAGTTGCGGAGAGCCGCACGAGACAGAGTGCTCTGAGGTCCTGGATCACCTGTACGAGTTCCTCGACCAGGAGATGCCGGACAGTGACTGCACGAAGTTCGAGACGCATTTCGGCGAGTGCAATCCCTGCCTGGAGAAGTACGGGCTCGAACAGGCCGTGAAGAAGCTGGTGAAGCGCTGCTGCGGCTCGGACGACGTGCCGACCGACCTGCGGTCGAAGGTGATGGGCCGGATCGAACTGATCAGGTCCGGTCAGGCGGTGCCCGACCACGATGTCACCGCCGACAATCCCGCACCCGGCTGACCGGCGCCGGCCGCCCGTCAGACGCGTGAACAGCCGCCCCCGGAAGAGCACTTCATTCACCCGAATGTGCTAATCCGGGGGCGTCCGCATGGCCCAATGCGGAAATGTGGCCCACCTCGCTGCGGGCCCCACCTATTCTCCCCATTCGGTGCTGGTTCGATTCGGCACCCGGTGTGCACGGCACAACGGCACAGGGGAGGAGAGCGCCATGCGGGCACTTCCGCCGGGGGCGCGCGGATACCTCCTGTGCGCCGTTCTCACGGCCGTCGCGTGCGTCACCCCCGCCTTCACGGATTCCGGTACGCCCTGGCCGGACGTGGCCCTGCTCGCCGTGCTCTACCTCGGCTGCGAACTGGTCAAGGCCTGCCCGCTGCGAAGCGGCCGGGTGCCCGAGGGCATCGGCTCCTTCTTCCCCGTCGTGCTCGCCGCCGTCTTCCTGCTGCCGCCCGCCGCCGCCGCGCTCGTGGCGCTGCCCGGGGGACTCGCGGGCACCGTCGTCCAGCGGCCGGCCGGGGTGCGCCGCCTGTGGCACGCCGCGCAGCAGGCGACCGCGGCCTGGACCGCGGGGCAGGCCTACGGGCTGCTGCACGGCCCGGCCACCCTCGGCGGCGGCCCCTCCGACGGCCCCGGGCCGCTCCTGGGGCCGGCCGACTTCCCCTACGCACTGCTTCCCGCGACGGCGGCCGCCGTCACCTTCTGCCTGCTGCTCACCGCCCTCGACGGCGGCATCCTGGTCACCGCCGAACGCCGCCCGGCCGCCACCGCCTGGCGCGGGCTCGCGGGCTCCTCGCTCGCCCCCCACTGCGTCCACGGCCTCGCCGGTCTGATGATGGCGGTCATGTGGCGCAGCCCCTACGGCCCCCCGGCCGCCCTGCTCGTCCTGCTGCCCGTGTACATCTCCTGCTGGATCTTCGCCCAGTACCACCGCGAGCGCACCGCCCACCAGGCGACCATCCGCGCCCTCGTCCAGGCCGTCGACATCAAGGACCGTTACACGCGCGGACACAGCGAACGGGTCGGCCAGGCCTCCGCGATGATCGCCCGGGAGCTGGGCATGACGGAGGACCGGCTGGAGACGGTGCGCATCGCCGGGATCCTGCACGACGTGGGGAAACTGGGCGTCCCCACCCGGCTGCTGCGCAAGGACGGACCGCTCACCCCGCAGGAGCGCCGGATCATCGAGCTGCACCCCGAGTACGGGCACGAGATGGTGCGCGGCATCGGCTTCCTCGGCGAGGCCCGCGCGGCGATCCTGCACCACCACGAGCGGGTCGACGGCTCCGGCTATCCGTACGGGCTGACCGGTGAGCAGATCCCGGTGCTGGCCCGGGTGGTGGCGGTGGCCGACGCCTTCGACGCGATGACCTCGACCCGCTCGTACAGCCGGGCCAGGCCGGTGCCCGTCGCCCTGGCGGAGCTGGAACGGTGCGCGGGGGCGCAGTTCGACCCGTCGATGGTGCGGGCACTGACCGACGCGATCGGCCGCACCGGCTGGCATCCGGTGGTGACCTCGGACGAGGACCTCCAGGTGATCCCGGCCGGTGCCCCCGGGGCGGAGCGCGGACCGGGCCCGGCGGTCCTGGCCGGGATGCCCGAGCAGGGCACCCGCCCCCACGCACCGGCCCCGCCGCCGGACAGGGTCCCGGCGGTCCCCGGCCCGGGCGGCGGAACCGGGCCGGACGCGGACGGCACCGGGGCGGGCGGCGCCGGGGCGGGCGGATGAGGGTCCCGGCCGCGTGGACCGTGCGCGGAGCCGCCGCGGTGCTCACCGGAGCCGCACTCGGGCACACCCTGTGGCACGGCGTCGCCGAGCCCGGCGCCGCCCTGGCCTTCGCCGCCCTGATCACCGTCGGGGAGCTCGCCCGCCGGGACCGCCAGGACCCTCTCGGCCGCCGCCCCGCACCGCTCGGCTCCGCCGGAGCCCTGGCCTACGCCCTGCTCGGAGAGAGCGCCGGCCGGCCCACCCACCACGGGGTGCTCCAGACCGTCGCGGTCGTCGTCGCCGCCGTCCTCGCCGGGATCGTCCCGCACGTCGCCCGCGGCCGCGGCCCCGCCCTGGACCACCTGTCCCGCCGGGTGCTCACGGTCGCCTTCGCCGCCGCCTGTTTCCAGCCGCTCTACAACTCGGGCCGGCTGGAGCAGTGGGTGGGCCAGGGCCCGTACCTCGTCGGCTACCTGCTCTGCCTCCTCGGCCTCACCGCCCTGTGCGACGCCGTGCTCGCCGCGGCGCTCGCCGGGGCCCGGACCAGCCGGCCGTACGGTCCGCTGCTGCACGACGAACTGCGCGCCCAGCTCGGCATCGGCTCGGCGATCTGCGCCACCGGGGTCGTGATGGCGCTCGGCGCGGCCGTCGCGGGCCCGTGGGCCCTGCCCGCCCTCAGCGTGCCCCTGCTGCTGACCCAGCTGTCCTTCCACCGGATCTCCGCGATCCGCACCACCTACCGCCAGACCATCACCTCCCTGGCCCGCGCCACCGAGATCGCCGGCTGCACCCGCCCGGGCCACGCCCGCCGGGTGGCCGCCCTGAGCTGCGCCGTCGGCCGGGAGCTCGGCCTGTCGGAGCGGGAGCTCACGGTGCTGGAGTACGCCGCCCTGATGCACGACATCGGCCAGCTGTCCCTCGTCGACCCGGTCCCGGACGGGGCCACGGCCGGGCTGCCGGGCGCGGAGGCCCGCCGGATCGCCGAGCTGGGCGGGGAGGTGGCCCGGCAGACCGGGGTGCCCGCCGAGGTCGCCGTGGTGGTGGAGCGGCAGGCGGATCCGTACCGTGAGCAGCCCACGGCGGCCCGGATCGTGCGTACGGTGAATGCGTACGACGATCTGGTCGGCGGAAACCGTCACCCGGGTGGCTCACTGGCCGCCCTGGAGCGGCTCCGCCTCGGCACCGGGCACGATTACCAGCCGGAGGTCGTTGAGTGCCTCGCAAGGGTTCTGGCCAGGGGCGGACGTGGCAGAGTGGTGCCCGTCCCACCTGGGTAACCCATGGGTAATGAGCGGCCGTCCGAGTGGGCATGGTTGGATGCCAGTAAGAGGGACCGTAGGAGTGTCCGCAAGGCTGCACCGTTGTCCCCCAGCGACCGCTGGGAGGTGCCCCCAGGCAGGCGGGAATCGTGAGGATCTTCGGGAAGGTACGGCATCGGCCCTCCGCCTCGTGGCGGCAGGCCACCGACCGCGCGTTCACGCTGATCGGCGACGGGCGGTACGAGGACGCGGGCGCGCTCCTGACGAGAGCGGCGGACCTGGAGCCCTGGCTGTCCGAGTCCTGGTTCAATCTGGCCCTGCTGCACAAGTTCCGGCACGACTGGGAGCAGGCGCGGGCCGCCGGGCTGCGCGCCGTGGCCCTGCTGGACCGTGAGACGGGCGCCCCGGACTGGTGGAACGTCGGGATCGCCGCCACCGCGCTGCAGGACTGGCCGCTCGCCCGGCGGGCCTGGCAGGCGTACGGGCTGAAGGTGCCCGGGGACGCGGCCGGGGCGGGCGAGCCGGTCGGGATGGAGCTCGGCAGTGCCGCCGTGCGGCTCTCGCCCGAGGGCGAGGCGGAAGTGGTCTGGGGCCGTCGGCTGGACCCGGCCCGGCTGGAGGTCCTGTCGATCCCGCTGCCCTCCTCGGGGCGGCGCTGGGGCGAGGTCGTGCTCCACGACGGGGTCCCGCACGGCGAGCGGGTCACCGCGGCCGGACCCTCCTACCCCGTGTTCGACGAGATCGAACTGTGGGCGCCGTCCCCGGTGCCGACCTGGGTGGTGCTGCTGGAGGCGGCCACCGAGGCGGACCGCGACGCGCTGGAGCAGCTGGCCTCGGACGCCGGGTTCGCCGCCGAGGACTGGTCCTCGTCGGTGCGGCTGCTGTGCCGGACCTGCTCGGAGAGCGAGATGCCGAGCGACGAGGGCGACGGCGAGCAGCACCTCGATCCGCACGACCACAGCGAGCCCGGACACCCCGGACCGCTCGGGCACCGTACGGCCGGCTCGGGCTCCCTGTGGGTCCCCGAGCGCGAGTGCGGGATCGCGGCACCGGCCGGGCTGGTGCGCGGACTGCTCGACGGCTGGGTCGCGGACAGTCCCGGCACCCGCGAGTGGCGGGATCTCGAAGAAGTCTGCTGACCCGGGGCCGTAGGCTGTACGGGCACATCGGTGGCCACGACGACCATCGGTGACCGGGACTTACGGAAGGCGTACGGCGGACATGGCGCAGCAGGAGAACGAGGTTGTCGAGAGCGTGAACGACGGGTACGTCGTGGACACCGAGGACTGTGAGGCGCGCGAGCTCGCCCACCGTCAGCGCGGCACGGCCCGTCCCATCACCGTGGTCGGCAACCCGGTCCTGCACCGGGAGTGCAAGGACGTCACCGAGTTCGGCGACGAGCTGGCGCAGCTGATCGACGACATGTTCGCCAGCCAGAAGGCCGCCGAGGGCGTGGGCCTGGCCGCGAACCAGATCGGCGTGGACGCCAAGGTCTTCGTCTACGACTGCCCGGACGACGACGGCAAGCGCCACACCGGTGTCGTCGTCAACCCGAAGCTGGTGGAGCTGCCGGCCGCCGGGCGGGTGCTCGACGACTCCAACGAGGGCTGCCTGTCGGTCCCGACCGCCTACGCCTCGCTGGCCCGCCCCGACTACGCCGAGGTCACCGGCCAGGACGCGCAGGGCAACCCGATCAAGGTGCGCGGCACCGGCTACTTCGCCCGCTGCCTGCAGCACGAGACCGACCACCTGTACGGCTACCTCTACATCGACCGCCTCTCGAAGCGGGACCGCAAGGACGCCCTGCGGCAGATGGAAGAGGGCACCCCGCGCTACGAGACCGTCCCCAACGCCTGAGTCCCTCAGGCGGCCTGCGGGCCCCGGAACGCGCGCCGGAAGGAGTTCGGCGTGGTGCCCAGGGTCCGCAGGAAGTGGTGGCGCAGGGCGGCCGCGTTGCCGAAGCCGCAGCGCCCGGCGATCGCGTCCACCGTCTCGCCGGTCGACTCCAGCAGCTCCTGCGCGAGCAGGACCCGCTGCCGCAGCACCCACTTGTACGGGGTGGTGCCGGTCTCCTGGAGGAAGCGGCGGGCGAAGGTGCGCGGGGACATGTGCGCTCGCTCCGCGAGCTGCTCGACGGTGATCTCCTCGTCCAGGTGGCGGGCCATCCACTCGATCACCTCGCCCACCGTGTCACAGGCCGTGCGCGGCAGGGGCCGCTGGATGAACTGGGCCTGCCCGCCGTCCCGGTGCGGTGGTACGACCATCCTGCGCGCGATGACGTTGGCCACCTCGGCCCCGTGCTCCTGGCGGACCACGTGCAGGCACGCGTCGATGCCCGAGGCCGTGCCGGCGGCCGTGATCACCGGGCCCTCGTCGACGTAGAGCACGTCCGGGTCGACCACGGCCCGCGGGAAGCGCCGGGTCAGGGCCGCGGCGTGCATCCAGTGCGTGGTGCACCGGCGGCCGTCCAGCAGCCCGGCGGCGCCGAGGATGTAGGCCCCGCTGCACACGCTGAGGACCCGCGCGCCCCGGTCCACGGCCCGGCGCAGGGCCGCGAGCAGCGGCTCGGGATAGACGCGCACGCCGGCGTCACTGGCGGCGGGCAGGCAGATCAGCCCGGCCTCCTCCAGCCGCTCCAGGCCGTGCGCGGGGGTGATCCCGAAGGCGCCCCCGCCCACGGTCAGCGGCCCCTCCTCCGCCGCGCACACGGCGAAGTCGTACACCGGAACGCCCATGTCACTGCGGTCGATTCCGAACACCTCGCAGAAGATCCCCAGCTCGAAGGGGGCGACTCCGTCGACGAGGGCCACGGCCACGTTGGTCAGCATGACCATAGTGTGGCAGTAATTCGGTCTTTCATGACAGTACTGCCACTGTCGATCATGGGCGATCGGGCGGACAGTAGAGCTATGACCACTTTCGTGAACTACCTCGCCGTCCTCGCCCTCGTCGCCCTCGTGCTCGGGCCCAGCCTGTACGGGATCCTCCGCGACCGCCGGATCGACCGGCAGCTGCGGGCCGTCGCGACCCGCCTGGTGTGGCTGCCCCGCCAGCGTGCGGGCGGCCTGCCGCCCACCCCGCGGCGGCGCACCCTCCGGCCCGCCCGGCGGTACTGGGGCCCCATCGCCCACTGAACGCCGGGGGAACGCGCGAAGCCGGGACACGGAAACCTCCGCATCCCGGCTCCCCGGCAGAGCCGGACGAGGCCTTAGAAGTCCTCGTCCAGGTCGACCGTGCCCTCGACCGCGACCTGGTAGGCCGACGGACGGCGCTCGAAGAAGTTCGTCAGCTCCTGGACGCCCTGCAGCTCCATGAAGGAGAACGGGTTCTGCGAGCCGTACACGGGCGGGAAGCCCAGACGGACCAGGCGCTGGTCCGCGACGCACTCCAGGTACTCGCGCATCGACTCGGTGTTCATGCCCGGCAGGCCGTCACCGCACAGGTCGCGGCCGAACTGCAGCTCCGCCTCCACGGCCTCCTTGAGCATGTCGGTGACCTGCTGCTGAAGGGCGTCGTCGAAGAGCTCCGGCTCCTCCTTGCGGACCGTGTCCACGACCTCGAAGGCGAAGTTCATGTGCATGGTCTCGTCGCGGAAGACCCAGTTGGTGCCGGTGGCCAGGCCGTGCAGCAGACCGCGCGAGCGGAACCAGTACACGTACGCGAAGGCACCGTAGAAGAACAGACCCTCGATGCACGCCGCGAAGCAGATCAGGTTCAGCAGGAAGCGGCGCCGGTCGGCGGCCGTCTCCAGACGCTCGATCTTCTCGACCGAGTCCATCCACTTGAAGCAGAACTGGGCCTTCTCGCGGATGGAGGGGATCTCCTCGACCGCGTCGAAGGCGGCCGCGCGGTCGTCCGGGTCGGGCAGGTAGGTGTCGAGCAGCGTCAGGTAGAACTGGACGTGCACGGCCTCCTCGAACAGCTGGCGCGACAGGTACAGGCGCGCCTCCGGGGAGTTGATGTGCTTGTAGAGCGTCAGCACCAGGTTGTTCGAGACGATCGAGTCGCCCGTCGCGAAGAACGCGACCAGCCGGCCGATCATGTGCTGCTCGGCGGCCGTCAGCTTCGCGAGGTCCGCGACGTCCGAGTGGAGGTCGACCTCCTCGACGGTCCAGGTGTTCTTGATCGCGTCCCGGTAGCGCTCGTAGAAGTCCGGGTAGCGCATCGGGCGGAGCGTGAGCTCGAAGCCCGGGTCCAGGAGATTCTTCTTGTCGTCGGAGCTCATTACTGGCATGCCTCGCAGGACTCGGGGTTCTCAAGGGAGCAGGCGAGCGCTTCCGCGGCCGCGGCGTCGGCGGCGGCGTCGGCCAGGGGGAGCGCTGCGGGGGTGGCGGCCTGCGCGGCGCGGGCGATCTTCGTCGCCGGACGCGAGCGCAGGTAGTACGTGGTCTTCAGGCCCTGCTTCCAGGCGTACGCGTACATCGAGCTGAGCTTGCCGATGGTGGGCGTCTCCAGGAACAGGTTCAGCGACTGCGACTGGTCCAGGAACGGCGTACGGGCCGCCGCCATGTCGATCAGACCGCGCTGCGGGATCTCCCACGCCGTGCGGTACAGCTCGCGGACCTCGGCCGGGATCCAGCCGAAGCCCTGGACCGAGCCGGAGGAGTCGCGCAGGGCCTCGCGGGTCTGGGCGTCCCACACGCCGAGCTGCTTCAGCTCCTCCACCAGGTAGCCGTTCACCTGGAGGAACTCACCGCTGAGCGTCTCGCGCTTGAAGAGGTTGGAGACCTGCGGCTCGATGCACTCGTACACGCCGGCGATCGAGGCGATCGTGGCCGTCGGGGCGATCGCGAGGAGCAGGGAGTTGCGCATGCCGGTCTCGGCGACCCGGGCGCGCAGCGCGTCCCAGCGCTCCGGCCAGTTCAGCTCGACGTCGTAGTGGTCCGGGTGCAGGACACCGCGGGCGGTACGGGTCTGCTCCCAGGCCGGCAGCGGGCCGCTGCGCTCGGCGAGGTCGCAGGAGGCCTCGTAGGCGGCCAGCATGATGCGCTCGGAGAGCTTGGTGGACAGGGCCTTCGCCTCGGGGGAGTCGAAGGGCAGCTTCAGCTTGAAGAAGACGTCCTGGAGGCCCATCGCGCCCAGGCCCACCGGGCGCCAGCGGGCGTTGGAGCGGCCGGCCTGCTCGGTCGGGTAGAAGTTGATGTCCACCACGCGGTCGAGGAAGGTCACGGCGGTGCGGACGGTCTCGTCGAGGCGCTCCCAGTCGATCTCACCGGTCTCGGTGAGCACGAAGGCGCCCAGGTTGACCGAGCCGAGGTTGCAGACGGCCGTCTCGCCGTCGTTGGTGACCTCGATGATCTCGGTGCACAGGTTCGAGGAGTGCACGACCGTGCCCGGCTCGGCGGTCTGGTTCGCCGTGCGGTTGGAGGCGTCCTTGAAGGTCATCCAGCCCTGGCCGGTCTGCGCGAGGGTGCGCATCATCCGGCCGTACAGGTCACGGGCGGGCATGGTCTTGCGGGCCAGGCCGTCCGCCTCGGCCTTGCGGTAGGCGGCGTCGAAGTCGTCGCCCCACAGGTCGACCAGCTCGGGCACGTCGGCCGGGGAGAACAGCGACCACTCGGCGTCGGCGTTCACGCGGCGCATGAACTCGTCCGGCACCCAGTGGGCGAGGTTCAGGTTGTGCGTACGGCGCTGGTCCTCACCGGTGTTGTCGCGGAGCTCCAGGAACTCCTCGATGTCCGCGTGCCAGGTCTCCAGGTAGACGGCGGCGGCGCCCTTGCGGCGGCCGCCCTGGTTCACGGCCGCGACGGAGGCGTCGAGGGTCTTCAGGAACGGGACGATGCCGTTGGAGTGGCCGTTGGTGCCGCGGATCAGCGAACCGCGGGCGCGGATGCGGGAGTACGAGAGGCCGATGCCACCGGCGTGCTTGGAGAGGCGGGCCACCTGGTGGTAGCGGTCGTAGATCGAGTCGAGCTCGTCCAGCGGCGAGTCCAGCAGGTAGCAGGAGGACATCTGCGGGTGCCGGGTACCGGAGTTGAAGAGCGTCGGGGAGGACGGCAGGTAGTCCAGACGGCTCATCAGCCGGTAGAGCGAGGCCACCTCCTCCACCGCCTGGACGCTGTCGTCGGCGGCCAGACCACAGGCCACGCGCAGCATGAAGTACTGCGGCGTCTCGATGACCTGACGGGTGATCGGGTGGCGCAGCAGGTAGCGGCTGTGCAGGGTGCGCAGGCCGAAGAAGCCGAAGCGGTCGTCGGCGCCCTCGGCGAGGGTCAGGTCGACGAGCGAGTCGAGCCGGGCCGCGTGCGTGCGGACGAACTCGGCCGTGCGGTCGGCGATGAGGCCCTCGCGGTGGCCGACCTCGACGGAGGCCGAGAAGGAGGTGGAGCCCTGGCTCGCGGCCTCGTCGCGCACGGCCAGCGTCAGCAGGCGGGCGGCGAGCCGGGAGTAGGCCGGGTCCTCGGAGATCAGGCCGGCGGCGGCCTCGGTGGCCAGCCCGCGCAGCTCGGCGTCGTCGGCGGCGGCGCTGCGACCGCGCAGCGCGGAGGCGGCGACCCGGCCGGGGTCGGTGTCGGGGAGGTCCGCCGTCAGTTCGGTGAGGGTACGCAGCAGCGTGGCCCCCGGGCCCTCGGTGTTGTCGCCAGAAGTGGACTCGGCGCGCGGTGCGGAAGGCGCGATGGTCACGGCGGGAGCTCTCCCTCGCTCGGCCCGGTCATCGGCGGGGCGGGGCGCGAGCGGGCGCATGCGGGCGCGACGAGAACGCGTACCCCACATGGCGTCCACCGGCCCAACCGCGAGGCCCGGACGAATCGGCACCCGGTTCGGTCGAGCCGGGCACGCTGTCGGCAGGTCATCGGACTTGGCGTCCGGTAGCCGGACACTTCATACCGTTGCGGGACAGTTCCGGATTCGCACCGGATTCCCCTGCAGCGACAGCAGGCATGAGCATACATGTGGGGGCGGCCCTGTGCGGTAACCCCCACATGTAGTGTCGGCGTGGCTACAGCTTGAGCCGGAAAGTGAGGAGCGTCAGGCCCTCGATCGGCGCCCAGTCCCGCTCCGGAGTGCGTACGAAGCCCAGGCGCGCGTAGATCCGCTGGGCGCCGGCCATGCCGCGCTGGGTGGAGAGAACCAGGCCGGTCACGCCCTCCAGGGCCCGCGCGCGCTCGACGCAGGCCCGCACCAGAGCCTCGCCGGCGCCCTGGCCGCGCGCCTCCCGGGCCACCGCGAGCATCCGGAACTCGGCCTCGTCGGGGGCCGCGATGTCGGCGAGCGGACTGCCCGGAGCGGCGAAGGTCACACCGCCCAGGAGTCGTTCGTCCCGCACGGCGACGAGCACCTCGCCCTGGGCGGCGCGGCCGGCCACGTCGCGCAGCACGTTCAGGTAGTGGTCGTCCTCGTTGAAGTCCAGATGCCCGTCGGTGAGGTAGGCCCGCGCCGTGATCTCCCCCAGCTCCGCGTACTCGGCGGGCAGTGCCGCCCTGATCACCATGTCCATGCGGTCGAGTGTGCAGGACGGGTGTCGGTGCCCTGCGGCAGGGACCTTCACCTTCCCGAACCCGTCGGCATCACCCTCTCGACCGAGGCCCTCAAGGGCTGGGTGCGCTGAACAGCGCGGAGGCCCCGCCGGATCGATCCGGCGGGGCCTTCGGAGTGCGGGTCGGGCTCAGCAGCAGCGGAAGCCCTCGCGGGGGTCCGCCTCGCGGGCGTCCGTACGGGCGCGTTCGAAGGCGCGGCGGGTGAGGACCTCCGCGTCCGGGTCGTGGGAGCGGGCGTGGGCCACGTACCGGTCGTACGCGGCCTCCCCCGAGAACTCCCGTACGTAGAACCGGGCCCGGGCCAGCACGCTGCGTACGGTGCTCACGCCACGGGCTCCTTGACCTGCCCGCCGCCGGAGTCGGGGCCCGCGGCCGCGAGCTCCGCCCGTTCCTCGGCGGTCGCGATCAGCCCGGCCGGGGCGACGATCTTCGACTTGGTCCACGGGGTCTCGGAGAGGGTCGCCGACCCCGGGTCGCGGACGGCCTTGAGGCAGGTCCGGGCCGCGTCCGCGAGGACGACGATGATCAGGGCGGCGAAGAGGGCGCACAGGACGCCGTCGACCGTGGCGTTGGTGACGATCGTGTGCATGTCGTCCATGTTCTTCGCGGGAGCCAGCACCTTGTCGGCGTCGATGCCCGCCTGGTACTTGTCGCGCTGGGCGAAGAAGCCGACCTTCACGTCGTCGGAGAAGACCTTCTGGTAGCTCGCGGTGAGGGTCACCGTGGCGTCCCAGACCAGCGGGACTCCCGTCACCCAGGCCCACTTGAGCCGGCCGGACTTGACCAGCAGCGTGGTGCAGACGGCCAGGGCGACCGCGGCGAGCAGCTGGTTGGCGATGCCGAAGAGCGGGAAGAGCTGGTTGATGCCGCCCAGCGGGTCCTTGATGCCGACCCACAGGAAGTAGCCCCACGCGCCGACCACGATCGCGCTCGCGAACCACACGCCGGGCTTCCAGCTGACGTCCTTGAAGGACTTGTGCACGTTGCCGAGGGTGTCCTGGAGCATGAAACGGCCCACGCGCGTGCCCGCGTCGAGCGTCGTCAGGATGAAGAGCGCCTCGAACATGATCGCGAAGTGGTACCAGAAGGCCTTCATCCCGGCGCCGCCGACGACGGAGGAGAAGATCTCCGACATTCCGAGTGCGAAGGTCGGCGCGCCACCCGTGCGCGAGAGCAGGCTGGCTTCTTCGACGTCCTTGGCGGCCTGGGCGAGCAACTCGGGGGAGATGGCGAAACCGAAGTTGGACACCGCCTGGGAGGCCGACTCGACCGTGGTGCCGATGATGCCGGGAGGCGAGTTCACCGCGAAGAAGAGGCCGGGCTCGATGATGCAGGCCGCGATGATCGCCATGACGGCGACGAAGGACTCGGTCAGCATGGCGCCGTAGCCGATCATGCGGACCTGGGTCTCCTTCTGGATCATCTTCGGGGTGGTACCCGAGGAGACCAGGGCGTGGAAGCCGGAGAGCGCGCCGCACGCGATGGTGATGAAGACGAAGGGGAACATCGACCCGGCGAAGACCGGCCCGTCGCCGCGGGCCGCGAAGTCGGTGACCGAGGGCATCTTCAGGGTGGGCATCGCGACGACCACGCCGATGGCGAGGAGCGCGATGGTACCGACCTTCATGAAGGTGGAGAGGTAGTCGCGGGGCGCGAGCAGCATCCACACCGGCAGCACCGATGCCAGGAAGCCGTAGACGACCATCCAGATGACCAGCGTCTCCTTCTCCAGGGTGAAGGTCCCGGCGAAGGAGGACTCGGCGACCCAGCCGCCCGCGACGATGGCGAGCAGCAGCAGCGCGACGCCGATGACGGAGACCTCGGTGACCCGGCCCGGACGCAGGACGCGCAGGTAGAAGCCCATGAAGACGGCGATCGGGATGGTCATGCCGATGGAGAAGACGCCCCAGGGCGAGTGTGCCAGGGCGTTGACGATGACCAGGGCCAGCACCGCCAGCAGGATGATCATGATGGCGAACACGGCGACCAGGGCGGCGGCGCCGCCGACGGGGCCGATCTCGTCCCGGGCCATCTGGCCGAGCGAACGCCCGTCGCGGCGGGTGGAGAAGAACAGCGTGACCATGTCCTGGACGGCCCCGGCGAAGATGACGCCGGCGACGATCCAGATGGTGCCCGGCAGATAGCCCATCTGCGCGGCGAGCACGGGCCCGACGAGCGGGCCGGCGCCGGCCACGGCCGCGAAGTGGTGGCCGAAGAGGACCCGGCGGTCGGTGGGGTGGAAGTCGACACCGTTGTCGAGGCGTTCGGCGGGGGTGGCCCGGGTGGCGTCCACCTTGAGGACGCGGTCCGCGATGAAGCGCGCGTAGAAGCGGTAGGCGATCGCGTACGAGCCCAGTGCGGCGGCGAGCAGCCAGGCGGCGGAGATCTCCTCGCCGCGCGAGAGCGCCAGCACGCCCCAGCCGATGGCGCCGACGAGTCCGACGAGCACCCACGCGGCGACGGACCGGGGAGACGGCGAGCCCGACGCGCTGCCCGGACTCGCCGTGTCCCGTTCTGTCCCTGTTGCTTCCGGTTCAGGCATGACCTCGTCCCCTCGTCGATCATCTGCGTAAGCGCAGGGAATCTACGGGGGATTGCCCGCTGAACGTAAGACCCCGTCCGCATTCCGGTATGTGAAGGAATTACGGATACGGGGTCCGGCGGACCGGGTCGGGCGGGGTCGGACGGTCCAGGTCAGACGGCGGGGCGCTTGAGGCGGGCCACGAACTTGTACCGGTCGCCCCGGTAGACGGAGCGCACCCACTCCACCGGTTCGCCGTCGCGGTCGATCGAATGGCGCGAGAGCATCAGCATCGGCAGCCCGACGTCCGTGCCGAGCAGGCCAGCCTCGCGCGGGGTGGCCAGCGAGGTCTCGATCGTCTCCTCGGCCTCGGCGAGGTGGACGTCGTAGACCTCGGCGAGGGCCGTGTAGAGGGAGGTGTACTTGGCGAGCGAACGGCGCAGGGCGGGGAAGCGCTTGGCCGACAGGTGCGTGGTCTCGATGGCCATCGGCTCGCCGCTGGCCAGGCGCAGCCGCTCGATCCGCAGCACCCGGCCCCCGGTGTTGATCTTGAGCAGGCCGGCGAGGGTGTCGTCGGCCGTCACGTAGCCGATGTCGATGAGCTGCGAGGTCGGTTCCAGACCCTGGGCCCGCATGTCCTCCGTGTACGAGGTGAGTTGCAGCGCCTGGGAGACCTTGGGCTTGGCGACGAAGGTGCCTTTGCCCTGGATCCGCTCCAGTCGTCCCTCTACGACCAGTTCCTGGAGGGCCTGCCGGACGGTGGTCCGGGACGTGTCGAATTCGGCCGCGAGCGTGCGCTCCGGCGGCACCGGTGTGCCGGGCGGCAGTGTCTCGGTCATGTCGAGCAAGTGCCGCTTGAGCCGGTAGTACTTGGGAACGCGAGCCGTGCGGGTGGCTGCCCCGCCGTCCGGCTCCGTGGTCGCCCCTTCGGTGGCCATCGCCGCCCGCCTTCCCGACTCCAGTTTCGCTGCCGTCACCGGCTCCTCCGATATGTGCGGTCACATCGTGACACGAGTGGGGGGACAGGCCTTCTCTCTCCCCAGGTGTCGGTCCGATAACGGACCGGGCACCCGCTCATTAGACCCTTGACACCCCTAAAGGTCTAGGCCAAGCTCCAGCTACTGGTCTAAACCAATATGGATCAGATCCCGGCCCCACGGCAGTACTTCGCGTATGTCACCGCGGCGGGCGAGGGAAGTGCAGGCAGCATCCCTGAGGAGGGTGGCGTGAAGCGCAAGCTCATCGCGGCGATCGGTGTCGCGGGCATGATGATCGGCCTGGCGGCGTGCGGTGACTCCGACGGCAAGGGGGGCGACGGCAAGGCCTCCGGGGCGAAGGAGCTCACCGTCTGGCTGACGGTGGATGCTCAGAAGAACTGGCCGGAGCTGGTCAAGGCGGCCGATGACGCCGTCGTCGCGAAGTACCCGGGCCTCACGGTCAAGCACGAGTACTACGGCTGGCCGGACAAGAACGCCAAGCTGGATGCCGTGCTCGCCACGGACAAGGCGCCGGACGTTGTCGAGATGGGCAACTCCGAGATGATCGGCTACATGTCGACCGGCGCCTTCGCCGAGGTCGACCCCTCGAAGTTCGAGAACTCCGCCGCGTGGCTGGACGCCCTCAAGGAATCCGTCACCTACGACGGCAAGACCTACGGTGTCCCCTACTACGCCGGTGGCCGCGTCGGCACCTGGCGCAAGGACATCGCCGGCGAGGCGGGCGTCACCGCCGCCCCGAAGACGTGGGCCGAGTACACCGCCGCCCTGGACAAGATCCAGGCCGCGAAGGGCGACAAGTTCAGTGCCCTGTACCAGCCTTCTCCCGACTGGTACGCGGCGATGTCGTTCGTGTACGACGCCGGCGGCGCCATCGCCAAGAAGGACGGCGACAAGTGGAAGGGCACCCTGTCCTCCCCCGAGTCGCTGAAGGGGCTGAAGCAGTACAAGGAGCTCCTCGACAAGTACATGCACGCCGACAAGACCAAGGACGAGTCCGACCGTCCGGTCGTCTTCGGCCAGGGCAACTCCGCTGCGATCTTCGCCGCCGCCTGGGAGGGCAGCACCGCCGCGACCCCGGAGAACGACAAGGTCGGCGGTCTCACGGACAAGCTGGAGAACTTCGTCCAGCCCGGCCCGAACGGCAAGAACCTGCCCGTCTTCCTCGGCGGTTCGGACCTGGCCATCCCGGCCAAGTCCAAGGCCAAGGACGTGGCGGCCGAGTGGATCAACGTCTTCACCGGCGCCCAGGGCCAGAAGGGCCTCATCGCCAAGGGCAACCTGCCCAACAACAAGACGGACCTCGGTCCGCTGAAGGCCGACCCGAAGACCCAGGTCGCCGCCACCGCGGCCGAGTCCTCCTGGTTCGTGCCGACCGCCTCCGGATGGGGCCAGATCGAGAAGGCCAAGATCCTCCAGACGATGCTCCGGGACCTCGGCACCGGAAGCAAGTCGGTCGAGGACGCGGCCAAGGCCGCCGACTCCGAGATCGACAAGGTCATCAACACCAAGTGACCTGATGCCGGCAGGGCCCCGCCGAACGGCGGGGCCCTGCCGCCGGTCCAGAGAGGGACTCCCGAGGAGCGCGCGATGAGTGCCGCACAGACAACCACCGCCGACCTGCCGCCGGCGAAGCAGAAGACTTCCCCCGGAGCGGGCAGAGCACGTGCCGGTACGCCGGGCACGCCCCGCCGGAAGGGGCCCGGCGCGGCCCCCTGGCTGCTGTTGGCGCCGTGCCTGCTGATCATCGTTCTCATCATGGGATACCCGCTCTTCAGACTGGTGTCCCTCTCCTTCCAGAACTTCGGCAAGTCCGAGCTCTGGGGCTTCAAGGAAGCCGAGTTCGTCGGCTTCGACAACTTCTCGAAGGTCCTGGGCGACGGGGAGTTCTGGGCGGTCGTCGCACGCACGGTGGTCTTCGCGGCGGGTGCGGTCATCCTGACCATGGTCATCGGCATGCTCATCGCACTGCTGCTGCAGAAGGTGTCCGGCTTCGTGAAGATCCTCATCAGCGTCGCCCTCGTGGCGAGCTGGGGGATGCCCATCATCGTCGCCACCGCCGTCTTCAAGTGGCTCTTCGACGCCGACTACGGCGTCCTCAACTACTTGATGAGCAAGCTGCCCGGCGTGGACATGATCGGCCACAACTGGTTCGCCAGCGGCCCCCAGGGCCTCGCGGTGATCATGCTCCTGGTCATCTGGGGCGCGGTGCCCTTCGTGGTCATCACCCTGAGCGCCGGCCTGACACAGGTGCCCAAGGAACTGGAGGAGGCCGCGCGCCTCGACGGAGCCGGCGCCTGGGGCGTGTTCCGCCACGTGACCCTCCCGATCCTGAAGCCGATCATCGTCATGCTGACGACCCTCTCGGTGATCTGGGACATGGGCGTCTTCCCGCAGGTCTTCGTGATGCGCAACGGCAACCCCGAAGCCGAGTTCCAGCTGCTGACCACCTACTCGTACCAGCAGGCCTTCGTGGTCAACGACTACTCGGGCGGCTCCGCCATCGCCCTGGTGACCGTACTGCTGCTGCTCGGGGTGGTCGCCGTCTACATGCGTCAGATGCTCAAGATCGGAGAGGTGGAATGACCTCGACCACCGCGCCCGTCGCGCCGCTCAAGCAGAAGACGAAGTCCAAGCTCGGCTGGAACCTCCTCGGGCTGCTGGTCTTCGTGACGATGGGCTTCCCGGTCTACTGGATGCTCAACACCGCGTTCAAGCCGGCCAAGGACGCGATCGACCCGAACCCGCGGTTCTTCCCGACGAACTTCACCTTGGACAACTTCAGGCGGGCCCTGGAGATCTCCGACTTCTGGGGTCCCGTCGGACGGAGCCTGATCGTCTCGCTCGTCGTGGTGGTCATCGGCATCGCCGTCGGCATGCTGGCGGCCCTGGCCATCTCCCGGTTCGCCTTCCGGGGCCGCAAGATCGTGATCGTCGGCATCCTGGCGGTCCAGATGATCCCGCTGGTCGCGATGATCATCCCCGTCTTCCTGCTGCTGAACGACCTCGGGCAGTACGACAAACTCAGCGGCCTGATCATCACCTACCTCACCTTCATCCTCCCCTTCACGGTGTGGACCCTGCGCGGCTTCATCGTGAACATCCCCAAGGAGCTGGAGGAATCGGCTCAGGTCGACGGCTGCACCCCGACCGGCGCCTTCATCCGGGTGGTCTTCCCGCTCCTGGCCCCCGGCATGGTGGCCACGTCCGTGTACGGCTTCATCCAGGCGTGGAACGAGTACCTCTACGCCCTGATGCTGATGAGCCAGCAGAACCAGACGGCCACGGTGTGGCTCGGGAACTTCACCACCAAGCACGGCACCGAGTTCGCCCCCATGATGGCCGGCTCCACCATGATGGCGGTCCCGATCGTCGTCCTGTTCCTCATCGTCCAGCGCAAGATGGCAGCGGGCCTCACCGCCGGCGCCGTGAAGGGATGACGGCCCCATGACTGTTCTCGCGCACCGCACCGATACGGTCACCCGGGACGCCCTCGCCGTCCTCCAGCCCGGCTTCGAGGGCACCACCGCCCCCGAATGGCTGCTCCGGCGGGTCGGCGAAGGCCTCACCGCCGTCGGCCTGTTCGGCCGCAACATCGCCTCGCCCGAGCAGCTCGCCGCGCTGACCGCGCAGCTGCGCACCGAGCGCGACGACGTGCTCGTCGCCATCGACGAGGAAGGGGGCGACGTCACCCGCCTGGAGGTACGCGGCGGCTCGTCCTTCCCCGGCAACCTGGCCCTCGGCGCCGTCGACGACACCGGTCTCACCCGGGACGTGGCCCGCGAGCTGGGCCGCCGCCTCGCCGAGTGCGGGGTCAACCTCAACTGGGCGCCGTCCGCCGACGTCAACTCCAACCCGGACAACCCGGTGATCGGCGTACGGTCCTTCGGCGCCGACACCCACCTGGCCGCACGCCACACCGCCGCCTACGTCCAGGGCCTGCAGGCCGCCGGCGTGGCCGCGTGCACCAAGCACTTCCCGGGCCACGGCGACACCAACGTCGACTCGCACCACGCCCTGCCGCGCATCGACGTGGACCTGGACGTCCTCCAGGCCCGCGAACTCGTCCCCTTCAAGGCGGCGATCGAGGCCGGCACCAAAGCCGTGATGAGCGCGCACATCCTGGTGCCCGCCCTCGACCCGACCCGCCCGGCCACCCTCAGCCCGCAGATCCTGACGGGCCTGCTGCGGGGGGAGCTCGGCTACGAGGGCCTCATCGTCACCGACGGCATGGAGATGAACGCCATCGCCGGGACCTACGGGATCGAGCGCGGCTCGGTCCTGGCGATCGCGGCCGGCGCCGACGCCATCTGCGTCGGCGGCGGACTCGCCGACGAGGCCACCGTCCTGCGGCTGCGCGACGCACTGGTCGCGGCCGTCCGCGAGGGGGCACTGCCCGAGGAGCGCCTCGCCGACGCCGCCGCCCGCGTCCGCGCGCTCGCCGCATGGACCCGCGGAGCCCGGCCGGACGCGCAGCCGGAGGGGAGCCGCGCGTCCGGCATCGGGCTGACGGCCGCCCGCCGTGCCGTGCTCGTCACCGGCTCGACGAAGCCGCTCACCGGGCCCTACGTCGCCACGCTCGCGCCCGTCGCGAACATCGCGGTGGGGGACGAGACCCCGTGGGGAGTGGCGGCGGAACTCGCCGAGCTGCTCCCGGGCACCGGGTCGGGCGTCTTCCCCGAGGGCTCCTCGGCCGGGGACGTCCTGGCGGCGGCGGGGGACCGTACCGTCGTCGCGGTGGTCCGCGACGCGCACCGGCACCCCTGGATGACCGAGGCCCTCGACGCGCTCGTCGAGGCCCGGCCGGACACGGTCGTGGTCGAGATGGGCCTGCCGCGGACGGAGCCTCGCGGGGCGCTGCACATCGCCACGCACGGAGCCTCGCGCGTCTGCGGCCGTGCCGCCGCCGAGGTGATCGCGGGAGCCTGATCCCGCCCGGAACCCCTGACCAGGGCCACGGCCCCCGCTCCGGCCACCTCCGGGGCGGGGGCCGTCGGATGTGGCTCGGGGCGCCGTACGGCCGGGGGCCGGACGCCCCGTCAGGGTGTCCGGCCCCCGGCCGTACGTGTGCGTGCGGGTCCTACAGCCCCTGCCAGGAAGGCTTGTTGGCGTAGGTGTGGCGGAAGTAGTCGGCCAGCTTCAGCTTCGAGGCGGCGGCCTCGTCCACGATCACGGTGGCGTGCCGGTGCAGCTGCAGCGCGGAGGCCGGGACCAGCGCGGACAGCGGGCCCTCGACGGTCTGCGCGACGGCCTCGGCCTTGCCCTCGCCGGTGGCCAGGAGGACCAGGTGGCGGGCGTCGAGGATGGTGCCGATGCCCTGGGTGATGACGTGGTGCGGCACCTGCTCCAGGTCGTCGTCGAAGAAGCGCGCGTTGTCCACGCGGGTCTGCTCCGTCAGCGTCTTGATGCGGGTGCGGGAAGCGAGTGAGGAACAGGGCTCGTTGAAGCCGATGTGGCCGTCCGTGCCGATGCCCAGCAGCTGGAGGTCGACGCCGCCGGCCTCGGCCAGGGCACGGTCGTAGGCCTCGCACGCGCCGACGACGTCCTCGGCCGAACCGTCGGGGCCCATGAAGGAGGCCTCGGACAGACCCAGCGGCTCGACGACCTCGCGGAGCACGACCGCGCGGTAGGACTCGGGGTGCCCGGCCGGCAGGCCGACGTACTCGTCGAGCTGGCAGATCCGGGCCCGGGAGACGTCGACCTGCCCGGCGCTGGCCTTGGCGGCGAGGGCCGCATAGACGGGCAGCGGGGTAGAGCCGGTCGCCACGCCGAGCAGGGCGTCGGGCTTGCGCCGCACCAGGGCGGCCATGGCCTCCGCGATGAGCTCGCCGCCTGCCTTGGCGTCCGGGACGATGACAACTTCCACGACGGGCCTGCCGATCTGGAGTGGGTCGGGTGGTATAGACCAATCTAGCAGAGGTCACCCCTGCGGCGGGGGCCTCTCCGTCATCCGGAGAACCTTCAACGTCTTGGTTGCCCTGTCTACAACTCCATTCTCCTTTACGGTGGTTTATGTAGGTAAAACATGGTATGTGCGATTGGAGTGGTCGTCATGGGCAGGCACACCACCTATGCCTTCGAGACCTACAGAGCTGTCGCGGATGCCGGTCGCGCCGAGGTCCTCGCCGCGACCACCTCCCCCTTCCAGATCGAGGTCCGGTTCGTCGGAGGGCTGACCAGCGGCCAGCGGGACGTCTTCGCCCAGGCCGCCGAACGCTGGGCCCGGGTCATCGTCGGTGACCTGGAGACCGCGATCGTCCGTGACTTCACGGGCGACGTCGTCATCGACGACCTCTTGATCGACGCCGAAGGCGTGGCGATCGACGGTGTCTTCGGCACGCTCGGGGAGGCGGGGCCGATCCGCTTCCGGCGGGATACCGCGGTCACCGGAGCGCGCCTGCCCGCCACGGGCATCATGCGGTTCGACAAGGCCGACCTCGGCCAGATGGAGGACGACGGCTCGCTGCTCGACGTCATCACGCACGAGATGGGCCATGTGCTGGGGATCGGGACCGTCTGGAGCATCTTCGGCCTGCTGAAGGACTTCCCCGGACCCAACCCCACGTTCGTCGGCCCCGGCGCCATGAAGGAGTTCGGCGACCTCATCGGAGCCGGGCAGCCCACTCCCGTGCCGGTCGCCAACGTCGGCGGTGCGGGAAGCGCCGGCGGCCACTGGCGGGAACGGGTCTTCGGCACCGAGCTGATGTCGCCGAACATCGGGGGCCCCGGCAATCCGATGAGCAGGCTGACCGTGGCGAGCCTCGGGGACCTCGGCTACCAGGTCGACCTCGATGCCGCGGAGCCCTACGCGCTTCCCGACCCGCTCGTCATCGCCATGGGCGGCCCCGGCGAGTCCGCGGCCCCGAGGGGCGTCATGCTCCCGACCGTCCCCAGCAGCATCCCCGCCGACCGGCCCTGAACGGCGACCCCCGCCGGGTCCGGCCTCGGCGGTCTCTTTCGGATCTTGCCGGGCGACAAGATCCGAAAGAGACGACCTAGATCAGCGCCAGCTGCAGGCCGCCCGTCGCGTCCAGGTGCTGTCCCGTCACCCAGCGGGAGTCCGGCGAGGCCAGGAAGGCCACCACGTCGGCGACCTCCTGGGCCGTGCCCACCCGGTGGAAGACGGAACGGGCGGCCAGGTGGGCCCGGGTCGCCTCGTCCGCGAGGAGGTCCGCGTTGAGGTCGGTCTCGGTGATGCCGGGGCCGACCGAGTTCACGGTGATCCCGCGCGGCGCCAGCTCCGCGGCCAGTGACCGGGTCAGCGCGTTCGCGGCGCCCTTGGCCATGACCGTGGCCAGGATGGCCGGCAGGGCGATGTCGGGGGTACCAGTCACGTTCACGATCCGGCCCCCGTCGCGCAGCCGCTCCAGCCCGTGCTTGATCACGAAGAACGGCGCCTTGGCGTTGAGCGCGTGCACCCGGTCGTAGGTCTCCTCGTCCGTGTCCCCGATCCCCGCGAAGGCCGCCGCCCCGGCGTTGTTGACCAGGATGTCCACGCCCTCGGTGTGGTCGGGATGGGCCGCGTACGCGGCCCAGAGGGCCTGCGCGTCACCGGGGACGCCGAGCTCGGCCCCGACGGCGAAGGCCCGTCCGCCCGACGCGCCGATCGCCGCGACCGTCTCCTTCGCCGCCGCCGCGTCGCGTCCGTAGTGCACCGCCACGAGCGCCCCGTCCCGTGCCAGCCGCTCCGCCACGGCCCGCCCGATGCCGCGGCTCCCGCCGGTGACCAGTGCCGTCTTCCCCTTGAGCACGCCCATGACGCGCCCCCCTCCGATATTCGCTAGTGGTCGCTACAGAAGTGAACGTACCAGATTCCCTAGCGGCCGCTATAGAATGCGGGCATGGTGACCGGACAGCGCGGCAGACCCCGTTCCTTCGACCGCGACGCCGCTCTCGACAAGGCGATGCTCGCCTTCTGGGAGCGCGGCTACGAGGCCACCTCCATCGCCGACCTGACCGCCTCGCTGGGCATCAGCGCCCCCAGCCTCTACGCGGCCTTCGGCGACAAGCGCAAGCTCTTCGACGAGGTCGTGGTGGTGTACGGCGGCCGGTACGGGGACTTCGCGAGCGTGGCCCTCGCCGAGGAGCCGACGGCCGGGGCCGCCGTCGCCCGCATCCTGCGCGAGGCCGCCGAGGTCTACACCGACCCGGCCCACCCGCCGGGCTGCATGGTGATCAGCGCCGCGATCAACACCACCTCGGACGAGGTGGCGCAGGCGCTGCGCGAGCGCCGCAACGCCAATCTGCTCATGTTCGAGAGCCGGATCCGGGCCGACGTGGCCGGTGGCGTGCTGCCCGCGGACACGGACGCGCGGGCGCTGGCCCGGTACGCCGGAGCGGTGCTTCAGGGGATGTCCCAGCAGTCGCGCGACGGGGCGAGCCGGGAGGAGCTGGAGGCGGTGGCGGAGCGGGCCCTGCTGGCCTGGCCCACGGCCTGACCGGCCGGGGTTCCGGGGTCCGGGTGTGCCACCCGGAGCGCACCCGCGCGTCTTCGCGGAGGAGTTCCTCTGGGCCACGGTGCACGACGGGACCCTCGACCCGCCCGGCACCGTAGCCCGGAGTACTTACGGCCGACAGGTGTGCGGTTCCCGACGGCCGGTGGAGGAGCCTGCGCGGTCAGGGCAGAGCGCGCGGCTTACCTCGATCCGTCCTCCTGTGCGGGGAGGGCGGAGGTTCTGAAATCAATTGTGGACTAGACCATTCTGTTCTGTCCATCCAATGACAGGGCCTGGAAACCCGTCACTTCCTCCAACAGTACGCGGCCTGCGCCCCCCTTGGATACTCCTGAGTACCGCCGTGGGGAAAGTCATGGCACGTACCCGGGGTACGCTCGCAAGGTGCCCTCCATGAACGATCTCGTACGCCAGCACACCGCTCTCGGTGAAACCGACCTGGAGTGGCTCCACCTGCTGGTCTCGGAGTGGCAGCTGCTCTCCGACCTGTCCTTCGCCGACCTCGTCCTGTGGGTGCCGACCCTCGACGGCACGCGGTACGTCTCGGTCGCGCAGATGCGTCCGAACACCGGCCCGACCTCGTACCAGGACGACATGGTCGGCCATCTGGTGCCGCGCGGCCGCCGCCCGCTGCTGGACGCCGCCCTCGACGAGGGCCGGATCGTGCGCGAGGGCGACCCCGAGTGGCGCGAGGAGGTGCCGGTCCGCGTCGAGTCGATCCCCGTCCGCCGCGAGGGACGGGTCCTGGGCGTGATCGCGCGCAATACCAATCTGCTCACTGTGCGTACACCGAGCCGGCTGGAGCTGACCTACCTCCAGTCCGCCTCCGACCTGGCCCAGATGATCGCGGCGGGCTCCTTCCCGTACCCCGGCCAGCAGGTCGACATGGACGCCTCCCCGCGCGTCGGGGACGGCCTGATCCGCCTCGACGCCGAGGGCGTGGTCACCTACGCCTCGCCGAACGCGCTCTCCGCCTACCACCGGCTCGGCCTCGCCTCCGACCTCGTCGGCCAGCACCTGGGCAAGACCACCGCCGAACTCGCGCCCTCCCGCGGACCGGTGGACGAGGCCCTGGTCAAACTCGCCAGCGGCTGGGCCCCCCGGGAGACCGAGGTCGAGGGCAACAGCGGGGTCATCCAGCTGCGCGCCATCCCGCTCAAGCCGAAGGGCACCCGGATCGGCTCCCTGGTGCTGTGCCGCGATGTGACGGAACTGCGTCGTCGCGAACGTGAACTGATCACCAAGGACGCGACCATCCGGGAGATCCACCACCGGGTGAAGAACAACCTCCAGACCGTGGCCGCGCTCTTGCGGCTCCAGTCCCGCCGGATGGATTCGCCGCAGGGCCGCGAGGCGCTGAACGAAGCCGTTCGCCGTGTCGGATCGATCGCGATCGTGCACGAGACGCTGTCTCAGAACCTCGACGAGCGGGTCGAGTTCGACGAGATCGCCGACCGGGTCATCGCGATGGTCTCGGAGATCTCACCGGGCAAGGTCGACTGCCGACGCACCGGCAGGTTCGGGATCCTGGACGCGGAGGTCGCCACTCCGCTGTCGATGGTGCTGACCGAGATCCTGCAGAACGCACTTGAGCACGCCTTCACCCAGGGGGAGCGGGGCACCGTGGAGGTGGCCGCCATCCGCACCGGAACCGGCCGTGCCGACGGCCGGCTGCTGATCACCGTGCTCGACGACGGCAGCGGTCTGCCCGAGGGATTCGATCCCCAGCGGGCCGGCAACCTCGGGCTGCAGATCGTCCGGACCCTCGTGGAGGGCGAGCTCGGCGGCACCTTCGACATGCTCCGGGCCGAGCCGCGCGGCACCAAGGTCGTCCTCGACATCCCGTCCAGCCCGCAGAAGTAGCAGCGCAGTCGTGACTCAGCGTGACGACCGGTGTCGCGCCCCGCGTCACGCCCCGCACAGCACTGAGCCCCGGACCGAATGATTCGGTCCGGGGCTCAAGAGCACGTTGCTGAGCGCTTGTTCGGTTACTACGCGCTGCGCGTCGAGGCTCGAAAGTCGTTGTCAGGCGCTGGCGTTGCGCGCCCGGTTGCGAGCGGCGCGGCGCTTCATGGCGCGGCGCTCGTCCTCGCTGAGACCGCCCCAGACGCCGGAGTCCTGACCGGACTCGAGCGCCCACTGCAGGCACTGCTCCATGACGGGGCAACGGCGGCAGACGGCCTTGGCTTCCTCGATCTGCAGCAGCGCAGGACCGGTGTTGCCGATGGGGAAGAAGAGTTCCGGGTCTTCCTCACGACAAACGGCGTTGTGACGCCAGTCCATGGCTGCTCCATCTCCTTGTATTGCGGGCAAGTTGCTTGTGAATGTGAACGCTTTCACGAATCCCCCCGTGAGGGAAGCGCGACCGCCCGGTTTCACGCGGGTGATCAGTCAGAGATTCGTGGAGGGGTTCTGGCGGTCTGTGTGGGTGCCGGGTGCTGCGGGCTGTCCCGATCGCCATGAAGAGATTCGCAAACCTCGGACGGGGATACAACCCCTTCCGGAAAGTTTTTTTTGATTCGTCGGTGTCTACTAGGTCACAGCCCTACATCGTGAGGGTGGACCGACGTGTAAACGTTCGAGTGAAAGGCCTCCGGGCCGTTCCACTCACACAATCACACGCAGTGCACGGCGTACGCCTGTGAACCGAACGCTGGTGCGCAGTCCGAGGTGATCGCCGTCCATCTGGAAGGGAAGCGGAACCTTCGAATGCAAGGTGAAGTCGGTCAGATCGTGCAGAGACACCGCGTGCTTGCCGTGTGGACCCCGCTCAGGAGTGGAGGTCAGGAGCTGTGTCGCGTACCGCGCGACCGCCGGAGTTGACAAACGGTCCAGGGCCAATACGTCAAGCGCAGTATCGAACGAGGCTTCGGGGGAGGCGTAAAGCGGACGATTCCCCAGATACGTCCACGGTGACGTATTGCACACTATCGACAGCACCAGATCGGTCACCGGGTCCGCGCCGGGGCGCTCCAGCGTGACCGTGCCGTGACGCCGGTTCGGCTCCTCCCAGAACTGGCGCATCAGCTGTCGCACGTACAGGGCGTGCGTCGAACGCTTGCCGCGCTCGCGCTGCTGCTCCACCCGGCCCACCACACCCGCGTCGAAGCCGAAGCCCGCGCAGAAGGTGAACCAGCGGGCCGGGACCGACTCGTCCTCCGTACCCGGGGTGCCGGCCGCCAGTCCCAGACCGACCGTCCGCTCGCGCTGCTCCCGCAGTGCGTCGAGCAGGGCGCCGGTCGCCTCGACCGCGTCGTTGGGCAGTCCCAGGGCGCGCGCGAACACGTTGGTGGAGCCGCCGGGCACCACCGCGAGCCGCGGCAGCCGATCCGGATCGGGCCCGTTGTGCAGGAGCCCGTTGACCACCTCGTTGACCGTGCCGTCGCCACCGAGGGCGACGACGAGGTCGAGCCCCTCGTGCGCGGCCTTGCGTCCCAGGTCCCGCGCGTGCCCGCGGTACTCGGTGGTGACCGCCTCCAGCTTCATCTCGCTGGCCAGGGCGTGGGTCAGGACGTCGCGCGTGCGCGCACTGGTGGTCGTCGCTGCTGGGTTGGCCACGAGAAGTGCACGCATGAGCGCCAGACTACCCACCCCTTCGAAGGCCGACCCTACTGCCCGTCCCCTCCGGGGTCAGGAGCGCGCCGCTACCCTGCTGGAGTGAGTAAGAAGCAGCCCGCGAACGCCCCCGCCCCCGCCGCCGTCCCGACCGCCGCGCTGCCCGGCCGGCTGACCGCGGCCGCCGCGCTCACCGCCCTGGAGGGCCTGGCCCTGGCCGGCCTCGGGCTCTACATGCTGTTCGTGGGGATCGCCGGTGACCCCGACTCCCCGCAGCAGGCGGAGACGGGCGGGATCACCCTGCTCGCACTCGCCGCGCTGCCGCTGATCGCGGCCCGGGGTCTGCGCCTGGGCCGCCGCTGGAGCCGTGGCCCGGCCCTCATCACCCAGCTGATGGCCCTGCCGGTGGCCTGGACCCTCTACAGCACCGGCGGCGCGATGATCGCCGCCGCCGTGGCGCTGGCCGTGGCCGCGTCGGCCGTCGTCGTGCTCCTGGTGAATCCGACGGCGACCGAGGCTCTGGGTATCGGGCCCGGGGAGCAGGCCCGATAACCGGTCGTCCGGTTCTTCCCGCGCTCGCCTACTCCTCGACGAGGAGCTTGTCGCGGAGCTGGGCCAGAGTGCGGGCCAGCAGCCGGGAGACGTGCATCTGGGAGATGCCGACCTCCTGGGCGATCTGCGACTGGGTCATGTTGCCGAAGAAACGAAGCAGCAGGATCCGCTTCTCCCGCGGCGGCAGGCCCTCCAGCAGCGGCTTGAGGGACTCGCGGTACTCGACGCCCTCCAGGGCCTCGTCCTCCGCGCCCAGGGTGTCCGCGACCGCCGGCGACTCGTCGTCGGTGTCCGGGACGTCGAGCGAGAGCGTGCTGTAGGCATTGGCCGATTCCAGCCCCTCCAGGACCTCCTCCTCGGAGATCCCGAGCCGCTCGGCCAGTTCGTGCACCGTGGGGGAGCGGCCGTGCTGCTGGGACAGTTCGGCCGTGGCCGTCGTCAGCGAGAGCCGCAGCTCCTGCAGACGGCGCGGCACCCGCACCGCCCAGCCCTTGTCGCGGAAGTGGCGCTTGATCTCGCCGACCACCGTGGGCGTGGCGTACGTGGAGAACTCGACCCCGCGGTCCGGGTCGAACCGGTCCACCGACTTGATCAGGCCGATCGTCGCGACCTGCGTCAGGTCGTCGAGCGGCTCGCCGCGGTTGCGGAAGCGCCGCGCCAGGTGTTCCACCAGCGGCAGGTGCATCCGTACCAGCCGGTTGCGCAGCTCGGCCTTCTCCACCGACCCGTCGGGCAGCGCCCGCAGCTCGATGAACAGGGCCCGGGCGCCGCTGCGGTCGCGCGGATCCGGCAGCGCCGGGGTCGCGGCGAACGCCGGCACCGGCACCGCCACGGGGGCCTCGGCCCCGGCCTCGGCTCCCGTGGTGGCCGGCCGGTCTGGTTGTGGTTGTTCCTGCTGGTTCTCGCTCATAGGGCCCGCCCGTCGCTCCGCCGAGTCCAAAAAGCCGTCTTCCGCATCCGCGTCAGCCGGGTGCGGCCGGGCGTGCTGCTGTTGCGGGATGCCGCCGTCGACCTCGTGCCGTACCCGGGGCCGATCCCCGCCCCGCACCGGGATCTCCCCGCCGCTCACGCCGGGCCTGGTCCCGCGCCGCGCTGTTTGTAGAGGCTGATGCTCACCGTCTTGTTCTCCTCGACCGTGGCCTCGACCTTGCCGGCCAGGGCCGACAGGACCGTCCACGCGAACGTGTCACGCTCCGGTGCGCGCCCGTCGGTGGTCGGCGCCGAGACGGTCACCTCCAGCGAATCGTCGATCAGCCGGAACACGCAGCTGAGGACGGAGCCCGGCACGGCCTGCTGGAGCAGGATCGCGCAGGCCTCGTCCACCGCGATGCGGAGGTCCTCGATCTCGTCGAGGGTGAAGTCCAAACGTGCCGCGAGGCCGGCCGTGGCCGTCCGCAGCACCGACAGGTAGGCACCCGCAGCGGGCAGCCGGACTTCCACGAAGTCCTGAGTCCCGGGCTCGCCTGCGATCTGGGACACCCTCACCTCCAAGGTGGTACGAGCTCTGTTCGCCGGTGACGCTATCGCGATCCGGGCGATCGTGTCGCGGCACCCCTCTAGGTGCCCGCTTCGAGCACCCCGCCTGCGAGCCAGTGACTGATGGTAAGCCCATGGGTACGCACAGTGGCTAGGGGTCTGCGGGGCCCAAATCAGGGGAACCGGCGGAGGGTTGAACTACCCCGCTTCAGACGATCGAACCGTCGACAAAACACCAGCGCCAGGTCTCACCCGGTTCGAAGCTCCGCATCACCGGATGTCCGGTCTCCTGGTGGTGCGCCGTCGCATGCCGGTGGGGCGAGGAATCACAGCAGGCCACCTGCCCGCACACCAGGCACATCCGCAGCTGGACGGGGTGGCTTCCGAGGGCCAGGCACTCGGGGCAGGTGTGGTGCGAGGGCACCGGTTCGGGACGCGGCAGTTCGGCAACGTGGGTGCACTCGCTCATCGCATTCTCCTTGTACCGGAACCCCGGCCTTCAGTCTCGGGGCGAACCGCGCGCACGGGCCGGAGCTGCGATGCAGCGGAGTGTCGATGCGTCACGCTTTGACCGGAGCTTGATCTCGTACAGAATACGTTCCCGCCGTGCGAGTCATGGGGATCTCCTCGGCCAAGCCCGCGCGTTCGGGGCGAGCGGCCGACGATTGAGGTGGATCTTCGATGGAGGTATTGCCGCTGGTGGCGCTGATCGCCGGCAGCGCGGCCGTCGCGGGGCTGGCCCGCCGGACCCCGGTGCCCGCGCCGCTGCTGCTGGTCGCCGCCGGTCTGCTGGCCGGCTACGTGCCGGGGGTGCCCGCCTACACGCTCGACCCGCACATCGTGCTGCCGTTGCTGCTCCCGCCGCTGCTCTACACGGCCGCCGTGGACAGCTCGTACCTGGACCTGCGCGCGAACATCCGGCCCATCGCGATGCTCTCGGTGGGCTACGTGCTCTTCGCGACGCTCGCCGTCGGGTACGCGGCGTACCTGCTGGTGCCGGGGCTCTCCGTGCCGGTCGCGCTGGTGCTGGGCGCGGTGATCGCCCCGCCGGACGCCGTCGCCGCCACCGCGATCGCCCGCAAGCTCCGGCTGCCGAACCGGATCACGACCATCCTGCAGGGCGAGTCCCTGGTCAACGACGCCACCGCGATCACCGCCTACAAGGTGGCCCTGGCGGCCGCGGTCGGGGTGAGCGCCGGCTGGGCGGGCGGGGTCGCGGAGTTCCTGCTCGCCTCGGTCGGCGGTATCGGCGTGGGCCTGCTGCTGATGGTGCCGATCCACCACCTGCGCACCCGGCTGAAGGAGCCCCTGCTCCAGAACACGCTGTCGCTGCTGATCCCCTTCGTGGCCTACGCGGCCGCCGAGCGGGTGCACGCCTCCGGGGTGCTCGCGGTGGTCGTCGTGGCGCTGTACCTCGGGCACCGGAACTGGCAGGTCGACTTCGCCACCCGGCTCCAGGAGGAGGCGGTGTGGAGGGTGGTCGCCTTCGTGCTGGAGTCGGTGGTCTTCGCGCTGATCGGGCTGCAGCTGCCCGTGGTCCTCAAGGGGCTCGGCGAGTACGACGGCGTCCACGCGGCCTGGTACGCGATCGCCGTGTTCCTGGCGGTGGTGGTGGCCCGGTTCCTGTGGGTGTTCCCGGCGACCTTCGTGCCCCGCTGGATGTCGCCGCGGATCCGGGACCGGGAGCCGGAGACCGACTGGAAGGCCCCGGTGATCGTCGGATGGGCCGGGATGCGCGGCGTGGTCTCGCTGGCCATCGCCTTCTCCGTGCCGATGTCGGTGCCGCACCGGAACCTGATCCTCTTCCTGACCTTCACCACGGTCATCGGGACGCTGGTGGTGCAAGGGCTGACGCTGCCGCCGCTGATCCGGGCGCTGAAGCTGCCGCCGAAGGACGTGCAGGCCGAGACCCTGGCGGAGGCGCAGGCACAGTCCGAGGCCTCGCGGGCGGCCGAGGAGCGGCTGGCGGAGCTGCTGGAGGAACCGGAGAACAGCACGCTGCCGCCGCCGCTGGCGGACCGGCTGCGGACGGTCATGGAGCGTCGGCGCAACGCGGTGTGGGAGCGGCTGGGCGAGGTCAACCCGGAGACGGGGGAGTCGGCGGACGACGTCTACCGGCGGCTCGCGCGGGAGATGATCGCGGCCGAACGGGAGGTCTTCGTGACGCTGCGGGACCAGCGGCGGATCGACGACGAGATGCTGCGGGCGCTCCTGCGCAGGCTGGACCTGGAAGAGGCCGCGGCCTACCGCGAGGAGGGCTGAGCGCGGTCACGGACGGCCGGTGACCACCGCGGCGAGGGTCGTACCGCGCGGGAAGGCGCCGGCCGCGGTGAGCTCGGTCAGGGCCCAGAGCAGCTTGGCCACGTAGATCCGCTCCACCGGGAGGCCGTGCCGGGACCCGAACTCGGCGGCGAAGGCCTCCAGCGCGTCGGGGACCCGGGCGTAGCCGCCGTGGTGGAAGTCCTCGGCGAGGGTCCAGGAGCCGGCCGGTCCCCCGAAGGCGGCCGCCTGGAGGGAACGTATCTCCGCGGCCAGGAACCCGCCCGCCAGGACCGGGACCCCGAGCGCCCGCTGCCCGGGGTCCAGTCCGGCCGCGAGGCCCGCCAGCGTCCCGCCGGTGCCGCAGGCGACCGCCACCACGTCGGCGGCGCCGCGCAGCTCCCGGCCGAGCTCGGCACAGCCGTGCAGGGCCGGGGCGTTGCTCCCGCCCTCGGGGACCACGTACGCACCGCCCGCGCCCGCCGCGTCCACCAGCCGGGCCAGCTCCTGCGGCTCGGCCTTGCGGCGGTACTCCGACCGGGACACGAAGTGCAGCCGCATCCCGTCGGCGGCGCACCGGGCGAGCGAGTCGTTCAGGGGCCGCCCGGCCAGCTCGTCCCCGCGCACGATGCCGACCGTCCGCATGCCGAGCAGCCGCCCGGCGGCGGCGGTGGCCCGCAGGTGGTTGGAGTACGCCCCGCCGAAGGTGACCAGGCCGTCGTGGCCGGCGTCCCGGGCCGCGCGCAGGTTGGGTGCGAGCTTGCGCCACTTGTTGCCGGGCAGCTCCGGATGCACGAGGTCGTCCCGCTTGAGCAGCAGCCGTACGCCGTGCCGCTCGAACCTGTCGTCACGGACCTCCTGCAACGGCGACGGCGGGCGCGGCTGCAGGAGGGCGTCGGGACCAGGGGAACGTTCCACCCGTCCATTGTGGCCCGGGGCCGCGGCAGCCCGGGCTCAGCGGGCCATCCAGGGGACGCGGCAGGCGTGGGGGGCCGAACCCTCGGGGCAGAGTGTCCTGAGCACCGTCCCGCGGATCGAACGCCAGGTCCGCAGGGAGCACGTCAGGCGGACGCGGAGCTCGACCGGCCGGCGGGCACCCGGCGGGCGGCCGGGGTTCTCCACGGCCCACTGTTCCGCGAGGAAGTCGTACATGTCGGCGGTCGTCAGCTCGCCCTCCGGCATGGTGTCCACGACGGTCCGGCCGACGATCCGGGCGCACCTGGGGCCCACCGCGTCATCGACGAGCCGGTCGACCCAGGCCAGGCCCTCGTCGTCCGCATAAAGGCCGAACCGAAGCTCGCGCGTCCTCATCGGGCCGCTCCTTCGAGGGCGGCGGTGAACCAGGAGTGGACGGGCGCGGTGGTGGGCGCGGCCGGCCAGCCGTTGACGGTGGCCAGGAGCTGCCAGTAGCGCTCGGTGTGCGGGTCGCCGGTCGGCCGCAGGCGGGCGAGGAGCCAGCGGCGCAGGTCGCCCGCCCCGGCGCGCCCGAAGGCTTCCGCGTAGAGGGCCGCCAGCGAGGCGGGGAGGGACTCGCCCACGGCGGACGCGGGAGCGAGGCCGGAGGCGACGGCCTCGTCGAGCCGGTCGCGCAGCGCGCGGTCGATGGCGTCCTGCAGGGCGGCGACGTCCTCCTGCCCGGAGGGCTCCCGTGCCTGTTCCTCGGCCGTGCGGCGCAAGGCGCCGCGGAAGTCCGGGTCCTCGCACATCCCGGCGAGTTCCACCCAGGCCTCGACCTGTCCGGGTGTCGGGTCGTCGGGGAGCTCGGGCAGGGCGGAACGCAGCAGGGCCACGAACTCGGGGTTCGCGTGCGGGCCCTCGAAAGCGGCGTCGACGAAGCCGGAGACCAGGCGGCGCCGTTCGGCCCGGGAGAGCGTGGCGAGTCGGTGCATGAGGTCCATCTCCATGGGGGTGGGGGTGCGTCCGGCGACCGTGCGGAGCAGCGCGCGGCGCAGGAGCAGGGTCCGGATCTGTACGTCCAGGGCGTCGGCGAGGGCTTCCGCGGCCTCCGGTACGGACGCCTCGCGGTCCAGCACCTTGCGTACGGTCGCCAGGTCCAGCCCGAGACCGCGCAGGGTGCGGGTCAGCTCCAGGCGGGCGAGCGCGCCGGCGTCGTAGAGCCGGTACCCGGCCGGGCTGCGCCCGGTCGGCGGGACGATGCCCTGGTCGGAGCAGAACCGGACGGTCTTCACCGACAGGCCGGTGCGGCGCGCGAGTTCGCCGATGGAGTGGAGCGGTTCGCTGTCCATGCCCCCACTCTGGGGTCTCCCCCCACGGGAGACTCAACCGGGGCCGGGGAACCGTCCTGCGGCCCGGTTCCGGAGGACCTTCTTCCAGGAACCGGGCCGCGTGGCCCCTGGGGGCTACTGCTTCAGGCGCTCGGCGATACGGCCGCGCATGGCGTCCATCGTGAAGCCCCTCGGATCGACCTTGCCGGGCTGCCATTCGCGGTGCCCGATGACCGAGCGGGCCGTCCAGCGGTGGAAGCGGCAGATGGCCGCCGACACCCTGGCGATGGCGTCGAGCTGGACCGCCGGCCAGGGGTCCTCGCCGTCGCCGAGGTTCTCGCACTCGAAGCCGTAGAAGTACCGGTTGCCGTCGGTGTCCGTCTCGTTGTCCGGCGGCAGCCGCTTCTCCGCGATCACGGCTGCCAGGACGTCGGAGTCGCCGGCGCCCGCGTGGTTGGCGCGGCCGTAGCCCACGAGGTGGACACGGCCGTCCTTGGCGATCACGCCGTGGCACAGCGGACCGGGCAGGGCGCTGTAGCCGTCCCGGCAGAGCTCGACGGTGTACGCGGTGCCGCGGGTGACCGTGTGGTGGATCATCACCCCGTGCACGGGCCCCCAGGGGCCCTTGTGGTTGCGGTTGTGGGTGCGCCAGGCGCCGACCTCGACGACGGTCAGTCCCTCGTTGCGCAGTGCGTTGATGAAACGGTCCGCGGACATGGGTGCGGCCATGGCCGCCTCCTTCGTGCGGGCGCGACGGGCACCCTGTGTGCCCGTGTCGTCACCCTCCGGTTTAGTGGAGGCGACCCTTCCGCGGCTAGTGCATTCGTACACCGAGCGAGCCGATCCAGCCAGGCGTCACGGTTCAGGCCGATGCGAGCCAGAGGTCCGGCCCGAAGACCTCGTAGTGGATGTCGGCGGCCGGCAGACCCTTGGCGATCAGCTGCCCGCGCACGGCCCGCATGAAGGGGAGCGGCCCGCACAGGTAGGCCCGGGTGCCCGGGGCGAGGGGGACCGCCGAGAGGTCCATGCGGCCCTCGCCGTCGCCCGGCTCCGCCGACTCCTCGTACCAGAACCGGGCCGAGGCGTCGGGCAGCTTGTGCGTCAGCGCCCGGTGGTCGCCCCGCAGCGGGTGGTCGGCGGGGGAGCGGTCGGCGTGCAGCACGGTCACCGGGGCGGTGTGCCCGGTGTCGGCCAGGTGTTCCAGCATCGAGAGCATCGGGGTGCAGCCGATGCCGGCCGAGGCGAGCAGTACCGGGGCGGCCGAATCCGCCAGGACCAGGTCGCCGTACGGGACCGAGACCCGCAGGGTGTCGCCGACGCGGACACGGGCGTGCAGGTGGTTGGACACCTCGCCGTCGGGGCCCCCGGCGGCCGGGCCGTGGACCCGCTTGACGGTGATCGCGCGGACCGCGGAGCCCGGGGCGGTGACGAGGCTGTACTGGCGGATCTGGCGGGCGCCGTCCGGGAGTTCGACCTGGACCGAGACGTACTGGCCGGGCTTGTGCGCGGGCGCCGGCGCGCCGTCCGCGGGGGTGATCCGGAAGGTGGTGCAGTCGGCCGTCTCCGCCACCCGGCCGGTGACGGTCCACTCGCGCCACACGTCGCCGGCGACGACCCGCTGCTCGGCGTAGAGGCGCTCCTCCAGGGTGATCAGGGCGTTCGCCATCAGCCAGTAGACCTCGTCCCACGCCTGGGCGACCTCGGGGGTGACGGCATCGCCGAGCACCTCGGCGATCGCCGCGAAGAGGTGCCGGTGGACGACCGGGTACTGCTCGCGGGTGACGCCGAGACTGGCGTGCTTGTGCGCGATGCGGCCGAGCATCACGTCGGGCCGGGTGTCCGGGTGGGCGAGGAGGTGGGTGGCGAAGGCGGCGACGGAGCCCGCGAGGGCCTGCTGCTGGAGGCCGGCCTGCTGGTTGCCCCGGTTGAAGAGGTCGCGGATCAGTGCCGGGTGGGCCGCGAAGAGCTTGGTGTAGAAGAGCTCGGCTATGTCGCCGATCGCCGCTCCGACGGCGGGCAGGGTGGCTCGTACGATCGCGCTCGACTTGTCGGACAGCATGCGGAACTCCTCGCGGGATGAACGTGACTGTGTGAATTTGCATCTGAGATGCGTATTTTTGATCGCAGAAGGACCGCGGTGATGCGGACTTCTGTTCGGCCTTGCCGCCGGTCCGGCTCTGCGGGCGGCGGTTGTCGGCCATCCGGCCCGGACGGGTCAGGGGCTCCCGGACCCGGTCGGCGCCCTGCTCGAAATGCCCAGCAGGAGCGGACCGGTCGGGGACGCCACCAGGTCGTTCACCGTGAGCGGGTCCAGTGCGGCGTAGAAGGCCTCCTGGGCACGGCGCAGCGCGCCGCGCAGGACGCAGGCCCCGCGCAGCGGGCAGGGGGTGGCGCCTTCGCAGTCCACGACGTCCCCCTCGCCCTCCAGTTCGCGCACCACCGCGCCGACCGGCGCGGCGCGCCCGGCGGCGGTCAGGGCGAGCCCGCCGCCACGGCCGCGCCGGGCCTCGACCAGGCCGAGATGCTGCAGCCTGGCGACCACCTTGGCGGTGTGCGTGTAGGGGACCTCCATGGTCGCCGCCACGTCACGGGTCGTCGGGAGGTCCGCCTCCTCGACGGCCAGGCGCATCAGGACGCGCAGCGCCAGGTCGGTGAATCGGGTCAGCCGCATGGGGCCACCGTAGGGAAACTTGCATCTTCTATGCAAGTTAGGTGGTCGCGGGGTGCGCGCATGGCCGGAATTGATGGGGTGGGTGAGGCTGATGGGGCTCGCGGGGGAGATGGGGGACCCCAAAGAGTGCCCCGCACCCAGAAGGAGTAGTCCCACCCTTTTGTGTAATGGTCC
The DNA here is from genome assembly GCF_008642275.1 of Streptomyces venezuelae. Lineage (NCBI taxonomy): Bacteria > Bacillati > Actinomycetota > Actinomycetes > Kitasatosporales > Streptomycetaceae > Streptomyces > Streptomyces venezuelae. The sequence goes on from NZ_CP029189.1 coordinate 4,983,431, forward strand.
GACCACGTTCCGTGCTGACAGGCTGCACCCGCAGATCCATGGAGTGATCGAAAGGGAAAGACATGTCGGTCCAGGCGGGTTCCGAGTCCGAGGCCCAGACACCGCAGCGCAGTCTTGGGACGACGGCCGCACGGAACTTGGCAACCACGACCAAGTCCGCGCCGCAGATGCAGGAGATCACCTCGCGGTGGCTCCTGAAGATGCTGCCGTGGGTGCCGGTGCAGGGCGGCACGTACCGCGTCAACCGCAGGCTGAGCTACTCCGTCGGCAACGGCGTCGTGGAGTTCGTCAAGACCGGCACCCAGGTCCAGGTGATCCCGGCCGAACTCGGCGAGCTCCCGCTGCTGCGCGACTACGAGGACCTCGACGTCCTCGGGGAACTCGCCCGGCGCTGCCGGCAGATCGACTTCGAGCCCGGCCAGGAGCTGACCTCCTTCGGCAGCCCCGCCGACCAGGTCTTCCTGCTCGCCCACGGCCGCATCGAGCAGATCGGCCCCGGCCCCTACGGCGAGGACGCCGTCCTGCGGACCGTCGCCGACGGCGCCTACTTCGGCGACGACTCCCTCGTCGACGAAGAATCGATTTGGGAGTACACCGCCCGCGCCGCCACCTCCGGCACCGTCCTCGCCCTGTCCCGGCAGGACTTCCAGATCCTCGCCGACCGGGTCGAGTCGCTGCGCGCGCACGTGGACGACGTACGGACCCGCCCCGACCGGGAGACCAACAAGTACGGCGAGGCCGCGATCGAGCTCTCCGCCGGCCACCAGGGCGAGGCCGTCCTCCCCGGCACCTTCGTGGACTACGAGGCCCGGCCGCGCGAGTACGAACTCTCCATCGCGCAGACGGTCCTGCGGGTGCACAGCCGCGTCGCCGACCTCTACAACCACCCGATGAACCAGACCGAGCAGCAGTTGCGGCTCACGGTCGAGGCGCTGCGCGAGCGCCAGGAGCACGAGATGCTCAACAACCGCGACTTCGGCCTGCTCCACAACGCCGACTACGACCAGCGCATCCAGCCGCACGACGGCGCGCCCAGCCCCGACGACATGGACCAGCTCCTCAGCATGCGGCGCGGCTCCAACCTCTTCCTGGCGCACCCCAAGGCGATCGCCGCCTTCGGCCGCGAGTGCAACAAGCGCGGCATCTACCCGGAGTCGGTGGACGTCGGCGGCAACCGGGTGCCCGCCTGGCGCGGTGTGCCGATCTTCCCGAGCAACAAGATCCCGATCAGCGACGCCCGCACCACGTCCATCCTGTGCATGCGCACCGGCGAGGACGAGCAGGGCGTGATCGGCCTGCACCAGCCGGGCATCCCGGACGAGATCGAGCCGAGCCTGTCGGTCCGTTTCATGGGGATCAGCGAGCAGGCGATCATCTCCTACCTGGTCACCGCCTACTTCTCGGCCGCGGTGCTGGTGCCGGACGCGCTCGGCGTGCTGGAGAACGTCGAGATCGGCCGCTGGCGCTGACCGCCGTGAACGCCATCGCGACCGGTGAGGGCCAGGACGCCGCGGCCCTGCTGGAACGGACGAGAGAAGCGGTCGACCCGCAGCTGCGCCGCACGGTCGAGAGCCTGCCGGGCTCGATGCGGCGCGTGGCGATGTACCACTTCGGCTGGGAGGACGAGGGCGGCAGCCCCGCCGCGGGCGGGGCCGGGAAGGCCATCCGGCCGGCCCTGGTGCTGGCCGCCGCCCAGGCCCTGCGCGGTCCGGGGGCCGGCCCGGCCGAGGACGCCGTGCGGGCGGCGGCGGCCGTGGAGCTGGCGCACAACTTCACGCTGCTGCACGACGACATCATCGACAAGGACGTCCGGCGCCGCGGCCGGCCCACGGCCTGGACCGTCTTCGGGACGCCGGACGCCCTCATCACGGGCGACGCGATGATGGCGCTCGCGCTGCGGCTGCTCGCGGAGGATCCGCATCCGGCCGCCGCGGCGGCCTCGGCCCGGCTCGCGGCCTGTGTCATCGAGCTGTGCGCGGGCCAGCAGGCGGACTGCGCGTTCGAGCGGCGTCCGCAGGTCTCGCTCGACGAGTGCCTGACCATGGCCACGGCCAAGACCGGGGCGCTGCTGGGCTGCGCGTGCGCGCTGGGCGCCCTGTACGCGGGGGCGGGGCCGGACGAGGTCGACGCCATGGACGCCTTCGGGCGGGAGGCCGGGCTGGCCTTCCAGCTGATCGACGACCTGATCGGCATCTGGGGGGATCCGGGACACACCGGCAAGCCCGCCGGGGCCGACCTGATCGCCCGCAAGAAGTCCCTCCCGGTCGTGGCCGCCCTCACCTCGGACACCGCGGCGGGGAAGGAGCTGGCCGAGCTGTACGCCGGGCCCATGACCGGGGACGACGTGCGCCGGGCGGCCGACGCGGTGGACCGGGCGGGCGGGCGCGACTGGGCGCAGGCGCAGGCCGCGGACCGGATGGGGCGGGCGGTCCAGCAGCTGTCCCGGGCCGTTCCGGACCTCGGGGCGGCGGGCGGGCTGCTGGCGCTCGCGGAGTTCGTGACGCGCCGTACGAGGTGAGCGCGCGGGGGCGCGCGTAGGTCCGGGGAGCCCGAGGGGGGGCTCGGCCGACGGGACCGGCAGGAGCCGGCCAGGCCCGTTCCGGCACCGCACGGTGCCGGAACGGGCCTTACTGCATCTCTGTGTCAACTCTAGGATCACTCAGGTTTGTTGACGCTTGAGTGAAGGGTGTGACCCATGGTGCTGGAGATACGTCAGGCGGATCAGTCGGACCGGGACGCCGTGGCACGGCTGCTCGACGAGGCCTTCCGTACCGACCCGGTGAGCAGCTGGGTCTTCCCGGACCCGGAGCACCGGGCCGCGGTGCACGGGAAGTTCCTGGGCGTGTTCGTGGACGTGGCGCTGGAGGAGGGCCGGATCGACTACGCCGCGGACGGTTCGGCGGCGGCGCTGTGGCTGCGGATCCCGGCGGGCGTCCCCGAGGGCGAGGACGAGGTCCCGGCGCGGATGCGGGCCGTGGCGGACCCGGACAACGAGCGGTGCGAGCTGGTCGGGCGCCTCACGGGCGCGGTGCACCCGACGGCGGAGGAACACGAGTACCTGCTGATGATCGCGGTCGCCCCGGGCCGCCAGGGGCAGGGGCTGGGGAGCGAGCTGATCCGGCCGGTGCTGGAGCGCTGCGACCGCGAGGGCGTGCCGGCGTACCTGGAGGCGAGCAGCGAGCGCAGCAAGGGGCTGTACGAGCGGCTCGGCTGGGAGTTCACGGGGGAGGCGGTGCGGCTTCCGGACGGGCCGCTGATGTGGCCGATGTGGCGCAAGCCGCGCGGCTGAGGGGGCCGCGGTCCCGGCGCGGAGGATCCCCCTTGCCTAACCACTGCAAGCGAAGTACTTTATGCGACGTGCTCCGATGCGGCGGCACTCCCGAGTGAAAGAGAATCGCTTGCGCAAGCTCACGTACTTCATCGCCACCTCGGTCGACGGGTTCATCGGTGACCCGACCGGCGACGGCGATTTCTTCTACAGCCACGTCGACGCCGAGTTCCTCGGACATCTCGTGGCCGAATACCCCGAGACCATCGCGACCCCGGGACGCGTCCAGCTCGGCATCACCGATGCGCCGTCCCGGCGCTTCGACGCTGTGATCATGGGCCGCACCACCTACGAGGCGGGCCTGAAGCAGGGCGTGACCAACCCCTACGGCCACCTGCCCGAGCAGTACGTCGTCTCGCGCTCCCTCGCCACCCCACCGGACCCGCAGGTCCGGCTGCTCAGCGGGGACCTCGCGGCGCAGGTCCGCGAGCTGAAGGCCCGGGACGGTCTCGGGATCTGGCTCTGCGGCGGAGCCGACCTCGCCACCCAGCTGATCGACGAGATCGACGAGATCATCGTCAAGACCTACCCGGTCTTCGCGGGCACCGGCATGCCGATGTCCCGCGCCGGCTTCGACACGCGCCTCCTGGAGCTCACCGGAGTCAAGAGCTTCGGCGGTGGCCAGATCATCAGCACGTACGACGTCCGGGAGAGCTGACCCGCCGCAACGCACGGAACCGGCCTACCGTGGAGGTATGGCCGGTGAACAGCAGCAGCACCACGTGCACGAGACGGTGGCCCCGCAGGCCGGGCACGAACAGCAGACGTGCCCGGCGTGCGGGCGCCGCGTCGACACGGTCGTCAGACGGCGCAAGTCCCTCGGGATCTTCATTCCGGTGTGGGGCCGGGGTCCCTGCCGGAACCCCGACTGCTCCGACTACGCGGATTCCGAGGAGCGGTGACTCAGCCCTTGGTGGCAAGATCCTTCGCACCCAGACCGGAGGCGAAGCCGTTGGCCCAGAGCTGGTTCACCCGTGCCCGCTCGGCGGAGTTCGGGTTGGCGTTCGTGCACGACGTGCCCGGACCGCCGCCCGACATCAGCTCGCTGCACGGGCCCGAGTAGTGGTCCGGCAGACCCAGCACGTGGCCGGTCTCGTGCGCCGTCACCCGGGTGGAGTTGTACTGCTGGTTCTGCCGGTAGTCCAGGAAGATGTAACCCCGGCCGTGCCCGTCCGTGCTCGCGTACGAGCCACGTGAGTCGTTGCCCTCGCGGTACGAGAAGTTCCCGCCCGAGGACACCTCCTGCAGCTTGACGTTGGACACCGAGCTGTTCCAGATCTGCGTGGAGCGGGCTATCTGGCTGCGGAAGCTCGGGGCGCTGCGGGTGTTGTACGTGACGGTCACGGCCAGGACGCCCGGGTTCGCGGCGCGCTGCTCGGCGACCGAACGCTGCACGGCCTCGAAGAAGGCGGCGTTGGCGGCCTCGTTCTCCGGCGAACGCTCGTACGCGGCGTAGCTCACGGCGTTTCCGGCGGGGGCGGGCGCGGCGGTGGCGGTGGGGACGACACCCAGGGTGGCGGCGAGGCCGAGGCCGACGGTGGTGGCCAGCATGGCCTTACGGGAGTGGCGCATGTGGGGGAGCTCCTACTCGTCCGGTGCGGTGGGGGGTGGGTCTTTCGAACCGGAGTCTGCGGGAGGGGAAGTGCCCGGCGGATGATGTCACTCCCCGATAGCGCGGTCCTATCGTAGAGATTTCGGCAGCCCAACTAGCGTGAGAATGGCGGGATTCGGGGGGCTATCGGTGGCTGGTGCGGTCCACCGGGACCGGCCTACCCTCGGGGCATGGAGCTTGAGGTCAGGCATTTGCGCGCACTGTGCGCCATCGCCGACGCCGGGAGCCTGCACAAGGCCGCCCGGCAACTCGGCGTGAGCCAGCCCTCCCTGACGACCCAGCTGCGCCGCATCGAACGGGCCCTCGACGGCGAGCTGTTCCTGCGCGAGCGGACCGGCTGCCGCCCCACGCCCTTCGGCCGGACCGTGCTGGGCCGGGCCCGCCCCCTGCTCGCCGAGATGGCCGCGCTGGTGGCGGAGGCCCGCGAACTGGCCCACGCCTCGCGACTGCGCATCGGCTCCACCGCCAGCAGCGCGCTGCCGGGCTGGCTGCGGCGGATCCACCGGCGGCTTCCGGACACCGAGACCTCGCTCGTGGTCGACGTCTCCGCCAACGCGCTGCTCAGGATGGTCGCCGCGGGACAGCTGGACGTGGCGTTCGTGCACGAGGTGGAGGGCAGCCCGCTGCGGGTGCCGTCCGGGCTGCAGATGCACGTACTGATGGAACGGGAACCGCAGTTCGTGTCGATGGCCCGGGACCATCCGGCCGCCGGGCAGGCGGTGGTCTCCTTACGGGACCTGGCCGCCGACCGCTGGATGGTCGACCCCTCGGTCGACGGCGAGTGGGACGGCCTGCGCCGGGTGTTCGCCGGGGCCGGACTGGACCCGCCGGTGCTGCACGCCGACTACCACACGGCGACCTCGCTGATCATCTCCGGCGAGGCCGTCGCCCCGTGCCAGCCGACCTCCGGGCCGCGCGAGGACATGGCGATCCGGCCGCTCTGCGGAGACCCCCTCGCCGTACGCCTGCTGCTGGCCACCCGGCCGGGCGCCCACGCGGAGGTCTACGAGGACCTGCGCGCCGCCTATCGCGAGGCAGCCCTGCGGACGCCCCCTTACCGGGCATGGCTCCACCACCATGCGAGCCCGCTGCTGGAGGCGGCGTAGCTCCGCGCGCCGGACCTCGCCCCGCCCGGGCCGTCTAGGCTCTGCCTGCCGCGCCGGGCCGAGGTGGACGTGACGCAGGTCACGGGAACTCCGCGCCGGGTGCCGGACAGCCGACAGGAGTGACGACAGACATGCGAACCCGGGTGCGGTCCGGGGATCCGGACGCCTATGCGGAGCTGTTCGACGGCTACGCACGCACCCTCTACAACCACGCCTTCCGGATGACCGGCGACTGGGCCGCCGCCGAAGACGTCATGTCGGCCGCCTTCCTGGAGGCGTGGCGGCTGCGCGGCACGGTCGACCCCGAGGGCGGCTCGCTGCGGCCCTGGCTGCTGGGCATCGCCACCAACCTCGCCCGCAACCACTGCCGCGGCAACCGGCGCTACCGGGCCGCCGCTGCTGCCGCCACGGCGGCAGCCGGCGCCGCATCCGTGCCCGACCACGCCGAAGAAGTGGCCGGCCGGCTGGACGACCGGCGGCGGATCGCGGTCACGCTCGGGCAGCTGAGTGCGCTGCGCGGACCCGAGCGCGAAGTGCTCCTGCTGTGCCTCGCGGAAGGCCTGGAGTACGCCGAAGTCGCCCGGGTTCTCGGCATCCCGGTCGGAACAGTCCGTTCCAGGCTGTCCCGGGCCCGTACGAAGCTACGCAAACTCGCTGAAACAGAAATGAAGAAGAAAAAGCGGGAACTCGTGGCCCCGCCCCGACAGGCATATGGCGACCGCACGAACACGGTCCGGTCCGCACAGGAAGGAACCCGATGAACCCCGACCTCTCCCGGCCCCGCCCGGCCGGCGGTGAGGAGCACCCGCTCCTGGCGCCGTTCGCCGAACGGGAACTGCCCGCGGGCCGCCACCAGTTCCTCAAGGAGCGCCTGATGGCCCAGATCCACGAAGACCTCCGCGCCACCGATGCAGCCGCCACGGCCACCGCCACCCCCACCGCCCGGGCCGGCCGTGCGCGCAACCCGTTCCTGCGCCGGGCCGTCCTCGTGCCCGCCGCGGCCCTCGCCCTGGCCGGCGCACTCGCCGTCGGCTTCCTGTCCTACGCGGAACGCGGCGCCCCGGACGGACCCGGCTCCACGCTGGCCACCGGGCCGGCGCTGACCACCCGGATCGGCGCCGCCGACCCCAAGGGCACGCCGCAGCTCCTGGACCGGATCTCGCTGGCGTCCTTCTCCGCCTCCGGCCCGGCGGTGCGCCCGGACCAGTTCATCTACATCGGGAGCAGGACGGCCACCACGTACGTGAAGACCGTCGGCGACAAGAGCACGCTGGTCAGCGAGGAACTGCACATGCGCCACCAGTGGAACTCGCCGGACGGCACCAAGGGCTGGCTGATCGAGCCCGGCAACACCGGCCCGAAGGGCGTGACCCTGGCGGGCACCGACGAGAAGGGCAACGCCCGGACCCCGTACCTGAACGCGCCCACCTACGACTACCTCGCCACCCTTCCCACCGATCCCGACGTGCTGCTCCGGCGGATCTACGAGGAGACCAAGGGCATGGGCAACGGCCCCGACCAGGAGGCCTTCACCACGATCGGCGACCTGCTGCGCGCCAGCTATCCGCCGGCCGAGCTCACGGCCGCGCTGTACAAGGCCGCGGCGAAGATCCCCGGCGTGGTGACGGTGGACGACGCGGTCGACGCCGCGGGCCGCACCGGGATCGCGGTCGCCCGGCTCGACGAGCGCTCCGGCCAGCGCGAAGAGTGGATCTTCGACCGGGGGACCCTCGCCTTCCTCGGCGAGCGCAGCGTCCAGGTGCGGGGTGAGGCCGGCGAGCAGGGCCTGATCAAGCCCGGGACGGTGGTGTTCACCAGTGCAGTGGTGAACCGGACCGTCGTCGACCGGATGAAGGAGCTGCCCCCCGAGGCCCGCTGACATCGCGCCCACAGGCCCCTGCCCGCCCGGCCCGTGCCTGCCCGGTCCCTGCCTGCCTCGCCCGTGCCTGCCCGGCTCATGCCCGGCGGCGGTCCCGGCGGCGGGGCCGGTGGTCCGGCCCGTCGGACGGGCCCCGGCGCGGCGTCCGGGCCCTGTCGTACGCCAGGGACGCGGCCCCCTGCGCCACCAGGACCGCGCCCGCCGCCGCCCAGCCCGGGCTGCGCCGGTGGGCCGCCCAGGCCAGCAGGGGCGCGCCGGCCGCCACGTGGGCCGCCCCCAGCAGCCGGGCCCGGGGGCCGCGGACCCAGGGGCCGAGCGGGCCCCGTTCCATCGCGTCCAGCCCGGCCCGTATCGCGTCGCGCCGGCCCGACCACTCCAGGGTCTCCACACCGGGTGCCACCCGGGCCGCACCGCGCAGCCGGTCGGCCGGTTCGCCCGGGGCGAGCCCCGGCGGCAGGCGCAGTCCGGCGCGCACGAGCAGGGCGACCAGTGCGAGCAGCCGGGCCTCCCCGTCCACGGCGGGGTCCGCGTCGGCGCGGGCGAGGCGCTCCAGCTCCTCCAGGTCGAGTACGGGGTCCAGGCCGAGCCGTGCCGACAGGGCCCGCAGGGCATCGGGCTCGCCGGCCGGACGCCCCGCCGCGTCCCACGCGTAGGCGATGGTCCGCCGGAACCCGCCGGCCAGGGCGAATCCGGTCCGGCCGGCCTCCCACCACAGGCTCAGCACCGGCCGGCCGGTGCCGGTCGCGAGCGCCGAGCCCCAGCCGGCGAGGACCTCCGTCACGGACTCCGGGCCGTCCCGCCACGGCTTGTCCTCGGGGACGAGCACGCTCCACTCGCCCGCCGGGGCAAGCAGCAGGCGTACGCGCAACAGGTGTGCCGGGGGCCTGACGGCAAGGGGTTCGGCGCGGCAGAGCAGCATGCCACCGGTCGCGGCCCTGGATATTGACATGCCCACACAATAGTGCAAAACACCCTGAATCGTGGGGTTCCGGAAGGGCGCTTGACTTCCCTCAACCGCGATATATCGTGTTAGCAGAAGACGCGATATGTTGCGTGCGTCGAGCCCGGTCCGTGAACGCACGAGGAGGATCAGCACCATGGCAGAGCAGTCGCCCGAGTCGTCGTCGCCGTCGACGTGGCACTTCGCCGCACCGCAGAAGCTCACCTTCGAAGAGCCGGTGACCGAGCTCCGCGTCCGCCTCGTGAGCGGCACGGTGAACGTGGTCGCCGCCGACGAGGGACCGGCCCGCCTGGAGGTGACGGAGGTGGAGGGCCCGCCGCTGTACGTCGTGCAGGACGGCGGCACCCTGACCGTCTCCTACGAGGACCTGCCCTGGAACGGCTCCCAGGGCCTCAAGCAGTGGTTCGAGACCAAGCCCTGGAAGGCCTGGGCCGGTTCCGCCTCCGGCCGCAAGGCCTGGGAGCGCAGCGTCGCGATCACCCTCACGGTGCCCGCCGCCACCCAGGTGCACGTGGCCGCGGTCGGCGCCGCCGTCTTCGTCTCCGGCATCTCCGGCGGCACGGACGTCAACGGGGTCTCCGGCGACGCCACGCTGGTCGGCCTGTCCGGCCGGGTCAAGGCGCACACCGTCTCCGGCAGCGTCGAAGCCCAGTCCGTCTCCGGCGAGTTCGGCTTCCACTCCGTCTCCGGCGGCCTCACGGTGGTCGACGGCTCGGGCGGCAACGTGCGGGCGGACTCGGTCAGCGGGGACATGCTCATCGACCTCGCCGCGGACCCCGCCGCCCCCGAGCCGGTGGACGTCTTCCTCAACTCCGTCTCCGGGCAGGTCGCGATCCGCCTCCCGCACCCCGCCGACGCCAAGGTCGAGGCCAACACCGCCACCGGCCGCGTCTCCAACGCCTTCGAGGACCTGCGGGTCTCCGGCCAGATGGGCGCCAAGCGGATCACCGGAACCCTCGGGTCCGGCGCCGGCGCCCTGCGGGCGACCACGGTCTCCGGCTCGATCGCGCTGCTGCGCCGCCCGCAGGCCGACGCCGACCGTCCCGCCCCCCTCGCGCTCGACAAGAAGGTGCTCTGACATGCCGCCCGTCTTCGCCCACGGCCGACTCCGCCTGTACCTCCTCAAGTTGCTGGACGAGGCCCCGCGCCACGGGTACGAGGTGATCCGCCTGCTGGAGGAGCGCTTCCAGGGCCTGTACGCACCCTCCGCGGGCACCGTGTACCCGCGGCTGGCGAAGCTGGAGGCCGAGGGCCTGGTCACGCACGCCACCGAAGGCGGGCGCAAGGTGTACTCGATCACCGATGCCGGCCGGGCCGAACTGGCCGACCGCGGCGGCGAACTGGCCGACCTGGAGCTGGAGATCCGCGACTCGGTCACCGAGCTCGCCGCCGAGATCCGCGACGACGTCCGGGGCGCGGCGGGTGACCTGCGCCGCGAGATGCGGGCCGCGGCCTCGGCGTCGGCGACCCAGGTCGAGGACGAGTCCTGGAAGGCCGCCAAGGAGGACCTGCGCAAGGCGCGGCAGGAGTGGAAGGAACAGGCGCGGCGGGCGAAGGACGAGAGCCGGCGCGCCCGCGAAGAGGCGCAGCAGGCCCGCCGCCAGGCCAAGGAGGCCCAGGAGCGGGCCCGCGAGGAGGTCCAGCGGATCGCGGGGCAGCTCCAGGAGCAGTTCGCCAAGTCCGGTGGGGTGCTCGGCAGTCTGGCCGGAGCGTGGCTCGGGGGCGGGGCGCCGGCCGCGGGCTCGGCCGATGCCTCGGCTGCGGCTGCGGCTGCGGCTGCGGACGGGGGGCGGGCTTCGGAGTGGGCTGCGGATCTCGCGGCCACCGGTGACCCGGCCCGTGACCTGGACCGGCTGCTGGACCGCTTCCGCGACGAGGTCCGCGACGCGGCGCGGGACCGCGGGGTGACCGCGGCGCAGGTGGCCGAGGCCCGCGGGCACCTCGAAGCCGCCTGCGGCCGACTGGGAACCACGTTCGGGGCCAGGCCGTAGTTCGTGCGCGGCACCGCTGCCGGGGCGCCGCCCCGGACCCCGCGCCTCAAACGCCGGCGAGGCTGAAAGAGCGGGGCTCCGGCCCGGGTCGCGCGGGTCAGGCGTCGGCGGGCTGGAAGGGCGGGGCGCCGGCCCGGACCCCGCGCCTCAAACGCCGGCGAGGCTGGAAGGGCGGGGCTCCGGCCCGGGTCGCGCGTCTCAGGCGTCGGTGGGCTGGAAGGGTGGGGCGCCGCCCCGGACCCCGCGCCTCAAACGCCGGCGAGGCTGAAAGAGCGGGGCTCCGGCCCGGACCCGCGGGTCAGGCGTCGGTGGGGCTGGGGGAGTGGTCAGGCGGCCAGGGTGGTTTCGGCCGTGTCGTAGGTGACGCCGTGGTCCGAGAGGACCTCGGAGACGGTGCCGGGGCGTGAGATGAGGGCCAGCAGCAGGTGCAGGGTGCCGATGTGGTGGTCCTTGCGGCCCAGCGCGATGCGCAGGGACTGCTCCAGCACCTTCTTCGCGCCCTCGGTGAACGGCACCCGGTAGCTGCCGGTGCGGTCGTCGGCGGCCTCGCGGCCGAGGACGGAGCGGATCGAGGCGCCCAGGGTCCGCCTGCGGGGTGCGGGGGCCGCGAGGGCGCCCTCGCCGTGGGTCTCCTCGATGCGGGAGACGATCTCGGTGAGGTCGATGCCGAGCCCGGCGAGGGCCTCCTCGTCCGCCCGGGACATGCCGCCCCGGCGGCGGGCCGCCGCGAGGTCGGCGGCCACCGCCGTGCGGTCCACGCCGAGGGGGTCCAGCGTGCCCAGGGTGAGCAGGGAGAGCAGCAGGTGCTCCTCGGTGACGGTGGCGGCCCCGGTCTGCCGGGCCTCGGTCACCGCACCGGTCACGGTCGACCGGGCGTCGCGGGTGAAGCGTTCGAACATCAGAGCCTCCCGTACTTCTTGTGCACGGCCTGCCGGCTGACGCCCAGCTCGGCCGCGATCTCCTGCCAGGACCACCCCTGCGCGCGGGCGCTGCGTACCTGTACGGCCTCCAGCTGCTCCAGCAGCCTGCGGAGGGCGGCCACGGCGCGCAGGCCCACGCGCGGGTCGCGGTCACCGGCCCGCTCGGCGAGATCAGTGGCTTCGGTCATGGGTGTCAATGTAGGTTGACGCGAGAGGTTCGTCAACCCTGGTTGACGTCCAGGGTGGTCAGGGCTTGAGGACGATCTTGCCGAACAGGTCGCCCGACGCCAGCTTCTCGAATCCCTCCCGCGCCCGGTCCAGCGGCAGCACCTCGTCGATGACCGGCCGCAGCCCGGTGGCCGCACAGAAGGCGAGCAGGTCCTCCAGCTCGTCCTTCGAGCCCATCGTCGAGCCGACCACCTTCAGCTCCAGGAAGAAGATCCGGGTCAGCTCGGCGTGCGCGGGGCGGTCGCCGCTCGTGGCGCCGGAGATCACCAGGGTGCCGCCCGGGCGCAGGGACTTCACGGAGTGCGACCAGGTCGCGGCGCCCACCGTCTCGATCACCGCGTCCACCCGCTGCGGCAGCCGTGCACCCGGCTCGTACGCCTCCACCGCGCCCAGCTCCACGGCCCGCTTGCGCTTGGCCTCGTCCCGGCTGGTGGCGAAGACCCGCAGGCCGGCCGCCTTGCCGAGGGCGATCGCGGCCGTCGCGACACCGCCGCCGGCCCCCTGGACCAGGACGGAGTCCCCGGGGCGGACCCCGGCGTTGGTGAACAGCATCCGGTACGCCGTCAGCCAGGCCGTCGGCAGGCAGGCGGCCTCCTCGAAGGAGAGCTCGGCGGGCTTGCGCAGCACGTTCCAGGCGGGGACGGTCACCTGCTCGGCGAAGGTCCCCTGGTAGCGCTCGGTCAGGATCGAGCGCGGCTCGTCCGGGCCGACCCCGTGGCCGCTCTGGCCGATCACGGAGTGCAGGACGACCTCGTTGCCGTCCTGGTCGATCCCGGCGGCGTCGCAGCCGAGGATCATGGGGAGTCTTTCCTCGCCCAGGCCGACCCCGCGCAGCGACCACAGGTCGTGGTGGTTGAGGGAGGCGGCCTTGACGTTCACGGTCACCCAGCCGGGCCGTGGCTCGGGGGCCGGGCGGTCGCCCAGCTCAAGGCCGTTCAGCGGCTGGTCACGGTCGATTCGGGCGGCGTAGGCAGCGAACATGCGGCGACGCTACCGCTCGGTAGGGCCCGGTTCCAGACCTCCCGCGACCGCACGGGTGAGGCCTTCGTCGCACCCGTGCGGTGACGGGGACACGCAGAGGCCCGACCGGAGGGGTCCGGTCGGGCCTCTGCGTACTGCTCAGCTCCGGTCTCAGACCAGGCGGGCCACTCCGTCGGCCTTGGCCGCGGCGGCCACGGCCGTGGCGACGGCCTCGGCCACGCGCTCGTCGAACGGCGACGGGATCACGTAGTCGGCGGCGAGCTCGTCACCCACGACACCGGCGATGGCGTCGGCGGCGGCGATCTTCATGCCCTCGGTGATCCGGGTGGCGCGCACCTTGAAGGCACCCGCGAAGATGCCCGGGAACGCCAGCACGTTGTTGATCTGGTTCGGGAAGTCCGAACGGCCCGTGGCCACGACCGCCGCGTACTTGTGCGCGACGTCCGGGTGGACCTCCGGGTTCGGGTTGGCCATGGCGAAGACGAACGCGTCCTTCGCCATGGTGGCCACCGCCTCCTCGGCGACGGAGCCGCCGGAGACGCCGATGAAGACGTCCGCGCCGTTCAGCGCGGTCTCCAGGGAGCCCGTCTGACCGGTCTTGTTGGTCAGGCCCGCGATCTCCGCCTTGACGTCCGTCAGGTCGGAGCGGTCCGCGGACACGACGCCCTTGCGGTCGGTGACGCAGACGTCGCCGATGCCCGCGTCCACCAGGATCTTGGCGATGGCGATGCCCGCCGCGCCCGCGCCCGCGATCACGGCGCGCAGGTCGCCGAGGGTGCGACCCGTGAGCTTGGCGGCGTTGCGCAGCGCGGCCAGCGTCACGATGGCCGTGCCGTGCTGGTCGTCGTGGAAGATCGGGATGTCCAGCGCCTCCTGGAGGCGGCGCTCGATCTCGAAGCAGCGGGGCGCCGAGATGTCCTCCAGGTTGACCCCGCCGAAGGACGGGGCCAGACGGATGACCGTCTCGACGATCTCGTCCGTGTCCTTGGTGGCGAGCGCGATCGGAACCGCGTCCACACCACCGAACTGCTTGAAGAGGATGGCCTTGCCCTCCATCACGGGGAGGGAGGCTTCCGGGCCGATGTCACCGAGGCCGAGCACGGCCGTGCCGTCGGTGACGACGGCGACCACGTTGGACTTCCAGGTGTACTCGTTCACCAGCTCCGGCTGCTCGGCGATGGCCGTGCACACCTTCGCCACGCCCGGCGTGTACGCGAGGGACAGGTCGTCCTTGTCGTTCACCGGAACCGTGGCCTGGATGGCCATCTTGCCGCCCCGGTGCAGTGCGAACACCGCGTCGGGGTTGTTGTCCGTCGCGCTGTCGCTGCGAGGGTTGACGATCTCCGCTGCCACTTCGTGTGACCCCTTAATTCCTTTTGTTCGTTGAGGGTGGCCACTCCTGGTTAAGGGGTGGGCGGGCACCGCGTCCGTACTCCGCGTCAACGGTTGGCCCGTCTCCGCGAAGGGGAGGTTCGTACGCGCGGGCGCGCCGCACGCGCGCCCTGAGCCCCGGATGAGGGGTGTAAGGATCTGTTCTACCCGAAGAACGCTCGCCCAGACGAGTCGATTCCCGCTCAACTGTAGGCCTGCTGCCCGGCTTTTGGCGAAAAGTCCAAACCTTGCCGTCCAGTGGGCGAGACGCCCCGGAGAAACTGCGGCAAAACCAGCAGGTCACAGCAGTATCTGCGGCCTCGAAGCCCCTTCCCCGCAGTCCTGTTGGGCTACCCGGGGCGCCCGTTATGCGATTTTGACCTGACGGGCACCCTGAATGTCTCAGTCCGAATGGCAAGATGCCGTAATCACACAAGGTCGCGACACTCGATGGTGCGTGTTCGACCGTTTTTCGTTGCTTTTCCACCAGCGCCGGAGGAACCAAGCCATGACCGCTAGCACCACCCGTCGTACGACCGCCGCACGGTCCCGGATCGCCGCGGTCGGCGCGATCGCGGTCGCGGGCGCCCTGATCCTCACCGGTTGTGGTGACCAGACCGACAAGGCCTCCAGCACCCCGTCGGGCGCGGCCGCCAACAGCAGCGCGCCGCTCTTCTCCAAGCTCCCGAAGAAGATCCAGGACGCCGGTGTCATCAAGGTCGGCACGGACGCCACCTACGCGCCGATGGAGTTCACCGAGGGCGGCAAGATCGTCGGTGTCGACCCCGACGTGGCGGCGGCCCTGGCCAAGCAGCTCGGCGTGCAGTTCAAGTTCGAGTCCGGCACCTTCGACACCCTGATCGGCAGCATGCAGACGGGTCGCAGCGACCTGGTCATGTCCTCGCTCACCGACACCAAGGCCCGTCAGGAGGGCCTGGACGACAAGGGCGCCAAGACCGGTGCCGGTGTCGACTTCGTCGACTACTTCTCCGCCTCGACCGGCATCCTGGTCAAGAAGGGCAACCCCCAGGGCATCAAGACCCTCGACGACCTGTGCGGCAAGACGGTCGCCGTGCAGCGCGGCACCACGTACGAGGAGTCGGCCAAGACCCAGGCCGAGAAGTGCAAGACGGACGGCAAGGGCGAGCTCAAGATCGAGTCCTTCCCGACCGACGCCGAGGCCCAGACCCGCGTGAAGGCCGGTGGCGCCGCCGCCGACCTGAACGACTCCCCGGTCGCCGCGTACATCGCGCAGACCGCCGGTGGCGGCAACGACTTCGAGGCCATCGCCAACCCGACCGACGCCGGTCTCTTCGGCATCGCGGTGGACAAGAAGAACACCCAGCTGCGCGACGCGCTCAAGGAAGCCCTCGACGCGGTCATCAAGGACGGCAGCTACAAGGCCGCCCTGGACAAGTGGAACGCGGGCTCCGGCGCCGTGACCGAGGCCAAGATCAACGCCGGCTCCTGACCTCCGCGTACCACCGCAGCACACTGAAGGGCAGTCACTGTGACTGACAAGCTCGACAAGGTCCCGGACCCGGCGGACACCCCGCCGGCCGGGGCCGTCCCCCCCGAGGCCATCAAGGCCATCCCGGTGCGCCACTACGGCCGCTGGATCAGCGCCGTGGTCGTCATCGGCCTGGTCGTGGCGCTCGTCTTCGCCTTCTCGCAGGGCAACGTGCGCTGGGCGACCGTTCCGGAGAAGCTGTTCGACCCGTCGATCCTGCGCGGCGTCGTCAACACGGTCTGGATCAGCATCACCTCGATGGCCCTGGGCCTGGTCCTCGGCATCCTCTTCGCCGTCATGCGGCTCTCGAAGAACCCGGTGACCAGCACCATCGCCTGGTTCTACATCTGGCTGTTCCGCGGCACCCCGGTGTACGTGCAGCTGCTGATCTGGTTCAACCTCGCCCTGATCTTCCCGATCCTGAACCTCGGGTTCTACAAGGACGAGATGACGCAGGTCATGACCCCGTTCCTGGCCGCCCTGCTGGGTCTGGGCCTGAACGAGGGCGCCTACATGGCGGAGATCGTCCGGGCCGGCATCCAGTCGGTCGACGAGGGCCAGACGGAGGCCTCGCACGCGCTCGGCATGACCCGCACCCAGACGATGCGCCGCGTCGTGCTGCCGCAGGCCATGCGGGTGATCGTGCCGCCGTCGGGCAACGAGTTCATCAACATGCTCAAGACCTCCTCGCTCGTGGTCGCCGTGCAGTACTTCGACCTGCTGCGCGCCGCCCAGGACATCGCCTCGACCTCGTTCGCGGTGATGGAGATGTTCTTCGTCGCGTCGATCTGGTACCTCGCCCTGACCTCGGTGTTCAGCGTCGGCCAGTACTACCTGGAGCGCCGTTACGCCCGTGGTGCGCTCCGCTCGCTGCCGCCGACACCGCTGCAGAAGATCAAGGCGAAACTGTCCAGCTTCTCGAACCGCAAGGCGGTGGCCTGATGACGACTGCCATGGTGAAGGCCGAGGGCGTCCACAAGTCCTACGGTGCGGCGCACATCCTCAAGGGCATCGACCTGGAGGTCGCCCCGCGTGAGGTCTTCTGCCTGGTCGGCCCGTCCGGCTCCGGCAAGTCGACCTTCCTGCGGTGCATCAACCACCTGGAGCAGATCAACGCCGGACGGCTGTACGTCGACGGGGACCTCGTCGGCTACCGCCAGAAGGGCGACAAGCTCTACGAGCTGAAGGACAGCGAGGTCGCGGCGCAGCGCCGGGACATCGGCATGGTCTTCCAGCGCTTCAACCTCTTCCCGCACATGACGGCCATCGAGAACGTGATGGAAGCCCCGGTCATGGTCAAGGGCGAGTCCAAGTCGGTCGCGCGGGAGCGCGCGATCAAGCTCCTGGACCGGGTGGGTCTCGGCGACAAGGGCGGGAACTACCCCACCCAGCTCTCCGGCGGCCAGCAGCAGCGCGTGGCGATCGCCCGCGCGCTGGCCATGGAGCCCAAGCTGATGCTCTTCGACGAGCCCACCTCGGCGCTCGACCCGGAGCTGGTCGGTGACGTCCTGGACGTCATGCGGGACCTCGCCGAATCGGGCATGACCATGATCGTGGTCACGCACGAGATGGGCTTCGCCCGCGAGGTCGGCGACAACCTCGTCTTCATGGACGGCGGCGTGGTCGTGGAGTCCGGCCACCCCCGTGAGGTCCTGGGCAACCCCCAGCACGACCGGACGAAGGCATTCCTGTCCAAGGTGCTGTAGTTCCGCACCCGCGGGACGGACGAGGGGCGGTACGGGATCCCGTACCGCCCCTCGGGCGTTGCGAAGTCCCTACTTCAGACCTAGGACCAGTGCGTCCGAGGGGGAGCGCCAGACCGTACGGGCCTCCGCGAAGCCCGCGGCCCGCAGGGCCTCGGCGTGCCAGGCCTCGGAGGGGGTGTCGCCGTCCGCGTGCTCCCCGTAGATCTCGAAGCGCCGCTTCACGTGCTCGGTCAGCGCCGGGTCCGCGCCCGCCAGGTCCCACCACTCGCGCCAGTCCACCGCCCCGGCCGCCTTGGCCCGGTCCATGCCGGCGTGCCGGTGGGCGCGCTCGGCGGCGCCGATGCGCGGGGTGGCCGGGTCGGGCATGTGGTCGGCGTTCATGAACACCCCGCCCGGGGCCAGCAGCGGGGCGAGCTGCCCGTACAGCACGGCCAGGTCCTCGCTGTGCAGCCAGTGCAGGGCGGTGGCCGTCAGGATCGCGTCGTAGCGGTCGTGGGGGAGGGCGGCGCGCCAGTTCGGGTCCTTGAGGTCGGCGGTCACGAACGTGACCCGCCCGTCCCCCGCGAAGTGCCCCTCGGCGATGGTCAACAGGGCCGGGTCGAGATCGACGCCCGTACTGGTGGCTTCCGGGAACCGCCGCAGGACGCGGTCCGTGATACTTCCCGTACCGCATGCGAGATCCAGCACCCGGGGGGCGGGTCCCACCAGTGCCTCGACCATGTCCAGCATCACGCGGAACCGCTCCTCGCGGTCGGGCATGTACCACTCCTGCTGCCGGTCCCAGCTGTCCTGCCAGGCCTGCCAGTCGGTCGTGCCCGCCGCTTCGGTCGTATCCGCCGTATCCGTCATCCCGAACCCCTCCACACGTAATACCCTCGAAGACGTCTCAGCCGTTACCAGAGACATTAATCCGCAGCCGTAAGGACTACAAGTGGAACTGGCCCATTACTCGGACTTCGCCGTGCGCCTGGTCAACACCGAGGAGCCGGCCCGCAACAAGGACGCACTCACCTCGGTGGACGCCGTCCGCGACCTGTTCGGCGCAAGTCAGCAGATGGCGCGCCGCGTCACCGACGGCGACGTCACCCGCTTCCGCAACGTCCGCGGCCGGCTGCGCTCCGTCTTCGAGGCCGCCGACGGGGGCGACCACGTCCTCGCGGTCGACCTGCTGAACTCGCTGCTCATGGAGTTCCCCGTCAGCCCCCAGGTGTCCGGCCACGAGATCCTCGACGACGACGGCCGGCCCGACTGGCACATCCACCTCGCCGAGCACCCCTCGAACGCCTCCGCCGGCTACGCCGCCATGGCGTCCATGGGCCTGGCCTTCGCCCTCACCGAGCACGGCCCCGACCGCCTGGGCCTGTGCCAGGCCGCGCCCTGCCGCAACGCCTACCTCGACACCTCCACCAACCGCTCCCGGCGCTACTGCTCCGACCGCTGCGCCACCCGGGCGAACGTCGCCGCCTACCGCGCCCGCAAGCGGCTGGAGGCCGAGGAGTCCGCCCGCAGCGGGCGCACCGCCGACGCCGCCCAGGACAACCGGGCCCTCAGCGACCGCTGATCCTCCTCGCGCGGCCGGAAGCGGACCAGCGCCGTCGCCAGCACCAGTTCCGCGGGCACCGGCCCGAAGACGGTGCTGTCGCCGGGCGCCTCGTTGTACGGGTTGTCCCCGAGCACCCACCAGGCACCGCCCGGCCGCCGCTCCACCGCCCGCTTGACGACCAGCAGGTCCTGCTGGAACGGATGGCGCAGCACCACCACGCCACCGGGACGGACGGCCGCCCCGTACCGGACCAGCACCTGGTCGCCGTGGGCCAGCGTCGGCGCCATCGACGGCCCCGTCACCTCCACGATCCCGAACTGCTTCCGCGGGCGCCCGTTCTCCACCATGCGCGTCCTCCTCGTCACCCCCGCATGCTGCCGCACGGGTCCGTACATTCGCTCACCGGTCCGGCCGAGCCCCTGGACTTTTGTCCTAAGCCCATGGGGGCGCCCGCGAAATCCGGTTGTTCAGCGAGTAATCTCCCCCTTGAGAAGACGATCACGAGGAGGACAAACTCCATGCTTTCCCGCCTCTTCGCCCCCAAGGCGAAGGTCTCCGCCCACTGCGATCTTCCGTGCGGCGTGTACGACCCTGCCCAGGCCCGCATCGAGGCCGAGTCCGTCAAGGCCGTGCAGGAGAAGTACCAGGCCAACGAGGACGCCGACTTCCGCGCGCGCGCCATCACCATCAAGGAGCAGCGCGCCGAGCTCGCCAAGCACCACGTCTCGGTGCTGTGGAGCGACTACTTCAAGCCCCCGCACTTCGAGAAGTACCCGCAGCTGCACACCCTGGTCAACGACACCCTGAAGGCCCTCTCGGCCGCCAAGGCGTCCAACGACCCGGCGACCGGCGCGAAGGCTCTTGAGCTCATCGCCGAGATCGACCGCATCTTCTGGGAGACCAAGGCCGCCTGAGCCTTCCCTTCCCGCGCAGAGGGGCCCGTCCGCACCGGCGGACGGGCCCCTCTGCGCTGGGCGGGCCTGGGCGGGCCTGGTCTGGCCCTCAGGTCGCGGTCCGGACCCGGGGGGTCACTCGTCGTCCTCGTCCTCGTCGTCGTCCAGTCGGGCCAGCCAGGTGGCCAGGCGCTCCACCGGGACCTCGAAGTCCGGGTTCAGGTCGACGAAGGTGCGCAGCTGTTCGGCGAGCCACTCGAAGGTGACCTCCTCCTCGCCGCGCCGCTTCTCCAGCTCCTCGATGCCGCGATCGGTGAAGTACAAGTCGGGCTCCGTGCCGTGATGGGGGTGTGCAGGGGGTGTTTCCCGCCAGGATAATCCGCCTTAAGGCGAGACCTCCCGCCTGCGCCCTCCCCGGGTCTAGCCTGGATGCCCAACGAGCGGGGGGTGCGGATGACGGACGGGCGCACGACAGGGTCCGCGCGCGCCTTCGAGCTTCTGGAGCCTCTCGTCCAGGCGGCGACCGTACGCGTTCACGCCCCGCCGGGCGGGTATGACACCCCTCGCAGTCATCGGACCGGTCCCACGTGGGGGAGCGGCTTCTTCATCGCCCCCGGCTGGGTCCTGACGTGCGCGCACGTGGTCGGCGAAGGGGGTGCTGCGGTGCGTCTGACGGGACGCGAGGTCGGCATCACCTTTTCCGCCGGGAACACCACCGGGACGGTCACCGGGCGCGTGGACTGCGTCCTGCCCGACCGGCTGGAGGAGCGGCGGCCCGGCCGGCACGCCCTGTGGGACCTGCCCGACCTGGCGCTGGTCCGGGTCCTGGCTCCCGTCTCGCACGCCTGCGTGTGGCTGACCGACCGCTCCAGACCACGCTTCGACGAGGTCGCCTACTTCGGCTGCACCGAGGACCTCGGCACCCCCGAGATCACCGGCCGCACCACCCGGCTGCGCGGCACCGCCGGGAACGGCGCCGCCATCCGGCTCGGCGACGACGACGAGATCGAGCCCGGCATGTCCGGCGGGCCCGTGGTCGACCTCGCCCGCGGCGAGGTCGTCGGCGTGCTCAAGGCCCGGCGGCAGACCGGGGGCGGCGGGCTCGCCGTCTCCGTCGTGCAGCTGCGCACCCTGCCGATGGCCGCGCGCGGCCAGGTCGGGCTCTACCGCCGGATCATGCAGGCCCACGACCGGTACCACTACGACCGGCACCTCAGCGATCTCGACAACCGCCGGACCTGGACGGACGTGCAGGGCGAACTCCCGCCGGAGGAGGGCGACCCGTACGCCGGCCGGGGCCGGCTCACCCCCGGCGAGCGCACCACCCTGTGCGGGCTGCTGGCCGAACTGCCCCCGCCCGGCTCCTCCGAGGTCGTACGCGCCCTGGTCGAGGAGGCGCGCGGCGAGGAGCCGGACCCGCTGCCGCCCGCCCCGCTGAGCTGGCGCGACGGTCTGGGGCTGCTGCACGACCCGCCGGGCGGCACCGGGGAGGCCGCGGCGATGCTCCGGTACGCGACGGACGTGAGCGTGGCCGAGTACCGGGAGCCGGCCACGCCGGGCGCGGACGAGGAGCTGTGGGACTGGGTACGGGCCACGGCCGAGCGCCTGTGGCGACCGCTGCGCCGCGAGCTCGGCGAGCGCCACGAGCGGGGCCTCGCCGAGCGCGAGCGCCGCCGCCGGGCCTCCACCGGGCGGACGGTGTACGGCCCGGCCCGCCGGTCCGGCGGACTGCCGCCCGGGGCGTCGGTGCTGCTGGAGGTGTGGGCGCACGGCTGGGAGGACGTCTACGATTGGCGGGTCTCGGTGCTGGCCGGTCCCGCGCACGCCGGACGGGTGACGCCCGTGGACTCCGGCGTACGGGCCACCCTGGCGGGCCTGCCGGAGGCGCTGCGGGCCCCGCTCGCCGAAGGTTTCCGGCGCTGCGACACCCACGAGGCGGCGGCCCTGCTCGAAGTGGCCGTGGAACCCGCGCTGTTCGGGCTGGCGGTGGACGAATGGGTGGTCGTGGGCGGCGTACCGCTCGGCGTGCAGCGCCCGGTGGTGCTCCGTCACCCGGCCGGCGCGCACCAGGGCGTGCCGAACCCCGCAGGCGCGCGGGAGCACCCCGCCGACCGCGAGGGCGGCGACGCGGCCGCCCGCTGGGCACGGGTCCAGACGGGACCGCTGCAGGACGAACGCGCCGACTGCATAAGGGGACGCCCGCGCAGCCCCGCCACCGAATGGCTGACGGGACTCCCCGACAACACCGTGCCGGTGCACTGCCGGGCCGCCGACCAGGAGCCCACGCTCGGATCGCTGCACGCGGTACGGGACGCCGGCTACGGGGTGGTGGTGACCCGGCGCCCACCGCCCGACCCCGGGGCCTCCTGCGCGCCCTTCCACCGCGGGCTGCGGGAGGAACTGGCCGCCGCCGGACGGGCGGAGGTGCTCCCGGTCCGCCTGCAGAACCTGCGGGGGCGGGCGTACGGGGCGGATCCCGACGCCTACTGGGCGGCCGGCACGGGGCTGGTGTGGGAGGACCCGGCGCGGCCGCTGCCGGACGAGGAGCCGCTCCAGGGCGACCTGTGACGCGACCTGTGACACGGCCGGCGCGCACGACGCGAGGGAGGGAGCAGGAGCACCATGAATGACGAGTGGCTCATTTACCGCGGGGTGGGCGAACCTCACGACGGGATCGACGCCCTGCCGGACCCGCCGCCCTGGCGCGACTTCGACGGCGGCCCCGTGGCGGAGCCGGGCGGCCCGGCCCGGGTCGCCGACGGCAACGTGGCCCGGCGGCTCGGCGCGCACCGGCAGGCCGCCGAGCTCCACCGGCCCGAACCGGAGGAGCTGGAGGCCATCAACGCCGCCCTCTACCTGCGGCGGCCGCTGCTCGTGACCGGCTTCCCCGGCACCGGGAAGTCCACCCTCGCGCACGCCGTCGCCCACGAGCTGAAACTGGGGCGCGTGCTGCGGTGGCCGGTGGTGTCCCGCACCGTGCTCCAGGACGGCCTGTACCGGTACGACGCCCTGGCCCGGCTGCAGGACGTCCAGATCGCCGCGAGCGGCGCAGGCGGCCCGGCCGCCGCCGCGGACTCCGCGACCGCGCCCGGCATCGGGAAGTACATCCGGCTCGGCCCGCTCGGCACCGCCCTGCTGCCGACGGCCAGGCCCCGCGTCCTGCTCATCGACGAGCTGGACAAGAGCGACATCGACCTCCCCAACGACCTGCTGAACGTGCTGGAGGAAGGGGAGTTCGCCCTCCCCGAGCTGGAACGGGTCGCCGACACCGAGCCCGAGGTCCAGGTGCTCACCGACGACGGGACCAAGGTCACCGTCCGCGGCGGCCGCGTGCGCTGCCGGGCCTTCCCCTTCATCATCCTCACCAGCAACGGGGAACGGGACTTCCCGGCCGCCCTGCTGCGCCGCTGCATCCAGCTGAAGCTCGGACAGCCCGGCGAGAAACGGCTCGCCACCATGGTCCGCGCCCACCTCGGCGAGGAGGCGGCCCGCCTCGGGGCCGACCTGATCCGGGAGTTCCTCAGCCGCTCCCAGTCCGAACTGGTCGCCGCCGACCAGCTGCTGAACGCCGTCTACCTGACCCACTACGCCGCCCCGCCCACCCGGGAGGACCTCGCGGACCTGCTCATCCAGCGCCTCGACCGCCCGAGGTGATCGGCCGTGGCATCCGCCGGGACGCCCGGCGTCCGTGAACTGGCCGCGCTGCTGCGCGCCGCCGGGCTCGACCCGTCCGCGGGGGAAATCGCCGACGCGCTGTGGCTGGCCGGGCACATCGGCCCGCCCGGGCAGGCCGCCCGGGGCGGCCCGGCACCGGCCCGCCCGGAGACCGGACCCGGGGAGCCGGGCGGGGAGCCCGCCGGGCCCGTACGCACCGACACGGAGCCCGACGCCCCGGTCGGGCTCTACGCGCCCGGAGCGGCCCGGGCCGACGGCTCCGGCGGGGAACCGCCCGGGGAGTCGCCGGAGGAGTACGGAGTGCCCGTACGGGTCCCCGGAGCCGCGGCGCTGCCCCGCATCCTGGACATCCAGCGGGCCCTGCGCGCCCTCCAGCGGCACCGCCCGCCCGGCCCGCCGACCCGGCTCGTGATCGACGAGGCAGCCACCGCCGAGACCAGCGCCCGCGCCCTCGGACTGGTCATCCCCGTGCTCCGGCCTGCGAGCCGGCGCGAGGCGACCGTACGGCTGGTGATGGACGCGTCCCCGTCGATGGCCGTCTGGCAGGACATGTTCGAGGAACTGCGGTCCGTGTGCGAGCGGCTGGGCGCCTTCCGGGACGTCCAGGTGCACTACCTGCACCGCCTCGCCGACGGCACGGCCGCGCTCGGCCGCAGCCCCGCACCCGGCTGCGTACGCGCCTCGGGCCTGCGTTCCGGCGACCAGTTACGGGACCCGACCGGCCGGGCCCTGACCATGGTGGTATCCGACTGCGCCGGGCCGCTGTGGCGCGAGGGCACGGCACAGCGGCTGCTGCACCGGTGGGCCGAATGCACCCCGTGCATGGTCGTCCAGCCGCTGCCGCAGCGGCTGTGGGGGCGCAGCTGGCTGCCCACCGAGCGGGGCACGCTCACCCGGCCGGAGGGCGGCGGGCAGCAGCTCGCCTTCCGGCCCGACCGGCCGCCGCTGCCCGGGCGGCCCACGGGCGGGCTGACGGTGCCGGTACTGCCGCCGAGCGCGACCGCCCTCGGCGCGTGGGCCCGGCTGCTGGCCGGGCTGACGGCCGGGCCGGTACCGGCCGAGGTGGGCCGGGTCCTGGCCGACCATCCGGCCGCACCCCTGCCGCCGCCGCGCGCGATGCGCCCGCCGCGCGAGCTGGTGGCCCGGTTCCGGTCCTCGGCCGCGCCCCGGGCCGTACAGCTCGCGGTGTACCTGTCGGCCGCGCCCCTGACCCTGCCCGTGATGCGGCTGGTGCAGCGCACGATGCTGCCGGACTCCGAGCCCTCCGACCTGGCGGAGGTGCTGCTGAGCGGGCTGCTGCGGCGCAGCGGGCCCGAGCCGGGACACTGGTACGAGTTCGCCCCCGGGGTGCAGGACGTCCTGCTGGGGCCGCTGGGGCGGGACGAGGCCGCACTGGTGCTCAAGCACTGCTCGGAGTACGTACGGGCGCACTTCGGCCGGGGCGTACGGAACTTCCCCGCGCTCGCGGTCTCCCAGCTGACCGGGACCCCGCCGGCGGTGGCCGACCCCGGACCCGAGGAGGACGAGCGGGCACCGGAGGGGCGGCTGCCGCAGGCCTTCGCGCAGGTTTCGGCCAAAGTCGTACGGCGCTACCTGCCCGGGATGCCGCAGCAGGGCCCCGCGGTACGCCGGCCCGCCGCGGTCCCGGCGCCCACCCGGGCCGGGGCGGTGCGCGCCGCCCGCGACCGGCTGGCCGACGCCGACGGGGACGGCGGCGCGCGGGCCCTGTACGAGGCCGTGGCGGTGCTCCGGCGGGCGGTCACGGCCCCGGCGGGGCCCGGCGACCAGCCCGAGGAGGCGGAGACCGAGCTGGCGGGGGCACTGCTGCGGCTGTGGGCGGCCCAGCGGGACCCGGAGCTCCTGGCCGAAGCGGAACGGACCGTGACGGGGCTGCGGACGGCACGGGCGGGGGCGGCGCTCGGCCGGGTGCTGTACGAGCGGGCGCTGGCCGCCGGACCGGACGCCGAGCTGCTGGCGGCGGCGGACATCGAGTTCGCGGCGGCCGGAGCCGCGGCCGACCCGGAACTGCGCCGGGACTGCGCGGTACGGCGGGCCGAGACCCTGATCCGGCTCAGCGGCCTCCGGGACGAGGCGGGCGCGCTGCGCGAGGCCCGGGCGGCCCTGGAACCCCTGGCGGGCCGGGCTCCCGGCACGGAACCCGGCCCCGGTGCGGACGGCCCCGGCTCCGGCGCGCAGAACGGCGGGGACGGCGGCCCGGCCCCGTACCCCGAGCTGCATCTGGCCCTGGGCCGCGTCCTGCTGGCCCTGCTGCCCCGCACCCCGGACCCGGCCGAGCGCACCGCCCTGGCCGAACAGGCCGCGGCCCGCCTGACCGCGGCCCTGACCACCCCGCCCGAAGCCCCCGGCCGCACCGGTCCGGGCACCGCACAGGTCCGGGTGGAGCTCGCCGACGCGCTGCGCCACCTCCCCGCCCGGCTGGAGGAGGCCGCCGCGCACCTGGACACGGCCCTGGCGGAGGCGGGCGGGGACCCGGAGCTGCGGGTGGCCGCCCTGGTGTGCCTGGCGCGCGTGCACCGGGAGCGGTACGCGCGGGACGCGGACCCGACGGCTCTGGAGGACGCGGCCGAGGCGTACGGCCGGGCCCGGCGGCTGATCCCCCGTGACGCGGAGGCCTTCGGGGAACTGCTGCCCGAGTGGGGCGACGTGCTCCTGGACCGGGCCCGGGCCGCCGACGGGCGGCGGTTCACCGGGGCCGCCGTACGGGTCCTGCGCGAGAGCCGGGCCGCCGTCCCGCAGTCCGACTCCGGTGCGGCCCACCGGCTGCTGCGGCTGGCCACCGGACTCCGGCTGCGGCACACCTACGAGGGCGACCCGGTGGACCTGCGGGAGGCCGAGTACCTGCTGGAACTGGCCGTCCGGCACAGCCGCAACCCCCTGGAACAGGCCCGTCTGTGGCGGGACCACGGCGACGTCCAGCAGGAACTCCACGGCCACACCCGGGCGCTGGAGCGCCTCGACCGGGCGGCGGACTCCTACCGGCGGGCCTGGCGGGCCGCCCTGGAGGCCGACGTGGAGGAGCGCGAGGACACCGCCGTCCAGCTGGCCGCCCGTGTCCAGCAGTTGCGCGGCGACGTACTGGAACGCCTGGCCCGGCCCCGCGCGGCCCTGGACGCGTACCGCTCGGCGCTGGAGCTGTGGACGCGGACCCGGGAGGGCGAGGCAGGGCGCTCGGAGGCGGTCCGCGCGCGGATCCTGGCCCTGGAGGCCGGGCTCTGACGCGGTGGCCGGGGGTGCGGCCGGGGCCGGGGGCCGCTGTTTCCACGGACCGGCCGACGGGAAAGGGAAGTGGACCATCCGGTGTGCGACGCGACAGGGGGCCCGGCGGCACATGGTGACGAAGCAGCAGGAAGTGGCGGCGGCGACCTCGGGATGCCCGGGGCGGCTGCCGGATCTCTCCGGGCTGGACCTGGCGGCGCTGCGCGGGATCGACCATCCCGTGCTGGCCGGGGTGATCGAGGGCATGGTCGAGCGGGTGACCCATCCCGCGGAGATCCTCAACGCCTTCGACTCCAGCGTGGCCTGATCGCACCATGCCTGATCCGTCCTACCTTGAAACCGAGTTGACCACTTTCCGCCGTTAGCCGGGACCGTCCCCAGGGCAGGGATGGACCGTCCGCCGGGGTGTCCCCGGGCGGTTGTTGCCGGGGGAGGGAGTGCGGTGATGCGGCGAGCGGTCACGAGCGGAACCCCGCTGCCCGCACCCGGCACCCCGGACCCCACCCCGCCCCCCGACCGCGCGAAGCCCGTCCCGTCCCCCGACCGCGCGAAGCCCGTCCCGTCCCCGGCCCCCGCGCTGCCCACCTCGCCCCCCGGCCCCGTACAGCCCGCCGGAGCCGCACGCCCCGACGCCACTGCGCCCCCCGACCCCGCGCAGCCCGACGCGCACGACGGCGGCACGGCGTCCCCGGATGCCGCCGGGCCGGCCGATCCCGCCCGGCAGGCCGCCGCAACAGCGCGCGCCGCCACCACGCCCCCCGACCCTGCCGACCCCGCGCAGCGGGACACGGCGGCGGACGTCCAGCAGCTGCGGCACGCCCGGCACGCGCCCTGGCCCTACACCCGGCTCGACGTGGCCGCCGCGCGGGCCGCAGGCCACCGGCCCCACCCGATACGCCAGTTCGTCCTCAAGACCCGCAGCCGCTGCAACCTCGCCTGCACCTACTGCTACGTCTACGAGATGGCCGACCAGGGCTGGCGCGACCAGCCGCCCGTCATGACCCCGGCCACCACCGCCCGCGCCGCGCAGCGCATCGCCGAGCACGCCGCCGCCCACGACCTGCCCCGGATCGACCTCGTCCTGCACGGCGGCGAACCGCTGCTCACCGCCCCCGCCCGACTGGCCGAGCCCGTCGACGCCGTCCGGGCCGCCGTGGCCCGGGCCGCCCCCCGCACCCGGGTCACCGCCACCGTCCAGACCAACGGAACCCTGCTCACCCGTGGCCGCATCACCGCCCTGGCCGCCGCCGGAATCCGGGTCGGCGTCAGCCTCGACGGCGGTCTCCCCACGCACAACACCCGCCGCGTGGACCACGCCGGACGGCCCGGCTTCGCGTCCGCCGCCCGGGGCCTGCGGCTGCTGGCCCGCCATCCGCAGAGCTACGCCGGGGTGCTGTGCGTCGTCGATCTCGACCACGACCCGGTGGAGACCTACGAGTCCCTGCTCGCCTTCGCCCCGCCCAGCATCGGGCTGCTCCTGCCGCTCGCGAACTGGAGCGACCCGCCCCCCGGCCACCGGCCGGGCCGGACCCCGTACGCGGACTGGCTCCTCGCCGTCTTCGAACGCTGGTGGCACGACGGCGTACGGCGCACCCGGATCCGGCTCTTCGAGGAGATCATCGCCCTGTTGCTCGGCCTGCCCACCACCACCGAGACCCTCGGGCTCACGCCCGCCGCCACCGCCGTGATCGAGACCGACGGCTCCATCGAACAGGCCGACTCACTGAAATCCGCGTACGAGGGGGCCGCCGCGACCGGGATGGCCCTCGACACCCACAGCTTCGACCAGCTCCTCGAACACCCCGGACTCGCCGCCCGCCAGCTCGGCCGGGAGGCGCTCGCCTCCCGCTGCCGCGCCTGCGAGCTGGTCGACGTGTGCGGCGGAGGGCACTACCCGCACCGCTACCGCGCCGGCGAGGGCTTCCGGCAGCCGTCCGTGTACTGCGCCGACCTGCAGCCGCTGATCCGGCACATCGCCGCCGCCGTCCAACGGGCCGCGCAGCCCCGTGCCACCGGGGCCACCGCCCACCCCCCGGCGGTCGCCTCATGACCGGGGCCCTCACCGCGTTCACCGTCTCCACGCCCACCCTGCGCGCCCTCGCCTCCACCGAACCCTCCATGGAGGGCACCCGCCTGGTCCGCGACGTACGCCGCTCCAAACGCCTGATCCTGCTGCGCGCCGTCCTCGACGCCGCCCCCGGCGGCCGGTCCGGGGAGACCGCCGACCACTGGGCCCTGCTGGAAGAGGCCGAGCGCCGCGACCCGGGCGCCGTGCGCGACGTACTGCACTACCCGGCCACCGGGGTGTGGGCCGAGGAGACCCTGCGCCGGCTGCACGCACCCTGCGGGCCCCCGCCCGACCTCGGGCACCTCGGGGCCCTGGCCGTCGCCGCCGCCCTGCGCGCCAGGATCCCCTTCAGCCACACGCTGCGCCCCCTGCACGGCCGGCTCGTGCTGCCCACCCTCGGCCTGCTGCGCCCGGACCGCCCCGGGCCGCTCGCCCTCTCCGAGGGCTCCTGGGACCCCGACGATCCGGCCACCGTTCCCCTGCACGTCCTGCCCGGCGGCCGGACCGCCCTGGACGACCTCGACCCCTACCGGGCGCCCGGCCCCGCGCAGCCCGCCCCGGTCCGCCCCGCCCGCCGGCTCACCCCCAAGGGCCACAAGCGGTGGGACACCCAGTGGTCCGGGGCGCTCACCCTGCTCCAGCGGTACGACACCGTTCGCGCCGAGGAGACCGTCCAGCTGCTGCGCTCCGTCGTACCGCTGGCCGGCGGCTCCCGCTCCAGCGGTGCCACCCTCCCCGCGGCCGCCGGTTCCGTACTGGCCCGGGCCCAGGCCCCGCCCGCGCTCGCCGCGACCCTCGTCCACGAGGTCCAGCACGGCAAACTGACCGCCCTCACCGACGTACTGACCCTGCACACCGCCGACCACACGCCCCGCCACTGGGCGCCCTGGCGCAGCGACCCCCGCCCCCTGGAGGGCCTGCTGCACGGCGCCTACGCCCACCTGGCCCTCGCCGGGTACTGGCAGCGCGCCGCCCTCTACGGGGCCCGCGGCGCCTGGGCCCAGCACGCCCGGATCCGCGCACAGGTGGCCGCCGTCCTGCCCGTCCTGCGGTCGCACGAACAACTGACGGACGCGGGGCGGGAGTTCGCCGACGCGATGGGAGCCGCCGAACGCGCCATGGACGACCTCCCGCCACCCGGCGACCAGCACACCGCGGCCCGCCGGGCCGTCGACCGCGAACGCCGCGCCTGGTGCGAGGCGCACCCCGAACTCGCGCCGTTCGCACAAGGCTGACGGACCGTCCGCTGCGGTACCTTTCAAGCCCGTCCACCGCCCGGATTCCAGGGAGACGGCCCGATGACCACCGGTAGTCGCCAGGACCGTGAACCGGCGGCGCAGCAGCCGCCCCAGCCGCCCCAGCCGCAGCGATTCGTCATCAGCTTCGCGGGGTTCAACCGCCCCTGGGCGGTGTGGATCGCGCACCGCCTGGAGGAACACGGCCACCGCGTCACCCTCCAGCGCTGGGACCCGCAGAACAGCCCCGGCATCGACCAGGCCCTCGACGACCTGGCCCGCTCCGGCAGCCGGGTCCTCCTCGTCCTCAGCGAACGCTACTTCTCCGCCGGCACCCACACCGACGAGCAGTGGAACACGGCCCTGCGCGCCGTCACCGACCGCCACCCCGAACGGTTCGCGGCGGTCTGCCTCACCGACGCCCCGCTGCCCAGCGCCGTCGCCGTACTGGAGAAGACCGACCTGTGGGGCCTGGACGCGTACGAGGCCGAGTACCGCGTGCTGCGCCGCCTGGAGCTGCCCACCGACCGGATCGGCACCGAGACCGGCCGCCGCGGCCCCCGCTTCCCCAACGACCCGCCGGAGATCTGGGGCCGGGTCCCGCGCCGCAACCCGCGCTTCACCGGCCGCAACGACGTCATCGGCAACCTGCGCGAGGCGCTGACCGACGCCCCGCCCGGCGCGTCCACCGTCACCCTCCTCGGGCTCTCCGGTGTCGGCAAGACCCAGGTCGCCACCGAGTACGCCTACCGCTTCGCCTCCGAGTACGACGTGGTGTGGTGGGTCCCGGCCGAGGACCGGCCCACCCTGCGCGAACGCCTCGCCGACCTGGCCCCCGCGCTCGGGCTGCCGCGCGGCGCGGGCAGTTACGGCGAGCAGATCCGGGCCGTCCTCGAAGCGCTGCGGCGCGGAAACCCGTACGGCCGCTGGCTGATGGTCTTCGACGGCTGCGACAACCCGGACGACCTGATCGACCTGCTGCCCTCCGGCGCGGGCGACGTCATCATCACCTCCCGCAACCGCGAGTGGGCCGCCCGGCACACCAGCCTGGTCGAGGTCCCGCTCTACGCCCGCCCCGAGTCGGTCACCTTCATCCGCCGCCGGGCCCTGCGCCTGACCGCCGACGAGGCCGACCAGCTCGCCGAGGCCCTGGAGGACTATCCGCTCGCCCTCGACCAGACCGCCGGCTGGCTCGCCGACTCCCCGCTGCCGGTCGGCGACTACCTCGTCCTGCTCCAGCGCCGGATGGACTCCCACGAGGCGGTCACGGTCTCCGAGGACTACCCCCTGCCCTTCCCCACCGCCCTCGCGATACTGCTCAACAACGTCCGGGAGAACTTCCCCGACGCCCTCGCCCTGCTGCGGCTGTTCGTCTTCTTCGCCCCCGGCCCGGTGCCGCTGCGCCTGCTGCGCGAGTTCCCCGCCGACGACGTGCCCGAGCAGCTCGCCGGGCTGATCAACGACCAGATCCGGTGGAACGCCGCCCTCAACAAGCTGGTCCAGTTCTCCGTCGTCCGGCTGGAGTACTCCGACCTGGCCGTGGAGGAAGGCGGCGGCGGGCTGGAGACCGTACAACTGCACCGCATGGTCCACGGCATCGTCCGCGAGGACCTCTCCGAGGCCGAGGCCGAACCGCTGGCCCGCGCCGTGCGCCAGGTCCTCGCCGCCGCCGACCCGGGCCGCCCCTCCGACTCCCGCCTGTGGCCCCGGTACGCCGAACTCATCCCGCACCTGGCCACCTCGGGGGTGCTCACCAGCAGCAACCCGCGCATCCAGAACTTCCTGCTGCACTGCCTGCGCTACCTGATCCTCGCCGGGGAGTACCGCACGTGCCTGCGGCTCTGCGAGGAGACCGACCTGATCTGGCGGGCGCTGCTCGGCGAGGACCACCCCAAGGTCCGCGAACTCAGCTACCACTACGGCGAGGCCCTCCGTAACCTCGGCCTGTTCCGGCGCGCCGAGTCCCTCACCCGCGCCCGCGCCGACCGGCTCACGGAGGAACGCGGCGACCGCGACCTGGAAACCCTGCGCGCCACCAGTTCGTACGGCGGGGTCCTGCTGTGCATCGCCCGCTTCGAACCGGCCCGGGAGATCTTCGAGCACTGCCTGGCCACCTACCGCGCCCTGCTCGGCGAGGACGACTCCACCACCCTCGCCGCCCAGAACAACCTGGCCGCCACCTACCGCCTGCTCGGCCGCTACCAGGACGCCTACGACCTCGACCTGGACACCCTGCGCCGCCGCGAACGGGTCCTTCGGACCCATCACATCTCCACCCTGTCCTCCGGCATCGCCTGCGCCATGGGGCTGCGGCTGATGGGCCGCTACCACGAGGCCCAGACCCGCCAGGAACAGGGCGTGAAGATCAACACGCAGGTGCTGGGCCTGGAACACCCGCAGACCCTGCGCGCCGAGCACAACCTCGGGATGTGCCTGCGCCGTTCCGGGGACATCCCCGGTGCAGGCCTGCGGCTACGGACCGTCTGGGAGCGGGCGACCAGGGTCTTCGGGGCCGACTACCCGTGGACCCTGATGGTCGCCTCCGACTACGCCACCTACCTCAGGGAGTACGGGGACATCGGCGAGGCCCGCCGGATCTCCGAGGACGTGGTCCGCGGCTACCAGTCCCAGCTCGGCCTCGCCCACCCGTACAGCATCGGCACGGTGGGCAACCTCGGCCTCGTCCTGCGGGCCCAGGGGGAGCGGGCGGCGGCCCTCTCGCTGGCCGAGCAGGCGCTGGTGGGCATGCGGGGCGCGCTCGGCGACCGGCACCCCTGGACACTGGGCTGCGCCCTGAACGCCACCGGCCACCGCAACATCACCGGGCGGCTGGAGGACGCGCTGGACCTGAGCCGGGAGACGCTGCGCACGGCGGAGCGGGTCCTGGGCCCGGACCACCCGATGGCCCTGAGCGCCCAGATCGCGCTGGCGGCGGACCTGCGGTCGGTACGGGAGTACGAGGAGGCCGCGAAACACGAGGACGCCGGCATCAAGGGCCTGACCCGCACCCTGGGCCCGCAGCACGTCCACACGGTCTCGGCGAAGCAGCAGACCAGACCGTACTGGGACTTCGAACCGCAGCCGTAGCGGGTCCGGTGACGCCTCCGGGGCCCACTAGCCCGGCACCGGGATGAGGTTGGGGCCGTTGTCGAACACCTGGTCCTTCCACCGTTCGCGTTCCTGCGGCGTGACGCACTTGACGTCGCCGTCGAACATCTCCCGCCATACGTAGCCGGGCTTGCAGGTGGACGGCCCGTAGGCGCCGCCGCCGGGCTGGCGGTGGGGGTTCTGCGCGTGGACCCGGTCGCGGACCTCCGGCGTGGTGCAGAGGGTGTCCCCGTCGAAGCTGTCACGCCAGACGTAGCCGGGCTGACAGGTGTACGGCCCGTAGGCGCCGCCGTCGGGCTCCTGGTAGGGGTTCGGGAAGACGTCGGAGCGGACGCCGGCCGCCGACTGCGGCGGATGGGCGACCGTCGCCGATGCCGGCAGCGCGACGGCTCCGCAGATGAAGGCGGCCGAGGCGACGGGCATCACGAAGCGGGCGATCCGCCGCTTGGGCCGGGTGGGCGTCGGGGTGTGGACGTCGTAGGACATGGGGGCTCCTCTAGGGCGGGGGTCCGGCGGCGAGGGGGCGCCGCCGGACCTCTGTCGGGTCCGTGGCCCCGCGGCCGGCGCCGCGTGGTCACGTCTCCAGTAGAGGTGCCGGTACCGGTCCCGGTCATGTCCCGGAAGGACGTGGCTTGACGGGACGGAGCAGAAGTGCGGGGCGACCCGAGAGGAGGCACCGACCCGGAATCCGGACCCGCTACGCCGGAAGGCCCGGCCCCCGTGCGGGGACCGGGCCTTCCGGGAGGTGAGGGGCTTAGGCCTCGAAGACCTCGTTCAGCAGGAGCTGCTGCTCCGCCTGGTGGCGCTTCGCGGAGCCCACCGCCGGGGACGAGCCGTGCGGACGCGAGATGCGCCGCAGGCGCTCGCCCGCCGGGACGTCCGCGCCGACCGCCAGGTCGAGGTGGTCGATCAGGTTCAGCGCGATGAACGGCCACGCACCCTGGTTCGCCGGCTCCTCCTGCGCCCAGATGTACTTGGCCGCGTTCGGGAACTTCGCGATCTCCGCCTGGAGCTCCGCACCGGCGAGCGGGTACAGCCGCTCGATGCGGATGATCGCGGTGTCCGTGATGCCGCGCTTCTCGCGCTCGGCCTCCAGGTCGTAGTAGACCTTGCCGGCGCAGAAGACGACCTTGCGGA
Source organism: Streptomyces venezuelae (assembly GCF_008642275.1). NCBI lineage: Bacteria > Bacillati > Actinomycetota > Actinomycetes > Kitasatosporales > Streptomycetaceae > Streptomyces > Streptomyces venezuelae. The sequence continues at coordinate 5,017,920 of NZ_CP029189.1, forward strand.
CCGCGTTCGCGTCCACCGTGGTGTCGCCGATGACCGGACGGAACGAACCGGTCGTGAACTCCTCCGCCTTCGACGCCGCGGCCTTCAGACGCAGCATCGACTTCGGGGTGAAGACGATGAGCGGCTTGTGGTGCGGGTTGTGGACCTGCCAGCGCAGCAGGTGGAAGTAGTTCGAGGGGAGGGTGGGCATGGCCACCGTCATGTTGTCCTGCGCGCACATCTGCAGGAAGCGCTCGGGACGCGCGGACGAGTGGTCCGGGCCCTGGCCCTCGTAGCCGTGCGGGAGGAGCAGCGTGACGCCGGAGGTCTGGCCCCACTTCTGCTCGGCCGAGGAGATGAACTCGTCGACGACGGTCTGCGCGCCGTTGACGAAGTCACCGAACTGGGCCTCCCAGAGGACCAGCGCGTCCGGACGGGCCAGCGAGTAGCCGTACTCGAAGCCCATGGCCGCGTACTCGGAGAGCAGCGAGTCGTAGACGTTGTAGCGGGCCTGGTCCTCCGACAGGTAGAGGAGCGGGGTGTAGTCCTCGCCCGTCTCCCGGTCGATGAGGACCGCGTGGCGCTGGCCGAAGGTGCCGCGGCGGGAGTCCTGGCCGGACAGCCGGACCGGGGTGCCCTCCATCAGCAGCGAGCCGAAGGCGAGCGTCTCGCCCATGCCCCAGTCGATGGTGCCCTCGTCGATCATCGCCGCACGGCGCTGCAGCTGCGGCAGCAGACGCGGGTGGACGGTGACGCCCTCGGGGATGGTGACCTGGGATTCGGCGATCCGCTTGACGACGTCCTGGGAGATTGCGGTGTTCACGGCGACCGGGAAGACCGCGGACGTGCCCGGGGCTGCCGGCGCGATGGCCGCGGGCTGCGTGGCGGCCTCGCGGACCTCCGCGAAGACCTTCTCCAGCTGGCCCTGGAAGTCCTGGAGCGCCTGCTCGGCCTCTTCCAGGGTGATGTCGCCGCGACCGATGAGGGACTCGGTGTAGAGCTTGCGCACCGAGCGCTTCTTGTCGATCAGGTCGTACATCAGCGGCTGGGTGAAGGCCGGGTTGTCGGACTCGTTGTGGCCGCGGCGGCGGTAGCAGATGAGGTCGATGACCACGTCCTTGTTGAACGCCTGGCGGAACTCGAAGGCGAGCCGCGCGACACGGACGACGGCCTCCGGGTCGTCGCCGTTCACGTGGAAGATCGGCGCCTCGATCATGCGGGCCACGTCGGTCGCGTACATGGACGAACGCGAGGACTCCGGGGCGGCGGTGAAGCCGACCTGGTTGTTGATGACCACGTGCACGGTGCCGCCGGTGCGGTAGCCGCGCAGCTGCGACATGTTCAGCGTCTCGGCGACGACGCCCTGGCCCGCGAAGGCCGCGTCGCCGTGGAGCGCGAGCGGGAGGACGGTGAAGTCCGTGCCGCCCTTGTTGATGACGTCCTGCTTGGCGCGGGCGACACCCTCCAGGACCGGGTCCACGGCCTCCAGGTGCGAGGGGTTCGCGACGAGCGAGACCTTGATCTGCTCGCCGTCCAGGCCCGTGAAGGTGCCCTCGGCGCCCAGGTGGTACTTGACGTCGCCGGAGCCGTGCATGGACTTCGGGTCGAGGTTGCCCTCGAACTCGCGGAAGATCTGCGCGTACGACTTGCCGACGATGTTCGCGAGGACGTTCAGGCGGCCGCGGTGGGCCATGCCGATGACGACCTCTTCGAGGCGGGCCTCGGCGGCCGAGTCGATGACGGCGTCGAGCAGCGGGATGACGGACTCGCCGCCCTCCAGGGAGAAGCGCTTCTGGCCGACGTACTTCGTCTGCAGGAAGGTCTCGAAGGCCTCCGCCGCGTTCAGGCGGCGCAGGATGCGCAGCTGCTCCTCGCGCTCCGGCTTGGAGTGCGGGCGCTCGATGCGGTCCTGGATCCAGCGGCGCTGCTTCGGGTCCTGGATGTGCATGAACTCGACGCCGGTGGTGCGGCAGTACGAGTCGCGCAGCACGCCGAGGATGTCGCGGAGCTTCATCATCGACTTGCCGGAGAAGCCGCCGACCGCGAACTCGCGCTCCAGGTCCCACAGGGTGAGGCCGTGCTCGGTGATGTCGAGGTCGGGGTGCTTGCGCTGCTTGTACTCCAGCGGGTCGGTGTCGGCCATGACGTGGCCGCGGACCCGGTAGGAGTGGATCAGCTCGAAGACGCGGGCGGCCTTCGTGACGTCGTCGTCGTGCGAGGCGTCGATGTCGCGGTTCCAGCGGACCGGCTCGTACGGGATGCGCAGCGACTCGAAGACGGCGTCGTAGAAGCCGTCCTCGCCGAGCAGCAGGTTCGCGACGATGCGCAGGAACTCGCCGGAGGCCGCACCCTGGATGACCCGGTGGTCGTAGGTCGAGGTCAGGGTCATGACCTTGGAGATGCCCAGCTTGTTCAGGGTGTCCTGCGAGGTGCCCTGGAACTCGGCGGGGTAGTCCATGGAGCCGACGCCCATGATGACCGACTGTCCGGGCATCAGACGCGGCACGGAGTGCACGGTGCCCAGGCCGCCGGGGTTGGTGAGGGAGCACGTCACGCCGGTGAAGTCGTCCATCGTCAGCTTGCCGACGCGGGCGCGGCGGACGATGTCCTCGTAGGCCTGCCAGAACTCGAAGAAGTTGAGGGTCTCGGCCTTCTTGATGCCGGCGACGACGAGCTGGCGGTCGCCGTTGGGCTTCACCAGGTCGATGGCGAGGCCGAAGTTCACGTGGTCGGGCTTGACCAGGGTCGGCTTGCCGTCCTTCTCCGCGAAGGAGTAGTTCATCGACGGCATGGCCTTGATGGCCTGCACCATCGCGTAGCCGATGAGGTGCGTGAAGGAGATCTTCCCGCCCCGGGCCCGCTTCAGGTGGTTGTTGATGACGATGCGGTTGTCGAACAGCAGCTTCACCGGGACGGCGCGGACGGACGTGGCCGTCGGGACGTCGAGGGAGGCGTTCATGTTCTTCGCGACGGCAGCCGCCGGGCCGCGGAGCGTCACCAGCTCGGGGCCCGCGGGGGCCTCGGTGGCGGGCGCGGCCGTCTGGGGGGCTACGGAGGAGGGGGCGGGCGCGGCCGGTGCGGCGGCCGGGGCCTGGGAGGTGACAGTCACAGCAGGGGCACCAGAGGGGGTGGCAGGAGCAGGGGCAGGAGCTGACACAGGCGTGGGCGCGGCCGTCGGGGCAGGCGCTGCGGCGCGCGCCGCCCCCGTGGCGGCGGCGTCGGTGGCCTGCGGCGCCGCGGTGACGGTGGCGGCCTGTGCGGAGGCGCCGTCCGTCGTCGCGGGCTTCTCGGGACCGTCCGACTTCACCGGAGCGACAGCGCCCCCCGGCTTGTAGTCGGCGAAGAAGTCCCACCAGGCCCGGTCGACCGAGTTCGGGTCCTGGAGGTACTGCTGATAGATCTCGTCGACGAGCCACTCATTGGCGCCGAAGCCTGAGGCAGGGTTCTTCCCGCCCTCTGCTGCTTCGGTCGTGGTGCTCGGGTTACTGGGGGACTGTGGCGACACGGCGGCAACCGCCCTCTTCCGCTTCACAAGGTATGGACAGCGGGAATAAAGGCTACGCCTCCTCGGGCGCTGCATGCAGGCCGGGCGGGACTTACGTCGCGCAGGTCACATCGAACGGCGGGTTTCGGCACGTGGAATGGCGGGAAACGAGCCTGGTTCGGGTAGGGGGCACCGAGGTTGCGGCCCCCTTGGCTTCGCACCCCTGACGGACCCCGGGTACGTGTGGCCGAGATCATGTCCTTCCCACTCGAACCCTACGTCAACACGGGACCTACGAGCTGCCCGGAAGCGTGACGAGGATGCGGCAGCCGCGTGACGATTCGGCCACTCCGATCCGGCCCCCGTGCAGCTCCACGGCCCAGCGGGCGATCGCCAGGCCCAGTCCGGTGCCTCCGTCGCCGCCGCGCGCGCTGCCCCGGTTGAACCGCTCGAAGACCCGGTGGCGCTCGGCCTCGGGGATGCCCGGGCCCTCGTCCCGTACCTCCAGCACCAGGCTTCCGGGGGCGTCGCCCGTCCGGGCGCGTACCGTGACCCGGCCGTGCGGAGGGCTGTGCTTGACCGCGTTGTCGATCAGATTCGCGACGACCTGGTGCAGCCGCTCGGCGTCCGCGTGGGCCCACAGCTCGGGCGGGAAGACGTCGAGGTGCAGGTGCACGTCGTTGCGGGTGTGCCCGCCCGAACCGGAGAGCAGTCCCGGCCGGCCGGCGGCCGCCAGCCGCGATTCCTTCAGGACGCCCGACAGGTACGGCCACACCTCGAAGCGGCGGGCGCGCAGCGGCACCACGCCGTTGTCGACCCGGGACAGGTCCAGCAGGGTCTCCACGAGCCCGCCGAGCCGCTCGGTCTGCTTCAGCATCGTGCGCATGGTCTCCGGATCGGCGGCCGAGACCCCGTCCACCACGTTCTCCAGCACGGCCCGCAGCGCCGCGATGGGCGTGCGCAGCTCGTGCGAGACATTGGCGACGAGCTCCTTGCGGTGCCGGTCCACGGCCTCCAGGTCGTCCGCCATCAGGTTGATGGTGGCGGCCAGGTCGCCCAGCTCGTCGCGGCGGCCCGCCCCGCGTACCCGCCGGGTGAAGTCGCCGTGGGATATCGCGCGGGCCACCGTCGTCATGTCGTCCAGCGGCGCCGTCAGGCTGTGCGCCACGAACTGGGTGATCAGCATCGAGGCGATCACCGAGAAGACCGTGATGAAGCGCAGCTCGGTGTCGGTGCGCAGGGCCACCAGCAGCAGGCCCGTCGTGATGAAGACCGAGACCACGACGAGCGTGCCCAGCTTGGTCTTGATCGAGAAGGGCGAGAAGGGACGCAGCCCCGCCGGAGGCCGCTGGCGCGGCCGCAGCCGGTTCGGCGGGCCGCTCATGCCTGGGCCGGGGTCTCCAGGGCGTACCCGACGCCGTGGACCGTACGGATCCGCTCCGCGCCGATCTTGCGGCGCAGGGCCTTGATGTGGCTGTCGACGGTACGGGTCCCGGACGCGTCGGCCCAGTCCCACACCTCGGCCAGCAGCTGCTCGCGGGAGAGCACCGCCCGCGGGGTCCCGGCCAGGCACACCAGCAGGTCGAACTCGGTGGGGGTCAGGTGCACGTCCTCGGTGTGCACCCGGACCCGGCGCTGCGCGTGGTCGATCTCCAGGTCGCCCAGGCGCAGGGTGGCCCCGCGCGGGGTGTGCGCGGCCATGGTGGCCCGCTCCACGCGCCGCAGCAGTACGTGGACCCGGGCGGCCAGCTCGCGCATCGAGAACGGCTTGGTCATGTAGTCGTCCGCGCCGACCCCGAGCCCGACCAGCAGGTCGGTCTCGTCGTCGCGCGCGGTGAGCATGAGGACCGGCACGGGCCGCTGGGCCTGGACCCGGCGGCAGACCTCCAGGCCGTCGAAGCCGGGCAGCATGATGTCGAGGACCAGCAGCTCGGGCAGCCAGCTCTCGGCCGCCGCGACGGCCGAGGGGCCGTCTCCCGCGGTCTGCACCTGGAAGCCCTCGGCGCGCAGACGGGCCGCGATGGCCTCGGCGATGGTGTGGTCGTCCTCGACGACCAGCACACGCCGCTGGGCGCCGGGTGTCGCCGCGGCGCTCTGATGGGTGGTGTGTGTCTGTTCCATGTCCGCCCCTGAAGATCCCGCGTGAATGGGGTGCAGCGTAGAGGAGGCGTCGGCCTGCGGCTACGTGGGGTTCGGACATGGCATATGTGCTGGACCACAGTAAACGGAATGTGTGGTACCGGGTGCCGGTGCCCCCGCGGGACCGGCACCCGGCGGGCGAGACCGGTCAGGTGCCTCGCCGTCCTTGCCCTCCGGGGGGCGTCCGGAGGTGTTCGGGGGGTGCCCCGGGTGGTGCCCGTGGGGTGCCCGGGGAGGCCTACAGGGTCAGCCCGTGGCCGTGCGGGAAGACGGGGTCGAGGGTGTCGTTCGGCACATCCGGACGGGAGGCTTCGACGGCCTTCATCGAGCGCGGGAGCTCGAAGGGGAGCCGGCCCTCGGGGGTGGCGCGGCCGAAGGCCACGTCCAGCAGGGCGGCGTCGCCGGCGCCGTAGTCGGCGATCAGGGCCGCCGCGCGCTCGGCGATCTCCGGGATGACGGCGGCCCGCTCCAGGTTGATGCAGACCAGGGTCGGGATCCGGTCCAGGAGGGCCAGGATCTCCGCCAGCTCGGGCTCGGGGAAGGCCAGCGAACCCGAGTGGAAGTAGGACTCGAAGACGTTCTCGCGCGGCTCGTACGGGGTCCGCAGCCGCAGGACGGCGAGATCCGCGTCGGCCGGGTCGGTGACGACCTCGCCGTACCCGGCGGCGACGGCCGCGTCCACGTTCCGCACGTACAGCCTGGGCCCCGTGGTGAGCGGGAGCAGGCCGTCCGGGTTGGTCAGCACGGTGAGGGAGCGGCGCTGGGCCGCGGCCCCCAGGGCCGTGAAGTCGGACCGGCCGACGATCTCGGCCGCCGCGTCCGGGTCCACGTACGGGTCCTCGAACAGGCCGAGCGTGAACTTCTCCCGCAGCAGGCGGCGCACCGACTCGTCGATCCGCGACTGCGTGACGCGGCCCGAGCGCACCAGCTCCACGATCACCTCGGGGCACTGCTCGCCGCCGAACTGGTCGCAGCCGGCCTCCAGACCGCGTGCCGCCCGCTCGGCCACGCTCAGGTGCTCCAGGCCCCAGGCGCGCGCCGGGTGCACCTGCCCGAAGATCGTCGCGTCGTTGAGCAGCCCCCAGTCGCTGCAGACGATGCCCTCGAAGCCGAGCTCCTCGCGGAGGAGACCGGTGACCACGCCCTTGTTGAAGCCGAAGCCGACCTCCTCCCAGTCGGTGCCCATCGGCTGCCCGTAGTACGGCATCATCTGCGCGCACCCGGCGGCGATCGCGGCCCGGAACGGCTCCAGGTGGTGCTCGCGCATGCCGCCCGGGTAGACCTGCTCCTTGCCGTGTGCGAAGTGCGGGTCCTCGCCGTCCTTCTGCGGGCCGCCGCCGGGGAAGTGCTTGACCATGGCGGACACCGAGCCGGGCCCGAGGGCCGGGCCCTGCAGGCCCCGTACGTACGCGGCCACGAGCTCGCCCGTCAGCCGGGCGTCGGAGCCGAAGGTGCCGGACTGGCGGGCCCAGCGCGGTTCGCTGGCCAGGTCGATCTGCGGGTGCAGGGCGACGCGGAAGCCGACGGCGAGGTACTCGCGGCGGACGGTGTCCGCGAACCGCCGGACGAGCCCGGGATCACCGATGGCGGCCAGGCCCAGGGCCTCCGGCCAGGCGGAGAAGGCGCCGGAGTTGAAGGACGCGCCGATGTTGTCGGTGAAGGTGTGGCGCGGATCGGTGGAGAGGGTGACCGGGATGCCGAGGCGGGTGGCCGCGGCCATCTCCTGGACGGCGTTCTGCCAGCGGGCCATCTCGCGGGGCCCGTAGGTGCCGAGCAGGTTGAAGTGGGTGAGGGAGCGGTCCTCGATCAGCTCGGGCGTGGTGAAGGGCAGCATCGAGCCGTCGGTCTCGGTGACCGGGGTGCCGTCCGCGTTCATCATCAGCATCGAGTGGAAGAGCTGGCCGGCCTTCTCCTCCAGGGTCATCCGCGAGAGCAGGTCCGCCACGCGGCGCTCGACGGGCAGGGCGGCGTCTTTGTAGTCGGGCGTCGCGTTCATGGCGGGGCTCCTGGAGCACGGGACCGGGCGGATCGGCACGGTCACGGTAGAGCCGAAAACCGTGCACCTGCTAGGTTTTTGAAAAGTGAGCCGGGTCACACCGGTCGGGTGGCCGAAAAGGGCCGCGGCTTAAGGTGGCGCCATGGCACAGGAAACGGGGCGGCCGCAGCGCAAGGCCTCGAAGGGATCGGCCCGGGGGACCTACGCCGTCGGTGACGCCCGGCGGCAGAAGATCCTCGACACCGCCGTCGAGCACTTCGCGCAGTGGGGCTTCAACGCGTCCTCACTCGCCCGCATCGCCGCCGACTGCGGGATCACCCAGGGCGGACTGCTGCACCACTTCCGCGGCAAGGAGGACCTGCTGCTCTCGGTCCTCGCCCAGAGCGAGCAGCACGACGTGCAGCGGCTCTTCAGCGAGCCCGCGGAGTCGGTCGCCGCCCACTTCGCCACCGTCGTGGAACTCGCCGCCGACAACGAGCGGCGGCCCGGCATCGTCCGGATGTTCAACACCCTGGTCGGCGAGTCCGGCAACCCGGAACACCCGGCGCACGCGTACTTCGCCCAGCGCTACGACCGGGTGCTCGGCTACACCGTCGACCTGCTGGAGGCGGGCGTCGCACGCGGCGAACTGCGCCCGGACACCGACTGCGAGGCCGTCGGCAGGGAGACCCTCGCCGTCATGGACGGCCTGCAGATCCAGTGGGTGCTGGCGCCCGCGAGCGTGGACATGCCGGCCCGGCTGCGCGGATTCCTGGACCGGCTGCTGCGGGACGTCTCGGCCACGGGTACGGGCCTGCCGGCGCCGGGCGCGGACGTGCCGGCGCCGGGTGCGGGTGTGCACCCGGCGTGAGCTGCTCCGTACGCGGCCGGGCCGGCCGCCTGCGCGGGACCGCTGGTCCCGGACCGGCTCAGGGGGCGTCCTGGCCGCCGGTGAACGGGGGCAGCGCGTCCAGCACCCGGGTCAGGGCCTCCGGCATGGACCCCTGGTCCGCGGCCACCTCGTGCCCGTCGTGCACGAAGGCGTAGAAGAAGCCGTCGTAGATCGTGGGGCCGCCGCTGGCGATCCGGGGCAGCCGGGCGAAGTCGGCGTCCCGCAGGGCGGTGCGCAGGCCCGTGAGCTCCGCCGCGGTCAGCTTGCCGGTGCCCGTCGGCTTCGCCTGGGCGTCCAGCCGGGTGAAGGAGCCGTCGCCCTTGACGACGAGGGTGTGGGTCCGCCCGGCGAAGCCGCCGGTGCGGGTGACCCGGACCAGGGTCTCGCCGGGGGCGGGGACCCGGCCGGCGGTGGGGCTGGTGGTGGGGTCGGCCGTCGCGCCCGGGTCTGCGGACGCGCTCGTACCCGTACTCGTACCCGGACTCGGGCCACTCGGACTCGTGCCCGGACTCGTCGTCGTGCCCGGCTGCGTGGAGGGCTTCGGGGCCGGGTCGTCACCGCCGTCGGACCCCGAGGGCCCGCAGCCCGCCAGGACCACCGTGCTCAGCACCGCCACCGCCACCGCTCGTAACGCGCGCACACCCACCTCCGGGGGACTCGTGTCCAACCCCGAGTATGGAGTCCGCACACCTGTTGCGACACCTGTCCCGACCGCACGCGGAGGCCGACATCAGCCGGATCGCCCCCTGGCGCCCGATCCCGCCGCTGCTGGCCGTGCTCCTCGGCCTGTGGGGCCTGGAGCGGGGCGGCAGCATGTGGCGCGACGAGTCCGTCACCTGGCAGGTGGCCCACCGGCCGCTCGGCGGGATCGTGGAACTGCTGGGCCGGGTCGACGCCGTCCACGGCCTGCACTACGTGCTCCTGCACGGGGTGTTCCAGGTGTGGGAGGGCGGCCTGTGGGCGCTGCGGCTGCCCTCCGTCGCCGCCACCGCCCTCGCAGCCGCCGGAGTGGCCGCCGTCGCCCACCGGCTCGCGGGGGAGCGGGCCGCACTGCTCGCGGGCTGTGTCTACGCCGTGCTGCCCCCCGTGCAGATGTACGCCCAGGAGGGGCGCTCGTACGCGCTGGTCGCCGCCGCGGTGGTGTGGGCGACGTACCTGATGCTGCGCGAGCGGTGGCCGGCCTACACGGTGGTGCTGCTGATCGGCTGCTGGCTGCACGAGTTCGCCGCGCTCGCCCTGCTCGCCCACGCGTTCACGGCGTGGCGCTCGCGAGGCTGGCGCCGCAGTGCCGTCGTCGTGGCGGTCCTGCTGCTGCCGCTCGCCGTGGTGAGCGCCCGGCAGGCCGAGCAGCAGCTCGGCTGGCTCGGACGGCCGAGCTGGCAGGACTGGGTGGCGTACGCGGTGGTGGGCGCCGCGGCCCTGCTGCTCGCCCGGGGCGCCCCGGGCGACCTCGTACGGGTGGCGCTCCCGCTCGTCCTGCTGCCGCCCGGGCTGCTGATGGTGGTCTCCCTGTTCAACCCCTGGTACGTCGACCGGTACGTGATCTACGCGCTGGCCGGGCTCGCCCTGCTGGCGGGGGTCCGGCTCGCGCAGGCCGCAGGGTGGTGGCCGTGGCTGCTGGCGGGCGCGCTCCTGGTGCCGTTCGGCATCTGGTCGGTGTGGCTGCGTACGCCCGAGAGCCGCAAGGACGACGTGCTCGCGGTGGCCGCCGCGGTCCGGGAGCGGGCCCGGCCGGGGGACGCGGTGCTGTTCATGCCCTCCCGCAGGCGCGAGTGGCTGCTGTCCTCGCCCGAGCTCTACGGGGAGCTGCACGACGTGGCCCTGGACCGGAGCCCGGCGGCTTCGCACAGCCTCCAGGGCACCGAGCTGCCCCCGGACCGGATCCGCTCGGCGCTGCTGTCCTCGCCCCGGGTGATCGCCCTGCTGGACCCGGCGGGTCAGCCGCTGGACCCGTACCCCCGGGAGGCGGTCAAGCGGGAGGAGCTGGCCGCCCGCTTCGACCTCTGCTCGATCACCGGGGTGCGCGGCGCCCGGGTGGCGGTCTACGCCCGCCCGGGCACCTGCGACTGACCGTGCCGGGCTCGGGCCCACCGGCCGGGCTCGGGCCCACCGGCCGGGCTTCGGCCCACTGTCCGGGCTCCGGCCCACCCGCCGGAGCCCACCGGCCGGGCTCGGGCCCACCCGCCGTGGTGCCGCGCCGCCCGGGGTGCCGCGCCGCCCGGGAGCCGGTGCGCCGCGCACCCCCGCCCCGCGGGCCGGAGCGCGGCGGGGCGCAGGATGGGGGCGACCCGTGTCGTCCAGCCGGAGGTGCCTGCCGCATGACCACACCGCAGAACGCGCCGCTCGAAGCCCTGCCCGGAGCCCTGCCCGAGGTCCTTCCGGAAGCCCTCCCCGGACCGCTCGTCGGGGTCGACTGGCTCGCCCACCGGCTGGGAGCCCCCGGCCTGGTCCTCTTCGACGCCTCCGTCGGCGCCCACCGCGCCGCGGCCCGCAGGATCCCGGGCGCCCGCCCCTTCGACCTCGACGGACCCCTGTCCGACCACACCGCGCCCGCCCCGCACACCATGCCCGGGGCCCCGGAGTTCACCGAGGCGCTGCGTACCCTCGGCGTCGAGGACTCCGACACCGTCGTCGTCTACGACGGGGCCGGTGTCTACTCCAGCGCCCGTGCCTGGTGGATGCTGCGCGCCATGGGCTTCGACCGGGCCGCCGTCCTCGACGGGGGACTGCCCGCCTGGACCGCCGCCGGACTGCCCGTCGAGGCCGCCGCCCCCGCGTACGGGGGCCCGCGCGGCTCGTTCAGCGCACGGCCCCGGGCCGGGCTGCTGGTCGACAGCGCCACCGTCGCGCGGGCCCTGGACGACCCGGCCGCCGCCGTACTCGACGCCCGCACGCGGGAACGCTTCGCCGGTACCGCCCCCGAACCGCGCCCGGGCCTGCGCGGCGGCCACATGCCCGGCGCGGTCAACCTGCCGTTCGCCGAACTCCAGGACGCGGACGGCCTGATGCGGCCGGCCGGAGAACTGCGCGCCGCCTTCCGGGCGCTGGCGGGGGACCGGGAACGGCTCTACCTGAGCTGCGGTTCCGGTGTGACCGCCTGCGTCCTGGCCCTCGGCGCCGACCTCGCCGGATACGAGGAGATCGCGGTGTACGACGGCTCCTGGAGCGAGTGGGGCGCGCCCTCGGAACTCCCCGTGACCACCGGCGGGTGGCCATCGGCGAGCGGGGGATAGCCCCACCGGAGGCCCGGGTACGTGCCCCATCGGCCCGGGGGGCGTTCGCGACCCAGAATCGGGCCATGACCACTCACAGCACGTCCGCCCGCACGGCCCGTACCGCCCGCACCGGCCGCAACGCGCTCGCCGCGCTCGCCGCGCTCGGCGCCGGCCTCCTCCTCGCGGGCTGCTCCTTCCCGGGCGGCGCCTTCGCGGACGACGCCTACAAGACGGCGGCCGCCGACGCCACGGTCACCGAGGCGGTCAAGGCGGTGAAGGTGACGGGGGCCCGGTCCGGCTCGATCGACGTCACCCCCGGGACCGGCCCCGGCGTCACGGTCCACCGCACCGTCCACTACCGCGGGGACACCGTCCCGGCGACCGGCCAGAACGTCACCGCAGGCGTACTGACCTTCAGCGACAGCTGCACCGGGAACTGCTTCATCGACTACCGGCTGGAGGTGCCCGCCGCGGCCACGGTCGAGCTGGAGAGCTCCAGCGGCGACATCACGGTCACGGGCGTGGCGGGCGCCGAGGTGAAGGCCGACTCCGGGACGGTCACGGCCGGCCGGATCGGCGGCCCGCTGAAGGTCGGCACCTCCTCGGGCGGGATCACCGCCACCGAGCTGTCCGGCCCGAGCGCCGAGATCCGCACCTCCTCGGGCAACGCCCGCCTGGCCTTCACGAAGGCCCCGGGCTCGGTGCTCGCCGAGACCAGCTCGGGCGACGTGACCGTGGAGGTCCCCCGGGCCCCCTACCGGATCAAGGTCTCCACCGACTCCGGCGACCGTGACGTCACCCTTCCCGACGACGCCTCCGCCCCCTCCCAGCTCTCGGTGGAGACCAGTTCGGGCGACATCCGCATCTCCGCGGTCTGACGCGTTCGCCCCGGGCGAACGCGGCTCGGGGAACATCGGGAGGCGCACATGCATTGAGTCGGCAGAGCTCAACTTCACTGCCGGAGGGAAGATCATGGCTTCGACGTCCGTCACACTCACCCTGCCCGTGCTGCCGCTCGACGACGAGGTCGTGCTGCCCGGAATGGTCGTACCGCTGGACCTGTCCGACACCGAGGTGCGCGCCGCCGTGGAGGCGGCGCAGGCCGCCGCCGGCAAGAGCGGCAGCGGCAAGCCCCGGGTCCTGCTCGTGCCGCGCATCGACGGCACGTACGCCGGGACCGGTGTGCTCGGCACCGTCGAGCAGGTCGGCCGGCTCTCCGGCGGGGACCCCGGAGCGCTCATCCGCGGCCTCGGCCGGGTCCGCATCGGGGCCGGGACCACCGGTCCCGGGGCCGCGCTCTGGGTCGAGGGCGAGACCGTCGACGAGTCGGTGCCCGATCCGCTGCCCGGGGCGGTCACCGAGCTCGTCAAGGAGTACAAGGCCCTCGCCACCAGCTGGCTCAAGAAGCGCGGCGCCTGGCAGGTCGTGGACCGGGTCCAGCAGATCGAAGGCGTGTCCGCGCTCGCCGACAACTCCGGCTACTCGCCCTTCCTGACGGTCGAGCAGAAGGTCGAACTGCTGGAGACCGCCGACCCGGTCGCCCGCCTCAGACTCGCCGTCAAGGCGCTCAGCGACCACCTCGCCGAGCAGGACGTGGCCGAGTCCATCGCCAAGGACGTCCAGGACGGCGTCGACAAGCAGCAGCGCGAGTTCCTGCTCCGGCGTCAGCTGGAGGCCGTACGCAAGGAACTGCGCGAACTGAACGGCGAGAAGGACGGCGAGGAGTCCGACGACTACCGGGCCCGCGTCGAGGCCGCCGACCTCCCCGAGAAGGTACGGGAGGCCGCGCTCAAGGAGGTCGAGAAGCTGGAGCGGTCCAGCGACCAGAGCCCGGAGGGGTCCTGGATCCGCACCTGGCTGGACACCGTGCTGGAACTGCCCTGGAACGAGCGCACCGAGGACGAGTACGACATCCGGGGAGCCAGGGCCGTGCTCGACGCCGAGCACGCGGGGCTCGGCGACGTGAAGGACCGCATCACCGAGTACCTCGCCGTCCGCAAGCGGCGCGGCGAGCGCGGCATGGGCGTCATCGGCGGCCGCCGCGGCGGCGCCGTGCTGGCCCTGGTGGGGCCGCCCGGTGTCGGCAAGACCTCGCTGGGCGAGTCCGTGGCCCACGCCATGGGGCGCAAGTTCGTCCGCGTCGCCCTCGGCGGCGTCCGCGACGAGGCCGAGGTCCGCGGCCACCGCCGGACCTACGTCGGCGCCCTGCCCGGCCGGATCGTCCGGGCGATCAAGGAAGCCGGGTCGATGAACCCGGTGGTCCTGCTCGACGAGATCGACAAGGTGGGCTCCGACTTCCGCGGAGACCCGGCGGCCGCCCTGCTGGAGGTCCTCGACCCGGCGCAGAACCACACCTTCCGCGACCACTACCTGGAGGTGGAACTGGACCTCAGCGACGTCGTCTTCCTGGCCACCGCCAACGTCCTGGAAGCCATCCCCGAGGCCCTGGCCGACCGCATGGAGCTCGTCCGGCTCGACGGGTACACCGAGGACGAGAAGGTCGTCATCGCCCGCGACCACCTGCTGCCGCGCCAGCTGGAACGCGCCGGGCTCGGCGCCGACGAGGTGGTCCTGGGCGAGGACGCCCTGCGCAAGCTGGCGGGGGAGTACACCCGCGAGGCGGGCGTACGCACCCTGGAGCGGTCCCTCGCCCGCCTGCTGCGCAAGGTGGCCTCGCAGCACGAACTCGGCGAGCGGGAGCTGCCCCTGAGCATCGGCGCCGACGACCTGCGGGCCCTGATCGGGCGCCCGCACCACGTACCGGAGTCCGCCCAGGACCCCGCCGAGCGGCGCACCGCCGTCCCCGGCGTGGCCACCGGCCTCGCGGTGACCGGCGCGGGCGGCGACGTGCTGTTCGTCGAGGCCTCGCTGGCCGACCCGGAGACGGGCGCGGCCGGCCTGACCCTCACCGGCCAGCTCGGCGACGTCATGAAGGAGTCGGCGCAGATCGCCCTGAGCTTCCTGCGCTCCCACGGCGCGGAACTGGAGCTCCCGGTCGCCGACCTGAAGGACCGGGGCGTGCACATCCACTTCCCGGCGGGCGCCGTGCCCAAGGACGGCCCGAGCGCGGGCATCACCATGACCACCGCCCTGGCCTCGCTGCTCTCCGGACGGCAGGTGCGCACGGACGTGGCCATGACCGGCGAGGTCTCGCTGACCGGACGCGTCCTGCCCATCGGCGGGGTGAAGCAGAAGCTGCTCGCCGCGCACCGGGCCGGACTGACCACCGTCATCATCCCCAAGCGCAACGAGGCGGACCTGGACGACGTCCCGGCGGAGGTGCTGGAGAAGCTGGAGGTGCACCCGGTGACGGACGTGCGCCAGGTCCTGGAGCTCGCCCTGGCCCGGGCGCAGGCCCCGGCCGTCGCGGCGGCCTGACGCCGGCGCCGGCGCCCGGACAGGCTGCACCGCACGGCCGCACGGCACCGCACACGGCACGGCACACGGCCCGGTACCCCGCTCCGGCGGGGTCCCGGGCCGTCGGCGCACCCGCTGCGAAATACTGGCCCCGCACCACCGGGGTGCCACACATCAGCGAAGGAGCGGGACGTGCACGGGAGTGAAGACCAGGAGTTCCTTGCCCTGGAGCGGGAGCTGTCCGTCTTCCTCCGGCGGGCCCGTGCCTCCTCGGGCGAGATGGCCCGCGAGCTCCACCCCGAGCTGGAGCCCGCCGCGTACGGGCTCCTCGTACGCCTGGAAGCGGCCGGCCGGCAGCGCGCCACCGAGCTGGCCGCCTACTTCGGGGTCGGCAAGGCCACCATGAGCCGGCAGCTGCGGGCCCTGGAGGTGCTCGGCCTGGTGGCCCGCGAACCGGATCCCGCCGACGGCCGGGCCTCGCTGGTCGGCCTCACGGAAGAGGGCCGCGAGCGCTTCCTGCGGGTCCGCGGAGCGCGGCGCGAGCAGTACATGCGCAAGCTCGCCGACTGGGACCGCGGCGAAGTGGCGGAACTGGCCCGGCTGCTGAACCAGCTGAACGCGGGCGGGGAGTAGGGCGCTTCGCGGCGGCGTCCGGGCGGACCCGCTCAGAGCTCCGCGTAGACCGCCGACGCGTCGTCATGCCGCTTGTACCGGGCCGACGGGCGGTCCGGGTCCGACTCCACGGCGCGCACCCGGCCGATCAGGCCCTGCGCACCCTCCTCGCGCAGTACGGCCATGCAGTCGGCCCAGTCGCCCTGCCCGAAGGTGTCGGTCCACCGGCTCGCCCCGTCCGTGAGCGCGGCCACCGCCCGCACCCGCTCGCGCGGGGTGCGGCCCGTGACCGCCCGGGCGGCCACCGCCGGGTCCGCGGCCGCCGTGAAGAAGCCGCCCTCCGCGTTGCGCAGGGCGTCCGTGGCGGCCACCGAGCCCAGCACCTCCCGCGGGATCCGGTCCAGCCGGTCGTCGAGCACCGCCGACACCTCGCCGCCGGGCGCCTGCAGGAGCAGTACGGAGTCGGACAGGACGAGGTGTTCCACGTGGTCCGCGTCCCAGCGGACCAGGACGACCGTCGCCTGCGGGGTCCGCGCGTGAGAAAGGTCACAGGTGTCGCGGTGTGCGTCGGCCGCGGCGCGGACGGACTCGGCCAGAACCTGATCGAGCGGCATGTCCCGCCGCGATCCGGACAGTTCGGTCAATCGGCCGCCGAGGCGGGCCGTGAACCAGGGCACTCCGTGCACACATCCGTCGTCGCCGCGCGGCGGGGTGACCCCGTCCAGGAGCACCAGCACGCCGCCGCCCGAAGCGGGGATCGCGGCCGACACCCAGTCCTCATTGGGGCGTTCCTGGTGGCCGGGGGCCGAGGCGAGGTCGATGCGCATACCCGCATTCTGCCGCGCGAGAGGCACCGGGCGCGGGCAGGTCCGTACCAAATCGGACGCGCCCCGGCGGCGCCGCGCGCCGGCCGCCCGGGACGGCCGGCGGGAGCCGGGGCGGCGGGTCGGCCGTGTGGGCGGGCATACTGCCAAAGCCCGTATCGATCTTTCAACCACCTGTCCACGGAGGCGCTCCGGCACGGGGTGCCCGAGTTGGTCGGCAACTCATCCGTGATGTTCACTCGTTCGAGTGGCCGGTTGGGCGATGTGCGGCTCTCTCCCCAGCACGCTGCAAAGGTCTGAGGCGGTACGAGGGGGCAGGGGGCGTTTACTTGTTGACCGGCCGTTACCTCGGCCACACGAGTAGACGAGCAAGAGCACACGTACAGGATTGCGAGCACCGGTGCAG
Organism: Streptomyces venezuelae; assembly: GCF_008642275.1. Lineage (NCBI taxonomy): Bacteria > Bacillati > Actinomycetota > Actinomycetes > Kitasatosporales > Streptomycetaceae > Streptomyces > Streptomyces venezuelae. The sequence continues at coordinate 5,034,803 of NZ_CP029189.1, forward strand.
AAGAAGCGGTCTCGGAAGAACGGCACCGCCGCCGACGGCCCGGCCCCCGCAGGACGCCGCGTCCGCGTGCGCCGCAGGCTGGTCGTCGGCGTGGCCGTCGCCGGCCTCACCGTCCTCGCGGCAGGCGCGCCCGCCGTCGTCTCCGCGTCGAGGGAACTGAACGACTCCCAGCGCCTGGTCACCCTCGCGGACCAGACCCGGCAGACCCTCACCCTCGCGCACCTCCTCGGTGACGAGCGTGACGCGGTCGTCGAGTACGCCGCCAAGGGCCGTCCCGGCGGCGCCAAGGGGCCCGTCCAGGAGCGCATCGCCGGGACCGACCGGCAGCTCGCCGAGGTCCAGGCCGAGGCCGACGAGACGACCGCCCGGGCCCTCGCCCGCGTCCGGACCGTCCGCGCCGAGGCCGTCGACGGCAAGGGCAGCGCCCTCGCCGCCGAACAGGCCTACGCCGGAGTCATCGCGGAACTCCTCGCCCCGGGCCGCCGGCTCGCCGAGCTCACCCCGCCGCGCGCCGAGGCCGCCCTCGCCACCACCCGCCCGCTGGCCCCGCTGGGCCAGGCCGTGGAACAGGCCTCCGCCACCCGCGGACTGCTGCTCGCCGCCCTGGCCGTCCCCCGCGGCGAGCAGCCTCCCAACTCCGCCGTGGTCGACGAACTCACCACCGCCGCCCAGCGTGCGCGCGTACGGGAGCAGGCCGCCCTCGACGACTTCGCGCGGGCCGCGCGTCCCGACGTGCGCCAGACCCTGGCCGCCACCGTCACCGGCCCCGAGGTCAAGACGGCCGACGACTTCCTCAAGCGCCTCACCGACCGGCCCACCCTGACGCCCGCCGACCGCAAGACCGACGGGGCCACCGTCGCCGCCGCGCTCACCGCCCGCATCGACCGCATGCGGACCGTGGAAGCCACCCTCGCCAGTGAACGGGCCTCCGCCCTGGCCGCGCAGCGCGACGACGACGTGACCCGGCTCGAAATCGTGATCGCCCTGATGGGCGTGCTCTTCCTGCTCGCCGTCGGCGTCTCGACCGCCGTCGCGCGGTCGCTGACCCGGCCGCTGTCGGTCCTGCGCCGCGGCGCGGAACGGCTGGCCACACCGGAGGGCTCGGTGGAACCGGTCCGGTTCACCGGCCGCAACGACGAGTTCGCCGAGGTCGTACGCCACCTGAACGCGGTGCGCGACCAGACGGTCTCCCTGCACACCCGGATCGCCGGACTCGACGCCGACCGGCGCCGGATCATCGGCCGCAGCGAGGCGCTGGCCGCCGGCCGGGACGTGCTGGAGGAGGAGCTGACCAAGCTGCGCGCGGGGCTGGAAGAGCACCGGCGCATCATGTCGACGACCTCCGTCTCGCTGTCGCTGCGGACCCTGGGCCTGGTGGAGCGCCAGCTCGCGGTCATCGAGGAACTGGAGTCCAGGGAGCAGGACCCCGACCGGCTCGCGACCCTCTTCAAGCTGGACCACCTGGCCACCGTGATGCGCCGCCACAACGAGAACCTGCTGGTCCTCGCCGGGCAGGAACACGGCCACGGGCAGGGCCTGCCGGTGCCGCTGGTCGACGTGATGCGGGCCGCCGTCAGCGAGATCGAGCGCTACGAGCGCGTCGAACTCGCCGCGATGCCCTCGTACACCCAGATCGCGGGGCACGCCGCAGACGACATCTCGCACGTGCTCGCCGAGCTGCTGGAGAACGCGACCACGTTCTCCCCGCCGGACGTCAAGGTGAAGGTGTCCGGCTGGCTGCAGGGCTCCGGTGACGTGGTGCTGTCCGTCGTGGACGAGGGCATCGGCGTCACCGGGGACCGCCTGGAATCGCTGAACACCCGCCTGTCCACGCCCGATGCCTATGACGAGGAACCCGAGTCGGAACACGGCCTCGGCCTCGGCCTGTACGTGGCCGGGCGGCTCGCGGCCCGGCACGGCGTCACCGCCGAACTGCGCACTCCGAAGCACGGCGGGACCGAGGCCCTGGTGGTCGTCCCGGCGGCGCTGCTGCCCGCCACCCCGGTGGTGTCCCCGGTGCACACCCTGGCCATGCCGGGCGTGCCCGAACTGCGGCTGCCCGGCGTGATAGCGGAGGCGAACGAGAACACGCTGCCGCAGCGGCGCCGAGGGGCGCATGCCGCTCCGGACCCGGACATGGACGCGGATGCGGAGACCGGGACCGGCGCGGAGGCCGAAGCGCAGGCGCAGGCCGAGGCTGCCGCCGGGGCCGTCGCCGAGGAGGCCGCCGAGCCGGTCGTCCCGGCCGCCCCCGAGCCCGAGCCCGTGGCGGACGCCGAACACGAGCCGGCTCCGGAGTCGGAGCCGACCCCGGAGCCGACCCCGGCCCCGGAGCCCGCCGTCGCGGCGGTCCCGATCACGCTCGCCGAAGCACTGGCGGGCCCCGCCGTCGTCGCCGGGACCCCGGCGGAGCCGGAGGAGCAGGTGCCCGCCGGGGCGGAGCCGCTCGTCGACGGCCCCGCCACGGCCGGACTGCCGTCCGCCGACCAGGTGTTCGTCGCAGGACCCCCGGCAGGGGACGGGCTCAGCCCCGAGGAGCAGCTGCTCGCGCGGGTCGTCCCCGACGCGGAGCCGGCCCCCTCCGGCATGACGGACCCCGCCGGGGACCTCCCGGCCGCGGCGCACACCGCCGCACCCGTGGCCGACGTACGGGAAACCGAGCCGGAGCCGGAGCCGGAGCCGCACACCCACGCCCCGGCCGAGGGCAACTGGCTCCCCCGCCAGGGCAGCCACCCGGCCGACCAGGCCGAAGGCGAAGGCGCCGTCACCGACAAGGGCCTGCCCCGGCGGACCCCGCGTGCCGTCCCCGCCAAGCGCGCGGCCCGCGACGACGCGCGGCCCGAACCACCTCGCCGCGTCGACGCCGAGGAGCTGCGGCGCCGACTCGGAGGCTTCTACCAGGGAGCCCAGGACGGACGGCGCGTCGTCGCCGCCGAACTCGCCCGGGAGCAGGGGCCCGACCAAGCCCCTGACCAGGAGCTCGACCAGGCCCGCGACCAGGGGCCGGCGCAGCGCCAGGGCCAGAGCAAGACCGACCGGGGGGACACCGCACAGGAGGCACGCACATGACCGCGCCCAGTACGTACGGACTGAGCACCCAGGCCCGCAACCTGCAGTGGCTGCTGACCGACCTGGTCGAGGAGGTGCCCGGCGTGAACTCCGTCGCCGTCGTCTCCTCGGACGGGCTGCTGCTCCTGTCCTCCGACCCGGGAGCGGGGGCCGCCGCGGCGGAACCGGCCGACCTGCCCAGGCCCAGGGGCCCGCGCGGCGCGTCCGCCGACCTCGCCACCATCGTCTCCGGCCTCGGCAGCCTCACCACGGGCGCCGCCGCCCTCATGGAGACCGGCGCGGTGAAGCAGACCATGGTGGCGATGGAGCACGGCTCCGTCTTCGTCATGGCCATCAGCGACGGCTCACTGCTGGGCGTGCACGCCACCCCCGACTGCGACATGAGCGTCATCGCCTACCACATGGCCCTGTTCGTCGGCCGCGCCGGCCACGTCCTGACCCCCGAAGTCCGCAGTGAGCTGCGCCAGTCGATGGAGAACACCCCGTGAGGAGTACGGCCTCCGAACGGCTGCCGATACGCGGCGCCGACCGCCGCCCCGCCCGCGTCCGCCCGTACTCCCTCACGGGCGGCCGCACCCGCTTCACGCAGGTCCTGCACGTCGAGACGTTCGTCGCCGCCCTGGACTCGAAGGTCTCCGAGCCGCAGAAGCCCGACCGCATGCCCGAGATGCCCGCCATCGTCGAGGTCTGCCGCCGCATGCGGACGATCGCCGAGATAGCCGCCCTGCTGAAGCTCCCGCTCGGCGTGGTCCGGGTCCTGGTCAGCGACCTCGCCGACCAGGGACGGATCCGCGTCTACGCCACGGGCCACGGCAGCGGCCGTCCCGAACGCGCGCTGCTGGAAAGGGTGCTCAGTGGTCTTCGCCGTCTCTGACAACCCGGTGGTCCTGCCGCAGTCGGACGACGAGCCGGCCCAGCCCTGGCAGTACGACCGCTCCCGCGCGCCCGTCGCCGTCAAGGTGCTGGTCGCGGGCGGCTTCGGCGTCGGCAAGACCACCTTCGTGTCCTCCGTCTCCGAGATCACCCCGCTGCGTACCGAGGCGGTGATGACGGAGGCGAGCGCCCCGACCGACGACCTGTCGGGCACTCCCGACAAGAACACCACCACCGTCGCGATGGACTTCGGCCGCGTCACCCTCGACGACGACCTCGTCCTCTACGTGTACGGGACCCCCGGCCAGGAGCGGTTCTGGTTCATGTGGGACGACCTGGTGCGGGGTGCCATCGGCGGTCTCGTCCTGGCCGACACCCGCCGCCTGCGCGACTGTTTCCCGGCTCTGGACTACTTCGAGACCTGCGGACTCCCGTACGCCGTCGCCGTCAACCACTTCGACGGTTCGCAGTCGTACGAGCCCGACGACGTGCGCGAGGCGCTCAGCGTCCCGCCCCACGTACCCGTCGTGATCATGGACGCGAGGCGCCGTGACACGGTCGTCGAATCACTGCTCGCCCTGGTGGGCCACGCCCTCGACACCACTCCCGAATAGAGCACCCGAACAGAGAGCGTGAGAGATGCGCAAGATACTCGTCGTGGGAGCCGGCCAGTCCGGTCTCCAGCTCGCCCTCGGACTCCAGTCGAAGGGGTACGAGGTCACCCTCATGTCCAACCGGACCGCGGACGAGATCCGCACCGGGCGGGTGATGTCCACGCAAGTCATGTTCGACACGGCCCTGCAGCACGAGCGTGATCTCCAGATCAACTTCTGGGAGCAGCAGGCACCGAAGATCGAGGGCCTCGGCGTCTCCGTCGCCACCCCCGACGCGGGCCGCGCCATCGACTGGCTCGGCAAGCTCAAGGGGTACGCACAGTCCGTCGACCAGCGCGTGAAGATGGCCGGCTGGCTCGACACCTTCGTGCAGCGGGGCGGCCAGCTGGTCATCCACGGCGCCTCGGTCGCCGACCTCGACTTCTTCTCCCGCACGTACGACCTGGTGCTGGTCGCCGCAGGCAAGGGCGAACTGGTCTCGATGTTCGGGCGGGACGCCGCGCGTTCCCCCTACGACGCCCCGCAGCGCGCGCTCGCCGTCGCCTACGTCCACGGCCTCGGCCCGCGCCCGGAGCACCCGGAGACCGAAGCGGTCCGCTGCAACCTCGTACCGGGCGTCGGCGAACTGTTCGTCATGCCCACCCTGACCACCTCGGGCCGGGCCGACATCCTCTTCTGGGAGGGCCTCCCGGGCGGTCCGCTGGACGTCTTCAAGGGGATCAAGGACCCTGCGGAGCACCTCGCGCTCACGCTGGAGCTGATGGAGAAGTTCGTGCCGTGGGAGTACTCCCGCGCCACGAAGGTGGAGCTGACGGACGCGGGCGCCACGCTCGCCGGCCGCTACGCGCCGGTCGTCCGCAACCCGGTCGGGCGCCTCCCGGGCGGCGGACTGGTCCTGGGCGTCGCCGACGTGGTCGTCGCCAACGACCCGATCACCGGACAGGGCTCGAACTCCGCCTCCAAGTGCGCGGCCTCGTACCTCTCCTCGATCCTCATGCACGGGGACAAGTCGTTCGACGAGGCGTGGATGAAGGCCACCTTCGACAAGTACTGGTTCACCACGGGCAAGCCGGTGACCCAGTGGACCAACGCGATGCTGGGCGTCCCGCCGGAGCACGTGCTGAACCTGATCGGCGCGGCCGGGCAGCTCCAGCCGGTGGCGAATCGATTCGCCAACGGCTTCGACAACCCGGCCGACTTCGATGCGTACTTCTACGACCCCGAGGACACCGCCGACTACCTGGCGGAGGTCGCCTCCTCCGTCGGAGCCTCCTCGGCGGAGTAGCCCGTGTCGTCCCCCGCCCCCGCCGCCGGTGCCTCCGGCAGCGCGGGCGGGGTGAACTCCGCGAGCGGGGCCCCCTCCGGGTCCGGCCGGACCGCCCCCAACAGCGGGTTCGCGGCGATCGGCGAGACCTTCACCACGGCCCCCGGCCGCGGCGCCTGGATCACCTTGCCGTCGCCGACGTACAGGCCCACGTGCGTGGCCTTCGGGAAGTAGACCACCAGATCCCCGGGCCGCAGCTGATCCAGCGGCACCTTGCGCAGCTGGGCCCACTGCTCCTCACTGGTCCGCGGAATGGCACGCCCGGCGTGCGCCCAGGCCTGCGAGGTCAGCCCGGAGCAGTCGAAGGACCCCGGCCCCTCGGCCCCCCACACGTACGGCTTGCCGATCTGGGCCGCCGCATAGGTCAGAGCACGGCCACCGGCCGCCGTGGGGGTGCCCGTACGGGTCGGCAGACGGCCCGAATCGACCAGGCTCCGCTGCGCGACCGCGGTGTTCTCGGCCTCCTGCGCGCCGAGCCGGGTGAGCTGGTCCGGGGTCAGGGCCGCCAGCACCCGCTCGACCTCCTTGAGCTGCGCGGCGACCTCGTCCTTGTGGAGCTTCTGCTGTGCGGCCAGGGCCTGCCGGGTGTCCAGGGCCTCGCGGGCCCGCGCCGCGAGCGCGTCGGCCTCCTTCTCGCCCCGGGTGAGCCGGGCCAGTACGCCCGCCCGCCGGGCCCCTTCGCGGGCGGCGAGCCGCCGCTGGTCCAGGGCGGCCTGGGGGTTCCCGGCGAGCAGCATCCGGGCGTACGGGGAGAGCCCTTGGCCGCCCTGGTACTGCTCCCGGGCGAGCCGCCCGGCGACGGCCCTCTCCGAGTCGAGCGCCGTACGGACCCTGCCGAGCGCGGCGGCGCGCAGCCGCTCCTCGGCCTGGCCGGCCCGGAGCGCCTCGTCGGTGGCGTTGTAGGCCTCGGCGGCCTCCTCGGCCTTCTGGTACAGGCCCTGCAGCCGGGTCAGCAGCACCCCGACGGACTCCCCTTCGGGAAGCCCCGGCTCGGCCCCGGCCCCGGGGACCGGCCCGGCGACGACGAGCACCGCGGCGATGCAGATGGCGCGAAGCGGCCGATATGACAGCCGATAAGACAGCCGACGTGACAGCCGATGTGACATGGAATCACCTCCGAGGCGGCCGATGCTGCCACGCCCGGTATGACAAATCGCCCAGCGGAGTCGGCCGGTCGCGGGGCCTCACCCGGTTGGGGGCGGGCCGGCGACTGCCGCTTCACCTCGCCGCGCGACGGGCCTCGCGGACTTCGCGGTCGACCGCCCAGGCGTCGGCGACCGGGCCCAGGTGGGCGAGCTTGTCGGGGTTGACCACCGAGCGGATGGTGCGGATCAGGCCCCCGGACAGCTCGAAGGCCAGGACGTGGAGCACCCTGCCGTCCGGGTCGCGGACGATCGCGCCCGGCTCGCCGTTCACGTCGTGGGGTTCGGCGCTCACGCCGATCCGGAACAGCCAGGGGAAGGCCGAGGCGAGCAGGCGGGCCACGTTCTCCGCGCCCGTGACGGCCTTGGCCAGCCGCGGGGCCTTGCCGCCGCTGTCCCCGACCAGTCGGACGTCGGCGGCCAGCAGCCGCTGCAGCCCGGTGATGTCGCCGTCCTTCATCGCGCCCAGGAACCGGGTCGCGAGCTCCTGCCGCTCCCGGCGGTCCGCCTGGAACCTCGGCTGCCCGGCTTCCATGTGCCGCCGGGCCCGTACCAGCAGCTGCCGGCAGGCGGCCTCCGACCGGCCCACGGCCGTGGCGACCTCGTCGAAGCCGAAGGCGAAGACCTCCCGCAGAACGAACACCGAGCGCTCCAGCGGGCTGAGCCGCTCCAGGAGCAGCAGCGCGGCCATCGACACCGAGTCCGCCAGCTCCGTCGACCGCGCGGGGTCCTGGTACGGGTCGCTGAGCAGGGGCTCGGGGAACCACGGCCCGACGTACTCCTCGCGCCGCACCCGCGCGGAACGCAGTACGTCGATCGAGAGCCGGGTGACCGTGGTGGAGAGGAAGGCCTTGGCGGACGTGGCGCGGGTCGCCGAGGCGTCGAAGCGCAGCCAGGTCTCCTGCACGGCGTCCTCGGCCTCGCTCACGCTGCCCAGGATCCGGTAGGCGATCGAGAACAGCAGTGACCGCAGATCCTCGAATTCCTCGACCTTGCTCATGCCGGCTGCCCTCCCCCTTGGCCCTGCATGATCATCAGGGACGCCGCGGGGGAGGGCAAGCCCGCGCCGGCGCCTTCAGTGGAACTGTCCGGCCACGTAGTCGCCACCGGGCTGCTGGGTGATGAGGTTGATCCGGTTCGCCATGTTCATGAAGGCGATCAGCAGTACCAGGGCGTTGAGTTCCTCCTCGTCGTAGTGCTTGGCGGCGCGTGCCCACACCTCGTCGGCCACCCCGCCGGCCCCGTCCGCGGTGCGGGTGCCCTCCTCCGCCAGCTCCAGCGCGGCACGCTCGGCCGCGGTGAAGACCGTGGCCTCGCGCCACGCCGCCACCAGGTGCAGCCGCACCGGGGTCTCACCGGCGGCGGTGGCTTCCTTGGTGTGCATGTCGATGCAGACGGCGCAGCCGTTGATCTGGCTCACGCGCAGCGACACCAGCTCCTGCGTGGTGGCCGGCAGTGACGAGTCCTTGATCACCTTCCCGGCGGACATGAGGTGCTTCAGGGCCTTGCCGGTGGTCGGGCTGGCGAAGAGGTTCAGTCGCGCGTCCATGGGGTGCTCCTCGGTGGTCGTCGTCGGCTACAACCCTGAGACGAGGTGGCCCGGCCCCCTGTGACATGCGTGCGTGTGACCTACGTCTCCCGGTCCCCGGGCTGTGCGAGGACGCGGCGGAGCCAGCGGGTGCGGGCGTCGCGCGCGTCCCGGCTGAGCGCCGCTTCCGGGGCCAGGCCGTCGAACCCGTGGAAGGCGCCCGGCCACACGTGCAGTTCGGCCTGTCCGCCGACCCGCCAGATCGCGTCGGCGTAGGCCACGTCCTCGTCCCGGAAGGTCTCGACCGACCCGACGTCGATGAAGGCCGGGGGGAGCCCGGACAGGTCGGTGGCGCGGGCGGGCGCGGCGTAGGGCGAAAGGTCCGGGGCGCCGTACCGGTCGCCGAGCAGTGCCTGCCACCCGGTGGCGTTCGAGGTGCGGTCCCAGATGTCGACGCCCGCCATCTGGTGGCTGGAGAAAGTGGCGTTGCGGTCGTCGAGCATCGGGCACAGGAGCAACTGGCCGATCGGCACGGGACCGCCCCGGTCTCGGGTGAGCAGGGCGAGCGCCGCCGCGAGGCCGCCGCCCGCGCTCTTGCCGCCGATGACGATGCGGTCCGCGTCGATGCCGAGCTCGCGGGCGTGCTCGGCCGCCCAGACGAGCCCGGCGTAGCAGTCCTCCAACGGCTCCGGGTACCGCACCCGGGGCGCCAGGCCGTACTCGACGGAGATGACGGCCAGGCCGAGGGGGAGGGCCCATTCCTGCAGCAGCTGCGGGACCACGGACGGGGCGTTGCCCACGACCATGCCGCCGCCGTGCATGTAGTACAGCAGGGGCAGCGGGCCGGTGGCCCCGGCGGGCCGGGCGCTCACGAGCGTGACGCCGCGTCCCGGTACGCGCAGCTCCTCCACCTCGAAGAGACCGCCGGCCCGGAGTTCCCCGACCGTCGGCCGGGGCCGCGTCGCGATGTCCTGTTCCTGCTGGGCCGCGAGGTTCTCGGGGGTGAGCGGCTCGCGTACCGCCTCGCCCGCGGCAGACAGTATTCGGTCCAGTTCTGGGTCGACGGGGGGCGCCGCGCCGACCGTACGGGGGATGTCCATGTGCCGTAGTCAAGCAGCCGCCCCGCGGGGGCGACGGCCGAACCGGACGGTTCACGGCGCTCGGCTACCCGAAGGTCACCCGGTCCGGCCGCCCGCTCGCGCGGACGTCGACCACGTCGAACCCGTCCTCATGGCGCAGGAGGTGCTGGACCGCGTCCGAGCCGGAATGCCGCAGGAAGCCGACCCACCCCCGGGTGCTCGCGAGTTCGAGCACCCATGCGACGACCTCCATCACGATCCCGAACTCGTCCTCGTGGACGCACGTCCGGACGGTCAGGGCCCAGGGCGTGCTGCCGTCCGCGTACGTCTGCTCGGTCCGCAGCAGGGACGAGCTGTCCACCCCGTCGAAGGCGTGGCTCGGGACGCCGCCGTCGAAGACCTGCCACGGGTATCCCCAGGTCTCCCAGTCGGCCGACGCGAGCGGTGTCGGCGCCTCCGCCTCGCCCAGGAGCCACCTCAGCTCCCGCATCGCCGGCTCGGGCAGGTCCTGCGGCAGTTCCACCGTCAGGAACAGGTCGTAGTAGTCACTCATACGGCCGATTCTGGATCCGGCCACCGACAAAGCGCCGTGGCGGTGTCGACGGGTCATGCCCGGCTTCCGGCGCCGCCGTTCGTGCCGCGCGCCGCTGGACCGCGCGGAGGGCGTCCGCGCGTCCCCGCGTCCCCGCGTCCCCTCTCGGTCGGTCGCCCGGTCCTGGCGGCAGCCGGCAGTCGGCTGCCCCGACCGGTCGGTGCGGGTCAGCCGCGCAGGAGGCGGGCCTTGGCCGTCGTGAACTCCTGGGGGGTCAACAGGCCTTCGCGGGCCAGGACGGCCAGCTGGGTGAGCTCCGCCACCAGGCCGGCCGGGGCCGGACGGTCCGGCGTGGTCGCTGCCGTCGGCTCCGGTTCGGCCTGCGCCCCGGCCGGCGGTTCGGTGCGGCCCGGCGGGCCGTCCGGGGCGCCCGCCGGGCCCGTGGTGGTCGCCGGGTCCGCCGGTCCGACCGGGCCCGGTGCCACCGGGCCCGGTCCGACCGCGCCCGTCGTCGCCTCCGTCGCTCCGGAGGCCCGCGCCAGCAGGCCCCGCAGCAGCGGGTGCCCCGGCGGACGGTTCGCCGCGTGGACCGTTACTCCGATCGGGCGGATGAACATCAGGCCACCCCCGCGCGCGGGTCCGCCGGCACCCGGTCCGGCGGGATGCGGACCGAGCCGACGATCCGCCCGCCCGCCGCCCGTACGGCGATCGCCGCGTCCTCGGCCCACAGGTGCTCGACGACGAGCAGCAGTGCGCAGCTCCCGCGTTCCAGCAGTCCCGCCGCCTCCTGGATGTCCTCCGGGCCGATCAGCCGCGCCACGTCCCGGCCCGTCAGGAGGCCGTGCAGCTCCACGAACTCGTCGAACTCGGCCGCCAGTACGTCCCCCGAAGCCGTCCTCGTCGCCACGATCCCGTCGATCAGCCGGACCACCCCGGTCTTGCGCAGCCCCATCACGGCTTCGACCGCCGGGGCCCGCAGCTGTTCCTCCGGGAAGGCGAGGACGATGAACTCCACAGGTCCCATGCGTCTCGGCTCCTCACCTTCGATACTTCCGACCGTTTGTGACGACTCTTCGGCACACTATGGCATAAGCGGACATATCATCCGCCTGCTTGCTACGTTTCGGTGCATGACCGCTCTGACGGCAAAGGTGGCGGAGCCCGCCCCGCCCCCGCCCCCCGGCGACGGCGCCCCCAAACGGCGCGGCGTCGAGCTCACGCTCCTGGCCGGAGCCGTCCTCATCTCCGTCCTCGGTCACCTCCACGTCGGTCTCGTGACCACCGGCCACGTCCCCGGCCCCGCCGCCCGCTACGCCACCGGGCTGTGCGTGGCCGCCCTGCTCGCACACCTCGCCGTCCGCCTCCGGGCCCCGTACGCCGATCCCCTCCTGCTCCCCATCGCCGTCCTCCTCAACGGCCTCGGCCTCGTCCTCATCCAGCGGCTCGACGTGACCACCCCCGGGCACCTCACCGCCGGGGACCAGCTCCTGTGGTCCGCGCTGGGCGTGGTGCTCTTCGTGCTCGTCGTGGCGCTGCTCGGCGACCACCGGGTGCTCCAGCGCTACGCGTACCTCTCCGTCGCGGTGGCCCTGGTCCTGATGCTGATCCCCGTCTTCTTCCCGGCGGTCAACGGCGCGCACATCTGGATCCGGTTCGCCGGGCTCTCCTTCCAGCCGGGGGAGTTCGCCAAGATCCTGCTCGCGGTCTTCTTCGCCGCCTACCTCGCCGCGAACCGCACCGCGCTCGCCCTCACCGGCCGCCGGCTGTTCTGGAAGCTCCGGCTCCTTCCCGGCCGGGTCCTCGGCCCGATCCTCGCGATCTGGCTGCTGAGCGTGGGCGTACTGGTCCTGGAGCGGGACCTCGGCACCTCGCTGCTGTTCTTCGGACTGTTCGTGATCATGCTGTTCACCGCCACCGGGCGGATCGGCTGGATCGCGATCGGGCTGCTGCTCGCGGCCCTCGGCGCCTACGCCGTCGGGACCTTCGAACCGCACGTCCACGGCCGGGTCGAAGACTGGCTGCACCCCTTCGCCTCCATCGAGCGGGGCGAGGGCCCCGGCCAGCTCGCCCAGTCCCTCTTCGCCTTCGGCGCCGGCGGCCTCCTCGGCGCGGGCCTCGGACACGGCCAGTCCTTCCTCATCGGGTTCGCCGCCAAGTCGGACTTCATCCTCGCCACCGCAGGAGAGGAGCTCGGTCTCGTCGGCCTCGCCGCGATCCTGCTGCTCTACGGGCTCCTCGTGGCCCGCGGATTCCGCGCCGGGCTCGCCCTGCGCGACCCCTTCGGGCGGCTGCTCGCCACCGGGCTCGCCTCGATCGTCGCGCTCCAGGTGTTCGTCATCGCGGGCGGTGTCAGCGGCCTGATCCCGCTCACCGGCATGGCGATGCCCTTCCTCGCGCAGGGCGGCTCCTCCGTCGTCACCAACTGGATCATCGTCGCCCTGCTGGTCCGGCTCAGCGACAGCGCCCGCAGACCCCGCCCCGCGAAGGAGCCGGCCGAGTGATCCGCTACATCCGCTGGTGCGCGTACTTCTGCGCCCTCCTGCTGGTCGCCCTGCTGGTCAACATCGCCCGCGTCCAGGTCTGGGAGTCCGCCGCCTACGGCGCCAACCCGGCCAACAAGCGCCCCGCCATCGAGCGCTACGCCGAACCCCGCGGGGACATCCTGGTCGACGGGCGCCCCGTCACCGGCTCCCGCGACAGCGGCCAGCTGCTGCGCTACGAGCGGACGTACGCGAACGGGCCGCTCTACGCCCCCGTCACCGGCTTCTCCTCCCAGACCTACGGCGCCAGCTTCGTCGAGCGCGCCGAGGACGCGATCCTGTCCGGCACCGACCCGGGGCTCTCGGCCTTCCCGCTCTGGTACGAACTGGCCCGCGGCCGCCCCGCCGGCGGGAACGCCGCCACCACCGTCCGCTCCGGCATGCAGCTGGCCGCGTACGCCGGACTCGCGGGCAAGCGCGGCGCGGTGGCCGCCGTCGAGCCGGCCACCGGGAAGATCCTCGCGCTGGTCAGCAGTCCGTCCTACGACCCCGCCGTGCTCTCCGGCACGGGTACGGGGGTCAAGAAGGCCTGGACCGCCCTGAACGCGGATCCCGCCCGGCCGATGCTCAACCGGGCGCTGCGCGAGACCTACCCGCCCGGCTCCACCTTCAAGATCGTGACGGCCGCGGCCGCCCTCGACGCGGGGGTGGTCACCGACGTGGACGCACCGACCCGGACCCCCGACCCCTACCCGCTGCCCGGGACCAGCACCCTGCTGCCGAACGCGGGCACCGGCTGCGAGGACGCCTCGATGGCGGAGGCGGTGCAGTGGTCCTGCAACACGGTGATGGCGAAGATCGGGGTGCAGGTCGGGCTGCGCGGGATGGTGGAGGCGGCGCGGCGTTTCGGCTTCAACAGCGAGGGGCTGCGGGTGCCCTCGTGGGTGTCCCGGTCGAACTTCGACACCGACATGAGCCAGGACCAGCTGGCCCTCTCCTCGATCGGACAGTTCAACACCACGGCGACACCGCTGCAGATGGCGATGGTGGCGGCGGCCGTCGCGAACGGCGGCGAGCTCACCTATCCGTACCTGGTGGAACGGACGACCCAGGACGACGGATCCCAGGTCCGGCGCGGCGACCAGCGCAGCCTGGGGCGGGCGATGAACCCGGCCACCGCGCTCCGGCTGCAGGAGCTGATGGTCAAGGTGGTGGAGGACGGGACGGGCCGCAACGCCGCGATCCCGGGCGCGGTGGTCGGCGGCAAGACCGGCACCGCGCAGCACGGGGTCGGCAACGCGGGCACACCGTACGCCTGGTTCATCTCCTGGGCCAGGGCCGAGGGCGCGCCGATGGCGAAGGTGGCGGTCGCGGTGGTGGTCGAGGACGCCTCGGCGGACCGCGGTGACATCAGCGGCAACGGCGCGGCGGCGCCGATCGCGCGGGCGGTGATGCAGGCGGCACTGGCCGCCCGCTGACGCCCGGCGCCTTCCCGCTCCCGGTCCCGCTCCCGGTCCCGCTCCCGGTCCCGGTCCCGCTCCCGGTCCAGGCCATGGCCCGGGAGCCCGGGCCGTGTCCCGGTCGTCGCCGGGGAGTGCCCGCACGACGGTCAGGGGGCGTCCGCCCCCTCCGAGATCGCGGCCTCGACCTCCGCCACCCGCGCCGACTCCTCGGCCGCGAACCGCTCCCGGTCCAGGGCCTCGGCGATCTCCTCGTCCTGGCTCATCAGCAGGTCCAGGTTCGAGTCGCCCATGTCGAAGACGCCCAGGTCCAGATAGGCCCGCTGCAGCCGCTCGCCCCACAGCCCGATGTCCTTCACGCACGGCACGATCCTGCTGAACAGCAGCTTGCGGAACAGGTGCAGGAACTCCGACTGCTCGCTGAGCAGCGTCGCCTCCTTCGCCCCGATGCCGAAGTTCTCCAGCACCTCCACCCCGAGCAGCCGGTCCCGCATCAGGTAGCAGCCCTCGATCACGAACTCCTCGCGCTCGCGCAGTTCGGCGTCGGTGAGCTGTTCGTAGTAGTCGCGCAGCGCCATCCGGCCGAAGGCCACGTGCCGGGCCTCGTCCTGCATCACGTACGCCAGGAGCTGCTTCGGCAGCGGCTTGGTGGTCGTGTCGCGGATCATCCCGAAGGCGGCCAGGGCCAGCCCTTCGATGAGCACCTGCATGCCCAGGTACGGCATGTCCCAGCGGGAGTCGCGCAGGGTGTCGCCCAGCAGCCCCTGGAGGCTGTCGTTGATCGGGTACAGCATCCCGATCTTCTCGTGCAGGAAACGCCCGAAGATCTCGGCGTGCCGGGCCTCGTCCATGGTCTGCGTGGCCGAGTAGAACTTCGCGTCCAGGTCCGGCACCGACTCCACGATGCGCGCCGCGCACACCATCGCACCCTGCTCGCCGTGCAGGAACTGGCTGAAGTTCCAGGAGGCGTAGTGCCGGCGCAGCTCGCCCTTGTCCTTCGCGGTGAGCTTGGCCCAGTGCCGCGTCCCGTACAGCGGCAGGGCCTCTTCGGGGGTGCCCAGCGGATCGTACGGGTCCACCTCGGTGTCCCAGTCGATGCGCTTGGCGCCGTCCCACTGCTTGTCCTTGCCCTTCTGGTAGAGCGCCAGCAGCCGCTCGCGGCCGTCGGCGTACTCCCAGCTGAAGCGGGCCGAACCGGCGGCGGGAACCTGCCAGACCGGCTCGCCCGGGTTCCGGGTGTAGAGCTCGTGCGTCGACACTGACGCCCCCTCGTCTCACGTACTGCCGTGTGGGACCGGACAGTTGGCAGCGTCACACGTTGGTAGACACGGGGTCAACAAGTCGTGCGTGAGGGATTGACGACCTTGCTGACAGGCAGTCTCATAAGAACAGACCGCCGGTAACTCGACGACGAGGTGTCCGAACCCATGACGACCGTGACCGAACGAGCCGTGCTCCAGGACGCCCTCGGCCTGCTCAAGGACCGCGAGCAGATAGCCGAGCGACTGCTCGAATCCTCCGCCAAGCACTCCTTCGACCCCGACAAGGAACTCGACTGGGACGCCCCGGCGATCGAGGGCAAGTACTACTGGCCGCCGGAACTGCTCTCCCTCTACGACACCCCGCTGTGGAAGAAGATGGGGGAGGAGCAGCGCATCGACCTCTCCCGCCACGAGGCCGCGGCGCTCGGCTCGCTCGGCATCTGGTTCGAGATCATCCTCATGCAGCTCATGGTCCGGCACATCTACGACAAGTCCCTGACCAGCAAGCACGTTCGCTACGCGCTCACCGAGATCGCCGACGAGTGCCGCCACTCGATGATGTTCGCCCGCATGATCCAGAAGGCCGGTGCCCCCGAGTACCCGGTCTCCCGCCTCAACCACAACCTCGCGCGGATCCTGAAGACCGTCTCCACCACCCCCGGATCCTTCGCCTGCACCCTCCTCGGCGAGGAGATCCTCGACTGGATGCAGCGCCTGACCTTCCCGGACGAGCGCGTCCAGCCGCTGGTCCGCGGCGTCACCCGGATCCACGTCATCGAGGAGGCCCGGCACGTCCGGTACGCCCGCGAGGAACTGCGCCGCCAGATGGTGACGGCCCCGCGCTGGGAACAGGAACTCACCCGGATCAGCTGCGGCGAGGCCGCCCGCGTCTTCTCGCTGGCCTTCGTCAACCCGGCCGTCTACGACAACATCGGCCTGGACCGCCGCGAGGCCGTCGCCCAGGTGAAGGCGAGCGGCCACCGCCGCGAGGTCATGCAGAGCGGCGCGAAGCGGCTCACCGACTTCCTCGACGACATCGGCGTGCTGCGCGGCGTCGGCCGCAGGCTGTGGAAGAGCTCGGGGCTGCTGGCGTAGCACGCGGCCGGGCCCGGAACGGGGGCCGGCCGGCGGGATCCTGCCCGATCGCCGGGACACCCACCCGTCCGAGGTGCGCGGGGCTACGCTGCGGACATGACCGTACGCGCGTACCGCAGGCTGAGCGTCGAGGAGCGGCGAGCCCAGCTCCTCGACGCCGCCCTCTCGCTGTTCGCGCACCGGGCACCGGAGGAGGTCTCGCTCGACGACGTCGCCGAGGCCGCGGGAGTGTCCCGTCCGCTCGTCTACCGGTACTTCCCGGGCGGCAAGCAGCAGCTCTACGAGGCCGCCCTCCGCTCGGCCGCCGACCTCCTCGAACGGTGCTTCGCCGAACCCCAGCAGGGCCCCCTGACCCGGCGCCTGTCCCGGGCCCTGGACCGCTACCTCGCCTTCGTCGACGAACACGACGCCGGCTTCGCCGCCCTCCTCCAGGGCGGCAGCGTCGTGGAGACCTCCCGCACGACGGCCACGGTCGACGGCATCCGGCGGTCCGCCGCCGAGCAGATCCTCTTCCACCTGGGCGTCCCGGCCCCCGGCCCCCGGCTGCGCATGATGGTCCGCACCTGGATAACGGCCGTCGAGGCGGCCTCCCTCATCTGGATCGACGAGGGCAAACAGCCCGAGGTCGAGCACCTCCGGGACTGGCTGCTGGACCAGTTCATCGCCCTGCTGACGGCCACCGCCGCCACGGACCCGGAAACGGCCGCGGCCGCCCGGTCCGCCCTCGCCCTGGAATCGCCGGACGGCCCGGTCGGGGTCCTGGCCCGCCGCGTGATCCCCGTGGTGTCCGAGGCCGCCCACCTGCTGTGACACTGGTGGGGTGAGAAGCCAACCGACCCCGTTCGAGGGCGGCCCGATGGACGGCCGGGTCCTCCCCGTCCTCCTCGGCCCGACCGGGCACCCCCCGAAGTGGTACGAGATCCCCGTCCCGGCACCGGACGGCGGCCCGCCCACGGTCCTGCTGTACGAACGCGTCCCCGCGGGCTACTCCAAGCGGCTCGGCCTGCAGAAGGGATGGAAGTACGACTTCCGCCCCTCGGGCACCAAGCCCAAGGTCCGCTGGCCCTGGACGAAGACCCCGCGCCCCTGACACCGTCCGGCGCGCGGGGGAGGCGGGGGCCGCGCGCTCCCCGCAATGCCCGGGCGGGTCCGGGCCGGTGGTCGTGCCTTCGGCGAGTGCTTCGGGGCTGGGTGTGTGTCCTGCGGGGGAGGTCGGGGCCGGGTGTGTGTCGGGGTGCTCCCCGCAGGGCGCCGAACGCACTGCCGCCGGGCGCTGCGACGCCTCGTCAGGTTCGGCGTCCGAGGAGACGCCCCGGCGCGCGCCCGGTTCCGGCCGCGGCCCGCGCAGGCCACCGCCGCCCGGGCGGATCCGGGCCGGTGGCCGTGCATCGGCCGGGCCTCAGGCTGAACATCCGCCTACGGCCAAAGCCAAGGACAGGTCCGGGCCTCCGGCCGAGCACCCCGTCGAGCCTCCGGCCAGGAAGCCGGCCTCCGGCCAGGAACCGACCCCCAGCCAGGAACCAGCTAGTGGCCCGGCAGGCGGAGGACCGCCAGCCCGCCGCCGCCCTGCGCCGCACGGAACTCCAGCCGAGCCCCGATCACCCCCGCCTGCCCCACGGCGATGGTCAGCCCCAGCCCGTGGCCCTTGCCGCCGCTGCGGAAGCGCTGCGGGCCGTGCGCCACCAGGTACTCGGGGAACCCGTCCCCGTGGTCCCGTACGGTGACCACCGGCCCGTCCACCGTCAGCACCACCGGCGGCCGCCCGTGCTTGTGGGCGTTGGCCACCAGGTTCCCGAGCACCCGTTCCAGCCGCCGCCGGTCCGTCTCCACGTGCACGTCCCGGACGACCACCACCCCCGAATCCGTCCCGGACGCCCGCACCACCCGGCGTACCAGCCGCCCCAGCTGGTGCAGATCGTTCTCCACCACCTCGCTGCCCGAGTCCAGCCGGGAGATCTCCAGCAGGTCCTCCGTCAGCTGCCGCATCGTCCGGACCCGCTCGCGCACCAGCTCCGTCGGCCGCCCCTCCGGCAACAGCTCCGACGCCGCCTGCAGGCCCGTCAGCGGTGTGCGCAGCTCGTGCGCCACGTCCGCCGTGAACCTCCGCTCGCTCTCCAGCTTCGACTGCAGGCTGCCCGCCATCGTGTCCAGCGCCGCGGCCACGGTCGCCACCTCGTCCTGGTGCCGCGAGGGGGTCCTCGTCCGCGGGTCGTCCACCCGCGCGTCGAGGTCGCCCTGGGTGATCCGGCGGGCCACGGCCGCCGTGAGGTGCAGCCGCCGGGTCACCCGGGTCACCGCGAAGGCGCCCACCAGCAGCGTGCCGCCGATCGCCAGCAGCGAGGATCCGATGATCGCCTTGTCCAGGCCGCTGATCGTGCGCGCGCTCTGCCCGTAGTCGACGGTGGTCGCCAGGGCCCGGCCGTCCGCCGGTCCGGCCGCCCACATGGTCGGGCGCCCCCGGTGGTCCGCCACCAGGGTGCCCCGGTGCCCGCTGACGGCGAGCGCCCGCAGCTCGGGCGGCAGCCCGACGGGATCCAGCCAGGAACCGCGGGGAAGGGGATCGCCCGCCTCGTACGCGCGCGAGACCTCCAGCAGTTTGCCGAGCGCCTTCTCCCGCGCCGTGGCCACCGTCTGCCGGGTCACCTCCACGTGCACGAGCGCACCCAGCACGGCCGCCAGCGAGCAGCACATCACCACGATGAAGCACGCCGACTTCCAGGTCAGCGTGGCCGTCCAGGCGGGCAGCCGCAGCCGCACGCGCGTCACGGCCGGCCCGGCGCGGGAGCGGGCTCCCGGCTCCCCGGGGCCTGCGGATTGCCGGGCACCCGTACGATCTGCTCGCGCGTCGGCAGCATGGTGAGCTGCTTCTCGTCCCAGGACCAGGCGGTGATCAGCTCGTAGCCGCGGTTGCCGCTGGGCACGCGCAGGATCACGTCACGCCCGGCCAGTTCCACCGTGATGACGGTCTCCGTGGTCGCCATGATCCGGTTGAGCCGTCCGTCCGGGTCGGCCGTGTACACCCGTACGGACATCATCTTGTCCGGGAACTCGATGCCGACGATCAGCTCGTCCTTGCCGTTTCCCGTGAGGTCCCGGTAGTACGGCTTCAGCACCGGACACGCCTCCGGCTCCTGCTCGGCCTGCCCGGCCCGGTCCGTCGCGCACTCGCGGATCGCGGCCGCCGTCCGGGGCGGCATCCCGTCCGCGCCGACCTCGGTGTCCGGATGGGCGCGCAGCTCCGCCTGGACGAGGGCCACCGGGTCGACGGCGTGCACGTCCTGGTCGCGGACCGGCGGGATCCCCTTGATGTACTCGGGCGGGGCCCCACCCGGATCGGCGGGCGGTACGGAGGCCCCGCGGTGGTCGGGCCACAGATGTACGGGCCCGCTCGCGGTCGGAGTGGAGCCGGCGCTCACGAGTCCGCCGGTGTCCCCGCAGCCCGCCAGCAGCGGGACCAGGGCGAGGAGGGGGAGCAGCGGGCGCGCGGCCACACGCAAGCGCAACCTGTTCACAGCTCCAGTGCCCTTCTGCCCGCGGTCCGCCGACGGTCGACGACGTCAACCATATGCGGAGGTACATCCGTTTTTCCCCGCGGTCTCAGCTGTCGGTACGTCCTCGGCGCAGCATCGCGAAGCCCAGCCCGGCCGCGCCGACGGCCGCGATCCCGCCGGCGGCGCCGAGCAGCAGCACCCCGTCGCCCGGAGCGTCCGCCAGCGTACGCAGCCGCCGCCCACCGCCGGAGCCGTCGGCGACGACGGGGGTGTCCCCGGTGGCGGCCTTGCGCGGAACGGAGGCCGGGACGACCTGCCCGCCGCGGGCCTCGGCGCGGGTGCCGGTCTTGTGGCCGTCGCCCGCCACGGTGTGGTCGCCGTCCTGGGCCGGGACGCCACCCACCCAGGAGGTCAGCCGTCCGGAGGAGTCCAGCGCGGCGTGCAGGTCCCCGGAGCCGCCGACGTCGGTGACCCCGTCCCGGCTGGTCAGGGTGGCCGCCCTGGTGCCGTCGGCCGCCAGGATCTCGGCCTGGAAGGCGCCGTCCGGCGTGCGGTACACCTTCGCCGTGGAGAGACCGTCCGCCAGCGAGAGGCTCTTGACGAGGATCGACCGCGGGGCCGCGGAGTGCGCGGAGGAGGCCGCGGGCACCCCCTCGGCCAGGGCGGCGGCGGTGGGCAGCGCCAGCAGACTTCCGGCGCATGCGGTCACGGCGGCGGCGCGAACGAGAGTGCGGCGGCTGACGGTGCTCACGGGGAAGTCCTTCGGTGCCGGTCAGGGCCTGGGCCATCCAGGTGGGTCAAACCTAGGGCCGGGCCGTTGCGGCGGCGCCCCGTTCGTGTAACAGCGGAGTCGCAACGTTCCGTCGGAGTCGTTACACATCCGAGGGATTGCCCTGCGGCGCCCCGGCTGCTCCCATGGACGGCGGGGGTGAGGGCGATGCGCGGACTCAAGGTACTGCCGAGCGGCCGGCCCGGCCGCGGCCGGCTGTATGTCAACCTGCCCGACGGGCAGGCGGTGGCCTGGTACGACCGGCAGTCCAACCGGATCAGCGTCCTCGCGGACGACCACCGCGAAGCGGTCCTGGCGGTGCTCCGGCCCTACCTCAGCGGGACGGTCTCGATCGGCCCGCCCCCGGTCCCCACCGCCTCCGACCTGCGACGTCTCACACTGCCGCCGGACGCGGACCTGGCTCCGAACCGCCCGGGGGAGACCCTGCTGGGCGAACTGGAACACGGCCCGGCGGGCACCAGGGCCCGGCACCGGCTGCGCCAGGAACTGACCGCGCAGCAGCGGATGGGCGACGCCTTCGACGCGCTGGAGCCGGAGGGCTGGCGGACCCTGCACTGCGTCCCGCTCCCGGGGCTGGGCCGCGTCGACCACCTGCTCATCGGCCCGGCGGGCGTCTTCTGCGTGCGTACGGTCCCGGGCCGCCGCCAACGCGCGGTGATCGGCGACCTTTTGCTCACGGTGGGCCGTACGGAACCCCGCCCGGACCCCCGCTGGATCCGCCGCGCGGCCGCCTTCGCCGCCACGGCCCTGGCCGCGAAGGTCACCCCGGCGCTGGCGCTGGTCGACGCCTCCCGGGTCGAGACGGCCCCGACGGTCCGCGACATCCGCATCCTCCAGCCCCCGACGGCGACCCCGAACCTCGCCGCGTCCCCCACGGTGCTGAAACCCCCCGAGGTCGAAGCCCTCTTCGCCCAGGCCCGCGACACCACCACCTGGCTCTCCCGCCCCACCGCAGCCTGAGCACACGGCCCGACGCGGCCCCCCGCCCGCCCCGCCGGTGCGGCCACCGCTCAGGCGGAGGTTCGTTTGCGTGGTGTCGCCGTCTTCTTCGCTGCCGCGGCGGTCTTCTTCGTGGTCGCCGTCTTCGCCGTGCTCTTCGAACTCGACTTGCCCGCCGTCGACTTGCCGGTGGTCGTCTTCTTCTTGCTCTCGGCCGACGCCGCCGCCTTCCTGGCCGAAGCCGCCGTCGACTTCTTCCCGCCGACCGCCTTCGGCGCGGCCGCGCCCGTGCGCCCGCCCGTACCGGTACCCGCCTTCCGCCGGATCGGAGTCACCTCGGCCTCGGCCTCGGCCTCTCCCGCCTCCCCCCGGGAAGCCTTCGCGGCCCGCACGCTCTTCTCCAGCGCCGCCATCAGGTCGATCACCTGTCCGCCGGCCGGTTCCACCACGGCCTCCGTCGGCTCGAACGCCCCTCCCGACTTCGCCACGATCAGCGCCTCCACCGCCTCCCGGTAGTCGTCGTGCAGCGAGGCCATCTCCACCTCCCCCAGCGTCGCCATCAGCGCGTCCGCCAGGTCGAGTTCGGCGTCCCGTACGGTCACCTCGGCCTCCGGCGCCACCCCCTCCGGTGCCCGGATCTCGTCCGGCCACAACAGCCCGTGCATCGCGATCACGTCGTCGACGACCCGCAGCATGCCCAGCCGCTCCCGCCCCCGCAGCGCGTACTTGGCGATGGCGACCTTCCGGCTCCGCTTGAGGGCCTCCCGGAGCAGCGTGTACGGCTTCGCCGCCGTCGCCCCGTTCGCCGCGAGGTAGTACGCCGCGTCCATCTGCAGCGGATCGATCTCCTCCGCCGGCACGAACGACATGATCTCGATCGTCTTCGCGGTCGCCAGAGGCAGCTGCGCCAGGTCCTCGTCGGTGATCGGGACGATCGACCCGTCGGCCTCCTCGTACCCCTTGCCGATCTCGGCGCTCGGCACCTCCTCCCCGTCCAGCTCGCACACCTTGCGGTAGCGGACGCGCCCGCCGTCGTTCACATGGATCTGGCGGAAGGAGATCGAGTGGCTCTCGGTGGCGTTCACGAGCTTGATCGGGATGCTGACCAGGCCGAAGGAGATCGCCCCGTTCCAAATGGATCGCACGGTTCCTCCTGTTTCGTGGCAGTCTCATCGTATGACGCCGATCACATTGGTGGAGGGCCGTCGCATCGCGCTCAGCAATCTCGACAAGGTCCTCTACCCGGAGACCGGCTTCACCAAGGGCGAGGTGCTCCACTACTACGCCACCGTCGCGGAGCCGCTGCTCGCCCACATCCACGACCGGCCGGTGTCCTTCCTGCGCTACCCCGACGGGCCGGACGGGCAGCTCTTTTTCACCAAGAACCCGCCGCCCGGCACGCCCGACTGGGTGAGGACCACCCCCGTGCCCCGCTCCGAGGACCTCTCCGCCGCCCAGGTGGTCGTCGCCGACCTGGCCACCCTCATGTGGTCCGCCAACCTCGTCGTGGAGTTCCACACCCCCCAGTGGACCGCCGGCCATCCGGCCCTCGCCGACCGCATGGTCCTCGACCTCGACCCCGGCCCGCCCGCCACCGTCGTCGAGTGCTGCGCCGCCGCGCTCTGGCTGCGCGAGCGGCTCGCCGCCGACGGCCTGCACGCCTACGCCAAGACCTCGGGCTCCAAGGGCATGCACCTGGCCGTCCCGCTGGAGCCGACCCCGTCCGAGCGGGTGTCCGCATACGCGAAGCAGCTCGCCCAGGAGGCCGAGCGCGAGCACCCCGACCTGGTCGTCCACCGCATGGCCAAGGCGCTGCGCCCCGGCAAGGTCTTCGTCGACCACAGCCAGAACGCCGCCGCCAAGACCACCGCCGCCCCCTACACCCTGCGGGCGCGGGCCCGGCCCACGGTGTCCGCGCCCGTGTCCTGGGCCGAGGTCGAGACCTGCCGGACCGCAGCCGGGCTCGTCTTCCTCGCCGGCGACATCGCGCCGAGGCTCGCCCGTGACGGGGACCTCTTCGGCCCGCTGACCGACCCCGGGCAGGCGGGGCGGCTGCCGTGATCCGCGTCGCGCTGGCCGCCGCCGTACGCACCCTGCCGCGCGGTGCGGGACTGGCGTACGAGCCCAAGTTCGACGGCCACCGGCTCGTCGTCCTGCGCTCGGCGACCGACGTGACGCTCCAGGCACGCTCCGGCCGGATCGTGACCAGCGCCTTTCCCGACCTGGCGGCGGCCGCGCTGCTGCTGCCCGCCGACACGGTCCTCGACGGCGAAGTGGTGGTCTGGCACGCGGGGCGCACGGACTTCGCCCTGGTGCAGCGCCGCGCGGCGGCCACCGCCGCCCGGGCCGCCGTGCTCGCGCAGCGCCTGCCCGCCTCGTACGCGGCCTTCGACGTCCTCGAACTGGCCGGGCTCGACCTGCGCAACCGCCCGTACGAGCGCCGCCGGGCCCTCCTCGTCGACCTGCTGCTGCCGTTGGGGCCGCCGCTCCAGCCCGTGCCGATGACGACCGACCCGGAACTGGCCGCCACCTGGTACGAGACCCTGCCGGCCAGCGGGATCGAGGGCCTCGTCGTGAAACGGCTGGACCAGGTCTATCCGTCCGGCCGGCGCGGCTGGCGGAAACTGCGGCACACCGACGTCCGGGACGCGGCCGTGGTCGGCTACACCGGCTCCCCGCGCCGGCCGCTCGCCCTGGTGCTCGTCCTGCCGGTCGGGGACGAGATCCCGCTGGTGTCGAGCCCGCTGAGCGCCGCCCTGCGTGCGGAGGTGGCGGCCGAAGTGACCGCCCGCGGGGCGGCGGCGCCGCCCCTGGCCACGGTCACGGCGATCGGGCTCGGCGAGGTCCCGTTCCGGGTGCTCGACCCACCGCTCACGGCGGAGGTGCGGTACACCTCGACCCGGCATCCGCCGCCGGAGGTGCTGCGGCTGCGGACGGACCTCTGACCCGCGCGGGAGGCGCGGGTCAGAGGTCCAGAGGCAAGACGAGGGGCAAGACGACGGGTGCGGTGGACTCAGGCGTGTGCGCCGCGCCCGGCGTCCGGCGGGGCCCCCGGCTGCGGATGCGGTCCCGGACCCTCCGGCAGCTTGTAGCCGGACTCCCGTTCCGCCCGGACCTCGTCCGGGTGGGTGGAGGTGGTGGAGCCGAAGTTCCCGTAGCCCTGCATCTCGTGCGGACGCAGACCACCCTCGGGGATCTCCACGGAATCCCGCTCCTCGCGGACCTCGTAGACCGCTCCGCCCTCCGGCAGATGTGGCTGGCTCTCGGCGGTGGGCGGGGGTGGCTCCTTCGCCCGTACCTTCTTGCCCAGCAGGAAGCCGCCCAGCAGGAAGCCGGCGACGAGGATGCCGACCACCAGGAACCAGGCGATGTCGGCGAGGGTCGCGTCCACGCTCAGGGTCGTGTCCATACCGACCATTTTCACGCACACGCGTCCGATGTGCGTCGCTATGACCGGATGCCGTGGGCCATCCGGGGTACACGCCCGGTGTCCGTACCCGCCGAACGAGCAGGAGGCCGGCCATGCCCCGCGGATCTTCCCCGAAGCGCGAACGACAGTACGAACACATCAAGGAGGGCCTGGAACAGCGCGGAGAGCCCGAGAAGAAGGCGAAGGAGATCGCCGCCCGGACGGTGAACAAGGAACGGGCCCGGGCCGGTGAGTCCCGGACCGCGAGCAGGGAATCCGTCGAGGACATCTCCTCGTCCCGCCGCGGGGGCCTGCACTCCCACTCGGGCGCGCAGGGACCCACCTACGAACAGCTCTACGCCGAGGCGCGGCGCCGCAACGTCCACGGCCGCTCGGACATGAACAAGACCCAGCTGAAGCGGGCCCTCGGCATGTGAAGCTCCCCGGACACGCCCTAGCTAGGGGTTGATGGGGCCCTCCGCGTCCCGCAGGGCCCCCGACGCCTTGCGTTCCCCGAGCGCCCCCAGGATCTCGGCGCAGATCGCCAGCGCGGTCTCCGCCGGGGTGCGGGCGCCGAGGTCCAGGCCGATCGGTCCGTGCACCCGCGCCAGCCGGGCCTCGCTGACCCCGGCCGCCAGCAGCCCCTCGCGCCGCCGGGCCGTGGTCTTGCGGGAGCCCAGCGCGCCGACGTACGGCACCTCCTGCGCCAGGGCCACCCGCAGCGTCGGCACGTCGAACGACTCCTCGTGGCTCAGCATGACCAGGCACGCGGCGTCCCGGCGCGCCTCCAGCGCCGCACAGGCCTCCTCCGGGCCGGTGACCAGCACGGCCTCCCAGCCCAGCAGCAGAGCCTGCCGCTCGATGATCTCGGCGAGCTCACCGCCGCCACCGATCACTACGTACGGGGCCGAGGGGAACGCCTCCACCAGCACCAGGCCCGACTCCGCGTAGAGCGCGTCCCGCCCGGCCCGCCGGGTCGCCAGCAGCTCGCCCGCCCGCCGCCCGGCATCGTCACCGGGCGCGTCCGCGGCCCGTACGACCTCGCTGGCGGCCTGGTTCGCGGCCTCGTTCAGCCGGGTCACCAGCGCCACCCCGACCCCTTCGCCGAGCAGCTCCCACCACTGGGCCGGGATCGCCGAGAGCGGCTGCAGCAGCACCTCGGCCTGGCCGCCGCAGGTCAGCTTCGCCTCCACGGCCTCGGCCGCGCGCACGGACACCTCGCACACCCGGGCCGAGACCCCGGCCGGCAGGGCCGCGACCTCGGCGGCGAGTTCCGCGTCAAAGACCCCGCGGTAGAGCGTGCCGACACACTCCCCCCGGGTGTCGACGAGCACGGCCCCGGCCGGATCCCGCGGCCCGAACCCCTGCTCGGTCACGGGCCGGGCCAGATACCCCGCCCGCCCCTCGGCCACCCACCGCTGCGCCGTCTCCACCAGCTCACGCATCCCGCCGCCCCATCCACTCCGAGCTCACTGAGAGCTCCCTCCCCACAAAGCACCAGGTCAACGGCACTATGCGGGCTCATGACCAGCCTAAGCACGCCCCTCACCCCTACCCACACCCCAAAACCCACAGACCCCGCCCCACCTCCCTCGTACGGACCACCGGAACGAGGGGAGCGGACGGAACTCCGGGACACGGCGGGACACCGGCAGGAGGCCGTGCGCCCGCCGGACCGTTCCGCCCCGCGACGGCGCCGGATTCGGGCACCATGGGCGAGCAGCTTGATCAACACCGCCCGCGCCCGCGCAAGGAGCCGCCGTGAGTGACCAGCCCAGCCCCTCCCTCCGCGACCTGCTGCTCGGCCGCCTCGCGGCGTCCGCACTGACCCCCGCGGCGCAGCAGCTCGCGGCCGGGCTGCTGCCCGAGGCGCGGCCCAGGAGCACCGGGCGGTCCGGGCCGCTGTACCTGCGCTCGATATCGGCCGCCGGCTGGCGCGGCATCGGACCGGCCGTGACCCTCGACCTCGAACCACGCCCCGGCCTCACCATCGTCACGGGCCGCAACGGGTCGGGGAAGTCGAGCTTCGCCGAGGCCGCCGAGATGGTGCTCACCGGAGACAACTTCCGCTGGCAGGACCGGACCCAGATCTGGAAGCAGGGCTGGCGCAACCTCCACCACCCCACCGCGCCCCAGGTGTCGGTAGCGCTGGGCCCCGACGGCGGGGGTGATCCGCTGACCGTCCGCAGGAGTTGGCACGGAGACGGACTGGAGGACTCCCGGACGGTCCTCCACCGGCCGGACGGACCCGAGCAGGACCCCCGCGAGATCATCGACGCCGAGGACCTCTCCCTCTACCGGCCGTTCCTCTCGTACAGCGAACTCGGCGCGATGATCAACGGGCGGATGAGCGCCCTGCACGACGCGCTCGCGCAGATCCTCGGGCTGGACCTGCTCGGCGACGCCGACAGGGAAGCCCGCGCCCGGTCGAAGAAGCTCACCGACACGGTCTCCGGAGCCGGTGACCTGATCCGCGCCGTGACCGCCGAACTGTCGGAGTCGGACGACCCGCGGGCCGCCGAGGCCGTGGCGGCGCTCGGCGGACGGCTGCCGGACCTCGACCGGCTGCGCGGGCTGCTCAAGGTCCAGGCCGCGGCGGACGGCGGCGAACTCGCCCGGCTGCGGCGCCTCGCCGACCTCGAAGGCCCCGACCCGCGCGCGGTCGAGGGCGCGGTCGCCCGGCTCCGGGAGGCCGCGGCCACCGCCGAGGACGCCCGGAGCGGCACCGCCGAGGACGCCCTGCAGCTGATCGAACTGCTGGAGCGCGCCCAGGACCACCGACGCCGCCACCCGGGGTCCGCCGACTGCCCGGTGTGCGGCGCCGGAGGCCGGCTCGACGAGGACTGGTCGGCGCGCGCCCGGGAGCAGGCGGACCGGCTCCGGCGGGAGGCCGCCGAGGCGCAGGGCGCCCGTACGGGCCTGGAGGCCGCGGCACGGGCCGTACGGGACCTCGTACGGCCGGTTCCGGGCCGGCTCCAGGACGATGCCCCGCCGCTCGCCCGGCTCTGGGACGAGTGGGCCGCCTGCCGTGACGTCACCGACCCGCGCGAACTCGCTGACCGCATCGAGCGCGTGGCGGCAGCACTGGCCGACGCGTGTCGGCGACAGGGCGAGGAGGCCGCGGACCGCATCGCAGAGCAGGACGGCCGGTGGCAGCCCCTCGCCCTGCGCCTGGCCGAATGCCTACGCGCCGCGGAGGCGGCGGAGGCCGCCCGCCCACTCGTCAAGCAGATCAGGGAGGTTCGGGCCTGGCTGAAGGAGGCCACGGACGAACTGCGTGAGGAACGGCTACGGCCCTTCGCCGACCAGTCCCAGGGCATCTGGAAACTGCTGTGCGAGCGCAGCAGCGTCTCGCTCGGCTCGATCGCCCTCGCGGGCACCGCCAACGCGCGCAAGGTCATGCTGGACGCCTCCGTGGACACCGTCGACGCACCCGCGTTCGGCGTGATGAGCCAGGGCGAACTCCACTCGCTCGCGCTCTCGTTGTTCCTCCCGCGGGCCACGCACGCCGACAGCCCCTTCGGCTTCCTGGTGATCGACGACCCCGTGCAGTCCATGGACCCGGAGAAGGTCGAAGGACTCGCCCGCGTCCTCCACTTCTGCTCCCTGCGCCGGCAGGTGGTCGTCTTCACCCACGACACCCGGCTCCACGCGGCCGTCCGCCGGCTGCGCGCGCCCGCGACGGTCCTGCACGTCACCCGGCGGACCGGCTCCGTCGTACGGGTCACCCGGACCGACGACCCGGTCTCCGTCGCGCTGGACGAGGTCCGGGCCGTGGCCGGAGACCGCGACATGCCGCAGGACGTCGCGGAACGGGTGCTGCCCCGGATGTGCCGGGGAGCGCTCGAAGCCGCGTACCTGGAGCCCGCACGCCGCAGGCTGCGCGCCGACGGCCACGGCCACGACGAGGTCGAGGCGCGGGTCGCCGGGGCGTACGCGCTCACCGGGCTGGCCGCGCTGGCGTTCTACGACGCCGGGATGGCGCCGGCCGAGGTGCTCGCCGCGGTCGCCCGGGACCACGGGCCTTGGGCGCGCACCCTGATCGAGTGGTGCGACGCGGACGCCGACCGGGTCCCCGCACCGTCCGGGGACCCCGCCGACCTGGTCCGGGACACCGAACGGCTCGTCGGGGAGGTGCGGGGCCGGCGCCGGTGACCGGACGGTCCCGGATCAGCGCCAGCTGTGCGGGGCGCGGAAGCCGGGGGTGCGCTCCAGGCGGCGCCAGCCGGCCCGGGAACGGAGGGCGCGGAGGGAGGGCTGGGCCGGGACGGTGGCGGCGCGGGCGAGCAGGACGGCGGTGATCGCGGCCAGTTCCTCGGGTGCGACGTCGCCCTTCACGACCTTCAGCAGTGGGCCTGCGGTGCCTGCGGTGCCTGCGGTGCCTGTGCTGCCTGCGGTGATGCTCATCGGTGCTGGGTCTCCTTCGCGGTTACTGCGGGGGGTTGCCGTGTTTGCGGGACGGCAGGTCGGCGTGCTTGTTGCGGAGCATGGCGAGGGCGCTGACGAGGACTTCGCGGGTTTCGGCGGGGTCGATGACGTCGTCGACGAGGCCGCGTTCGGCCGCGTAGTACGGGTGCATCAGTTCGGCCTTGTACTCCTTGACCATCCGCGTGCGCATGGCCTCGGGGTCCTCGGCGTCGGCGATCTGCTTGCGGAAGATGACGTTGGCCGCGCCCTCGGCGCCCATCACGGCGATCTCGTTGGTCGGCCAGGCGTAGGTGAGGTCCGCGCCGATGGACTGGGAGTCCATGACGATGTAGGCGCCGCCGTAGGCCTTGCGGAGGATCAGGCTGATCCGCGGGACGGTGGCGTTGCAGTACGCGTACAGGAGTTTCGCGCCGTGGCGGATGATGCCGCCGTGTTCCTGGTCGACGCCGGGCAGGAAGCCGGGGACGTCGAGCAGGGTGATGATCGGGATGTTGAACGCGTCGCACATCTGGACGAAACGTGCGGCCTTCTCGGAGGCCTCGATGTCCAGGACACCGGCGAGGTGGCCGGGCTGGTTGGCGACGATCCCGACGACCTGGCCGTCCATCCGGGCCAGCGCGCAGATGATGTTGCGGGCCCACCGCTCGTGGACCTCCAGCACGTCGCCCTCGTCGACGAGCTCCTCGATGACCTTGAGCATGTCGTAGGGGCGGTTGCCGTCGGCGGGGACCAGGTCCAGGAGGACCTCGCTGCGCCGGTCGGCCGGGTCGCCGTTCTCGTGGACGGGCGGGTTCTCGCGGTTGTTGGAGGGGAGCATCGAGATGAGGTAGCGGACCTCGGAGATGCAGGTCTCCTCGTCGTCGTACGCGAAGTGCGCGACACCGGAGGTCTCGGCGTGCACGTCCGCGCCGCCGAGCCCGTTCTGGGTGATCTCCTCGCCGGTCACCGCGCGGACCACGTCCGGGCCGGTGATGAACATCTGCGAGGTCTCCCGGACCATGAACACGAAGTCGGTGAGGGCCGGGGAGTAGGCGGCGCCGCCCGCGCACGGGCCCAGCATCACGGAGATCTGCGGGATGACACCCGAGGCCCGCGTGTTGCGCTGGAAGATCCCGCCGTAACCGGCCAGCGCCGAGACGCCCTCCTGGATACGGGCACCGGCACCGTCGTTCAGGGACACCAGCGGCGCACCCGCCGCGATCGCCATGTCCATGATCTTGTGGATCTTCGTGGCGTGGGCCTCGCCCAGCGCGCCGCCGAAGATCCGGAAGTCGTGCGCGTAGACGAAGACCGTCCGGCCCTCGACCGTGCCCCAGCCCGTGATCACACCATCGGTGTAGGGCTTCTTGCTCTCCAGGCCGAACCCGGTCGCCCGGTGCCGGCGCAACTGCTCGACCTCCTTGAAGGAACCCTCGTCCACAAGCAGCGCGATGCGCTCGCGCGCGGTCAGCTTGCCCTTCGCGTGCTGGGCCTCGGTCGCACGCTCACTCGGTCCACGCCGCGCCTGCTCCCGCAGGGAATGCAGCTCGCTGATCCGGTTCCTCATCGTCCGGCCCCCCAGCCGTCGCCGAGCCGCTGGACCACGAGGCAGGACCAGGTGAAGCCGCCGCCGCCCGTGAGGACGAGGGCGTATGCGTCCGGTGCCAGCAGGTCCCGGGACGCGCCGATCTCCGCGAGGTTGGCGACCGGGTCGCCGCAGCCCAGGTGCCCGGTCCGGGCGCCGAGGCGTACCGGCTCCACCGGTACGAGCTCGCGCAGGGCCGGGAGGTACATCAGTTCGAGGACCTTGGGGCCCAGCCGGGGCAGGGCGACGCACCCGATCCGCGGGTCGTCGGGGGCCAGGCCCGCTTCCGCCAGGGCCTGCAGCACCACCGAACGCACCGCCTCCGGGCCGGTCTTGGCGAACCGGTCCATGCCGCCCGCCTCCAGGAACGCGCGCTTGGTGCGGCGTACGTCGATGGGCCGGCCGTGCGCGAGCGGGGCGGGGCTGAACGGGTCGGCCCCGCGGTACATGGACTCCATCTCGGGCGCGGCCAGCACGGCGTGTGCCACCAGGCGCAGTCCCCGCCCGGACCGGCCGAGAACGGCGGCGGTGGCGCCGTCCCCGTAGGCGACCTGGTAGTCGCCGCGCCAGCGGTCGAAGCCGGCGGGGTCGAAGCGGTCCGCGGTGGTGATCAGGGCGGTGCCGAGCGTGGGATCCGCGGTGAGGTAGGCCGCGGCCGTGTGCAGGGCCATCGCCCCCGCGTGGCACATCTGCTGGATGCCGAAGGGGAGGGCCGACGAGGCTCCCACCCGGTCGGCCACGTAGTGGGCCGGGGACCAGAAGTCGTGGCCCTGGTGGTAGATCCAGTTGTGCAGCAGGAGGCCGACGTCGGCGGCGTCGACTCCCGCCAGGCCCAGGGCCTTCAGCCCGGCCGACACGGCCATGTCGGGGGCCGACGCGTCGTAGGAGACCGGTACTTCGACCACTCCGGCCGCCTCCGGGACGTCAGGGTCGAGGATGCCGTCCGCCACCAGCGCGTACGCGCTCTGGGTGGTGGCGGGCAGCCAGGTGGCGGCCGCCTCGACCGTCAGGCCGTCGCTGAAGCGCATCGCGGGCTCTCCTGTCCTGGGCTTCGCCCATCGCTGTGCCGGCCCTCCAGGGCCGTCGTCTTCCGACAGACCGCCGGGGCGCGACCGCAGATACACCGGCCCGGGGTGTACGCGGGGCGGTGTGGCGCGGCTCTGTGGCGATGGGGCCCCGTTCCGGGCCCCGGCTGCGAGCTAGCGAGCGAGAAGGACGGGCTTATGGAGTCGAGGACGCGTACGGCGGCCGAACTGTGGGACGGCTGGCTGGAGATGTGGAACGAGGACCCCGGCGCCGCACACAAGATCATCAGTGCGGACTACCGGCTGCACCTGCCCACCGCGGGGGCGACGATCGACCCGGACACGATCCGGGACCCGGCCACTATGGCCGACTGGGTCGCCGGCTTCACGGGCAAGTTCGAGGGGCTGCGCTACGAGACGGACCTGGGGCCGGTGGTCGACGGCGAGCTCGCGGTGTGCCGCTGGTTCGGCACCGCCACCTGCCTGGGGCGGACCGGCTGGCCGTCCGACGTGCCCGGAAAGCGGATCACCTGGGTCGGCGTCGACATCCTGCGGATCGTCGACGGCTGGATCGTGGAAGCCTGGACGCAGGGAGCGGAGACCGACGAGCGGCCGCCCTCCGCGAGGTGACACGGAGGTGTCCCGGAGGCGGCCGCCGGCCGCCCCCTCGTCGTGAGGGGGTGGCCGGCGACCGCCCCCGAGGGGGCGGTGTCAGCCCGCCCAGCTCTCCACGGGGAGGGATGCGACGCACGCCTTGGCCCAGGGTTCGTCCAAGTTCCAGAGATCCATGGCAGCCATGTCATTCAGCATCATGCCCAAGGCCAGGAACCGCTTGACGGTGACGTCATCGGCTCCGGAATTATTCTGGATGGCATTCCACATGCGTCCGAATCCGGTTTGGACCGCGGATCGGATGTCCGGGTCGTCGGATGCGGCGAAACCGTGGAGCTGAATCAGTAGAAAGAGTCGGTCGCGCACCAGGGAGCGGTATCGGTCACCCATCGCGACGAGGGCATCGACGCCGGTCAGGCCCTCTGCCGACTCGTCGAAGGATGCCACGACCCGGTCGAATGAATTTTCGACAACGGAAATGAAGAGCCCTTTTTTCGTGTCGAAGATACGAAACACGTAAGGCTGGCTGATTCCTGCCTTCCGGGCGATCGTCTCCACCGAAGTTCCGTAATAGCCTCCGTGCGAGAACTCCTCGGAGGCGATTTCCAGAATTTGTTTGCGGCGCTCGCCGCCCGTCATTCGTTCCATGGTCCACATGAAACCACGCGGCGGGCCTAAATGTGACCCGCGAGGGGGAAGCGGTGTCGTTGACTGAGTAGTTAGTCACTGCTACCTTGCAGGCGTAGCCCGCCCAGCGAAGGGAAAGAGAAGAGATGACTCAGACCGCAGGGGACGCCGTCCCCGCGAACGACGTGGCGGCGGCGCCACCCGAGTCACCGGAGGCCCGGCGCCACCGCACACTCGTCTTCCTGGTCGTGTGCGCCGGCTTCGTCATGTCGAGCCTCGACATGATGATCGTCAACGTCGCGTTCCCCGCCCTGGAGGAGGACTTCCACGGCACCACCGCGGCGGCGCTGTCCTGGACCCTCAACGCCTACTCGATCGTCTTCGCCGCGGCCCTCGTGCCCGCCGGCCGGCTCGCGGACCGCTCCGGCCGCAAAGGCGGATTCCTGCTCGGGCTCGGCCTGTTCACCCTGGCCTCCGCGCTGTGCGCGGCATCGCAGGGGGTCCCCATGCTGGTGGCCGCCCGGGTGCTGCAGGCCTTAGGCGCCGCCGCCATGGTCCCCACCTCGCTCGGTCTGCTGCTGGCCACCTATCCGCCGGAGCGGCGCGGTGGCGCCGTACGGGCCTGGACAGCGGTGGGGGGCGTGGCCGCCGCGCTCGCCCCGATCGTCGGCGGCGCGCTGGTCAACCTCGACTGGCGGTGGATCTTCCTCATCAACCTGCCGTTCGGCATCGCCGCCCTGCTGGTCGGCCGCCGCGTCCTGCCGACCGCCGCGCAGCCCGACCGCGGTCCGCTGCCCGACCTGCTCGGTTCGGTCCTCGTCGTCATCGCGGTCGCCGCCGCCTCGCTGGCCCTCATCAAGGCGCCGGAGTGGGGCTGGGACTCGGCACGCGTCCTCGGCTGCTTCGCGCTGACCGTCGTCTGCCTCGCCGAGTTCTTCCGGCGCTCCGCGCGGCACCCCAACCCCGTCGTCGCCTTCTCGCTGCTGCGGGTACGGTCCTTCAGCCTGGCCAACCTGACCGCGCTGGTCTTCAACTCCTGCTTCGGCGCGATGCTCTTCTCGTTCATGCTCTGGTGCCAGAACATCTGGGGCTACTCCGCGCTGGAGACCGGGCTCGCCCTCGCGCCGGGCACCTTCCTGATGCCGGTCATGGCCATGGCCACCGGCCCGCTGGTGAAGAAGCTCGGCGCCACCACCGTCGTCGTCCTCGGCTGCGCCCTGCTCGCCGCAGGCGTCCTGTGGTGGGGCATCGCCGCCCAGAGCGAGCCCGACTACGTCACCATGCTGCTGCCCGGCGCCCTGCTGACCCCCGTCGGCACCATTCTGGGCACCACCGCGCTCGTCGGCCTCGTCACCAAGGACCTGCCCCCGGCCTCCTTCGCCACCGGGTCCGCCGTCAACATGATGGTCCGCCAGGTCGGCCTCGTCATCGGCATCTCGGTGTTCATCGCCGTGCTGGGCACCCCCGGCCCCGGCGCCGACACGCTGGAGGCCTTCCGGCACGCCTGGTTCATCGCGGCCGGGATCGGAGTCCTGGCCCTGCTGGTCGGGCTGCTGATGGCCCGGCGCACCGAGACGGACGCGGCGTGAGGCCGCCCGGCGCCGCATGACGCCGCCGCCCGGCGCCGCATGACGCCGCCGCCCGGCGCCGCGTAGGGCCGCCCGACGCGCCCGAAGGCGCCCGACGCCACGCGGAGCCACCACCGACCGCCGCCTGGAGCCCGGAACCCCCGCCGGACTCCAGGCGGCTTTCCCGTCACCGCCCCGGCCACCGCCCACCGGCCGCCCAGGCCACGCCCACGCCCACGGCCGCGGCGAGGATCCCGCAGAACCCTTTGCCGCCGCCTGTATCCATCCGGTCCCCGACCCGCTCTGTACGGGCGTAAACCAGCGGCCGACGGAGGGAACCAGGCGATGAAGTTCGAGGGCGGACTGGGCGTGAAGGCGGTCACCACCTGGCTGCCCGGCACCACGGAGACGACGCGGGACCAGATCGCCGCGGGCCGCCTCACCCCGGAGCGCGCCGAGCAGCTCGGCGTCACGGAGCTTCCCGTGACCGCCGACCTGGCCGCGCCCCAGATGGCGGTACGAGCCGGCCGCAAGGCCCTCGACCGCGCGGGATGGGACCCCGGGCGCATCGGCTTCCTCGCCCACGCGCGCGTCTTCCACCAGGGGCACGAGAAGTGGTCGTACGCCCACTACATGGCGAACGAGCTCGGCCTGCCGCCCACCGCCCTGCCGTTCGGCATCGAAGCCCTGTGCACCGGCGGCGCGACGGGGCTGCTGGTGGCCGGCACCCAGCTGCTGGGCGACCCCTCGCTGTCCGCGGCCCTGGTCACCACCGGCGAGCGCTACCACGCACCGGCCTGGGACCGCTGGAGCATGCACTCCGACATCGGCTACGGCGACGGCGCCACCGCCGCGCTCCTGCACCGGCGCGACGGCGGACAGGACGATCTGCACCTGCTGTCCCTGACCCACTCCACGGCCGCCGGCCTCGAAGGCATGGAACGCGGCGACCGGCCCTTCACCCAGCTGCCGATGCAGGACCGCACCACCTGGGAGACGAACGTCGAACGCAAGGCGTTCTACGAGGCCGCGGGCAAGGACGTCTTCCCCCAGGCGGCCCGCGTCCACGTCCGCGCCTCCCTCGACCAGGCCCTGGACGAGGCCGGACTGCACCCGCACGACCCGCGCATCCGGCTGTTCACCATGCCCCGCATGGGTCCCCGCCTCGTCGACGTGATGTACGGCTCCCTCACCGGAGTACTCAAGGCCGAGACCGTACTGCTCGGCGGCAGGACGGGACACCTGGGCGCCGGGGACATGCTCGCCAACATGGCCGACATCGTCAGCGGCGGCATGCTCCGGCCCGGCGAGTTCGCAGTGGTCGCGGGCGCCGGCGGCGGCTTCACCTGGTCCACCGCGGTCGTCCAGGCCCCCGAGAAGTGACCCCACCGGGCACCGAGCCCGCGTCGGCATACCCCGTGAGCGGCCCTCGCGGGCAGGAAGGCACGTACATGAACCACATCTCGTACCCGCGCGGATCGAACCGGATGGTGGTGGGCATCAGCGGTGCCACCGGCATCGCCTACGGCATCCGCACCCTGCAGGTCCTCAGAGCGGCGGGCATCGAGACGCACCTGGTGATGTCACGGTCCGCGCGGCTGACCCTCTCCTACGAGAGCGACCTGAGCACCGCGCAGGTTCAGGACCTCGCCGACTTCCACTACTCGCCCGACGACGTCGGCGCGCCCATCGCCAGCGGATCGTTCCGCACCCGGGGCATGATCGTGGCCCCCTGTTCCGTGAAGAGCCTCGCCCAGATCGCCGTCGGCACCTGCGACACCCTGCTCGCCCGGGCGGCCGACGTCACCCTCAAGGAACGCAACCGGCTCGTCCTCATGGTCCGCGAGACCCCGCTGACCCTCACCCACCTGCGCAACATGACGACCGTGACGGAGAACGGCGGCATCATCGCGCCCCCCGTCCCGGCCTTCTACACCCGCCCCAAGGGTCTGGAAGAAGTCGTCGACCAGTCCGTGGGCCGGGCACTGGACCTCTTCGGAATCGACTCCGAGACCTTCCCGCGCTGGGGCGAGCCGCCCGCAGGGGCCGAGGGCCCCGCCCCCACCCACACCACCACGCGACCCCTCGCGCAGAGCGCGATCCACGTCTGAGGAAGCACATATGACGAAGCACCTGACGAGCCTGCGCGAGCACCTCGCCGCTCTCGCCGAGCTGGGCGACGTGCGGGAGCTGCACACGCCGGCCGACACCCACCTGGAGATCGGCGCCGTCATCCGGCGCAGTGCCGAGAACCGCGACCCGGCTCCGCTGTTCACCGCGGTCAAGGGCTACGCACCCGGCTTCCGGGTCCTCGGCGCCCCCGCCGCGCTCAGCTCGGCGCCCGGCGCCCCCTGGGCCAGGGTCGCCCTCTCCCTCGGCCTCGACGCCGCCGCCCACCCGCTGGACATCGTCGAGGAGCTGGCCGCGGCGCGCGGCCGCGAGCCCATCGCGCCGGTCGTCGTCGACCACGGGCCCTGCCAGGAGAACGTGCTGCTCGGCGAAGACGCCACGCTGGACTCCTTTCCCGTACCGCTCATCCACGACGGGGACGGCGGCCGCTACATCAACACCTGGGGGGCGATCGTCGTCCGCACCCCCGACGGCAGCTGGACCAACTGGTCCATCGCGCGCGTCATGATGATCGACGGCCGCCGGATGGCCGGCATGGTCCGGCCGCTCCAGGACGTCGGGAAGATCTTCAAGCTGTGGCGCGACCGCGGTGAGCCCATGCCCTTCGCCCTGGTCCAGGGCGCCGAGCCGGCCGTCCCCTTCGCCTGCGGCATGGGACTCCCTTCCGGGACCGACGAGGCCGGCTACCTCGGCGCCCACTTCGGTGAGCCCCTGGAACTCGTGCGCTGCAAGACCGTCGACCTGGAGGTGCCCGCCACCGCGGAGATCGTCATCGAAGGGCACGTCTCCCTCGACGAGACCGCGCCCGAGGGACCCATGGGCGAATACGCGGGCTACCTCACCGGCAAGGCGAACCCCTGGCCCGTCTTCCACATCAGCGCCATCACCCACCGCGACAACCCGATCCTGCCCGTCGTCTCCGCGGGAAAGCCCGTCGAGGAGGACCACACCGCGGTCGGTACGACGTACTCGGCCGAGGCCCTGCACCAGCTCCGCGCGGCCGGGCTCCCGGTCACCGCCGCCTGGATCGTGCCGGAGACCGCCATCAACCTGCTGGCCGTCACCGTTCCGCGCGACTGGCGCGAGCGCTCCGCGTTCACCAGCACGCGCATGCTCACGCGCGCCATCGCCCATCTGGCGCTGCGCCCCAAGGTCGGCTACTGGGTCACCCGGATCATGGTCCTCGACGACGACATCGACCCCACCGACCTGCGCGACCTGATGTGGGCGTTCCACACGCGCAGCCATCCCACGCGCGGTCAGATCCTCATCGAGGACCAGAAGGTCACCCCGCTGCACGTCGTCTACTCGCCCGAAGAACTCGCCGAGGGCGGCCCGAAGATCGCGTACGACTGCCTCCTGCACCCCGACGAGGACAAGCGGGCCCGCAGCACCGCGTTCAAGGACAACTTCTCCGCCGACATCCAGGCCCGCGCCCTCGCCATCTGGGAGAACCGATGACCGCGTCGCACACCGTCACCAGCACCGGCACCCGCCCCGCCGCCCCCGCGGACCAGGAGGCGCCGCGGCGCATGGTCATGGTCAGCGGGGGCACGCGCGGCATCGGCCGGGCCGTCGCCGTCCACCTCGCCGCCGAGGGGTACGACATAGCCTTCTGCGGCAGGTCCGCCTCGGCGGCCGCCGAGGAGACGGCCGAACTGGTCCGCGCCCGGGGCGTCTCCTGCTTCCACGAGCCGTGCGACGTGGCGGATCACCAGGCGGTCGAGACGTTCGTCCAGCGGGCCGAGGACGCGCTCGGGCCGGTGTACGGCCTGGTCAACTCGGCCGGGATCGTCAAGGACAACCACCTCGTGATGATGCCCGTCGACGACTGGACCTCGGTGATCGACACCAACCTCACCGGAACGTTCAACTTCTGCCGGACCGTCGGATTCGGCATGCTCAAGCGGCGCGCGGGCGCGATCGTCAACATCTCGTCGGTGGCCGGCGTCTACGGCCACGCCACACAGGCCAACTACGCCGCCTCCAAGGGCGGCGTGAACAGCCTCAGCCGCACCCTCGCCAAGGAGCTCGCCCGGCACGGCATCCGGGTCAACGTCGTGGCTCCCGGCTTCATCGAGACCGACATGACGGACGACCTCAGCGACAAGGCACGCAAGGAAGCCCTCGCGGCGGTCCCGCTCCGGCGCTTCGGCACCGCCCGGGAAGTCGCCGACCTGACGGGCTTCCTGCTCTCCGACAAGGCGTCCTACATCACCGGACAGATCCTCCAGGTGGACGGAGGCGTGGCGCTGTGACCACGCCGTACCCGCCGGTGCGCCCCGGCGAGCTGCACCTGTGGTGGCTCACCGTGCCGCCGGCGGGTACGGACACGGACACGGCCGCGCGGCTCCTCGACCCGCAGCAGCGGGCGCGCGCCGAGCGGCTGAACCGGCCGCTGCACCGGCACCGCAAGATCATGGCCCACGCCGGCCTGCGCGTCCTGCTCGCGGGACACCTGGGTGCCCACCCGTCCGAGGTCCGGTTGCGGCGGGCGCCCTGCCCGCGGTGCGGCGGACCGCACGGCCGCCCCTACGCGGAAGGCGGGCACGGCCTGGAGTTCTCGATGGCCCACGCGGGCGACGGGGTCCTGTACGGCTTCGCCCTGGGCCCCGTCGGCGTGGACCTGGAATCCACCGAGGTGCGGCCGCGTACCGCCGCCGCCCGGCTGCTGCCGGCCGCGCAGCGGCGCACGCTCGACGCCCTGCCCGAGTCCGAGCGCTTCCGTGCCTTCCTGGGCTGCTGGGTCCGTACGGAGGCGTACCTGAAGGGAATCGGTACGGGGCTCGCGCACGGCCTGGCGGCGGCGGAGGACGCGCCGGCCGACCCCGCCTGGCAGTTCGTGGATCCCGAGGTGCCGGGCGGGTTCGTCGCGGCTGCGGCCGTGACCGGTCGCGCCCTGCCGGCGGCGGCCGGTTCCGCTCGGGGCCGCCTGCGGACGCTGACCGGTAGATTGCCCGCGGCGTCCGTCCTCGGCGCCGCCGAGTCGGCTCGAACAGGAGAGGGGCGGGGAATGCGCGACACCGATCCCGGCCGGCGCGCGGCGCCGCGCGCGGACGCGGAAGAGGGCCAGGACACGGACGCGGGCCAGGACGCAGACGCGGTCCAGGACGCAGACGCGGTCCAGGACGCGCTGCTGGACGAACTGCGCACCGCGACGGGCCGGCCGCCCGAGGCGCTCGTCGCGGCCATCGCCGCGTGGCCGGCGCCGCACGCGTACGCGTCCACCGCGCCCGGAGCCTACGGGCGGACCGATACGGAACAGGCCGACGCGGAACGGACTGATGCGGGGCAGGCCGGTGCGGAACGGGCCGACGCGGAACGGGCCGACGCGGGGCAGAGCGGTGCCGGCCCGGTCGGCGGCGGGTGGGCCGGGGCCTCCGCCCGTTTCACACCGCGGCCCGGTACGCCCCGCTGACGCCGTACTTCTTGTGCAGCTGTTCCCCGAGGCGGCGCAGCGCCCGGCCCCGCAGCGGGCCCACCGAGCCGCGGGCGATCCCGAGGCGGCGGCTGACCTCGTCGTACCCCGGGGCGGGGTCCGAGCTCAGGAGCGCCAGGAGCTGCTGGTCCCGCTCGGGCAGTTCCGCGAGGGCCGACAGGACCTCCGCGCTGCGCTCCCGGCTGAGCAGGGCGTCCTCCGGCCCGGCGTGCGCGGTGACGGGACGGTCCAGGCTCCCCGTGTCACCGACGGGAACGTACCGCCCCGAACGTTCGTACTGCTTGAGGCTCTCCCGGCGCGCGCAGGTGGTGAGCCAGGCCGGGAACCGCTCCGGCGTGTGCATCCGGGGCAGGCTCTGGTACACCCGCAGCCAGGTCATCTGGAAGACCTCCTCACAGTCGGCCGAGCTCAGCCGGTGCGAGCGGGCCACCGTCCACACCACCGGGGCGTAGCGCTCGACGAGCGCCGCCCACGCCTGCTGGGAACCGGACAGGGCCGCGGCGACCAGCTCACCGGGGCCGGGAGCTCCGGGGGCCGCGTCCGCCGGGCGCGTTCGCGTCGTAGACATGGGTTCCTTCCTGGGTAGTGCGGGGCGGTAGCGGGGCGCGGTTGCGGGCCGGTTGGCGGGCGCCTGCGCGGACCCGTACGTGTCGTGTCCGCGCAGGCGCCCGTCCCGGTGCCGGTCAGCCGGGGGAGCCGGCCGTGTCGAGGACGGCGCAGCCCACCAGGCCGTCCCCGGACACCGACGTGACGACCGCCGTGCCGCCGTGGGTGCGGCCCTCGTGCTGCCACACACCGAGCACCGCCGCGATCTGCAGGACCCCGTCGGCGCTGAAGCACTCGCCGACCGTTTCCTTGACCCGTACGACCTGTCCGGGCAGCGCTCCGCCCAGGGCGAGGCCCAGGGCGCTCTCCTCCACACGGTCCAGGCCGGTCCGGCCGGTGCACCCCAGGGAGACCGTGGTCACCTCGGCCGGGTCCTTGCCGCTGCGCCGCAGCGCCGCGGCGATCACCGACGCCAGCCCCTCGGCAAGGCGCTCCCGCGGTGCGAAACCCGTCTCGCAGGCCAGTACCCGGGCGAGGGCCGTCCGCCCCGCGGCCAGCGCCGCGTCCTGCGGCTCCACCACCAGCACCGCGGCGCCCTCACCCACGGGAGCCTGCGGGTCGAGCGCCCCCGACAGGTGCCAGCCCCACGCGCCCTGCGGGCTGAACTCCTCCACGCCGCCGACCAGGAGACGGTCGGCGTGCCCCTGGCGCAGCGCGTTGCGCGCGTAGCGCAGCGCCTGGACACCGGCCAGATGACCGCCGGCCAGCGTGGCGTTCACCCCGCGCAGTCCGTGCCGGATGGCGATCTGGCCGGCCGCGCAGTTCATCACCGTGTTGGGGAAGAGGCTGGGGTTCACCAGGTAGGGGCGCTCCTGGCGCAGCGTCTCCATCGAGTACTCGCTGGAGCTGCGGATGCTCCCCGTGCTGGTGCCGAGCACGACACCCGTACGCTCACCGACCGGGTCCGGCTGCGCGTCCAGCGCCAGCCGGCAGGCCACCAGACCCAGTCGGGTGGTCCGGTCGAGATGGCGCACGCCCTTGCGGCCGATCAGTTCCTCGGTCCGCAGATCGGGTACGGTCCGCACCGGCCGCGGCGGCGGCGTCTCGTCGCCGGGCAGCGCCTCGGGGTGTCCCGTGAGGCCCTCGGCCACGGCCCGCCCCAGGGCTTCGAGCCCGAGCCCGGCGGGCGTCGCCACGCCGACCGCGGTGACGGCCAGCGGAAGGACGGCGAGCGTGGGGCGGTCCGCGGCCGCTTCGGCGATGGCGGTGCTCATGAGGCCCTTCCGAGAATGGTGATGGCGTTGTTGCCGCCGAAGGCGAACCCGTGGTTCTGCACGACCCGCGGGCTGGCGGGGCGGGCCACGCCCGCCACCGGGTCGACGCCCGCGCCCAGCGCGGGGTCGACGTTCTCGACACCGGCGGTGGGCGGCAGGAAGCCCTCGTACAGGGCCATGCAGCAGATCAGCGCGCCGAAGCCGCTGGCCGCGCCCATCGTGTGGCCGATCATCGACTTGATCGAGCTGATCGGCGGGATCCTGTCGCCGAAGACCTCGCGGGCCGCCGCCACCTCGGTCGCGTCGTTGGTGCGGGTGCCGGTGCCGTGGGCGCAGATGTAGTCGATGTCCTC
This sequence comes from Streptomyces venezuelae, assembly GCF_008642275.1. NCBI lineage: Bacteria > Bacillati > Actinomycetota > Actinomycetes > Kitasatosporales > Streptomycetaceae > Streptomyces > Streptomyces venezuelae. The sequence continues at coordinate 5,077,456 of NZ_CP029189.1, forward strand.
GGGTGTGACGCCCGCGCTGCGGTGCGCCGCCCGGATGCACGAGGCGATGCTGCCCGGATCGGGGTGCACCATGTGCTCGGCGTCGCAGTTGACGCTGTACCCGAGCACCTCGGCGTAGATGCGCGCCCCGCGGGCGACGGCGCGGTCGTACGGCTCCACGAGCAGCGCGACCCCGCCTTCCGCGGTGAGGATGCCCGCGCGGTCCGCGTCGAAGGGACGGCAGATCTCCTCGGCCAGCGCACCGAGGCGATAGAACCCGGCGTGCGCCCAGCGGTTCAGCGAGTCCGCGCCGCCGGCCAGCATGTAGTCGGCCTCACCGCTCGCCACCATGTCGTAGGCGTAGCCGAGCGCGTAGTTGCTGGCCGAACAGGCGGTGGCCAGCGTCAGCGCCTCGCCCGACAGCCCGAGCTCGCTGTTGACCGCGGCGGCGATCCGGCCCGCCGGGACGGCGCCGACCCGGCTGCCGTCCAGGGACTTCAGCCCGTCCGCCGCCCAGGCGGAGACGAGCTCCTCGATGACGGCCGACTCGCCGCTGGTGGTGCCCATCACGGACCCCGAACGGGCCCCGGCCAGGGCCGACTCGGTGAGATCCGCGTCGGCGACCGCCAGCCGGGCGGCCGACGCCGCGAACTGGGAGCTGCGGCCCCACCGCGCGGGTTCGATCCGGCGCAGCCACGCGGCGGGGTCGAAGTCGTGCACCTCGCCCGCGTGGGTGTGGGGGAAGCCGGTGGTGTCGAAGCCGCTGATGGGCGAGGTGGTGCGGCGGCCGGCCCGGATGGAGGCGGTGAACTCGGCGGCGCCGATGCCGGCGCTGCTCACCGCCCCCAGACCGGTGATGGCGACGCGGCGGGTGCCCGGCTCAGGCATCGCTACCGGCCTCCAGGGAGCGCGTGACCACGGCCCGGACGCCGTCGAGGTTGACCATCTCGACCAGGGCGTCCTGGGGGATCTTGACGCCCAGGTCCTTCTCGATGCGGGCCAGGATCTCGATGGCGAGGAGGGAGTCGGCGTCGTGGTCCTCGATGAAGCTGCTCGTGTCGGTGAGCTCGGCCTGGTCCAGTTCCAGGACTTCCAGGACGATCTCCCGGAGCTGGCTGTCCTGCTCGGCGGTGAGGGTGACGGTGTCGGCGCTCATGGCGTCTGCCTTTCGTTCGTGGTGGTTGCGGTTGCGGTTGCGGTGGTGGTTGCCGTTGCGGTGGCCGGCCGGGGGCCGGCGGCCGTACGGGTGCCGGGCGCGGGCCGGGCGGCACCCGCCGCGGCGGTCGGCCGGGGCAGGTGCGCGGGCGGTGCGGGGCGCGGCCCCCGGTGGCGCAGGTTGACGACCGACGCCTGGGCCAGCGCCACCGGGTTGAGGAAGCGCAGCGGCCCGATGAGCCGGGAGGCGAACAGGTGCATGTGGCGGGCCATGGCCTCGTCGCGGGCCGCCGCCGAGAACATCAGCCGCTCGAAGGGGTTGAAGGGCCGGCCCTTGGCGTAGTCGATGGCCAGGTGCTGGTGGCCGCCGAGACCGCGCCGGTGGCGGCGTACGTAGGCCGCGAGCGCCTGGTCCAGGTCACCGCGACCCGTCGCGGCCGTGGCGGTCGCCTCGGCCAGCCACTGGGCGGACTGCAGCGCCCAGCCGCAGCCGACGCCCCACAGCGGGTCGCTGGTGGTGGCGGCGTCGCCGATGAGCGCGACGCCCGGCGCGCCCGGCCGCCGCGAGTGCAGCGGGTAGTTGACGGTTCCGGTGATCTTGGTGATGCGCTCGGCGGCGTCGATGTCGGGGCCGCCGGGCAGGGCCCGGACGAACTCCGTGAAGGCGCCCTCCAGATCCTCGCGGAAGGCCGGCAGCCGGTCCTTGCCGGGGATCACCGCGACGACCGTGACCCCGTCGTCGTTCGGCATCGCGTACGCCACGTCCGGCTCCAGGAACCAGGAGTGCGTGATCCCGTCGCGCAGCGGGAGGTTCCGGAAGTGCGCGAAGTAGCTGAACCGCTCGTTTTCGTACGTCCGCGTCTCGATCCCGGCGAACCGGGCGACCGGCGAGTCCTTGCCGTCCGCGCCCACGACCAGGCGCGCCCGCAGTTCGACCTCCCCGTCGGGCCCCGAGACCCGCGCGCCCACCGTGCGCCCGCCCTCCTGGACCAGGCCGGTCACGGTGTGCCCGGTCAGCAGGTCGACGCCCGGGGTCCGGGCGGCGTGGGCGCGGATCAGCGGATCGAGGGTGCTGCGCCGGACGTTGTACGAGTACGGCAGTTCGGGGCCGGCCGGTGCGGCCTTGGGCTCGATCCAGCCCCAGCGCGTGTACCAGCGCGCCTCGTTGCGCACGGCGCCGGCCTTCTCCAGATCGGGGATGAGCCCGAGCTCTTCGAGGACCGGGTAGGAGCAGGGCTGGAGGTAGTGGGTGCACAGCACCTTGTGGGCCGCGGGGTCCGAGCGGCGTTCGAGCAGGGCGACGCGTACGCCCCGCCGGGCGAGGAGGATCGCGGCGGCACTGCCGGCAATGCTCGCTCCGCTGATGACGACGTCGTACACGCGGTCTTCGAGCGCGGTCATGCGCTGATCGCCTCCTTGGCGTAGTGGTGCGGGGATGTCGCCTTGAGGAAGGCGATGACGTGCTCGGCGACCTGTGCCGGCTGTTCCAGCTGGCAGAAGTGGGTGAGCCCGGGATCCTGGTGGAGCCTGACGTCGGGTATCGACGCCATCAGGGCGTCGATCGCGGACGGCGGCGCCGACGGGTCGTGCGTGCCGCTGACCAGCAGTACGGGAGCCTCGATCCGGTGGAGCGCAAGGCCCGGACCACGTCCGAGCGTCACGTAGAACTGCAGGAAGCCGTGCGGCTCCACGCGCTCCCGCACCTTGCCGATCATGGCTTCGACGATGTCGTCGGGGATCTTCTCGGCGCGCGGGCCCAGCTGGGCCCGCAGGCCGTCGGCGAGCACCCCGCGGAACCGGCCGATCGCCTCGTGGAAGAAGCGGGCGTCGACGGGCTGGTCGTGGGGCCGGAAGACGGGCGCCACCAGCACGGTGGGGACCGAGGCGCCCGGTGCGCGCCGGGTGAGCAGTTCGAGCTGGGTGCTCGCGCCGAAGGAATGCGCCACCACCGCGTCGGGACGGACGGGCAGCAGTTCGAGAGCGCGTTCCAGCCATGCGGTCGAGGCGCCCCGGTCCGCCCAGAGATGGCGTGAACCGCTCCGCCAGGGCAGGTCGAGGGCGAACAGCCGGAGGTCGGCCGGCAGGTACCGCGTGAGTGCCTGCCAGTCCTTCCAGCTCTCCTCGAAGCCGTGGACGAGGACGACGGCCCGCCCCTGATCGGCGAGCGCGAGCCGTCCCTGAGCGGGGTGTGTGAGGTGTGCGGGGTGTGCGGGGTGCACGGGGTGTGCAGGGTGTGCGGGGCGCTCCCACACGCGGAGGTACTCGCCGTCCACCTCGTGGTCCACGGCCTGCCGCCATGGACCGCCACGCGGCGTTCCTCGGTCTGCCAGCAGCACTCGCCTCACCTTTCGCCATGCGGTCGGACCGGACGGGAAGGACGATAGGGAGCTTCCGAGCCGTCGCCGGAGTCCTCAAGAGGTCGCCTGGAGGTCTGAAGCAGCAGGTGAGCAGCGGGACTTCAGCCGGGCTTCAGCAGGACGACAGGCGGTCTCCAGCCACGCTCCGCGATGGCTGGAGACCGACGCTGTCCATTTCTTGACCGAGCCTTGGGGATTACCTCCCCGCACTCCTCTGACCTGCGGAAATAAGGTCAAGTCAAAGGGTGTGAAGGGGGGTTGACGATTGACAAACCGACCGACGGATTTTTAGGGTCGAAGTGACTGGTAACTAACGACTATCCGGGGGTAAGTCGAATGGACGTCTCAGTACTAGGATCATTTGATGTCCGCATATCAGGGGTCAATGCGACGCCAACCGCATTAAAACCGGCCAAACTGCTCGCCCTGCTCTCCATGAGCCGCAACCAGCCCGTCTCGGTGGCCGAGAGCGTGCAGGAGCTGTGGGCCGGAGACGCGCCGCGCACCGCGGGATCGGCCATCCACACGTACGTACGTCACCTGCGCGAGCTGATCGCGACCGCGGAACCGGACCTCGACCCCAAGACCGTCATCTGCACCCGCCCCGGCGGCTACCTGCTCGACCTCGCGCCGGGTGAGGTCGACTCCGAGGAGTTCGGCCGGCTGGCGGAGCGCGGCCACCGCGCCGTGAGCCTCGGTGACGACGTGCTCGCCTCCAGCCGCTTCCGCCAGGCCCTGGCCCTCTGGCGTGGTCCCGTCCTCGCCGATCTGCCCGTCGGCCCCATCCTGGCGATCCGCAAGAAGGAACTGGAAGAGCGGCGCCGCTCCGCCCTCGACCGGTGCATCAGCGCCGAACTCCGGCTCGGACGCCACTACGAGCTGCTGGGCGAGCTGGTCGCCCATGCCGCCGACGACCGCACCCACGAACCGCTCCACGCCCAGCTGATGCTCGCCTTTTACCGCGCCGGACGCCGGGTGCAGGCACTGGAGGTCTACCGCGAACTGCGGCACGAGCTCTCCAGCCGCCTCGGTCTGGAACCCTCCCCCCGCATCCAGGCACTGCACCGCGCGATCATCGCGTCGGACCGTTCGCTGCAGCGGGAGCCGGGGGAGCGGCGGGAGACCCGGACGGCATAGGCAGGGCCCGCGGGCAGAACCGACCAGGGGGAGACAGGAAACACGTGGATCATGCAAGAACGAGCCGCCAGGACCAGGGAGCGCCTCGTGCGCGCCGCGGCGGAGGCATTCGACGAACACGGACTCGGGGCGTCCACCATGCAGGCCGTCAGCCGGTCGGCGGGCGTGTCCAAAGGGGCGCTCTACTTCCACTTCCCGTCCAAGGAGCACCTGGCCGATGCCGTGCGCGGAGCGTGCGGTGACCGCTTCACGGCGTCGGCCTCCCGCCTGACGGCAGCGGGCGCGTCGCCGATCCAGGTGCTCATGCGCCTGCCGGGACTGACGGTCGAATGGCTCGGGGAGGACGTGATCGTACGGGTCGGCCTGCGTCTTGGGCGCGAGCAGGACCGGCGGGGCGACCGGGGCTGTGACGGACCGAGCCTCCACCGGGACCTGCACGACCTCCTCTCCCGGCTGCTGACCAGCGCCGCGGAGCGGCGGGAGATACGGGCCGGCCTCCCGCTGCGCACCTGCGCCTCCCTCCTCGTCGGCTTCCTGTTCTCGCTCGAATGCCGGGCTGCGGAGTCGGCGCCGCGCGAGGAACTCCTCGAATCGATCACGGAGCTGTGGAGCATCCTGACGCTGGGCATGGCGCCGGCGGCGGAGAAGGAGTAGCGGGAGCGGCGACCGGGGAGCGGCGGCCGGACGGCGGCCGGGACCAGAACCGGGGCCACCGACCGCCGCCCCCTGTATCCGGACGGCACCGGCCGGGCTCTGTCCTGCGTGCGGCCGCCCGCGGAATGCCGCGGGCGGCCCGGTGCGGAAAACGGCGCAGGAGAAGGGGCAAGGGTGGACGTGATGAACGCATTCGACACCAAGACGCTGGTGGAACAGTGGCTGGCCATGTGGAACGGTGATCTCCAGATCGCCGAACGGATCATCGCGCCGTCGCTGCGCGTGCACCTCCCGGCCTTCGGGATGCCCCCGGAGGAGACCGTCAACGACCCTGAGACGATGGCCCGCTGGATCGGGCTGTTCCGCAGCTCCTTCTCCGTGGCCTCCTTCCACTGCGAGCTGGGCCCCTTCACTGACGGGGACCACGTGATCTCCAGGTTCCGCTTCACCGGCACCTGGACGTCGGGCCGCCCCGCGGTCGCATCCGCCCCGCCCGGCACCGAGGTCAGCTTCGCCGGCGTGGACACCCTGCGGATCGAACACGGCCGGGTCGCCGAGTACTGGCTGACGGACGACCAACTCGACCTGTACGCCCAACTCGGCGCGGTCCGCGGCGTGGCCCCCCAGCCCGTCCCCCAGCACAACTGACGACCACACGGACCCCCCCACGGAGGGCATCCGGGACCCCCGCCACCGGCGAAACGGCTGCTGGCGGGGCCTTCGGACACCTGCTGCGACCTGCCCCGGCAGGGGGACGAACCGTCGCGCTTTCCCCCACCCGGTCCACCTGACTGCTCCAGAATGGTGAAGGAAGAACGTGGCCGGTGAGGTGTGCGTCTGGGGGGGGCGTGGTGAGCGGTGGGCGGCACGGGCCGAGTCGGGCTGGTGATGCTTCGGGGGTCGCCCCCGCACCGCCAGGACGAGCTGCTCTCGTTTGTCCGGTAGCAGCTGGAGAAAACGGGAGTACGGAGCCTGTGGGGCGAGGGCCATGGGTACTCGTTCGCGGCGGCCCGGACCCGGTCGGAGGCATTCGGCGTCTCCGGGCCGCCCCGCAACCAAGGCGTTGCGGGGCAGTGCGTGTGTGGGATCAGCCGCAGTGGCCGAACCCACTCATCCAACTGAGCCGGTTCGACCCTCCACCCCACTGCACGCACTTGCCGGCGGCCGGGACCATGACCGGCCCCATGTACGAGGCGTGCTGACCGTCCTTCTGGACCCAACTGCCGCCGGACACCCGGACTTGCACGTGCATGTGGACTTCCTTGCGCGGGTTCGGGTTCTGGCGGATGACCGTCACGCAGTTCCGGCCGGTACGGGCGTCGTAGATCAGGTAGATGATGGCTGCGTCTGCATCGCGTGGCGAGCCCAGGGCGTGCTTGTCAACGACGGAGCCCGGCCCGCAGATGGCCCCCGGGCTGTGGGCCGGGGACGCGTACGCCGTCGGCGCCGTTCCCACGAGTGCGACCGCGCTCAGCGCTGCGGTGATCGCGACGGATGTCGAGACTTTCTTCAAGGAGCCCACCCACTGGTTGATCTGATGATCTGTCGGTTCAGCAAAGCAGACACCCTTCGCGGCCGGGCCATCAGGTCAGCCGGGGTGCGTTCCGATCCGGCGTCGTCGGGCAGCGGACGGACTCGACGGCAACGGCCTGGAGAACCGGCCCGCCGGATTCCGATCCGTCGTAGCTGATCGACCCGCCCCAGGGCCGTGTCACCACCTGGGCAACCCGACGGCGAGGCGTGATGCCGGGGCGAGACCCCAGCCACGCAGGCCGCACAGGCCATCACCCGCCCACACGGTCCGGCGCGAAGACCTCACCGCAGCGCATCGATGACGGCGGGGTCGATAGATGCGGAAGGCTCGGTGTCCCGAACGTTCCAAGCGGTCAACGGCCTGTTGCCGCTACGCCGTCGTCGCGGCCGGGGGTGATCCTGAGGCGGCTCGGCTTGAGCGACTCCCTCACGCAGTCCACGTCCGGACGGGCCAGCCGCGGTCACGCGGACCGCTTCAGGACCTCGGCTCGACGGCTCGGGACCCGCCGCCCCCGTACAGTTCCTCGATCTGGCTCTCTGCGCGAGGGCAAGCGGCCATCACCCCGTTCGGCGTCTCGTAGCTGCTGGCTGGCCGTTCTGTGCACCCTTCCTGACCGTGCCACGAACAGCCGCCCCGCCTTCCCACAGTCCCCTGGTTGTGCAGTCTGGGGTCGTACGTGTGCTTTACGAAGGGCATGAGAGCTCCTGGAGTCCCGACACCGAGGTGCACGCCGTTCGACTGTAGAGGGGCCTTGGTCCACCGAGGGGCCGGTGGCTGGGGACGAGTCCCGCCCCTCGGCGCCGACCGTCCCTCGCCGGTAGAAGCGCGGGTCAGGGGTCCGAACCGGGGTATGGCTCAGACCCCTGAGCTGGTTTCAGGACGTCGACGCTGCGAGATCCGGGCCCTTTGCCCGAAGGAACTCGGTCGCGGCCCCATCTGCCCTCGCACGGTCTTCCACCTGCGGCGACGCTCCACGGTCGCCCGCGTCGGTCCACTGCCGTACGTCGCCGTCACGCGGTCAGACACCCACCCCGAGCGTTCGAGGTGCGCGAATCAGAGTGGAGCACTCTGAGTGGTTGTCTTGCCGCGGCAGTCCTAGCTTCGAAGTGAGGCGAAGGGAGTACGAGGTGGTAGACCCAGACTGGCAGAACCAGCCGCGGCCAGACCCGGCGCGTTCGCCGCGGCAACCAGCTCCAGCGCCTCCGCGTCCGTCGGGGCCACCTTCGGCGCCGTGGGGACCGACGCACAGTCCGCCCCCGCTGCCATCCCCGCCCCCTCTGCCCCGTGCCAGGTGGCGTCGGCAGGCAGAGGGAGGGGATGAACTGATCGACGTAGCGTATGAAGCGGCAAAGGCGAGATTGGCGAGTCAGACGAGCGCATTTGAGAGCCTGAGAACACGAGCGTCAGGCATCCTGAGCGTCGCTGCGCTTGTGACGTCTTTCTCTGCGGGTCTCGGGTTGCTCAATGTGGACCCGGCCAGGGGGAAGATGCTTCCTGATTGGGCGCCGTGGATCCTTTTGGGGCTGCTCTTGGCCCTAGGGTGCTGTGCATTTGTGATTCTCCTTCCGACACGTCAATGGCTGCACGGCCCGTCAGCTCGGATCATCATGGAAATGTGGGCGGCCGGTGCGACTCGGCAGGAGGCGCTGGCGGCGTTGACCGACGCCATGGTGGATGCTCAGCTGAAGAACACCAAGGAGTTGGGTATTCGCTCTCGCGCCTACCGGGTAGCTGTACTTCTTCTCTTGGCTCAGGTTCTGGTGCTCGTCGCGGCGATCACTCAATCCTCAGTGTCATAGAGGCTGGACATCGGGGAAGCGTGAGTGGCTCCCGAGGGAGCACTGCGCCGGCCACAGCGCCGCTTGCCTCTATCCCGGAGCCTGCGCCCCCCGCCGGAGGCATCTGTCGTGACTCAGAGACGACCGACCTGGCCGGTCCATCCAAGGGGGGTTGGGAAGCAGCGACAACCGCTGACTCGCGTGGCGCTGTCCGGAGAGCAGCGAAAGCATCGCCTGCTGGCTGTCCGTGAGCTGCAGAAGATCCTCGGCCAGGACGGCGGCTGGCCGTTTCATCTTCGCAGCGGCCCGTTGCTGGTAGGGGCGGGCCAACCCCGCTACTTCGGACGCACCCGCGCGACCAGCTTGAGTAGGCCTTCGTCCGTCAACGACAAGGGAGGGTCGTCCCACCACTTCGCCGTAGTGACGGCGTTGCAGGCTCCGGCGCCACTGAAGAGGCGTGCGATCACTTTTGCCGGCGTTACAGGGACGGCAGGCGGGGACGAGATCGGGGACGTTGTCTGCCCCGCCCCACTCCAAGGGCTCCACGTGGTCAACGACCTCTGCCCGCGTTCCGTCGCTGTTGCAGTACGTGCAGTAGCCGCCATTGGCGGAGAGCACGACACGACGTACCCAGGTCGGCAGACGCCTGGGCGACCTTGGCATGCTGGGGAGGAGCGAGCGCACCGGATCATGACGGCCGTTCACGCGGGCAGGTGAAGAGGGTCCGGTCCTGGCGTTGCACCCGCACACCCCTCACACGGGGCCAGTGCGTGACAACGACAAAGGCCCGGACTCAGCTGGGCTGAGTTCGGGCCTTCATACTGGCGCTTCAGCTGGTCAACCACACTTACACACTGCTAGCTGGAGTGCGTTCGGCAGGATTCGAACCTGCGCCCACGGCTCCGGAGGGCCCTTCGGTCTCAGACATGTGCGCAGGTCACAAGCGTCTGATTGATTCGTGAGACGCGGTTCGTCCACGGATGGTCCGTGGACTGTCTTCTGATCCGTGGCTCGATGTGGATCGGCGGGTGACGGTCACACAGACACAGCGCGGCTCCGGAGGCCGTACATGCTTCAGCAGACGTGAGGACGTGGTGGAGGAACCGGAATGACATCCGCACGGCAGAGAGGGCGGTCTAGTAGTTGTATGAACTCTTTATGTTGCGCTGGTGAGGGGGTGATATGAAGGCCATCACCATTAAGACCTATAGTTACCGTGCCGGCGCAACACGACCCTGCCGAGCTACCTGCCGCCGCATGAAGGTTGAGGTGTGCTTTCTGGGTCGGCAGGCGTGTCTCTCGGTGGCAATGTGTCGAAAGTTGCGTACAGGCGATGTGAGCCTGAGGTCGCGCCGCGCGCACTCCCGCAACCATTTCAGGGTCGGGGTTCGAAAAGCGGCCACCGCGAGCCATCGAAAAAAGAACGAACTCTGGCTGTACAGCCTGACATATCGCGGTAGCGAACTGTCGGGAATCAGACGTCTTCGCCTTCCCCCCGTGATGAGGGAAGACCAGAACATGAGCTTTCAGGTCAGCGTTGAGAGAAATCATGCGCTGAAGGGCCAGGGCGTCAATGTCAGCCGGCAAGAGTACCGCGGGGTTGTCTTGCAGGGAAATCCGAAGAACGGCCGACAGCGTGTTCGCGGTAAGTCGCCCCAGTGGGGTTGCAGCGTCAGAGGGGCCGAGTGTTGCCATTTCTAGGTCTGGATGTAAGACTTCGATCTTCACTCGATTACTGAACGATAAGTCTGCAGTCGAAGCAGTGTTGAGGTTACGTTGCCCATTAAGCAATCGTCCTTCCCGGTGGCGCAAATAGGCTTGCCTAGCCAGGTTCTGCCAGGCTTTGCTCTGCTTAGTGCCATCCGGGTTGTACCAGATCATGCCGATGATGAAACGGGTATCCCAGAGAAGTTTGACGGCACTGCCCATGTGGTCCAGGTCGCTGTGAGAAAGTACCAGGTGATCAATGTGGGTAATCCCGCAGCGTTCCAACTCGTCGAATAAAGTTGGACCGGGAGGGGCGTCAACGACCACGCACCGATCGCTATCTCGCACCACAGCGCAATTCCCATGTCCAACATCGAGGACAATCACTTCCAGAGTGTCCGTGATTTGCCCAGTAGCTGTGCTGGTCACGGGCGCATCCAATCCTCTGGAAGCTCGGGGCTAAGTGAAAAGTTCTTGAAAAACAGGTCTCGCTCCCTCTCGGCGTGACAGTTCACCTCGGCTTCGACCCAACGGTTCCGTAATTCGCGAAGCGCTAGACCGGTACCTTCTGTAATCAGGCCGGCAGGCAACTGAATGGCCACCGAAGGTCGCCACGCAGGGACAAGCACCTCCGCAGTCGGCATTTCCTCGTTGGCATGTACTCCGAGAACCTCGATGACTGTGGGAAGGGCCAGCCGCGTCCGCGGCACGTCACCATGAAACTCTGCGACAATCGCCTCGAACGCTGACTGAATCGCTTCAGCACTCTGCTCGTCCTTGTCGAGGAGGCATGGAATTTCGGCCCTCCGCAACCGTATTGTGGTTGCCTGGTCTCGGGAGATGTACGTACTACTCAGGACGGCGGGGAACCCTCTCTGGGACGCAAGACTGGCGAGTTCGGCGCCATCGAACGGGACATTGATCCTGCCGTTAAGCCTGTGATCGAAGACTGCTGCAACGCAGTTGTCAGTCACGCGCTGCAGCATCCGCTCAGCCGCTTCCCTTTGCGGCGAGATCTCAACGGGCTCGTATCCCGCCAGACACAGTACCATTCCAGTTGCGTAAGCTTCCTCGGGGTCGTCATCGACTACCGCTACACGTGACCCCGCTTCAGGTACCTGAGCGCAAGGAAAGAGCTTTTCTAGAGGTCGCCTGGTGTCCTGCTCCACATTCATGACAGTGCTCCGGGGGGTTTGATAGCGGCGGGAGCAGGTTGGGCGGGTAGGCGGACCATAATTCGAGCACCGCCGAGCTCACCCGTCTCGAAGGCGAGGTTCTTACCCTTTAGCTCTTCCACTACGTCTCGCACGATGGTCAGGCCCAGCCCAGTGCCGTCGGTGCGTGATGTCCTACCAGGTGACCAGATCTCGTCAATAGGCATGTCTCGAATTCCGGGCCCTGAGTCATCGATAGTGAGTACGACACTCTCTTCACCACTCTGGGTCCGGATGAGGATTTCACGGTCGCGATCCGGCATGTCTTGACGCAATAGAGCATGCGCAGAGTTAGTCAGTAGGTTCGCCCAGATTGCCTCAATCTCTGCGACTGTGCTACGAACCCTCATCGTCTGTGTGTCGAACTCGGTCTTCACTGAAATGTTACGGTCATTGAAATATGGTGAGAACAGTTTCACTACCTCCCTGCATACTTCGTCAACATCGACATCAGCGGCATCTCGCTTGCGCTTCTTCACCATCTCCAACGAGAGATTGGCGAATGCTTGCACGGTGTCGAGCGATCGCCCGATGCGGGACATAGGCTCATCAAAGACGGCGTCATATGTTTCCTGGCCGACTTTGTTTCCTATTAGTTGACCCAGCGCCCTGACCATCCGAGTGAGTCGACTAGCAGGTCCCAATACTTCGTGTGCGAAAACCGCGGTGCTTGTGCCGAGAGTGCTTAGTGTTCGGTATAGCCTCAGATCTCGCTCCACAGCTCTAACGTGCTGCTGTGTTTCGCCGCGATATGTATTTACTTGGCGCTCTACTATTTCCCTGTACCTCGGCGGGAGACTGCGCACAGTCTTGCGGAGCTCGTCCTCGGCAGTCTTCATTCGGGTGCGTGTCTTGGGTACTTGCTCGCGACGCCTGACTTCGGCATCTTTCAATCGGACCGCAGCTGCCCAGTCTGTTGCCCTGATGGCGAATTCCCTGAGGTCAACGAAGGACGGTGTTTCAACGAAGCCTGTTCGGTCGGTTTTGGGCTGCAGAATCTGAGCATCGTCGCCGACGACAACGCGCCCAACGGCCGTTCGAGTTGAAGGGCGCTCCTCGGGGCTACCAGTGCGGCGAGCATTAAGCTCCAGCCAGTCGTTTCCTGGATCGCCGTACGGTGTGACCCTGAGCCCTCGGTGAATTAGGTGCACGCCTCCCACAACGTCAAGCCAAGGCCATACGCGGTCTCTGTCAGGAGAGTTTTTCAAAGGGGAAAGCGACTTTCCGCCTTTGAGGAACATCCAGAGCTCAAGGCTAGCTCGTGGGGCGAGCTCGAAAGGTAAGTGCACATCGCGCCCGCCTCGCTTTCGATTCAGGGCTACCAGTTCGTGGCCCGCTTCGTGAATTACTTCACCGCGCCAGTCATGCAGCGTCGCTTTGGCGTACCCTTCTGGGTCTATTTCCGCGAACAGTCGAAAGTCCGCTTGGTCCAAGTAGGCGCGAGATGTGTCAGCGAGCAGCTTGTCGAACTCCTCCGAAACGAAAATTGCCCGGAAGGGCGAATTCTCGGGAAAGGGTCCAGTGAGAAGCAGGACCGAGCGAGCCATCCGCTTTATGTCCGCTTCAGCGAATGGCTCGCGGAGTCTACTAATCGTGACGCGCGTCCCCGGAGGTTCCGAAGTCGTTTTGTTGATGACTGTAAGTGGCACGTCTTCTACAGCGTGCACGGAGTCGTACTTCGTCCAGTCAATCACGAGCACATGTGCGTGCCCGGGAGTGTTGGCTGGTCGTGTCTCTAGTTCAACGTGCGCTCCGAGTCGCAGCGCCGCCAGCCGACCAAGGCCCTTCTCGCCCACCTTTTGTCGTCCGCCCGGCGTGATAGGAGACGAGGTTTTAGCGGAGCGGCCTAAGAGGAGGAAGCTGTCATAGATGCTGTCCTCGTCCATGCCTGTACCGTCATCTTCAACGATGAGGGTGCCACCAGCGCGATCAGCCTCAAGTAGGCGGATGGTGCAAATGGTTGCGTCGGCGTCGTAGGCGTTGCGGACCAACTCCATGACGCCGAGGTCCGGATGTGGGACCAGCTCTTCACCCAAGCGCGCAAGGATCTCCGGCGCGAATCGCAGATGTCGACTCATCCTTGCCTCCCCATAGTGGCCGTGGAACGGCCACAGTCCCAGTCGCCTGGCCAGCTGATCGCATGTTATCTATCGTGCCCAGTTAGCAACAGAGGGTCATGTTGCCAACAGGCTAGGCCTCGTTCCAGGGGATCTCGCGCACGGCTCGCACGGTGAGGTGCCTACACCGGATGCGCTCGTCCAGCCAGGCCGTCACGGGTGGTGAGGCCAACACTTTCAGGAGGTTTCGGCATGTTTCCTCGCGTCCGTCCAATGGTCGCGCTGTGATGATGTGGTTGTCGACAGCAACGGGAGCATGCCCTGTCAACAGCACTCCGACGCCGCGACTGTGTCCCCCCGCGCCCTGGCCCGGCCGCGACGTGCGCCGTATAGCCACAAAAGGTGGCTCTATCAGGCGCCCCGAGAAGCGACGAGCTTGCTTGGGCACGCCAACATCCCCGGCGGGAGGCAGTGCTCGGGCCTTGAGGAACGGCACCTCAGGACCTTCGTGTGGATCACGGTTGTCCACGACGGGCCCGACTCGCACCTCAAACAGATCTCCCAGGCTCTGCGTAGCTCGCTCGGCTGTCCACCAGGCTGCATCTGCGCCAGTTCGTTCCTTCGAACGCCGGTGACGCGTTCCCGACATCAGAAACACATGGATATCCGTGTGCGGGTCGAACTGCCCCTGTGTCTGGACAGCTTGCACGCTGAGGTGCTCGGCAACTTGCTGTCGCCATCGCTCGTAGCGACTGCCGCTGCGTAGAACGTCTGGGAGCACGGCGGTTAGTTGACTACCCACGGCGAGCGCCTTGGAAGCTGCAAGGGTGAACACGGCGGCTTGAGACACTGCGCCTGAAGCCCAACTCCAGCGCGTGTCGGCCGGCATGGCGCCAAAAGGCGGGTTGAGGAGCACGTTGCCGGTGAAGCTGCGAGCTGAGTGCAGTGCAGCCAGGCCGTCCTCGACTCTGAGTGAGCGCAGCAGGTTCGAGCGAAGGTGGCCATTGCTCGGTCCCGGTTCGGCTCCTGCTGCGCGTGTCCTGTGGGCCGCAGCGAGGAACAGGCGTAGTCGTGCGGCAGCTACAAACTCGGGCTGCAGATCGCTGCCCCGCAGGCTCCGCGACCAGATGGCTAACGTCTCGTCGGTACTTTTTCCCAAAGGGAGAAGGTCGGATGCGGCAAGCAGTAGATCCCCTGCACCGCAGGATGGGTCCCAGAACCTGCGTGTAGATGAGGGCAGGTCTTGCAGCACCTTGCTGAACGACGTGCGTACTGCGCCCGTGGTGAAGAAGGCGCCGTGTGTGCGTCTCGTCGTCAAAGGGACGAGCTGGCGTAGCCGTTCGGAAGCCTGACCGTTCAACGCCAGGCTCACGTCCTCTTCGATCCGTCGCCATGAGCCACTTGCTACATCCTGTGCGAGGAGAGCTAGCTCATCGACGTAGGCGGAGTAGGGGCTGGTAGTGCCTCGCATGTGGGCGATGCGCCTTTCTGAGTCGCCAACACTGTAGGCACTTCAGGGCGTGCCCGGTGGTCAGATTCTGCAGCAGGGAACTCGGCGCGTCTACGTGGTGGCGCACGCTGGGGATTTGAGGGTGGACCAGGCAACACGTGGTCGGCGTAGCGACTTTGGCCAGGAGTTGCTTTGGTGCGAGTGATCATGGCCCCGTAAGCTTCCGGCGCGTCGGGCAGTCTGTGGACCTGCCCGGTAAAGCACGATGTTGGGGCCATGATCTTCGAGGCTCGCGCCAAAGCAGCTCCTGGCCAAAGTCGCGGAGCCGACCGCCCCAGCCACGACGGATTTCTCCCCTCATGGCCGCGCCCGCCGTCCGGCCGGTGGCCCGGTGCGGGATCAGCGGGCCCTGTGAGCGCCCGCGCATCTGGCAGTGTCGGCCCGCATGCCACCGCCACCACGATCCGGCCTCTTTCGATAGCACAAAGTGTCTTTGACCTGCAACGTTGGGGATCACCGTTCGTCCCCGTGCTCGTGTTGGAATGTGGTCGCTGCGTGTGGCGACGGACGGGCGGCGACGTGCGGCCGGTGGCGAAGACATGGAGGCGGCGCGGCGGCGGCCGGCCGGCGCCGCCGCGCTTGCGCGGCCCTCGGTTGGTCCGACCTACTGGTGTAGACAACCGGGTGGAAAGGGGTGCGTGGTGGCCCCAGAAGCAGGGCTTTGAGGTCCGACCGCTGTTGCGTCTTTCCCCTTCCAGGGCCGGATCGTGGTGGCGGTGGCATGTGGGCCGGGAGCGGCCGTTGATGCGCCTGGGCGGAGTGTGCGGCGGTCGGGTTGGCGATGATCGACAAGCACCGTCGACCGCCGGACGAGCGAGCGAAGCGAGCCTTGATGAAGTAGGGAAACTTTTGCCGCGCCCGGTTCAGAGCGCGAAGGGTTCTTGTGCCAGTGCTCGGTTTACGACCTTCTCGGCAGTCAGGTCGGGGTCGAAGTCCCAGAAGATGTAGTCGGTGATGTGCGGACACCTGAGTCCGACTTTGAGGGACTCCAGGGCTGTGTCTGCTTCGGCCTCGTTGGTGATGCTGCCGTTCATGAGGCGTTGGACGAGTTGCACGGCTTCGTCGCGTGTCACGTCGTGAGGAACTGGCGGCCGTCGTGGCTGCGGACGTGGGGGTCTGCTTCGTCCAGGGCGTCCAGGAGGTGGATCGCGTAGATCGCGGACATCTGGGCTGCGACCTCGTCGGGAGTGAGCCACGCGCTTGCGGTCGATTCCGCTGAGGCGGGCTCTGTGCCGCCAGTCGGCTCGCAGCGGCTGCCGGGACCGTACGGCGGAAGCGGCGCACGCTGGTGAACGCCCTGCTCTACGCCGTCGACCTCAGAGAGTTCCGGGAAATCCCCCTGGCGGCCATCCGCTGGCAGAAGCCCAAGGTGTCGAATGAGGTCGGTCCCCGGGTGGTGGCCGAACCGGAGCAGGCCCGCTCGCGTTTGCACGCGGTCTCGTACGTCGGTGGCTACCGCCGGGCCCGCGACCGGCGTCTGGTGGGCCTCTATGCCGGTACTTCGGGGGCTTTCGGCCGGCCGAAGCCGTGGGGCTGGCCGAGCCGGACCTGACCCTGCCGGACTCCGGTTGGGACACCGCGCTGCTGCACCGGACCCGGCCGAGCGTCGGGAAGCAGTGGACCCACTCCGGGCAGAGTCACGACGATCGCGGCCTGAAGAACCGGCCCACCGCAGACGTCCGCCCGGTGCCGATCCCGCCCCGGTTCGTGTCCATCCTCCGCGACACCTGGACACCTTCGGCACGGCCGCGGACGGCAGGCTGTTCGCCAGCGTGGGTGGGGGAGTGGTGTCCTCCTCCACGTGCTACCGGGTGTGGCAGGAAGCTCGGACCCTGGCCCTGCCGCCGGCCGTCGTCGCCACTCCGCTCGCCAGTCGGGCGTACGACCTCCGGCACTCGGCGCTCTCCCCGTGGCTCAACGCCGGCGTCGACCCGACCGAGGTCGCCGAGCGGGCGGGCAACAGCGTGGAGGTGCTGCTCAGTCGGTACGCGAAGTGCCTCGACGGGCGCCAGGAGGTGGCCAACCGCCGGATCGAAGATCTGCTGCGCGAGTACGAGTGATCGCTAGCCGGTGATGCGGTGCGAGTGCGAGGCCCCTGGACCTGTCCGGGGGCCTTCCGCGTTTCTCCGGCTGACCTGCGGCGATGCGTCAAGATCCTGTCCGTGAATAGTCCACAGGGTCTGACATACGGGTGCACAGGGCGGCAGTTGGCTGTACATACGCGAAGACCCCGGCTTCAGCGTTGCCGCTGATGGCGGGGTCTTTGGGCACTTCATGCGAAGTGCCCCCGGCAGGATTCGAACCTGCGCACACGGCTCCGGAGGCCGTTGCTCTATCCCCTGAGCTACGGGGGCGCGTCGTCGGTGTTGCGGCGACGGGTTGAACACTACCAGCTTCGGTGGGGTGATCAGGAACCGGTTTGCGGGGGAGGAGGGAGTGGTTCGCCCGCAGGGGGTGGAAGTGGCGAAAACCCGGACGCGGGGCCCCGGGCGGACCTACTCTCGAGTTGTGCCAGGCGTCTCAGGCCGGGTGCTTGTTGTCGACGACAACAAGGTCATCCGGCAGCTGATCAAGGTCAATCTCGAGCTGGAGGGCTTCGAGGTCGTGACCGCGAACGATGGTGCCGAGTGCCTGGACGTCGTGCACCAGGTCTGTCCTGACGCGATCACCCTCGACGTGGTCATGCCCCGGCTGGACGGGTTCGGAGCGGCCGCGCAGCTGCGGGCCGACCCGCGGACCAGGGACGTGCCCGTCGCCATCGTCAGCGCCTGTACGCAGCACGAGGTGGAGGCCGGGATCGCGGCCGGGGTGGATGCCTTCCTCGCCAAGCCGTTCGAGCCCACCGAACTGGTACGGGTCGTGCGCCGGCTCATCGAGCACAAGGACCGGCGCGACGGGAGGAAAGGGGCGCCCGCCGGGAGGGGCCGGGGCGGTCCCCTCCAGTAGGGCGCCCTCCGCGCCGGCGCCCGTCGTCCAGTGCGCTGTTCACATGGCGAAACCCTTCGACTGATGACGGGGCGTCTCCCCTAGGCTGGTCCCGTGACCCCCGCCGACCTCTCCCGTTGCGTCGTGAGCGCCGTGCGCCGCGCCGTCGAGGACGGTGAGCTGGCCGGGGCGGTGCCCGCGCGGGTGGTGGTCGAGCGGACCCGGCCCGGCGGGGTGGGGGAGTACGCCACTCCCGTCGCCTTCCAGATCGCGAAGGGTGCCGGGGTGCGGCCGGCCGAGGTGGCCGAGGTGCTGGCCCGGCGGCTGGGCCGAGTGGCCGGGATCGAGCGCGTCGAGGTCACCGGGGCCGGCTTCCTGAACTTCTCGCTGAGCGCCCTGTCCGCCGCCCGCCTCGTACGTGACGTGCGACGGGTCACCGTGATCGACGTCCCCGAAGCGCCGCCGTCCCGGGAGCTGCGCGAGCGCCTCGTACGGGCCGCCGTCGCGCGGATCGAGGCCGCGCAGGGGGTCGGGCCCGGTCCCGACAGCTCCGTCGCGCCCGTCGCCCGCCGCGACGGGGACGTCCTCGCGCGGTACGGGGCCGACGCCGTCGCCTGGGCCGCGCTCACCACCCCCGCCCGCGAGACGCCCGAGTTCGGCGACGCGCTGCTCGTACAGGGGGAGGGCAACGAGCTCTTCCGGGTGCGGTACGCCCACGACCGCGCCCACGCGCTCGTACGCAACGCCGAGCAGCTCGGGTTCCGCCCCGAAGCCGGTGACGACGTCGACGCGCCCGCCCTGCTGCGCGTCCTCGCCGACCACCCCCTCGTCCTCGAAGCCGCCGCGCACCACCGTGCGCCCGAGCGGCTCGCCCGGCACCTCGTCGAGCTGGCCGACGCACTGCTCGACTTCCAGTACCGCGTCCTGCCCCGGGGCGACGAGAAACCCTCGGCCGCCCACCGTGCCCGGCTGGCCCTTGCCGAAGCCGCCGGGACGGTGCTGGCCGGCGGCCTGGCCCTGCTCGGCATAGACGCACCGACACGCCTGTGACCCGCGAAGAGAGATACCGATGAGCCGTTCCGCGCACCCCGCCGGGCCCCGCCACGCCGACGTCCTGCCCGAGGGGCACTACTCCCCGCCGCCCGCCGACCTGAACGCGCTGGACGAGAAGGTCTGGGCGCGGACCGTCACGCGCGACAGCGAGGGCGTCGTGAGCGTCGGCGGCATCGAAGTCACCCGGCTCGCCGAGGAGTTCGGGACCCCCGCCTACTTCCTCGACGAGGAGGACTTCCGGGCCCGCTGCCGTGCCTGGGCGCACGCCTTCGGCCCCGACGCCGACGTGTTCTACGCCGGCAAGGCGTTCCTCTCCAAGGCCGTCGTGAAGTGGCTGAAGGAAGAGGGGCTCAACGTGGACGTGTGCTCCGGCGGGGAGCTGAGCACCGCCCTCGCCGCCGGGATGCCGGCCGACCGGATCGCCTTCCACGGCAACAACAAGTCCGAGGGCGAGATCCGCCGGGCCGTCGAGGCCGGAGTCGGGCGCATCGTGCTCGACTCCTTCCAGGAGATCGCCCGCGTCGCGCACGTCGCCCGTGAGCTGGGCGTGCGCCAGCCCGTCCAGATCCGCGTGACCGTCGGCGTCGAGGCGCACACCCACGAGTTCATCGCCACCGCCCACGAGGACCAGAAGTTCGGCATCGCGGTGGCCGACGGGTCCGCCGCCGAGGCCGTGCGCCGGGCGCTCGGGCACGACTCGCTGGAGCTGCTGGGCGTCCACTCCCACATCGGCTCGCAGATCTTCGACATGGCCGGCTTCGAGGTCTCCGCCAAGCGCGTCGTGCGGCTGCTCGCCGCCGTCCGCGACGAGCACGGGGTGGAGCTGCCCGAGATCGACCTCGGCGGTGGCCTCGGTATCGCGTACACCTCGAACGACGACCCGCGCGAGCCCCACGAGATCGCCAAGGCCCTGCACGAGATCGTGGCCCGGGAGTGCGAGAGCGCCGGGCTGCGCGCCCCGCGGATCTCCGTGGAGCCCGGCCGCGCCATCGTCGGCCCGACCGCGTTCACGCTGTACGAGGTGGGGACGATCAAGCCGCTCGAAGGCCTGCGGACCTACGTGAGCGTCGACGGCGGGATGTCCGACAACATCCGTACGGCCCTGTACGACGCCGAGTACTCCATCGCGCTCGTCTCCCGTACCTCCACCGCCGAGCCCATGCTCGTCCGCGTCGTCGGCAAGCACTGCGAGAGCGGCGACATCGTCGTGAAGGACGCGTTCCTGCCCGCCGACCTCGCCCCCGGCGACCTGCTGGCCGTCCCCGCCACCGGCGCGTACTGCCGATCCATGGCCAGCAACTACAACCACGCCCTGCGCCCGCCCGTCGTCGCCGTGCGCGACGGACAGGCCCGGGTGATCGTCCGCCGGGAGACGGAGGAAGATCTCCTGCGTCTCGACCTCGGATGATGAAATAGGTGTCTCACTCAATGGACCGAGGATGGAAAGTGCTGTCCATTGAGTGAGACTGGTTCCACCCGGCGGGCAAACCGCCCGCGGGGTACTGATGGAAGATCGAAAGGCGTAGGTCGAATGATGCGTACGCGTCCGCTGAAGGTGGCGCTGCTGGGCTGTGGAGTCGTCGGCTCAGAGGTGGCTCGCATCATGACGACGCACGCCGACGACCTCACGCAGAGGATCGGCGCGCCCGTCGAGCTCGCCGGCGTGGCCGTGCGCCGCCCCTCCAAGGTCCGCGAGGGCATCGACCCCGCGCTGGTCACCACCGATGCGACCGCCCTCCTCAAACGCGGTGACATCGACATCGCCATCGAGGTCATCGGCGGCATCGAGCCCGCCCGCACCCTCATCACCACCGCCTTCGAGCACGGCATCTCCGTGGTCTCCGCGAACAAGGCGCTGCTCGCCCAGGACGGCGCCGCCCTGCACGCCGCCGCCGAGCAGCACGGCCGCGACCTGTACTACGAGGCCGCCGTCGCCGGTGCCATCCCGCTGGTCCGCCCGATGCGCGAGTCGCTCGCCGGCGACAAGATCAACCGCGTGATGGGCATCGTCAACGGCACGACGAACTTCATCCTCGACAAGATGGACTCCACCGGCGCCGGGTACCAGGAGGCGCTCGACGAGGCCACGGCCCTCGGGTACGCCGAGGCCGACCCGACCGCCGACGTCGAGGGCTACGACGCCGCCGCCAAGGCCGCGATCCTGGCCGGCATCGCCTTCCACACCCGCGTCCGCCTGGACGACGTGTACCGCGAGGGCATGACGGAGGTCAGCGCGGCCGACTTCGCCTCCGCCAAGCGGATGGGCTGCACCATCAAGCTCCTCGCCATCCTGGAGCGCGCCGCCGACGGCGAGTCCGTCACCGCCCGCGTCCACCCGGCGATGATCCCGCTCACCCACCCGCTCGCCTCCGTCCGCGAGGCGTACAACGCCGTCTTCGTCGAGGCGGAGGCCGCCGGGCGGCTCATGTTCTACGGGCCCGGCGCGGGCGGTGCGCCCACCGCGTCCGCGGTCCTCGGCGACCTCGTCGCCGTCGCCCGCAACAAGCTCGCCGAGGCAACGGGGCCCGGCGAGTCGGCGTACACCCAGCTGCCGGTCAGCCCCATGGGCGAGGTCGTCACCCGCTACCACATCAGCCTCGATGTGGCGGACAAGCCGGGCGTCCTCGCCCAGGTGGCGACGACCTTCGCGGAGCACGGTGTCTCGATCGACACCGTCCGCCAGCAGGGCAAGGACGGCGAGGCCTCCCTCGTCGTCGTCACTCACCGCGCACCCGACGCCGCCCTCTCCGGGACCGTCGAGGCGCTGCGGAAGCTGGACACCGTCCGCGGTGTCGCCAGCATCATGCGTGTTGAAGGGGAGTAAGGACCCATGAGCAGCAATCGCACCCACCAGTGGCGCGGCATCATCGAGGAGTACCGGGACCGCCTGCCGGTGACGGACACGACTCCCGTGGTGACGCTCCGCGAGGGCGGCACTCCCCTCGTCCCCGCCCAGGTGCTCTCCGAGCGCACCGGATGCGAGGTGCACCTGAAGGTCGAGGGGGCGAACCCCACCGGGTCCTTCAAGGACCGCGGCATGACCATGGCGATCACCAGGGCCAAGGAGGAGGGTGCGAAGGCGGTCATCTGCGCCTCCACCGGCAACACCTCCGCCTCCGCCGCCGCGTACGCGGTGCGCGCCGGGATGGTCTCTGCGGTGCTGGTGCCCCGCGGCAAGATCGCGCTCGGCAAGATGGGCCAGGCGCTGGTGCACGGCGCCAAGATCCTGCAGGTGGACGGCAACTTCGACGACTGCCTGAACCTGGCCCGCGCGCTCTCCAACAACTACCCGGTCGCGCTGGTCAATTCGGTCAACCCGGTGCGTATCGAGGGTCAGAAGACGGCCGCGTTCGAGATCGTCGACGCGCTCGGCGACGCACCCGACATCCACGTGCTGCCGGTCGGCAACGCGGGCAACATCACCGCGTACTGGAAGGGGTTCAAGGAGTACAAGGCCGACGGCCTGTCCACCCGTACGCCCCGCGTGTGGGGTTTCCAGGCCTCGGGTTCCGCGCCCATCGTGCGTGGCGAGGTCGTCAAGGAGCCGCACACCATCGCCACCGCGATCCGGATCGGCAACCCGGCCTCCTGGGACTACGCGCTGGCCGCGCGGGACGAGTCGGGCGGCTTCATCGACGAGGTGACGGACCGCCAGATCCTGGCCGCCTACCGGCTGTTGGCCTCCCAGGAGGGCGTCTTCGTCGAGCCCGCCTCGGCCGCCTCGGTGGCCGGTCTGCTCAAGGCCGCCGAGCTGGGCCTGGTCGACCCCGGTCAGAAGATCGTGTGCACCGTCACCGGCAACGGCCTGAAGGACCCCGACTGGGCGATCGCCGGCGCTCCGCAGCCGGTCACCGTTCCGGTGGACGCCGAAGCCGCCGCCGCGCGCCTCGGCCTGGTCTGAGGAAGGCGCCGCAGTACCGCGTGAGCCGGGTTCCGGAGGGCTCGTGAGGGTCCGCAGGGGCCTTCCTGAGATCCTTCGGAACCCGGCAACTCACCCCGTACGACGACAAAAATACGGCTGAAGTCGGTCGAATTCGGTCGAAGTCCGCGACACGCATCGTGCGCCTCCCGTGCGCCCTATGTCGCGAGAGAACCTTCCTTCGATACGCTGTACCTACATCCGCCACCGCGCATATGACTGCGGTGCTGCCCCGAGGGCCTTCGGGTGTCGTACGTTCTCCAGTACATTCGCAGCGAGCCAGCGAAGAGCGAAGATCTCGCACAGTCACAAGGAGTGTCATCGGACGATGGCCGGTCCAGCGTTCCGCGCCGCCGCCGTACGGGTGCGCGTCCCCGCCAGCAGTGCCAATCTCGGCCCGGGCTTCGACGCCCTGGGTCTGGCCCTGGGGCTCTACGACGACGTAGTCGTCCGGGTGGCCGACTCCGGCCTGAACATCGACATCGCGGGTGAGGGCGCCGACACCCTCCCGCGGGACGAGAGCCACCTGCTCGTACGCTCCATGCGCACCGCCTTCGACCTGCTGGGCGGCCAGCCGCGCGGCCTGGAGGTCGTCTGCGCGAACCGCATCCCGCACGGCCGCGGCCTCGGCTCCTCCTCCGCCGCCATCTGCGCCGGCATCGTCGCCGCCCGCGCCGTGACCATAGGCGGCGAGGCCAAGCTCGACGACGCGGCGCTGCTGGAGCTCGCCACCGAGATCGAGGGCCACCCCGACAACGTCGCCGCCTGTCTGCTCGGCGGATTCACCCTCGCCTGGATGGACGGCGGCAGCGCCAAGGCCATCCGGATGGAGCCCGCCGAATCCATCGTTCCGGTGGTCTTCGTACCTTCCCGGCCCGTCCTCACGGAGACGGCGCGCGGCCTGCTGCCGCGCACCGTCCCGCACGTGGACGCGGCCGTCAACGCGGGCCGCGCGGGCCTGCTCGTGGAAGCCCTGACCAGGCGTCCCGAGCTGCTCCTGCCGGCCACCGAAGACCGGCTCCACCAGGAGTACCGGTCCCCGGCGATGCCCGAGAGCGTGGCACTCGTCAACAGGCTGCGGGCGGACGGGATCCCCGCGGTCATCTCCGGCGCGGGACCCACGGTCCTCGCGCTGGTCGACAACGGCGCGGCCGACAAGGTCGCGCAGCTCGCGGGTGACGGGTGGGCGGCCAACCGGCTCGCACTCGACACCGCGGGCGCGAGCGTGCTTCCGCTGGGCACCCAGGGCGGCTAGACCCGCATTCCCGGGCAGCACAGCCGGTCAGGGGCGGGCGGTCAGGGCAGGCCGCCCGCACGGAAGGGCGCGATTGCCGGTGATTGAGAGGGGGAATATCTATTGGATCCGGTAGTGTTAGTCTCAAGTGCGCATCGGAAGCCGTCATGGCTCGGTGCTCAGTGTCCCCATCCGGGACCACATTTCTTCCGGGAGCCTCCCCGACTGCTTTGATCACTTCCAGCAGTTTCGAGCACGCTCCGGAATCGGCGTGACATTCCCACGCTTTCAGCTCGGGGGCTTCTCGCCGGAACCAGCCATGCACGTTTCTTCCGCCGTATTTCTACCGGCGGACCACCGCCCCGGCACGGTCCACACCTAGGACCGTTGTCGGACAGCACAACCGGTCGCCGAGCCAGACAGGCCGACGTCCGCTCCAGGGAAGGACCCTTCGTGAGCGACACCACCGATCTGATGGGCGCTGCCGACACCTCTGTCGACACCAGCGCCCCCGCCGCGGGCGCCGCACCCAAGCGTCGACGCACCGGCACCGGCCTTGACGGCATGGTCCTGGCCGAGCTGCAGCAGGTCGCGTCGGGCCTCGGGATCAGGGGCACCGCGCGGATGCGCAAGAGCCAGCTGATCGAGGTCATCAAGGAGGCGCAGGCGGGCAGCGGTGCCCCCAAGGCCGCCGCCTCCACTGCCGCAGACACCGCCGAGGCCAAGCCGAAGCGCCGTGCCACCAGCAAGGCCCGCACGGGTGAGGCCGCCGCCGAGGCGCCCGCCGAGAAGCCCGCCGCGCAGGCGCAGATCGAGATCCCGGGCCAGCCGGCCTCCGACGACGCCCCGGCCGGCGAGCGCCGCCGCCGTCGCGCCACGGCCCCGTCCGGCAGCCCGGAGGCCTCGGCCCCCGTCGCCGTACAGGTCGAGCAGAAGACCGAGACCGCGCCCGCCGCCACCGCTCCCTCCGAGGCCAAGGCCGAAGCCGCCACCGCGGTCTCCGCCGGCCAGGCGCAGGGCCAGGACGGCGAAGGCCGTGGCCGTCGCGACCGCCGTGACCGCGGCGACCGTGCCGACCGCCAGCGCGACCGCCGTGACCGCGGCGCCAAGGGCGACGACCAGGGCCAGGGTGGCCAGGGCCAGGGCGGCCAGGGTCAGGGCCAGGGCGCGCAGGGCGGCGGCCGTCAGGACCGCGCCGACCGCCAGCAGCAGGGCGGCCGGGGCCAGGGCCAGGGTCAGCAGGGCCGTCAGGACCGCCAGGACAACGGTCCCCAGGACGACTTCGACGGTGAGGACGGCCGTCGTGGCCGTCGCGGCCGCTACCGCGACCGCCGTGGCCGCCGTGGCCGCGACGAGTTCGCGCCGAGCGAGCCGCAGGTCGCCGACGACGACGTGCTGATCCCCGTCGCGGGCATCCTGGACATCCTCGACAACTACGCGTTCATCCGGACCTCGGGCTACCTGCCCGGCCCCAACGACGTGTACGTCTCCCTCGCCCAGGTCCGCAAGGCCGGTCTGCGCAAGGGTGACCACACCACCGGTGCCGTGCGCCAGCCCAAGGACGGCGAGCGCCGCGAGAAGTTCAACGCCCTCGTGCGTCTGGACTCGGTGAACGGCATGGCGCCCGAATCCGGCCGCGGCCGCCCGGAGTTCCAGAAGCTGACCCCGCTGTACCCCCAGGACCGGCTCCGTCTGGAGACCGACCCGGGCGTGCTGACGACCCGCATCATCGACCTCGTGTCGCCGATCGGCAAGGGCCAGCGAGGTCTGATCGTGGCCCCGCCGAAGACCGGCAAGACCATGATCATGCAGGCGATCGCCAACGCGATCACCACGAACAACCCCGAGTGCCACCTGATGGTCGTCCTGGTCGACGAGCGTCCGGAAGAGGTCACCGACATGCAGCGGTCGGTCAAGGGCGAGGTCATCTCCTCGACCTTCGACCGCCCGGCCGAGGACCACACCACCGTCGCCGAGCTGGCCATCGAGCGCGCCAAGCGTCTCGTCGAGCTGGGTCACGACGTGGTCGTCCTGCTGGACTCCATCACCCGTCTGGGCCGCGCGTACAACCTCGCGGCGCCCGCCTCCGGCCGCATCCTGTCCGGTGGTGTCGACTCGACCGCGCTGTACCCGCCGAAGCGCTTCTTCGGTGCCGCGCGCAACATCGAGGACGGCGGCTCGCTGACCATCCTGGCCACCGCGCTGGTCGACACCGGCTCGCGCATGGACGAGGTGATCTTCGAGGAGTTCAAGGGCACCGGCAACATGGAGCTCAAGCTCGACCGGAAGCTCGCCGACAAGCGCATCTTCCCGGCCGTCGACGTCGACCCGTCGGGCACCCGCAAGGAGGAGATCCTCCTCAACGCGGAAGAGCTCGCCATCGTCTGGAAGCTGCGCCGGGTGCTGCACGCGCTCGACTCGCAGCAGGCGATCGAACTGCTCCTCGACAAGATGAAGCAGACGAAGTCGAACGCCGAGTTCCTGATGCAGATCGCGAAGACGACCCCGTCGGGCAAGAACGACGACTGACGTCCGGCTCGCGCATCACCGCGACAGCCCCCGCCGCACCCGCGGCGGGGGCTGTCGCGCGTACGGGCGGCTTTTCCGGGTACGCGCGGCCCAGTGCAGCAGTGGGGCGGTTCGGCCGGGAATGGAACCCCGCGCCCCGTACGCCCGTCTGTGTCAGAGGAACCGCGGGGTGGACGGCGGGCCGGAACGACCAGGGGACCGGACACAGGACCGAGGAGAGCATGACCGAGGACAGCAAGGAGCACGGCGGGCGCGCCGCCGCCCGGCGCGCCCGCCGCAAACCGGCCAAGCGCCGCAAGGCGCTCGCCGTCGCAGCCTGGAGCGCCGCGGGGGTGGTCCTGCTGGGGGGAACGGGTCTCGGCTACTTCTACTTCAAGTTCAACGGCAACCTGAAGACCGTCGACATCGACCAGGCGCTCGGCACCGACCGCCCGCAGAACGTCGACAACGGCTCGATGGACATCCTCGTCCTCGGCTCCGACTCCCGCGGCGGCGCCAACGGCGAGTACGGCCAGGACGACGGCGGCTCGGCCCGCTCCGACACGGCGATGATCATCCACCTCTACGAGGGCCACGAGAAGGCCAGTGTCGTGTCCATACCGCGCGACACCATGATCTCCCGGCCCTCCTGCGCGACGCCGGGCGGCAAGACCGACCCCGGAGGCCAGCGCACCCAGTTCAACGAGGCGTTCACCGTCGGCGGGGCCGCCTGTGCGGTCAAGACCGTCGAGAAGATGTCGGGGATCCGCATGGACCACTACATCGAGGTCGACTTCACCGGCTTCAAGAAGATCATCGACAACCTCGGCGGCGTCGAGGTGACCACCACCAAGCCGATCAAGGACGGGGCCAGCCACCTCGACCTCCCGGCCGGCACCAACAAGCTCGACGGCGAACAGGCCCTCGGCCTCGTACGCACCCGCAAGAGCGTCGGTGACGGCAGCGACCTGGGCCGAATACAGCTCCAGCAGGCCTTCATCAAAGCGCTCATCAAGCAGGTGAAGGGCATCGGGCTCTTCGACAACCCCAAGAAGCTGCTCGACCTCGCCGACTCCGCGACCAAGGCGATCACCACCGACAAGGCGCTCGGCGACGTGAAGTCCCTCATGGGCTTCGCGCAGGGGCTCCAGGGCATCGACGCCCAGGACATGCAGATGATCACGCTGCCGGTGACCACGGACCCCCGCGACGCGAACCGCGTGGCCCCGCTCACCAAGGAGACGAAGATGGTCTGGGACGCCCTGCTGGCGGACCGGCCGATCCCGGCCGAGGCCACCGCGAACTCCGCCGGGGACAAGAGCGCCGCCGGGTCGATCGTCCGGTAGAACCCCTCCCGGCAGGGCCCGCGGACCGGTGCGGAATAGATGCCGCCCCCGTGCCGTTGAGGGAGGCGTCCTCAGAATTTTGACAGGCGGCCCGGTCCTGGCAGACTGGTCTGTCGGCCCCGGTTCACGCAGTACGCAATTCGGCTCCTGCGACCCGGCGCCCTCCCGAATCTAGGAGACACCTTGAAGCGCGATGTTCACCCCGAGTACGTCGAGACCGCGGTCAGCTGCACCTGCGGCGCGTCGTTCACCACCCGTAGCACCCTGACCGAGGGCACCATCCGTGCCGAGGTCTGCTCCGAGTGCCACCCGTTCTACACGGGCAAGCAGAAGATCCTCGACACCGGTGGCCGTGTGGCCCGCTTCGAGGCGCGCTTCGGCAAGGGCGCGGCCAAGAAGTAGCGCGACCCAGGCGCCGGTCTCCGGCCGCCCCCTGTCCACTCGGGGGCGGCCGGACCGGCGCCTTTGTCGTCGTTCCGGCACGTCCCCCCAGCAGTCCTCCGTACTTTTCACCCCAGGAGTCCCCCGATGTTCGAAGCGGTCGAGGAACTGGTCGGCGAACACGCCGATCTTGAGAAGAAGCTCGCCGACCCTTCGGTCCACTCGGATCAGGCCAACGCGCGCAAGCTGAACAAGCGCTACGCGGAACTGACCCCGATCGTCGCGACCTTCCGTGCCTGGAAGCAGTCCGCCGAGGACATCGAGACGGCCAAGGAGCTCGCGGCCGACGACCCCGACTTCGCCGCCGAGGCCAAGGAACTGACCGCACAGCGCGAGGAGCTCACCGAGAAGCTCCGCCTGCTGCTCGTTCCGCGCGACCCCAGCGACGACAAGGACGTCCTCCTGGAGGTCAAGGCCGGCGCGGGCGGCGACGAGTCGGCGCTGTTCGCCGGCGACCTGCTGCGCATGTACCTGCGCTACGCCGAGCGCGTGGGCTGGAAGACCGAGATCATCGACGCCACCGAGTCCGAGCTCGGCGGCTACAAGGACGTCCAGGTCTCCGTCCGCACCAAGGGCGGCAACGGCGCCACCGAGCCCGGCCAGGGCGTGTGGGCCCGCCTGAAGTACGAGGGCGGCGTGCACCGCGTGCAGCGCGTTCCCGCCACCGAGTCCCAGGGCCGCATCCACACCTCCGCCGCCGGCGTCCTCGTCACCCCGGAGGCCGAGGAGGTCGAGGTCGAGATCAACATGAACGACCTCCGCATCGACGTGTACCGCTCGTCGGGCCCCGGCGGCCAGTCCGTCAACACCACCGACTCGGCCGTGCGCATCACGCACATCCCGACCGGTGTGGTCGCCTCCTGCCAGAACGAGAAGAGCCAGCTCCAGAACAAGGAGCAGGCCATGCGCATCCTGCGTTCGCGCCTGCTGGCTGCCGCCCAGGAGGCCGCCGAGCAGGAGGCCTCCGACGTGCGCCGCAGCCAGGTGCGCTCCGTGGACCGTTCCGAGAAGATCCGTACGTACAACTACCCGGAAAACCGGATCTCGGACCACCGGACCGGTTTCAAGGCGTACAACTTGGACCAGGTGCTCGACGGTGACCTCGACGCGGTCATCCAGGCCTGCGTCGACACGGACTCCGCGGCCAAGCTCGCGGCCGCGCACTGACCCGACCCCCGCACCACCCCCCCGTACGACAGCAGCCCGGAGGACCAGCGTGAACTTGCTGCTTGCCGAGGTGGCCCAGGCCACCCAGCGGCTGGCCGCCGCCGGCGTGCCCTCACCGCGCTTCGACGCGGAGGAGCTCGCCGCCTTCGTGCACGGCGTCAAACGGGGGGAACTGCACCACGTCAAGGACGCGGACTTCGACGCCCGCTACTGGGAGGCCGTCGCCCGCCGCGAGGCGCGCGAGCCGCTCCAGCACATCACCGGCCGCGCCTTCTTCCGGTACCTGGAGCTCCAGGTCGGGCCCGGGGTCTTCGTGCCGCGGCCCGAGACCGAGTCGGTCGTGGACTGGGCCATACACGCCGTGCGCGCCATGGACGTCGTCGAGCCGCTGATCGTGGACCTGTGCACCGGCTCCGGCGCCATCGCGCTGGCCATGGCCCAGGAGGTGCCGCGCTCGCGCGTGCACGCGGTCGAGCTGTCCGAGGACGCCCTGCGGTGGACCCGTAAGAACGCCGAGGGCTCCCGGGTCACCGTCCACCAGGGCGACGCCCTGAGCGCGCTGCCCGAGCTCGACGGCCAGGTCGACCTGGTCATCTCCAACCCGCCGTACATCCCGCTCACCGAGTGGGAGTACGTCGCCCCAGAGGCCCGCGACCACGATCCGGAGATGGCGCTCTTCTCCGGCGAGGACGGCCTCGACACCATCCGCGGGATCGAGCGCACCGCCCACCGGCTGCTGCGCCCCGGCGGCATCGTCGTCATCGAGCACGCCGACACCCAGGGCGGCCAGGTCCCGTGGATCTTCGCCGAGGAGCGGGGCTGGGCCGACGCGGCCGACCACCCGGACCTCAACAACCGCCCGCGCTTCGCGACCGCCCGCAAGGCCCTGCCGTGACCGGCGCGACGCTTCCCGCCACCCCCCTGCCGCACGAGGAGACGCGCTGATGGCCCGGCGATACGACTGCAACGACGCGACGGACCGTAAGACGGGTCTGCGTGAAGCCGCATCCGCCGTGCGCCGCGGAGAGCTCGTCGTGCTGCCCACCGACACCCTGTACGGGATCGGCGCGGACGCCTTCAGCCCGGAGGCCGTCCACGACCTGCTCGCCGCCAAGGGCCGCGGGCGCGGTATGCCCACCCCGGTGCTCATCGGCTCCCCGAACACGCTCCACGGCCTCGTCACGGACTTCTCCGAGCAGGCCTGGGAGCTCGTCGACGCCTTCTGGCCGGGCGCGCTGACGCTGGTCGCCAAGCACCAGCCCTCGCTGGCGTGGGACCTCGGCGACACCCAGGGCACCGTCGCCGTACGCATGCCGCTGCACCCCGTCGCGATCGAGCTGCTGACGGAGGTCGGCCCGATGGCGGTGTCCTCGGCCAACCTGTCCGGCCACCCGGCGCCCGAGGACTGCGACGCCGCGCGCGAGATGCTCGGGGACTCCGTGTCCGTGTACCTGGACGGCGGCCCGACCCCCGGTATCCAGCCGTCCTCGATCGTCGACGTCACCGGGAAGGTTCCCGTCCTGCTGCGCGAGGGGGCACTCACCGCAGACCAGCTGCGGGAGGTCGTACCCGACCTTGAGGTCGCCCCGTGAGCCCTGAGGGGCGTGGCATAGCAGGGGGGTACCGGCCGGCGGCAGCCGGGGGAAACACTTTCCGCATACTCCACGTCAGCACCGGGAACGTATGCCGCTCGCCCATCACCGAGCGGCTGACGCGGCATGCCCTCTCGCACCGCCTCGGCGGCCTGGTCACCGGCGACCTCATCGTGGAGAGCGCCGGCACCTGGGGCCACGAGGGCGCCCCGATGGAGGCGAACGCGGCCGCGGTGCTGGCCGACTTCGGTGCCGACGCGTCCGGGTTCACCGGGCGGGAGCTGCTCGACGAGCACGTCATACGCGCCGACCTGGTACTGACCGCCACCCGTGACCACCGGGCCCAGGTCATCTCGATGGGCCACTCGGCGGGGCTGCGCACCTTCACGCTGAAGGAGTTCACCCGGCTGGTGCGGGCGATAGATCCGGCCACGCTGCCGCCGCTGGACGACGGCATGGCGGAGCGCGCCCGGGCGCTCGTACGGGCCGCCGCGGCCCTGCGCGGCTGGCTGCTGGCACCGTCCCCCGACGCGGACGAGGTGTACGACCCGTACGGGGCCCCGATCACCTTCTTCCGCTCGATCGGCGACGAGATCAACCAGGCGCTGGATCCCGTGGTGACGGCCCTGACGGGTGTGACGGCGGCGCGCTGAACGTCCGTCCGGCCGGAGGCCGGCGCAGCGGGGCGAAGCCCGGGAGGCCCCTCGGGCCGAGCGGTGCGAGTGACGCGTCGAGGAGGGGTTCAGCCAGGCGCTGGATCCGGTGGTGACGGCCCTGACGGGACGGGTGTGACGGCCGCGCGCTGAGCGAGCGGGGCGAGCGCCGGCGCCGGGGAGGGGCTCGCCGCGCGCTGACCGGGCACGGCGGGGGCCGCGGGCCTACAGTGGCTGGTAACCCGGTACCCCTGGAGCGCCGCCATGAGCGTCATCACCCAGCCCACGGACCTGCTGCGCGCGCAGGACCCGCAGATGGCCGACGTACTGGCCGGGGAGCGGCAGCGGCAGGCCGGCACGTTGCAGCTGAGCGCCGCGGAGAACTTCACCTCGGGCGCCGTGCTCGCCGCGCTCGGGTCCGCGCTCGCCAACAAGTACGCCGAGGGGTACCCCGGAGCCCGGCACCACGGCGGGTGCGAGTACGCCGACCTGGCCGAGCGGACCGCCATGGAGCGGGCCACGGCGCTCTTCGGGGCCGAGCACGCCAACGTGCAGCCGCACTCCGGATCCTCCGCCGTCCTGGCCGCGTACGCCGCCCTGCTGCGGCCGGGGGACACCGTGCTGGCGATGGGGCTCCCGTACGGCGGACACCTCACCCACGGGTCGCCCGCCAACTTCTCCGGACGGTGGTTCGACTTCGTCGGCTACGGCGTCGACGCCGGGACGGGCCTCATCGACTACCGGCAGGTCCAGCGCCTCGCGCACGCGCACCGTCCCAAGGCGATCGTGTGCGGCTCCATCTGCTACCCCCGCCATCCCGAGTACTCGGCCTTCCGGGAGATCGCCGACGAGGTCGGGGCCTACCTCATCGTCGACGCCGCCCATCCGATCGGCCTGGTGGCCGGCGGGGCCGCGCCCAGCCCCGTCCCGTACGCCGACATCGTCTGCGCCACCACGCACAAGGTGCTGCGCGGCCCGCGCGGCGGCATGGTGCTGTGCGGCGCCGAGTACGCGGAGCGCGTCGACCGGGCGGTGTTCCCCTTCACCCAGGGCGGGGCCCAGATGCACACCATCGCCGCCAAGGCCGTGGCCTTCGGCGAGGCGGCCCGGCCGGCCTTCACCACGTACGCGCACCGGGTCGTCGCCAATGCCCGGGTGCTGGCGGGCGCGCTGCAGGAGCACGGATTCGCCCTCACCACGGGCGGCACCGACACCCACCTGATCACCGCCGATCCGGCGCCGCTGGGTGTGGACGGCCCGACCGCCCGCGGCCGGCTGGCCGCCGCCGGGATCGTGCTGGACACCTGCGCCCTTCCGTACGGGGACCAGCGCGGCATCCGGCTGGGAACGGCCGCCGTGACCACCCAGGGGATGGGGGAGGACGAGATGGTCCGGATCGCGGCGCTGTTCGCCGCCGCACTCGGCGGGGACGGCGTGAAGACACGTACGGAGGTCGGCGAGCTCACGACAGGATTTCCCCCTTACGGGGAGTAAGCAGGACAAGCAGGGTGTACTGGAACCGGGATACCGCCCCCTCGCGTCCTCGATGAAGGTGACATCGCAGCTAATGTGTGGGGCTGAGATGGCCGGCGATACATCTGGGGCAGCCCGTGCGTGAATATCTGCTGACGCTTTGCGTCACGGTCGCGGTGACCTACCTGCTGACCGGGCCCGTGCGGAAGTTCGCGATCGCGGCCGGGGCCATGCCGGAGATCCGCGCCCGCGACGTGCACCGCGAGCCCACACCGCGACTGGGCGGCATCGCCATGTTCGGCGGCCTGTGTGCCGGCCTGCTGGTCGCGGACCACCTGCGCAACCTCAACGGTGTCTTCGAGCTGTCGAACGAACCGCGCGCGCTGCTCTCCGGCGCCGCGCTGATCTGGCTGGTCGGCGTCCTCGACGACAAGTTCGAGCTCGACGCCCTGATCAAGCTCGGCGCGCAGATGATCTCCGCCGGTGTGATGGTCATGCAGGGTCTGACCATCCTGTGGATCCCGGTCCCGGGCATCGGCACGGTCCCGCTCACCCAGTGGCAGGGCAACCTGCTCACCGTCGCGCTCGTCGTGATCACCATCAACGCCGTGAACTTCGTGGACGGCCTGGACGGCCTGGCCGCCGGCATGGTCTGCATCGCCGCCACCGCGCTCTTCCTCTACGCGTACCGGATCTGGTTCGGCTACGGCATCGAGTCGGCGGCGCCCGCGACCCTCTTCGCCGCGATCCTGATGGGCATGTGCCTGGGCTTCCTGCCGCACAACATGCACCCCGCCCGGATCTTCATGGGCGATTCCGGTTCCATGCTCATCGGCCTGGTGCTGGCCGCCTCCGCGATTTCCCTCACCGGGCAGGTGGACCCGGACGCCCTGGCGCTCTTCGCGGGCGGTGAGCGCAACGCGACGCACGCGATGCTCCCCGCGTACATCCCGCTGATCCTTCCGCTGACGGTCATCGCGATCCCGATGGCGGACCTGATCCTGGCCATCGTGCGGCGTACCTGGAAGGGCCAGTCGCCCTTCGCCGCCGACCGCGGGCACCTCCACCACCGGCTGCTGGAACTCGGGCACTCGCACAGCCGCGCCGTGATGATCATGTACTTCTGGTCGGGGCTGATCGCTTTCGGCACGGTGGCGTATTCCGTGCATTCCGCCACGATGTGGATCGTGCTGGCGATTGCCGCGCTGAGTGCGGTGGGCTTGTTCCTGCTGCTTCTGCCGCGCTTCACCCCGCGCGCCCCCCGGTGGGCGGAAGGCTTGGTTCCGCCGCGCTACCGGCATGCCGAACGGGCGGCCGAAGCCGCCGCGGAGGCGGCCGCGCGGGATGCCTCGGGCGCGGAGCCGGCGCCCGCGAGGCCCATCGCCGCGGGTGTCTCCGGCGTCAACGGAGCGACCGCCGTGGGCCCCCGTTCGCGCTTTCCCGACCGGCGTAAGGCTGAATCCACCCGCTGACGGCCGATTCGCATGTCGGACATGAATGCGCTTTACCAGACAAGCCGCCCCGCTGTCGCGCACACACGGGCAGGGTCACTCTCATGTGTGACAGTCGGCACACCGGACAGGTAAAGCTCTCATCAAATAGTTTGTGATACCGTTCACTAAACCCGGCGACAGAGCCGAAGGACCGTAGTGCGACGGTCCCTTGGCCCGAGGTCCTCTCTCGGACCGGGCTTACGCTCGTCCCGTACGAGTCCCGTTACCCCACCATCACGCGGAGCCATGCGCCATGCTGTCCGATGACGCCCGAACCCTTCTGCACACCGCCGTACCCACTGCTGCCGTCGGCGCCGTTGCCGCCATCGTCAGTGGTGTGGTCGCAGGCGGTAAGGGGGCGATCGGGGCGATCGCGGCCACGGTCGTCGTGATCCTGTTCATGGGTATCGGGTTCGTCATCCTGCAGCGGACGGCGCGGTCGCTGCCGCACCTGTTCCAGATGATGGGTCTGGCGCTCTACACGACCCAGATCCTGCTGCTCTTCGTCTTCGTCGCCGTGTTCAAGAACACGACGCTGTTCAATCCCAGGGCATTCGCGATCACCATCGTCGCGGCGACCCTTGCCTGGATCGCCGCGCAGACGCGCGCGCACATGAAGGCCAAGATCCTTTACGTCGAACCCGAGTCCACCAAGCGTGGCAAGGGTGAGAAGCCTGAAAACACGGGGCCCTCGTCGTGAACGGTAGGGGTGGAATAAGTGCGCGTTCGAGATGCTGCTATCGTCCGGTGCCATATGCGGCATCGCGGGCGCAGGCATCTGAGCTGACGCCTGCTCAATCGCGAGGCTCACTGCCTGCAAGCCGCCCCCACATCCGTAAGACCAGTCCCGTGCCGAACCGCGGCTGTGCGCCGCGCCGACACAACGAGGTTGCCGTACCTATGCGCCACGCTGAAGGAGCCCGCGGTGAGTGCTGACCCGACGCAGGTGCTCGCCTTCGAGACCGATTGCCACATCTTCGACGGCTGTGGTTTCCCGGCTCCTGGCCTGCACTCGTTCCTGTTCGAGCCGATCTTCGGCGACATGGACGGAGCCGTCTACTTCAACAAGACGATGCTCCTGGCCCTGCTCGGGTCCGTCATCATCGTCGGTTTCTTCTGGGCCGCCTTCGCCAAGCCGAAGCTGGTCCCGGGGAAGCTCCAGATGGTCGCCGAAGCCGGCTACGACTTCGTGCGCCGCGGGATCGTCTACGAAACGATGGGCAAGAAGGAGGGCGAGAAGTACGTCCCCTTCATGGTCGCGACGTTCTTCTTCGTCTGGATCCTGAACCTCTGGTCGATCATTCCGGTCGCCCAGTTCCCGGTGACCGCGGTCATCGCGTACCCGGCCGGTATGGCTCTGGTCATCTACTTCATGTGGATGTCGGTCACCTTCAAGCGCCACGGATTCGTCGGCGGCCTGAAGAACCTCACGGGCTACGACAAGTCGCTGGGTGGCATCCTGCCGCTGGTCATGCTGATCGAGTTCTTCTCGAACGTGATCGTCCGCCCCTTCACCCACGCGGTCCGTCTCTTCGCGAACATGTTCGCCGGTCACACCCTGCTGCTGCTCTTCACGATCGCCAGCTGGTACCTGCTGAACGGCATCGGCATCGCCTACGCGGGCGTGTCCTTCGTGATGGTCATCGTGATGACCGCGTTCGAGCTCTTCATCCAGGCTGTCCAGGCCTACGTGTTCGTGCTGCTGGCCTGCAGCTTCCTCCAGGGCGCCGTCGCCGAGCACCACTGACCGCCCCACCCCCAAACCACCAGTCGTCCGGTGGCCAACCCCCACCGGTCCATGAAAGAGAAGGAAGAACCGGCATGTCCGCTCTCCAGACCCTCGCTGCTGGCGTCGAAATCAAGGGCAACCTCGGCTCCATCGGTTACGGCCTCGCGGCCATCGGCCCCGGCGTCGGCGTCGGCATCATCTTCGGTAACGGCACCCAGGCCCTGGCCCGCCAGCCCGAGGCCGCCGGCCTGATCCGCGCCAACCAGATCCTCGGCTTCGCCTTCTGTGAGGCGCTCGCCCTCATCGGTCTGGTCATGCCGTTCGTCTACCCGACCTCCTGATCCCGGTAGCGAACAGACCCTTTAGTCGGAAGGCACTGATGTGAACCCTCTGGTTCAGCTCGCGGCCGAAGAGGCGGAAAACCCCCTCATCCCGCCGATCCCCGAGCTCGTCATCGGTCTGATCGCCTTCGTCATCGTCTTCGGTTTCCTCGCGAAGAAGCTCCTCCCGAACATCAACAAGGTTCTGGAAGAGCGTCGCGAGGCCATCGAGGGCGGTATCGAGAAGGCTGAGGCCGCTCAGACCGAGGCCCAGAGCGTGCTGGAGCAGTACAAGGCCCAGCTCGCCGAAGCCCGGCACGAGGCCGCGCGCCTGCGCCAGGAAGCGCTGGAGCAGGGCACTGCGCTCAAGGAAGAACTGCGCGCAGAGGGCCAGCGGCAGCGTGAGGAGATCATCGCTGCCGGCCACGCCCAGATCGCGGCGGACCGCAAGGCCGCCTCTCAGGCGCTGCGTCAGGACGTGGGCAAGCTCGCCACCGACCTGGCCGGAAAGCTCGTCGGCGAGTCCCTTGAGGACCACGCCCGGCAGAGCCGCACCATCGACCGCTTCCTCAGCGAGCTTGAGGAGAAGGCCGAGGCGGCCCGATGAACGGAGCGAGCCGCGAGGCGCTGGCCTCCGCGCGTGAGCGTCTCGACGCGCTGACGGACAACACGTCCGTCGACGCGGCGAAGCTCGCCGGTGAGCTGGCTGCCGTCACCGCGCTGCTCGACCGTGAGGTCTCGCTGCGTCGGGTCGTCACGGACCCGGCGCAGTCCGGCGAGGCCAAGGCCGAGCTGGCCGGTCGGCTGCTCGGCGGCCAGGTCGGCGGGGAAACCCTCGACCTGGTGTCCGGCATGGTCCGGTCCCGCTGGTCGCAGTCCCGCGACCTGGTGGACGCGCTGGAGGAGCTGGCGGCCACCGCCGACCTCACGGCCGCCCAGCGGGCGGGCGCGCTCGACAACGTCGAGGACGAGATCTTCCGCTTCGGCCGGATCGTCTCCTCGAGCACCGAGCTGCGTGCCGCGCTGACCGACCGTGCGGCTTCCGCCTCCGCCAAGAGCGAGCTGCTGCGCAGCCTGCTCGGCGGCAAGGCGAACGCCGTCACCGAGCGCCTGGTGATCCGTCTTGTCACGCACCCGCGTGGACGTAGCCTGGAAGCGGGACTGGAGTCCCTTTCCAAGCTCGCCGCCGAGCGCCGTGACCGCATGGTCGCCACCGTGACCAGCGCGGTTCCGCTCAGCGACGTGCAGAAGGCGCGTCTCGGCGCGGTGCTGGCCAAGCTGTACGGCCGACAGATGCACCTGAACCTCGACGTGGACCCCGAGGTCCTCGGCGGGATCTCGGTGCGAGTCGGCGACGAGGTCATCGACGGCACCATCGCGGACCGCCTCGCCGAGGCGTCGCGCCGCATGGCCGGCTGACCAGCCACCAATAGAACAGAAGCATTCCTAGCGGCCCGGTTGGGCCGTGCAGAACTTGCAGAAGATTCCTGGGGGTCGCCCCCAGACCCCTAAGAAGCTTCAGGCCCAACAAGGAGAGCAGGGAACCCAGATGGCGGAGCTCACGATCCGGCCGGAGGAGATCCGGGACGCACTGGAGAACTTTGTCCAGTCGTACCAGCCGGACGCGGCCTCGCGCGAGGAGGTCGGAACGGTCAGCGTTGCCGGCGACGGCATCGCGAAGGTGGAGGGTCTGCCCTCCGCCATGGCGAACGAGCTGCTGAAGTTCGAGGACGGCACCCTCGGTCTCGCCCTCAACCTCGAGGAGCGCGAGATCGGTGCGGTCGTCCTCGGCGAGTTCAGCGGTATCGAGGAGGGCCAGCCGGTGCAGCGCACCGGTGAGGTGCTCTCGGTCGGCGTCGGCGAGGGCTACCTCGGCCGCGTCGTCGACCCGCTCGGCAACCCGATCGACGGTCTCGGCGAGATCGCGACCGAAGGCCGTCGCGCCCTGGAGCTCCAGGCTCCTGGCGTCATGGTCCGTAAGTCCGTCCACGAGCCGATGCAGACCGGCTACAAGGCCATCGACGCCATGGTGCCGGTCGGCCGCGGTCAGCGTCAGCTGATCATCGGTGACCGTCAGACGGGTAAGACCGCCCTGGCCGTCGACACGATCATCAACCAGCGCGACAACTGGCGCTCGGGCGACGTGAACAAGCAGGTCCGCTGCATCTACGTCGCCATCGGCCAGAAGGGCTCGACCATCGCGTCCGTTCGCGGCGCCCTGGAAGACGCCGGTGCGCTCGAGTACACGACGATCGTCGCCGCCCCGGCGTCCGACCCGGCCGGCTTCAAGTACCTGGCGCCGTACACCGGTTCCGCCATCGGCCAGCACTGGATGTACGCCGGCAAGCACGTCCTGATCATCTTCGACGACCTGTCGAAGCAGGCCGACGCCTACCGCGCCGTGTCGCTGCTGCTGCGCCGCCCGCCGGGCCGCGAGGCCTACCCGGGTGACGTCTTCTACCTGCACTCCCGTCTGCTGGAGCGCTGCGCGAAGCTCTCCGACGACATGGGTGCCGGTTCGATGACCGGTCTGCCGATCGTCGAGACCAAGGCGAACGACGTGTCGGCGTTCATCCCGACCAACGTCATCTCCATCACCGACGGTCAGTGCTTCCTGGAGTCCGACCTGTTCAACGCGGGCCAGCGCCCGGCGCTGAACGTCGGTATCTCGGTCTCCCGTGTCGGTGGCTCCGCCCAGCACAAGGCCATGAAGCAGGTCTCCGGCCGTCTGCGCCTCGACCTCGCCCAGTACCGCGAGCTGGAGGCGTTCGCCGCCTTCGGTTCCGACCTGGACGCCGCGTCGAAGGCTGCGCTGGAGCGCGGCAAGCGCCTGGTCGAGCTGCTGAAGCAGGGCCAGTACCAGCCGATGCCCGTCGAGGAGCAGGTCGTCTCCGTCTGGGCCGGCACCACCGGCAAGATGGACGACGTCCCGGTCGCCGACATCCGTCGCTTCGAGTCGGAGCTGCTGGAGCACCTGCGCCGCGAGCGCAAGGACCTCCTCACCTCGATCTCCGAGGGCGGCAAGATGTCGGACGACACCCTGACGTCGATCGCGGACGCCATCGCCGGCTTCAAGCGCCAGTTCGAGACCTCGGACGGCAAGCTCCTGGGCGAGGACGCACCGGCCGTCAACGTCTCCAAGTGACGACGGAAGGGACCTGACTCATGGGAGCGCAGCTCCGGGTCTACAAGCGTCGCATCCGTGCCATCACGGCGACCAAGAAGATCACCAAGGCGATGGAGATGATCGCCGCCTCGCGCATCGTCAAGGCGCAGCGCAAGGTGGCGGCGTCGATGCCGTACGCGACCGAGCTCACCCGTGCGGTGACCGCGGTGGCGACCGGTTCGAACACCAAGCACGCCCTGACCACCGAGGTCGAGACGCCGACCCGTGCCGCGATCCTGCTCATCACGAGCGACCGCGGTCTGGCCGGCGGATACTCCTCGAACGCCATCAAGCAGGCGGAGCGGCTCACCGAGCGGCTGCGTGCTGAGGGCAAGGACGTCGACACCTACATCGTCGGCCGTAAGGGTCTGGCCTACTACGGCTTCCGCGAGCGCAAGGTCGCGGATTCGTGGACCGGCTTCACCGACAGCCCGGCCTACGCCGACGCCAAGCGCGTCGCCGGGCCGCTGATCGAGGCCATCCAGACGGAGACGGCCGAGGGTGGCGTCGACGAGCTGCACATCGTCTACACGGAATTCGTGTCGATGATGACGCAGAACCCGGTCGACGGCCGGATGCTGCCGCTCAGCCTTGACAAGGCTCCGGAGGAGACCGGTGCGAAGGGCGAGATCCTTCCGCTGTTCGACTTCGAGCCGTCGGCGGAGGACGTCCTCGACGCCCTTCTGCCGCGCTACGTCGAGAGCCGTATCTACAACGCACTGCTGCAGTCGGCCGCTTCCGAGCACGCCGCCCGCCGCCGCGCGATGAAGGCGGCGACCGACAACGCCGGAGACCTCATCAAGAGCCTCTCCCGGCTTGCCAACGCGGCCCGCCAGGCCGAAATCACCCAGGAAATCAGCGAGATCGTCGGTGGCGCGAGCGCCATGGCTGACGCGACCGCGGGGAGTGACAAGTAATGACGACCTCTGTTGAGACGGCCGCCGCCACGGGCCGCGTCGCCCGGGTCATCGGCCCGGTCGTCGACGTGGAGTTCCCCGTCGACGCCATGCCCGACATCTACAACGCGCTGAAGGTCCAGGTCACCGACCCGGCCGAGGACGGCGCGCTGAAGACCCTGACCCTTGAGGTCGCGCAGCACCTGGGTGACGGCCTCGTCCGTACCATCTCGATGCAGCCGACCGACGGTCTGGTCCGCCAGGCCCCGGTGACCGACACGGGCGAGGGCATCACCGTCCCCGTCGGTGACTTCACCAAGGGCAAGGTCTTCAACACCCTGGGTGAGGTGCTGAACTACCCGGAGGAGAACGCCAACGTCACCGAGCGCTGGCCGATCCACCGCAAGGCGCCCCGCTTCGACGAGCTCGAGTCGAAGACCGAGATGTTCGAGACCGGCGTCAAGGTCATCGACCTTCTCACCCCGTACGTCAAGGGCGGAAAGATCGGTCTGTTCGGTGGTGCCGGTGTCGGCAAGACCGTTCTGATCCAGGAAATGATCTACCGCGTCGCCAACAACCACGACGGTGTGTCGGTGTTCGCGGGCGTCGGTGAGCGTACCCGTGAGGGCAACGACCTCATCGAGGAGATGGCCGACTCCGGCGTCATCGACAAGACGGCGCTTGTCTTCGGCCAGATGGACGAGCCCCCGGGCACCCGTCTGCGCGTCGCCCTGGCCGGTCTGACCATGGCGGAGTACTTCCGCGATGTGCAGAAGCAGGACGTGCTCTTCTTCATCGACAACATCTTCCGGTACACCCAGGCGGGTTCCGAGGTGTCGACCCTGCTCGGCCGTATGCCCTCCGCGGTGGGTTACCAGCCGAACCTGGCCGACGAGATGGGTCTCCTCCAGGAGCGCATCACCTCGACCCGTGGTCACTCGATCACCTCGATGCAGGCGATCTACGTCCCCGCGGACGACCTGACCGACCCGGCGCCGGCGACCACCTTCGCCCACCTCGACGCGACGACGGTTCTCTCCCGTCCGATCTCCGAGAAGGGCATCTACCCGGCCGTGGACCCGCTGGACTCGACGTCCCGCATCCTCGACCCGCGGTACATCGCGGCGGACCACTACGCCACGGCGATGCGCGTCAAGGGGATCCTGCAGAAGTACAAGGACCTCCAGGACATCATCGCGATCCTCGGTATCGACGAGCTGGGCGAGGAGGACAAGCTCGTCGTCCACCGTGCCCGTCGTGTCGAGCGCTTCCTGTCGCAGAACACCCACGTGGCGAAGCAGTTCACCGGTGTGGACGGTTCGGACGTTCCGCTCGACGAGTCGATCACCGCGTTCAACGCGATCTGCGACGGTGACTACGACCACTTCCCCGAGCAGGCGTTCTTCCTGTGCGGTGGCATCGAGGACCTGAAGGCCAACGCCAAGGAGCTGGGCGTCTCCTGATCCGGCGCGCTCCCTCACGGAGCGCATCCGGTTCGCACGTTCTGAGGAGAGGGGCGGGTGTGTCCCGTCCCTCTCCCCACGCCCATTAGAATTTGACCCAACACCCGGCCGACCCGCCGGGTGGTGACCCGAGGAGCCACCTTGGCTGCTGAGCTGCACGTCGAGCTGGTCGCGGCGGACCGCAATGTCTGGTCCGGCGAGGCCACCCTTGTTGTCGCCCGCACCACGTCCGGCGACATCGGCGTCATGCCCGGTCACCAGCCGCTTCTCGGTGTGCTGGAATCGGGCCCGGTGACCATCCGTACCAGCGAGGGCAACACTGTCGTCGCCGCGGTGCACGGCGGTTTCATCTCGTTCGCGGACAACAAGCTGTCCCTGCTGGCCGAGATCGCCGAGCTCGCGGACGAGATTGACGTC
Organism: Streptomyces venezuelae; assembly: GCF_008642275.1. NCBI lineage: Bacteria > Bacillati > Actinomycetota > Actinomycetes > Kitasatosporales > Streptomycetaceae > Streptomyces > Streptomyces venezuelae. The sequence continues at coordinate 5,120,333 of NZ_CP029189.1, forward strand.
CAGCGTGCGGAGCGGGCACTGGAGCGCGCGAAGGCGGAGGCCGACGCGGCCGCCGAGCGTCGCGCTGATGTCCGGCTGCGCGCCGTAACGGGCTGAACGCCCGTCGGAGTTTGATCGTTCGAGTCCCGGGGGGCGACCTTTGGGAGTCGGCAGACCTCAGCCGCGGTCCGTGCTGGAATTTTCCAGACCGGGTCGCGGCTGAGGCGATGCAGATCCGTTTTTTTCTCATGTGTATTCGATGAGCGAGGAGGTCGGTGAAGATGCTCCTCGCTCTGCTTGTGAGCGGCCTGGTCGTAACCCTGGTGGTGATCGGGCTGTTTGTCTTCGGCCTGCGCCGCAGACTCATCCAGCGGTCCGGTGGCACCTTCGACTGCAGCATGCGCTGGGGCGTGTCCGAGGAGCCCGACGTCTCCGGCAAGGGCTGGGTGTACGGGGTCGCGCGCTACAGCGGTGACCGGATCGAGTGGTTCCGGGTGTTCTCGTACTCCCCGCGTCCGCGCCGGCTGCTGGAGCGTTCCTCCATCGAGGTCGTCGCCCGCCGGGCCCCGGAGGGCGAGGAGGAGCTGGCGCTGCTCTCCGACGCCGTCGTGCTCGGCTGTCTCCACCGGGGGACCCGCCTGGAGCTGGCGATGAGCGAGGACGCGCTGACCGGTTTCCTCGCCTGGCTGGAGGCGGCGCCTCCCGGCCAGAGGGTGAACGTGGCCTAGCCGGTACGCCGAGAGGTCGAGAAGCCGGGGAGACGGGGGCGGACCCGTCTCCCCGGCTTCGGTCTTTACTGCAGCCCGGTGTGGACCGCGTTCGCGAGCTCACCGTTCGTGGTGTCGCCGCTGAACTCCCAGAAGAAGGCTCCCTTGAGGCCCTGCTGCTTGGCCCAGCTCATCTTCCCGGCGATGGTGGCGGGGGTGTCGTAGCTCCACCAGTTGCTGCCGCACTTGGCGTAGGCCGTGCCGGCGACGGTGCCGGTGGCCGGGCAGCTGGTCTTGAGCACCTTGTAGTCCTCGATGCCCTGCTCGTACGTGCCCGGCGCGGGTCCGGTGGCGGTGCCGCCGGGGGCGGCCTGGGTGACGCCGGTCCAGCCGCGGCCGTAGAAGCCGATGCCGAGGTTGAGCTTCGAGCCGGGCACGCCCTTGGCCTTGAGCTTGGCGATGGCGTCGGCCGAGTTGAAGCCGGCCTGCGGGATGCCCGCGTACGACGTCAGCGGGGAGTGCGGGGCGGTCGGGCCCTGGGCCGCCCAGGCGCCGAAGAAGTCGTACGTCATGACGTTGTAGAAGTCGGTGTACTGCGCGGCGCCCGCGTAGTCGGCCTTGTCGATCTTGCCGCCGTCCGAGGCGTCGGCGGTGATGGCCGCGGTGACCAGGTTGTTCGCGCCGAACCGGGTCTTCACGGCCTGCATCAGGTTCTTGAAGGCGGCAGCTCCGCTGGTGTCGCAGGACAGGCCGCAGGCGTTCGGGTACTCCCAGTCCAGGTCGATGCCGTCGAAGACGTCGGCCCAGCGCGGGTCCTCGACCAGGTTGTAGCAGGACTGGGCGAAGGCGGTCGGGTTGGCCGCGGCCTGCGGGAAGCCTCCGGACCAGGTCCAGCCGCCGAAGGACCAGAGGATCTTGATGTTCGGGTAGGCCTTCTTCAGCTTGCGCAGCTGGTTGAAGTTGCCGCGCAGCGGCTGGTCCCAGGTGTCGGCGACGCCGTCGACGCTCTGGTCGGCGGTGTAGGCCTTGTCGTAGTCGGCGTAGGCGTCACCGATGGTGCACTGGCCGTTCTGGACGTTGCCGAAGGCGTAGTTGATGTGGGTGATCTTGCCCGCGGTGCCGGAGGTGACCAGGTTCTTCACGTGGTAGTTGCGGCCGTAGACGCCCCAGTTGGTGAAGTACCCGAGCTTGACCTTGTCGCCCGGGTTCGGCGGGACGACCCCGCCGGTCGTGGTCACCGTGGTGGAGCCGGAGGAGGGTCCGGTCTGGTCGATGGTGTCGCGCGCGGTGACGCTGTAGGTGTACGTCGTGCCCTTGGTGAGGCCGGAGTCGGCGTAGCTGGTCCCGGTGACGGTGGCGATCTTGGCGGAGCCCCGGTAGACGTCGTAGTTCTTGACGCCCTTGTCGTCGGTGGCCGGGGTCCAGGCCAGGGTGAGCGAGGTGTCGGCGACGTTGCTCGCGGTGGGGGTGCCGGGAGCCGTGGGGGGAGTGTCGCCGGGCTGGGTGCCGCCGTCGCAGGAGGCGCCGTTGATCTTGCAGCCGCCGGGGGCGCCGCCGCCGGCGCCGTTGAAGCCGAAGCTGGCGGTCGCCCCGGGGGCGAGGGTGCCGTTCCAGCCGAGGTTCTTGGCGGTCCAGTGGGTGCCCGAGCTCGTGACGGTGGCGTCCCAGGCCGAGGTGACCGAGGTGCCCGCCGGGTAGTCCCACTCCACGGTCCAGCTGCTGAGGGTGGTGGTGCCGGTGTTCTTCACCACCCACTTGCCCTCGAAGCCGGAGCCCCAGTCGGAGACCTTGGTGTACGTCGCCGTCGCGGAGGCGGCCGCCTGGGCCGGGCCCGCCAGTGCCACGAGGCCGGAGACGGGCAGGGCGAGCGCGGCCACGACGGCCGCGACTCGGCTGAAGAACCGGGTGCGCCTGGTGCGGGGTGGGGATGCTGTGCTCAAGGGTGCTCCTCCGTAGGTCCGTCGCCGCCGTGGGGCCGACTGCGACATGGGGGTGGGACCTGCGCCGCCCGTGAGCACGCTTTGTCATGGCACGCTCACCACAGTGTTGCGGCGAGCGTAGAAAGGTCTGGACCAACCGTCAAGAGGTCCAGACCGGTGCGCGCCTGCCTGCCTATATCCCCAACTCCTGTGCCAGTACCGCAGCTTGGAGCCTGCTGCGCAGCTCCAGCTTGCCGAGCAGCCTGCTGACGTGCGTCTTGGCCGTCGCCTCCGCCATCTCCAGGCGCACGGCGATCTCCGCGTTCGACAGACCCTCGCCCAGCGCGCTCAGCACCTCCCGCTCCCGCCGCGTGAGGGAGGCGACCGCCGCGGCCCGCTCCGGCGCCGGGGCGGGCCGCGGCGGGCGGGGCGCCGCGAACTCCGCGATCAGCCGCCTGGTCACGGCCGGCGCGATCAGGCCCTCGCCGCGCGCGACGGTCCGTACCGCGTCGATCAGCTCCGCGGCGTCCGCGTTCTTCAGCAGGAAGCCCGCGGCTCCTGCCCGCAGCGCCCCGAAGACGTACTCGTCGAGGTCGAAGGTGGTCAGCACCAGGACGTCGGCCAGTCCCTCCGAGACCACCTGGCGGGTCGCGGCCACCCCGTCGAGCCGGGGCATCTGCACGTCCATGAGGACGAGATCCGGCCGTAGCTCACGGGCCAGGCGCACCGCCTCCTCCCCGTCGGCCGCCTCGCCCACCACCTCCACGTCGCCCGCGCTGCGCAGGATGAGCACCAGCCCCGCCCGGACCGCGCCCTGGTCCTCCGCCACCACCACGCGAATGGTCATGCCTCCACCGCCTTCTCCTCCGCGGGCAGTGTCGCCCGCACCTGCCACACCGCACCGGACCGCCCCGCCGTGAACTCCCCGCCCAGCAGCTCCGTCCGCTCCCGCATGCCGATCAGCCCGGCCCCCGAGCCCGGGGCGCGGGGTCCCGGCCGGTCACCGAAGGGCGAGTCCACCTCCACCGTCAGCAGCCCGCCGGTGTGCGCCACGCGGACGGTGACGGTGCCCGGGGCGGCGTGCTTGAGGGCGTTGGTCAGCGACTCCTGGACGATCCGGTACGCGGCCAGCTCCACGGGCGCCGCCGCCGGCTCCCCGCAGGGCCGGTCGTCGTGGAGCACGAAGGTCAGCCCGCTCGCCGAGCCGTTGGTCCCGGCCTGCCCGAGCAGGGCCTCCAGGCCGTCCAGCGAGGGCACGGCGACCGGCTCCTGGTCGCCGCCGGCATCCCGCAGCAGCCCGATCAGGCGGCGCATCTCGGCCAGTCCCTGCACGCTGTTCTCGCGGATCACCCCGAGCGCGTCCCGGCTGGTCTCGGCCTTGTCGATGGAGAGCGCGGCGGTGGAGTGGATGGCGATGGCGGAGAGGTGGTTGGCCACCATGTCGTGCAGCTCCCGGGCCATCCGGGCGCGCTCGGCGGCCACGGCCTGACTGCGGTCCATCTCGGCCAGCAGCGCGGTCTGCTCCGCGCGCAGCCGGGCGGCCTCGGCGGCTTCGCGGTGGTTGCGCAGCGTGGCGCCGGTCAGGGCCGGGGCGAAGCCCACGATGCCGACCACCACGCCGATCAGCAGGGCCTGCGGGGTGCGCAGCCAGGCCACCGAGACCACGGTGGCCACGACGGTGACCAGGCCGGTGGTGACCGGGAGCCGCCGGGCCATGGCCGGTTGTCCGTACACGACCGCGGCGTACATCAGGTCGGTGAAGATCACGACGGTGGCGAGGCTGCCGACCGTGAACTGGTCGGCGATCACCCCGGCGGTGCCGACGGCCAGGGCCAGGTTCGGCCTGGTGCGGCGCAGCAGCTCCATCGGGCCGAGGACCACGAGCGGCACCAGGGCCGTCCAGGCCGGCAGGAAGTCCCGGCTGGGGCTGGTGTAGACGCCGAGCGCCCAGAAGGCCAGGCCTGCGGCCGTGCTGACCACCGCGAGGAGGACGTCGTCGCGGTGGGGGCGCAGGTTCTTCTCGGTCACGTTCCCATCCAACAGGGTGCGCGGGCCCCGCACGTCGGCGGAGAGGCCGAGGCGCGGCTACACCGAAAGATGCAGGTCCACATGGTCAATGGAGACGACGTATCGGGCGCGGCAGGACGCGAGCCTGGAAGGGAACGGAAAACCCGAGCGGACGGAGAGTCCCATGATCGTCGCGCTGATCATCGCCTGCGAGGTCGGCTTCTGGGTACTGCTGGCGGCCGGACTGGCCCTGCGCTACCTCGCGAAGATGCCCCGGCTGGGCGCGGCGGTCCTGCTGTGCGAGCCCCTGATGGAGCTGGTCCTGCTGGTCGTCACCACGCTCGACCTCAAGAACGGTGCGGAACCGGACTGGAAGCACGGTCTGGCCGCGCTCTACATCGGCTACACCGTGGCCTTCGGCCACTACACGATCAAGTGGCTCGACGGGCACGCCGCGTACCGCCTGGCCGGCGGGCCCAAGCCGGCCGGCCCCGGCCACGGAAGGGCGCGGGCCGTCCACGAGTGGAAGCTGTGGGCCCGCACCGTCCTCGGCGCGGCCGTCGCCCTCGGCCTGCTGCAGGCGGCGATCTGGTACGTGGGCGACGCGGGCGACGTCAGCTCGCTGCAGGGCTGGCAGTTCGCCGCCCTGCGGGTCGTCGGGATCCACGCCCTGGTCGCCGCGGCGTACACGATCTGGCCGAGCAAGGCCCCGGCCGTCCCGGACGCAGCCGAGGAAGAGCGAGGGCTCGCCCGGTCGGAGCGCTAGGGCGTGTCCGCCTCGGCGGGACGGTCGTAGCGGTCAGCCCGGGCCGACCGGTACGACAACCGCTCAGCGCTCGCCGCCCGGCACCCACAGCACGTCCCCGACCTCCTTGTTGGCCACCCGGGCCAGGATGAACAGGAGGTCGGAGAGCCGGTTCAGGTAGGTGGCGGTCAGCGGGTTCATCACCTCGCCGTGCACCTCCAGCGCCGCCCAGGTCGAACGCTCGGCGCGCCGGACCACCGTGCAGGCCTGGTGCAGCAGGGCCGCGCCGGGGGTGCCGCCGGGCAGGATGAAGCTGCGCAGCTTCTCCACCTGCTCCAGGAAGCGGTCGCAGTCCGCCTCCAGCTTGTCCACGTAGAACTGCTCCACGCGCAGCGGCGGGTACTCCGGGTTCTCGACGACCGGGGTGCACAGGTCCGCGCCGACGTCGAACAGGTCGTTCTGCACGCGGACCAGGACCTTCACCACGTCCGCCGACAGCCCGCCGAGCGCGATCGCCGTCCCGATGGCCGCGTTGGCCTCGTTGGCGTCGGCGTACGCGGAGATCCGCAGGTCGGTCTTGGCGGTGCGGCTCATGTCGCCGAGGGCCGTCGTGCCCTTGTCGCCGGTACGGGTGTAGATGCGCGTGAGGTTCACCATGCGGCCAGGGTAGACGGGCCCGCGGGGGAAATTCCGGGCGAGGTCGCCCCTGCTCACGTACGGTCCGGTGGGGCCGTGGCCCCCGGAAGGGAGCGGCGCAGTGGCCGACGTGTACTACATCTGGCGGCTCGCCGAGGCCGCCCAGCAGATCGACCTCCTGGCGGGCTTCCTCGCCACCCGGCACGCGGACGGGCCGGTCGCCCTCCGGGAGTCGGCGGAGTGCGCCCGGGCCGGGCGGGCGGCCGTGGCCGCCGGGCGCCTGCGGGAGGCCCTGGACCGCATCGACGACCTGCGCGCACACGCCGCCCGTTGGGCGGGGCACCCGCACCACCCGGGGGAGCCGGGTGCCTTCGAGCAGGACGCGAGGGTCTGGGACTACGCCAAGGACATGCTGCGCGCCCAGCTCCCGTCGCAGGAGGCGAAGGTCTCCGCCGCGCGCGGGATCCTGAGCACGATCCGCCACCTGCGGCGGGAGATCTGTGTGCGCCCGGAGGCGGACGCGCAGGCCCGGGCGGACGCCCTTCACCTCGCGGGACGCGCCGCCATGGCCGTCGAGATCGGCCACCTCGGGGCCGCGCGCAAGGAGCTGAGGCGGCTGCGCGCACTGGCCGAAAGGTGCGCCGGGGACGAGGACCGGTGAACTGGACGGCGGGGGAGGGGTGCTGGGCCGTACCGGTGTGATGTCCGTCATCTGAGACGTGACGCGTGTTACTTCACGGTCACACCAGACCGCCCGGGCGCTAGTCTCCGCCGGAGTGGCTACGTGACTGTGCCGTAGGGAAACGAGGGGTGTGTAGTGGCTGGGAAGCTCGCCGTCATCGGTGCCGGACTCATGGGTTCGGGAATCGCGCAGGTCTCCGCTCAGGCGGGTTGGGACGTCGTACTCCGCGATGTCACCGAGGCCGCGCTGACCCGGGGCACGGACGGAATCAAGGCCTCCTACGACAAGTTCGTCTCCAAGGGCAAGCTGACCGCCGAGGACGCCGAGGCGGCGCTCGCGCGCATCACCACCACCACGGACCTCGACGCGGTCGCCGACGTCGACATCGTGGTGGAGGCGGCCTTCGAGAAGATCGAGATCAAGCACGAGATCTTCCGCGCCCTGGACAAGATCGTTCGCGAGGACACGATCCTCGCGTCCAACACCTCCGCCATCCCGATCACGAAGATCGCGGCCGTGACGGAGCGTCCGGAGCGCGTCGTCGGCGCCCACTTCTTCTCGCCCGTCCCGATGATGCAGCTGTGCGAACTCGTGCGCGGCTACAAGACGAGCGACGAAACCCTCGCCACCACCCGCGCGTTCGCCGAGTCCGTCGGCAAGACCTGCATCGTCGTCAACCGCGACGTCGCCGGTTTCGTGACGACCCGACTGATCTCCGCGCTGGTCGTCGAGGCCGCCAAGCTGTACGAGTCGGGCGTGGCCTCCGCCGAGGACATCGACATCGCCTGCAAGCTCGGCTTCGGGCACGCGATGGGCCCCCTGGCCACCGCCGACCTCACGGGCGTCGACATCCTGCTCCACGCCACCAGCAACATCTACACCGAGTCCCAGGACGAGAAGTTCGCCCCGCCGGAGCTCATGCGCCGCATGGTGGACGCCGGGGACATCGGCCGCAAGAGCGGCCAGGGCTTCTACAAGCACTGAGCCTGGCCCCGCCACGGAGCACCACCGTTCGAATGCCATCACCCCTCAGGGTGAATTAGGTATCGGTTCGCTCACGGTCGGCAACTTCCCTGCCCGTGCGGCAGTCAGTTGCAGTGAGAGTTGCCGACCACGGGCCAGTCGGACCATACGTACGCAGTACCGCCGGGAGTACACATGCACATCAGGGGCGACCACGCCGAACTCGCTGTCGGGGGCCGCCTCGACGTGCGCAGCGCGGCGGACGCCCGTACGGCCCTCCACTCCGCCCTCGACGACGGCAAGGGCGACCTCGTCCTCGATCTCACGGGGCTCGACTCCTGGGACGCGACCGGCCTCGGCGTGATCATGGGAGCACACCGCCGGGCCGGCCGCACCGGCCGGCGTCTGGTCCTGCGCGGCGTGCCGCCGCAGATGCAGCGGCTGCTCGTCGCGACCCGGCTGCACCGGATCCTCGCGATCGAGGGCGGCCTGGAAGCGGAGTCCCTGCCGCGCGTCTGACCGGCAGGCCGCCGGCCTCCGAACGCCCTGCGCAAACGTAACGGTCCGGTGGTGATCGCACCCCTGCGGTTTCCCGCACGACCGGCCACGGTCTAGGGTTCGGGCGGAAACCGGACCGGTGGCGACAGCGGGTGCGCGAAGGCCGGGCGGTACGACGGCGAGGCGCACGGCCCGCGATCGGGGGACTTGGTCATGGACCGTACACAGGGGCGGACCGAGCAGCACGAGCAGTCCACGGGCGGCTCCGCCCCCGCGGCGCCCACCGCGCCCGCGACACCCGCGGCGGCCGGGCCGGCGCGGATCGTCAGCCTGACCGCAGGCGAATTCGCCCTCACCGTGAACCCGGTCGACGGCAGCGAGATCGAACCGCTGCGCCCCGGCACCGAGCCCGCCCGGCCCGCCAAGCGCGACGCGGCCGCCCGCACGGCCGTCGCCGCCGCCGCCCGGCCGCCCGTCCTGCCGGGCCCCGGCGCCACCGCCCGCCCCCTGCAGGGGCGCGAGGAGGAGCGGGAGCGGCTCGTCCGGCTGCTGGGCCGGGGCCGGTCCGTACGGCTGACCGGTCCCTCGGGCTCGGGCCGCAGCGCCCTGCTCGACGCGGTCGCCGACCGGTGCGCGGGCCTCGCGCCCGACGGCGTCGTACGGCTCAGCGGGTACGGGCACCAGCAGCCCGGGGAACTGCTCCACGCCCTCTACGCGACCGTGTACGAGGCGCAGGAGCAGCGCCCCGGACGCGCCGAGCTCCTGGCCCGCGTACGGGAGATAGGCGCCGTCGTCCTCCTGGACGACCTGGAGATGGGCGGCACCGCCCTCGACGAGCTGATGCGCGCCACCCCCGAATGCGCCTACCTGCTGGCCGCGACCCCGGACACCCGGGCCCCCTCCGACGACTCGCACGTCGAGGAGGTCTTCCTCGGCGGACTCGGCAAGGCCGACTGCCTGGAGCTGCTCGAAGCGGGCGTCGGACGGCCGCTGACGGACGAGGAGACCGCCTGGGCGGGGGACCTGAGCTTCGCCTCCGAGGGGCTGCCCCTGCGCTTCGTCCAGGCCGCCGCACTGCTGAGGCAGCGGGACGAGCTCAACCACAGCGACGAGGACGACGAGGAGGAGGAGCCCGGCGTCTTCGAGGAGCGCCCGCGCGACCGCGTACACGTACCGCTGCCGACCCTCGCCGAAGGAGCCGCCCCGGCGGAGCTGCTGGCCTCGCGGGTCAGCGAGTCGGCGCGGGCGGCCCTGCGGATCGCGTGCGCACTGGGCGGCGAACTGCCGCACCACGCGCACCTGCCGGCACTGGTGGGGGACACCCATGCCGACACGGCGGTGGCGGAACTGCTGGCCTGCGGGCTGCTGACGCCGGTCGGAGCGCGCTACCGGCTGGCGTCGGGCGTCGCGCGGCAGCTGGAGGAGGTCGGCTACGGGGACACCGCGTCGGAGGAGGCCCGTACGGCGGCCCGGCACTACGCCTGGTGGACCGGACACGCCTCGGTGGTCCCGGCGCGGGTCGCCGCGGAGGCGGACGCGGTGCTGGCGGCGCTGGCCGGTGCGGACGTGGTCGCGGCGGTGCTGCTGGCGCGCACGGCGGCCCCGGCGTTCGCGGCCTCGCTGCACTGGGAGGCCTGGGAGCGGGTGCTGCGCTCGGGAGCGGAGGCCGCACGCAAGGCCGGTGAGGTCGCCGAGCAGGCGTACTTCCACCACGAACTCGGCGTGCTGGCCCTGTGCGAGGAGCGCCTGGACCGGGCACGGGCCGAGCTGGAGACCTCGATCGGGCTGCGGGGCGCCCTGGCGGACAAGCGGGGCACGGTGGCGGGGCGGCGGGCGCTGGCGCTCGTCGTCGACCGGGAGACGGCGGGGGCGGCCGCGTCACCCCCGCTGCGCCTGGAGGCACCCGCCGCTCCGGCGGCGGCCCTCACCGCGGCTCCGGCGGCGGCTCCCGAGGCCGTGACGGTGGCCACCCCGGCCGCTCCGGCCACCCCGGCCGCCAAGGCCGCCCCCGTGCCCGGAGCGGCCGCCGGGCCCAGGAGCGCCTCGCTGTCCAAGGGTGCCCCCGGGCCCGGGGCGGTCCCCGCGGCCTCCGAGGCGCCCACGGCCAAGGTGGCCCCCGTGGCTCCCGGGGCCCGGGTCGCCCCCGTGGTCCCGGTCTCTGCCGAGGCGGTGACCCGGATGACCCCGGTCGTGCCGGTGACCGCCCGCTCGGAGGCGCCCACGACGCTGTCCGAGGTCTTCGAGGACGCCTTCCCGATCGATCCGAAGCCCGCCCCGGCCGCCGCGCCCAGGCCGGCCGCCGCCACCGCGCCGGCCCCCGGCCGTCGCCGGCTCGTGCTGCTGGCCGGCGCGGGCGCGCTGGCGGTGGTGGCGCTGGGCACCGTCGTGAGCCTGGCGCTGAGCTCCTCGGACACCGAGCCGCCGGCGCAGAAGCCGGCGGTGTCCTCCACCCCCGCGGTCACGGAGTCCGCCACGACCGCGGTCACCAGCGGGAACGATCCTGCACCGGAGCCGCCCGCAGCGGCCCCGTCGGCCGAAGCCACGGAGCCCGGGCAGAGCGTCGCCCCGGCCCCGGGCCGCAGCCCCGCCCGGACCCCGTCGCGCCGTCCGTCCCCGACGCCGTCGAAGTCCGCGCCGACGACGTCCGTTTCGCCCTCGGCGACCAGCGCGGAGCCCTCGCCGACGCTGACGGAGACCACCGCCCCGTCGCCGACGACGACCACCACCCAGACGGGTACGGCCACGGGCGTCTCCCCGGTCACGGACCGGTGAACGGCGAAGGCTCCGTCCCCCGGGACGGAGCCTTCGTGCGCAGAGGAGCGCAGGATCAGAACAGGCGCAGCTTGTCGTCCTCGATACCGCGCAGCGCGTTGTAGTCCAGGACCACGCAGTCCATGCCGCGGTCCGTCGCCAGGACCTTCGCCTGCGGCTTGATCTCCTGGGCCGCGAAGACGCCCCGGACGGGGGCCAGGTGCGGGTCGCGGTTGAGGAGTTCGAGGTAACGGGTCAGCTGCTCGACCCCGTCGATCTCGCCCCGGCGCTTGATCTCCACGGCCACCGTCGCGCCCGAGGCGTCCCGGCACAGGATGTCCACCGGGCCGATCGCCGTCATGTACTCGCGCCGGATCAGCGTGTAGCCCTCGCCCAGCGTTTCGATGCGGTCCGCGAGGAGTTCCTGGAGGTGTGCCTCGACGCCGTCCTTGATGAGCCCGGGGTCGGTGCCGAGCTCGTGGGAGGAGTCGTGGAGGACTTCCTCCATGGTGATGATGAGCTTCTCGCCCGCCTTGTTGACGACCGTCCAGATGTTGGCCTCATCGCCGCTCCCCTCCTTGAGGGTGCACGGCGGCGACATCCAGTTGAGCGGTTTGTACGCTCGGTCGTCCGCGTGGATCGAGACACTGCCGTCGGCCTTCACGAGGATCAGACGGGGTGCCGAGGGCAGATGGGCGGTGAGCCGGCCCGCGTAGTCGACGGAGCAGCGGGCGATGACGAGACGCATGGTCGGCAACGCTACTCGACGGATGCGCCTTCACGCGATTCGCCCCTGAAAGCCCCGTTCGCCGATGGCGCGTTGTATGCGCATTCTCCTGGTGCGTCACCCATGGGACGCCTACCGTGGTGAGCGGGAGGTTGTCGAGCGTGCACTCTGCGTCGCGACCTCCTTCCCTGCCCGTAGGACTCCGGCAACCCATACAGCCGGGGTCGCGAGAGGAGAACCCATGTCGCTCGACGTCTCACCGGCCCTACTCGAACAGGCCGAGCGAGGCGAGGTCGACGAAGCCGCTTTCGTCGACTGCGTCCGGACCTCCCTGCCCTTCGCCTGGGAGATGATCAGCTCGCTGGTGGCTCAGCTGAAGGTGGACGGCGGAGAGTTCGCCGACAACCAGACGCCGCCGCCGGACGAGCAGGCGCGGGGGCAGCTGCTGCGCGCCCTCGCGAGTGACGCGATACGCGGTGCGCTGCAGCGGCACTTCGGAGTGCGCCTGGCATTCCAGAACTGTCACCGGGTTGCGGTGTTCCCGCTGGATTCCTCGGTGGACGACCGGCTGGCCAAGTTCACATCGATCCGCGGCCAGCTGCTCAACCAGTCGCCGGAACTGCGGGACTGCTAGGTCGTGTCCGCGGAGTCCCGCCTGCTCTGCGACGCCTGGCACCGCACATCGACGCGTCGTCGGGCCGCCCGAGTACGTCCAGTGCCCGGGTGGCCCTCCGCCTTGCGATGCACGGCACCAGATGCCGCAGGGGCCGCCCTGCGGGTGGCCGGCGCTGCTCTGCGGGCACGGCCCGGGGCGCCTCTTCCGGATCATGCCGCACGGGCGTGATCCGGAAGGAACGCCCGGGCGGGGCCGGCCGGCCCCCTCAGCCGAGGCGGGGAAGGACTTCGGCGCCGAGCCGGCGTACGTTCTCCTCCGTCGCGGCGAGATCGCCCGAGCCCTCCGTCAGGAGGGCGAAGCGCGTGATGCCCGTCCGTGCCGACGTGGCCGCCAGCCGGTCCGCCGCCACCTGCGGGGTACCCACCGGGTGCAGGTCGCACAGCAGTTCCGTGTAGGCGACCGGATCCCGCATCGCGCGCGCCCGGCCGTCCACCGTCACATGCGCGTCGAGGCCCTGCCTGAGCCAGCCCGGCATCGCCTTCATCAGCATCTCCCGCGCGTCCGCCGTGCGGTCCGCGATCTGGCACACCCCGGCGGAGACGTGTCCGGCGCCCGCCACGTGCTCGCGGGAGTGGCCCGCCGCCAGCGCCGTGCTGCGCCACAGCGCGACCATCTCGGCCTTGCTCTCGTCCCCGCAGTGCATCCCGAGGAGCATCGGCAGCCCCCGCTCCGCGGCCAGCCGCACCGACGAAGGCGAGGTGCAGGCCACGACGACCTCGGGCCCCGCCGTGTCCTCGTCCAGGGCCTCCGAGGGCCGCGGGACGACGGCCACCTCGCGGAATCCGTACCGCTCTCCGGCAGCGCCCACCCGGGCCTCCGTCAGCCAGCGCCGCAGCAGGTCCAGGGCCTCCGGGAAGCCGTTCTCGTAACGGTCCAGGCCACCCCCGAACACCTCCAGGTCGACCCACGGCCCGCCGCGGCCCACCCCGAGGACGAACCGGCCGCCCGAGGTCACGTGCAGCAGGGCGGCCTGCTCCCCGAGCGCCACCGGGTGCGTGCTCGGCAGCACGCTCACCGCCGTGCCCACCCGCAGCCGCCGGGTCCGGCCCAGCAGCAGGGCCGCCAGGGTCACCGCCGAGGGGCAGACCCCGTACGGGACGAAATGGTGCTCGGCGAGCCAGACCGAGTCGAGCCCGGCCTCCTCGGCCACCTCGGCGGTCCGCACCGCCCGGTGCAGTGCCTCTCCCTGTCCCTGGCCCGGGAACTGGGCCGCCAGTACAAACGCTCCTACGCGCATCGCCTTCATCCTCCTCGCGGCTGACGCGGCCTCCCCCAGGTGGACCGGTTCTTCCTATGGCAACAACGTCTGACACGTGCCAAAGGCACGGGCTGACACGAAAGTTATTGGGATTGTCGGGCCACCCCGCTGCGCGCGACCGCCTTCACCGGCAACCCTGCGGGTACCCGGCCTCGCTGCGCGTAGTCTGGGAGAAAGTCACTGCCGTCCGCCCATCCGTGAGGTATACGTGTCACCGCGCAACAACCGCCCCAGGGGCGGCGAGACTCCGGACGAACGCCCCGGCACCGGCCTCGACCGGTACGGGCTGGAGCGCACGGAGGAGTACCAGGGCGAGGACTGGAAGGTCCGGCACGTGGCCGGCGCGAGCGCGGCGGGCAAGCGCTACCGCTGCCCCGGCTGCGACCAGGAGATCCCCTCCGGCACCCCGCACCTGGTGGCCTGGCCCGAGTACGGCGGCGTGGACGACCGCCGGCACTGGCACAAGGCCTGCTGGAACGCGAAGGACCGCCGCACCTCCAAGGTGCAGCGGTCCCGTAACGCCCCCCGGTACTGACCGCTCCGAGGCCGATCCGGCGGGGTGGGTCTACACGTCCCGGCGGCCGACGATCACGTACGAGGCGGTCACCGCGCCGCCGGTGACCAGCAGGATGAGCATCAGCTGCGACAGGGTGCTCGGCTCCGGGCCCACGTCGCCGCCCTGCGGCAGGCCGAACAGCGTCATGAGCGCCACCGGTACGTTGTGGCGCAGGATGAGCTCGCCGGCGGACGCGACGGCCTCCCACATGCTGAGCATGGCCCCTATCACCGGCGGCAGCGTGACCAGGCCCAGCATCACCGCGATCGCCCCGGCCGAGTGCCGCACCAGCGCGCCGATCGCCAGCGCCAGCACGCCGAGCAGGGTGACGTAGCCGCAGCCGAGCAGCGCTCCGAACCATTCGCCGGCCGCGTGCGGGCCGGACGCGGTGCCCCCGCGCATGACCGCCGCGGTGACCCCGACGACGAAGACCGACAGCGCGGTGACGGCGAAGGCCACCATGCTGAAGACGAGGTACTTGGCGGTGAGCACCCGGTACCGGTCCGGGGCGGCGGTGAAGGTGGTCCGCACGAGCCCGGTGCCGTGCTCCGAGCTGATGGTCAGCACCCCGAGGACGATCACTGCCAGCTGGCCGACCAGCAGGCCGATGAGCGCGGGAGTGGTGAAGTTGATCTGCGTGTAGTCCACGTCCGTGGTCTGCGAGACGACGGTCAGGCCGACGCCGACCACGGTGAGCACGAGCGCACCCAGCGTCCACAGGGTGGAGCGGAGCGAGACCAGCTTGGTCCACTCCGAGGCCATGGCGTGCCCCAGGTGCGGCCGCGGCGTGGCGAGGGGGGAGCTGTAGCTCCCGGACTGCTCCGCCTTCGTGGTCGTCGGGGTCATGGGGTGTCCTCGGGGGTGCGCGGGGTGGTGTTCCTGGTGGTGCTCGCGAGCTCGCCCGGCTTGCCGGGCATCAGGAAGGGCTGCCCGCCGGCGCCGGGCGGCGGGGGCGCGAAGAAGCCGGTCTGCGGGACGTCGGGAGCCGACTCGGCCTCCGTCTCGTCCTCCCAGGCGGGGACGGTTAGCGGCTCCGGCTCCCACAGCTCGGCCCGCGGGTCGTCGGTGGAGGTGTACTCGACGCTCGACTGGGTCATCCGCATGTACGCCTCCTCCAGCGAGGCCCGGTGCGGGGACAGCTCCCACAGGCGTACGCCCGCCTCGTGCGCGAGGTCGGAGATGCGCGACAGCTCCAGCCCGGTCACACGCAGTGCTCCGTCGGGCTCCTGGAGGACCCGCCCGCCCCCTTTGGCGAGGGCCTTACCCAGCGTGTCCCGGCCATCTGGATCGGTGTCGGCCGTCCGCACCCGAGCGAATCCGGCCGAGTTGTGCGCGATGAACTCCTGGGTGCCCATGTCGGCCAGCAGCCGTCCCCGGCCGATGACGATCAGGTGGTCGGCGGTCAGTGCCATCTCGCTCATCAGGTGCGAGGAGACGAGGACGGTGCGGCCCTCGGAGGCGAGGCGGCGCATGAGGTTGCGGACCCAGAGGATGCCCTCGGGGTCGAGACCGTTGACCGGCTCGTCGAACAGCAGCACCTGCGGGTCACCGAGCAGGGCGGTGGCGATGCCGAGCCGCTGGCCCATGCCGAGCGAGAAGCCCTTCGTGCGCTGCCGGGCGGCGTCCTGGAGGCCGACCACGGCCAGCACCTCGTCCACCCGCTTCTCGGGGATCCCGGAGAGCTGGGCGATGGAGAGCAGGTGGGCGCGGGCCCGGCGGCCGCCGTGCACGGCCTTGGCGTCGAGCAGGGCCCCGACGTGCCGCTGGGCGTTCGGCAGCTCCCGGAAGGGTCGGCCGTTGATCGTGACATGACCGGACGTGGGCCGGTCCAGGCCCACGATCATGCGCATGGTGGTGGACTTCCCGGAGCCGTTGGGCCCCAGGAAGCCGGTGACGTGACCCGGCTTGACCTGGAAGGACAGCTGGTCGACGGCGGTCTTGGCGCCGTAGCGCTTGGTCAGGCCGACTGCCTCGATCATCTTGCTGCCCCTTACCAGGCCGGGACGACTTTCGCCCGCGTAAGGGTTAAGAGGATAACGAGGTTCCCGCGGTTCCGTCCCGGGCCGGATCCCTGAGCTGCCCCTGAGACCGACCCGGGGATCACCCGTAGTACGCGGGCAGGAGGTCAGGCGTCCCTCTTGCGGAGGACGGCGTAGCCCCCGAGTACCGAGGCCAGCGTCCAGAGGGCCATGATCCCGAAGCCGCCCCACGGGCCGTACGGGGTGTCGGGGGCGTCGAACGCGTTGGGCACGACCTGCATGATCGCGCTTCCGGCCTTGCTCGGCAGGTACTGGCCGACCGTACGGGTCGCGTCGAAACCGACGAGGAGGTTCGAGACGATCAGGAAGAACGGGACCAGGACGCTGATGGCGGCGACCGAGCTGCGCAGCATGGCCGCCACGCCCATGCAGAAGAGGGCCAGCAGGGCCAGGTACAGTCCGGCGCCGGTCACGGCACGCAGCACGTGCTCCTCGCCGATGCCGATACCGAGGTCACCGAGCAGCGCCTGGGTGAGGAAGAACGACACGAAGCTGGTCAGCATCCCGACGATCAGGGCCAGCGCCGTCGCCACCGCCATCTTGCCGAGCAGGAACTGCTCACGGCGGGGTACGGCGGCCAGCGAGGTGCGGATCATGCCCGTGCTGTATTCGGTGCTCACGACCAGCACACCGAAGACGATCATGGCCAGCTGGCCGAGTTCCATCGAACCGAGGGCCATCGCGGTGGGGTCGAAGCTGTCCCGCTGGCTCGCCGGCAGGCTGTCGAGGTCGAACGTGGCGCTGAACAGCGCGGCGAACCCGACGGTGACGAGGAAGGCGAGGGCGAGGGTCCAGCTCGTGGAGGCGACCGTGCGGATCTTGGTCCACTCGGACTGCAGAACGGCGGTGAAGGCCATGTTCACTCACCGCCCTTGCGGGTCGCCTCGAAGCCCGCGCCCCAGGCGGGGACGTCGGCCGGCCGGGCCGGGTTGTCGGCGGCCATGCCCGGTGCGTGGGCGTGGTACTCGACGGAGTCCGCCGTCATACGCATGAACGCTTCCTCCAGTGAAGCCCGTTGCGGGCTGAGTTCGTGCAACACGATCTGGTGCTGGGCGGCCAGCTCGCCGAGCTGCTCCGCGCCCACGCCGTCGATCTCCAGGGTGCCGGTGGCGGGAACGCTGACCGCATTGATCCCGGCCTCGTGCAGGACGTCCTTCAGCCGCTCCTGCTGCGGTGAGCGCAGCCGGACGTAGCTGCGCGAGTTCTGCTGGATGAAATCGGCCATCGGCAGGTCTGCCAGCAGCTTTCCCTGTCCGATGACGACCAAATGGTCTGCGGTCAGCGCCATTTCGCTCATCAGATGGGAGGAGACGAAGATCGTCCTCCCCTCCGCCGCCAGGCCCTTCATCAGATTGCGGATCCAGAGAATTCCCTCGGGATCCAGGCCGTTGACCGGCTCGTCGAACATCAGGATTTCCGGATCGCCCAGCAATGCGGAGGCGATTCCCAGCCGTTGGCTCATTCCGAGCGAAAATCCTTTGGACTTCTTCTTCGCCACGGCCGTCAGCCCGACCAGGTCCAGCACCTCGTCGACCCGCTGCCGCGGGATGCGGTTCGACTGGGCCAGACAGAGAAGGTTGTTGTACGCACTTCGGCCACCGTGCATGGCCTTCGCGTCCAGCAGCGCCCCTACGTGCTTCAGCGGCTCCGCCAGGTCGCGGTAGTGCTTCCCGTAGACCCGGACCGTGCCGCTGGTCGGGTTGTCGAGGTCGAGCATCATGCGCATGGTCGTGGACTTGCCCGCGCCGTTCGGGCCCAGGAAGCCGGTCACCACCCCCGGTCGGATCTGGAAGCTGAGGTGGTCCACCGCAGTTGTCGTGCCGAATCGTTTGGTAAGGCCCTCAAGCTCGATCATGCGGCCACGCTAGAACGCCCGAGGGCCCTACGCCACCTCAAAAGGGTGACATAGGGCCCTCGATCGGGCGCACGGCGGGTGCCGCGTGCTACCCGCAGGTAATCAGCGGCTCTGCTGCGCCGGCACGCCGCGGCTGACGGGCTCGTCGTCCACGATCGGGTTGGCCGCCGCGACGGCCGCACCGGTCAGCGTCGCCAGCATCTCGCGGACGTTGGTCAGCTGCGCGTTGATCGAGTCGCGGCGGTTGGTGAGCGCCGCCAGCTCGCGCTCGGACTCGCTGCGGATACGGTCCGCCTTGGCGTTGGCGTCGGCCACGATGTCCTCGGCCTGGCGCTGCGCGGTCTCCACGGTCTGGCGGGCCCGGCGCTCCGCGTCCGTACGCAGCTTCTCGGCCTCCAGGCGCAGCTGCTCGGCGCGGTGCTCGATCTCCGCGAGCCGCTTCTCGGCCTTGGCCTGGCGGGAGGCCAGGTCGCGCTCGGACTGCTCGCGGCGCTTGGCCAGGTTGGTCTCGAAGTCCGCGGCGGCCTGGGCGGCCTTGGCGCGGGTCTCCTCGAAGAGGGCGTCGGCCTCCTCGCGCTTGGAGGCGGCGTCCTTCTGGGCCTCGGCGCGCAGGGTGGAGGCGTCGCCCTTGGCCTTCTCGACGATGCGGACGCCCTCGTCCTCCGCCTTCGACTTGCGGTCGGCGGCGAACGACTCGGCGTCGTTGCGCACCTGCTGGGCAGCCGACTCGGCGAGCTCACGGTGCTGCTCGGCCGCGCGACGGGCCTCCTCGCGCAGGTCCTTAGCCTCCTCCTCGGCCAGCCGCAGGATCTTCTCGACCCGGGCGCCGAGGCCGGCGTACGACGGCTCGGCGTCGCTCACCTGGGCCTGGGCGTTCTGCGTTTCGAGGTGCAACTCCTCGATCCGCTTTTCCAGAGAGTTGATACGTCCAAGGGCGCTGTCGCGGTCGGAGACCAGCTTGGTAATGCGGTCGTCCACCTGACCACGGTCGTAACCACGCCGCACGAGCTCGAAGCCGAAGGGGGAGGAAGTGTCGCTCATGGGGTTCCTGTCGAATGAGACCGATGAGGTGCTACGTGAGGTGTTAGGGGAATCCTAGGCGCCCAGACGGCGTGTCATCGAGTCAATCCGCGTTTGATCTGGACAATGACACCCCTTTTGAGTGGCAAGGCAGCAGAAAGCTTGTCACCCGTTCGCCTGAACCTTCATCAGGTGCACACACCTCGGAGCATTTGGCTACCCCTCCGACGACTTGCCACCCGAACGAGTGGACCCGGCCGTCACTCCGGCCTTCACGCCCCCCGCACCCTGGCCGCCGACCGTCGGCTTCCCGCCGCCCGAAGGCGCCTCGAATGATTCCAACGCCTCAAGAACGTCCTGGACACGGGAGATCTCCGCCTGAATGTCCTCGCGACGGCGCACCAGGACCTCCAGCTCACGACGGCCCTCCTCGACGAGCTGCTCCGCCTCCGCCTTGGCCTGCGCCAGCGCGCTCTCGGCCTCGCGGGCCAGCTCCGCCTTCTTCTGCTCGGCCTCCTTGAGGAGCGCCTCCGCCTTGCGGACCGCCGCGATGCGCACCTTGCTCGCCTCGCTGCTCGCGTCCGACACCAGCTCCTTGGCCTTCGCCTCGGCCTCGACGCTCTGCTCCGTCGCCGCCCGCACCAGCTTGTCCACGCGCTCGCCGGCCGACTTCATCTGCTCGGCCGACTCCCGGCGGGCCCGCTCGTGCAGCTCCTCGACCTCGCCCTCGACGCGGCCGCGCAGCTCCTCCGCCCGTTCTCTTATGGCAGCGGCGTCCGTGCGCGCGCCGACCAGCAGCTCGTCCGCGTCCGTACGGGCCTTCTCCACCAGGGAGTTGCCCTCGACGGTCGCCTCGGAGGTGATCCGCACGGCCTCCTTGCGTGCCGCGTCCACCATCGCGTCGGCCTGCTCCTCGGCCGCCGTGGTGGCGGCGAGGGCCTGCTTCTGCGCGTCGGCCGTGAGCTTCTCGGCTTCCGCCGAAGCCTCCGTGATGAGCCGGTCGACCTGCTCCGCGGCCTCGGTGCGGCGCTTGTTGGCCGCCTCACGGGCCTCGTCGAGCAGCCGCTCGGACTCGGTACGGGCCTCGGCGCGCGTGCGCTCCGCCTCGGCCGCCGCCTGCGCCTTGACCCGCTCGGCCTCCGACCGGGTGCGCGCCGCGTGCTCCTGCGCCGAGGACAGCGCCTCCGAGGCGTCCGCGCGCAGCCGCTCGGCTTCGCCCGCCGCCTCGCCGACCGTGCGCTCGTTGTCCTTGCGGGTCTGCTCGGTGAGCTTCTCCGTCTCGGAGACGGCCTCGGTGACGAGCCGGTCCGCCTGCTCGGCCGCCTCGGTACGCAGCCGGTTCGCCTCGGCGCGCGCCTCGTCCAGCGTCTGCTCGGCGTCGCGCTCGGCGCTCGCCAGGGTCTCGGCCGCCGCGGCCGTGACCCGGTCCGCCTCCGCGGTGGCCTCGCCGATGATCCGGCCGCCCTCCGCGCGGGCGTCGTCCAGCACCTTGGCCGCCTCGGCACGCACCCGGTCCGCCTCCGCGGCGGCCTCGCCGACGGTGGCCTCGTTGGCCGCACGGGTCTCGTCGATCAGACGGTCGCCCTCGGCACGCGAGTCGACCATGATCCGCGCGGCGTCGCGCTCGGCACTCGCCAGGGTCTCGGCCGCCTGCGCCTTGAGCCGGTTCGCCGCAGTGGTGAGCCGCTCGGCCTCCACCGTCGCCTCGCCCACGGTGGCCGCGTTCGCGGCGCGGGTCTCGTCGGTGAGCCGGTCGGCCTCCGCGGCGGCCTCGGTGATGAGCCGGTCGACTTGCTCCGCGGCCTCGGTACGCAGCCGGTTGCCCTCGGCCCGCGCCTCGTCCAGGATGCCCGCGGCCTCGATGCGGGTGGCCTCGGCGACCTCGTCCGCCTCGGAGGTGATCCGCGCGGCCTCCGCCTCGGCGTCGCCGACGGTGGCCGCGTTCGCGGCGCGGGTCTCCTCGGTGAGCCGCTCCGCCTCCGCCGTCGCCTCGGCCGTGATCCGGGCGCCCTCCGCGCGGGCGGACTCCAGGGACTCCGCGGCCTCGCCACGGATGCGGTTCGCGTCGTCCCGGGCGTCGGCCCGGGTCCGGGCGGCGTCCCGCTCCGAGGAGGCCAGCGCGTCCGTGGCCTCCGTACGCACCCGCTGTGCGTACTCGGCCGTGTCGCTGCGCAGCTGCTCCGCCTCGGCGAGGGCCTCGGCGACCGTGCGTTCCGCCAGCGCCTTCGCCGCGTCCGTCTCGGCCCGCGCCTCGCTGCGGACCCGGTTGGCGTCCTCGGTGGCCCGCTCCCGTTCCGCGTAGGCGTCGCCACGGACCCGGCCGGCCTCTTCCTCGGCCTCCGTCCTCGTACGCTCCGCCACGTGCTCGGCGGCGCTGCGCAGCCCGGCGATCTCCTCCTCGGCCTGTTCGTGCAGCCCGGCCACGGAGTCCCGTACCTGCTGGGCGGTGGCCTCGGCCGCCGAGACGACCTCCGACGCGCGCCGCTCGGCCTCCTCCGTCAGCCAGACCGCCTCGGCCTGCGCCTCCTCGGAGCGCTTGCGGGCCTGCGCCAGCAGTTCCTCGCTCTGCTCGCGGGCCTGGGCCCGCTCGCTGTCCGCGTCGGTCCGCGCCGACGCCAGGGTCTCCTCGGACTCCCGGCGGCGCCGGGCGGCCTCCTCCTGCGCGGCGGCCAGCGCCTCCGCGGCCTCCTCGGCGACCCGCTCGGCGGCGGCCTTCGCCTCCGACCGCAGCCGGTCCGCGGTCTCCTGGGCCTCGGAGCGCACCCGCTCCGCCTCGGCCTCGGCCTCACCGCGCAGGCGCACGGCGGACTGCTCCGCCTCGGCGCGCACCCGGCCCGCGTCCTGCGCGGCGTCGGTGCGCAGCTGGTCGGCCTCGGCCTCGGCCTGCGCCTGCAGGGTGCGGATCCGCTCCGCCGACTCGGCGCGCAGCCGGTCGTTCTCCTCCGTCGTCTCCCGGCGGATGTTCTCCGCCGCACCGCGGGCGTCACGCAGCGTCTGCTCGGCCGTCGTCAGCCGGGCCTCGGCCTCGGTGTGCAGCCGTACGAGCTCCCCGTCGGCCTCCGCGCGCTTGGCGGCCAGCGCCTGCTCGGTCTCCTGGCGCCGGGCGACGGCCGCCGCGTCCGCCTCGGCCCGTACGCCCTCGGCCTGTTCCTCGGCCTCGGCGCGCAGCCGCTCGGCCTCGGTGCGGGTCCGCTCCAGGGTCTCCTCGGCCTGCTTGCGCAGCGTGCCGGCCCGCTCCACGGCCTCGGCGCGCACCCGCTCGCTCTCGGCGGTCGCGCCGCCGCGCAGCTCGTCCGCGTCCGCCTTGGCCTTGCCGAGCAGCTCCTCGGCGGTCCGGGCCGCCTCCTCGATCTGCTGGACGGCCTCGCGGCGGGCCTCGCCGCGGATCCGCTCGCCCTCGGCGACGGCCTCGGCGCGCAGCTGTTCGGCCTCGCCGCGCAGCCGCCGGGCCTCCGACTGGAGCTCGACCGTGCGGGCCCGGTACTCCTCGGTGTCGTCCTTGGCGGCGCCCTTGAGCTCGTCGGCCGTGGCCGCCGCCTGCAGACGCAGCCGGTCGGCCTCGGTCTCGGCCTCGCGGCGGATCCGTTCGGCCTCCTCGGACGCGGCCCGGGTGGTGGCCCGGGCGTCCTCCGAGGCCTTGTTCAGTACGTCCTCGGCGGTGCGCGCGGCCTTCGCCAGCTGCGCCGCCATGTCCTCGGCCGCGGCCGTACGGGCCTGCTCGCCGGCCTCGGTGCGCTGCCGCTCGGCGTCCGCGCGGGCGTCCGCCAGGGCCTGCTCGGCCTCCGCCTTGAGGGCTTCGGCCTCCTTGGTCGCCTCGCCGACGAGCCGGGCGACCTGCTCCTTGGCGGTGCGGGTGCGCTGCTCGTTGACCGACTCGGCGGACGCCAGCTGCCGGGTGGCGCTCTCCTTGGCCTCCGCGAGGAGCTTCTCCGCCTCGGCCCGGGCCTCGCGCAGCGCGGAATCGGCTTCCTGCACACGGGATTCGGCCAGCCGGCCCAGATCCAGGGTCTGCTGGCGGGTGTGCTCGGCCTCGGCGGTGGTGGTGGAGCGCAGCCGCTCCGCGTGCTCGCTGGCCTCCTGGGCCTGCGAGGAGGCGGCGGTCAGCAGCCGCTCGGCCTCCTTGCGGGCGCGCAGCAGGGTGGCCTCGGCCTCCGCGCGGGCGGCCTCGGCGTCCGCGGCCATCCGGCGCCGGGTCTCCTCGGCGACCCGGGCCGCCTCGGCGCGGGCGGCGTTCAGGGACTGCTCGGCCTCGGCGCGGGACTCCTCCATGAGCCGGCGGGCCTGGGACTCCGTACGGGCGCGCAGCTGTTCGGCCCAGGCCACGTTCTCGTTGACGTGGGCCTCGACGGTCTGGCGCCGCTCGCCCAGCTCCTGGTCCAGGCGCTGGCGGCGGTTGACGGCCTCGGCGTGCAGCTCGGCCTGCAGGCGCGCCTGGTGCTCGGCGTGCTCCTGGAGGATGCGCTGGGTCTGGGCCCGGGCGTCACGAAGCTCGCGCTCGGCGTCCGAACGCATCTGGTCGGCCTGGATCTGGGCGTTGCGGAGCAGCTGCTCCGCCTGGTACCCCATGTCCGCGCCGTCGTAGGCGGGGCGGGACGCCAGAGCGCGCCGTACCTCGTGCAGCTTGGCGCGCAGCACCTCGACCTGGTATCCCAGGTCCTCGGCGTGCTGGACGGCCTTCCCGCGCTCCTTCTTCAGCCGCTCCATCTCGGCCTCGAAGCGCGAGAGATGGTCGGCCTCGGCCTGATGGCTCTCCTGGCTTTCGTAGCCCCGCACAGCGCGGTCCCATCCGTCCCCTGGTCGCAAGCTCACTCCCAATGAGCATCGCTCGCCCGCTGAACGACGCCCCCGGGGGAATGGTGTCAGATACCGGGGCAGGGGTCACAGGCCCCGACCCCGTTTCCGCACCGAACCCCGGCCGAGCCATGGCCACTCTACCGGCCGGGGAATCGGGCCATCAGTGGTCCGTCAGTGCTGGGGGTTCGAGGTGACGAGTTCGGTGAGGACGCCGTGGCAGTCCTTGGGGTGCAGGAAGGTGATCGAGGAGCCCATCGATCCCGTGCGGGGCTGGTCGTAGAGGACCCGGACACCCTTGCCGCGGATGGCCTCGGAGTCCCCCTGGACGTCCTCGGTGCCGAAGGCGATGTGGTGGACGCCCTCGCCGTTCTTGGCCAGCCACTTGCCCACCGCGGAGTCC
Source organism: Streptomyces venezuelae (assembly GCF_008642275.1). NCBI lineage: Bacteria > Bacillati > Actinomycetota > Actinomycetes > Kitasatosporales > Streptomycetaceae > Streptomyces > Streptomyces venezuelae. The sequence continues at coordinate 5,144,545 of NZ_CP029189.1, forward strand.
TCGCGGGTGGGCTCCAGGAGCTGGAGGTAGGAGGCGCCGCCGTCGGACGTCTCGTTGATCTTCAACATGGCCTCGCGGACACCCTGCTCCTCGTTGACCTCGGTGTGGAACACCTCGAAGCCGTACGTGGCACGGTAGAACTCGACAGTCTTGTCCAGGTCGAAGCAGGCGATCCCGATGTGGTCGATTCTTGTCAGCATGGTGACAGTGCACCGCCGAAGGGGGCGGTCACGCAACGTGCGCGCGATCACACCGGCAGCCCGGTGACCGCTGCGGTACCGCCCAGTACATTCACGTAAACCCTCGTTCACTCCTCATCCAAGGGGCTGTGCCTCATGTCCGGATCGAACAACACCACTTCCGTGATCGTCGCCGGGGCCCGCACGCCCATGGGGCGGCTGCTCGGCTCGCTGAAGTCCTTCTCGGGCGCCGACCTCGGCGGCTTCGCCATCAAGTCCGCGCTGGAGCGGGCCGGGATCTCCGGCGACCAGGTCCAGTACGTGATCATGGGCCAGGTGCTCCAGGCCGGCGCGGGCCAGATCCCCGCCCGCCAGGCGGCGGTCAAGGCCGGCATCCCGATGAACGTGCCCGCGCTCACGATCAACAAGGTGTGCCTCTCGGGCCTGGACGCGATCGCGCTGGCCGACCAGCTGATCCGCGCCGGGGAGTTCGACATCGTGGTCGCCGGTGGTCAGGAGTCGATGACCAACGCCCCGCACCTGCTGCCCAAGTCCCGCGAGGGCTACAAGTACGGCGCGATCGAGATGCTGGACGCGATGGCCTACGACGGCCTCACGGACGCCTTCGAGAACATCGCGATGGGCGAGTCCACCGAGAAGCACAACACCCGCCTCGGCATCGAGCGCGCCCCGCAGGACGAGTTCGCCGCCTCCTCGCACCAGCGGGCCGCGGCCGCGCAGAAGAACGGCGTCTTCGAGGCCGAGATCACCCCGGTCGAGATCCCGCAGCGCAAGGGCGACCCGGTGATCTTCTCGGCCGACGAGGGCATCCGCCCCGAGACCACGGTGGAGTCCCTCGGCAAGCTGCGTCCGGCCTTCGCCAAGGACGGCACGATCACCGCCGGCACCTCCTCCCAGATCAGCGACGGCGCCGCCGCCGTGGTCGTGATGAGCAAGGCGAAGGCGGAGGAGCTCGGCCTGGAGTGGATCGCCGAGATCGGCGCCCACGGCAATGTGGCCGGCCCCGACAACTCGCTCCAGTCGCAGCCGTCGAACGCGATCCTGCACGCCCTGAAGAAGGAGGGCCTGGAGGTCTCCGACCTGGACCTCATCGAGATCAACGAGGCCTTCGCGGCAGTCGCCGTGCAGTCAATGAAGGACCTCGGCGTGACCCCGGAAAAGGTGAACGTCAACGGCGGCGCCATTGCCCTGGGCCACCCGATCGGCATGTCCGGCGCCCGTGTGGTGCTGCACCTGGCGCTGGAGCTCAAGCGCCGCGGCGGCGGCGTCGGCGCGGCCGCGCTGTGCGGCGGCGGCGGCCAGGGCGACGCGCTGATCGTCCGCGTCGCGAAGTAGCCGGAGCAGGGCCGCCGGGCCCTGGTGCGGGGGCCCGGCGGGCCCCGGCCCCGGGCCCGGCGGCCCGCACGTATCCCGTACGAGAACCGAGGAGCGCAGCACATATGACGGCGGTGGACGTCCCCCAGCTGGTGGCGCAGGCCCGTGAGGGCCGGCCGAGAGCGGTGGCCCGGCTGATCTCGCTGGTCGAGGGGGCGTCCCCGCAGCTGCGCGAGGTGATGGCCGCGCTGGCCCCGCTGACGGGCGGGGCGTACGTGGTGGGCCTGACCGGATCGCCCGGCGTCGGCAAGTCGACCTCCACCTCGGCGCTGGTGTCCGCCTACCGCAAGGCCGGCAAGCGCGTCGGCGTCCTCGCCGTCGACCCGTCCTCGCCCTTCTCGGGCGGGGCGCTGCTCGGCGACCGGGTGCGGATGTCGGACCACGCCTCGGACCCGGGGGTCTACATCCGGTCCATGGCCACCCGCGGCCACCTCGGCGGGCTCGCCTGGGCCGCCCCGCAGGCGATCCGGGTGCTGGACGCGGCCGGCTGCGAGGTGATCCTGGTCGAGACGGTCGGGGTCGGGCAGTCGGAGGTGGAGATCGCCTCGCAGGCCGACACCTCGGTGGTGCTGCTGGCCCCCGGCATGGGCGACGGGATCCAGGCCGCCAAGGCGGGCATCCTGGAGATCGGTGACGTGTACGTGGTCAACAAGGCGGACCGGGACGGCGCGGACGCCACCGCCCGGGAGCTGAACCACATGCTGGGCCTGGGCGAGGCCCGGGGCCGGGAGGACTGGCGGCCGCCGATCGTGAAGACGGTCGCGGCCCGCGGCCAGGGCATCGACGAGCTGGTCGAGGCGCTGGAGAAGCACCGGGCGTGGATGGACGAGCGCGGTGTGCTCGCCGAGCGGCGGGCGGCGCGGGCCGCGCGGGAGGTCGAGACGATCGCCGTGACGGCGCTGCGGGCGCGGATGGCGGACGTGCACGGCGACGCCCACCTCGACGCGCTGGCCGCCAGGGTGGCCGTGGGCGAGCTGGACCCGTACGCAGCGGCGGACGCGCTGCTGACGACGCTGACGGAGGCCTGAGCCCCCGCCCCGGGCCCGAGGGGCCCATGGCTCGGCGGGGAGCGCGTGCGGCGCTCCCCGCCGGTGGCCGGGGGTCAGGAGCTGTCGGAGTCCGAGTCGGAGTCCGAGTCGGAGTCGGTCTGTGCGGTGACCTTGCCGGTCGTCGGGTCCACCGAGGCGTTCCAGGTCTTGCCGTCGGAGCCTCTGACCTCGACGTGCCAGTACGGGGCGTTGCCGCTGTCGTCGTCGGAGTCCCACTCGACGGTCCAGGTCGTGCCCGGGTGGGCGGCCACGGCGGCCTTGGCGGCCTGCGCAGCGGTGATCTTGGCTGCGAGCAGGCCCTTGTGCTCGCCCGGGTTCTCGTCCTTGTCCACGTTCTGCCGGGACACCTTGCCCGTGGCGGCGTCGATCTCCAGCTCGGCGTGGCCCTTGCCGTCCTTGGTGATCACGTCCACGTGCCAGACGTTGCCGTCCCGGTCGAGGGACTCGACCACGCCCGGGTAGTCCTTGAGGGCGGCGGTGATGGCCTGCTCGGCCGATACGTCGGCCCGGGCGGCGGCGGACGCGGGGGCGGTTCTCGCCGCGTCGGGGGACGCCGCGGCGGCGGTCGCCACGGGGGCCGCGGTCAGCAGGACGACGGACACGGCGGCGGAGACGAACACGTTGCGCTTCATAGGCTGGACCTCCTCAGGCCGGCCCGACGGAGCAGGGCCGGCAGCGAGCGTTCCCCGCCATTGTCAGGCCGACGGCCGTCCGGGGCGCGACGAGTGCGCGCGCTCCGGACGGCCCGGCCCCGGCCTCAGGCCTTGCCGCGGTTGTCGCGCAGGTGCTCCGCGACCGGGGTCAGCGAGGCGCGCAGCGCCGCCAGTGCCTCCGGCGGCAGCAGGTCGATGAAGTGCCGGCGGACGGACGCCACGTGGTGCGGGGCGACGCGCCGCATCGTCTCCATGCCCTCGTCCGTGAGCACCGCGTACAGGCCGCGGCGGTCGGACTCGCAGTTCACCCGGCGGACCAGGCCGGCCGTCTCCATGCGCGTGATCTGGTGCGACAGCCGGCTCTTGGACTGCAGCGTGGCGGTCGCGAGATCGCTCATCCGCATCCGGTGGTCCTGCGACTCCGAGAGGTTCACGAGGATCTCGTAGTCGTTGTTGGTGAGTCCGAAGGGCTGGAGATCCTTTTCGAGCTGGTGCATCAGCAGCCTGCTGACGTCCAGGTGGGTACGCCAGGCGCACTGCTCGGCGTCGGTCAGCCAGCGCGTGGCCGTCTCGGTCTCCATGGTCTCCATGAATGAACTCTACCTAAAAAGTTGAATTGCGTACAAAGCTCAGGTCTGGTGGATCACAGTCCGAGGCGCCGCTGGAGATCGCCCAGCTGTCCCGGCATCCGCGGCACGCCCAGCTGTCCCATCGGCCCCTGACCGGCCCCGGGAACGCCCTGTGCGTTGCCCGTGGCCGCCCCGGCGCCGACCGCGCCGATCGCCTGCTCCGCCATCAGCATCTCCGAGGACTGCAGCAGCACCGTCCCCGCGCCGACGAACTCGAACTGGTGCTCCTCGCCGGAGCTGCCCCCGATGCCGGTCAGCGAGCGCAGCCCGCCCATCACGCCCGTCATGTATCCGTGGTCGTAGTGGTGGCACGGCGAAGGGCAGTCCGCCCAGCCCACCAGTGCCTGCGGGTCCACGCGCAGCGGCGGTTCCATGAACACCACCGGACCGTTGGACGCAGCCACGAACTTCCCGGTTCCGATCAGCGTGAGGAAACCGGGCACGATCGACTGCTTCAGGGCGAGCGAGGGCTGGTAGGCCAGCAGGTTGCCCGACCGGATCGTCAGGTTGCCGTTGTCCAGGTCGTACGAGTTCACGTCGAAGGCCCGGTCGGCCAGCAGCATCTTGCCCGAGCCCTCGGCGACCACCCAGTCGCTGGCGTGCAGGGGCGAGTGGAAGCTGGTGCGCAGCAGCCGGTCGAAGCGGCCGTTGCCGATGCCGTTGAACTCGATGTGCCCGTAGTACGAGATCATCTTCCCCTTCTGCAGGAACCACTGGCTCCCCTTGAGCTCCACGCAGAAGGTGTACGCGTTCACGTTGTCGTCGGAGGGCAGCGTGTACGGGTCGAAGACCGTCGGGCCGCCCGGTCCGCCGGTCACAGGGCCAAAGTTCACAGCTTCTCCTCGGAGGCCTGTACGTACACCGCGCCCTGGCCGGACAGCTCCAGCTGGAACGCCTCGCCCGAGCCGCGCCCCACCATGTCCCGCCAGCCGAGCGCGGTGGAGAGCTTGTTGCGCACGTCGCCGTGGTGGGCGACGTACGCCTGCGGGTCCACGTGGATCGGGCGCTGCGGGGTGATGGGGAGCTCTATGACCCCGCCGTGGGCCATCACGGCGACCGAGCCGTGGCCCTTGAGGGTGGTGGTGAAGAGGCCCTGGCCGGTCACCTGGCCGCGGACCATGCCCATGACCCCGCCCTGGGAGCCCATGAACATCGTGCCCTGCTGGAGGGTGCCGTCGAAGGCGAGCAGCCGGTCGGCCTCGACGTAGAGCGTCTCGCCGGTCAGGTTGATCACCTGGATGTGGTGGCCGCCGTGGCCGAACATCACGGTGCCGCTGCCCTCGACCGCCATCAGCGGGGTCTGCTCGTTCGCCACCCGGCGCCCGATCATGCCCATGACCCCGCCCTGACCGCCCGTCAGGCTCGGGGTGAAGGAGACCTCGCCGCGGTACGCGAGCATGGCGCCGCGCTGGCTGTACATCTTCTGCCCCGGGATCACCTGGGCCTCGACCATCTTCGAGTTGATCTCGCGGAACGGCATCAGATGTCGCCCCCGACCGTGTTGCGCTCGCTGGGCTGCACGTAGACCAGGCCCTCGCCCTCGAAGCGGATCTGGAACGCCTCGCCGGAGCCCTCGCCGATGAGTGTGCGGAAGTTCACACCGGACTGGAAGGACTGCTGGAGGTTGCCCGTGTGCGCGATGTACGCGCCGGGGTCGACGGACAGCGGGTACTGGGCGCTCACGCGCAGCACCACGGCCGGGCCGTCGGACATGATCGCGGCCTGGCCCGAGCCCTCGACGGTCGTGGTGAACAGGCCGTTGCCCGTCGTTGCACCGCGCAGACCGGTGAAGGTCGTGCCGGTCCGCAGGCCGGCGTCGGTGCACAGCAGGTTGCTGGACTCGACGTAGAGCTTCTCGCCGCGCAGGTTCACCAGGTTGATCTCGCTGGCGCGGTCGGCGAAGAAGCAGGTGCCGTGCCCCTGCACTTCCATCACTGTCATCTGTTCGCCGGTCAGCCGGCGGGTCACCATGCCGCGGAGGCCTTCGCCGCCGCCGGTCATCTTCTTGAAGGCCATCTGCCCGTCGTACGCGACCATGGAGCCGTTCTTCGCTTTCACGGCGTCCCCGGTCAGGTCGACGGCCAGCACCTTGCTGCCTTGGAGTCGGAACTGAGCCACGGGGAGACGTTATCGGCACCGGGCGACCCCGAACAGGGCCCTGTGGACGATATATGCCACACCCGGGTGATATCGGTGCGACCGAACCCCGTCCGCGGAACGTCCGCCGGGGGAGGGGCCGGGTCAAGATCCCGTAAAGCGGCTGAGACACTGGGAAGGACCCTGGCCTCCAGCCCGAAGGTTCCACGTGGACATCAAGACCGCCTCCGCCCTGCACCGACTGCGCCTCGTCTCCGTCCCGGAGGCGCTGTCGTTCCCGGCCCTGCTGATCTTCGGCTCGCTGCTGAGCCGGATCTCGGACATCGACTACCTGCTGATGCCGCTGGGCTTTCTGCACGCGATCCTGTTCATGATCTACGGGGTGCTGCTGCTCGACGTCTGGTACAAGGCGAAGTGGCCCTTCAAGAAGGTCCTGTTCTTCTTCTTCCTCTCCGTGGTGCCCCTGGGCGGCCTCTACGGCGACAAGCTGCTCAAGCGGGAAGAGGCGGACAGCGTGGTGGCGGCCCGCGTCGCGCGTGAGGCGGCCCAGGCGTGATCGTCGCGTTCTCGGTGACCCCGCTGGGGGTCGGTGAAGAGGTCGGCGAGTACGTCGCCGACGCGGTCCGGGTGGTCCGGGAGTCGGGGCTGCCGAACCGCACCGACGCGATGTTCACCACCGTGGAAGGCGAGTGGGACGAGGTCATGGACGTGGTCCGGCGCGCGGTGGCCGCCGTGGAGGAGCGGGCGCCGCGCGTCTCCTTCATCCTCAAGGCCGACATCCGTCCCGGGGTCCACGACGGAATCACCTCCAAGGTCGAGACGGTGGAGCGGCACCTGGCCGAGGGCTGAACCGCCCTCACCGGCCCGACGCCACCCGATCCCTCCGAAAGCGCCCCCCGGCCCACCGGCCGGGGGGCGCTTTCGCATGTCCGGGGGCCGGGCGGGGCCGGTTGAGCGATCGCTCAAATTCCCCTAGGGTGCCGGTTGAGCGATCGCTCAACACGTCGAACGGGGGGTGGGGATGGGTCTCTACGTCGAGACGCGCATCCGGGCCGGCATGGACGAGCTCTGGGAGCGCAGCCAGGACCCGGCCCAGCACCAGCGGTGGGACCTGCGGTTCACCACCATCGGCCACCTCCCGCGCGCCGAGGGCGAGCCCCAGCGGTTCCGGTACGCGACCCGCATACTGCCGTTCCTCTGCGTCGACGGGACCGGGATCTCCGCCGGGGAACGCCACCGCCCCGACGGCACCCGGGTGTCGGCCCTGCGGTTCGCCTCGGAGCACCCGCTCTCGCTGCTCGCCGAGGGCAGCGGCTACTGGCGCTACGTCCCCGACGCCGACGGGATCCGCTTCCTCACCGGCTACGACTACCGCCCGCGCTGGGGAGGCTTCGGGGCCCTCGCCGACCGGCTGGTCCTGCGCCCCCTCATGGGCTGGGCCACCGCCTGGTCCTTCGACCGGCTGCGGCTGTGGTGCGAGCGCGGGACCACCCCGGGCCGCGCCCTCGCCCGCGCGCTCGCCGAGAGCGCCCTGCGCGCCCTGCTGTCGGCGGCCGCCCTGCTGTACGCGCCGCTGCCGGTCGCCCTGTTCGTCCTGGCCGCCGCACTGCTGGCGCCCCCGCTGCCCGGCACCCCGGCCGCCCGCCGCTGCCTGCGCACCCCGCCCGGGCGGTCCACGGCCCGCGCACCCCGCCTGCTCAGCACCCTGGAGCCGTCATGACCTCCATCTTCCGGACCCACATGGGCAAAGAGTTCGACCGTCTGCACCCGCAGATCCAGCGCCGTTTCTCGGTGGGCCTCACGAGCGGAGAGGGCTGCGTCGGCCGCGGCACCATGGAGCGGATATGGCACGGCCCCGGCTACGTGAAACCCTTCCTCCGGCTCGGCGGGACGCGAAACATCCTGGTGCCGCGCGAGGGGCGGAACGTCCCCTTCGTCATCGAGAACCTCCCCTACCTCGACTCCTTCGGCCGCGAGACCGTCACCTTCGTACGGACCTTCCAGCTGCCCGACGGGCCGCACCGGTTCGACGCCACCATGGTCCACAGCCCCGAACGCGACTGCGTCCTCGACTACCTGGGCACCCACCAGCACCTCGCCAGCGACCTCCGCATGAGCGCCGAGCCCGACGGCTCGCTGCTCATCCGCTCCGGCGAACACCGCTTCCGCGAGGGCCCCGTCGACGTCCGCGTGCCCGACCTGATCGGCGGCGACGCGGAGGTCCGCGAGTCCTTCGACGACGCCACCGGCCGGTTCCGGATCCGGGTGCGCGTGGTCAACCGCCGCTTCGGACCGCTCTTCGGATACGAGGGCTCCTTCACCGCGGAGTACGTCGACGCCCGCGAACGGTGGGCGACCGGCCTGTGCGGCGACCTGCGTCCGGTCCGTGAGGAGGCCCGGGCATGAGCGCCGCCACCAAGGAGAAGCTGCTCGAAGGAGCCCTGCGCACCCTGGCCGAGCAGGGCGTCGCCAAGGCCTCCGCACGCACCGTCGCGGCCACCGCCGGGGTGGGGCAGGGCCTGATCTTCTACCACTTCGGCTCCGTGGACGAGCTGCTCGCCGCGGCCTGCCGGTACGGCGCCGAGCAGCGCGTGGCCCGCTACCGCGACCGCCTCGCCGCCCTCGGCAGCCTCGCCGAACTGCTGGAGTTCGCCCGCGCCATGCACGAGGAGGAACGGGCCGCCGGGAACGTCGCGCTGCTCGGGCAGCTGCTGGCCGCCGGGCAGACCTCACCCGTCCTCGCCGCCGCCACCGCCGACGGGCTCGGACTGTGGATCGGGGAGCTGGAGAAGGTCCTCACCCGGCTGCTGGCGGCGACCCCGCTGGAGGGGTACGCCGACCCGGCCGGGCTGGCCCGGGCCACGGCCGCCTCCTTCATCGGCATCGAACTGTACGAAGGGGTCGACCCGCAGGGCGCCGGCAGCGCGCTCGCCGCACTGGAACAGCTCGCCCGACTGGCCACGATGCTGGAGGGCCTCGGCTCCCTGAGCCAGCGCGTGGTACGCCACGGCCTGCGGCGCGGCACCCGCTGAACCCGGCCGCGCCGCCCGCGCCGCCGGAGCCGCCCGCCTGCGTCACCCGTACGGCCCACGCCGCCCGATCCGCGGAAAGACCGCCCGGTCGGCCGAGCCCCGTTCGACACGACCGGAGCCGTCACCTTTCGTAGGGATATCGGCCTCGGGATCGACCATCGGGAGGGACCGTGGCGCCGGAAGGCTTCGACTACGAGACGCACAGCCGCCTCGCCGGTCCCCTCGCGCGGCCGGCGCCCGGGCCCGACGGCGTCCACCGGGTGGAGTACCGGTCCCTGCTCTCACGCGAGGAGGTCCGCACCCGAATACGGGCGATCGCCCTCATGACCCTGGCCCCGGTGGCCGCGGCCACCCTGCTGCTCTACCTGGTCTGGCCCACCCACTGGACCGTCCGGGAGGGCGCCGCCCGATGGCTGGTCGTCCTCGATGCCACGATGCTCTGCTCCATCGCGCTCATCATGCTCTTCACCCTGGTCAACGTGGTGTCGATCGCCCACGCCACGATGGCCGCCCGGGACCCCGTCCCCGTACCGGCCGAGCCCGGCACCCGCGTCGCGTTCCTGACGACCTACGTCCCCGGCAAGGAGCCCCTCGCCATGGTGCGGGCCACCCTCCGGGGAGCGCGGCGCGTCCGCCACGACGGCCCGCTGGACGTGTGGCTGCTGGACGAGGGCGACGACCCCGAGGCCCGGGCACTGTGCGCGCGACTCGGCGTACGGCACTTCACCCGCAAGGGAGTGCCCGAGTGGAACACGGCCAAGGGCCCCCACCGGGCGAGGACCAAGCACGGCAACTACAACTCCTGGCTGGCGAGCCACGGCGACGACTACGAGTTCTTCGCCTCCGTCGACACCGACCACGTCCCGCTCGCGAACTACCTGGAGCGGATGCTCGGGTTCTTCCGCGACCCCGACGTCGCCTTCGTGGTCGGCCCGCAGGTCTACGGCAACTACACCGAGGCCGTCACCAAGGCCGCCGAGTCCCAGCAGTACCTCTTCCACGCCCTGATCCAGCGGGCCGGCAACCGCTACGGCGCCCCCATGTTCGTCGGCACCAACAACGCCGTACGGATCAGCGCCCTGCGGCAGATCGGCGGACTCTACGACTCCATCACCGAGGACATGGCCACCGGCTTCGAGCTCCACCGCCGCAGGAACCCGGCCACGGGCCGGTTCTGGCGCTCCGTCTACACCCCCGACGTGCTGGCCGTCGGCGAGGGCCCCGCCTCCTGGACCGACCTCTTCACCCAGCAGCTGCGCTGGTCGCGGGGCACCTACGAGACCCTGTTCAAGCAGTACCGCAAGAGCCTCTTCACGATGCCCGCCGGGCGCCGGCTCAACTACACGCTGATGCTCGTCTACTACCCGATGACCGCCGTGAACTGGCTGCTCGGCATCCTCAGCTGCGCCCTCTTCCTCTGGTTCGGCGCCTCCGGCACCCAGGTCTCCTCCAAGGTCTGGCTGATGCTCTACGCCGACGCGGCCGCCCTCCAGGTGGGCCTGTACCTGTGGAACCGCCGGCACAACGTCTCGCCCCACGAACCGGCCGGCTCCGGCGGCGTCGCCGGCATGGCCCTGTCCGCGGTCTGCGCGCCCGTCTACCTCAGGTCACTCGGCTCGGCGGTGCTGCGCACCGAGGGCCGTTTCGTCGTCACCCCCAAGGGCGGTGACGCCAGCCCCGACCGGCTGGCGACCTTCCGCATCCACCTCTTCTGGGCCGCCGTCCTGGTCGTCTCGCTGCTGGCGTCCGTCCGCTTCGACCACACGCACGTCGCCATGCGCGTCTGGGCGGTGCTGGCACTGGGCATCGCGCTCGCCCCGGTCGCCGTGTGGTGCGTGACGCGCCGCCGGCCCGTCTCCGGCGGCGGCGCGGACGGAGGTTCCGAGCCGGGTGAGGAGCCGGCGTACGTCCGGGCGACAGGAGGGAACTGAGCATGGACTACCGGCCGTCGAAGAAGTTCAAGAAGACCGCCCTCGGCGCCGCCGCCGTGCTGGTGCTGGTCGCGCTCAACGCACCCGCCGCGCTCTCCTTCGCCGAGGACAAGTACCACGCGTACAAGATCGGGCAGACCAGCTACCGGATCCAGTACGGGTCGTGGGGCCTCGTCGGGCTCCCCGAGGAGTACCGGATCAACGCCATGCACGCGGCCCTGCTGCACACGGGCAAGGTGCTGCTCATCGCCGGCAGCGGCAACAACCAGAAGAACTTCGACAAGGGCACCTTCGACACCGTCCTGTGGGACCCGGAGGACGACAGCTTCAAGAAGATCCCGACACCCGAGGACTTCTTCTGCGCCGGGCACAGCCAGCTGCCCGACGGCCGGCTGCTGGTGGCCGGCGGCACCGCCCGGTACGAGGTCCTCCACGGGAAGGTCACCCGGGCGGGCGGCCGGATGCGGGTCAAGAACGAGAACCCCGACAAGAGCGTCAAGCTCCGCAAGGGCACCCGCTTCCGCTCGCCGTCCGGGGTGGAGTACGAGGCGAAGTTCGACGTGGTCGTGCCGAAGGCCAGGAAGAAGTTCGAGATCACCTACGGGCGCGGGGGCAAGGTCGTGCCGTGGCGGACCACCGTGGTCGCCGCCGAGTCACGGGTCTTCGTGGAGGCCGTGAAGCCCGGCGCCGAGGGGCTGACCACGGAGGCCGCGCAGTACGAGGTGGTCGGGCTGACGGGCAAGGACGCCGACAACGTCTACGGGCTCGCGGAACGGCTGAGCGCCGACAAGCAGGACTTCCAGGGCATCAAGTCGGCGTACGAGTTCGACCCGGTGGCGGAGAAGTACCTGCGCGTCGACCCGATGGGCGACGCCCGCTGGTACCCGACGCTCGTCACCCTGCAGGACGGGCGGGTGCTCGCGGTCTCCGGGCTGAACGACGTGGGCGACGTGGTGCCCGGCGACAACGAGTACTACGACCCGCAGACGAAGAAGTGGTCGAAGGCCCCCTTCCACTACTTCCCGACCTATCCCGCGCTCTTCCTCATGCAGGGCGGCAAGCTCCTATACACCGGTTCCAACGCGGGCTACGGCCCGAAGACCAAGGGGCGCGAGCCCGGGGTGTGGGACCTCGCGACCAACGAGTTCAAGAAGGTGGGCGGGCTCGCGGAGCCGGACCGGCTGGAGACCTCCGCCTCGCTCCTGCTGCCGCCCGCCCAGGACCAGAGGGTGATGGTCCTCGGCGGTGGCGGGGTCGGCGAGTCCAAGCTCTCGTCCAGCCGGACCGCGATCGTGGACCTGAAGGAGGAGAACCCGGTCTTCCGGACCTCGGCGCGGCTGCCGCGCGCCACCCGCTACCTGAGCAGCGTGCTGCTGCCGGACGATTCGGTCTTCACCACCGGCGGGTCCGCCGACTACCGCGGCCGCGGCGCCAGCGACATCCACAAGGCGCAGTTCTACTACCCGCGCACCGACTCCTTCGCGGCCGCCGCCGACCCGACCGTGGGCCGCAACTACCACTCCGAGGCGCTGCTGCTGCCCGACGGGCGGGTGGCGACCTTCGGTTCGGACCCGCTCTTCGCCGACAAGGACAACACCAGGCTCGGCAAGTTCGAGCACCGGCTGGAGGTGTACTCACCCCCGTACCTGTACCGGGACCCGGCCCGGCGGCCCGTCCTGGGCGAAGGGCCCGGGGAACTCGACGCGGACGGGCGGGCCACCTTCGCCGCGGCGCACCCGGAGCGGATCGAACGGGCCCGGCTGATGCGGCCGAGCGCCGTCACGCACACCACGGACGTGGAGCAGCGCTCGATCGAGCTCGGGCTGACCAGGACGGACGACTCGGTCACGGTGTCGGTGCCGCGGGACCCGACGCTGGTGCCGCCGGGCTGGTACATGCTGTTCGTGACGGACGCCGACGGGACGCCCTCGGTGGCGAGGTGGCTCCAGGTCAAGGCCCCGCGGCCGGCGGCCCCGTAGTCACTCCCGGGCGCGGCGGGCCAGTCCCAGGGCGTAGTCCGGCCACCAGGTGCCGGCCGTCGGACCGCCGCGGCAGGTCCCGTCGGACTCGCCGGGCCGCTTGACCCAGAGGTACGCGTCGACGAGCGGGTCGCCCGTCCGGTCGGTCGGCGGTGCCCCGAGGGCGCGGCCCGGCGGATTGCACCAGGCCTGGGCGCGGTCGCCGGGCAGCGGGCCGTCGCCGTTGCGGCTGGTGTCGATGACGAAGTGCTTGCCGCTGGTGCCCTGGGAGATCCTGGCGCCGTAGGCGCGGGCGGCGGCGTCGGGCTGGAAGTTCGAGACGTTGAGGGCGAAGCCGTCGGCGCGGGCCAGACCCGCCTTGAAGAGGGGGTCGACCAGGTCCATCGGGTTCGGGATCCAGGCCGGGTTGCCGGCGTCCAGATAGACCTTGGTGTTGCGGTTCTTCTTGAGCCGGTCGACGGCCTCGGAGAGCAGCTGGTAGCGCTCGGCGTGGTGCTCGGGCCGGGTGCAGCCGTCGATGATGTGCGCGATCGCGTCCGGCTCCAGGACGACCACGGCCTTGGTGTCCTCGATGTTGTCGGCGAAGGCACCGATCCAGCTGCGGTAGGCGCGGGCGTCCGGGGCGCCGCCGGCCGAGTGCTGACCGCAGTCCCGGTACGGGATGTTGTACGCGGCGAGCAGCAGGGTCCGCCCGGTGGCCCGGGCTCCCGCCCTGGCCCGGCGGATCTCGGGGCCGGGGTCGTCGCCGGGTCCCCACAGGGTGAGCGGGCGGTCCGCGATCCGGCGCAGCACCTGGGCGTCGCTGTTGCGGCCCGCGGCCTCCCAGGCGGCGACCTGCCGGGCGGCGTCGCTGTGCGGGTCCACCCAGAACGGGGACTCCTCGGCGGCGGCGACGGGGGAGGGGGCCGCGGGCGTGGCGGCGGGGGTTCCCGGCTCGGGGGCGGGCTCGCCGCCGCAGGCGGGGGCCGCGGCGAGGAGCGCGAGGAGGCCGAGGACGGGGGCGGTGGTGCGAAAACGCGGCCTGCGAGCGGCGGGGGGCATCCGGCTTCCTCGGGACGAAGGGTCGGGCAGCGGAGCAAGATACCGGGATATGTTGACATGTCGGACAGTTGGCATGGGTGTGCGACACCGGGCGGCCGGGCCCGGCGGCCGGGCTCAGCGGCCGGGGTCGCCGGTGGTGAGCGCGATCGCCAGCGGGGTGCGCTCGTAGTGGACCTGGTGGCCGTGGCGGGCGGAGATGAGCAGCCCGGCCGCCTGCAGGACCGACAGGTGCGCCGAGACCGTGGACGGTGCCAGACCGAGCCGGTGGGCCAGCGCCGTGGTGGAAGCCGGTTCCTCCAGCGCGCACAGCACCTCGGCCCGGGCCCGGCCCACCAGCCGGGCGAGCGCGTCCGGGGTGTTCTGCTGGGCCGGGGTCCACAGGGCGCCGATGCCGCGGGCCGGGTAGACGATCGTGGGCTGCCAGGGCGGGTCGAAGCCGCCCGCGATGCCCGGCCAGATGAAGGCGCTCGGCATCAGGAGCAGCCCCTGGCCGCCCAGGACGCGCTCGTGGTGACTGGGCCGCTCGATGGTCAGGGTGAGGGAGGCGGCGTCCCAGGCGAGGCCCGGGTGCAGCCCGTCGAAGAGCGACTGGAGACCGCCGGCCGCGAGCCGGCGCGAATGGAAGAGGACGTCCGCCTCCAGCAGGGCCCGCAGCCGCGGCCAGTGCGGCTCGATCAGCACGCTCCAGGCCCGCTCCAGCAGATCCGCCAGATCGCGCACGGCCCGGGCCGGATCGGCGAGCAGCGACCGGCCCAGTTCGCTGTCGAGGGCGCCCGGGGTGCAGGCCAGGGACTTGCGGATGTCCTCGTGGGCCGCGGCCGGATCCGTGCCGCGGATCAGGGCCAGCTCCTCCTCGAAGGAGACCCCGGGCCCGCTGGGCGGCGGGCCGATGAAGTCCGCACTGTGCCCGCGGTGCGGCATCAGGAGCCACAGCGGCCGCAGGTCCAGTCCGTCGGCCGCGGCACGGATCCCCCGCAGCCAGGGCAGGTGGTAGGCCTGCCGGTCCGGACGGCTCAGCGTGCGGACCGCCTCCTGCGTTTCCCACGCGGGCGACAGCGCGAAACGGCACCGCAGCAGGTCCTCGTGCCCGAAGTAGTGGTGCAGCCCCATCCCGGCCCCCTTCTCTTCCCCGTGTACGGGAACGACGGGAACGACTCTGCCCCGACATTCGGCCCCAGGCGAATCTCTGGGGCGCCGGCCCCGGGCCCGGGACGCTGGGCGCATGCCAGCCGACACCCAGGCGCCCGGGCGGTCCGCACCGCCACCGGGCTACCGCTCCGTGTTCCGGGTCCGTGAGTTCCGGACCGTCTTCGCCGCCCACCTGCTGTCCGTGTTCGGCGTGGTCGTCGCCGAGATCTCGCTGTCCGTCCTCGTCTACCGCACCACCGGCTCGCCCCTGATGAGCGCGCTCACCTTCGCCCTGGGCTTCCTGCCGTACGCCCTCGGCGGCACCCTGCTCGCCGGGATCGCCGACCGCCACCCCGCCCGCCGGGTGCTCGTCGCGTGCGACCTCGTCTGCGCGCTGTGCGCGGCCGCCATGGTGGCGCCGGGCACGCCCGTCGCCGTGCTCCTCGTACTGCGCTGCGCGATGGCCTTCGTGGCGCCCCTGTTCCAGGGCACGCGCAACGCCTCCCTCGCCGACGTCCTCGGCACCGGCGACGCCTTCGTCCTGGGCCGCTCGCTGCTGCGCATGGTGGCCCAGAGCGCCCAGCTCATCGGCTTCGGGCTGGGCGGGCTGCTGCTCACCGTGCTCGCACCGCGCGCGGCCATCGCCCTCACCGCCGCCGGGTTCCTCGGCTCCGCGCTGCTGCTGCGGCTGGGTACGCGCAGCCGCCCCGCCCGCGGCGGCGCCCGTACCTCCCCGCTCGCCGGACTGCGCGCCGTCCTCGGCCGGCGACGGCTGCGTGCGCTGATGCTGCTGTTCTGGCTGCCCCCCGTCTTCCTGGTCGTCCCCGAGGCGCTGCTCGCCCCGTACACGGACGGCATCGGCCTCGGCACCGCCGCCCTCGGACTGATGATGTGCGCCATGCCCGTCGGCACCATCGCCGGGGAGCTCTGGGCCGGCTCGGCCCTCACCGCCCGGACGCGATCGCGGATCGTGGTGCCGCTCGCCGCCGCCGGGCTGCTGCCGCTCCTGGTCTTCGCGGTCCGGCCGGGCCTGCCCGTGGCCCTCGCCGCCCTGTTGCTCGCCGGGCTGGCGCACGCCTACACCCTCGGTCTGGACCAGTGGTACGTCGAAGCCGTCCCCGACGAGCTGCGCGGCCGGGCGATGACACTGCTGAGCACCGGCCTGATGACCCTCCAGGGCGTCGGCATGGCCCTGGCCGGCCTCGCCGCCGAATTCCGTCCGGTGCACGAGGTCGTCACCGGCGCCGGGATCCTCGGCACGGGGGTCGTCCTGCTGCTCCTGGCCGAACTCCGGTGCGCCGTCCGGCAGGAGGAACGACTGAGGGATGAGACGGCCCCCGCGGTGAAGTGACCTCCCGGTAGGGTCGGACGCGTGCCCAAGCCGCTCAGCCTTCCCTTCGACCCCATCGCCCGCGCCGACGAGCTCTGGCAGCAGCGCTGGGGACCCGTGCCCTCCATGGCCGCGATCACCTCGATCATGCGCGCGCAGCAGATCCTGCTCGGCGAGGTCGACGCGGTCGTCAAGCCGTACGGGCTGACCTTCGCCCGGTACGAGGCGCTGGTGCTCCTCACCTTCTCCAAGGCCGGCGAACTGCCGATGTCCAAGATCGGCGAGCGGCTGATGGTCCACCCGACGTCGGTCACCAACACCGTGGACCGGCTGGTGAAGTCCGGACTGGTCGCCAAGCGGCCCAACCCGAACGACGGCCGCGGCACCCTCGCCTCGATCACGGAGAAGGGCCGGGAGGTCGTCGAGGCCGCCACGAAGGACCTGATGGCCGTCGAGTTCGGCCTCGGCGCGTACGACGCCGAGGAGTGCGGGGAGATCTTCGCGCTGCTGCGCCCGCTGCGGGTGGCCGCGGCGGACTTCCAGGAGTAGCCGGGGCCGTGGCCCGGGACCCGGTGCCGGGGCCGGGGCCGCGTCAAGATCGAGCAAAACGGACGGCTAGGCTCGTCGGCATGAAACGAAGCGTGCTGACCCGCTACCGCGCCATGGCCTACGTGACCGCGGTCATGCTCCTGATCCTCTGTGCCTGCATGGTGGCGAAGTACGGCTTCGACACCGGCGCCGATCTGACCTTCGTGGTCTCGCAGGCCCACGGTGTGCTCTTCATGATCTATCTGGTCTTCGCCTTCGACCTGAGCTCCAAGGCCAGGTGGCCCTTCGGCAAGATGCTCTGGGTCATGCTCAGCGGAACGATTCCGGTGGCCGCCTTCTTCGTCGAGCGCAAGGTCCGCGCCGAGGTCGAGCCGCTGGTCGACGACTCGCTGGCGACCGCCAAGGCCTGATCCCCGCCCCCTGCGAGGCGAGCGTCACCCACCCCCGGGGCGAGTCCCCGGGGGTTTGCCATCGACATTTACTAGGACGTCCTAGTAAATTCATGGGTATGGACGCTGACGCCATCGAGGAAGGCCGCCGTCGCTGGCAGGCCCGCTATGACAAGGCCCGCAAGCGCGAGGCAGACTTCACCACGCTCTCCGGCGACGAGGTCGAACCGGTCTACGGGCCCCGGCCCGGCGACGCGTACGAGGGCTTCGAGCGCATCGGGTGGCCGGGCGAGTACCCGTACACCCGCGGACTCCACGCCACCGGGTACCGCGGCCGGACCTGGACCATCCGGCAGTTCGCCGGGTTCGGGAACGCCGAGCAGACCAACGAGCGCTACAAGATGATCCTGGCCGCCGGCGGCGGCGGGCTCTCCGTCGCCTTCGACATGCCGACCCTCATGGGCCGCGACTCCGACGACCCCCGCTCCCTCGGCGAGGTCGGCCACTGCGGGGTCGCCATCGACTCCGCCGCCGACATGGAGGTCCTGTTCAAGGACATCCCGCTCGGTGACGTCACGACCTCGATGACGATCTCGGGCCCGGCCGTCCCCGCCTTCTGCATGTACCTGGTCGCCGCCGAGCGGCAGGGCGTCGACCCCGCCGTCCTCAACGGCACGCTCCAGACCGACATCTTCAAGGAGTACATCGCCCAGAAGGAGTGGCTCTTCGAACCCGAGCCGCACCTGCGCCTCATCGGCGACCTCATGGAGTACTGCACGAAGGGCATCCCGGCCTACAAGCCGCTGTCCGTCTCCGGCTACCACATCCGCGAGGCCGGGGCCACGGCCGCGCAGGAGCTCGCGTACACCCTCGCCGACGGCTTCGGCTACGTGGAGCTGGGCCTCTCGCGCGGCATGGACGTCGACGCCTTCGCGCCCGGCCTGTCCTTCTTCTTCGACGCGCACCTCGACTTCTTCGAGGAGATCGCCAAGTTCCGTGCCGCACGCCGGATCTGGGCCCGCTGGATGAAGGAGGTCTACGGGGCGAAGAGCGAGAAGTCCATGTGGCTGCGCTTCCACACCCAGACCGCCGGTGTCTCGCTCACGGCGCAGCAGCCGTACAACAACGTCGTGCGCACCGCCGTGGAGGCCCTCGCCGCCGTGCTCGGCGGCACGAACTCCCTGCACACCAACGCCCTCGACGAGACCCTCGCCCTGCCGAGCGAGCAGGCCGCCGAGATCGCCCTGCGCACGCAGCAGGTGCTGATGGAGGAGACCGGCGTCGCCAACGTGGCGGACCCGCTCGGCGGTTCCTGGTTCGTGGAGCAGCTCACCGACCGCATCGAGGCCGAGGCCGAGAAGATCTTCGACCAGATCAAGGAGCGCGGCCTGCGCGCCCACCCGGACGGGCAGCACCCGATCGGGCCGATCACCTCGGGCATCCTGCGCGGCATCGAGGACGGCTGGTTCACCGGGGAGATCGCCGAGTCGGCCTTCCAGTACCAGCGGTCGCTGGAGAAGGGCGACAAGCGCGTCGTCGGCGTCAACGTGCACCACGGATCAGTCACCGGGGACCTGGAGATCCTCCGGGTCAGCCACGAGGTGGAGACCGTCCAGGTGCGGGAGCTGGCGGCCCGCAAGGCCCGGCGCGACGACGCCAAGGTGGACGCGGCGCTCAAGGCCATGCTGGACGCCGCCCGGGACGGGTCGAACATGATCCCGGCCATGCTGGACGCGGTGCGGGCCGAGGCCACGATGGGCGAGATCTGCAACGTCCTGCGCGACGAGTGGGGCACCTACACCGAGCCGCCGGGCTTCTAGGCCGCCTGTGCGAGACGGCCGGTCGTGGCGCCCGTACGGTGGCGCCATGACCGGCCTTCCTGCTCCCGTACGGGGCATCAGCGCGCGCGTGGTGATGAACAAGGGCGGCTGCGGGGGCTACTACGCACACCTCGTGGCCGACTTCGAGCCTCCGGGCCCCGGCGGCCGGACGGAGATCGTGAACCTGGTCCCCGAGCGGCGGCTGCCCGCCGAGTTCCTCCCGGCCGTACGCGCGGGGATCGAGCTGGGACTGGACGGCGTCGCGGCGGCCGTCCTGCTCACGGACGGGGGATGGCACGAGGTGGACTCCTGAGACATCGGCTTCCGGACGGCCGGGGCGGAGGTGGCGCGCGCCGCGCTCGTGGCGGCCGCACTGCGTCCCGCGGAGGAGGCGGACGCCCTGCGCTGGGCGTCCTGGCCGGGCCGGCGACCCTGGCCCGGGCACAACCCCCGGTGCGAGGAGCTGTACGGCCGGATCCGCCGGGCCGGGCCCCGCTGAGCCGGGGTCAGGCCGCCGCCGGGCCCCGCAGGCCGTGCATCAGCAGGGCCGTGAAGGTGGCCACCCAGAGCTCGTCCACCGGCTCGGAGCTCACCAGGGCGCGGTGCACCACCGTGCCGGCGATCACGTCGAAGATCAGGTCCGTGGTGCGGCCGGCGAGGGACTCGTCCTCCTCGTACGGAAGCTCCCCACGGGCCTGGGCGCGTTCGCGACCCAGTACGACGAGACGTTTCTGCCGGTCCACGATCGCCGACCGGATCCGGTCGCGCAGGGCCTCGTCCCGGGTGGACTCGGCGACGACCGCCATCAGGGCGGTCCGGGCCTCCGGGCGCCGCAGCAACTCCGCGAACTGCAGCACCACGTTCTCGATGTCCGCTTCGAGTGAGCCCCGGTCCGGGAGTTCGAGCGCGTCGAAGAGCTCCGCGACCGCGTCCACGACCAGCTCGTTCTTGCCCGCCCAGCGCCGGTAGAGGGTGGTCTTGGCGACCCCCGCCCGGGCCGAAACGTCCCCCATCGTCAGCTTCGACCAGCCCAGCTCGACGAGCGCGTCCCGGGTCGCGGCGAGGATCGCGGCGTCCGCGGCGGCACTGCGGGGACGACCGGTGCGGCCGGGGCTGGGGTTGCGCATGGCCGAGACCATACCCGCCGGTAGCCGAACCGGCCGCTGTGGTTCAGATCACTGGGCCGGGAGGGGCGCGGCGGGCCGCCGGGGGAGTTACGCTACGGCTCGTAGCGTAAGAGCGACAACCACGCGAAGAGCTACTGGCGCCAGGTGGGGACCCGGCGCCGTCCAACATCACGATCGCGGCGGTAGCCGGCACGGCCAATTCACGCGATCTTTTTCGTCGGCGCGCGCACACGGGGGAGGATGTACGCATGCAGCCCAGAAACATGTCCATGAGCGGCGTCGTCGACCTCGCCGCGGTGAAGGCGGCCGGTGAGGCCAAGGCCAAGGCGGAGCAGGCCCGCGCCGAAGCGGCGAGCAGGGCCGGCGAGTCCGGTGGGGCGGGTCCGTCCGCCGGTGCGGTGCCGCCGTCCGCGCTCGTCGTCGACGTAGACGAGGCCGGCTTTGAACGCGATGTGCTCCAGCTCTCGGCAGAGGTTCCGGTCGTCCTGGACTTCTGGGCCGAGTGGTGCCAGCCGTGCAAGCAGCTCAGCCCGCTGCTGGAGCGGCTGATCACCGAGGCCAACGGCCGCCTCGTGCTCGCCAAGATCGATGTCGACGCCAACCAGATGCTGATGCAGCAGTTCCAGATCCAGGGCATCCCGGCCGTCTTCGCCGTGGTGGCCGGTCAGGTGCTGCCGCTGTTCCAGGGTGTGGTTCCGGAGCAGCAGATCCGGGAGACCTTCGCCCAGCTCGTCCAGGTCGCCGAGGACCGTTTCGGGATCATCGGCATCGAGGTGGACCCGGCCGCGGAGGGTGCCGCTCAGGCCGCCTCGGCCACGGACGAGATCCCGGCCGGCCCGCACGACGCCCTGCTGGAGGCGGCGGTCGTCGCGCTCGACGCCGGTGACCTCGGCGGTGCGGTCCAGGCGTACAAGAACGTGCTCGCGGACGACCCGGGCAACACCGAGGCCAAGCTGGGCCTGGCCCAGGCCGAGCTGCTGGCCCGGGTCCAGCACATGAACCCGCAGGCGGTGCGGGCCGCGGCGGCCGAGAACCCGCGCGACCCGGCGGCACAGATCGCCGCGGCCGACCTCGACCTGGTCGGCGGCCACGTGGAGGACGCCTTCGGCCGCCTGGTGGACACCGTCCGGGTCACGTTCGGTGAGGACCGGGACACCGTGCGGCTGCGACTGCTGGAGCTGTTCGAGGTCATCGGCGCGGACGACCCGCGGGTCTCCGCGGCGCGTACGGCGCTCGCGCGGGTGCTCTTCTAGGCCGCGTCCGGGCGGGCTCCGCGGCCGCTCCGGGGCCGTCGCCACGCACCGCCCGTACATCACCGGGCCACCGGCGATTTGTTGACACGTAGATAAACAGCGGCCGCACTTTGCCAAAGATTGGCAATCGCGGCCGCTGTTACTCGCAGTAAATCGAACCCCGTGAACTGTCCGGTGTGTTCGTCATTCGCCCGTTCTGTCGTGGCCCTGGGTGACACCCTGTGTTGCTGCCCGACGGCGGCGGGTCGTGCCCCGGTTATCTGGCCGTTACCCGCCAGTAACGAACCCCCTTGTGCCCCGGCCTGGAATGGACCACGATCGGCGACGCTCGGTCCTTCCCGCAGAGCCGCTCGCTCGGAGCCGCGGAGAAGGGTCCCCACCGAGCCGGCCTGTGGCAGTGGCACCGGCCGTGGGACAGGGGGGTCTCTGCCACACCGGTGGGGCCTGTCCTCCAGGTTGCGCGAACGCGTGGCCCAGTGGTTGTCGCTCGGGGGTGATCGCCGGTGTATCGGACGTGGCACGGCCGCGGCCCGGCCGCCTGCGCTCCTTCCCGAGGACGTAGCACTTCTCCCATCCCAGGACGGGCACGGCCCGGACCGGAGATGTACGTCCGAGAAGGAGGAACGAAATGAGTTCTCAGGTTCGTGGCGGGACCAGATGGAAGCGCTTCGCGCTCGTCATGGTGCCGAGCATCGCGGCCACGGCCGCGGTCGGTGTGGGTCTGGCGCAGGGTGCCCTCGCGGCGTCCTTCAGCGTCTCCGGCCAGGACTTCAAGGTCGCGGCCGACAAGCTCGACGGTAAGGACCTCATCCAGTACGGCGGTATCGCCAAGGGGCACGACCTGAAGACCGGCAAGGAGGTCGACCACCCGGTCACCATCTCCGGCTTCAGCCGTGCCGAGATCACCAACATGTGCCAGTCCCTGGTGACCCCGACTCCGCTGGGCGCCATCACGCTCCAGCTGAGGACCGGTCACAAGGGCACCCCGGCCGTGGCGACCAACATCTACCTGGATGTGGCCGAGCTCGACACCGACGCCGAGTTCGAGAACCTGGACATCGGTGTCGCGGTCGGCGACGCGAGTCACAAGACCAAGCCGCAGGCCGGTACGGTGGCCAGCCCCTACGCGTTCTCCCAGCGCGCCGAGCGGGCGGTCCTGACGGACGTGAAGCAGAAGGCGTGGGCGACCACGGCGGGCACCTTCAAGCTGCCCAACCTGAAGCTGCGCCTGCTCGGTGGCGACCAGCCCTGCTACCAGGACCTCAAGGACTGACCCGTCCGTCCCGGTGCATGACCGGACGGGTGGTGGTGGGCGCATGCCGCCACCACCCGTCCGGGCTCCACAGAGTTCTCACGTACCACCCGTTTCCAGGGAGCTGTTGTCCATGAACCCCCAGGCCCCGGTTTACGTTCGCGCAGAAGACGACGCCTGGCTCACCGCGGTGTACTACCACTTCCACGCCTGGAGCGGTCGCCGTCCCTTCTGGGCCGGGTTGTTCACGCTGCTGGGCGGCCTCCCGATCGCCTACTTCCCCTATGCGGATCTCCGTCTGGGCAATATCACTCTCGCCATGGCCACCACGGGCGGCGCGGGCGCACTGATCATCGGTGTACTGCTGATCACGCTGGGCCTGGCCCTGTGGTTCCAGGCGACCATCCGCGTCTTCGCCGGCGTGGCCGCGATCCTGCTGGCCCTGGTCTCCATCCCGGTGTCCAACCTCGGCGGCTTCTTCATCGGCTTCAGCCTCTCGATGGTCGGCGGCGCGCTCGCCCTGGCCTGGGCGCCGGGTCAGCCGGTCGAGGAGACCGCGCAGCCGGCGGCCGAGCAGCAGGCGGACCCGGTCGGCCTGACCAAGGCGGAGGCGACGGCGGACATGGGCGCCCAGGGCGTTCCCGGTCCCCGCGGTACGGAAACGGCACACGCGAGCGAGACGACTGCCCACGCCGATGGCGGGAGGAACAGTGCGGGGTGACGAGACGCAGCGGGGCGTGGCCCCAGGCGCGCAGTCCCGTGTAGTGAAGGGGCCGCGCCACGCGGCGCCCAGGAAGTCGCTGCTGAACAAGATCCAGATACCCGTCGGCAAGACGATGGCGCTCGCGGCGATGCCGACGGCCGTGTTCGTCGGGATGGGTATGGCGCCCAAGCTCGCGGTGGCCGACGACAAGGAGATCCCCTTCGCGCCCGGCCCGTGCGTGACGCGGTCCGACGAACCCGCGGAGACCGAGTCGAAGTCCCCGTCGCCCACGCCGTCCACCACGGCTTCGCCGAGTACGTCGCCCAGCGCGACGCCCTCTCCGTCCGCGTCGGCGGCCGCGAAGGCGAAGCCGAGCACCTCCCCGTCGGCGGCCAAGCCCCCGGTGACGAACGAGAAGGCGCCGGCCCCGGCCACCACGCCGGCTCCGGAGCCGACCAAGTCCACGAACCCGCTGGACCCGCTGGGCGTCGGCGACGCGCTCAAGAACCTCGTCGACGAGCTCGGCAGGCCCCTCAAGGACGCGACGGCGAAGGCGACCCCGACGCCCGCGCCCACCCCGTCGGGCGCTGCCAAGACGGCCCCGACCCCGGACCCGGCCGCGGACGCGATCCGCGAGGCGGCGAAGAAGGCCGGTGTCGACGTCAAGGAGCTGTCCGAGGAGGTCAAGAAGACCGAGAAGGACCCCAAGAACGAGACGGGCGAGGACAAGGCCAAGGACGACAAGTCCACGGCGGAGGACGAGGACAAGTCCGAGGACAAGGACAAGGACAAGGACAAGGCCGAGGAGACGAAGGACCCGGACGGGAAGCAGCCCTTCCCGTGCCCGACCTACGACGCCAAGGCCCTGGCCGACGCCGAGCTGGAGCAGGGCGTCCCGCTCCTGCCGGACGAGCCCTGGTACCTCGACAGCTCGCTGCTGACCCTCTACGGCCTGGACTACCACGGCATCGTCGAGGTGAAGACGGCCGGCGGCAAGACCAAGAAGGTCCTGAAGTTCACCGCGGACTCGCTGGACATCAAGGACCTCTACCAGACGGTCGGCAAGTCGGGGAACGTCGCCCACCTGAAGTCGCGTCCGGGCTCCACGTCCAAGATCCGCGGCGGCACGGTGACGATGTACACCGAGAGCCTCAAGGGCAACCTGTTCGGTCTGATCCCGATCGAGTTCACCCCGAACAGCCCGCCGCCCCTGAACGTCCCGTTCGCGTTCTTCACGAACGTCAAGGTCGTCCAGGCCGGCCAGTTCGGCGGCACGCTCACCGTTCCGGGCCTGAAGAACTACATCGGCCCGCCGGAGCAGTAACCGGCTCATGCACGTCCGACGGCCCGTCCCTTTGCTGGGGCGGGCCGTCCGCTTTTCGTTACCCATGGCCGTGAGGCCCGGAACAAGGCGATCGACGCGGAACGGCAGCGCGACGCCCTGGAGGCCAAGGCCTACGCCAAGGAGTCCAAGGCCGCCGCCGACGAGGGCACGAGCGCGGCCGAAGGGTCCCGTACCGCGGCCACGGCCGCACGTACCGCGGCGGACAACGCGGGCACGGCGGCCACGGCCGCGCGGGCCGAAGGACACCCACACCACCCGGTGCCCGACGTGGTGCGCACGCTGGAAAGAACGGTGACACACGTCGATCCGGATCTGGGCTTCAGGCTGCTCCTGAGGGTGCTGAAGGCGTACCAGATCACGATCGGCGCATCTCGCCTCGCGCGGTACCGGGATCTCGGCGAGAGGCCCGGCTACGACGAGTGCGTCGTGGAGGACGGAGGGATCGACGTCAGGCCGGACACGGCGGACTGAACCGGACCCCGGAACACACCGAGGGCGGTGCCCCGGATCCTCGAAGGGGATCCAGGGCACCGCCCTCGGTCTCTGTGCGGCAGAGTTCGAGCGGGCCCGCGGCGTCAGGCCTGGGTGTCGCCCAGGTGGTGGACGCGGACCATGTTGGTGGTGCCGGGGACGCCGGGGGGCGAGCCGGCGGTGATGATCATCGTGTCGCCCTGGTTGTAGCGGCCCAGCTTGAGCAGCTCGCCGTCCACCAGGTCGACCATCGCGTCGGTGGTGTCCACGTGCGGGACGATGTAGGACTCGACGCCCCAGCTCAGCGTGAGCTGGTTGCGGGTGTTCACGTCGGTGGTGAAGGCCAGGATCGGCTGCGTCACGCGGTAGCGCGACAGGCGGCGGGCGGTGTCGCCCGACTGGGTGAAGGCGATCAGCGACTGGGCGTCGAGGAAGTCCGCGATCTCGCACGCCGCGCGGGCGACGGAGCCGCCCTGGGTGCGCGGCTTCTTGCCCTGGACCAGCGGCTGGAGGCCCTTGGAGAGGAGCTCCTCCTCGGCCGCCGCGACGATCTTCGACATCGTCTTGACGGTCTCGATCGGGTAGGCGCCGACCGAGGACTCCGCCGACAGCATGACCGCGTCCGCGCCGTCGAGGATGGCGTTGGCCACGTCGGAGGCCTCCGCGCGCGTCGGGCGGGAGTTGGTGATCATCGACTCCATCATCTGGGTCGCGACGATCACCGGCTTGGCGTTGCGGCGGCACATCTCGATGAGCCGCTTCTGGACCATCGGGACCTTTTCGAGCGGGTACTCGACGGCCAGGTCGCCGCGGGCCACCATGACCGCGTCGAAGGCGGCGACCACGGCCTCCATGTTCTCGACGGCCTGCGGCTTCTCCACCTTGGCGATGACGGGGACCCGGCGGCCCTCCTCGTCCATCACCTTGTGGACGTCCTTGACGTCGTTGGCGTCGCGGACGAAGGACAGGGCGACCATGTCGCAGCCCATCCGCAGGGCGAAGCGGAGGTCGTCGACGTCCTTCTCCGACAGGGCGGGTACGTTCACCGCGGCACCCGGCAGGTTGATGCCCTTGTGGTCCGAGATGACACCGCCCTCGATGACGATGGTCCGGACCCGGGGGCCCTCGACCTCGGTCACCCGGAGCTCGACGTTGCCGTCGTTGATCAGGATCTGGTCACCCTTGGCGACGTCGCCCGGGAGGCCCTTGTAGGTGGTGCCGCAGATGGACTTGTCGCCCGGGACGTCCTCGGTGGTGATGGTGAACTCGTCACCGCGCACCAGCTCGACGGGACCTTCGGCGAAGGTCTCCAGACGGATCTTCGGGCCCTGGAGGTCGGCGAGGACGCCGACGGCGCGCCCGGTGTCCTCGGAGACCTGCCGGACGCGGTCGTACCGCTCCTGGTGTTCTGCCTGGGACCCGTGGCTGAAGTTGAATCGGGCCACGTTCATACCTGCCTCGATGAGCGCTTTCAGCTGCTCATACGAGTCGACGGCGGGGCCCAGCGTGCAGACGATTTTGGAACGGCGCATGACTGGATCCTATCGGTTTGTTTCGTAGCGGAATATTCCGTCTGGCGGAAACTCCAAGTGACTACTGAGTAACCAGCGCGTACGCCTGGGTGGCGATCTCCAGTTCCTCATCCGTCGGGACCACCGCCACCGCCACCCGGGCATGATCCGCCGAAACCAGCCGCGGCTGCGGGGAACGCGCCGCATTGGCTTCGGGATCCAGCACGAGGCCCAGCCCGGCCAGGCCGTCGATCGCGGCCTCGCGGACCTGGTGGGCGTTCTCGCCGACCCCGGCCGTGAAGGTCACCGCGTCCACCCGCCCGAGCACCGCCGTGTAGGCCCCGATGTACTTCTTCAGCCGGTGGACGTACGCGGCGAAGGCGAGGCTCGCCGCCTCGTCGCCCTCGCCCGCGCGCCGCAGCACCTCGCGCATGTCGTTGTCGCCGCACATGCCCAGCAGACCGCTCTTCTTGTTCAGGAGCGAATCGATCTCATCCACCGAGAAGCCGCCCACCCGCGCCAGGTGGAAGACGACCGCCGGATCGACGTCGCCCGAACGGGTCCCCATGACCAGCCCCTCCAGCGGGGTCAGGCCCATGGACGTCTCCACGCACACCCCGCCCCGCACGGCCGAGGCGGAGGCGCCGTTGCCCAGGTGCAGCACGATCACGTTCACGTCCTCCACCGGCCGGCCCAGCAGCGCGGCCGTCGCCCGCGAGACGTAGGCGTGGGAAGTGCCGTGGAAGCCGTACCGCCGGACGGAGTACGCCTCGGCGGTCGCGGCGTCGATCGCGTACCGCGCCACGTGCTCCGGCATCGTCGAGTGGAAGGCGGTGTCGAAGACGGCGACCTGCGGAACGTCCGCGCGCAGCGAGCGCGCCACCTCGATGCCGGTCACGTTCGCCGGGTTGTGCAGCGGAGCCAGCGGGATCAGGCTCCGGATCTCCGCCAGCACCTCGTCGTCGATCACGGTCGGCCGGGTGAACCGCGTCCCGCCGTGCACCACCCGGTGGCCCACCGCCGCCAGCTCGGGCGAGTCCAGGCCCATCCCGTCCGCGGCGAGCTCCGCGGCCACGGCCTTCAGCGCGGCACCGTGGTCCGCGATCGGGCCGAGCCGCTCCCGCCGGCCCGCCGACGCACCCGGACCCGAAAGCGGCTCGTGCACCAGCCGGGAGGTCTCCTCGCCGATGCGCTCCACCAGGCCGGCGGCCAGCCGGGACCGGTCCGCCATGTCGAGGAGCTGGTACTTGACCGACGAGGAGCCGGAGTTGAGGACGAGTACGCGCGATGCGGTCACGGTGGAGGTCTTTCCTTGTCGCGGGTGGTGAGGGGAGAGGGGGTCAGGCGGTGGGCGCCGGCGCGCCCTGCGCCTGGATCGCGGTGATGGCCACGGTGGTGACGATGTCCTGGACGAGCGCACCGCGCGAGAGGTCGTTGACCGGCTTGCGCAGACCCTGCAGCACCGGGCCGACCGCCACCGCGCCCGCCGAACGCTGCACGGCCTTGTACGTGTTGTTGCCCGTGTTGAGGTCGGGGAAGATCAGCACGGTCGCGCGCCCGGCCACCTCGGACCCGGGCAGCTTGGTCGCCGCGACCGAGGGCTCCACTGCCGCGTCGTACTGGATCGGCCCCTCGATCAGCAGGTCCGGGCGCTGCGCCCGGACGAGCTCGGTGGCCTTGCGGACCTTGTCGACGTCCGCGCCGCTGCCCGAGGTGCCCGTCGAGTACGAGAGCATCGCGATCCGCGGCTCGACACCGAAGGCGGCCGCGGTGGTGGCCGACTGGACGGCGATGTCGGCGAGCTGCTCGGCGTTCGGGTCCGGGTTGACCGCGCAGTCGCCGTAGACGAGGACCCGGTCGGCCAGGCACATGAAGAAGACCGAGGAGACGATGGACGCCTCCGCCTTCGTCTTGATGATCTCGAAGGCCGGGCGGATGGTCGCCGCGGTGGAGTGCACGGAACCCGAGACCATGCCGTCGGCCAGGCCCCGCTGGACCATCAGGGTGCCGAAGTAGTTGACGTCCGTGACCACGTCGGCCGCCAGCTCGACGGTCATCCCCTTGTGGGCGCGGACCTGGGCGTAGTACTCGGAGAAACCTTCCCGCAGCGGGGAGGTCGCCGGGTCGATCAGCTGGGCGCCGGAGATGTCGACGCCGAGGTCGGCGGCCTTCTTCAGGATCGCCTGCTCGTCGCCCAGCAGGGTCAGGTCGCAGACGCCCCGGCGCAGCACCACGTCCGCGGCGCGCAGCACCCGCTCCTCGGTGCCCTCGGGCAGCACGACGCGGCGGCGGTCCGAGCGGGCCCGCTCCAGCAGCTCGTGCTCGAACATCATCGGGGTGACGCGCTCCGAGCGGGCCACCGACAGCAGGCCGCGCAGCTCGCCGGTGTCCACGTGCCGCTCGAACAGGCCGAGCGCGGTCTCCAGCTTGCGCGGGGTCGCGGAGTTCAACCGGCTCTGCAGCGAGAACAGTTCGGCGGCGGTCGGGAAACTGTTGCCGGCCACCGACACCACGGGCGTGCCCGGCGCCAGCTTCGAGGCCAGCGTCAGGACCTCCTCGGTCGGGCGTTCGTTCAGGGTCAGCAGCACGCCCGCGATCGGCGGGGTCCCGGAGGTGTGCGCGGCCAGCGCCCCCACGAGCAGGTCGGAGCGGTCCCCCGGGGTGACGACCAGGCAGCCGGGGGTCAGGGCGTTCAGGAAGTTCGGCAGCATGGCGCCGCCGAAGACGAAGTCGACGGCGTCGCGGGCCAGCCCGGCCTCGTCGCCGAGGAGCACCTCGCCGCCGAGCGCCCGGGTGATCTGGGCGACGGTCGGGGCGGAGAGCGACTTGTCGTCCGGCAGCACGTAGCAGGGCACGGGCAGCCGGGCGGCCAGCCGCTCGGCTATGACGTCGCGGTCCTCCGCCGCCACCCGGTTCACGACCATCGCGACGACGTGGCAGCCCAGGGTCTCGTAGGCGCGGTAGGCGTTGCGGGCCTCGGCGCGCACGGCCTCGGCCTGGTGCCGGGTGCCGCCCACCACGGGCACGACGACCGCGCCCAGCTCGTTGGCGAGGCGGGCGTTGAGCGCCAGCTCGTCGGGGAGGTTGGTCTCGGCGTAGTCGGTGCCGAGGACGAGCATGACCTCGTAGTCGCGGGCCACCCGGTGGTAGCGGTCGACCAGCTGCGAGACCAGCTCGTCGGTGCCCTTCTCGGCCAGGATCGCCGAGGCCTCCTGGTAGGACATGCCGTAGGCCGCCGCCGCGTCCTGATCGATCCGGTAGCGGGCCCTGAGCAGGTCGAAGAGCCGGTCCGGTGCGTCGTGCAGCAGCGGACGGTAGACGCCGACCCGGCCCGTCTGCCGGGTCAGCAGCTCCATGATGCCCAGCTCGACGACCTGCCGGCCGTCCCCGCGCTCGATCCCGGTCACGTACACGCTGCGCGTCACGCCGGCTCTCCGTCCCATGCTGTGAAGGTCATGCTCTGAAATGTCAGTTTGCTCTGGCTCGACCTCTTGACAATACCTCTGTCAATGAGTAGGGCGCCCCCTGGCAGGCGGTCCGGCCGGGAGGGCCGGAAGGCCCTCGGGGCAGAGCCGCCGAAGATGTGCGGCGTCCCGGGCCCATGGAACAATCGGACAGGCTTCACCATTACGCCCTTCACAGGTACGGCAGGAGACACAGCACGATGCGTATCGGAGTTCTCACCGCAGGCGGCGACTGTCCGGGCCTCAACGCTGTCATCCGGTCGGTCGTACACCGTGCCCTGGTCGGTCACGGAGACGAGGTGATCGGTTTCGAGGACGGCTTCAAGGGCCTCCTCGACGGTCACTTCCGCCCCCTCGACATCAACGCCGTCAGCGGCATCCTCGCCCGCGGCGGCACGATCCTCGGTTCGGCGCGCATGGAGCGCGCCCGTCTCCACGAAGCCGCCGAGAACGCCCAGGAGCTGGCGACGCGCTACGGCATCGACGCCCTCATCCCGATCGGCGGCGAAGGCACCCTGACCGCCTCGCGGATGCTGTCGGAAGCCGGGATGCCGGTCGTCGGCGTACCGAAGACCATCGACAACGACATCTCCTGCACCGACCGCACCTTCGGCTTCGACACCGCCGTCATGGTCGCCACCGAGGCGATCGACCGCCTCAAGACCACCGCCGAATCGCACCAGCGCGTGATGGTCGTCGAGGTCATGGGCCGCCACGCGGGCTGGATCGCCCTGGAGTCCGGCATGGCGGGCGGTGCGCACGGCATCTGCCTGCCGGAGCGCCCGTTCGAGGTGGACGCCCTGGTGAAGATGGTGGAGGAACGATTCGCACGCGGTAAGAAGTTCGCCGTGATCTGTGTGGCCGAGGGCGCGCACCCGGCCGCGGGTTCCATGCCGTACGAGAAGGGCGCGATCGACCAGTACGGTCACGAGCGCTTCGCCGGCATCGGCAACCGTCTCGCGATCGAGCTGGAGCACCGCCTGGGCAAGGAGGCCCGGCCGGTCATCCTCGGTCACGTCCAGCGCGGCGGCACGCCCACCGCCTACGACCGGGTCCTCGCGACCCGCTTCGGCTGGCACGCCGTCGAGGCCGTCCACCGCGGCGAGTTCGGCAAGATGACCGCCCTGCGCGGCACCGACGTCGTCATGGCCCCGCTCGCGGAGGCGGTCACCGAGCTGAAGACCGTCCCCGAGGAGCGCATGTACGAGGCGGAATCGGTCTTCTGACGCCGCCCTACGACGCACCGCCCGCGAGGTGCCAGAACCGGTCCACGATCTCGGAGAGGAACTCCCGGCCAGCGTCCCCGCTGCCCGCCTCGCCCTGCCCGCCGCCCCAGCTGAGCGTCGCCACCATCCGCGACTGGTAGTCGCCGTGCAGCTGCTCCAGCACCGCCTCCAGATGGTGCTTGGGGATCGGCAGCAGCTTGCCGAGCGGCTTCACGTACGCCTGCCAGCGCGTGGTCACGGCACTGCGCAGCAGGTCGGCGAGCTCCTCGTGCTTGCCGGTCGCCGTCACGAACTGGGCCAGCGTCAGCCCCAGCACCGTGGCCAGGGCGGCGGACTGCCGCTCGTTGCCCTTCCAGCGCCCGGTGTCCTCCATCTTCTGGTACGAGCTCGTGTCCAGGCCGATCCGGCGGGCGAGGTCGTCCGCCGCGAGGCCCCGGGCCACCCGGTGCTCCCGCAGGGTCACGGCTTCGGCGAGCAGCTCGCCGGGCGCACACCACAGGACGCCCGCGAGAGCCGTGAGCTCGGCGGAGGAGGGCGATATCTCGCCACGCTCCCAGGCCATCACGGTCTCGGGCGCGACGACGAGTCCGTACTGGGCGCGCAGGCCGTAGGCGACATGTCCGGGAGCCATGCCCAGGGCCGCGCGCAGACGACGCGCGGCGGGGGCATTGAAAGGTGGGCTGGAGTGCACACCGCACACCGTAGAAGTGGCCAGGCTGCGGCGCCTACAGACCAAACAAACAAGCCCATACCTCGTAGGAACGTCCTAGGAAGTCAAGGCCTTTCGCCGGTTTTCCGGGCGACTGTCCGGTAATCGGTGAAGCGGAAGATCTTTTCCGTATGTACGGTTCCAGCCAACGCCCGCCGACGCAAGGCCTCTCACATTCTTCGCACATTCCCGAACCGCCCGGCCGTTTCCTGCGTGATCCTTTCCGGGGCCCTCGCCGACGGGGGTGGCGAGGGCCCCGACCCCCTTTCCCTTGCCTTGACGTCGGCGTCAAGCCATACGGTCGTCCCATGCGCATCGGCGAACTGGCGGAGCGGGCGGGGACCAGCACCCGGACGCTGAGGTACTACGAGTCGCGCGGGCTGCTCCCCGCGCGACGGGCCGACAACGGCCACCGGACCTACGACGAGGACGACCTGCGGCTGCTGCGCCAGATCCGCATGCTCCAGGACTTCGGCTTCGAGCTGGAGGAGACCCGGCCCTTCGTGGACTGCCTGCGGGCCGGCCACCCGGCCGGGGACTCCTGCCCCGCCTCGCTCGCCGTCTACCGGCGCAAGCTCACCGAGCTGGACGGCCTGATCGGCCGGCTGGCCGACGTGCGCGAGCAGCTCGGACGGCAGTTGGCCGACGCGGAACGGGCGGCCGGCGCGGAGGCCGTGCCGAAGTGCGAGATGACCGGATGACCCGAAGGTCGGACGACCGGACGGACGCAGTGGACGAGAGGGATGGTGACATGAAGGCTCACGGCGTGGCACAGGTGACCGACGCGGACTTCGAGGCCGAGGTGCTGGGGGAGCGGGGGCGGCCCGTCCTCGTGGAGTTCACCGCGGACTGGTGCGGCCCCTGCCGCCAGCTCGCCCCCGTACTCTCCTCGATCGCCGCCGAGGAGGCCGACCGGCTCAAGGTCGTGCAGATCGACGCGGACCGCAACCCCGAGGCCGTCGCCCGGTACGGGGTGCTGTCCATGCCGACGATGCTCGTCTTCCGCGACGGCGTGCCCGTCCGGCAGATCGTCGGGGCCCGGGCCAAGCGCCGGCTGCTCCAGGAACTGGAGGAGCAGCTGGCCATGGCCTGAGCCCCGGAGCTCAGCCCTGCGGCCGGAACCAGACCGTCGCCAGGGGCGGGAGGGTCATGCGCAGGCTCGCCGGGCGGCCCTGTGCCGGGACCGGTTCCGGCCGCAGCGGCTGCGTGTGGTGGATGCCGCTGCCGCCGTAGACCTCCAGGTCGGTGTTGAGCACCTCCCGCCACAGCGGTACCTCCTCCGGCACCCCGATCCGGTAGCCGTGCCGGACCACGGGCGAGAAGTTCGACACCGCCAGGAGCTGCGAGCCGTCCTGCGCGTACCGCAGGAACGCGAAGACGTTGTCCTCCGCGGCGTCCGCCTCCACCCAGGCGAAGCCCTCCGGCACCGTGTCCCGCTCCCACAGGGCGGGCGCCGCCGTGTACGTACGGTTCAGGTCGCGCACCAGGTTCCGTACGCCCCGGTGGTCGCCGGCCGCCGCGTAGGAGTCGTCCAGCACCCACCAGTCCGGCCCGTACACCTCCGACCACTCCGAGCCCTGCGCGAACTCCTGCCCCATGAAGAGCAGTTGCTTGCCCGGGTGGGCCCACATGAAGCCCAGGTAGGCCCGGTGCGAGGCCCGCCGCTGCCACCAGTCGTCCCCGGGCATCCGCGACACCAGAGAGCCCTTGCCGTGCACCACCTCGTCGTGCGAGATCGGCAGCACGTAGTTCTCGCTGAAGGCGTAGATCATTCCGAAGGTCATGTCGTGGTGGTGGTACTTGCGGTGCACCGGCTCCTTCGACATGTACCGCAGGGTGTCGTGCATCCAGCCCATGTTCCACTTCAGGCCGAAGCCGAGCCCGCCGGCGTCCGTCGGCCGGGTCACGCCCGTCCACGCCGTGGACTCCTCTGCGATGGTCACCACGCCCGGGCAGCGCCGGTACACCGTCGCGTTCATCTCCTGGAGCAGCGCCACCGCGTCCAGGTTCTCCCGCCCGCCGTGCTCGTTGGGCGCCCACTCGCCCTCGCCGCGCGAGTAGTCGAGGTAGAGCATCGAGGCCACCGCGTCCACGCGCAGACCGTCCACGTGGAACTCCTCGCACCAGTACACGGCGTTGGCGACGAGGAAGTTGCGCACCTCCTTGCGGCCGTAGTCGAACTCCAGCGTGCCCCAGTCCGGGTGCGCGGCCCGCCGCGGGTCGTGGTGCTCGTACAGCGGCCGCCCGTCGAACTCCGCGAGGGCCCATTCGTCGCGCGGGAAGTGCGCGGGCACCCAGTCGACGATCACCCCGATCCCGGCCCGGTGCAGCGCGTCCACCAGGAAGCGGAAGTCGTCCGGACCGCCCATCCGCGAGGTCGGCGCGTAGAAACCGGTGACCTGATAGCCCCACGAACCGCCGAAGGGGTGCTCGGCGACCGGCATCAGCTCCACGTGCGTGAAGCCCAGCTCCTTGACGTACGCGGGGAGCTGCTCGGCGAGCTGCCGGTAGGAGAGCCCCGGCCGCCAGGACGCCAGGTGCAGCTCGTACACCGAGAAGGGGGCCTGGTGCGGGGGCCGGGCGCCGCGCCCGGCCATCCACGCCGCGTCCTGCCACTCGTACGCGGAGGTGGTCACCACCGAGGCGTTCGCCGGGGGGACCTCCGCGGACCGGGCCATCGGGTCGGCTCGCAGGGTGTGGCTGCCGTCCGGCCGGGTGACGTCGTACTTGTAGAGCGTGCCGGCGCCCACCCCGGGCAGGAACAGCTCCCACACGCCGGTGGACCCGAGCGAGCGCATCGGGTAGGCGACGGAGTCCCAGTACGAGAAGTCCCCGGTGACCCGGACCCCCTGGGCGTTCGGCGCCCACACCGTGAAGCGGGTCCCGGCCACGCCCTGGTGCTCCATCGGCTCGGACCCGAGCGCCTTCCACAGCTGCTCGTGGCGGCCCTCGCCGATCAGGTGCAGGTCCAGCTCGCCGAGGGCGGGCAGGAACCGGTAGGGGTCGTGGATCTCGATCTCGTCGCTGTCGTACGTGACCAGCAGCCGGTACTCCGGGACGCCGGCCAGCGGCAGCAGCCCCGAGAACAGCCCGTCGCCGTCGTCGTGGAGCTCGGTCCGCAGCCCCTTGGCGACGACGGTGACCGCCTTGGCATGGGGGCGCAGCACCCGGAAGGCCACCCCGCCCCGCTGGGCACGGGCCCCCAGCACCGCGTGCGGATCGTGGTGGCGGCCCTCCAGCAGCCGGGCCCGTTCGTCGGCGCCGAGTGCGGGCGCCGGCCGGACACCGTGCGCAGGGGCGGCCCGGCGGGCCCGGGGCGGCCGGGCCTTCTTCACCGGCGCCGGGGCGGGTGCGGCATCGTCGCGGACGGTCGGTGACGGCTGTCGTGCGGCGCTCACGCGAGCGGCCTCCTCGGGGGCTTCGGGTGGGGGTGCGGGTGGGGGGAGACGGAGCCGGGGGCGGACGGGGTCGGCGGCACGCGGTGGGCGGGCCGTACGGGCTCCGAAAGCCGCCGGATCGCGGCCATCGGGACGTGCAGCCAGTCGGGGCGGTGCCGGGACTCGTAACGGGCCTCGTACACCGCCTTGTCGGTCTCGTACGCCCGCAGCAGTACGGGGTCCTCGCGGGGGTCCCGGCCGGTGGTGCGGGCGTAGCCCTCGCAGAAGGCGGCCCGGCAGTCGTCCGCCCAGGCGGGGGCGAACGGCCGGTGCGAACGGGCGGCGTAGTCGAAGGAGCGCAGTATCCCGGCGATGTCGCGCACCGCCGGTTCGGGACGGCGCCGGTCGGCCAGCGGCCGGGCCGGCTCACCCTCGAAATCGATCAACGACCAGCTGCCGTCGAGGGTGCGCAGGGTCTGCCCCAGATGGAGGTCCCCGTGGATCCGCTGGGCGGGCACCCCCGACCCCCGGGAGGCCGCCAGCGCGTCGAAGGCACCCCGCAGCCCCGCCTCGTACGGCCGCAGCGCCGCCACCTCCCGGGCGGTGGCGGCCAGCCGGGCCGTCATCCCCGCCGCGAGCCGGGCGGTCTGCTCCGGGCCGAGGGCGACCGTGGGCAGCGCCGCGGCCAGCGCGCTGTGCACCTCGGCGGTGGCCCGGCCCAGCGCGTGCGCCTCGGCGGTGAAGTCGGCCCCGGCGCCGAGCCGGCGCAGCGCGAGCTGCCAGCCGTCGTCGGAGCCGCGCAGGTACGGCTGGAGCACACCCAGGGTCAGCGGCTCGCTGCCGGGCGGCTCGGCCTCGTACCAGGCGACCGGCGCCGGGACCCGGGCGCAGCCGGCGGCGGCCAGGGCCCTGGGCAGCTCCAGGTCCGGGTTGATCCCGGGGCCGACCCGGCGGAAGACCTTCAGGATGAACGAATCTCCGTAGATGAGCGAGGAGTTCGTCTGCTCCCCGGAGATCGGCCGCGGGGTGAGCCCCGCCGGGATCGGTGTGGCCGGATCCCGGTCGAAGCGCAGCGGCCCGAGCGTCCCGGGGGAGCGCAGCCGTTCCAGCAGCATCGCCGCGAGCCGGGGGTCTCCCAGCGCCTCGTAGACCGCCCGGCCCGCGTAGGGGCCGTCCTCGGCGTGGCCGATCAGGGTCGGCGCGAGGGCGGGCGGCAGGGACGGGCGGATGCCCAGCAGCAGTTGGTAGCAGTCCCCGTCGACGTCGAGCAGCAGGTGCAGCAGGCCGGGGCTGGAGCCCGGCGGCAGCAGTTCGGCCGCAGAGACGGTCCTGAGCCTGCTGATGGTGCGGCCCTTGCCCGCGAACCAGCGCTGCGCTGGCAGCCAGGCCCTGAGCATCGGCTCCAGTGGAGCGAGTCCGGCGGCCCGGTCGGCCGTCAGCCGGCTCCGGGCGGATGCAGCCTCCGACATGGCGTCGCGTCCTTTCCCCGGGCCGTCACAGAATGCGCAGAGTGTCCCGGATGCACGGCAGTTGCTTATCCGGCATGTGCGAGTGTCGGGTCAGGATGGTCCGTACAGGGGCGGGCGATTGACCCGTTCGAGCTGCCCGCCCCCTTGTGCGAGGGCTCGGTTCGCCTCCGGAGCGCCCTGTGCCTGTCGCGCAGGCCGCGCTCCTTCGGCTCACTCGCCCCGGACCGGCTCCCGGCTAGTCGGCGCGCGGTGCGGTGCGCCGTTCGGTGCGCCGTTCGGCCCGCAGCCGGAACCAGTAGAAGCCGTGGCCCGCCAGGGTCAGCAGGTACGGCCACTCGCCGATCGGCGGGAAGCGCACGTCGCCCGTGAGCTCCACCGGGACCCGTCCGTTGAACGACCGCAGATCGAGCTCGGTGGGCTGCGCGAAGCGCGAGAAGTTGTGCACGCACAGCACCAGGTCGTCCCCGTGCTCGCGCAGGAACGCGAGCACCGCCGGGTTCGACGACGGCAGTTCGGTGTACGAGCCGAGTCCGAAGGCCGGGTTCGCCTTGCGGACCTCGATCAGCCTGCGGGTCCAGTGCAGCAGCGAGGAGGGCGAGGACATCGCGGCCTCGACGTTGGTGACGCGGTACCCGTAGACGGGATCCATGATGACCGGCAGGTTCAGCCTGCCCGGATCGCACGAGGAGAAACCGGCGTTGCGGTCCGGGGTCCACTGCATCGGCGTGCGGACGCCGTCGCGGTCGCCCAGCCAGATGTTGTCGCCCATGCCGATCTCGTCGCCGTAGTAGAGCACCGGCGAGCCGGGCAGCGACAGCAGCAGGGCCGTGAACAGCTCCATCTGCTTGCGGTCGTTGTCCAGGAGGGGGGCGAGCCGGCGCCGGATGCCGATGTTGGCCCGCATCCGCGGGTCCTTGGCGTACTCGGCGTACATGTAGTCGCGCTCTTCGTCCGTGACCATTTCGAGGGTGAGCTCGTCGTGGTTGCGCAGGAAGATGCCCCACTGGCAGCGGTCCGGGATCGCCGGGGTCTTGGCCAGGATTTCGGAGACCGGGTAGCGGGACTCTCTCCGTACGGCCATGAAGATGCGGGGCATGACGGGGAAGTGGAAGGCCATGTGGCACTCGTCCCCGCCCTTGTCGTAGTCGCCGAAGTAGTCGACGACGTCCTCGGGCCACTGGTTGGCCTCGGCGAGCAGCACGGTGTCCGGGTAGTGCGCGTCGATCTCGGCCCGGACCCGCTTGAGGAGCTGGTGGGTTCTGGGCAGGTTCTCGCAGTTGGTGCCCTCCTCGGCGTACAGGTAGGGCACGGCGTCGAGCCGGAAGCCGTCGATGCCGAGGTCGAGCCAGAAGCGCAGGGCGGAGACGATCTCCTCCACCACGGCCGGGTTCTCGTAGTTGAGGTCCGGCTGGTGGGAGAAGAATCTGTGCCAGTAGTACTGCTTGCGTACGGGGTCGTACGTCCAGTTCGAGGTCTCGGTGTCGACGAAGATGATGCGGGCGTCCTGGTACTGCTTGTCGTTGTCGGCCCACATGTAGTAGTCGCCGTACGGTCCGTCCGGGTCCTTGCGCGACTGCTGGAACCACTCGTGCTGATCGCTGGTGTGGTTCATGACGAAGTCGATGATCACCCGCATGCCGCGGGTGTGCGCGGCGTCCACGAACTCCACGAAGTCGGCGAGGTCGCCGAACTCGGGGAGCACCGAGGTGTAGTCGGCGACGTCGTAACCCCCGTCGCGCAGGGGTGAGGCGAAGAACGGCGGCAGCCAGAGGCAGTCGACGCCGAGCCACTGGAGGTAGTCCAGCTTGGCGGTGAGCCCTTTGAGGTCCCCGACGCCGTCGCCGTTGCTGTCGTGGAAGGAGCGGACGAGGACCTCGTAGAAGACCGCCCGCTTGAACCAGTCGGGATCGCGGTCCTTGGCGGGGGTGTCCTCGAAGGTGTCGTGGACGGGATCGTTGATCATCATGTGGTGGGTGACCCTCCGGTGGGCGGGGACGGTCGCAGAGCGGCCAGTACGTGCGCGGGCGTGCGGCCCGGCTCTAGGCGCACGTAGTTCGCCCTGCCCCAGTGATAGGTCTCGCCGGTGAGCTCGTCGCGCACCGCGAGGGACCCGTGCCAGTCGAGGCCGAGTACCGGCATGTCCAACGACACGGTCGCCTCCTGGGTGTGGTGCGGATCGAGGTTGACGACCACCAGTACGGAATTGGCTCCGGCGTGCTTCGAATAGGCGATCACCTGTTCGTTGTCGGTCGAGTGGAAGTGGATGTCGCGCAGCTGCTGGAGCGCGGGGTTGCGGCGGCGCAGCCGGTTCAGCGCGGTGATCAGCGGGGCGATGGTCGCGCCGGTGCGGTCGGCGGCGGCCCAGTC
The DNA here is from genome assembly GCF_008642275.1 of Streptomyces venezuelae. Classification (NCBI taxonomy): domain Bacteria; kingdom Bacillati; phylum Actinomycetota; class Actinomycetes; order Kitasatosporales; family Streptomycetaceae; genus Streptomyces; species Streptomyces venezuelae. Next base: position 5,184,020 of record NZ_CP029189.1, read on the forward strand.
GCGCGGCCGGTACTCGTACTTCTCGGAGTTCAGGTACTCCTCGCTGCCCTCCCGCACCGGGGTGTTCTCGCAGAGCTCGTAGCCGGCGTAGACCCCCCAGGCGGGGGAGAGGGTGGCGGCCAGCACGGCCCGGACCTCGAAGGCGGGACGGCCGCCGTGCTGCAGGTACTCGTGCAGGATGTCCGGCGTGTTGACGAAGAAGTTCGGCCGCATGACCGAGGCGGAGGGGGTGTCGGCCAGTTCGGTCAGGTACTCGGTCAGCTCGGCCTTGGTGTTGCGCCAGGTGAAGTACGTGTACGACTGCTGGAAGCCGACGGCGGCCAGCGCCCGCATCATCGCGGGCCGGGTGAAGGCCTCGGCCAGGAAGATCACGTCCGGGTCGGACTTGTTGATGTCCGCGATCACCTTCTGCCAGAACACGACCGGCTTGGTGTGCGGGTTGTCCACCCGGAAGATGCGGACGCCGTGGTCCATCCAGTGCCGCAGGATCCGGCAGGTCTCCTCGACGATGCCGGCCATGTCGGTGTCGAAGTGGATCGGATAGATGTCCTGGTACTTCTTCGGCGGGTTCTCGGCGTACGCGATCGTCCCGTCGGCCCGGTGGCGGAACCACTGCGGGTTCTTCTCCACCCACGGGTGGTCGGGGGAGCACTGCAGCGCGAAGTCCAGCGCGATCTCCATGCCGAGCTCGCGGGCGCGCCCGACGAAGGCGTCGAAGTCCTCGATGGTGCCGAGGTCGGGGTGGACCGCGTCGTGCCCGCCTTCGGTGGAGCCGATGGCCCACGGCACGCCCGGGTCCCAACTACCGGCGGACAGGGTGTTGTTCGGGCCCTTGCGGTAAGTGGACCCGATCGGGTGGACGGGCGGCAGGTAGACCACGTCGAAGCCCATCGCCGCGATCGCGGGCAGCCGCTCGGCGGCGGTCCGGAAGGTCCCGCTGACCGGGGCCTCGCCGGGCTCCAGCACCGCTCCCTCGGAGCGCGGGAACATCTCGTACCAGGAGCCGAAGAGGGCCCGCTTGCGCTCCACCAGGAGCGGCAGCGGCTTGGAGGCGGTGACCAGCTCCCGGTACGGGCGCCTGGCGAACGCGGCGTCCACGGCCGGGGCGAGAGCGGCCTCGTACCGCTCGGCGACGGGCAGGTCCTCGTCGCGCATGGTCCCGGCGGCGGCCAGGACGGCCTCGCGCCCGTCGCGCTTGGGGATCCGGGCCCCGGCCCGCTCGTAGAGCTCCGCGCCCTCCAGCAGCATGAGGCCGGTGTCGATCCCGGCGGGGATCTTGATCGCGGCATGGGCCCGCCAGGTGGCCACCGGATCGCTCCACGCCTCGACGGTGTACGTCCACCTCCCCTCGGTGTCGACGGAGACCTTGGTCCCCCACCGGTCGGTGCCGGGGGCGAGTTCGCTCAGCGGTACGGGGGCCCGCAGCCGGCCGCCCGGATCACGCAGGACGAGGTGGGCGGCGACGGCGTCGTGTCCTTCGCGGAACACGGTGGCGGAGATCTCGAAGACCTCGTCCACGACCGCCTTTGCGGGTCTGGCGCCGCAGTCGACGGCGGGGCGGACGTCCAGCACGGGAATGCGACCGATCATGATGGGATCACCTGGGGGCAGTTCGCAGGGCTCGGTGACAACAGGCCGACCGCGACGGCGGCCGGTAGTGCACGCTCTGTTCGCTCTGTTTCTAGCCGCTCAGTGGACGGCTGGGCTGCGGGCATGGCCGCTCCTGTCCGCGTTCACTCGGGTGGCGGGGAGAGGGTTTGTGGGCGGGTGCGCCGTGCGTGTACCACGTGTACCCGGGGAGCCCTTCCCACTCTCCCCCACCCCAATCCGCGCACTTGGTTAACTACTCGTACGTAGTGGCACGGGCAATACCAAGGCTCCGCTCGACATCCGGCGGGGCTCCGTCAAGTCGGCTGGGACTAGGTGACGTAGGAGCCCGGATCACGTGTCACACAGGCCTCCAGAACCCCTCGGGAACCACCCGCGCGGGGGTACGGGAGACAGCGGTTCGCCGCCGCCCCGGGGCGGGAGTGACCCCTGTTTCGCAGGATTTGCCAGATGTGGCCGAAAATCGACCACCTTGGCCGGTGGGCGGGCCGGGTCGAACCTGTTCCCGGGAACCGGGCCGACCGGGCCGGGCTCCGCACCGGCTCCGCAGACGGGCCACCCGTGGCCCGGGGGCCATGCCGTCATGCCTTCGTGCCGCAGGCGGCATGGCCGGAACGCGGGGGCGTCGCTAGCCTTCCCGGGGTGATGCGCGGGTGCACAGCGTGGTGCGGCCGCTCCGATCCGTAATCCCCTGCGAAGGTGGAACACGTGAAGGCTATCCGTCGATTCACCGTGCGCCCCGTCCTCCCGGAACCCCTGCTGCAGCTCACCGAGCTCGCGCGCAACCTGCGCTGGTCGTGGCATTCCGAGACCCGTGAACTCTTCCAATCCGTCGACCCCGAGGGCTGGCAGGCCGCCGGCGGCGATCCCGTCCGGCTGCTCGGCACGGTCTCCGCGGCCCGGCTCGCCGAACTGGCCGCGGACCGCCGGTTCCTGCGCCGGCTCGCCGTCGCCGCTGCCGACCTCGACGACTACGTGAACGGCGGGAGGTGGTACCAGAGCCAGGAGAACGGCGCGGAACTGCCCGCCGCCATCGCCTATTTCTCCCCCGAATTCGGTATCACCGCCGCCCTGCCCCAGTACTCCGGCGGCCTCGGCATCCTCGCCGGGGACCATCTGAAGGCCGCCAGCGACCTCGGCGTCCCGCTCATCGGGGTGGGTCTGCTCTACCGCCACGGCTACTTCCGCCAGTCGCTCTCCCGCGACGGCTGGCAGCAGGAGCACTATCCCGTCCTCGACCCCAACGAACTGCCGCTCGGCCTGCTCCGCCAGGACGACGGCACCCCCGCCCGCGTCAGCCTCACCCTGCCCGGCGGACGCACCCTGCAGGCCCACATCTGGCAGGCCCGCGTCGGCCGGGTGCCGCTGCTGCTCCTGGACTCCGACGTCGAGGACAACGACGCCGCGGCCCGCGAGGTGACCGACCGGCTCTACGGCGGCGGCAGCGACCACCGGCTGCTCCAGGAGATGCTGCTCGGCATCGGCGGTGTGCGCGCGGTGCGCGCGTACTGCCGCATCACCGGCCATCCCGATCCCGAGGTCTTCCACACCAACGAGGGCCATGCCGGCTTCCTCGGGCTCGAACGCATAAGGGAACTGGAGCGGGAGCAGGGCCTCGGCTTCGACGGCGCCGTCGAGGCGGTGCGCGCCGGAACCGTGTTCACCACGCACACTCCCGTCCCCGCCGGGATCGACCGCTTCGAGCGGGCCCTGGTCGCCCGGCACTTCGGGGACGGCGGGGAACTGCCCGGCGTACCGGTCGAGCGGATCCTGGAACTGGGTGCCGAGACGTATCCCGGCGGCGACCCCGGCGTCTTCAACATGGCCGTCATGGGTCTGCGCCTGGCCCAGCGGGCCAACGGGGTGTCCACCCTGCACGGCGCGGTCAGCCGGGAGATGTTCGCCGGGCTGTGGCCCGGCTTCGACCCGGCCGACGTGCCCATCACCTCCGTGACCAACGGGGTGCACGCCCCGACCTGGGTGGCTCCCGAGGTGGTCCGGCTCGGCGCCCGCCAGATCGGCCCGGGCCGTACCGAGGACGCCCTGTCGGTCGGCGGCTCCCCGCGCTGGGACGCGGTCGCCGAGATCCCGGACCAGGACGTGTGGGACCTGCGGCGGGTGCTGCGCGAGCAGCTGGTGCAGGAGGTGCGCGACCGGCTGCGCGCCTCGTGGCTCCAGCGCGGGGCCGCGGCGGCCGAGCTGGGCTGGGTCGACTCCGTACTCGACCCCGACGTGCTGACCATCGGCTTCGCCCGGCGCGTGCCCTCGTACAAGCGGCTGACGCTGATGCTGCGCGATCCGGAACGGCTGCGCAGGCTGCTGCTGGACCCGGAGCGGCCGGTGCAGATCGTGGTGGCGGGCAAGGCGCACCCGGCCGACGACGGCGGGAAGCGGCTCGTGCAGGAGCTGGTGCGGTTCGCCGACGACCCGCGGGTCCGGCACCGGATCGTCTTCCTGCCCGACTACGGCATGGCCATGGCGCAGAAGCTCTACCCGGGCTGCGACGTCTGGCTGAACAACCCGCTCCGGCCCCTGGAGGCCTGCGGCACGAGCGGGATGAAGGCCGCCCTCAACGGCTGCCTCAACCTTTCCGTGCTGGACGGCTGGTGGGACGAGTGGTTCGAGCCGGACTTCGGCTGGGCCATCCCGACCGCCGACGGGCTCGGCGCGGACGAGGACCGGCGCGACCACCTGGAGGCGAGCGCCCTCTACGAGCTGATCGAGAACCGGGTCGCGCCCCGTTTCTACGACCGGGCCGGGCGCAGCGGGCTTCCGGTGCGGTGGATCGAGATGGTCCGGCGCACCCTCGTCTCGCTGGGGCCGAAGGTGCTCGCCGGGCGGATGGTCCGGGAGTACGTGGAGCGGCTGTACACCCCGGCCGCGCTCGCCCACCGGGCCCTGGACACCGGGGCCGCACGTGACCTCGCCTGGTGGAAGGGCCGGGTCCGGGCGGCCTGGCCGCGGCTCTCCGTCGAACACGTGGAGACACTGGCCGCGGCTCCGGTGGGCGGCACCGCGGAACTGGGTGCCACCCTCACCCTGCGCGTGCAGGTGGCGCTGGACACGCTCACGCCCGACGACGTGGAGGTACAGGCCTTCGCCGGCCGGGTGGACCCGCAGGACGTGATCCGGGACGGGCGCAGCTTCCCGCTCAAGCCGGCCGCGGGGCCCGATCTGGAGGGCCGCTGGCTGTACGAGGGCCCGCTCGCCCTCGACCGTACGGGGCCCTTCGGCTACACGGTGCGCATCCTGCCCGCGCACCCGCTGCTGGCGACCCCGGCGGAACTGGGCCTGGTCGCGGCCCCGGTGGAGAGCGACTCGGGGGGCGGGGTGGTGCTGCGCTGAGCTCGCGGGGCCGGGCGGTGCGCCGCGGGTGCGTGCCGCCCGGCCTCATGGGTGAACCACGCTGCTGCCGGGTCTGCTGAAACGTATCTGTGGGGTGCCGCGCTCCTACGCTGCCCGAGGATGCCACCGGACCGGTATCCGCGGAACGGAACCCGAGGAACGGACTCCCCCCATGCGTCTTCGCTCGACCGCCGCCGTGTTCGTCGGCGCTCTCGCGCTCGCCCTGCCCACCGCCGGCCCGTCGGTGGCCGACGACCACGGTGGGCGCGCCCTCGGCACGCTGCACTACCAGTACCTGGACGCGGCGGGCGTCGAGAGAAGGGGCCAGATCCGGCCCGCCGACAACGACACCTGCTACCTGCTGACGCGCACCTCGCGCGACGAACCCGCCATCGAGGTGCGCAACGCGACCGAGTCGCTGGCGGTCCTCTTCGACAACCGCAGCTGCGACGGCGAGGCGGAGGCGGTGCTGAAGCCGGGGGAGCGGGCGAGGCAGGTGGAGGTCGTCTCGGTCTACTTCAAGCCGGTGGACCAGGCGGACCCGGGCCGGGGCGACCACGGAGGGAACGGCGGGAACGGCGGGAACGGCACCTGGCCGGGCCGGGACGACCGGCCCCGGGACGACGAGGCCGACGAGGACCAGACCGACACCGGGAACACCGGCAACACCGGCAACACCGGGAACACCGGGAACACCGGGAACACCGGGAACACCGGGAACACCGGCAACACCGGCAACACCGGGAACACCGGCAACACCGGCAACACCGGGAACACCGGCAACACCGGGAACGGCACCTGGCCGGGCCGGGACGACCAGTCGCGCGACGACCAGGCCGACGAGGGCCAGAACCAGAACCGTGACGACGAGGAAGAGGAGGAGGACTTCCTCGCCGCCGTCTTCCGCGCCCTGGGCGCCCGCGGCTAGCGGGGGCGCGGTCCCCGGCGGAGCCGGGCCCATGGAACAGGGCCGCCCGGGGAGGATTCCTCCCGGGCGGCCCCGTGGTCTAGCGGTTCAGCCGTCGTTCACCCTGCCCCGGTGGGGTCAGAAGGTGAGCTTCCAGCTGTTGATGTAGCCGGTGTCCAGGCTGGCGGCGTCCCTGACGCGGAGCTTCCAGGTGCCGTTGGCGACCTCGGAGGAGGCGTTCACGGTGAACTGCTGGACGATGTTGTCCGCGCTGCCGCCGGTGCGGTTGCGCAGGTTGTAGACGCTGCCGTCGGGGGCGACCAGGTCGACCACGAGGTCACCGACGTAGGTGTGGACGATGTTCACGTCCACCTTGAGGGCGCTCGGGGCGTTGCCCGTGCGCGTCACGTTGATCGGGGACTCGACGGTCGCGTTGTCCGCGATCTGGTAGTCCGTGGTGTTCTCGAAGACGCTCGGCTGCGTGGTGCCGACCGTCCAGGTGAACGCCGCGGTACCGGTCTGGTTCTGGGAGTCGGTCACCGTGACGGTCACGTTGGACGTGCCCGCGGTGGAGGCCGTGCCCGAGATCAGGCCGTTGGAGGAGTTGATCGACAGGCCGGCCGGCAGGCCGGTCGCCGCGTAGCTCAGCGCACCCGGGTTCGTGCTCGTGGCCTGGACCTGCAGGCTGACGGCGCTGCCCGTGACGGTGTTCTGGTTGGCGATCGGGGTGACCGTGACGCCGTTGGAGATGCGGGATCCGACGGCGACGCCGGCCCAGGCGTTGGCGACGTTGTTGTAGATCGTCGAGCCCTGGCCGTAGAGGTCGGCGGCGGCCTTCAGGGTCTGGACGCGGGCGTCGGCGTAGTTGGTGTTCGACTTGAAGTAGCCCACCGTCAGCGCGCGGAACCAGATCTTCGAGGCGGCGTCACGGCCGATCGCGGTGACGGGCAGGCCGTCCGCGGTCGGAGAGTTGTAGCTCACGCCGTTGACGACCTTGGCGCCCGAGCCCTCGGAGGCCAGGTAGTACCAGTGGTTGGCCGGGCCCGAGGAGTAGTGGACGTCGATGCCGCCGAGGCCCGAGTACCAGCTGTCCTTGGACGCGCCGTCCTTGCTCGGCTTGTCCATGTAGCGCAGCGGGGTGCCGTCGCCGTTGATGTCGATCTTCTCGCCGACCAGGTAGTCGCCGACGTCCTGCGGGTTGTTGGCGTAGAACTCGACGGCCGCCGCCATGATGTCGGAGGTCGCCTCGTTCAGGCCGCCGGGCTCACCGCTGTAGGTCATGTTGCCGGTGACCGAGGTCAGGCCGTGGGTCATCTCGTGTGCCGCCACGTCGGTGGAGGTGAGCGGCTTGTTGTTGCCCTCACCGTCGCCGTACGTCATGCAGAAGCAGGAGTCGCTCCAGAACGCGTTGACGTAGGCGTTGCCGTAGTGGACCCGGCTGTACGGGGCCACGCCGTCGTTGCGCAGGCCGTTGCGGCCGTGCACGTTCTTGTAGTAGTCCCACGTGGCGGCGGCGCCGTAGTGGGCGTCCGCGCCCGCCGTCTCCAGGTTGGACGGCTGGTTGTTGCCCCAGATGTCGTCCGGGCCGGAGAACAGGGTGCCGGTACCGGAGCCGGTGCCGCGGTTGAGGTTGTACGTCTTGTGGCTGCCGCGCGCGGCGTCGGTCAGGTTCCAGGTGGAGCCCGACTGGGTGGTCCCGAGGGTCACCTGGCCGCTGTACATCGTGTTGCCGGTGCCGGTCTCGATGGCCTGCCACTCGGTGATCTTGGCGCCGGTCTTGGCGTTGGTCACCACGTGCAGCTCGTTCGGCGTGCCGTCGTGCTGGAGGCCGCCGACGACGGTCTCGAACGCGAGGACGGGTGCGCCTTCGGCCGCCCAGATCACCTTGCGGGCGTTCTTGGAGGGCTTGGCCTCCTTGGAGCCCTCGGCGCTCGCGGCGGAGACGGCCTGGCTCTCGGCGGCCGCCGGGGTGACGGTGGCGCTGGTGTCGGCGACCTTGATCTCGTGGTTGGTCGCCTTGGTCACGCTCTTCGTGACGCCGTCCTTGGCGTGGACGGTGAGGTCACCACCGAGGACCGGGAGCCCGTCGTAGGTGCGCTCGTAGGTGGTGTGCGTGGTGCCGTCCGCGTCCTGGACCACGTCGCGGACGACGAGCTTCTCGCCGCTGCCGAGGCCGAGCGCCTTGGCGGCCTGCGCGGTGGTCGAGTTGGCCTCGGCCAGGAGCGTCGCACGCTCCGAGGCGCTGAGTGCGCGGTTGGCGGCGCCCGGGTTGGGCTGGGAGGCCGTGGGTGCCTGTGACGCGGTGGCGTCGGCGGTGGCGGTGCCGGTCTGAATGCCTACGGCGAGCAGAGCAGCCGCGGCAACGAGCGCGCCGGCCGCGGTGGCACGCCTCTGGGGGGTGGACCTCAACGCAGACTCCTTCTGCAAGGGGGGTTCCGGATGGCTGGGTGGGCCTCCGGGCAGAACAGGGCTGGTGCGATGAACGGTCGAAGATTGCCACTCGCGGCGGCAGATGTCAGGGCCGCGTCAAAAGGTTGGCCGGAAACGGTCCGTTGTCCGAAGATGCGTATCCGGTATCCGGACCATTCACCTCCACGCGCCACCTGGGTCGTCCGACATGCGGAACGCCTGCTACCGGTTGCTAACACTTGCGCAACAAGAGGCTTCGTTGACCCAAACGGCATTTACCGTACGGGTGTTTGTCGTACTGTTTCCCGGTGCGGCAGATGTTCGTTGCCAGGGGAAGCGATGGGCACCCGCCACTGTCATATGACCACGTGCCAGGGGGGCCCATGAGGCATGTCCATATTCCTGCGCAAAGAGTGGCCAGAGCGGCCAGGGGGTCCCTTGCGCCCGCACGGCGCCTCGGAGACAAGGCCCGCTGGTACCGCCCGGCCGCCATCGCCGCCGACTTCCTCGGCGCCGCGATCCCGGTAGGGCTCGTCTTCGACGCCGCGCAGCAGGTCCGGCCCGTCTACTGCGCCCTGGCCGCCGCCGTGGCGTGGACCGGGGTCCAGGCACTGCGCCGGCGCTACGCGACCCGCGTGCTCGGGGAGTCGCGCGGCGTGCTGCCGGTCGTACACGACTGGCTGATTCTGATCGGCGTCCTGGCCGTGGCACGTGTGGTGACCGAAGAGGCCACCCCCCGGCTGTCCGCTCTCGGGGCGCTGCTGCCCGCTCTGCTCATCACCGTCGCCGTCCACAAGCTGACCTACCGGCACCTCTCGGCCGCCCGCCGCGAGGCGCAGGCCGTCAGCCGCGTCCTGGTCGTCGGCGAGCCCGACGCGGCCGAGGACGTCATCGCACACCTCTCCGCCCGCACCGACCACCCGTACGTCGTCGTCGGCGTGGTGCCGGTCGGTGCCGGGCCGCTCGTCAGCGGGGTCCCGGTGGCGGCGCGGCTCGACGGACGGGCCCCCGAGGCCCCGAACGGCGACTCCGCGGCCGTGCTCGGCGCCGTCGCCAGCCACCACGCCGACCTGGTGCTGGTGGCCCCCGGCGTGCGGATCACGGGGGAGCGGCTGCGCCGCATCGCCTGGGCCCTGCACGACACCGGTCTGGAACTCGCGGTCTTCCCCGGCCTGGTGGAGGTCTCCGTGAAGCGGCTGGAGACCCTGTCCGCCGGCGGGCTCGCCGTGCTGCGGGTGGCGCCGCCCGTCAGCCGCGGCGTGCAGACCCTGCTCAAGTCCGCCCTCGACCGCGTCGGAGCCGCGGCCGGACTGCTGCTGCTCTCCCCGGTCCTGCTGGGGATCGTCCTGGCCATTCGGCTCGGCTCGCGCGGTCCGGCCTTCTACCGGCAGCGGCGGATCGGCCGCGACGGGGTCCCGTTCGTCATGTGGAAGTTCCGCACGATGGTCGTGGACGCCGACGCCCTCAAGGCCGAGCTGTCCGGGTCCAACGAGAACGACGGCCTGATGTTCAAGATGCGCCGCGACCCCCGGGTGACCCGGGTGGGCCGGCTGCTGCGCCGCACCTCGCTGGACGAGCTGCCACAGCTCATCAACGTGATGATCGGCGACATGTCACTGGTCGGCCCGCGCCCGCCGCTTCCGGAGGAGGTGGCGGAGTACGACGAGGTCGAGCTGCGCCGGCTCACCGTGCGGCCCGGGATGACGGGACTGTGGCAGATCAGCGGCAGATCCGACCTGTCCTGGGACGAGACCATCCAGCTCGACCTGCAGTACGTGGACAACTGGTCCTTCACCAGTGACGTCGACGTCATGGGCCGCACGCTCCGCGCCGTCGTAGACGGTCGCGGAGCGTACTGAGGGGCCCGGGCCGCCTGTGCGATCAGCTCTGCTCGCGCCACCACTTGTACGTGGCGGCGATGCCGTCCCGCAGCGGGACGGCGGGCTTCCAGCCGAGCGACGTCAGGCGGCTCACGTCCAGGAGCTTGCGCGGGGTCCCGTCCGGCTTGGACGTGTCCCAGGCGAGCCGGCCCTGGAAGCCGGTCACCTCGGCGACCGTCTCGGCCAGTTCCCTGATGGTCAGGTCCTCGCCGCAGCCGATGTTGACGGGCTCGTCGCCGTCGTAGCCGTTCAGCAGCACGGCGCAGGCCGCGGCCAGGTCGTCCACGTGCAGGAACTCCCGGCGCGGGGTGCCCGAGCCCCACAGCGTGACCTCGTCCCGGCCCTCGGCGGCGGCCTCGTGGAAGCGCCGGACGAGGGCGGGCAGGACGTGCGAGGTCTCCAGGTCGAAGTTGTCGCCCGGGCCGTAGAGGTTCGTCGGCATGGCCGAGATGTACGAGGCCCCGTACTGCTTGCGATAGGACTGGACCTGGACGATCCCGGCGATCTTCGCGAGGGCGTAGGCCTCGTTGGTCGGCTCCAGCGGGCCGGTCAGCAGCGCGTCCTCGCGGATCGGCTGCGGGGCCAGCTTCGGGTAGATGCAGGACGAACCGAGGAACAGCAGCCGGCCCACGCCGGCGGCATGGGCGCCGCCGATCACGCTGAGCTGGATCTGCAGGTTCTCCTCCAGGAACTGCACCGGGTAGGTGCTGTTGGCCATGATTCCGCCGACCTTGGCGGCGGCCAGCACCACGGCGTCCGGGCGGACGTCCTTCAGGTACGCGGCGGTCGCGGCGGCGTCGCGCAGGTCGAGGTCGGCCCGGCCCCGGGTGAGCACCTCGTGGCCGTCGGCGGTCAGCCGCCGGGCGACCGCGGACCCCACGAGGCCGCGGTGGCCCGCGACGAAGACGCGGGCGTTCGGGGGCAGGAGCGGCAGCGAACTTGTCATACCGCCGATGATGCCAGTCCGCTCCCGCGGGAGCCGCAGCGGTCCACGGCCCGGGCCACGGTCCCGGCTGCGGTCCAGGCCCCGGCCGGGCCGGACCCGGCCGCCGGCCGGAGGCCGTGCCCAGGGGGCCTCACGGTGCGGGGCGTTGCCCCGGGCCGTACGGCCGGCCCGTACGCGGCCGCCGGCCCGGCTCCGGCCCTGCGGGTGCTGTCGTCGGTCCGGGGGTGCCCCCGGCGGACCTCGCGTCCCGAGCGGCGGCGCCCCGGCACCCACGGGCGGCCCGGGTCCGGGGGCGTCCGGCCCTCGCCCCGCGCTCCGGCGGGGGCAGCCGATCCCGTCCCGGATCCGCCGCCGGAACCGGGAGCGGTACGGCCCGCGTCAGGAGCACACGACGGCCCCCGCCCCGCCGGGGCGGTCCGGGGGCGGCCGTGTACGGTAACGCAATCCGGGCCGCGGCCGGGCCGCCCGGTGCGACGCCACACGGCCCGCTCCGCACCCGCCCCGGGGCACCGCCTCACCACGACCGACAGAAACAACCAGCAAGGGGACCCCATGGGCAAGACCGCACTGATCACCGGCGTCACGGGACAGGACGGCTCCTACCTCGCCGAGCTCCTGCTCTCCAAGGGCTACACGGTGCACGGGCTCGTGCGGCGGTCCTCCAGCTTCAACACGGAGCGGGTCGACCACATCTACCAGGACCCGCAGACCGCCAACCGGTCCTTCGTCCTGCACCACGCCGACCTCTCGGACGGCGTGGCCCTCGTGAACCTGCTCCGCGACATACGCCCCGACGAGGTCTACAACCTCGGCGCGCAGTCCCACGTCCGCGTCTCCTTCGACGCCCCGCTCTACACGGGCGACGTGACCGGCCTCGGCGCGCTGCGGCTGCTGGAGGCCATCCGGGCCAGCGGTGTCGACACCCGTATCTACCAGGCCTCGTCCTCCGAGATGTTCGGCGCCACCCCGCCCCCGCAGAACGAGGCCACCCCGTTCCACCCGCGCAGCCCGTACGGCGCCGCGAAGGTCTTCGCGTACTGGACCACGGTGAACTACCGCGAGGCGTACGACATGTTCGCCGTCAACGGGATCCTCTTCAACCACGAGTCCCCGCGCCGCGGCGAGACCTTCGTGACCCGCAAGATCACCCGCGCGGTGGCCCGCATCAAGGCCGGTCTCCAGGACCACCTCTACCTCGGCAACCTCGACGCGGTGCGCGACTGGGGCTACGCCCCGGAGTACGTGGACGCCATGTGGCGGATGCTCCAGCAGGACGAGCCCACCGACTACGTCGTCGCCACGGGGGTGGCCGCGACCGTCCGCGAGTTCGTGGAGTCCTCCTTCTCGCACGCCGGTCTCGACTGGACCGAGCACGTGCGGTACGACGCCAAGTACGAGCGCCCGAGCGAGGTCGACGCCCTCATCGGCGACGCGTCCAAGGCCCATGACCTGCTTGGCTGGAAGCCGACGGTCCTGGTTGCGGAACTGGCGCAGATCATGGTTGACGCCGACATCCGTCAGGTCGAGGACCAACTGGCGGGTGTGACGGTCCGCATCGACCGCTGAGGCCTTATATTTCCCCTACGGTTTGCCGTGTTCCGGTCATACTCCGCAGCTCTGCGGGGGTGTGGCCGGGGTAAACCTGCCGTATGTCCCTTGTGCACCCTCCATGCTGAACCTGTTGATTCCAAGTTGGTATGCAATGGGTCAAGAGAGGTGACCGGGCCTTCATATGAGCCCTAGTCTGCGCCAGTACATATGGCTGTTCGGATAGTTCCAGCCATCAAACCGGGCAATTGCCCTGGGGGGCTCATGCGTAGATCCAGAGGGCTGACTGCCGCCCTCGTACTGTCACTGGCCGGTGCGGGCACCGGCATAGGCCTGGTGCTGATGCCGCAGGCGTCCGCCATCACGGCACCGGTGGCATTCACCGCCGACGAACTGCCGACCTGGCAGACGAACGGCGTCGTCTGGGCGATGGCCCAGGCCAACGGCACCGTCTTCGCCGGCGGTACCTTCTCGGCCGTCCGTCCGCCCGAGGGCGTGGCCGGCGCGGAGCAGAACGCCGTGAACTTCGTGGCGCTCGACGCCGCCACCGGCAATCCCACCTCCTGCAAGCTGGCCTTCACCATCGGCGAAGGCACGGCGACCGTCCGTACGCTGGTCGTCTCGAACGACAAGAAGACCCTCTACGCGGGCGGGTACTTCGGCGCCGTCAACGGCACCCCGGTCTCCAGCCTCGCCGCGATCGACATCGCGAGCTGCACCCCCAAGGCATCGTTCCACCCGAGCTTCCCCGCCACCGTGCGCGCGCTCGCCGTCACCGACGACACCCTGTACGCGGGCGGCGACTTCAACGCCGTCGAGGGCCAGACCCGCGAGCGGTTCGCCGCCGTGGACGCCACCTCCGGTGCGCTGAAGCCCTTCGTCGCCAACGTCGACGAGCCGGGCCGCGCCGTCGAGGTCACCCCCGACGGCAAGAACGTGCTGCTCGGCGGTGACTTCTTCACCGTCAACGGCTCCAACAGCCACGCTCTGGCCGTGGTCAACGCCACCACGGGTGCGGTCACCAAGACGTACAGCAACATCCCGTCGAACTCGGTCGTCAAGGACATCTCCACCGACGACACCGGCTTCTACACCGGCCACGAGGGCTCCGGCGGCGGCGTCTTCGACGGCCGCATCGGCCTGCGCCTGAGCGACTTCACCGAGAAGTGGCGCGACCGCTGCCTCGGCGCCACCCAGTTCGTCCTGCCGTACGAGGGAGTGCTCTACAGCTCCTCGCACGGGCACGACTGCTCCACCGAGCTGGAGTTCCCCGACGGCAAGCGGAACTTCCTGCTGGCCCAGCCGACCAACCACGAAGGCGCCGCCCCCGCGCCCGTGGACGGCTTCGTGCGCGGCCCGGGCAAGCTCGGCTGGCACCCCACCGCCAACGACGGCATGGACGGCACCGAGGGCATCGGCCCACGCGTCATGGCCGTGGCGGAGAAGAACGACACCAAGTACATGTGGGTCGGCGGTGAGTTCACCCTCATCAACGGCAAGCCGCAGTGGGGCCTGACCCGCTTCGCCTCGAAGGGTGACGTCGGCGCCCCGACCACCCCGGTGGCCAGCGCCTCCAGCGTCAAGCCCGGCGAGGCCCAGGTCCGCTGGCGCACCAGCTACGACGCGGACGACAGCAAGCTGACGTACCGCATCTACCGCAACGGCTCCGCCACCCCGGCCGCCACCGTCACCGCCAGCTCGCTGGAGTGGGAGCGTCCCCAGGCCTCCTGGAACGACACCACGGTCAAGGCCGGCCAGAGCTACACCTACCGGGTGACCGCGACCGACGCCGCCGGCAACACCAGCGCCCTGTCGGCCGTCGCCTCGGTGACCGTCCCGACCTCGGTCCAGTCCTACCCGAACCAGGTCCGTGCCGACGGCGCCGACCTGTACTGGCGCTACGACGACGCGGTCAGCCCCTACGTCGCCGACTCCTCGGTGTCCGGCAACCGCAGCGGCATCCAGCTCAACGCCCCCGCCCTGAAGCAGTCGCCCGGCGCCGTCTCCGGCAGCACGGCGATGGGCTTCAACGGGACCAGCCAGCAGGTGTACAGCGACCGCCGTCAGACGGTCGGCAACGCCTTCACCGTCGAGACCTGGTTCAAGACGAACACCACGCGCGGCGGCAAGCTCATCGGCTTCGGCAACAACCAGGCCCGCAACAGCGGTACGTACGACCGCCAGATCTACATGACCAACACCGGTCGCCTGGTCTTCGGCGTCTACAACGGCTCGACCCGCACCGTCACCACGGGCCTGTTCGAGACGTACAACGACAACAAGTGGCACCACGTGGTCGGCACCCAGGGCCCCGGCGGCATCACGCTGTACGTCGACGGCCAGAACAAGGGCTCCCTGAACGCCACGAGCACCACCAACATCGCGGGCTACTGGCACGTCGGCGGCGACAACCTCGCCAACTGGCCGACCCGTCCGACGAGCAACTTCTTCGCGGGTCAGCTCGACGAGACGGCCGTCTACCCGTCGGCGCTCACCCAGGCCCAGGTCAAGAGCCACTTCGACCTGGCCAAGGCGCCCACCGACACGGTCTCCGCGGTCAAGACGACCGAGGACACCTACGTCAACCAGGGCGCTCCGAGCGCCGCCAACGGCGCGTCGACCTCGCTCGCGGTCCGCGGCAGCGGCTCGCTGTACGAGACGTACATGCGCTTCAACCTGCCGGCCGCCCCGGCCGGCCAGGTCCTGAAGTCCGCCTCGCTGCAGATCAAGACCAGCACGCAGGCGAACGCCGGTACCACGGACACCGTGAAGGTGGTCCCGGTCACCGGTAACTGGACGGGCGCGGGTACGACCTTCAACACCAAGCCCACCCTCGGCACCACCCCGCTCGGCACCCTCGCGGGCGTGCCGGAGGGCTCCGCGGTGCACAACGTGGAGCTGGACACCGCCGCGGTCACCGCCGCGCTGGGCACCAGCTACGGCCTGGGCCTGACGAGCACGGGCACCGACCCGCTGTGGATCTGGTCCTCCGAGGCCACGGCGGCGGAGGGTACTCCGCAGCTGGTCCTCACCTTCGGCGCGAAGTAAGCGACGACAACCGAAACAACCGCCTGACGGCGTGCGGGGTCCGGCTCTCTGTGGCCGGGCCCCGCTGCACACCCCCTTGAGTACGGGAGCCATCCGATGTACCGACGCTCCGCAGCGGCTGCTGTCCTGCTGACCGCCGCCCTGACGCTGACCGCCTGCAGTTCGGGCGGGGACAAGGCCGAATCCGGCGCCTCGCCGAAGCCTCCGGCCTCGTCGTCGGCCCCCGACCCGGCGGATGCTGCCCCGCAGCCGTCGACCGACCCGAACGCGAAGCCGACCGGCCCCGTCCTGCCGGACGCGAAGCTCACCCCGAAGACGGGCAGCTTCACGGCGGAGGAGAAGAAGTACCTGAGCGGGCGGGTCCCCGACAAGGTCGACCCGGCGTCCGTGCTGCAGGGCGGCCAGGACGCCTGCCAGCGGGTGCAGCGCACCGCGAAGCACGACAAGGACGCGGCGACCGGAGCCGTCATCACCGGCGAGATCCCGGGCGCCAAGGACGCGATCACCCTCCTGTGCCCGGACCAGAAGCCGATCCTCGCCGCGGCGGAGAAGGGCTTCCCCGAAGGCCCCCGGACCTCGCCCGCCGCGGGCAGCTACCGCGCGCTCACCCAGGCCACGAACTGCACCTGGGAGGCCAAGGGCAAGGACGGCGCCACCCTCGCCTCGGGCCCCGAGACCCCGCCCAAGGCCGGCGACAAGATCACGGCGACGATCCCGGCCGGGACGGCGGAGTTCAACTCCTCGGGCTGCTACGCCTGGATCCCCGCGTAGCCGCCCCCCTGACGCCCCCGAGGACCGGACTCCCGGCCCCCGGGGGCGTTTTCATGCCCGGAACCCGGGTACCCGCGCGGACACAGTCCCGACAGCGGAAGGCGGATCCATGGGCATCGGCGGATGCATCGTCCTGATCGTGGTGGGTGCCATCCTCACCTTCGCGAGCGACTGGGAGCTGGAGAGCGTCAACCTCGACCTGGTCGGCCTGATCATGATGGCGGTCGGCGGAATCGGCCTCGCCGTGTACATGAGCGTCTACAAACGCCGCCGGGCCACGGGCGCCATCCCGGTGGTCGAGGAACACCGCCGGGACGTCATCTGACGCTGCGGCAGGAGTTCCTGCCGCCCGTGACCGCGGTCGCCTCAGCGGCGGATGCCCTCGTACACCGGAAGAAGGGTGTCCAGGACGGCGTCCATGGAGAAGGACCCGGCAGCCAGCTTGCGGGCCGAGCGCGAGGCCTCGTCGTTCGCGGCCGGGTCCAGGAGCTCCAGGACGGCGGCGGACACGCCGCCCGGGCCGGGGTCGACCGCGCGCCCGGCACCGGTGCGGCCGATGTCGCGGGCCAGGCCGTTGGAGTGGGTCACGACCGTGGGAACGCCCACCGAGAGGGCTTCCAGCACCGACATGGGGAACGGCTCGTCCACCGACGGCAGTACGTAGACGTGCGCCCGGCGCAGTTCGGCGAGGACCTGCGCACTGGACAGGGCACCCGGCACGGTGAACCGGTCGGTGAGACCCAGCGCCCCGATCCGGGCCCGTACGGCGGCCAGCTCGCCCTCGTCCGGGCCCGCGACCACGAAGTGCGCGTCCGGGTGCGCCGCGAGCACCGCGGGGGCCGCGTCCACGAAGTCGACCGGCCGCTTGCGGGACTGCAGGCGCGCCGAGTACAGGATGCGCGGCGGGCCGCTCAGCGGGGGCCGCTCCTCCTGCGCCGGGGTCCCGTTGACCAGGCGGACCGCCTGCGCCAGGGGCGGCGCGCCGACCACCGCGTCCAGCCCTGCCCGCTCGTGCGGGGTCAGGTACAGCACCGCGTCCGCGCCGCGCAGCAGCCGGCGTACCGCCACCGCGTCCAGCACCTTGGCCAGCAGCTTCTCGCTCGGGTCCACCATGCCGTGGGTCTGCAGCACCAGCGGCTTGCCCGCCCGCAGCGCCGCCAGCGCCACCGGAAGCGTCACCAGGTCCCGGGCCAGGTGGACGTGTACGACGTCCGCGTCCCGTACGAGGCGTCCGGCCGAGGCGAGGAGCGCCGGCGAGGTCATCCCGCTGAAGCCGAGGGGGAGCAGCCGGCGGGCCGGGAACAGCCGCGCCGGAACGCCCTCCACAGAGGTCGGCCACGGGTCGAAGCCCTCGCCGAGCGCGAGCAGCCGCGCCTCGTGACCGCGGGCCCGCAGCCCCTTCGCCAGGTTCAGAGCGACCCGGACCGGACCGCCGAAGGCGTGCGAGGGGGAGTGGAGCGTGACGGCGTGCAGCACTTTCATCGCGGCGCTCACTTGGGCTCCTCCACCGGGCGGCGGTGCCCGTCCTGGGTCTGCAGGGTCAGCTCGGGCAGGTCCTTGTGGACCACGGCGCCGGCCCCGGCGACCGCGCAGCGGCCCACCGTGACCCCGGCGAGCACGGTGGCCCGTACCGCCACCCACGCGCCGTCCTCGACCACGATCGGGGCGTTGCGGTAGCGGAAGTCGGCGGCGCGGTGGTCGTGCGAGCCGGTGCACAGCATCGCTTCCTGCGAGACGCACACGTTCGCCCCGATGGTCACCGGCTCCAGGTTCAGCAGCCAGGCGCCCTCACCTATCCAGGTGTGGTCCCCGATGTCGAGCTTCCACGGCCACAGCACCCGTACCCGGTGCCGGATGAGCACGCCCTCGCCGATCCTCGCCCCGAAGGCCCGCAGCAGCGCGACCCTCATCCGGGCCGGACAGAACCAGGCCATGAAGACCGTGTTCATCACGGCGAACCAGAGCGCCTGCGTCAGCAGTCCGCGCCCCTTGTCGTACCCGGCCAGCGTGAAGGAAGGAAGATCACGCAACAGAAGCCCCCATCGTGCTCTCGGCCACGGCCTCCCCGGGCGCGGCCCGCTCAGACTAGACTGCCCGCGGACCAGGCACATCGGGTGGGGGCGGCAGTGACGACGGACATACGCAAGCCCCCCGCGACACCCGCGAAGCCGCCCGTCCCGTCCCCCTTCGAGGACGAGACCCTGTGGGGCCGGGCCACCCTCCCGCGCACGCTCCTCTCGCGCGCGCTGTCCGTGCCGCTCGCGCTCGGATTCACCGTCTTCCTGCCGCTGTTCGTCGCAGTCCAGACGGGCGCCGGCGTCCGCGACGCGGCCTTCTGGCTCCAGCTGCTGCTCACCATGTACGCGGGGGCCCGGCTCTCCGCGATGGTCCTCACCAGCCGCCGCAAGCTGCTGCAGGGTTCCTTCTGGCTCTTCGTCTACATGGCGATGGGGGTGGCCCCGCTCGCGCAGGCCGTCCTCGGCCAGGTTCCCACCCCCGTCGTCGGCCCGCGCACCGACCTGACCGTCGCGATCGGGCTCGTACTGCTCGGCTGCACGGCCTTCGACGTCGGGGTGCTGCTGGCCCGGCACCGGCCGGCCGGGCGTGCGGGAGGCTCCCAGAAGGCGTCGAAGCCCGTCATGGCGCACCGGCGCCGGCTACAGCTCCTGACGATCCTGTCGTTCCTCTGCAGCGCCGCCTTCATCGTGAAGCTGGGCGGCCCGGCGGTCTTCTTCTCCAGCCGCCAGGAGATCATCGCGGGCATCGAGGAAGCGGGCGTCTCCAACGGCGACGGCCAGGCCGGCCAGGCCCTGCTGCGAGGATTCGGCACCGTGCCGGCGCTGCTCGCGCTGCTCCTGTACACCCGCTGGCTGATCACGTCGAAGTTCGCCCGCCGCAAGGTGTCGATCATCGTCACGTGGGCGGCGCTCGCCGGCCTCAACCTGATCGTCAACAACCCGATCTCGAACCCGCGGTACTGGTTCCTGACGGTCATGTTCGCGCTGCTGTTCACCGTCTTCCCGGTGAGCGCCGCGATGTACCGGGTCGCGCTGTCCATGGCGGTGGTCGTCGCCCTCCTGATCTTCCCGTTCGCGGACCGCTTCCGCTACGACGAGAAGAACTACCGGCCGGTCGAGACCACGTCCTTCCTGGAGCCCATGGCCCTGAAGGACTACGACCAGATCGGCATGTTCGCGAACACCATCACCTTCTCGAACTCCGGCCCCGGCCACTACTACGGGCGCCAGCTCGCGGGATCGGTCTTCTTCGCGGTGCCGCGCGCGGTGTGGCCCGGCAAGCCGCGGGACACGGGCGTGATGGTCGGTCAGTGGATGGGCACGGTCAACACCAACCTCTCCTCCCCGATCTGGGCGGAGCTGTGGCTGGACTTCGGGCCGCTGGGCATGGGGGCGGGGATGCTGGGCATGGGGTACGCCGCAGCCCGGGTCGACCGGCGCTACGCGAAGCGGGCCACGCGCCGGAGCCCGCCGGGGAGCCTGATCTCCGTGGTGGTCCCGCTCGTCGCGGGCTACTCGTTCATCCTGCTGCGCGGCCCGCTGCTGCAGGCCTCGGGCCGCGTGGCGATCGCGGCGCTGTGCCTGGCGCTCGTCGCGACCTACCGCTCGGACAAGTCCACCACCCTGCGCTAGCCCTGCCCGGGCGGGTCGCGGTGAGGTCTGCCCGGCCTCTGCCCGCGCCGCCGCTTCCCGGGGCTCCGCCCCAGACCCCGCGCCTCAAACGCCGGCGGGGCTGGGTATTTCAGCCCCGCCGGCGTTTGAGGCGCGGGTCCGGGCAGAGCCCGGGAAACGGTGAAAGGGCGGGGCGGGGAGAGAAGCCCGCGCAGCGGCTCACGCTCCGCGCGAGCGGGTCAGGCAGCAGGTACGGGCTCGGGTTCCCGCGAGCCGGCGGTGGCCGGGAGGCGGGTGACGCGCCACCAGGCGGCCAGGGCCTTGAGGGCCGAGCCGGCCGCCAGGCCCCAGGCGGCGCCCGCCACACCCCACACCGCGTACCCCCCGAGCAGCAGCCCCACGGACAGCAGCGAGAAGACCACCTGCAAGGACAGCGTGGCCTTCGGGGCGAGCACCCGCAGGGTCAGCAGCGCGCACGTGCCGAGACCCATCACGGCGTACTGCGCCCCCGTGGCCGGCAGCAGCGCGGACGCGCCCGCCCAGGTGTCGCCGAGCAGTTCGCGGCCCAGCCGGTCCGGCAGCAGGTACAGGGCCGTGGCCCAGCCCGCGCCGACCGCGGCGAGTACGAGTCCCAGCGCGGCCGTGGCCCGGACCGTGGCCCGCTTGCCGCCGAGCCGGCCGAGCACCGGCGGCCCGAAGGCGTTCGCGGAGTTGAACAGCACGTTCAGCGGCCCGAAGAGCGTGGTCGCACCCCGCAGCGCACCGACGGCCAGCGGCGTCGCGAAGGCGCCGAGGCCCAGGACGGCGAGCTGGCTGGAGCCGTTGCCCACCGCGAACTCGACCACGAACCGCTGCCCGAGGTGACCGCGCCGCAGATACGGCCGCAGGTCCGCCCGGGCGCCGCGCACGTACGGACGCAGCAGCCACAGCCCCAGGCCCAGCGCGGGCAGCGCGGACAGCCCCCACGCGAGCACCAGCCGCCCGGCCGAGGCCCCTCCGGGCTGCACGGCCAGCGCCGCGACCACGCACACCAGCCGCAGCACGTCCGCGGCCAGCGCCCGCTCCGGGGCGCGCAGCGCGGAGAAGCAGTAGCGCAGGCCGTCCTGGAGGAGCACCAGCGGCAGGACGACGCCCAGCGCGAGGAAGGCCGTTCCGGTGGCCCCGGCCAGCACGAGGCCCAGTACCAGCAGCAGCGCTCCCACGGCGGCCGACGCGGCCGCGGTGAAGCCCACGGCCGAACGGCACCGGGCGCCGAGCCCCGCACCCTTCTCCAGCACGAGACTCTGGCCCACGTAGGCCATGTTCAGTCCGAGGAGCACGCTGAAGGTCACGTACACCATGGAGAAGTCGGCGAACCCGGACGCCGAGGACAGCCGGGCGGCCAGCACCAGCACCAGGATGTTCGTGGCGCTGGAGGCGGCCTGGTCCAGGACCGACGCGACGGCGGCGAGGCCGCGTCGGCTCATCTGCGGCCCATGCGGACGGTGCGCAGCGCGACGGTGTCGGTGCCGTCACCGGGGATGTGCTGCTCGGGCTCGGCCACCTCGTACGGCAGGGGCTGGGGCTGCGGCACGGGCTTGCCGGACTTCGCCGCCGTACCGGGACCCGCGCCGGGGCCGGCGGGGGCCGCGCCGCCCTTGCCCTTGCCCTTGCCCTTGCCGCGCTTCTCGCCGGGCAGCGGTGCGTGCAGCACCGCGCCGAGCACGGTGCCGCCGGCGCCGCTGATCAGCTCGCGGATCCGGGTCAGGTCGGTGCGGTGCACGGCGCGCGGGTCGGCGACGACCAGGACGCCGTCGACGCGGTCGACGAGGGCCAGGGCGTCGGCGTAGGAGAGCACGGGCGGCGCGAGCACGACGACCGTGGAGTTGGGGGAGTCGGCCTCGGAGATGAGCCGGGTGGCACGGGCCGAGGTCAGCGAACGCGGCACGTTGCGGGCCCGCTCGCCCGGGATGAGGTCGAAGGTGCCGGACTCACCGGCGTCCACGACGAGCTGACGGCCGTCGGGCCACTCGGTGTCCGAGTGCCGGCCGCCGCCGGCCGGGCTGCCCGGGGTCTGGCTCCAGCGCGGCCTGCCGCCGGCGTCCGTCGGCAGCTGGCTGGCCAGGACCGGGGTGCGCAGGTCGGCCTCGATGAGGAGGACGTCCTTGCCGGTCTCCGCGAAGGAGGCGGCGAGGTTCACGGCCACGGCGGCGGCGGTCTCGCTGCTGCCGCGCGGGGCGACCACGAGCAGACGGCGCCGGTCGGCGAAGCGGGCGTCGTAGGCGAGGCGGAAGGCCACCGAGCGGTACTCCTCGGCGAGCCGGGGGTCGGCCTCACCGGCGGCCAGGAGCGGTCCGCCGCCCGTCCGGTCCCGGGGCAGGTAGCCCAGGACGGGTGCGCGCAGCGCGCGGGCGACGTCGCCCTCGGAGCGCGGGGCCGGGTCGAAGACCAGCCGGACCCAGGCGGCCAGCAGGCCGAGCGCGAGGCCCACGGCCGCGCCGAGCGCGAGGGACATGAGGATGCCGGGGCCGTCGGCCCCGGGAGGCGCGGTCGCGGCACTCGTGACGCGGCCCGGGGTCATGTCCAGGGCCTCAAGCTTGGTGATCTTGGTGTTGTAGCTGCCGACCTCGCTCTGCAGGTCGGTCTTGGAGGAGCTGGCCGCGTCCCGTCCGGCGCCGGCCGGCATCCGGGCGATCTCCTTCGACACCTCGTCGAGCTGCTTGGCGATCGGGTCGCGCTGCTCCTTGTACCCCTTGACCATCTTGTCGCGGGTGGCGTCGAGGGACTCCTGCCGCTTCAGCAGGTAGGCCGCGGTCATCGCGTTCGCGCGCTTGGCCGCCTCCTTGGGGGAGGACGCCGTGTACGTGAAGCGCAGCACCATGGTCTGGGGCGGGTTGGTGACCTGCAGACCGCTGCGCAGGGAGGCGAAGCCGGACTCGGACACGCCGAGCTTCTTGGCCGCCTCGTTGGCTATGGAGGAGCTGAGCGCGACCTGACGCTCCGAGCCGATGTTGATCGCCTTGTCCGGGGCGAGGCTGGGGTTGAACGGGTCGTCGGTGGGCGCGCGCAGGACGACGTCGGCGGTCGCGACGTAGGTGTCGGCCGTGGAGATGCCGAGGTAGACGCCGCCCAGCAGACCGATCCCGATGCCCGCGCCGATGAGCCTGCGGTAGCGCAGGAGCTGCCGGAACTGGTCTCTGAGGAGATCCGGTTCGTCGTCGGCCGGTGCCGCTGCAGGGCGGTTCGTCTCGATCACGGCCGGGTTCCCCCAAGTGCTTCGTCTATCAGTGCGTCGATGCGGGCCAGGCCCGCTTCACGGCTCAGGTGGGCCGCCACGTGGCGGGGTCCGGCCGCTCCCAGTGCGTCCGCTCCGTCAGGGTCCTCGGCCAGGGCCCGTACGGCCTTCAGCAGGGCCTCGGGGTCCTCCGGCGGTACGAGCACCCCTGCGCCCGAGCGTTCCACCTCCTGGGCGGTTCCGCCCTCCGCGGCCACGGAGGCGACGACGGGCCGACCGGTCTGGAAGTACGAGGTCAGCTTCGACGGGACGCTCATGTCCAGCACGGCGGCGTGCTGCGTGACCGCGAGAACGTCCGCCGCCGCGAGGATATCCGGGAACTCGCCGTCAGCGGCAGGGGGGATGATGTCCAGATTCGGTACATCCGCCGCGAGCTCGGACAGAGTCGCCCGCTGGCTGCCGTCGCCCATCAGGACGAACCGGACACTCGGATCCAGCCGGGCGGCACCGACGAGGACTTCCAGGCCCTGCTTGAGGCCCATGTTCCCGGAGTGCAGGACGACGGTCTCGCCAGGGGCCCAGCCGAGGTGGTGGCGGGTCTCCCCGCGCGGCTTGGTGGGCACCGGCACGTGCGACCAGTTCGGGACGAGGCGGATCTTCCCGGGGTCCACGCCCATGCCGACGACCCGGTCCACGAAGGTCTCGTGGATGACGCCGACGAGGGTGGCGCGCTTGAGGGCGTAGGCCTCGGCGCGGCCGGCGATCGCGGCGGCCTTGTCGCCGCCGCTGATCCCGCTCTGCGCGGCGGCGGCGCCCATCAGGTCCTGGACGACCGGGACGTAGGGCACCTTCCAGCGCGCCGCGAGCCGGGCGGCGAGCACGCCGCCGGCCAGGCTGGGCATCTGGGCGAGGACCGCGTCGGGCCTGGGCATGCGGGGCGGGGCCACCGCGCCGTGCAGCAGAATCGATCCTTCGAAAAGGGCCCGCTTCACGGCGGTCTGGCGCGGCGGCACGGTGTGCGCACGCCGGTGCACGGTGACACCCGCGCGCTGTTCCGTGCGCTGGAACGCCCCCTTGTACTCGGGTTCGAGCGACCACGCCGGGTAGTGCGGCATGCCCGCCAGTACGTGGGTCTCGTGACCGAGATCCGCCCAGTGCTCCGCGATCTGGGTGGCGTAC
The DNA here is from genome assembly GCF_008642275.1 of Streptomyces venezuelae. Taxonomy (NCBI): domain Bacteria; kingdom Bacillati; phylum Actinomycetota; class Actinomycetes; order Kitasatosporales; family Streptomycetaceae; genus Streptomyces; species Streptomyces venezuelae. The sequence continues at coordinate 5,208,504 of NZ_CP029189.1, forward strand.
GGGCCGATCCCCGCGTGCTCCGGAGCGTAATTGGTGGAAACCAGCAGCATGCGCCGCTGACCGGATCTGGACACCGTGCGTCCCCTCTTCCCCTGGATGATGCGCACGTCACCCTATTCGTTCACCCGCATGCTGCGGAACGTGCACGCTATTGTCTGCTAATCCGCTACACCGGGGGGTGTGGCTGCTGGGGGTAAAAGATGACGGAGCACGACATGTCCGACCTTGCTGCGCCTGCGCGCAGGCCGTATCGAGTCGGCTATGCGCCCGGAGCCTACGATCTGTTCCACATCGGGCACCTCAACATCCTCCGGCACGCCCGGAGCCAGTGCGACTACCTCGTCGCCGGAGTGGTCTCGGACGAGATGGCCGAGCTCGCCAAGGGACGCCGCCCGATGATCCCGCTCGTCGAGCGGCTGGAGATCGTACGCAGCGTCAAGTACGTCGACGCGGCCTTCGTCGAGACGGTTCCCGACAAGGTGGAGACCTGGAAGCAGGTCCGCTTCGACGTCATCTTCAAGGGCGACGACTGGCGCGGCACGCCCAAGGGCGACCGGCTGGAGAAGGACTTCGCCGCCCACGGCGTCGACGTCGTGTACTTCCCCTACACCGTGCACACGTCCAGCACCCAGCTGCGCCGGGCACTGGACGCGCTCGCGGAACCGGCCCAGGCGCCGGGCCAGGTCACCGGCGAACGGCGCTGAGCTCCCGGAACCACTTGGCGAGGAACGCCAGCAGGAACAGCACGGCGACCGCGCCCAGTCCCGCGTACGCCCAGACGAACGTCTTCCCGCCGCCGAGCAGCAGGAACACCAGGCAGAACACCCCGTAGTCCACGGGCAGCAGGGCCACCGCGCGCGCGGTGGAGGGCGCGGCCGCCGGACTGCCGGGGGCCGCTTTCGGCTTGAGCTTCTCGGTCAGCAGGCCTCCGAAGAAGGTCACCACCGCCGCGAACTGGAAGCCCAGTGGCACGAGCAGCCAGCCGTCCGAACCCGTCCCGTACGCGTCGGGGAAGCGGTAGAAGGCGATCAGCACACAGGAGTGCAGGGCGGTGAGCTTGGCGGCGTCCACGACGTGGTCGAGCCACTCGCCGGCCGCGCTGCCGCCGCCGCGCAGCCGGGCGAGCTGCCCGTCGGCGGAGTCGAAGGCGAAGCCCACGGCGAGGGCGGCCCACACCGCGATCCCCAGCCCCCACGAGGGGGCGGACAGCGCGACGGCCGCCACGGCGGCGAAGCTGAAGGCGGCACTGACCAGCGTCACCTGGTTCGGGGTGAGCCCCAGCGCGTACGAACCGGCGGCCAGGTACCGCCCGGCCGGCCGGTTGACGAACCGGGAGTAGAGGGACACCCCCTTCGCCGACTTCTGCGCCCCGCGCAGTTCCCGCAGCGCGGTCGTGACTCTGCCCATGCAAGGACCCCCTCCGAGACGATGTCGAACACATCATCGCAGCACGAACGGGAGAGCTGGTTCCGGATGTCGGATACGTCCCGAACCGGCGGCGGGGCCAGGGGCGTCGCTCAGCTCACCACCCTCAGCAGCAGGACCGAGCGCGCCGGTACCGTCAGGGTCCGACCGCCGTGGTGCCGGGTCCGGGGAGGGTCGGACTGGGCCTCCAGGGACGTGTCCAGGACGACCTCGTACACCTCCGCCCAGGGCGCCCCCGGCAAGGCCCATGCCACCGGCCGGTCCCCGGTGTGCAGCAGCGCGAGGAAGCTGTCGTCCGTCACCTGCCGCCCCCGTTCGTCGCGGCCCGGGATGTCCCGCCCCGACAGGTACATCCCCAGCGAGGAGGCCGGCGCGTACCAGTCGCGCTCGGTCATCTCCGCGCCCGCCGGCGTGAACCAGGCCAGGTCCCGCAGCCCGTCGGCACCCTGTGACCGCCCGGAGAAGAACGCCCTCCGCCGCAGCACCGGATGGGCGTGGCGCAGCGCGATCAGCCGGGAGGCCAGGGCGAACAGCGACCGCCAGGCCGGATCCTCCAGCAGCGACCAGTCCACCCAGCCCGTCTCGTTGTCCTGGCAGTACGCGTTGTTGTTGCCGCCCTGGGTCCGGCCGAACTCGTCCCCGGCCACCAGCATCGGCACGCCCGTGGACAGCAGCAGCGTGGTGAGCAGGTTGCGCAGCTGGCGACGGCGCAGCACGCCGATCCGGGGATCGTCGCTCTCGCCCTCCGCCCCGCAGTTCCACGACCGGTTGTCATGGGTGCCGTCCCGGTTCGCCTCCCCGTTCGCCTCGTTGTGCTTGCGCTCGTAACTCACCAGGTCGCGCAGGGTGAAACCGTCGTGCGCGGTCACGAAGTTCACCGAGGCGTACGGCCGCCGCCCGCCCCACGCGTACAGGTCGCTGGAGCCCGACAGCCGGTAGCCGAGATCCCGTACGTCGGGCAGCGCGCCCCGCCAGAAGTCCCGTACGGCGTCGCGGTAACGGTCGTTCCACTCCGTCCACAGCGGCGGGAACGCCCCCACCTGGTAGCCGCCCGAGCCCACGTCCCACGGCTCGGCGATGAGCTTCACCCGCCGCAGCACCGGGTCCTGGGCGATCACCGCGAGGAACGGCGACAGCATGTCCACGTCGTGCATCGACCGGGCCAGCGCCGCCGCCAGGTCGAAGCGGAAGCCGTCCACCCCCATCTCCGTGACCCAGTAGCGCAGCGAGTCGGTGATCAGCCGCAGTACGTGCGGGCGCCCCGCGTGCAGGGTGTTCCCGCAGCCCGTGTAGTCGGAGTACCGCCGCTGGTCGGACTGGAGCCGGTAGTAGCCCCGGTTGTCGATCCCGCGCAGCGACAGCGTGGGACCCAGCTCGCCCGCCTCCGCCGTGTGGTTGTAGACCACGTCGAGGATGACCTCGATCCCGGCCGCGTGCAGGGCGCGGACCATCCGCTTGAACTCCCCGACCTGCTGCCCGGCCGTACCGCTCGCCGAGTACGCCGCGTGCGGGGCGAAGTAGCCGATCGAGTTGTAGCCCCAGTAGTTGCGCAGCCCCCGGCGCAGCAGATGGTCCTCGTGCGCGAACTGGTGCACCGGCAGCAGCTCGACCGCCGTCACGCCCAGCCCCGTCAGGTGCTCGATCGCCGCCGGGTGGGCCAGGCCCGCGTACGTGCCGCGCAGCTCCTCGGGAACACCCGGATGGCGCATCGTGAAGCCGCGCACGTGCAGCTCGTAGATCACCGAATCGGCCCACGGGGTCTTCGGCCGGACGTCGTCCGCCCAGTCGTCGTCGTCGTGGACGACCACGCCCTTCGGGACGAACGGCGCGGAGTCCCGGTCGTCGCGCACGGTGTCCGCGATGTACTGCTGCGGCCAGTCCCGGACGTGCGCGTACACCTCCGGGGGCAGCGTGAAGTCCCCGTCCACGGCCCGCGCGTACGGGTCGAGGAGCAGCTTCGCCGGGTTGTAGCGGGCGCCCGTCCAGGGATCCCAGCGGCCGTGCACCCGGAACCCGTACCGCTGCCCGGGGCGCACGCCCGGCACGAACCCGTGCCAGATCTCGTGCGTGTGCTCCGTCAGGGTGCAGCGGGTCTCGGCGCCGGCCTCGTCGAACAGGCACACCTCCACCGCCTCCGCGCCCTGCGCCCACAGGGCGAAGTTGGTGCCCGCGGTCCCGTCCGGACCGTGATGGAACCGGGCCCCCAGCGGATGCGAGGACCCCGGCCACACCGGCGCTCCCGGGCGCCCGTGTGCCCGTATCACCTGGCCCCTGACCTGGCCGTTCGGCCGCTCCTTCAGTCGCCCTTCGATCTGCGGTACGGGCGCGGCCCGGCCGCTCCGCACCGCTTCCGCGGCATTGCTGACGGCTTCCACCGCCTCCTGCTCGGCTGCGCTCGACACTGCCCGCCTCCACGGCTCCTGGGTACCGGCGGGGGTAGGGGAGAGTGCGGCCCCGGCGTCCCGGCCTGGGCCCGCCCCCGTCTGGTCCTTCACACTGTTCTGCCCGGACAGATCTGCCCGGAACGTGGCCCGCGCCCACGTTTCCCCCGCAGCGCCCGGTCGTTGGAGGGATCGTGACACTTCTGACGAGGCGGGCAGGGGCGGGTCTGGCCGCCGTGGCGGCATGGGCGGGCCTGCTGGGCGGCCTGTCCGGATGCACCCAGGACGGCAAGGCCCCGGTCGAGATCCAGCTGCCCGGCAAGCCCCGCTCGCCGGACGAGGCCATCCGCATCACCCCCGACGACAACGCCAAAGAGGTCCCTGCGGACGGACGGCTGTCGGTCTCCGTGCCGGAGGGCCGCCTGGAGCGGGTCGTCGTCACCAAGGTGGAGGACGCGCAGCGGGAAGAGGTCCCCGGAGCCATCGCCGACGACGGGCTCAGCTGGAGCCCCGACCCCGAGTCGGGACGGCTCGCGCTCGCGGCCAAGTACACCGTGGACGCCGTCGCCCTCGACGGCCACGACCGCCGCCAGGCCCGCCACACCACCTTCACCACCTACGTTCCCGAGGAGCGGTTCATCGGCTACTTCAAGCCCGAGAACCGCTCGACCGTCGGCACCGGGATGATCGTCTCCTTCCGGTTCAGCCAGGCGATCGAGCGCCGCGCCGAAGTGGAACGGGCCATCTCGGTCACCTCCGACCCGGGCGTCCAGGTCGTCGGACACTGGTTCGGACGGGAACGGCTCGACTTCCGGCCCAAGGAGTACTGGAAGCCGGGCACCAAGGTCACCGTGAAGATGGACCTGCGCGACATCGAGGGCGCGCCCGGCGCATACGGCATCCAGGACAAGACCGTCGGCTTCACGGTGGGCCGCTCCCAGATCTCCACCGTGGACGCGGCCGCGCACACCATGGAGGTCCGCCGGGACGGGCAGCTGGTGTCGACCGTGCCGATCAGCGCCGGCGCGCCCAAGACGACCACGTACAACGGCAAGATGGTGGTGATGGAGATGTTCGACGTCACCCGCATGAACGGCCAGACCGTGGGCTTCGGCGGCGAGTACGACATCCCCGACGTCCCGCACGCCATGCGGCTCACCGCTTCCGGAACCTTCCTGCACGGGAACTACTGGTCCAGCCCCGACACCTTCGGCAGCACCAACGTGAGCCACGGCTGCGTGGGTCTGCGCGACGACAAGGGCGGCGGCTCCGACACCCCGGCCGGCTGGTTCTTCGACCGGACCCTCGTCGGGGACGTGGTGCAGGTCGTCAACTCGCAGGACAAGACGGTCGCCCCGGACAACGGACTGGGCGGCTGGAACATGTCCTGGACGGACTGGGTCGCCGGCTCCGCCATCGCCTGAACACCGGCGGCCGTCCCGCCCGGGAGAGTGATCACTGTGATCGAAATGCCGTAGCGCAGAGTGTCCCCGCCGCGTGCCGCCGAAGCCTGCCCCCAGCCTGTCAGGGCACATCAGGGCAGCAGGCAACGGACGGAGCGTCATGTCAGCAAGGAACTGGACCCTCGGGCTCGCGATCGGAGCCGTACTGGCCTCCGCCGCGCCCGCGGCCTTCGCGGAGGGTCCCGGTGGCGACCGCCCGGCGGCGGTCGCCAGAGCCCCGCTCCCCGGCGGGCTGGGGCCCTGCGTCCCGGGACGCTGCCCCGACCCGTTCCCGCCCATCGGCACGGACGGCGTCCCACAGGGGCGGGACAACGGCATCAACATCTTCGCGGGCGGCGACTTCCGGGTCCGCGGCCGGGCCTCCGAGGCCGAGGGCCGGCTCGTCGTCCTCGGCGACTTCGACCAGGACAAGCAGGCGGGCGGGGACAGCCGCTACAACGTCGGCATCGTCGGCGCCGGATCCCGGGTGCCCCCGCCCGCCGGCGCCGACTTCCTCACCACCGGCGGCGCGGTCACCGTCGCGCCGGGCGAACGCCTCCTCGCCGACGGCGGTGCGGTCCGCCACGCGGGCCCCCTCACGGGCACGGTGTCCGGCCGCCTGGTCCCGGACCCGGGCGCCGTCACCCCGTACGCCGGGCTGCGCGACCGGCTCAGTGCCGCCAGCCAGTGCTACGCACGGGTCGACGGGCAGCCGCGCCGGGCCACCGGCACCGCCGTCAACAGCGGCTACGAGACGCTCTTCACCGGCGACGGCACCTCCCCGCTCCAGGTGTTCAACGTCGACGCGGACCTCGTCGGCAACGGGGGCGGCCAGCAGGGCATCCGGTTCACCCGCATCCCGGACACCGCCACCGTGCTGGTGAACGTCCTGGGCGCCACCCGCACGATCAACACCTACAGCGGCGGCATCCAGGACACCGACCCGCTCAACGCCTACCGCGACCGGCTGCTGTGGAACTTCCCGGACGCCACCACCGTGAACCTGACGGGCGGCGGCCAGTTCCAGGGCAGCTTCCTCATGGGGCAGCAGTCCTCGGAGACCACCGTCACCCTGCCCGGCATCAACGGGCGCTTCTTCACCACGGGTTCCGTGACCCACGGCAGCGGCACGACCGGCGGCGGCGGTCAGGAGTTCCACGCCTACCCCTTCAACGGCGACCTGCCCGAGTGCGCCGGCCCGGCCCCGGTGACCGGCGCGGTCTCGGTGCTCAAGCGGGACGCGGACACGGGCGCGGCGCTGCAGGGGGCGCGGTTCGAACTGTGGCGGGAGACGAACGGGAGGGCGGGCCTGCAGGACACCGCTCCGGGCGCCGACACCCTCGTCGCCGAATGCACGACGCCGGCCTCCGGCATCTGCGAGCGGACCGCTGAACCCGGCACGTACTACTGGCGCGAGACCCGTGCACCGCTCGGATACGACCTGGACGACACCGTCCACGAACTGACCCTCACGGCCGGGAACGCAGCGGACGGAGTCCGGTACGAGGCGGACAACCGGCGCACCCCCGAACCGCCGGACGCCGCCCGCGTGGTGCTGCGCAAGACCGACCGGGCCACCGGCCGCCCACTGGCGGGCGCGCGGTTCGAGCTCTGGCGGGAGAGCAACGGTTCCACCGGCCTCCAGACGGACCAGCCCGGCGGCGACACCCGTCTCGACGGGGCCTGCGTGACCGACACCCAGGGCACCTGCACGGTGGAGCTCCCGATCGGGCACACGTACTACTGGCGGGAGACCGCCGCTCCCGTCGGGTACGAGACCCCGGCCGACCCGGTCACCCGGTTCGACCTGGACCGGGGTGACGTGGTGGACGGCATCGCCGTCGACGTCGCGAACGCCCCGGTGAGCGAGGCGTACGAGGGCACGATCCGGGTCGTGAAGCAGGACGCCAGGACCAGGCGGCCGCTGCGCGGAGCGGTCTTCGAGCTGTGGCAGGAGACCAACAACACCCCGGGTCTGCAGACGCGCGGCATCAACGCCGACCGCCGGGCCGCCCCGGGCTGCACCACCGACCGGGCCGGCGTCTGCGACTTCGGCCCGCTCCCCGAGGGCTGGTACTACCTGGTCGAGACGGCGGTCCCCGCGGGCTACGTGCTGCCCGCCGACCGGGTCACCGGCCCGCTGCGCCTCGACATCGGCACCCCGGACCAGCGCATCGTCGTCACGCTGCGGAACAAGCCGGTCGACCACGGCGGCAAGGACGACCACGGCAAGGGCGACCACGGGAAGGACAAGCACCCCAAGCAACCGAAGCACCCGAAGGGCGGCCACGGGAAGGGCAAGCAGCCGAAGCACCCCCAGCACGCCAAGCACCCGAAGCACTCCAAGGGCCCCCGGGCCTGACCCCGCGGCGGCCGCTCCCTCGGGACCGGCCCGATCACCGATCACCTGCGGTTCCCCGGCCACGGGGCGGCCGCCGCGGCACCTCTCCGGGCAGTTGGGACGGAACGGTGACAAGACCGTGGCTCATTGTGATTCCTCCGTGTGATTACCTGTCGGCAAGCGCGCGACTGTCCGCGCGCGGGGGACATGGGGAGAACACGAGTGAACGTGCAGCCGATACGCGGCCGCGCCCGCACCGGCCTGCCGGCCCTGCTGCTGGGGGCGGCCCTGCTGTTCACCACCGCGTGCGGTGGCGGTGGCGGCGGTAACAGCAGCGGCAGCGGTGGCGACAACGCCGGGGGTGGCGGCAAGACCGGTACCGAGGCCTCCAAGGCGGTCGTCAGCATCAAGCCCGACGACGGGGCCAAGGAGGTCGCGACCAGCGGCGTCCTGAAGATATCGAGCACGGGCGGCAAGCTCAGCACGGTGACCGTGGCGGACACCAAGGGCAACGCGGTCGAAGGCAAGATCGCCGCCGACGGCGCGAGCTGGGAGCCGGCCCGTCACCTGGCCTCCGCCACCGAGTACAAGGTGCACGCGGTCGCCAAGGACGAGGCCGGCCGGGAGTCCGCCAAGGACACCACCTTCACCACCCTCACCCCGACCAACACCTTCGTCGGCCACTACACGCCCGAGGACGGCTCCACCGTCGGCGTGGGCATGCCGGTCTCGATCAACTTCACCCGGGGGATCACCAACCTCGAAGCCGTCGAGAAGGCCATCACGGTCACGGCCGAGCCGGCCGTCCAGATCGAGGGCCACTGGTTCGGCAACGACCGCCTCGACTTCCGCCCCGAGAACTACTGGGCCGCGGGCACCAAGGTCACCGTGAAGCTCGCCCTCGACGGCGTCGAAGGCCGCCCCGGCGTCTACGGCAAGCAGACCCGTACGGTCACCTTCACCGTCGGCCGGTCCCAGGTCTCCACGGTCGACGCGGCCGCGCACACGATGCAGGTCGTCCGCGACGGCCAGGTCCTCAAGGACGTCCCGATCACCGCGGGCGCCCCGTCGACCACGACCTACAACGGCCAGATGGTCATCAGCGAGAAGTACAAGGTCACGCGGATGAACGGCGCGACCGTCGGCTTCGGCGGCGAGTACGACATCTCCGACGTCCCGCACGCCATGCGCCTGTCGCAGTCGGGCACCTTCGTGCACGGCAACTACTGGGCCTCCGCGGGCACCTTCGGTTCGACGAACGTCAGCCACGGCTGCGTCGGGCTCAAGGACGTCCGCGGCGCGGGGGACTCCAAGCAGCCCGCGGCCTGGTTCTTCGACGAGTCGCTGATCGGTGACGTGGTCGTCGTGAAGAACTCGAAGGACAAGCAGATCGCCCCGGACAACGGACTCAACGGCTGGAACATGCCGTGGGCGGAGTGGATCAAGTAGTACGCCGCCCGCGCGGTGCGCGTGGCCCGGTGCTGTGACCCACGGCACCGGGCCACCTCACGTTAACCGGCGCTAACCTGACCCGTATGACCATCTCTCTCGAAGTCTCCGAAGGCGTCGGCACCATCCGCCTGGACCGGCCGCCCATGAACGCCCTGGACATCGCCACCCAGGACCGGCTGCGCGAGCTCGCGGTGGAGGCGACCGACCGGGCCGACGTCCGCGCGGTCGTCCTCTACGGCGGCGAGAAGGTGTTCGCGGCGGGCGCGGACATCAAGGAGATGCAGACGATGGACCACGCGGCCATGGTCGCCCGGTCCCGTGCGCTCCAGGACGCCTTCACCGCCGTCGCCCGGATCCCCAAGCCGGTCGTCGCGGCCATCACCGGCTACGCGCTGGGCGGCGGGTGCGAACTCGCACTGTGCGCCGACTACCGGATCGCCGCCGACAACGCCAAGCTCGGCCAGCCCGAGATCCTGCTCGGCCTGATCCCGGGCGCGGGCGGCACCCAGCGGCTGTCCCGGCTGGTCGGACCGTCCAAGGCCAAGGACCTGATCTTCACCGGCCGCATGGTCAAGGCCGACGAGGCGTTGACCCTCGGCCTGGTCGACCGGGTGGTGCCCGCCGCCGAGGTGTACGAGCAGGCGCACACCTGGGCCGCCAAGCTGGCACAGGGTCCGGCGATCGCGCTGCGTGCCGCCAAGGAGTGCGTGGACGCGGGCCTGGAGGCCGACATCGACACGGGTCTCACCATCGAACGCAACTGGTTCGCGGGCCTGTTCGCGACGGAGGACCGTGAGCGCGGGATGCGCAGCTTCGTCGAAGAGGGCCCGGGCAAGGCGAAGTTCGTCTGAGCCGGGACCGCGGCCGCCGACCCCGGTCCTCCCTGTGGGTGGATTAGCCAGGCCTTAAGGCAGCCTTAAGGGGAATGGGTGATCCACTCGCCGTGAGCATTTCCGTGCGCCGTGTCGCCGCAGGTCAAGGCCGACGTGGAGGCCCTCCGGTTGCCTTGCGCATATGACAGGACACCCCCTTGGAGTTGTTGAATCCGGGGGGTGTTTTCCTGTGGAACGGCCCGGGAGCGCGGGTCGGCCGTCCATGATGGGTGCATGGCGGGCCTGGAGGGTGTGGAACAGCCGCGGCAGCGCGGCGGCGCTTCGTCGGTACGGCTCACGGCGGCTGTTGAGGACGAACAAGGCCTCAAAGCGCTGGAGTTGTACGGAAATCCGGCCGAGGCCGAAGTGACGCTGCCGTCCATGCCGGAGTCGGCGAGCATCGCGCGCCGGCTCACCCAGTGCGTGGTGGTCCGCCTCTGGGGCCTTTCGCCGCAGATCGCCGAGCACGCCGTCCTGCTGGTCTCGGAGCTCGTGGGCAACGCGGTCCGGCACACCGGGGCCCGTTCCTTCGGCTTACGCATGCTGCGGCGCCGCGGCTGGATCCGGGTGGAGGTGCGCGACCCCTCGCGCGGACTGCCCTGCCTGATGCCGGTCCACGAGATGGACACCACCGGCCGGGGCCTCTTCCTCGTCGACAAGCTGTCCGACCGCTGGGGCGCGGACCTGCTGCCGCGCGGGAAGACCACCTGGTTCGAGATGCGGGTCGCCGACCGGCAGAACGCCTGAAGCCCCCGTCCGCCGAGTGGGGCGATGTGGGGGCTCCATGGGTGCGCCGAGGATCTGAGGGGGTGTGATCCTCGGCGTGGTGACTTCGCTCGGGTCAATGGGAAGTCGCGGTTCCGACTATGGCAGACGAGGGCCGGAACATCAAAAGTCCCTACTTGGACATAAGTGGGCAAATAGTAAGACTTTCTAGCTAAATCCTAGGTGAGGTGGGCCACTCACCTCGCAATCCATGAATAACTATCGACTGCTCTGTGTAAATCGTTGATCACATAGCGACCCGGCCACCCGGTCGGCCCCTTCTGGCGGCCATCCCGAATTGGGTCAATCGTTATCTTCTGGGTCATCCACCCCTTAAATGGGCAGGTGCTCTCACAACCAGGCCGCCGCGCGGCCCTGCGCACGGCCGCTCTCGGGGCGGCCGGTGCCGTCGCGGCCGGCCTCACCGCCGCCTGCGGACCGGGCCGGCCCGCCGCCGCGTCCTCCGGCCCGCCGCCCGGCCCGGCCCGGCCGGCCCGCCCGGCACAGGCGGCCCCCGCCGCCGCCCCCCGCCGGTTCGCCGGGCAGCCCGTCGAGATCGCCCACGGCCCGCGCGACCGCCCGCGCGTCGCCCTCACCTTCCACGGCAACGGGGACCCCGCCATCGCCCGGGCGGTGCTGGCCGCGGCCGAGAAAGGGGGCGCACGGGTCACCGTCCTCGCGATCGGATCCTGGCTGGACGCGCACCCGGAGCTGGCCCGGCGCGTCCTCGACGGCGGTCACGAACTCGGCAACCACACCCAGCGCCACCTCGCGATCAACGGGATGCCCGAGGCGGAGGCCTACGCCGAGATCACTGGCTGCGCCCAGCGCCTCAAGCGGCTCACCGGCTCCATCGGCACCTGGTTCCGCCCCTCCCAGACGCAGTACGCGACCCCCCTCGTCCAGAAACTGGCCCAGCGGGCGGGCTACCCGCACGTCCTCTCGTACGACGTGGACTCCCTCGACTTCACCTCGCCCGGCGCCGCGGCCGTCATCCGCACCGTCATCGGGACGATCCGGCCCGGATCCGTGGTGAGCCTGCACTTCGGCTACGCGGACACGGTCGACGCGATGCCTCCCCTCCTCGAAGAACTCGCGCGCCGCGAACTGCGCGCGGTGACCACCACGGAGCTGCTCACCCCATGACGACCACCCGCCTTCCCCGCACTGCCGGCGTGCTCCTGGCAGGTATGGTCCTCGCCGCCCTGGCCGGCTGCGGATCAGCCGGCAAGGAACCTGCCGAGGCGCTCGGTACCAAGGGCCCGGCCAAGCCCGTCAAGGCCGCGCCGGCCGCCCCGCCCGGTCTGCCCGGCATGCCGCCGCTCCTCGACCCGAACGACGTCTACGCGGCGGACCGGCCGAACAAGCTCTCCCCCGTGGTCAAGGACTTCCCGTCCCGCGTCTACGTGCCGAACACCAACTCCAACACGGTGTCCGTCATCGACCCGGCCACCTACCGGGTCATCGACACCATCCCGGTCGGGGTCCAGCCCCAGCACGTGGTCCCTTCCTGGGACCTGAAGACCCTGTGGGTCAACAACAACCGCGGTCACACCCTCACCCCGATCAACCCGGCCACCGGCGAGGCCGGAAAGCCCGTGGAGGTGCACGACCCGTACAACCTGTACTTCACGCCGAACGGCAAGTACGCCATCGTCATGGCCTCCATGGACAAGGAGCTGGTCTTCCGCGACCCGCACACCATGGACCGGGTCAAGACGGTGCCCGTGACCTGCTACGGGGTCAACCACGCGGACTTCTCGGCCGACGGCCGCTACTTCATCGTGAGCTGCGAGTTCTCCGGAGAACTCCTCAAGGTCGACACCGAGCGCATGGAGGTCGTCGGCCAGCAGAAGCTGCCGTTCGAGGGCGCGATGCCGCAGGACGTCAAGGTCTCCCCGGACGGCAAGACCTTCTACGTCGCGGACATGATGGCGCACGGCATGTGGGTGCTGAGCGGCGACACCTTCGAGACCCCCAAACTGCTGCCCACCGGGAAGGGCTGCCACGGCCTCTACGTGAGCCGCGACTCCAAGGAGATGTACGTCTCCAACCGGGGTGAGGGCACCATCTCGGTCTTCGACTTCCCCGCGAACAAGCTCACCAAGAAATGGACGCTGCCGGACGGCGGCAGCCCCGACATGGGCGGGGTCTCCGCCGACGGCAAGGTGCTGTGGCTGTCGGGCCGCTACAACTCCGAGGTCTACGCACTCGACACGCAGACCGGCAAGCAGCTCGCCCGGATCCCGGTGGGCGGCGGCCCGCACGGACTCGCCGTGTACCCGCAGCCCGGCCGGTACTCCCTCGGCCACACCGGCATCTTCCGCTAGGCCGGACGCGGCGGTGCCCCGGCAGCCCGCACGGCTGCCGGGACCCGGGGCGGGGGCCGACGGGGGAGGCCGCTACCCTGGGCCGGTCAACACGGCATCAAGAAGGAGTGGACCCAGTGGCGGACATCGAGAGCGCACGGACGACGTTCGGCAAGTTCGACGTGAACGGTGACGGCTTCGTCACGGCCGACGAGTTCAAGGCGGCCATGGCGGCCATGGGCGACCCGTTCGTCACCGGCCCCGTCGCCGACGCCGTGATCGCCGCCAAGGACGCGAACGGCGACGGCCTGCTGAGCTTCGACGAGTTCTGGGCCTCCCTGAACAAGTAGTCCCTCCGCCGCCGCCCCGCCCCGGACCACCGGAGCGGGGCGGCGCCGTGCGTTCCGCTCCGGGCGCCAGGAGCCGGGAACCCGGCGCCGCGCGTCAGGCCTGCGGCCCGGACATGTCCTCCACCTCGCCCAGGGCCTCCTCCAGCCAGTGCAGCCAGAAGGTCTCCAGGGCGATCCCGCCGTGCAGCACGAGCCGCCGCAGCCGGTCCTCCACGGCGTCCCGCTCCGGCGGGAAGTCCTTCTCCTCGATGGCCTCGTACTGTGCGAGCTGGCGCCGGTGCAGCTCCAGATGGCGCCGCAGCTCGGGACCGAGCCCCTGCGGCCCCACGACACCCGCCGCACGGATCCGCAGCAGCAGCGGGTCGCGCACCGGCTTGGGGTCCTGGCTCTCGGCGACCCACCGGGCCAGCTCCGCGCCGCCGGCGGGCAGCACCTCGTACTCCTTCTTCTGCCCGCGCACGGGAACCCCGCTCGGGAGCTCCCGGATCAGCCCGGACTCCTCCAGCCGCCCCAGCTCGCGGTAGATCTGCTGGTGCGTCGCCGACCAGAAGTACCCGATCGACTTGTCGAACCGCCGGGTCAGCTCCAGCCCGGACGAGGGCTTCTCCAGCAGGGCGGTCAGGATGGCGTGCGGCAGGGACATGGCGCCATCCTAGGTTTGCGGCGGCGCCGGCCCCGACGCCGCCTCCGTACGGCCGCCTCGTACGGCCTGCCCCGGACGGGCGAGGCCCGCTGGCGGCGGAGGCCCGCCGTGGCGACGCTGGGGGTGTGGCTGCCGCATACGACTACTCGGACCTGACCGCCCTCTACGTGAACTGCACGCTCAAACGCTCACCCGAGACCAGCAACACCGAGGGCCTGATCGACAAGAGCCGCAGGGTCATGGAGGCGGCCGGCACCCGGACCTCCCTCATCCGCGCCGTCGACCACGACATCGCGACCGGGGTCTGGCCCGACATGACCGAACACGGCTGGGAGAGCGACCAGTGGCCGGTCCTCTACAGCCAGATCATGGACGCCGACATCCTCGTCCTGTGCGGCCCCATCTGGCTCGGCGACAACAGCTCCGTGATGAAGCAGGTCATCGAGCGGCTCTACGCCTGCTCCTCGGTGCTGAACGAGCGCGGCCAGTACGCCTACTACGGGCGGGTCGGCGGCGCACTGATCACCGGCAACGAGGACGGCGTCAAGCACTGCGCCATGAACGTCCTCTACAGCCTCCAGCACCTCGGCTACGCGATTCCGCCGCAGGCCGACGCGGGCTGGATCGGCGAGGCCGGCCCCGGACCCTCCTACCTGGACCCCGGATCGGGCGGCCCCGAGAACGACTTCACCAACCGCAACACCACCTTCATGTCCTGGAACCTCATGCACCTGGCCGCGCTGCTCAAGCGCTCGGGCGGCATTCCGCCGCACGGCAACCAGCGCTCGCAGTGGGACGCGGGATGCCGCTTCGACTTCCCCAACCCGGAGCACCGCTGAGCCCGCGCCCCGTCCGACCCGAGGAGGAGACCGGTGGAGCAACTGCTGAGGGTCCAGAACTTCACCGTCTCGCGCGACGGGTTCGGCGCCGGCGAGGACCAGAGCCTGGAGCGGCCGTTCGGCCACGCCGACCCCGGCGAGATGTTCGCCTGGGCCGGAGCCACCGCGAGCTGGCCCAACCGGACCGACCCGGGAGGCAGCAGGGGGCTCGACGACTACTTCACCCGGGACTTCGCGCACAACATCGGCGCCGAGATCATGGGCCGCAACAAGTTCGGACCCCAGCGCGGGCCCTGGGCCGACCACGACTGGCGCGGCTGGTGGGGCGAGGAGCCCCCGTTCCACACCCCCGTGTTCGTCATGACCCACCACACGCGTCCCTCGTTCACGCTCTCCGACACCACCTTCCACTTCGTCGACGCCGACCCGGCCACGGCCTTGCAGCGGGCGCGGGAAGCCGCGCGGGGCAGGGACGTACGGCTGGGCGGCGGGGCCACCACCATCCGTGAGTTCCTCGACGCCGACCTCGTCGACACCCTGCACGTGGCGGTCTCGCCGGTGGAGCTCGGATCCGGCGTCAGGCTCTGGGAATCCCCCGAGGAGCTGCTCGACCGGTTCCACCTCGACGTCGTGCCCAGTGCGAGCGGTGTGACGCACCACCTGTTCTGGCGCAGATGACGGCGTGGCCCGGGGCGCGTGCGCCCCGGGCCACGTGTCCGGCACCGGTTCAGTGCGCGATGTCCACGACGAACCGCTCCGGTGAGTGCAGCGGGAACGCGCGGTAGTACGGCAGGGTGTCGAAGGCGGCGCCGAAGGTCACGTACCCCTCGTAGTCGCCGGTCAGGGCGATGCCCTTGAGCTTGCCGAGATTCGTCTTCTGCAGCTTGGGGCCCT
Organism: Streptomyces venezuelae; assembly: GCF_008642275.1. Classification (NCBI taxonomy): domain Bacteria; kingdom Bacillati; phylum Actinomycetota; class Actinomycetes; order Kitasatosporales; family Streptomycetaceae; genus Streptomyces; species Streptomyces venezuelae. Next base: position 5,224,217 of record NZ_CP029189.1, read on the forward strand.
GGTAGACGTTCTGTCCCGCGTCGTTGTGCGCGGCGGCGGGGTGGAGGCGGATCTCCAGGAAGTACTTCCCGGGCAGCGGTACCGGCTTCCCGGACCCGTCGTACACCAGCTGCGGGACGGGAGTGACGGTGACCGCGGGCGCGGAGCCCTGGAGGTCGACGACGATGCGGTCGTAGGTGGGGTGCCCGGCCCAGCGGGCGTTGACGACGAGCGGGGTCTGGGCCTGGGCCCTGGTGGTGGTGAGGGTGGAGGCCGAGGCAGGGGCGGCGAAGGAGAGGCAGGCGGCGAGCAGGGCGCCGGTCGCCAGGGCCACGGACTGCCGGAGACGGACGTGGATCATGTTGTCCCCTCGATTCTCGAGAGACGGGGACGGGTGGCACAGCTGAGGACGCCGTCTCGGACACCATGGTTCCGCTTCGGCTCCGTTTTCGGTTCCGGTCCCTTTTCCTGTTCGGGTTCAGGTTCCGGTTCCGGACGAGGAGGGGCCCGGCGCACGCGCCGGGCCCCTCTCGTGTCACGCGGTGGGCGTCAGCACTCGATGACGTTGACCGCGAGGCCGCCGCGGGCGGTCTCCTTGTACTTGACCTTCATGTCGGCGCCGGTCTCCTTCATGGTCTTGATGACCTTGTCGAGGGAGACCTTGTGGCTGCCGTCGCCGCGCATCGCCATCCGGGCCGCCGTGACGGCCTTGACCGCCGCCATGCCGTTGCGCTCGATGCAGGGGATCTGCACCAGACCGCCGACCGGGTCGCAGGTCAGGCCGAGGTTGTGCTCCATGCCGATCTCGGCCGCGTTCTCGACCTGCTCCGGGGTGCCGCCGAGGACCTCGGCGAGGGCGCCGGCCGCCATCGAGCAGGCGGAGCCCACCTCGCCCTGGCAGCCGACCTCGGCGCCGGAGATCGAGGCGTTCTCCTTGAACAGCATGCCGATCGCGCCCGCGGCGAGGAGGAAGCGGACCACGCCGTCCTCGTCCGCGCCCGGTACGAAGTTCATGTAGTAGTGGAGCACGGCGGGCAGGACGCCGGCGGCGCCGTTGGTCGGCGCGGTCACCACCCGGCCGCCGGCCGCGTTCTCCTCGTTGACCGCCATCGCGTAGATCGTCGCCCACTCGCTGCGGTGCAGCATCGGGTCGCCCTCGGTACGCAGCTGGCGCGCGGTGGCGGCGGCACGCCGCTTGACGCGCAGACCGCCCGGGAGGATGCCCTCACGGGACATGCCGCGCGAGACGCAGGACTGCATGACGCGCCAGATCTCCAGGAGGCCCTCGCGGATCTCCTCCTCCGTGCGCCAGGCCTTCTCGTTCTCCAGCATCAGCGAGGAGATCGACAGGCCGGTCTCGTTCGCGAGGCGCAGCATCTCGTCGCCGGAGCGGAAGGGGTACTTGAGCACCGTGTCGTCGAGCTTGATCCGGTCCTGGCCGACCGCGTCCTCGTCGACGACGAAGCCGCCGCCGACCGAGTAGTAGGTCTTCTCCAGCAGCGGGGTGCCGGCGGCGTCGTACGCGAAGAGGGTCATGCCGTTCGCGTGGTACGGCAGGGACCGGCGGCGGTGCAGGATCAGCTGGTTCGGCTCGTCGAAGGCGATCTCGTGGACATCGCCTATCTCCGCGCCCAGCAGCCGCAGCCGGCCGCTCTTGCGGATCCGCTCGACCTCGTCGTCGGCGGTCTCGACGTTCACGGTGCGGGGGGAGTGGCCCTCCAGGCCGAGCAGCACCGCCTTGGGGGTGCCGTGACCGTGACCGGTCGCGCCGAGGGATCCGAAGAGCTCGGCCCGGACGGAGGTGGTCTGCGCCAGCACGCCGTCCTTCTTCAGCCGTGTCACGAACATGCGCGCGGCCCGCATCGGACCGACCGTGTGGGAGGAGGAGGGACCGATACCGATGGAGAAGAGGTCGAAGACGGAAATGGCCACGGTGGCGGACTCCCGGGTCATCCCCGCGGTGGCGGGGAACGGACCGTCCAGTCGCTCTCGCAGCGTAGCGAGGCGGCCGACGGAGGGTGCGGACTTTGCAGGGATACCGGGCAAAGATCACCTCGTGGGCGCCCTTGCCCGGTTCATCAGCGTACGTCAGTTCGTGGGGGGCCCGGTTACGCCGGCCTGTACGGCGTCTTGCGCGGCCCGACGTCGAGGACCGTGCCCGGGCCATGGAAAAGGCCCGGCCCTGTGCGAAACAAGGCCGGGCCCGCCCAAGCCGTTGCCCTAGAGCGTCGGGTACAGCGGGAACTTCGCGGCGAGCGCGGAGACGCGGGCCTTCAGGGCCTCGCTGTCGTACGCGGGCTTCAGCGCCTGCGCGATGATCTCGGCGACCTCGGTGAAGGCCTCCGCGTCGAAACCGCGGGTGGCCAGCGCCGGCGTACCGATCCGCAGACCCGAGGTGACCATCGGCGGCCGCGGGTCGTTCGGGATGGCGTTGCGGTTGACCGTGATGCCGACCTCGTGGAGGCGGTCCTCGGCCTGCTGGCCGTCCAGCTCCGAGTTGCGCAGGTCGACCAGGACCAGGTGCACGTCGGTGCCACCGGTGAGGACGTCCACGCCCACGGCCTTGACGTCGTCCTGGACCAGGCGGGCGGCGAGGATCTTCGCACCCTCCAGGGTGCGCTCCTGGCGCTCCTTGAACTCGGGCGAGGCCGCGACCTTGAAGGAGACGGCCTTGGCCGCGATCACGTGCTCCAGCGGGCCGCCCTGCTGACCCGGGAAGACCGCGGAGTTGATCTTCTTGGCCAGTTCCTGCGTCGACAGGATGACACCGCCGCGCGGACCGCCGAGGGTCTTGTGCGTGGTGGTGGTGACGACGTGGGCGTGCGGCACCGGGTTCGGGTGCAGACCCGCGGCGACCAGGCCGGCGAAGTGCGCCATGTCGACCATCAGGTACGCGCCGACCTCGTCCGCGATGCGGCGGAAGGCGGCGAAGTCCAGCTGGCGCGGGTAGGCGGACCAGCCGGCGACGATCAGCTGCGGCTTGGACTCCTTGGCGAGGCGCTCGACCTCGGCCATGTCGACCTCACCGGTCTCGTCGACGTGGTACGGGACCACGTTGTAGAGCTTGCCGGAGAAGTTGATCTTCATGCCGTGGGTCAGGTGACCGCCGTGGGCCAGGTTCAGGCCCATGATCGTGTCGCCCGGCTTCAGCAGCGCGAACATCGCGGCGGCGTTGGCCTGCGCACCGGAGTGCGGCTGGACGTTCGCGGCCTCGGCGCCGAACAGCGCCTTGATCCGGTCGATCGCGATCTGCTCGACGACGTCGACGTGCTCGCAGCCACCGTAGTAGCGGCGGCCCGGGTAGCCCTCGGCGTACTTGTTGGTCAGGACCGAACCCTGGGCCTCCATGACGGCGGCCGGAGCGAAGTTCTCCGACGCGATCATTTCCAGGGTGGACTGCTGGCGCACGAGTTCGGCGTCGACGGCGGCGGCGACGTCCGGGTCGAGCTCGTGGAGGGGCGTGTTCAGCACAGACATCTTGATCCCTGGGGTGTCAGTTGTCGGAGTGGGTGAGCGCCGCGTACTCGCCGGCCGAGAGCACGTCCTTCGGCTCCTCGGAGAGACGCACCTTGAACAGCCAGCCACCCTCGAACGGGGCGGTGTTCACCAGCGCCGGGTCGTCCACGACGTCCTGGTTGGCCTCGACGATCTCGCCGGAGACCGGGGAGTAGAGGTCGGAGACCGACTTGGTCGACTCCAGCTCGCCACAGGTCTCGCCCTCGGTCACGGTGTCGCCGACCGCGGGGAGCTGGGCGTAGACGACGTCACCGAGCGCGTTGGCCGCGAACTCCGTGATGCCGACCGTCGCGACGCCGTCCACGACGTCGGACAGCCACTCGTGCTCCTTGGTGTAACGCAGATTCTCGGGGGTGCTCATGACCTGATTCTCCTGGATGCGGGGGAGTGGATACGAACTGCGGTCTTGGGTACTGAGACGGCGCCGTACGGGTTCCCGGACGGCGGACGCGGTGCGTGGGGCTACTTCTGCCGCTTGTAGAACGGCAGCGCCACGACCTCGTACGGCTCATGCGTACCGCGAATGTCGACGCCGACGCCGGACGTGCCGGGCGCGGCGTGCGCCGCGTCCACGTACGCCATCGCGATCGGCCGGCCGAGCGTCGGGGACGGGGCGCCGGAGGTGACCTCGCCGATGACCTGGCCGTCGGCGACGACCGGGAACCCGGCGCGCGGGACGCGGCGGCCCTCGGCGATCAGACCGACCAGCTTGCGCGGCGGGTTCGTGGCGGCGCGCTCGGCGGCGGCCTCCAGCGCGGCGCGGCCGACGAAGTCGCCCTCCTTCTCGAACTTCACGACCCGGCCCAGGCCCGCGTCGAACGGGGTGAGGGAGGTGGTCAGCTCGTGCCCGTACAGCGGCATGCCCGCTTCCAGGCGCAGGGTGTCGCGGCAGGACAGACCGGCCGGGACCAGGCCGACGCCCTCGCCCGCCTTGGTCAGCGCCTGCCACAGCTCCACGGCGTGCTCGGGGGCGACGAACAGCTCGAAGCCGTCCTCGCCCGTGTAACCGGTGCGCGCGATCAGCGCGGGGACGCCCGCGACGGTGCCCGGCAGGCCCGCGTAGTACTTCAGGCCGTCCAGGTCGGCGTCGGTCAGGGACGCCAGGATGCCGGGGGACTCCGGGCCCTGCACCGCGATCAGCGCGTACGCGTCGCGGTCGTCGCGGACCTCGGTGTCGAAGCCGGCGGCACGCTCGGTCAGCGCGTCCAGGACGACCTGGGCGTTGGAGGCGTTGGCGACGACCATGTACTCGGTCTCGCCGAGGCGGTAGACGATCAGGTCGTCGACGATCCCGCCGTCCTCCTGACAGATGTGCGTGTAGCGGGCGCGGCCCACACCGACCGTGGAGATGTTGCCGACCAGCGCGTAGTCCAGGGCCTTGACGGCCTCCGGGCCGGTCAGCGTGATCTCGCCCATGTGGGACAGGTCGAAGAGACCGGCCTTGGTGCGTACGGCGTTGTGCTCGTCGCGCTCGCTGGCGTACCGCAGCGGCATGTCCCAGCCCGCGAAATCGGTCATGGTCGCACCGAGCGAACGGTGCAGCGCATCGAGGGCGGTCAGGCGGGGGGCAGTGCTCATGGGTGTGGCTCCCGGGTCCCAGGGCATCGACATGACATGACGAGGACGTTCCTCCCCATCTGTCATCGGAACCTGAGAGGTTCGCCGAGAGTTCCGCCGATCAGCAGATCGCCGGGTCTTCTCCTCGACTTGCACCTTGGGTGGAGCTGCGCAGCAGCTCGCTTTTCAGATCTGCCTCATCCACGCGGTACGGGGCCTGAGAGATTCAAGGGAGGTTCTTGCTCCTTCGGCGCCCGTGCACGGCCTTGCGGCGTGCCGGGACTCTCCCGCGCGGATTCAAGCGGCCGGTATGCAGTTGGTCCAGATGGCGCACATCATTGCACGCCATGCCCGAGATCGGGCGGCGGGGTCCGAAAGTTCGTACGGCCCTCCGAAGAGCCCGACCGGAACCGGGGCCGCCGGATTACCGTCTCTTTACACTCAGTGGGCAAGGGTCCCGGTGACCCGATTCGGGGGAGGCGAACACTGTGCGGAGATTCGGAGTGGTGACGACGACGGGAACCGTGGAGGCGGTGCCGGCGCAGCGCGGCGCGCGCGGGCGGGCGGCCGACGCCGGGCTCGGCCTCGTACGCGACCTGCGCGGACCGGCCGTGCGCGCTCCGCACCGGCTCGGCTTCGCCGCCGGGGACATCGTCGTGGTGTCCGGCCTGCCCGGCGGCGGCAAGAGCACCCTGATCAAGCGGGCGGCCGCCGAGGGCGCAGCCGTGGACTCCCAGGACACCCGTGAGCGGTGGGAGCGCCTCATGCCCGCGGCGCTGCCGTACGCGGTGTACCGGCCGCTGGTGCGCGCCGCGCACTACTGGGGGCTGTGGCGGATCCTGCGCTCCGGGGCCTCCGTGGTCGTCCACGACTGCGGTACGCAGGCCTGGGTACGCGGCCTGCTCGCGGCCGCCGCACGCCGCCGGGGCCGGGCCCTGCACCTGCTCCTGCTGGACAGCAGCCCCGAGGAGGCCCTCTCCGGTCAGGCCGCGCGGGGCCGCCGCGTCTCCGCCTACGCCTTCGCCCGCCACCGGGGGGCGGTGGGCCGGCTGCTCCGCGAGGCGGAAGCGGGCCGGCCGCCCGCCGGCTGCGCCTCGGCGACCCTGCTGGACCGTGCTTCCGCCGCGACGGTGACCCGCATCGCCTTCCACTCCTGACCCGCCGGGCGCGGCGCCGCTCCCGGGCCCTTCCCGGCGCCGGGCGAACCCCGGCGCCGCGGCCGCGCCCGGGGCCGGTACCCTGCGGGGCGACACGCGGCGGGATCACGGAGGCACGGGACATGCAGGGCAGCGGCTGGCCGGGGAATGAGCTGGAGCAGGTGCTCGGGGCGGCGCTCGGGCAGCCGGACGCCGGGGGGCGGATCCTGGAGGTCCTCGGGCGCAGCCGGGTATGGGTGCCCCTGCCGGGCGGGGGCGGCCCGACGACGGCCGGCCTCGACCTGCCCACCATGGACATCGGCGGGGCGGCGTACGTCCCCGTCTACAGCTCCGAGGCCCAGTTCCTCGCCTGCGTCGGCCCCGGCATGGACTTCGCCGTGGCCCCCGCCGTCGAGTTCGCCCGCGGCCTGCCCCCGCAGCTCGGCATCGCCCTCAATCCCGAGGGCGCCGTCGGCGTACCGCTCCCGCCGTCCGCCGTCGCGGAGCTCTGCCGCAGCGGCCGGACCGCGCTCGACGGACCGGCCACCGGCGGGCGGGTCCGGCTCTTCGAGCCCGACTGGCAGGAGGATCCGGTGGAATTCCTGGCCGCCGCCACCGAGGAGTTCCGGGCCACCGGGGTGGTCGCCGCCGCGCACCGCTGCCTCGCCAGCGTCGAGGGCGGGGAGCCCCAGCTGTTCGTCGGTGTCCGCCTGGTGGGATGGGACTCCGGCACGCAGAACGCGCCGATGGAGGCCCTCGGACGGGCCCTGACCCGTGTCCCGCCGCCGTGGCCGGTGCAGTTGATCCTCCTGGACGCGGTGCAGGACCCGGTCACGGACTGGATTCGTGAGCGCGTACGCCCCTTCTACCTGCCGTAGGGCCGCTTAAGCTGGTTACATCTCCTGGCCGCACGCGCGATGCCGGTTCGGAGGACACGCGTGGAGCGACGGGCGGACGAAGAGGGGTTCCGGGTGAGTGCGTCAGGCACGGCCGCGGCCGGGCAGGTCGAGCACATGATGCGCCAGGTGACTCCCGGGCGCTATGAGAGTTACGAGTCGCTCCTGCACGCCCTCTCCGAGGGCCGGCTGTGGATGCTGCTCTGGCAGGGGCAGCCGGGCTCCCCGGACGCCCAGTACGGCGGCATGGAGGTCGAGAGCCTCGGCTACGCGCCCTGCGTCACCTCCCCCCAGGAGCTGGCCGCCAGCGGCTGGAACCGGGGCTACGAGGTGGTGACCGGGCGGGACATCGCCCGCGCGCTGTACCCGGACCGCTGGGGCCTGTGGCTCAACCCCCACGCCCAGGGCGGCGGCCTCGGCGTGCCCTGGGCCGACCTGCGCCGGATCGCCACCGGCCTGGACCGGATGCCGGCGGGGCCGCTGCGCCTGTCCGAGCCCGCCATCGAGCTCCCGCAGTTCTACGGTCTGCTGACCCAGCACGCGCACCGCACCCCGGCCGTGCGGTCGCTGCGCCGCGCGTGGGTGCAGCCCGCGCTCGGCTCCCCGTACCTCGCGATCGGGCTCGACCTGTACGACGCCTCCGCGCCCGCGCTGGAATCCGTACGGGAGATGATGCGGCAGTCGGTCGGGGTGGTCCCCGAAGGCGTGCCGGTGTGCACGGTCGCGCTCGGGGACGAGCACGACCCCGTCGCCATGTGGCTGCGCGCGCAGACCCGCCCCTTCTACGACCGCGAAGGCCAGGCGCCGACGTACTGACGCGGCATCCGGATACCGAGACATCCTTCTCGAAGGCCGCACCGATCCCATCGGTGCGGCCTTCGGCATATCCGGTGAATACACCCAAGATCCATGCACGAAAGGGCAGTTGGGTCTGATGTCCGTTCCGTGCAGAACGGGCGGTGTTTCACCGCTCAACAGATCCCGGGGTTCGGATAACGGAAGGTGTAGGCGTAGATCACGGTTGCGCATCACATCACCGGGGGGTCTGGCGGGCGCTCGAGAGGGCGTTGAAGACTCCACCCCACCGAAGGCCGGGCCAACCGGGTCCGCCACAAGGAACAGCTCGTCAGGCTGACTTCGGACTCGCCCTACCACCCAGGCCGACGCAGCCGCCGGCACCGCACCACCAGTGCCACCGAAGTGAACCAAGCCGCTCCGGCGGCGGCCAGGGCCGGCGACCGTCGGCCGAGAGGGGTCCCCACCACGATGACGGCTTCACCCACAGCGCCCAGTGAGCCGGTGCTCACTCAGCCCGACGGGACATCCGGCGGGGCGACGCAGAAGCGGATCGAGGGACGCTCGCTCGGCCGCATCGCGTGGATCAGGCTCAAGCGCGACAAGGTGGCGATGGCCGGCGGCATCGTCGTGCTGCTGCTGGTGGTCCTGGCCGTGCTCTCGCAGCCGATCCAGTGGATGTTCGGGCTGGACCCGGACGCCCTGCACCAGGACCTCATCGACCCCTCCCTGGCCACCCCCGTCGGCTCCTTCGGCGGCATCAGCTGGGACCACCCGCTGGGCGTGGAGCCGAAGTTCGGCCGCGACATCGCCACCCGCATCCTGGAAGGCTCCTGGGTCTCCCTGCTGGTCGCCTTCGGGTCGACCGTGGTCTCGGTGTTCATCGGCTCCGTGCTGGGCGTCATCGCCGGGTACTACGGAGGCTGGGCCGACACGGTGATCAGCCGCATGATGGACACCTTCCTCGCCTTCCCGCTGCTGCTCTTCGCGATCTCCATCTCGGCCGCCCTCCAGGGCGGGGCCTTCGGCCTCGAAGGGCTTCCGCTGCACATCAGCGTGCTGATCTTCGTGATCGGCTTCTTCAGCTGGCCCTACATCGGACGCATCGTGCGCGGCCAGACCCTGTCGCTGCGCGAGCGGGAGTTCGTCGACGCGGCCCGCAGCCTCGGAGCCCGCGGCCCCTTCATCGTCTTCCGCGAGCTGCTGCCGAACCTGATGGCGCCGATCCTCGTCTACTCCACGCTGCTCATCCCGACCAACATCCTCTTCGAAGCCTCCCTGAGCTTCCTCGGCGTGGGTATCCAGCCGCCGCAGGCCTCATGGGGCGGAATGCTCAGCTCCGCCGTGGCCTACTACAAGGTCGACCCGATGTTCATGGTCGTCCCGGGCATGGCGATCTTCGTCACCGTGCTCGCCTTCAACCTCCTCGGCGACGGATTGCGCGACGCCCTGGATCCCAAGAGCTCGCGCTGACCCTCCCGTTCCTCGGGCATCCGGCCGAGGCTCCGCCAGTACCCACCATCACTCCGAATCAGGGGGCATCACTCCGCCATGAGAAGCAGGTCGAGAACAGCCGCGGTGCTCGCCGCCGCCATCACCGTAGCCCTCACCGCCTCCGCGTGCAGTGGTGGTGACAAGACCGGCGGCGACGACAAGTCGGCCGGCGCCAACGCCGCCGTCAAGGCCATGGTCAACGTCTCGGACAAGAAGGGCGGGACGCTCGTCTACGAGGCGTCCGACACCCCCGACTCCTTCGACCCCGGCAACACGTACTACGGCTTCGTCTTCAACTTCAGCCGCCTGTACGCCCGTCCGCTCACCACCTTCGCGCCCGCCCCGGGCGCCGAGGGCAACAAGGTGGTCCCGGACCTCGCCGAGAGCCTCGGCGTGCCGAGCGACGGCGGTGCGACCTGGACGTACAAGCTGCGCAAGGGCGTCAAGTACAGCGACGGCTCCCTGGTCACCTCCAAGGACGTCAAGTACGCCGTCGAGCGCAGCAACTTCGCGCGTGACGTGAACTCCAACGGCCCGAACTACCTCGCGCAGTACCTCAAGAACAACGAGACCCCGTACGAGGGCCCGTACAAGGACAAGTCCGACACCGGGCTGCAGTCCATCGAGACCCCCGACGACCAGACGATCATCTTCAAGCTGAAGCAGCCCTTCGCCGAGTTCGACTACCTGCTGGCGAACCCGCAGTCGGCTCCCGTGCCCAAGGCCAAGGACAACGGCGCGGACTATGTGAAGAACATCGTCTCCTCGGGCTCGTACATGTTCGAGAGCTACGAGCACGACAAGCAGGCCGTCCTGGTCCGCAACCCCAACTGGGACGCCTCCACGGACCCGCTGCGCAAGCAGCTCCCGGAGAAGATCGTCGTCAAGCTGAAGGTCAACCAGGAGACGATCGACTCCAACCTGAAGGCCGGCAACACGCACGTCGACATCGTCGGCAACGGTGTGGCCCAGCAGACCCAGACCGAGCTGCTGACCTCGAAGGACCCCAACACCGACAACGCCGAGGGTGGTCGCCTGGTCTACATGGCGATGAACACCAAGGTGGCCCCCTTCGACAACGTGGAGTGCCGCAAGGCGGTCCAGTACGCGATCGACAAGGTGTCGGTGCAGACCGCCTTCGGCGGCCCCATCCGCGGCGCCATCGCCAGCACCGTCCTGCCGACCGACATCCCCGGTCACATCGACTTCAACACCTACAAGACCCCCGAGGACAAGGGCGACGAGGCCAAGGCCAAGGCCGCGCTGACCGCCTGCGGCCAGCCGAACGGCTTCGAGACCACCATCACCGCGCGCAACGACCGCGCCGGCGAGGTCGACATGGCCACGGCCATCCAGGCGTCCCTGAAGAAGATCGGGATCACGGTCAAGATCCAGCAGTTCCCGGCCGGCAAGTACTTCAGTGACTACGCGGGTGTCCCGCAGTTCACGGAGGACAACAAGATCGGCCTCATGATGATGCAGTGGGGCGCCGACTGGCCGAGCGGCTTCGGCTTCCTCCAGCAGGTCGTCCACGGTGACGCGATCAGCAAGACGGGCAACACCAACCTGTCGCAGCTGAACGACCCCGAGATCAACAAGATGCTGAACGACAACATCGCCAACACCGACTCCGCGGCCCGCGAGAAGGTCTACGGCGAGATCGACAAGAAGGTCATGGACCAGGCCGTCATCGTGCCCCTGACCTACTTCAAGGTCCTGCACTACCGCTCGCCCAAGCTCACCAACGTGGTCTCCAACCCGGCGTGGAGCGGTCAGTACGACTACCTCAACATCGGCCTGAAGTAACCCCGGACGTCAAGTCCTCAGGCAGTTCGACCCTCTCAGCCAGATCTGCCAGAACCGTGGAAGGCAGGTGAAGGCAGCAGTGCGCGCCGGTCCGTCCCGCGCCCCCGACCGGGGTGCGGGGCGGACCGGCGGACGCCGAAGCCGACCCCCGTGTTTGTGTACATCGTCCGGCGGCTGTTCGCCGCGGTGTTCCTGCTGCTCGTAGTCAGCGCGATCACCTTCGCGATCTTCTTCCTGCTGCCCCGGCTGGCCGGCGGCACGGCCGACTCGTTGGCCACGCAGTACGTGGGCAAGAACCCCTCGCCCGAGTCCATCGCCGCGGTCAAGAAGAACCTCGGCTTCGACGAGCCCCTGTACGCCCAGTACTGGGAGTTCCTGCGGGGCATCTTCGCGGGCCGCGAGTTCAACTACGGCCCCGACCCCTCGCAGTGCAGCGCACCCTGCCTCGGCTACTCCTTCAAGGACCACGTCGAGGTCTGGCCCGACATCGTCAACCGGCTGCCCATCACCGCCTCCCTCACCCTGGGAGCGGCCGTCATCTGGCTGATCACCGGTGTCACCACGGGCGTGGTCTCGGCCCTGCGCCCGGGCTCGCTCTTCGACCGGCTCGCGATGGGCGTGGCCCTCGCCGGCGTCTCGCTGCCGATGTTCTTCACCGGCACGCTCTCGCTGGCCGTCTTCGTCTTCAACTGGCCCGTGTTCACCAATGTGTACGTGGACTTCGCCGAGGATCCGGCCGCCTGGTTCCAGGGGCTGGTCCTGCCCTGGAGCACACTGGCCTTCCTCTACTCCGCGCTCTACGCCCGGCTCACCCGGGCCGGAATGCTGGAGACCATGAGCGAGGACTACATCCGCACCGCGCGCGCCAAGGGCCTGCGCGAGCGGGTGGTCGTCACCCGCCACGGTCTGCGCTCCGCGCTGACCCCGATCGTGACCATCTTCGGCATGGACTTCGGGCTGCTCCTCGGCGGCGCCATCGTCACCGAGACGGTCTTCTCGTACCACGGCATCGGTGAGTACGCGTACCACGCCATCGCGGTGAACGACCTGCCGAAGATCCTCGGGGTGACCCTCTTCGCCGGAGCCTTCATCGTGCTGTGCAACCTGGTGGTCGACCTCGTGTACGCCATCATCGACCCGAGGGTGAGGCTGTCGTGACCGATCCGACTCCGAAGGGGAACGAGGCCGCCGCGGCCGCCGCCGACCCGGCCGGGCACACCGCCGCCGGCCCGGCCCTCGTGGTGGAACCGGCGGGCGACCGCCCCTCCGAGGCCTTCCTCGACGTACGGGACCTCAAGGTCCACTTCCCCACCGACGACGGCCTCGTCAAGTCGGTCGACGGGCTCTCCTTCCAGCTGGAGAAGGGCCGGACCCTCGGCATCGTGGGTGAGTCCGGCTCCGGCAAGTCGGTCACCTCGCTGGCCGTCATGGGCCTGCACCGGGTGGGCAACGCCAGCCGCTCCAAAGTCGAGATGTCCGGCGAGATCTGGCTCGGCGGCCGGGAACTGCTCTCCGCCGATCCCGAGGAGGTGCGCCGGCTGCGCGGCCGCGACATGGCGATGATCTTCCAGGACCCGCTGAGCGCGCTGCACCCGTACTACACGATCGGCTCCCAGATCGTGGAGGCGTACCGCGTCCACAACGACGTGGACAAGAAGACGGCGCGCAAGCGGGCCGTCGAGATGCTGGACCGGGTGGGCATCCCCGAGCCGGGCAAGCGCGTCGACGACTACCCGCACCAGTTCTCCGGCGGCATGCGCCAGCGCGCGATGATCGCCATGTCGCTGGTCAACAACCCCGACCTGCTGATCGCGGACGAGCCGACCACGGCGCTGGACGTCACGGTGCAGGCGCAGATCCTGGACCTGATCCGTGATCTGCAGAAGGAGTTCGGCTCCGCCGTCATCATGATCACGCACGACCTCGGCGTCGTCGCGGAGATGGCCGACGAGATCCTCGTGATGTACGGCGGCCGGTGCGTCGAGCGGGGCACCGCCGAGAAGGTCTTCTACGAGCCCCGCCACCCGTACACCTGGGGCCTGCTGGGTTCGATGCCGCGCATCGACCGGGAACAGACCGAGCGCCTCATCCCGGTCAAGGGCTCCCCGCCCAGCCTCATCAACATCCCCGACGGCTGTGCCTTCAACCCGCGCTGCCCGTACGCCGACGTGCCCAAGGGCAACGTGACGCGGACGGTGCGGCCCGAGCTCACCCAGGACGACAGCCGTCACTGGTCCGCCTGCCACATGCCGCAGGAAGAGCGGACCCGGATCTGGACCGAAGAGATTGCGCCGAAGCTGTGACCGAGACGCCTGACACGAAGAAGCCGGAGACGGTGGTCATTCCCGCGCAGGCCACGGAGTCCCCCGAGGCCGAGGTCCTGCTCAAGGTCACCGGCCTGGAGAAGCACTTCCCGATCACCAAGGGGCTGATCCGGCGCCAGGTGGGCGCGGTCAAGGCCGTCGACGGCCTCGACTTCGACGTCCGGCGCGGGGAGACCCTCGGCATCGTCGGGGAGTCCGGCTGCGGGAAGTCGACCATGGGCCGGCTGATCACCCGGCTGCTGGAGCCGACCGGCGGGTCCATCGAGTTCGAGGGCAAGGACATCACGCACCTCGGGGTGTCGGGCATGCGCCCGCTGCGCCGCGACGTGCAGATGATCTTCCAGGACCCGTACGGCTCGCTGAATCCCCGCCACACGGTGGGCACCATCGTCAGCGCGCCGTTCAAGCTCCAGAAGGTCAGCCCGGAGGGCGGGCTCAAGGCGGAGGTCCAGCGGCTGCTCTCGCTCGTGGGCCTCAACCCCGAGCACTACAACCGCTACCCGCACGAGTTCTCCGGCGGCCAGCGCCAGCGCATCGGCATCGCGCGGGCCCTGGCGCTGAAGCCGAAGCTGGTGGTCGCGGACGAGCCCGTCTCGGCGCTGGACGTGTCGATCCAGGCCCAGGTGGTGAACCTGCTGGACGACCTCCAGGACGAGCTCGGCCTCACCTACGTGATCATCGCGCACGACCTGTCGGTCATCCGGCACGTCTCGGACCGCATCGCGGTGATGTACCTCGGCAAGATGGTCGAGCTGGCCGACAACAAGTCGCTGTACGGGGCGCCCATGCACCCGTACACCACCGCCCTGATGTCGGCCGTGCCGGTGCCCGACCCGAGGCGGCGCGGGGCCAAGAGCGGCCGCATCCTGCTCAAGGGCGACGTCCCGTCGCCGATCTCGCCGCCGAGCGGCTGCCGCTTCCACACCCGGTGCTGGAAGGCGACGCAGATCTGCGCGACGCAGGAACCGCCGCTGCTGGCGCTGAAGCCGGGCCACCAGGTGGCCTGCCACCACCCGGAGAACGCCCCCGACCAGGCACCGGGCGACAAGCCCCTGCCGGGCGCGGCGGACGCGGTGGCCAAGGTCACGGAGTAACCGCTGCGGCGGCCACGGCCCTGCCCGGTGATCCGGGCAGGGCCGCACGCGTTCAGCCCCGCCGGCCTTTGAGGCGCCGGGTCCGGGGCGGCGCCCCGGCAGTGGCGCCGCACGGCACCACAGTCCGCTGCCGGCAGCGCGCAGCCTGCGGGCCGCGGCAGGTGCCCCTTCACCCGGCGGGAGCCGAGCGGCACACCCGGTCTCGGCGGAGCCCCGCATTCCGTCGAGCCCGCCGCAGGCGACAATGGCCCGGTGCTCCACGATCTCTTCCCGCCCGGGATCCAGCATGCCCTGGACCTCGCCGGCATCTTCGTCTTCGCCACCGCGGGCGCCCTGCTCGCCGTCCGCAAGAACTTCGACGTCTTCGGCATCGCCGTCCTCGCGCTCGTCACGGCCCTGGGCGGCGGTCTCTTCCGGGACCTCGTCATCGGCGCCGTGCCGCCCGCAGCCTTCGGCGAGCTCAGCTTCTTCGTGACCCCGCTGGTCGCGGCCGCGATCGTCTACTTCCTGCACCCCGAGGTACAGCGGATCAACCGCGCCATCAACGTCTTCGACGCGGCCGGCCTCGGACTGTTCTGCGTGACGGGTACGACCAAGGCCTACGAGTACGGCCTCGGCCTGACCGCTTCCGCGGCGCTCGGCGTGATGACGGCCGTCGGCGGCGGCGTCGTGCGTGACGTCCTGGTCAACGAGGTGCCCTCGCTGCTGCGCGACCGTGAGATGTACGCCGTCCCCGCGCTGGTCGGTGCCTCGATGGTGGCCGTCTTCATCAGCCTGCACGCCCTGAACGGCATCACCACCGGCCTCGCGATCGTCACCACCTTCGTTCTGCGTCTCCTCGCCATGCGCTACCACTGGCGGGCACCGCTGGCCTGGAACAGGCGTTCGTCCGTGGCCGAAGAGCCGTAACCAAAGAAAGCTACCGCTTAGTAGCAAGCCGGTGTACCGTCGTTCGCATGTCACACGCAGCTGCCAAGGCATCCATCGGCGACAGTGAGTTCGACCGCGACACCGCCATCACCGCACGCGCGGGCGAGCCCGGGGTCTACGACGCGGAACTCTCCGCCGGCTGGACGATCATCGCCGCCGTGAACGGCGGCTACCTGCTGGCCCTGGTCGGCCGGGCCCTGTCGGCGGCCCTCCCGCACCCGGACCCGTTCACCGTCTCCGCGCACTACCTGACCTCCTCCGTGCCCGGCCCCGCCGTGATCCGCACCCAGGTCGTCCGCGTCGGGCGCACCCTCTCCACCGGCCAGGCCTCGCTGTTCCAGTACGACGAGAGCGGCGCCGAGATCGAGCGCATCCGCGTCCTCGCCTCCTACGGCGACCTCGCGGCCCTGCCGGACGACGTACGCACCGTCGCCGTGCCGCCCGCCATCCCCGCCTACGAGGACTGCATCGGCCCCGAGGCCGGCCCCGCGCCGATCCCCGGCAGCTCCGCCATCGTGGACCGGCTCCGGCTCCGGCTGGACCCGGCGACCGCCGGATGGGCCGTCGGAGCGCCCTCCGGCAAGGGCGAGATGCGGGCCTGGTTCGAGCTGGCCGACGGCCGCGACGCCGACCCGCTCTCCATGCTCCTGGCCGTCGACGCGCTGCCGCCGACCGCCTTCGACCTGGGCCTGGTGGCCTGGACCCCGACGGTGGAACTCACCACCCACGTCCGCCGCCGCCCGGCCCCCGGCCCGCTCCGGGTCTCCATCACCACCCGCAACCTCGCCGGCGGCTTCCTGGAGGAGGACGCCGAGGTCTGGGACTCCTCGGACCACCTGGTCGCGCAGTCCCGCCAACTGGCCCGCGCCCTGCGCCCGGCCTGACGCCGGCCCGGCCGGCGAGGCACCCCCCGCAGGGCGCCCTGCCGGCCGTCACGGGGCACCGCGGCGCGAGCGGCCACCGGCGGGCTCGTAGAATCGGGGGATCATGGCCTACCTCGACCACGCCGCCACCACCCCGATGCTGCCGGAGGCCGCCGCGGCGATGACCGCGCAGTTCGCCGCCACGGGGAACGCCTCCTCCCTGCACGCCGCGGGCCGCCGGGCCCGCCGTACCGTGGAGGAGGCCCGCGAGGCCTTCGCCGAGGCGGTCGGCGCCCGCCCCAGCGAGGTGGTCTTCACCGCCGGCGGCACGGAGGCCGACAACCTCGCCGTCAAGGGCCTCTACTGGGCCCGGCGCGACGCCGACCCCGCCCGGACCCGGGTCATCGCCAGCCCGGTCGAGCACCACGCCGTGCTCGACGCCGTGCACTGGCTCGCCGAGCACGAGGGCGCGCAGGTCGACTACCTGCCCGTGGACCGCTACGGGCGGGTCCACGCCGACGCCTTCCGCGAAGCCGTCGAGCGCAACCCCGACGACGTGGCCCTGGCCACCGTCATGTGGGCCAACAACGAGATCGGCACCGTCATGCCGGTCCACGAACTGGCCGCCGTCGCCCGCGCGTACGGGATCCCGCTGCACTCCGACGCCGTCCAGGCCCTCGGTCAGCTCGACGTCCACTTCGGTGACAGCGGCCTCGCGGCCATGACCGTCAGCGGCCACAAGGTCGGCGGCCCCTACGGCATCGGCGCACTGCTGCTCGGCCGCGACCAGAGCCCCGTACCCGTCCTGCACGGCGGCGGCCAGGAGCGGCACGTCCGCTCCGGCACCCTCGACGTGCCGGCGATCGCCGCTTTCGCCGTGGCCGCGGTCCTCGCCGTCGAACGGCGTGAGCGGTTCGCCACCGAGATCGGCGCCCTGCGCGACGAGCTGGTCGCCGCCGTCCGGGCGGCCGTGCCCGACGCCGTTCTCGGGGGAGACCCCGACGAGCGGCTCCCCGCCAACGCCCACTTCAGCTTCCCCGGCTGCGAGGGCGACTCGCTGCTGCTCCTGCTGGACGCACAGGGCATCGAATGCTCCACCGGCTCCGCCTGCACCGCCGGCGTGGCCCAGCCCAGCCACGTCCTGCTGGCCGCCGGCACCGACCCGCAGCTGGCCCGCGGCACCCTGCGGTTCTCCCTCGGCCACACCTCCACCAGGGAGGACGTCGCGGCCCTGGCCGCCGCCATCGGCCCGGCGGTCGAGCGCGCCCGCACGGCGGGCCTCAGCTAGGGCCGTCCAGGGCCGCCCGGACCAGGCCGATGTAGCGGTTCCAGTCCCAGTGGCGGCCGGGGTCGGTGTGGTCGGCGCCCGGGACCTCGGAGTGGCCGACGATGTGCTTACGGTCCGCCGGTATGCCGTACCGGCGGCAGACGTCGGCCGCCAGCCGGGCCGAAGCCGCGTACATCGCGTCCGTGAAGTCCTGCGGACGGTCCACGAAACCCACGTGCTCGATGCCCACACTGCGCTCGTTCATCGAGCGGCTGCCCGAGTGGAAGGCCACGTCCAGCTCGCGCACCATCTGCTCGACGTGCCCGTCCCCGCGCACTATGTAGTGCGCCGACGCCTTGTGCCACGGGTTCCTGAAGGCGTCCACCGAGGACGCGAAGCCGCCCTGCGTGACATGCACGACGATCCGGTCCACCCGGTAGTCGGCCGGGCGGTCCGCCTTGCGCCAGTTCGCCGGCGAAGCCGACGTCCAGCTCGCGCCCGCGTGGTCGAGCTCGCCCTCCTTGCGCGGCTTGTCCACACCCGGGATCAGCCACCAGGCACGGCCGATCTCCTCCCGGCCGGCCACCGCGGCCACCGCGAAGACCCCGAGCCCGCCGAAGAGCACGGCCCTGCGGGTCCGCCCCGGCGCCTTCTTCCCCTTGTTCCCCTGCTCGACGATGTGATCCACCCCCCGTACACCGACAACGCGCTGTGACCCCGCCCGGTTCCCCCGTACTCTGGACGGTGCTATGACTGAGAACCTCCCGCGCACCGCCCGTCCCCTTCGCGTCCTGGCCGCCATGTCCGGGGGCGTGGACTCCGCCGTCGCCGCCGCCCGCGCGGTCGAAGCCGGGCACGACGTGACCGGCGTCCACCTCGCGCTCTCCGCGAACCCCCAGTCCTTCCGGACCGGCGCCCGCGGCTGCTGCACCATCGAGGACTCCCGCGACGCCCGCCGGGCCGCGGACGTCATCGGCATCCCGTTCTACGTCTGGGACCTCGCCGAGCGCTTCCGCGAGGACGTCGTCGAGGACTTCATCTCCGAGTACGAGGCCGGGCGCACCCCGAACCCGTGCCTGCGCTGCAACGAGAAGATCAAGTTCGCGGCGCTGCTCGACAAGGCCCTCGCGCTCGGCTTCGACGCCGTCTGCACCGGGCACTACGCGACCGTCGTGCTCAACGGGGACGGCTCCCGCGAGCTGCACCGCGCCTCCGACATGGCCAAGGACCAGTCGTACGTCCTAGGCGTCCTCGACGAGAAGCAGCTCGCCCACGCCCTCTTCCCGCTCGGCGACACCCTCACCACCAAGGAAGAGATCCGCGCCGAGGCCGAGGAGCGGGGGCTGGCCGTCGCGAAGAAGCCCGACAGCCACGACATCTGCTTCATCGCCGACGGCGACACCCAGGGCTTCCTCGCGAACCGCCTCGGCAAGGCCGAGGGCGACATCGTCGACGAGGCGACCGGCGAGAAGGTCGGCACCCACGACGGCGCCTTCGGCTTCACCATCGGCCAGCGCAAGGGCCTGCGCATCGGCCACCCGGCCCCCGACGGCAAGCCGCGCTACGTCCTCGACATCTCCCCGGTGAACAACACCGTCACCGTCGGCCCCGTCGAGGCCCTCGACGTCACCGCCCTCACCGCGATCCGTCCCCGCTGGTGCGGAGCCGTGGCCGCCGCCCCCGGCACCTACACCGCCCAGCTGCGCGCCCACGGCGGCGAGACCGAGGTCTTCGCCGAGGTCGTGGACGGCGAGCTGCGCGTCTCCTTCACCGAGCCGGTCCGGGGCGTGGCCCCCGGCCAGGCGATCGTGCTCTACGACGGCACCCGCGTGGTCGGCTCGGCCACCATCGCCACGACGACGCGGGCCGCCGCCACCGTCTGAGCAGTACCCCGCGAGCACGGCACGACACCGCGGCCCGTCCCCCGGGCGGGCCGCGGTGTCATGCCGTCCGGATCAGACGGCCGGGTACCAGACGGTCCCGCTGCCGCCGTGCCGGGCGAGGGTGCTCGCGATGATCTCGCCCTCCCGGAAGTAGCGCGGGTGCTGCTGGAGGAAGCCGGGGAAGGAGTCCAGGGACGTCGCGTCACAGACCCCGTCGGTCCTGATGCAGTGGCGCTGGACCGGGACACCGGGGAACACCTCCGGCCCGGTGCCGGGGGAGTACGCCACGAACGGGACGAGGACCCCCTGGGGGACCAGGCGCCAGAAACCGGTTCCGGGCTGCATCGGGTCGGAGTAGAGCATGCCGTCGACCCGGTCGCGCGGCACCTCGGTGCCGTTGCCGGCGATCGTCTGGAGCAACAGGTCGGCGACCCAGGCGCCCTGGGAGTAGCCGGCGATCGTGAAGGTCGCGGACGGGTCGGCCCGGTAGGCGTTCTCCAGAGCGGCCCTGGCGTTCCAGTAGCCCTGGTTGACGCTGTCGCCGAAGCTCGGCGCGAAGGGGGCCGGCTGTTCGTTGTGGCTGCCGACGAACGGGCCGCCGCTGGCGACGTAGCAGACCGGAATCGCGATGCCCCCGTCCAGATGCCGGTTCGCGGCGTCGAAGCTCGTGGTGCAGCCGGGGGCGTCCGCGGCCGCCCCCGTACCGCCGATCTGGATGTAGTAGTGGTTCGCCGGAGCGGCGTGCGCGGTGCTCGGCGCGGCCACGGCCCCGGCGAGCAGGAGGACCGTCGACGCGACGACGGACTTGAGGCGGCGGGCGAACCTGCGCGGCTTCCTGGTGGACATACGAGTCGACTCCCCTTGGGTCAAGGCGGGCACCGCGTCGGGTGCGGCGGCCGGCACTCATCGTGGTGTTCGCGCTGGTCGGGGGACCATGCCCGCAACCGGCCATATGTGGCCGGTCGGCGGTACCCCGTGGTTTGACCGGGATCCGGGAGGACATCGGACCCAAGTGGCAGGGTCGTCGTCGAGGGGGAAGGGCGGGCAAGTGGGCAGCCGGTTCGGTGCGTTGCTCCGCGGGTTGCGGCACGAGGCGGGGATGACGCAGGAGCAGTTGGCCGAGCGGTCCCGGCTCGGGGTCCGCACCATCCACCGGCTGGAGACCGGCAAACCCACCGACGCGCGGATGGGAACGGTGAGGCAGGTCGCGCACGCGCTGGCCGACGAGCTGAAGCGCGACCGGGACGCGCTCTGGACGGACCTGCTGGCAGCCCACCGCGGCAACGGAGCCGCCGCCGGGCAGGACCCGCGCGCCGCCGCTCCCGCTCCCGCTCCGGCGCCGCAGCAGAAGGAGACGGCGGAGGAGGAAGCGGCCGAGCTGGCGGCGGCCGAGGGGGCGGCGGCGCTTGAACGGGCGCCCGAACCGGACCGTCCGGACCGTCCGGTGCCGCACCGCACCCTGCCGACGTCCCGGGGCACCCTGGCCGAGGCCGCCGGGTCGCTCGCCCACGACGTCTACGGCCGCTGCATCCGCGAGGAGGAACAGCGCCGCGTCCACGACCCGTTCCCGCTGCCCGTGCGCTGGCGCTCGGCCCCCGCCGACCTGATGGACCACTGGGACAACATCCGCGGCACCCCGCCCGGGGCCGCCCTCGGCCCGCTGTCCCTGGACGGCGGCCTCACGGACATCGCCGACGTCTACCGGCGCGTCCGCTCCGGGCGGCTGGTGGTGCTCGGCCGGGCCGGCTCCGGCAAGACCGTCCTCGTCCTGCGGTTCGTCCTCGACCACCTCGCGGCGCGCTCCGACGCCGAACCCGTGCCCGTGGTCTTCAGCATGGGATCGTGGGACCCGACCGGCACCGCCCTGCGCGACTGGCTGATCGCCCGCCTGCTGCGCGACCACCCGAACCTCGGCGCGCTCGCCCCCGGCGGTTCGACCCTCGCCGCCGCCCTGGTGGACGCCGGATGGATCCTGCCGGTCCTGGACGGATTCGACGAGATGGCCACCGGGCTGCTCGGCGTCGCCCTGCGCGAACTCAACGCGAGCTCCCTGCCGCTGCTGCTGACCAGCCGCACCGAGCAGTTCACCGAGGCCGTCGGGGTGGAGGTGCTCCGCCGGACCGCGGGCATCGAGCTGCTGGACCTGGACGCCGACGACCTGGTCCACTACCTGCCCCGCACCGCTCGCCCGGGCGCGCCGGCCGGCGGGGCGGGCCCGGAGCGCCGCGACGGCCCGGGCGGCCGGGCCGCCACCGGGTGGGACCCCGTCCTGGAGCGGCTGCGCACCGGCCCGGGCGACGGGCCGGGCACCCGGCTCAGGGCCGTGCTGAGCACCCCGCTGATGGTCCTGCTCGCCCGGACCGCCTACAGCGACACCCCGGCCCAGGATCCGGCGGAGCTGCTGGACGAGGCCCGCTTCCCGACCCCCGAGGCCATCGAGGAGCATCTGCTGGCCGGGTTCGTACCGAGCGTCTACCGGTCCCTGCCCGTGGCCGTCCCGGGTGCCCGACGCGGGCGCGGACCGCGTACATGGGACCCGTACCGCGCCCGGCGCTACCTGGGCCACCTCGCCGACCACCTGGACCGGCCCGGGCGCCGCGCGGGCCAGGACCTCGCGTGGTGGCAGCTGCGCGACTCGCTGCCGCCGTCCTCGCGGATCCTGGCCGTCGTCCTCGCCTGCTCCCTGGTCACCGCCGTCGCCGACTGGCTCGTCTTCCCGGCCAAGAACCTGGCCGCGGGCCGCGGCGCCGCGTTCGCCCTGGGTACGGGCCTGCTGGACGCGCTGCTGTTCGGCCCCGCCGTCGGCCTCGCCTTCGGGCTGGTCCACGGGCTCATGGCCGTGCTCGGGATCCGGGCGTTCGAGCCGTCCCGGGTGCGGATGCGGCTGCCCGGCCGCCGCGGACGGGGCGCCGGACCGACCTCCCGCAGGTTCGCCACCCTGGTCCCGGCCGGACTCCTGGGCGGCCTCGTGATGGGCCTCGGGTGCGGGATCGCCTTCACCGTGGGCGCGCGGCTGACCTACGGCGGGGTGCTGCTCAACGCCGCGGTGATCGAGGCGACGGCGGTCAACTGCCTCATGTACGGGCTCACGTTCGCCCTGGCGGGCGGCCTCGTACTCGGGCTGGTGGCCGCCCTGGAGACCCCCATCGACCTCGGCCGTGCCGCCACCCCGACGGACCTGCTGGCCGTCAACCGCAGCATCGTCGTGCGCCAGGCGCTCTTCCTCGCGCCGATGCTGACCCTGGTGATCGCCTTCGGCGGCCGGCTCATGACCGAGCTGCTCCAGGGTGTCGTCGGCCCCCTGACCTGGCCGATGGCCGACGGGCTCGCGCTCGGCGCCGTGGGCGGGGTGGCCGGTGCGCTCTCCTACGCCCTGGCGTTCACCGCCTGGGGCCAGTGGGTGCTCCTGGCCCGGATCTGGCTGCCCCTGACCGGCCGCCTCCCCTGGGCGACGGTCGCCTTCCTGGAGGACGCCTACCGGCGGGGCGTCCTGCGCCAGGTCGGGGCCGTCTACCAGTTCCGCCACGCCCGCCTCCAGCGCCACCTGCGCGGCGGGCGCACCGGCGGAAGGGTCACCCGCCCGGTGCACCCCACGTCGTCCCGGGACGGTGGTTCGCGCCCGTGATCGTCGCCCAGCACAGTCCGCAGGAGATCATGTCGTCGTCCTCGTCGAAGCCGAGGTCCGCGGGCTGACCCGGTACCGACCTGGCCACCGCGAAGTCGATCGGCGTCTCCATGGAGCACCGCTGGTCGGTCTTGGTCGGCCAGAACGCGTCGTCGCCCAGCGGGGTCGGACGCGGGCGGAAACGGCCGCCGGCCCGGACGAGCGCGTCGACCATCTCGTACATGTGTCGCTGCGAATGCTCCATGGCGGGAGTCTGTACCGACGGGCCGGGGCGAGGGCGCGCGGGGTGGCCCGACGGACGCGGACGCCCGCCCCGCCCGCGGTCCCCGGTCGTCGGGCCGGGGCGGCGGGCGGAACGCGGCGGGCACGGCGCCGGGACGGGTCCGCGGCGTCCCGTTCTCAGGCGACCGTCAGGACGATCTTGCCGGTGGTGCGGCCCTGCTCGCCGATCTCGTGGGCCTTCGCGGCCTGCTCCAGCGGCAGCACCGTGTCGACCAGCGGCTTCAGCAGACCCTGCTCGACGAGCGCCGCGATCTCCCGCAGGCCGCCCAGGTCCGGCTCCACCAGGACCCAGGAGGCGTGCACGCCCTGCGGGTCGGCCGGCAGGGAGTCGGGGCCGGGCAGGGTCACGAGGTGGCCGCCGGCCTTGAGGACCTTCAGCGAGCGGAGCGTGTAGTCCCCGCCGATGGCGTCGATCACGACGTCCACGTCGGCGACGGCGTCCTCGAAGTCGGTGGTGCGGTAGTCGATCACCTCGTCGGCGCCGAGCTCGCGCAGCAGCGCGTGCTTGCCCGCGCTCGCCGTGCCGATCACGTACGCGCCGCGCGCCTTGGCGATCTGCACCGCCAGGTGGCCCACCCCGCCGGCCGCCGCGTGCACCAGCACCCGCTGCCCGGCGCCGACCCCGGCCGTGTCCACCAGGGCCTGCCAGGCGGTCAGCGCGGCCAGCGGCAGCGCCGCGGCCCCCACGTGGTCCAGCGCGGCCGGCTTGGGGGCGAAGTGCCGGGCGGGGGCGGTCACGTACTCGGCGTAGCCGCCCGCCTGCCGCGGGAAGTGCGGCATGCCGTACACCTCGTCACCGGGCGAGTGGAGCGTCACGCCGGGGCCGACCGCCTCGACGGTGCCGGAGACGTCCCAGCCGACGATCGGGTGCTCGCCCCAGGCGATGAGCGCACCGCTGTCCCGGGTCTTCCAGTCGACCGGGTTGACGCCGGCCGCGTGGACCCGGACGAGGACCTCGCCCAGTCCGGGCTCGGGCCGGTCGATCTCCCGCTCGACCAGGTTCTCCGGGCCGCCCCACTCGTTCACGACGATCGCGCGCATTTCTGTCCGCCTCATTCCATCCGCAGGTGTCGGGATCCGGGTCGTTTCCCGGCGACGTGTCCCAGATTCGGGCAGGGCACCCCCCGGCGGTGTTGGCCGTTTGGCCACTATGTGACAGGATCTGGCCATGAGCGAGATGTGGCAGGACACCGAACGCACGGCCCGCCCCGGGAGCGGCACGGGCGGACGCCACCTCGTCGCGGTGCTCGCCCTGCCGGGCTTCCCCCCGTTCGAGCTGGGCATTCCCTCCCGGGTCTTCGGCGCCGCGGTGGGCGAGGCCGGCGAGGACCTCTACGAGGTCGTCGTCTGCACCGCCGACGGAGCCCCCGTGCTCAGCGACTCCGGCTTCACCCTCCAGCCCGCCGCCGGCCCCGAGGCCCTCGCCGCAGCCGACACGGTGATCGTCCCGCCCACCCACGCCATGCCGGAGCTGGCCCTCGGCGGGCCGCTGCCGCCCGCGGTCGCCGGGGCCATCGCCCGCATCCGTCCCGGCACCCGCCTCGTGTCGATCTGCACCGGGTCCTACGTGCTCGCCGCCGCCGGCCTGCTCGACGACCGGCCGGCGACCACCCACTGGAACCTCGCCCGGGAGTTCCGCCGCGCCTACCCGAGGGTGCGCATCGACGAGGACGTGCTCTTCGTCGACGACGGCGACGTCCTGACCTCGGCCGGCGTCTCCGCCGGGGTCGACCTGTGCCTGCACATGATCCGCCGCGACCACGGCGTCGCCGTCACCAACCGGGCCGCGCGCATGTGCGTCGTGCCGCCCTGGCGCGACGGCGGCCAGGCCCAGTACATCGACCGCCCCGTTCCCGAGCCGACCGTCGCCACCACCACCGCCACCCGCGCCTGGGCCCTGGAGCGCCTCGCCGAACCGGTCACCCTGGCCGAACTGGCCGCGCACGCCCGGATGAGCCTGCGCACCTTCACCCGCCGGTTCCGCGACGAGGTCGGCATGACGCCGGTCCAGTGGCTCACCGCACAACGCCTCGAACTGGCCCGGCACCTGCTGGAGTCCAGCGATCTCCCGGTCGACCTGGTGGCCCACCGGGCCGGCTTCGGTTCGGCGAACTCCCTGCGCCAGCACATGCGTTCCACGCTCGGTGTCTCCCCGATCGCCTACCGGCGCACCTTCCAGCCCGCACCGGCATGACCTGCGGGGTAATCGCCACCGGGCCCACACCCTGGCAGGATCGGATCAACGGCCCGCACCGGCGGGCCGGTTCACAGGGTTCACAGGGTTCACAGGGGGAGCAGACCATGACCGCGTACGCCATCGCCCACATCCGTCCCGAGACCATGAACGAGGACATCCTCCGGTACATCGAGACGATGCAGTCGACCCTGGACCCCTTCGGCGGGCGCTTCCTCGTCCACGGCACGGAGGTCGAGGTCCTGGAGGGCCCCTTCCCCGGCACGATCGTCATGATCGGTTTCCCGGACATCGAGAGCGCCCGCGCCTGGTACGCCTCCGACGCCTACCAGGCCATCCTCCCGCTGCGCACCGACCACATGGCCGGCGAGGTCGTCCTCGTCGAGGGCGTCCAGGCCGGCTACGACGCCTCGAAGACGGCCGCCGCCCTGCGCGCCCAAGCCGGCCTCTGATGGGCAACCGCGCCACCTTCGTGATCGCGGGCGCCGAGGGGTACGAGTGCCGGGGCTCCTCGTTCGGCGCCGTCGGCCTCGACCTCGACCTGCTCGGCGGCCCGGACGCGGTCCTGCCCTTCGTCCTCGGTCACCGGGTCGAGGAGGGCCCCTGGTACGACGACGACATGTGCGAAGCGGGCGCCCTGATCGACCCCTCCCGCCGACTGCTCCTGGTCTTCGCCCAGGAAGGCCCGTCGGTGGCCATGCGCACCCGCGCCGCCTGGTGGCGGCTGCTCGGGCCCGCCTGGCCCGGATGGGAGCTCCGCTGGATGTACGACGGCCAGAGCGGCCTGCGCACCCACGTCGGCCTGGACCCGGGACACGTACGCGACACCCTGTACCCCGGCCCCGCCCTGGAGGCCGACGACGAGGAGCTGGCCGACCCCGACCCGATGGCCGCCGTCGTCACGGTCGGATCCGGCCGCTGCCACGTCCTCGCCCACATCGACGACCATCCCGTGGCCGAGGGCCCGGCCCTCCTCGACCGGCTCGCGGCCGCCCCCGGCCACGCCGCGTACGCGGGGCGCGCCGAAGCCGGCGTCCACGTCGACCCCGTGGCCCGCACGGTCGGCTGGTGGCTGACCGGGATCGTGCCGCACGCCGGACGCATGGCCGCCCGCTGGCCCGGCTGGACCGTGGAGTTCTGGGCCGACCGCTGGAGCGAGCACGCCCGGCGGGCACCCGGCCTGTTCGTTCCGCCCGCCGCCGACCCGGCGGCCGCGCTGGACGCCGTACGCGACGAGGCGCTGGAGCGCTGGGCCGAGCCGCGCGAGGACCGGCGGGCACAGCTCGCGGCCGCGCACCCGCGCATGGTCATCGGCACCGGCTTCCCGCCCGCCGTCACCGCGCGGAGGGCGGCCCTGGCCCGGGAGGTCGTCCGACGGTCCCGGCGGGCCGCCGCAGCCGGCTGACCTCCCGGCGCGCGGACGGGACGCCCTCACCGGAGCCCGGGCGGGTCGCGGGGCGACGTGCGGGCCCGGATCGAGGCGGCGTACCGGCAGGCTGCCGTCGGCACCTGACCTCGGCCTTCGGCCCCCGCGCCCGCCCGGGGGTGCGAGCATGGGCGGTATGGCTACTCACTTGATCACCGGTGCCGGCTCCGGCATCGGCGCCGCCGTCGCGGCCCGGCTGCACGCCCGCGGCGACGACCTCGTCCTCCTCGCCCGGGACGCCGGCCGGGCCCGCGAGCTCGTCGGCCGCTACCCCGGCGCCACGTCCCTCGTGGGCGACCTCGCCGACCCCGACCGGCTGTCGTGGGCGTTCTCCAAGCAGGCCCTCCCGGAGCGGATCGACTCCCTGCTGCACATCGCCGGGATCGTCGACCTCGGGCCGGTCGGCGAGCTCCGGCCCAAGACCTGGCACCAGCAGCTCAACGTGAACCTGATCGCCCCCGCCGAGGTCACCCGGCTGCTGCTGCCCACCCTGCGCGCCTCCAAGGCCACCGTCGTGTTCGTGAACTCGGGCGCCGGCCTCACCGCCCACCCCGACTGGAGCGCGTACGCCGCCTCCAAGCACGGGCTCAAGGCGCTCGCCGACTCGCTGCGCGGCGAGGAGCGGGCCAACGGCATCCGCGTCACCTCCGTCTACCCGGGCCGCACCGCCAGCCCCATGCAGGCCAAGGTGCACTCGCAGGAGGGCAAGGAGTACGACCCGGCCGCCTGGATCGACCCCGAGTCCGTGGCGACCACGATCGTCATGGCCGTGGACCTGCCACGCGACGCCGAGGTCAACGACCTGAGCGTCCGGCCGGGCCGATGAGCGCCGGCGCCACCGGCGTCGGATCGCTGCCCGGCGGAGACGCCCGCGAGGCCGCGAAGACCGTCACCGGCTCCTTCGAGGAGTTCCCCTACCTCGCCGAGCTGCCCGCCCGCGGACCCGGCGCCGACATGATCGGCCGGTCCCTCGGGCTGCTGGTCGACATGTACGCCCACGTCGAGCCCAGCGGCTGGCGGATCAGCGACCGCCCGGGACGGGACACGAAGCGGGCCCGCTCCTGGCTGGGCGAGGACCTGGACGCGCTGGAGGAGTTCACCCAGGGGTACGCGGGGAAGCTCAAGGTCCAGGCCGTCGGGCCGTGGACGCTGGCCGCCGCGCTGGAACTGCACGGCGGCGAGGCCATGCTCCAGGACGCCGGAGCCTGCCGGGACCTGGCCGGATCGCTCGCCGAGGGCCTGCGCGAGCACCTGGCCGACGTGCGCAAACGCGTTCCGGGGGCGGAGGTCGTGCTGCAGCTCGACGAGCCCTCCCTGACGGCCGTACTGCTCGGCCGGGTCCGCTCGGCGAGCGGCTACCGCACCTACCGCGCCGTCGACCGGCAGGTGGTCGAGGGCGCGCTGCGCGACCTGTTCGCCGTCCACGAAGGGGAGGTCGTGGTGCACTCCTGCGCACCCGAGGTCCCCTTCGGCCTGCTCCGCAGGGCCGGCGCCACGGGGGTGTCGTTCGATTTCTCGCTGCTCACCGAGCGCGAGGACGACGCCATCGGGGAGGCGGTCGAAGGCGGCACGAAACTCTTCGCCGGAGTGGTGCCCGGCACGGACGCCCCGTTGTCGGACCCGGGCGGTAGCGTCATGGGTGTCAGGAAGCTTTGGCGCAGGCTGGGGCTGGCCCCGGGGACTCTGGCGGAGTCCGTCGTGGTCACCCCGTCGTGCGGTCTGGCGGGCGCTTCGCCCGCCTACGCCCGCGCGGTGCAGGCGCATTGCGTCAGGGCGGCGAGGTCGCTCGCCGACAACCCTGAGTGACGGTCGAGGACGGGCCACGGGAGGACACGGCATGGCAGCCGAACAGCAGGACACGGCAGTACCGGCGGCGGTGCGTGAGCAGCACCAGCTGCTGGCCGAGCAGGTCGAGGAGCACCGCTTCCGGTACTACGTGAACGACCAGCCGGTCGTCAGCGACGCCGAGTTCGACCAGCTGCTGCGCTCGCTGGAGGCGCTGGAGGAGCAGTACCCGGAGCTCCGTACGCCCGACTCGCCCACGCAGAAGGTGGCCGGGGCGTACGAGACGGACTTCGCCTCCGTCGAGCACCGGGAGCGGATGCTCTCCCTCGACAACGCCTTCGACGACGAGGAACTGTCCGCCTGGGCCGAGCGGGTGGCGCGGGACGTGAACACCTCGGACTACCACTACCTGTGCGAGCTCAAGGTGGACGGCCTCGCCGTCAACCTCACCTACGAGAACGGCCGTCTCACCCGGGCGGCCACCCGCGGCGACGGCCGCACCGGTGAGGACATCACGCCCAACGTCCGCACCATCGCCGAGATCCCGGACCGGCTGAAGGGCGACCGGATCCCGGCCCTGGTCGAGATCCGCGGCGAGGTCTACTTCCCGATGGAGAAGTTCGAGGAGCTCAACGCCCGGCTGGTGGAGGCGGAGGGCAAGCCCTTCGCCAACCCGCGCAACGCGGCGGCCGGTTCGCTGCGGCAGAAGGACCCCAAGGTCACGGCGAGCCGCCCGCTGCACATGGTCGTGCACGGCATCGGCGCCCGCGAGGGCTTCGAGATCGAGCGCCAGTCGCAGGCGTACGAGCTGCTGCACGAGTGGGGCCTGCCCACCGCGCAGCACAACAAGGTGGTCGCCACGCTCGCCGAGGTCCGTGACTTCATCCGGGACTTCGGCGTGAACCGGCACTCCGTGGAGCACGAGATCGACGGCGTGGTCGTCAAGCTCGACGAGATCGCCCTCCAGGGCCGGCTCGGCTCCACCGCGCGCGCCCCGCGCTGGGCGATCGCCTGGAAGTACGCGCCCGAAGAGGTCAACACCAAGCTGATCGACATCAAGGTCGGCGTCGGCCGCACCGGCCGGGTGACCCCGTACGCGCAGGTGGAGCCGGTGACGGTGGCGGGCTCCGAGGTGGAGTTCGCGACCCTGCACAACCAGGAGGTCGTCAAGGCCAAGGGGGTCCTCATCGGGGACACCGTCGTCCTGCGCAAGGCGGGCGACGTCATCCCCGAGATCCTCGGCCCGGTGGTGGACCTGCGCGACGGCAGCGAGCGGGAGTTCGTGATGCCGGCGCTCTGCCCCGCCTGCGGGGCGGAGCTGCGGCCCATGAAGGAGGGGGACATCGACGTCCGGTGCCCCAATGCCCGCAGCTGTCCGGCGCAGTTGCGCGAGCGGGTCGCCTATCTGGCCGGCCGGCAGTCCCTGGACATCGAGAACTTCGGCATGGTCGCGGCGGCCGCGCTGACCGGCCCGCTGGAGCCGGCCGAGCCGCCGCTGCTGGACGAGGGCGATCTCTTCGGCCTGACCATCGAGCAGCTGCTGCCCATCAAGGCGTACGTCCTCGACCCGGACAGCGGGCTGCCCAAGCGGGACCCGAAGACGGGCGAGGAGAAGATCGTCACGGTCTTCGCCAACCAGAAGGGCGAGCCGAAGAAGAACGCCCTGGCCATGCTGGAGCACATCGCCGCCGCCAAGGAGCGCCCGCTCGCCCGCATCATCAACGGCCTGTCGATCCGTCATGTCGGACCGGTCGCCGCCGAGGCCCTCGCGCGCGAGTTCCGGTCGATCGAGCGCATCGAGCAGGCCACCGAGGAGGAGCTGACCGCCACCGACGGCGTCGGCGCGATCATCGCCGCCTCGCTCAAGGAGTGGTTCGCCGTCGACTGGCACCAGGAGATCCTGCGCAAGTGGCGGGAGGCCGGGGTGCGGATGGAGGAGGAAGGTTCCGCCGAGGAGGAGGGGCCGCGGCCGCTGGAGGGGCTGACCGTCGTCGTCACCGGCACTTTGCAGAGCCACACGCGGGACGGCGCGAAGGAGGCCCTGCAGAGCCGCGGCGCCAAGGTCACCGGCTCCGTCTCGAAGAAGACCTCCTTCGTCGTGGTCGGGGACAACCCCGGCTCGAAGTACGACAAGGCGATGCAGCTGAAACTCGCCGTCCTCGACGACGCCGGGTTCGCCGTGCTGCTGGAGCAGGGTCCGGACGCGGCGCGGGCGGTCGCGCTCCCGGTGGACGGCGAGGGCGGAGCGCAGTAGTGGCGACCGGGCGAATCGCCGAGGGGGAGTAGCGAAGGCGAACGGATGCGTGGCGTGCGGCCGTACGGGCGGGCGCACGCCAGGCGCGGCGAAGGGTGGTAAACGGCCGGTACAAGGCTGGTCGCAGGGCGGTGAGCTGTCGGATCATCGGACGGGTGACAGGGGGGTCCCGGTCCAAACTCACCCGTTCGGCGGATACCGTACTGATGAGGATGGCTGGGTCGCATTCGGGCAACCACTGCCGACCGCTGCCCCTGGGAGCCTCGCGCGTCCTACTGTTGAGGGGTGCGCCTGTCGTGCACGGCCGCAGGATGCGATTCGGCCGTGGTGGCATGACATCGGGGCCATCGCGTGACATCGGCATCGCCGGCTGTGAGAGGTACGGGCATGAAACCCACCGAAAGCGCCGACCCGTCACCTGAATTCGGCGGGGAACTCCCGTCCATGCGGGCGGGCAGGGCGGGCAGGCCCGGGGTCCTGGGTGCCAGGCCTCCGGAGACCCGACCGGTCCACACCGCTGCGGGCGGGCAGGAGCGGCGCGGTGTGCTGCCCTTCCTCGTCGTGGGCCTCGCCGTCACGGTGCTCACCATCGGCATCGTCTCCGCGCTGAGCGGCCGTCATGCCCTGTTCCCCGGCGGGCCGGTCGGCTGGGCGCTGGCCCTCCTCACCGGCATCATCGTCGGCCACCTCGTCGCCCTCGGCCGCGACCGCTGGTGGGGCGGCACCGGATCGGGCGCCGCGCTCACCCTCGGCGTGCTCATCCTCTACGGATGGGTCCCCGCCGGACTGGTCTCGCTGGCCGTGGTCTCCCTGGTCGGGGCCGCGCGCCGGCACCGCTGGCGGCAGGGGCTGCTGCACGGTTCCGTGGACATCCTCGGCATCGGAGCCGGCGCCCTCGTACTCGCCGCGTTCGGCGAGGTGCCCTCCGTCGAGACCCCCTGGCCCCCGACCTCGTGGGGGCTGGAGGCGATCCCCGAGATCGTCCTCGTCGCCGTCGCCTACCTGCTCGCCACCCGGTTCCTGCTCTGGGTCGCGCTGGCCCCGCGCGGTGACGGCCTGCCCACCGTCGCCCGCACCGCCCTGCTCCGGCAGGCCTTAGTCGCGGTGGCACTGCTCGGCATCGCCCCCCTGATCTGCGTCGTCGCCGTCAGCCTGCCGGTGCTGCTGCCGCTGTTCGCCGTACCGCTGATCGCCTTGGACTCCACCCTGTGGATCGCCCGGGCGCGCGCCGAGGAACAGCTGCGGGACCCGCTGACCGGGCTGCCCAACCGGCAGTGGCTGCTGGAGCGGGCGTGGTCCGCCCTGGACGAGGCCGAACGTTCCGGCACGCGGGCCGCCCTCGTGCTCATCGACCTGGACCGCTTCCGGGCGGTCAACGACACCCTGGGACACCTGGCGGGCGACCGGCTGCTGCTCCAGATCGCCGAGCGGCTGCGCCAGGCGCTGCCCGAGGACGCCGAGGCCGCGCGCCTCGGCGGCGACGAGTTCGCGGTCCTGCTCCCCTTCGCGGACTCCACCACCAGCGCCCAGCGCATCGCCCGCAACCTGGTCGCGGAGCTCAGCTCCCCCCTCGACCTGGACGGCCTCACGCTCGTCCTGGAGGCCAGCGCGGGCCTCGCCGTCTTCCCCGACCACGCGCTCGACGCGGAGGGCCTGCTGCGGCGCGCGGACGTGGCGATGTACCAGGCGAAGCGCGACCGGACGGGCGTCGAGGTGTACGAGTCCAAGCGGGACAGCAACACCCCCGACCGCCTGGGCCTGCTCGGCGACCTCCGCAGAGCCCTCGACGCCGGCGAAGTGGAACTCCACTACCAGCCGAAGGTCCGCTTCGACGGCCAGGTCGCCGGGTTGGAAGCCCTGGTGCGCTGGGTGCACCCGGAACGCGGCAGGGTGTCCCCGGACGAGTTCATCGCGATCGCCGAGACCTCCGGGCTGATGCCGCACCTGACGGAGTACGTACTGGAGACGGCCCTCGCCCAGGTGGCGCGGTGGCGGGCCCAGGGCCTCAAGGTCCCGGTGGCGGTCAACGTGTCGCCCCGCGACGTCCACACCCCGGGTTTCGCGGGCGCGGTCGCCGCCCGACTGGCCCGCCACGGGGTCCCGGCGAGCGGGCTGCAGCTGGAGATAACGGAACACGTCCTGCTGGAGGACCCCCAGCGGGCGGCCGACACCATGGCCGGGCTCACCGGCCACGGCGTGAAGATGTCCCTGGACGACTTCGGCACCGGCTACTCCTCGCTCGTCCACCTGCGCCGCCTGCCGGTCAGCGAGCTGAAGATCGACCGCTCGTTCGTCGGCCGGCTGGCGGTCGACACGCAGGACGCGGAGATCGTCCGCTGCACGGTGGACCTCGCGCACTCGCTGGGCCTGCTGGTCGTGGCGGAGGGCGTCGAGGACGACGAGACCTGGGAGCGGCTGCGGGACCTGGGCTGCGACGCCGTCCAGGGCTGGCTCGTCGCCGCCGCCATGCCGCCGCAGGAGGCCACCGCCTGGCTGCTGGCCCGCGGCGAGCGCGGCTGGCGCCGCCCGGCGGACATCACGGCCGAGCTGGCCGCGGCCGAGGCCGACGCGGTCTGACCGGCGCCGGCCGGGTCGGGCGCGGCGCCGCTGCCGGGGCTCCGCCCCAGACCCCGGGCCTCGAACGCCGGCACCACCAGCCCCGCCGGCGTTCGAGGCGCGGGGTTCGGGGCGGAGCCCCGGATCTTCGAGCCCCGCCGGCGTCGGAGGCGCGGGTCCGGGCGGCGCCGACGGCTCCGAGCAGCTGCCCGGGCCAAACCGTTTCGCAGGCCGGCCGCCGCGCCCCATAGGATTGGGTCCGAAACGAAACATCCACCCACCCCCAGAGGATCGCTGCATGCCTGGCATTACGCGCGAGGAGGTCGTCCACCTCGCTCGGCTGGCGCGCCTTGAGCTGTCCAGCAACGAGCTGGATCACTTCGCCGGACAGCTCGGCGACATCATCGGCGCGGTCGCCCGCGTCTCCGAGGTCGCCGACCAAGACGTCCCGCCGACCTCCCACCCGCTGCCGCTGACGAACGTCATGCGCGCGGACGAGGTCCGTCCGTCGCTCACCCCCGAGCAGGCGCTCTCCGGTGCTCCCGCCCAGGAGCAGCAGCGTTTCAAGGTGCCGCAGATCCTGGGGGAGGACTAACAACCATGGTCGACATCATCAAGCTCACGGCCGCCCAGACCGCCGAGAAGATCGCCTCCGGCGAGCTCACGGCCGTCGAGGTGACCGAGGCCCACCTGGCCCGCATCGACGCCACCGACGAGAAGGTCAACGCCTTCCTGCACGTGGACCGCGAGGGTGCGCTCGCCCAGGCCCGCGCCGTCGACGCCAAGCGCGCGGCCGGCGAGAAGCTCGGCCCGCTGGCCGGCGTGCCCCTCGCCCTCAAGGACATCTTCACCACCGTCGGGGTCCCGACCACCGTCGGTTCGAAGATCCTCGAAGGCTGGATCCCGCCCTACGACGCCACCCTGACGCGCAAGCTGAAGGAAGCCGGCGTCGTCATCCTCGGCAAGACCAACATGGACGAGTTCGCCATGGGGTCCTCCACCGAGAACAGCGCCTACGGCCCCACCGGCAACCCCTGGGACCTCACCCGGATCCCCGGCGGCTCCGGCGGCGGCTCCGCGGCGGCCCTCGCCGCCTTCCAGGCCCCGCTCGCGATCGGCACGGACACCGGCGGCTCCATCCGCCAGCCCGCCGCCGTCACCGGCACGGTCGGCGTGAAGCCCACGTACGGCGGTGTCTCCCGCTACGGCATGGTCGCCTTCTCCTCCTCCCTCGACCAGGGCGGGCCCTGCGCCCGTACGGTCCTGGACGCGGCCCTCCTGCACGAGGTCATCGCCGGGCACGACCCGCTCGACTCCACCTCCATCGACGCCCCGGTCCCGCCGGTCGTCGAGGCCGCCCGCAACGGCTCCGTCGCCGGGATGCGCGTCGGTGTGGTCAAGCAGTTCGCCGGCGAGGGCTACCAGGCCGGTGTCGTCCAGCGCTTCAACGAGTCGGTGGAGCTCCTCAAGGAGCTCGGCGCCGAGATCGTCGAGCTGGACTGCCCGTCCTTCGACCTCGCGATGGCCGCGTACTACCTGATCGCGCCGTCCGAGTGCTCCTCCAACCTGGCCCGCTTCGACGCCATGCGCTACGGCCTGCGCGTCGGCGACGACGGCACGAAGTCCGCCGAGGACGTCACCGCCCTGACCCGCGAGGCCGGCTTCGGCGACGAGGTCAAGCGCCGCATCATCCTCGGCACCTACGCGCTCAGCTCCGGCTACTACGACGCGTACTACGGCTCGGCCCAGAAGGTCCGCACGCTCATCACGCAGGACTTCGAGAAGTCCTTCGAGAAGGTCGACGTGATCGTCTCCCCGACGACCCCGACCACCGCCTTCCCCATCGGCGAGCGCACCGACGACCCGCTCGCCATGTACCTCGCGGACCTGTGCACCATCCCGACCAACCTGGCCGGCAACTCCGCCATGTCGCTCCCCTGCGGCCTGGCACCGGAGGACGGTCTCCCGGTCGGGCTCCAGATCATCGCCCCGGCGATGAAGGACGACCGGCTCTACAAGGTCGGTGCCGCCGTGGAGGCGGCCTTCGTCGCGCGCTGGGGTCACCCGCTGCTTGAGGAGGCACCGTCGCTGTGAGCACCAGTGCACTGACCAAGGCCAAGGGCTTCAAGAAGTCCAAGACCGGCACGTACCTGTCGATCGGCACCACCGCCTTCGGCGCCATCAGCGTGATCAAGCAGGTCAAGAAGGCCCGCAGCGAGCACGACGTGCTGAAGCTGGTCGACGCCGCCGTGTCCGCCGCCGCCATCGTCACCGGCCTCGCGATCCTGTACCGCGAGCTGAAGCGCCTGGGCGACGACGACGTCCTGCTGGGCTGAGAGGGAAAGTTTCACCGTGACCACCTTCACCGAACTGCTCTCGTACGAGGACGCTCTCGCCTCGTACGACCCCGTCATGGGCCTTGAGGTCCATGTCGAGCTCGGCACCAAGACCAAGATGTTCTGCGGCTGCTCCACCGAGCTGGGCGCCGAGCCCAACTCGCAGACCTGCCCGACCTGCCTCGGTCTGCCCGGCTCGCTGCCGGTCGTCAACGCCATCGGCGTCGAGTCGGCCATCAAGATCGGTCTCGCGCTGAACTGCGAGATCGCCGAGTGGTGCCGCTTCGCCCGGAAGAACTACTTCTATCCGGACATGCCGAAGAACTTCCAGACCTCCCAGTACGACGAGCCCATCGCCTTCAACGGCTTCCTGGACGTCCAGCTGGAGGACGGCGAGATCTTCCGCGTGGAGATCGAGCGCGCCCACATGGAGGAGGACACCGGCAAGTCGCTGCACGTCGGCGGCGCCACCGGCCGTATCCACGGCGCGTCCCACTCCCTGCTGGACTACAACCGGGCCGGCATCCCGCTCATCGAGATCGTCACCAAGCCCATCGAGGGCGCGGGCGAGCGGGCCCCCGAGGTCGCCAAGGCGTACGTCGCGGAGCTGCGCGAGGTCATCAAGGCGCTCGGCGTCTCCGAGGCCCGCATGGACAAGGGCCAGATGCGCTGCGACGTGAACCTGTCGCTGCGTCCGACCCCGGAGTCCGAGTTCGGCACGCGTTCGGAGACCAAGAACGTCAACTCCCTGCGTTCCGTGGAGCGCGCGGCCCGCTTCGAGATCCAGCGCCACGCGGCGGTGCTCTCGTCGGGCGGCTCGATCGTGCAGGAGACCCGGCACTTCCACGAGGAGGACGGCTCCACCACCGCCGGCCGCATCAAGGACAACGCCGAGGACTACCGGTACTTCCCGGAGCCCGACCTGGTCCCCGTCGCCCCGTCCCGCGAGTGGGTCGAGGAGCTGCGCGGCGGTCTGCCCGAGATGCCGCGCGTGCGCCGCAACCGGCTCCGCGAGGAGTGGGACGTCACCGAGCACGACATGCAGTCGATCCTCAACGCGGGTGCGGTGGACTCCATCGTCGCCACGATCGAGGCCGGTGCCGACTCGACGGCCGCGCGCAAGTGGTGGATGGGCGAGCTGGCCCGCAACGCCAACGAGCAGGGCGTCGTCGTCGACGAGCTGCCGATCACCCCGGCCCAGGTGGCCCGGGTCGCGGCCCTGGTCGCCGACGGTTCGCTCAACGACAAGCTGGCCCGCAAGGTCCTCGAAGGCGTCCTCGCCGGCGAGGGCACCCCGGACGAGGTCGTCGAGAAGCGCGGCCTGAAGGTCGTCTCCGACGAGGGCGCGCTCGGCGCGGCCGTGGACGAGGCCATCGCGGGCAACGCGGCCATCGCGGACAAGATCCGCGGCGGCAAGATCGCCGCGGTGGGCGCCCTGGTCGGAGCGGTCATGAAGACCACCCGTGGCCAGGCCGACGCGGCGCGCGTCAAGGAGCTCATCCTGGAGCGCCTGGGCGTCTCCGAGTAAGCCTCCTTTCGTACGACGGCCCCGCACCGGACTTCCCGGTGCGGGGCCGTCGTCGTTCAGACCGGGTGCGGGGTGACCGCGCACGGCGGGCGCGCGGTCCGCGGCCCCCGTGAGCGGACCGCTCTGGCGTCAGCGCGTCAGCTGCGGCCCGGCGATGACCACCTTGCCGACGTCGCAGCCGGCCTCCACCTTGAGCCGCAGGCGCAGGGCGCCGTTGACCTCCACTCTCTTGGTGATCGGATTGCCCAGCGTGACCAGCTCGGAGAAGGCGGCGGGCTGGCCGTCGAGCGCGATGGTGACCCGGCCCTTCTCATGGCTGGAGCCGTCGTCGATCCCGGCCGTGAAGTCCAGGTACTTCCACTCACGGTTGAGGTCGAACTCCGCGATCGCGTCGCCGTTGCAGCCCAGGTCGGCGATGAACGCGGCGCCGTACTGCTTGGTGTTGATCTTCGCTGCCCCGACGACGAAGTCACCCAGTCCGTCGACGGCGCTCATGACGGTCAGATCGGCGGCGTTGACGCCCGGAGCGACGCCCCCGGGAGGCTTGGAGGCCGTGCCGGTGGGCTGGGTCAGGGGCGCGTCGGCGCCGGTCCCGGACGGGCCGGGGGACGCGGAGGCGGACGGGGTCGGCAGGTCGGGGGCGGCGGAGCTCGCCGCCCCGGCCGGCTTGTCGCTCCCGGCCGCCCGGTCCGGCCCCTGGTCCTTGTCCTTCAGCAGCTGTACGCCGGCCACCGCGAGCGCGGCGAGGACGAGCACCCCGGCCACCGAGCCCACGACCAGGCCGGTCCGCCGCTTCTTCTTCGGGACTACGGGCCCGGGGGCGGGAGCCGGGGCGGGTGCCGGGTTCAGGTTGTACGTCGGCCCGTACCCGGCGGGCACCGCCGACGGCTCCGGCTGCGGGGCGGGAGCGGTGACGGGAGCGGTGGCAGGTCCCGTCGTGGCGGCTTCGAGCGGCTGGACCGGCGGCGCGGCCGGGGCGTACCCGGGCGGCGGCGCCGTCACCGGCGCTCCCGTGGGCGGCGGCGTGACCGGCTGCGGCGGGACCGCCGGCGGCGCGGCGACCTGCGGCGCGGCCACCTGCGGCGCGACCACCGGCGGTGGCGGTGCGGCCGGCCGGGGCGGAGCCTCCTGGGCGGCGCGCTGCGAGGTGGCCGTGGTCGTGGACACCACCGCGTGGCGGATGTCCTTCATCCAGCCGGCCAGGAGCACCGGCCGCTTCCCCGGGTCGGCCGAGCAGATCGCGGTGATGCGCGCCCGCTGCTCGGCGTCCAGCACGGCGATCTGCGGCAGCGCGGCCAGCGCCTGCGCCAGCTGCTCCGGTGTGGCGGGCGGGGACTCCCCGCTGAGCAGGAAGTACGCGATGGCCCCGAAGGCGTACCGGTCCGTGCCCGGGGTCCGCTTGCCGTCGAAGACCTCGGGCGCCGCGTAGCCCGGGGTGAACCAGACCTCGGCCGTCTGGTGGTCGGCGGTCAGCTTGCTGAGGCCGAAGTCCACCAGGGTCGCCTGCCCGTAGGCGTCGACCATCACGTTGCCGGGGGACAGGTCGCCGTGGACGACCTGGCGCCCGGACGGGGTGGCCTTCCCCGAGTGCAGCCAGTCCAGTACGTCGGCCAGCTGCTCCAGCGTGCGCATCACCTCGCGCCGCTCGGCAGCCGTGGCCAGCGTGCGTTCGGCCCGCCAGTCGCGCAGGTCGAGCCCGTCGACGTGGTTCATGACGAGGACGAGCGCCCGTCCGGTCAGGGTCGAGGACTCCCCGGGCCGGTGGATCGGCGGTCCCTCGAAGTGCTCGCGCACGCCCACGACACCGGGTCGGTGGACGAACCGCAGCAGCTCGGCCTGTTCGTTCCACTTCTGGCTGATCCGGTCGAAGACGTCCGGGGTGATGGTCGTCTTGGAGTCGAGCACTTTGACGACCACGGGTTCGGATCCGCCGGCGAGTTCGATCTCGGCGAGATAGAGCACGGCCTCCCCGCCGCGCCCGATCGAGCGGAGCAGGCGGTACCGGTCGGCTGCCGCGTCCGGACCGATGTGCAGGTTCTGACTGGTCAATGTCCCCCACCTCAAGCTGCTTTGAGAGGTCATCAGCTTCCAGCGGGGAGACGGGCGGGGTCAATGGGAATGGGGAATCCCCGTCGGGGTTCACCCTCCCTCCCGCCGGCGGAGAGCACCGGTGCTCCCGGACGTACCACCGGGCGCCCGGCTCCCGGAACCGCCCGAGGGGCGGCTGCCGTTCGCCGGGCGCCCGGTCGAAGAGGCGGTTCCGGTCAGCCCGCCGCCGGTGCGGCCCCCGGAGCGGTGAAGAAGGCCAGCCGGGCCGGCTTGGCCGGGAGGTAGACCTCGGGCAGGTCGATCTCCGGGAGCACGACCTCCGGCCCGAGGACGAAGCCGGTGCGTTCCATGCGGGCGATGGCCTTGGCGTTGCGGGCGTCCGGTTCCACGACGACGCGGCGCGCGGTGCCGTCCGAGAACACGAACCCGATGAAGGCGGTTATCAGGGCGCCGGTGAAGCCGTGTTCGGCCTCGCCCGCGGTCGGGCCGATCAGCAGGTGCACGCCCACGTCCCCGGGCTGGACGTCGTAGCACTCGCTGACCCGGTCCTCGGCGCAGTCGTACGTCTGGAACAGCGCGACCTGATCGCCGTCGCGGCTCACCATGAAGGCGTGGTGGGTGGTGCGGCGGTCGACGTCCTCGTAGATCTCCTGGACCAGTTCGCGGCTGGCCTCGCCCAT
Source organism: Streptomyces venezuelae (assembly GCF_008642275.1). Classification (NCBI taxonomy): domain Bacteria; kingdom Bacillati; phylum Actinomycetota; class Actinomycetes; order Kitasatosporales; family Streptomycetaceae; genus Streptomyces; species Streptomyces venezuelae. The sequence continues at coordinate 5,264,472 of NZ_CP029189.1, forward strand.
GCCCCAGAAGCGGGCCCGCTCCTGCGTGACCCAGCTGTGGATCAGCGCGGAGTCGGCCGCCGGGTCGACGGGGGTGATGGTGACGGTGCCGAAGCCCTCGACGACCTGGGTGTGCACGGGCTGTCTGGCGGAGATGGCGGAGGTCATTCCGATTCCTTGGTGAGCTGGGACCAGTCGGTGACGACGGGGACGAGTTCGCATTGTGCCCACAGGGGCAACTGGTCGCGGTGGTGGGGCGAGCCGGTGACGCCGTCCGCGCCCAGCGGGACCGCCCACAGGCTGTCCTCGCGGCGGGCGAGGTCCCAGACGTAACGGGCCGCCGATGCACGGGCGGTGAGGTCGGTGAAGCCGGGAACGGTGGAGGTGGCGTTCACGCAGTCGTGGTCGCCGCCGAGTCCGGGCCACTCCGTGGCCTCCAGGTCGGGCACGGCCTGCCACGGGGTGAGGCGGTGGACCTCCGACCAGGGCGTGTCGGGGGTGCCGGCCGAGGCCGTCTCCTCCAGGGCGGCGCGGACGTGCACCGCCCGGTCGAGGCCGGGGACGAGGGAGGTGGTGAGCAGGCCTTCGAGGGCGTAGCCGATCTTCGGGACCAGGTATAGCCAGGGGTGGAACACGGCCGGGCCGGGGGGCGTCCCCCACAGGCCCTCGAAGACGGGGTCGGCGGCGAAGCGGCGTACGGTCGCGCTGCGGAACGCCGAGAAGACGGTGGCGTCGGTGCTGTCGGCCGCCATGTGCCGGTCCCATGCCAGCAGCCGGGTGCGCAGGGCCTGCGCGGCCGGCGTCAGGTCCTCGAAGCCCGGCAGCAGCGCGAGCAGGGGCGCGGCCGAGGCCAGGTGCGTGTCCCGGTGTACGTCGGCCATCGCCTTCGGGGACCAGTCGGCGGAGCCGCTGAGCAGCTCACGGATGCGGTTGGCGCGGTGCGGGGGCGCGAACTCCACGCCGAGGGGGGAGGCGATCCCGCGCGCGTTGGCCATCACGGCGAAGCCCTGCACCGGTTCCGCGGGGGTCGGGGCCCAGCCCTGCCAGGCGTGCTGCGGGTCCCAGGCGGGCACGGGGCGCAGCCGGTTGGTGCGGTGGCGCAGCGGTACGGCGCCCGCGACGCGGTGCAGCAGGCCGCCCGCGGTGTCGGCGGCGTGGACGACGTTGACCGGCTCGGCCCAGCGGTCGAAGGCGCGGTCGATGTCGGCGACGGTGCGGGCGCGCAGCAGTGCGGGGAGGGCGGCGAAGCCGAGGTCCAGGCGGACCCGCGGCGGGTAGCGCAGGGAGAGGGTCTGGGCGCTGCCGTCGGCGTGCGCCCCGGCGTCGGGGTGGGCACCGGGGTCGCCGTCCGCGTGGACGATCACGGGACCGCGGGGGGTCTCCAGGATCTCCACCTCGACGTCGTCGGCGCCGGACACCGTGATGGTCTCGGTGTGACGGGAGACGGGTTCCCAGGCGCCGTCCGCGCCGAGGGCCTCCACGGCGCCGCCGTCACCGCGGCGCAACTGCTCGACGTACAGGTCCTGGTAGTCGGACATGGCGTTGGTGATCGCCCAGGCGGCGGTTCCGGTGTGTCCGAAGTGGCCGAGGCCGGGGACGCCGGGCACGGCGAGGCCCAGCACGTCGTATTCGGGGCAGGCCAGACGTATCTGCTGGTAGACGCCCGGGTCCTCGATGAAGCGGTGCGGGTCGCCCGCGATGATCGCCGAGCCGGTGGTGGTGCGGTCGCCCGGCACCAGCCAGCCGTTGCTGCCGGCCGTGCCGGGGCCGTCGGTGGCGAAGAGGGTGACCGCGTCGTCGCCGAGGGCGCGGGCCACGCGCTCGCGCCACAGCTTGGTGGCGAAACCGGCGAACAGGATGTGCGTGGCGATCCAGATGGCCAGCGGTACCCACGGTTCCCAGGGGGTGGGGGTCAGGCCCGTGCGCGCGAAGCGTTCGTCACGGGCGGCGCCGGCGGCGAGCCCGTCGTTGACGCCGTCCACGTACGCGCGCACCCAGGCGGCGGTGCCGGGGTCGTCGGCCTCCATGGCCTCGAAGCAGCGGCGGGCCGTGTCGGCCAGCCGGGACTGGCGGGCGAAGCGGTCCCAGGTGACGGCGTCCGCACCGAGGAAGGAGGCGCTGGAGCCCTCGGAGCGGTGCCGTTCGACCTCCAGCTGCCAGGCGCGGTCGAAGGCGGTGACGCGGCCCTGGGCGTGGACGAGCCGGAGTTCGTCGGATGCGCGCAGGTGGGGAATGCCCCACTGGTCGCGGAAGACACCGTAGGATTCCGGGGTCTCCACGGGTGTCTCCGCGGGCGTGCCCAGGGAGGGCTCGTCCCGGTTCGTTCCGGACGGCCGGGCGTCGCCGCCCGCGCTGCTGGCACTGCTCACACTGCTCACACTCTTCCCCGACGTGCGTTTAGGTTAGGCTGACCTAACTATAGGGGTGCCAGGGGAGGGGTTGGACATGGCTGTCGGCAAGGGCTGGGAGGGCGTGGTCCTCAAGCTCATGCGGGGCAAGGACTTCACGTTCACGGTCACGGGAGCGGAAGACCTGACGGAGAACTACCGCCGCGTGAGCTTCACGGACGGCGGGCTGCTCGCGGCCGCCGGTGAGTCGCTGCACCCGACGATGTGGGTACGCGTCTGGTTCCAGGGCGCGGGCAAGCCGCACCAGCGGGCGTACACGCTGGTGGACCCGGATCCGCAAGCGGGCACGTTCAGCTTCGAGTTCGCCCTGCACGACGGGGTCGCCAGCGCCTGGGCGCGCGGTGCCAAGCCGGGTGACACGGTCGAGGCCACCGTCCAGGGCACCGGATTCACGGCCCCCGAGCCGGCTCCGGAACGCCTGCTCGTCATCGGGGACTCCGCGTCCCTCCCGGCGATCAACTCGCTGCTGGACACGTATCCCGAGACCCCGGCGACCATCTGGTTCGAGACGCAGCACGACTCGGACGAGCGGCTGCCGATGCGGGTGGAGCCGGGCCGGCACGACATCCGCCGGGTGCGGCGGGACGGTACGGCCCTGGCCGACCGGGTGCGTGCCGAGCTGCCCGAGCTGGCCGGGAACCCGGAGGCGGCGTACGTCTGGCTCGCCTGCGACACGGTGACGACGCGCGCGCTGACGGCGTACCTGCGCAAGGAACTCGCGCTGCCCAAGCAGCGGGTGAACGCGCTGGGCTACTGGCGGCCGGTGGCCTGAGCGGCCTGAGGCGAGCCGAGATCCGCGACCCGAGACCCGCGACCCTCGACCCGGGGCGGCCGGTTCGCTGCCTGCTGCCTGCTGCTCCCCGGCCGGCCCGTCCGGCACCGGTGGTGCGGACGGGCCGCCGAGGTGGCCGGGCCGCGGAAGTGCTCGGGCCGGCTACTGGGCGGACACCTTGCAGGCGCTCACCGCGGTCCCGTTGGTCACACCGCCCTTGGTCAGCCCGCTCACGCACTGCTCCTGCTCACCGGAGTATCCGGCGGAGCACGCCGAGCGGACGGATTCCGGGGCCTCGCCGCCCCGCAGCTCCCGTTCGACCTGGTTGATGCAGGCCGAGACGTCCGCGTGGGCGGCGGGAGCCGTGAAGGCCGCGCCACCGAGTACGAGGGTCAGGCCGCTGAGGACACCTGCGATACGGGTCGACGTGCGCATGGGACGCACCTGCTCTCCGGGATCATCGCGCGCCCCCGGCACCCGCAGGCGCCGGATCCACGCGGGAAGTGCGCCGAGCGTCCGTGGCCGGACTACGGCCAGCAGGGCCCGGGTCCCCGGCCCGGACCGGCTCGGCAGGGATACCCCTCCTCCGTCCGACGCTAGAGCAGCCCCCTGCCGCACGCACCCGCAGGAACCTTTCCCCCGGTCAGGCGCCGGTGGTGCCGTCGATCCCCTCGCGGAGGAAGTCGGCGTGGCCGTTGTGGCGGGCGTACTCGTGGATGAGGTGGAGCATCACCAGACGCAGCGAGGCCTCCTCCTTCCAGCTCGGCACGTACGCCGTCACGTCCAGGGACTCGGCCGCGGCCTCGATCCGGCGGGCGTGCGCAACCTCCGCCTGCCAGGCGGTGAACGCCTCGGCGCGGCTGGAGCCGGAGGCGTCGTAAGCGGCCTGGAAGTCGTGGGTGTCCGACCACAGGTGCGGAAGGTCCTCGCCGTCGACGACGCGGCGGAACCAGTGCCTCTCGACCTCGGCCATGTGCCGGACCAGCCCCAGCAGGGACAGCGTGGACGGGGGCATCGAGGCGAGGCGCAGCTGCTCGTCGGTGAGGTTCTCGCACTTCCAGGCGAGCGTGGCCCGGTGGTAGTCGAGGAAGGTCCGGAGGGTCTCGCGTTCGTCCCCGGTCAGGGGCGGGCTGATGCGTTCCATGGCAGAGATCCTGCCCCGCAATCCAGGACCGGCACAGACCCGGACCCGCCCCGGTCCTACGCGGCGGTGCCGGTCCACACGTAGGGCACCGTCACCCCCAGGACCCCGAATCCCAGCCGCTCCAGGATCGGCCGGCTGTCGTCCGTCGCGTCCACCTGCAGGTAGGTGACACCGAGCTCCGCCGCCAGGCGGGCGCGGTGGGCGACGAGCAGGCGGTAGATGCCCCGGCCGCGCCATTCGGGGAGCGTGCCGCCGCCCCACAGGCCCGCGAAGGCCAGACCCGGCTGCATCTCCATCCGGGCCGCGCTCACCGGGGTGTCGCCCGCCATCGCGAGGACCGCGGCGATCGTCTCCGGCTCCTCACGCAGCCTGCCGAGCAGCTGCTCCCGGACCCGCGGCCGCTCCGTCCCGAAGGCGCCCGCGTGGACCCGCATCATCAGGTCGACACCGGCCTCGTCCGTCACCACCCGCAAGGTGATCCCCTCCGGGGGCTCCACCGGCAGCTTCGCGAGCTCGGACACCAGGCCCACCATCAGCGTCTCGGGCGGCTCCGGCACGAAGCCCGCCGCCCGCAGCCGGTCCCCGAGGTCGGCGGGCCGGTCGTAGTCGTACAGCTTCCACTCGAACTCCGGACAGCCGCGGCCCGCGAAGAACGCCACCTGCGCCGCGATCTCCGCGTCCGCCGTCCCCTCGTCGAGGTCCGACCAGAGCACGCCGTTCCACCCGAGCGCGGGCGCGACGTGCCGTACGACGGCGCCCGCCCGCTCCACGCCCGCCGACGGGGCGTCCGCCCGGGCGCCCTCACGCACCTCGGCGTCGAAATGGGCGCGCACCTTCATCAGTTCATCAAGAGAGATCGTCATGGCCCCCAGATCACCAGTGCCGGGCGCGCGCCACAACTGCATTAGCCTCACCCCGTGAACCACGACTCCACCATCTACACCGGTAAGGCCACCCCCGACGCGGCCGCGGACCGCGGCTGGCTCCTCGGCCACTTCAAGGACCCCTCCGATCCCCGCCACAGCGAGGACGTGGAGATCAAGTGGGGTGTCCACCCGAAGGGCGACGCACGGGAGCGGTGGGCGACCGCCGAGAAGCGCACCGCACTGCTGGTGCTGATCAGCGGACGCTTCCGGCTGGAGTTCCCCGGGCGCACCGTCGTCCTCGCCGAGCAGGGGGACTACGTGCTCTGGGGGCGCGGTGTCGACCACTCCTGGTACGCGGAGGAGGACGCCGTCGTCCTCACCGTCCGCTGGCCCTCGATCCCGGGCTACCGCGTGGACGAGCCCGAAACCCGGCTGGAGGCCGGGTCTCCCGGCTGCCCCGCGCTGTGACGATGCCCACGAAACGGGCCAACGATCACGAAACGCTGAGATCGTGGAGGGTGTAGACCCTCTGCGCCGAGCCCTCCCGGGGTGATCCCCCAGGCCCCTCGGCCGGGCCTTCACGCGTTCATGCGTTCTTTGCGACGGGCTGCCTCCCGGTAAAGATCCGAACCACCAGGGAGCACGTCCGTTGGCTGTAATCGCACGCTGGTGCATGCGCCACCGCCTCCTCACCGTACTCATCTGGCTGTTCGCGCTCGGCGGGACCGCGGCGGCCGCAGTGACCGCCGGGTCGGCGTTCTCCAACGACTACGAGGTCCCCGGCACCGAGTCCGGCAAGGCGAACGCCCTGCTGCGCGAGGCCTTCCACGGCCAGGGCGGCGACACCGACACCATCGTGTGGCGGGCCCCGGACCGGCAGAGCGTGCGCACCCCGGACATCGAGCAGCGCATGACCCGGGCACTGGAAGCCGTCGCCGGTCTCCCCGGTGTCGGATCGGTCGCCGGGCCCTACGGCCCCGCCCCCGAGAGCGCCGCACGGATCAGCCCCGACGGACGCACGGCGTACGCGGTCGTGACCTTCGACCGGCATGCCGACTCCGTACCCAAGGCCCAGGCCGCAGCGGTCGTCGACGCGGCGAAGAACCCCACCACCGAGGCCGGCGGCCTCCAGGTCGAGCTGGGCGGCCGTGCCATCCAGCTCACCGAGGCCCCCACCGCGCATCTCGCCGAGGTCATCGGCGTCGTCGTCGCGGCCCTGGTCCTCTTCCTCGCCTTCGGCTCGCTCGCCGCGAGCCTGCTGCCCATCGCGACCGCCCTGGTCAGCGTGGGCACCGCCTATTTCGGCATCACCCTGCTCGGGCACGCGATGCCGGTCGCCGACTTCGCCCCGATGCTCGGCACCCTCATCGGCCTCGGCGTGGGCATCGACTACGCGCTGTTCATCGTCACCCGGCACCGCAAGGGCCTGGCGCGGGGCAGCACCGTCGAGGAGGCCGCCGCGAACGCCGTCGCCACCACCGGCCGGGCCGTCGTCTTCGCCGGTGCCACCGTCTGCATCGCCCTGCTCGGCATGCTGGTGCTGCGGCTGAACTTCCTGAACGGCGTCGCGATAGCGGCGTCCGTGACCGTGGTCCTGACGGTCGCCGCCTCGGTCACCCTGCTGCCCGCCCTCCTCTCGTACATAGGCATGCGCGCCCTCTCGCGCCGCGAGCGCCGCAAGCTCGCCGCCGAGGGGCCGCGCCCCGAGCAGACCTCCGGCTTCGCGGCTCGCTGGTCCGGTCTCGTCGAGCGGCACCCCAAGCTGCTGGGTGCCCTCGCCACCGTGGTCATGCTGGTGCTGGCCCTGCCCACCCTCTACCTCCATCTGGGCACGTCCGACCAGGGCAACAACCCGGCCACCTCCACCACCCGGCAGGCATACGACCTGCTGGCGGACGGCTTCGGACCCGGCACCAACGGTCCGCTGACCGTCGTCGCCCGGCTGGACGGCGCCGGCGACCGGCTGGCCGCGGACCAGCTGGCGCAGGCACTGCGCACGACCGAGGGCGTGGCCTCCGCCGGCCCCGCCGTGCTCAACCACAGCGGCGACACCGCCGTCCTGACCGTCATACCGGACTCCGCGCCGCAGTCCCGGGCCACGAGCGACCTCGTCGACCGGCTCCGCCAGGACGTCATCCCGGCCGCCGGGCACGGCAACTCCATGGAGGTCCACGTCGGCGGAGTGACGGCCGCCTACGACGACTTCGCCGAGGTCATCATCGGGAAGCTGCCGCTCTTCGTCGGCGTCGTCATCGCCCTCGGCTGCGCGCTCCTCCTGCTGGCCTTCCGGTCCATCGGCATCCCGCTCAAGGCGGCCGCCATGAACGTCGCCGCCGTCGCCTCCTCCTTCGGCGTCGTGGTCGCGATCTTCCAATGGGGCTGGGGCAGCGAGCTCCTGGGCCTGGGCAGCGCAGGCCCCATCGAACCCTTCCTGCCCGTGATCATGGTGTCCGTCCTCTTCGGGCTGTCGATGGACTACCAGGTCTTCCTCGTCAGCCGGATGTACGAGGAGTGGCTGGAGACCGGCGACAACCGGCGGGCCGTGCGCGTGGGCCTCGCCGAGACCAGCCGGGTCATCAACTCGGCGGCCGTCATCATGATCTCCGTCTTCCTGGCGTTCGTGCTCAGCGGCGACCGGATCATCGCGATGTTCGGTATCGCGCTCGCCGCAGCCGTGGCCCTCGACGCCTTCGTGCTGCGCACGCTCCTCGTCCCGGCCCTGATGCACCTGCTCGGCGGAGCCAACTGGTGGCTGCCCGCCTGGCTCGACCGGCGCCTGCCCCGGATCAGCATCGAGCCGCCCGAACACCGCCCCCATGCGAGACTTCCGGAGCAGCGGCCCGCCGCGGACCTCACCACGAGCGAGGACGGCGCCGAGCCCGCCGCCCTCTCCCGGTGATCCGGCCACCCGCACGCCCCGGAGTTCCCGGCTCACATCGAGCGCGGACGCGAGTTCATCAGCCAGTACGCCGGCTTCCCGGACCGGGCCACTGACCTCGATTCCACCCGGGCACTGCTCGCCAGGTACGCGGTGACGGCCCGGGAGGACGGCGCCCGGTCCTCCGGCATCCGGCTCGACGGCACCCTGGTCCTCCACCGCGGGGTCCGCGAGGACACCCAGATCCGGCCGATCCCCTCCCGCGAGTGGGCCGCGAACCGGTCCGCCTGAGCCCGCTCCGGGCCCTGCCCGGGGCCGCCCGTCCGCGGGTTCCACCGCCGGGGGATCCCACCGCGGCCGGGGCCCGGGGATTCTCAGAGAACTCTCAGACAGGACGCCTACGGTGCCCCGCATGGACACCACGAAGACCCCCGCCCCGAACGCCGCCGAGGCGGACACCACCCCGGCCGACCTCGAAAAGGCCGAGACCCCCCAGGCCGCCGGGGCCGAAGCCGACTCCGCGGTCACCGGCGAGGTCGCCGACACCGACCTGGGCGACGAGGCGTTCGCCGAGGACCCGGCCGAGGACGAGGAGCCGAGCCAGGTCGGATCGGCCGCCTTCGCGATCATCGCCGCGGGTCTCGGTGCCATCGCCCTCAGCGGCAGCTGGGTCGCGGGCATCGTGTCCGAGCGAGCCAGCCTCAACGCCCGGCTGGAGCTGACCCAGGCCGCCGACGCCAACGCGCAGATCGCCGCCCAGTTCGCCGACCCCTGGCACACCACCGCGATGGTGAACGGCATCTTCTCCGCCCTCGCCCTGATCATCGCCATCTTCGTGCTGGCCCTTCCCGCCTTCAGCAGCCCCGAGCGCACCCTCCCCACCTGGGTACGCTCCGTCTCCTGGGCGGGCATCGGACTGGGCGCCCTCGGCGTACTGCTCTTCGTCCTCATGTACTTCGACCTCCTCCTCGCCATTCCCAAGGCGGCCGGAGCGGGCGCCTAGGTACTGCCTTAGGGCTTCACGGACTGGTCCGGGGCTTCTCGGCCCCGGACTAAGGCCCCCTCTCGCCGGCAGATGCGGCATGCGACCGATGTGCCGGTACCCCCTGGGGCGCGAATCTTGGATCACACCGAACGAGGTGCCCGAGCAACGCGACCAGGGAGCAGAGATGTACGAGTACGAGATCGCCACCGCCGTCCACAGCGCCGACCTCATCCGTGAAGCGGCCGAGTACCGCACGGCCCGGGCGGCCGGCAGGGCGCACCGCGCCTCCTTGCCGGACCAGGAAGCCCGGAGGCGGGTGAGAACGCTCCGGAGCCGGTTCACCCGCGCCGCGCATTCCGCGCCGCGCACCGTGTGAACCGACACGTGACGAGAAGCGCACCGCCGTCGAGTGCCGCCCGCCAGGACGTCTGTGCGATGCTCGGCGGCGTGGAGACCAGATCTGTCAGCCCGGTGTTCGTCGGCCGAGCCGATGAACTGGCCGTACTCACCGACGCACTGACCCGGGCAGCCGGTCGGGAACCGCAGGCGATGCTCATCGGGGGAGAGGCCGGAGTCGGCAAGACCCGCCTCACCGAGGAGTTCCTCTGCGAGGCGGACCGCCTCGGCGCAGTCGTCGCCGTCGGAGGCTGCGTGGAGATCGGGGCGGAGGGCCTTCCCTTCGCCCCGTTCTCGACGGCCTTGCGCACCCTGCACCGGCTGCTGCCCGGGGAACTGGCCACCGCCGCCGCCGGCCAGGAGGACGAACTCGCCCGCATCCTCCCCGAACTCGGCGACACCCCGCGCGGCCCGCACGACGAGGAGAGCACCGCACGGCTCTTCGAGCTGACGGCCCGGATGCTGGAACGCCTCGCCGCCGACCGCACCGTCGTCCTCGTCCTGGAGGACCTGCACTGGGCGGACACCTCCACCCGGCACCTGCTCTCCTACCTCTTCCGCACCCTCACCAGCGGCCGGCTCGTCATCGTCGCCACCTACCGCGCCGACGACGTGCACCGGCGTCACCCGCTGCGCCCGCTCCTCGCCGAACTCGACCGGCTCCGCACCGTCCGGCGCATCGAACTCTCCCGCTTCAACCGGGCCGAGGTACGCCGCCAGCTCGCCGGCATCCTCGCCGCGCAGCCCGACGAGGACTTCGTGGACTCCGTCTTCGACCGGTCGGACGGCAACGCCTTCTTCGTCGAGGAACTCGTCGCCTCCAAGGAGAGCGGCTGCCGCACCGGACTCACCGAATCCCTGCGCGACCTGCTCCTCGTCCGTGTCGAGGTGCTGCCCGACGACACCCAGCGGCTGGTGCGCATCGTCGCCGAAGGCGGCTCCACCGTGGAGTACCCGCTGCTGCGCGCCGTCGCCGGCCTCACCGAGGACGAGCTGATCGAGGCGCTGCGGGCCGCGGTCGGGGCCAACATCCTGCTCGCCACCCCCGACGGCGACGGCTACCGTTTCCGGCACTCCCTGGTCCGCGAGGCCGTCAGCGACGACCTGCTGCCCGGGGAGCGGGCCCGCGTCAACCGCCGCTACGCCGAGGCCATGGAGGCCGACGGGTCGCTGGTCCGGGCCGAGGAGCGGGTGATCCGGCTGGCCAGCTACTGGTACCACGCGAACGATCCCGCCAAGGCGCTGCCCGCCGTACTGGCCGCCTCCGTGGCGGCCCGCCGTCGGCACGCCTACTCGGAGCAACTGCGCCTGCTGGAGCGGGCCATGGACCTGTGGGACAGCGCTCCGGAGGACGTCCGCGAGGCGCTCCGGCCGGCGGACTACACCGAGGTGTATCCCCCGTGCGGCTGCGACCCGGCCACCACCGCGCTCCAGCGGCTCGACCTGCTGGCCGAGGCCACCGTGGCCGCGCGCTACGGAGGCGAACGCGACCGCGCCCTGAAGATCACGAAGACGGCGTTGCGCCTGCTGGAGGACGACCGCGACCCGCTGCGGGCCGCCTGGTTCTGGACCGAGCGCTCCCGGCTGGTCGCCGGCCTCGGCCGCGGCGACGGCTGGGAGGAGATCGCCAGGGCGCAGGACCTCGTCCGGGGGCTGCCCCCGTCCCAGGTGCACGCCGAGGTCCTGGTCCGGGCCGCGAGCTGGGGCATGCTCCACAAGCCGGGCCCCGGCAACCTCGCCGCCGCCGAACGGGCCGTCGAGTACGCGCGGATGGTCGGGGCCGAGGAGACCGAGCTGGGTGCCCGGATCACCGTCGGAGCTCTGCTCACCGATTCCGGCGACGCTCCGGGCGGTCTCGCCGAGATGCACGCGGTCCGGGAACGGGCCACGGATCTCGGGCTCACCATGCTGGCAGGACGTGCGCATATCAATCTCACCTCTCAGTTGGAAAGCCTGGGCCGGTCCCGCGAAGCCGTGGAACTGGCCGAACAAGGGGCCGAACTGGTGCGTAAATCCCGGCTGATGGACAGCGAGGCCTGGGTCTGCGGGAACAAGGCCGAGAGCCTCTGCAGCCTCGGCCGCTGGGACGAGGCAGCCGAGGCGGCCCGGCGTACCCTGCTCGTCGGCCAGAGCGCCGCCCCGCGCGGCTCGGCCTCCGCGCGTCTGGCCTACCTGGCCCTGGCGCGCGGCGAGTTGGCGGAGGCGGCCCACCAGCTGGCCGCCGCCCACGCCCACTTCGGCAGCCATGAGACCCAGCCCCAGCCCCAGCACCGGATCCCGCTCTACCGTCTCGCGATCGGCGTGGCCGCGGCGGAGGGCCGGATCGCCGACGTCCGCGCCGAGACGTCCGCCGCCACCGCCTACGGATTCCCGCTCGGGCAGCACCGCTACGCCTGGCCGCTGCTCCTCGCGTCCGCCACCGCGGAGGCGGACGCCCGGGGGCTCCCGGCCGCCGAGGCGGGCCGGGACGCGGCACTGGACGTGCTGCGCACCGCCGCCCGCTCCCTCGCCACCCCGGTTCCGGTGTGGACCGCCTATGCCGACTACGTCCGGGCCGAACTGCTCCGGGCGGAGGCGCGCAGCACCCTCGCCGACTGGACCGCCGTCGAGAAGGCCGTCCGCCCGCTGGAGCGGCCGTACCTGCTGGCCAGGGCCTGTCACCGGCTCGCGGAGGCCCAGCTGGCCGCCGGTGACCGGGAGCCTGCGGCCACCCTGCTCCGCGAGGCCTACGCCACCGCCGAGCGGCTCGGCTCACGCACCCTGCGCGAGGACCTGGCCCTGCTGGCCCAGCGCGCCCGCCTCCCGCTGACCGGCGCCGACAGCTCCGCCGCCGTTCCGGTCCCGGAGGCCGACCCGGTGGAGGCGCTCGGGCTGACCAGCCGGGAACGGGACGTGCTGCGCCTGGTGGCGGCCGGCAGCACCAACCGGAAGATCGCCGAGGAGCTCTTCATCTCGCCGAAGACGGCCAGCGTGCACGTGTCGAACATTCTGGCGAAGCTGGGCGTCGCAGGCCGCGGCGAGGCGGCCGCCCTCGCCCACCGGCTGCGTCTGTTCGCCGTGCCCGCCCCGGTCAGCCCCCGGCCGGAGACTGCCCGGCCGGGCGTATGAGCACCTTGCCGGAGTCGAGGTCTATCGGACCCCGTCCCGGATCGTTGTCGTTGACGTCGGTCCGGGACAGCTCCAGCCGCTTCTTCTCCTCGTCCGTGTGCTTGCGTCCCGGGTTGAACAGCTCCTCGATCATGTTGAACACCGTGCCCACCACACCCTCCGTCCCCCTGGGGGACTTGCTGGTCACCGCACCGTCAGGGTCAGGATCCTGTCGTCGCCCGCTTCCGGGGAGCCGCGCCCGTCCGTCTCGCTCGTGACGAGCAGCATGCGGTCCCCACCGAGGGGCACCACCGTCCGCAGCCGCCCGTACTCTCCCTCCAGGAAGGGCTCGGGCTCCGCCACCAGCTCCGTCCCGGCCAGCGGGATCCGCCACAGCCGTTTGCCCTTCAGCCCGGCCATCCATATCGAGCCCTCGGCCCACGCGATCCCGCTCGGCGAGGCCTCGTCGGTCTTCCACACGGCCACCGGATCCCGGAAGCCCGGCTTTCCCGCCTTCCCCTCGGCCTCGGGCCACCCGTAGTTGGCGCCGGGCTCGATCAGATTCAGCTCGTCCCACGTGTTCTGGCCGAACTCGGCCGCCCACAGCCGTTTGTCCTTGTCCCACGCGAGGCCCTGCACGTTGCGGTGCCCGTAGGAGTAGACGACGGAGTCGGCCTCGGGATTTCCGTGCACCGGATCCCCGTCCGGGGTCATCCGCAGGATCTTGCCGCCCAGCGACTTCTTGTCCTGCGCGAGCCCGGTGTCACCGGTCTCACCCGTTCCCGCGTAGAGCATCTTGTCCGGGCCGAAGGCGATCCGGCCGCCGTTGTGGATCAGGCCCTTGGGAATGCCCCGGAACACCGTGTCCGGTGCGCCCAGTTGCTGCCCGGCGGGTCTCTGCTCGTCGTACCTCAGCCGGGCGATGCGGTTGTCGGACTCGGTGGTGAAGTAGACGTACACCAGCCGGTCCGACGCGAAGGTGGGTGACAGCGCGAGGCCCATGAGCCCGCCCTCCCCGCCCGGAGCCACCCCCGGCACCTTGCCGATCTGGGTCACCGCGCCGGAACCCGTCGCGACCCTGCTGATCGTCCCCTTGTCCCGCGAGGCCACCAGCAGGTCCCCGCCCGGCAGCGGGGCCACGCCCCACGGCGACTCCAGCCCCTTGGCCACCTCGCCGGTCACCGTCACGGCTCCCTTCGCCGGCGGGCCGGTGGCCTCCGGTGACGCGGACGGTCTCCCCGACGGCCCCGGCGACCCGGAGCCCGCCGGGGCCGTGCTCGGCGGCGAGCCACCCGGCCCCGTGCCCGGTGCCCCCTCCGGCGAACACCCCGCCGCCAGCAGAGCTCCGCAGCCGACGAGCGCGAGCGCCGCCAGCACACCCCGGCGCCGGCCGCCCGCTTCCTCGGATCCCGTCTGCCCGGGAGAACTTCCGTATCGCATCGCCCTGCTCCCTTCCGGTCCTCCGATCGTGCCCTTCATCCGTCTCAACAGCTCCGGCACACCGCGAAGTTCCACCACTCGTACACCCGATCGAGTGGTTGTCGGGCCCGCCCCCGGAAGGCCCTGGAACCTCCCGGAGCGAACCGGAGCGCACCGGACCCGACCTGACCTGACCGGACCTGACCGGGCCACTGCCCGGTCAGTCCCAGGCTCCCACTTCGACCGGAAGGGCCGCGATCTCGGCCAGGTCCCCGGCCGAGAGCCGGACCCGCGCCGCCCGCGCGTTCTCCGCCGCCCACGGAGCCCGGTCGGCCCCCGGCACGGGCACCACCTGAGGCCCCTGCGCCAGCACCCACGCCAGGGCCACCTGCGCGACCGTGACCTCCGGGCCGTGCCGCCGTGCCACCCGCCGCAGCCCCGCCAGCAGCACCTGGTTCGACGCCATCGCCTCCGCCGTGAACCGCGGATGCCGGGCCCGTACGTCCTCGGGCTCGAACCCCTCACCCGGTGTGAGCGTCCCCGTGAGGAACCCGCTGCCCAGCGGCATCGCCGCCAGGAACCCCACCCCGCGCGCCGCGCACCACGGCAGCAGCTGCCACGCCGCCTGCGGCGACCACACCGACAGCTCCGCCTGCACCGCGCTCACCGGGAACACCTGCTGCAGACGCTCCAGGTGCCGCAGGGTCGTCCGGTACCCCCGGTCCCCGCTCCGTCCGGCCCCGGGACCGGCCCCGGCGCCCAGCGCGCAGAACCCGAGCGCCCGCACCTTGCCCGCGCCCACGAGCTCGGCCATCGCCCCCCAGGTCTCCTCCACGGGCACCTCCGGATCCACCCGGTGCAGCTGGTAGAGGTCTATGACGTCGGTCCGCAGCCGCCGCAGCGACGCGTCGCAGGCCCGCCGCAGGTAGCCGGGCCGCCCGTCGGCGACCACGTGCTGGTCACCCGCCCGCAGCCCCACCTTGGCCGAGACGAACGCCTCGGACCGCCGCTCCCGCAGCACCCGCCCGAGCAGCAGCTCATTGGTGAACGGCCCGTACACGTCGGCCGTGTCCAGCAGGTTCGACCCCAGGTCCAGCGCCGTGTGCACGGCGGCCAGTGACTCCTGCCCCCGCCGCCGCGAAGGCGCGTACGCCCAGCTCATCGGCATACAGCCGAGGCCGATGGCGCCCACCGTCAGCGCCCCCGCCCCGATCGACCTGCGCTCCACCCCTGCGTCCCCCTCCGGTTCCGGCCATCAAACTAACGGCTTGATCCGGATGCCTTGGCATAGCCTCGTGATCATGACTGCAATGACCCCGGATGTCTGGCTCCCGTTCCCCGCCGCGGAGATCGAGGGCCTCCCCGACTCCTTCACGTACCGCCGATGGGACGGCGAGGACGAGTTCCCGGCCGATCCGGCCGACTGCGTCTTCTACGTGACGCCCTACATGAAGTCCCCCGACGTCACCGTGCGCCCGCTGGCGGCGATGCCCGCGGTCCAGGTCGTCCAGACACTGACCGCCGGCATCGACGACGTACTGGGCCGCCTCGGAGACCTGCCCCCCGGCGTACGGCTGTGCAACGCCGCGGGGGTCCACACGGCGAGCACCGCCGAACTCGCCCTCACCCTGACCCTGGCCTCCCTGCGGGGCATCCCCGGCATGGTCCGTGGCCAGGACCGCGAGGAATGGCGTTCCGGGTTCTACGACGCCCTCGCCGACAAGTCGGTTCTGATCATCGGCTACGGATCGATCGGCTCCGCCATCGAGGACCGGCTCGCGGCCTTCGAATGCGGACCGGTCGCACGGGTGGCGCGTACGGCGCGGACCACCGCACGCGGGCCCGTGCACACCCTGGCCGACCTGCCCGGGCTCCTGCCCCGGGCCGACGTGGTGGTCCTCGTGACGCCGCTGACCGACGCCACCCGGGGCCTGGTCGGGGCCGACTTCCTCGGCCGCATGAAGGACGGGGCCCTGCTGGTGAACGTGTCCCGCGGCCCCGTCGTCGACACCAAGTCCCTGCTGGCGGAGGTGGAGTCGGGCCGCCTGCGCGCGGCGCTCGACGTCACCGACCCGGAACCGCTGCCCGCGGGCCACCCGCTCTGGCATGCTCCGAACGTCCTGATCACCCCTCATGTGGGCGGCAGCAGCTCCGCGTTCGAGCCAAGGGCCAAGCGTCTGCTGGCCCGCCAGCTCACCCGGTTCGCCGCCGGTGAGCCCGTGGAGCACACGGTGCTCACCACCGAGTGACGCGTGATGCACACGCTCCGGAGTCACCCGAATGCGCTGGGTGGGCACAACTCCCGGATCGGTAACGGAGAGTAGAGAGACTATGTCCCTGAGTGACGAAAGTGGTGTATCGTCCGGAAGAAGGGGCTGCGCCACGAACGTCTGGCGCTGGGGAGTGATCGGACACTTTGGGGGGCGACGGGCGATGTACGGCCAATGGACGAAGGATCCGATGCGGCACAGCCGCCGGAGGCGACGCTGCCGAGACTGGGCTGCACCGGAACCAGCCGGCGAGGGGGACCGGTGAGCACCCCGGGGGCGGCGCTCCTGAACCGGCCGTCCGTCTCGGGCGGAGGCAAGGGGCTGGCGATGCAGCTGCTCCTCGCGGTGGTCAGCGGCGGTTACGCCGTCGGCGCCGCCCTCAACTGGGGTTCGGAGGAAGTCGCCGAGATCATGGGCGATTTCGGGCTCAGCGCGGCCGGATTACTCGCCGCGATCTCCTGCTACTCCTACGCGAGGGCGATCGACAGCCGCGAACGCCCCGCCTGGCTCCTCTTCGCCTTCTCCTCCCTCATGGGCGCCGGCGGCAACGCGGTCTGGGGCTGGTACGAGGTGATCCTGGGCGAGGAAGTGCCGAAACCCTCGCTCGCCGACTTCGCCTTCCTCTGCTTCGCCCCGCCCGCCATCGTGGGCCTGCTCGTCCTCGCCAAACGCCCGGTCACCCGCGCCGGCTGGGTGTGCCTGGGACTCGACTCCTGGCTCATCGGCGGCTCCCTGCTCACGCTCTCCTGGAGCCTGGCCCTGGCCCACGCGGCGCGGACCGCCCAGTCCGGTGCCCCCGGCAGCGTCCCGCGCGCCGCGCTCTCCCTCGCCTACCCGCTCCTGGACATCGCGCTCGTCTCGATGGTCCTGGTCCTGCACTTCCGGCGCAGCGAGACCAACCGCTCCGCCGTCAACACCGCCATCGCGGCGCTCGCCCTGACCGTGCTCAGCGACGCCCTGTTCACCTCGCCCCTGCTGAGCGCCGAATACCAGTCCGGCCAGCTGCTCGACGCCGGATGGTTCGCGGGCTCGCTGCTCCTCGCGTACGCACCCTGGGGCGCCCGGCGCCTCCACCCGGGCCCGGAGCCGGCCGGGCGCCCCCGCGCCGACCGGGTGCACAGCCGCCCGATCACCGGCTCGCTGCCCGCCCTCACCCCGTACCTCGCCGCCGCCGTGTGCACCCTCGGCATCCTGTACAACGTCGTGGACGGCCGGAAGGTGGACCGGATGGTCGTCTTCACCGGCTGTACGGTCGTGCTCGCCCTCGTCATCCGGCAGGGCATCATGCTCCTCGACAACATCGCGCTGACCCAGGAACTGGCCCAGAAGGAGAACCACTTCCGCTCCCTGGTCCAGGGCTCCAGCGACGTCATCATGATCGCCGCACCCACCGGCACCCTGCGCTACGTCAGCCCCGCGGCCGCCGGGGTCTACGGCCGTGAGGCGGAGGAGCTGGTCGGCACCGAACTCGCCACGCTGATCCACCCCGACGACCTCGGCCGGGTGGTCCACGAGGTACGCCGCTTCCTCGCCGCACCGCCGACCGAGGAGCCCACCACCCGCATCGAGTGCCGCTTCAAATCGGGCGGCGGCGAGTGGCTCAACGTGGAGTCCACCGTCAACCGCCACCAGGGCGGGCTCATCCTCAACAGCCGGGACGTCACCGAGCGGGTCCGGCTCCAGGCCCAGCTGCAGCACAGCGCCGAGCACGATCCGCTGACCGACCTGCCCAACCGGGCCCTGTTCACCCGGCGCGTGCGGCAGGCGCTGACCGGCCGGCGCGCGGGCGACCACAGCACCGCCGTGCTCTTCATCGACCTCGACGGCTTCAAGGCGGTCAACGACACCATCGGCCACCAGGCCGGCGACGAACTCCTCGTCGAAGCCGCGCGCAGGCTCCAGGACTCGGTCCGGGCCGGGGACACCGCGGCCCGCCTCGGCGGCGACGAGTTCGCCGCGCTGATCCTGGGCGACGGCAGCCGCGACCCCGGCGCCCGCGAGTACCAGGTACGTGAGATCGCCGACCGGCTGCGCACCACCCTCTCCCAGCCGTACCGGATCGGCGGCAGCGAGGTCCGGGTCGCCGCGAGCATCGGAGCGGCCTTCGCCGACCCCGGCATCACCCCTTCGGACCTGATGCGCAACGCGGATCTCGCGATGTACCGGGCCAAGGCCGGCGGCAAGAACCGCGTCGAGATGTACGCCCCCCAGATGCAGGCCGAAGTCGTACGCAAGGCCGAGCTGGCCGGCCGGCTGCGCACGGCACTGCACGAGGGCGAGTTCGCCCTGCTGCACCAGCCCGTGGTCTCGCTGGCCACCGGTGAGGTGTCGGCCGTCGCCGCGCAGGCCCGCTGGCGCTCCGCCCAGGGGATCCTTTTCACCCCGGCGGAGTTCCTGCGGGTCGCCGAGTACAGCGAGGGCGGTGCCGGCGGCTCCGGCGCCGCCGGTCACGACGCCTCCCGCACCGCCGAGCTGAGCCGGTGGCTGCTGGAGGAGGCCGTGGAGCAGGCCGCCGACCGGCACCGGGCCGGGCACGACGTACCCGTGGCCGTACGGATGACCGCCCAGCGGCTCCTGGACCGGTCGATGCCGCTCGCCTCCGTCGAGGCCCTGCTGACCCGGCACGGGCTGCCTTCCGGGGCACTGGTGCTGGAGCTCGCCGTATCCGACCCCAGGGTGCCCTTCGACGACCTGGAGCGCCGCCTGGCCGCCCTGCACCGGCTCGGGGTGGGCATCTCCCTGGACGGCTTCGGCAGCGGCTACGCGGCCATCAGCGCCCTGCGCCGGCTCCCCGTGGACATGCTCAAGCTGGACCGCGGCCTGGTGGAGGGGGTGGTCGAGTCCGCCCGGCTGCACAAGATCACCGCAGGTCTCTTGCGGATCGCAAACGACCTGGGCATGCGGTCGGTGGCGGACGGGGTGGACCTGCCCGAGCAGGTCCTGGCACTGCGCGCGATGGGGTGCACGCACGGCCAGGGAATGGCATTTTCCGGCCCGCTCGACGAGTACAGGCTGCGCCGTGCGCTGGTGCGCGGTACGTTCCCAGTACCGGGCGGAGCGGCCCAACCAGCACTGGCCGGCGGTTCCCCCGGGGGCTCCATGGCCATCCGTAGAGGCTCACATAATGAGACGCCCGTCCCACCTACTTGACATCACCCTCCCGCCAGAGGGAGGGTCAGTGCCATGCGCACCCGAATTCTCGTACTTGGAAAGCGCGTCGGCTGAAGCCGGGACCTGCATGTCCCCGCTCAACACCCCCGACGCGCTCCCCTCGCTTGCCTCCTGGCACGAGGGGTTTTTTGTTGCACTGGCACAGAGTCGAATCCGCGT
Source organism: Streptomyces venezuelae (assembly GCF_008642275.1). Lineage (NCBI taxonomy): Bacteria > Bacillati > Actinomycetota > Actinomycetes > Kitasatosporales > Streptomycetaceae > Streptomyces > Streptomyces venezuelae. The sequence goes on from NZ_CP029189.1 coordinate 5,284,006, forward strand.
AAAACCCTCAGCTTCGAGAAGAGAATGCCGATGACCGAGCAGGCCACCGGGGCCCACCATCCGCAGCCGCGGCCCCGTTCCGGCGGACAGCAGTCCGCCGCAGTTGAGCACGTCACGGGTGCGCAGTCCCTCATCCGCTCTCTCGAAGAGGTGGGGTGCGACACCGTCTTCGGTATTCCGGGCGGCGCCATCCTCCCCGCGTACGACCCGATGATGGACTCGAAGAAGGTCCGTCACATCCTGGTCCGCCACGAGCAGGGGGCGGGCCACGCCGCCACCGGCTACGCGCAGGCCACCGGCAAGGTCGGCGTCTGTATGGCCACGTCCGGACCGGGCGCCACCAACCTGGTCACCCCGATCGCCGACGCCCACATGGACTCCGTCCCGCTCGTCGCGATCACCGGCCAGGTCTCCTCCAAGGCGATCGGCACCGACGCCTTCCAGGAGGCGGACATCGTCGGCATCACGATGCCGATCACCAAGCACAACTTCCTGGTCACCAAGGCCGAGGACATCCCGCGCACGATCGCCGAGGCGTTCCACATCGCGGCCACCGGCCGTCCCGGCCCGGTCCTGGTCGACATCGCCAAGGACGCCCTGCAGGCCAAGACCACCTTCTCCTGGCCGCCCGCCCAGGACCTCCCCGGTTACCGGCCGGTCACCAAGCCGCACGCCAAGCAGATCCGCGAGGCCGCCAAGCTCATCTGCCAGGCCAAGCGCCCGGTCCTGTACGTCGGCGGCGGCGTCATGAAGTCCGGCGCGACCGCGGAGCTGAAGGTCCTCGCCGAGCTGACCGGCGTCCCCGTCTGCACCACCCTGATGGCGCTGGGCTCCTTCCCCGACAGCCACCCGCTGCACGTCGGCATGCCGGGCATGCACGGCTCCGTCACCGGCGTCACCGCGCTGCAGAAGTCGGACCTGCTGATCGCCCTCGGCACCCGCTTCGACGACCGCGTCACCGGCAAGCTGGACAGCTTCGCCCCCTTCGCCAAGATCATCCACGCGGACATCGACCCCGCCGAGATCGGCAAGAACCGCGCGGTCGACGTCCCGATCGTCGGAGACGCCCGCGAGGTCATCGCCGACCTGATCCAGGCCGTCCAGGCCGAGCACACCGAGGGCAGCGCCGGCGACTACACCGCCTGGTGGAACGATCTCAGCCGCTGGCGCGACACGTACCCGCTGGGTTACGACCTGCCCGCCGACGGCAGCCTCTCCCCGCAGCAGGTCATCGAGCGGATCGGCGCACTCGCCCCGAAGAGCACGATCTTCGCGGCCGGCGTCGGCCAGCACCAGATGTGGGCCTCCCACTTCGTCAAGTACGAGGAGCCCCGCACCTGGCTGAACTCCGGCGGTGCCGGAACCATGGGCTACGCGGTCCCGGCCGCGATGGGTGCCAAGGTCGGCATGCCCGAGCGCACGGTCTGGGCGATCGACGGCGACGGCTGCTTCCAGATGACCAATCAGGAACTGGTCACCTGCGCCCTGAACAACATCCCGATCAAGGTCGCGATCATCAACAACGGCGCGCTCGGGATGGTCCGCCAGTGGCAGACCCTGTTCTACAACCAGCGGTACTCCAACACCGTTCTGCACGCCGACGAGACCGGGCACGACACGGTCGGCTCCCAACTCGGCGAGTCCCTCGCACCCCGCAAGGGCACCCGTGTCCCGGACTTCGTCAAGCTGTCGGAGGCCATGGGCTGCGTGGCGCTGCGCTGTGAGGACCCGGCCGACCTGGACAAGGTCATCGCCGAGGCCAACGCGATCAACGACCGTACCGTCGTGATCGACTTCATCGTCCACGAGGACGCCATGGTGTGGCCGATGGTCGCCGCCGGCACCTCCAACGACGAGGTCATGGCAGCCCGGGGCGTCCGTCCCGACTTCGGCGACAACGAAGACGACTGAGCCGAGAGAGCCGAGAGAGAGAACGCCCCACATGTCCAAGCACACGCTCTCCGTCCTGGTCGAGAACACGCCCGGCATCCTCGCCCGGATCGCCGCCCTGTTCTCCCGCCGCGGGTTCAACATCGACTCCCTCGCGGTCGGGGTCACCGAGCACCCCGACATCTCCCGCATCACCATCGTCGTCAACGTCGAGGACCTCCCGCTGGAGCAGGTGACCAAGCAGCTGAACAAGCTGGTCAACGTGCTCAAGATCGTCGAGCTGGAGTCCCACAACGCCATCGAGCGCGAGCTCGTCCTGGTGAAGGTCCGCGCCGACAACGAGACCCGCTCGCAGATCGTCGAGATCGTCCAGCTGTTCCGCGCCAAGACGGTCGACGTCTCCCCGGAGGCCGTCACCATCGAGGCCACCGGCGGCTCCGACAAGCTCGGCGCGATGCTCAAGATGCTGGAGCCCTTCGGCATCAAGGAGCTCGTCCAGTCCGGAACGATCGCCATAGGGCGTGGCGGCCGGTCCATCACGGACCGCAGTCTGCGCGCGCTCGACCGCAGCGCCTGACCCGCCCCGGCCCGGAGCGGCGGACACGTCGGCCGGGCAGGACACGCTCTGCTCGCATAGCGAGACCGAGAAACTCAGATTCCGTTCCCCGCCGTACGGTGGGAGCAACACCAGCGCACCAAGGAGATATCCCAGTGGCCGAGCTGTTCTACGAGAACGACGCCGACCTGTCCATCATCCAGGGCCGCAAGGTCGCGGTCATCGGTTACGGCAGCCAGGGCCACGCCCACGCGCTGTCGCTCCGTGACTCCGGCGTCGACGTCGTCGTCGGTCTGAAGGAGGGCTCGAAGTCCAAGGCCAAGGCCGAGGAGCAGGGTCTGAAGGTCGTCCCCGTGGCCGAGGCCGCCGCCTGGGCGAACGTCATCATGATCCTCACCCCGGACCCGCTGCAGGCCGAGATCTACGAGGAGTCCATCAAGGAGCACCTCCAGGAGGGTGACGCGCTCTTCTTCGGCCACGGCTTCAACGTCCGCTACGGCTTCATCAAGCCCCCGGCCAACGTGGACGTCGCCCTCGTCGCGCCCAAGGGCCCGGGCCACCTGGTCCGCCGTCAGTACGAGGAGGGCCGCGGCGTTCCGTGCATCGCCGCCGTCGAGCAGGACTTCACCGGTTCCGCCTTCGCGCTCGCGCTCTCGTACGCGGCCGGCATCGGCGGCACCCGCGCCGGCGTCATCAAGACCACCTTCACCGAGGAGACCGAGACCGACCTGTTCGGTGAGCAGGCCGTTCTCTGCGGTGGCGCCTCCGCTCTGGTCAAGGCCGGTTTCGAGACCCTGACCGAGGCCGGCTACCAGCCGGAGATCGCGTACTTCGAGTGCCTGCACGAGCTGAAGCTCATCGTGGACCTCATGTACGAGGGCGGCCTGGAGAAGATGCGCTGGTCGGTCTCCGAGACCGCCGAGTGGGGCGACTACATCACCGGCCCGCGCGTCATCACCGACGCCACCAAGGCCGAGATGAAGAAGGTCCTCGCGGAGATCCAGAGCGGCGAGTTCGCCAACACGTGGATGGCCGAGTACAAGGCCGGTCTGCCGAAGTACAACGAGTACAAGAAGGCCGACGAGGAGCACCTGCTGGAGACCACCGGCAAGAAGCTGCGCAAGCTGATGAGCTGGGTCGACAGCGACGAGAGCTGATCGTGCGGCGGCGGGGCCGGGACACCTGGAGTCCCGGCCCCGCCGCGCGTCACCGGACGGGGATTCCCCACCGGAATCCGGCCCTCCCGGGCGCGGCTTGTCCACCTCGGCCAACCACGGACGGGTGATCCTTCCGTACAGGCGGAAATCCGGACCGTCAGCGCCACTACACTGCTCAACACATACGCGTCAGGCCCACAGTGTCGTGCGTCTTCCACGCGGCTAGCCCCTCCACCGCCTGCGGCCGTCGGGACGGCCGTCCGCACTGGACTTGTGAGGATGACCCACGTGAGCTCGAAACCTGTCGTACTCATCGCCGAAGAGCTGTCGCCCGCCACCGTCGAGGCGCTCGGCCCGGACTTCGAGATCCGGCACTGCAACGGCGCGGACCGCGCCGAGCTGCTGCCCGCGATCGTCGACGTCGACGCGATCCTCGTCCGCTCCGCCACCAAGGTCGACGCCGAGGCCATTGCCGCGGCCAAGAAGCTGCGGGTCGTCGCGCGCGCCGGTGTCGGTCTGGACAACGTCGACGTCTCCGCCGCCACCAAGGCCGGCGTGATGGTCGTCAACGCGCCGACCTCGAACATCGTGACCGCGGCCGAGCTCGCCTGCGGCCTGCTCGTCGCCACCGCCCGCAACATTCCGCAGGCGAACACCGCCCTGAAGAACGGCGAGTGGAAGCGGAACAAGTACACGGGTGTCGAGCTCAGCGAGAAGACCCTCGGCGTCGTCGGCCTCGGCCGCATCGGCGTGCTCGTCGCCCAGCGCATGTCGGCCTTCGGTATGAAGATCGTCGCGTACGACCCCTACGTCCAGCCCGCGCGCGCCGCCCAGATGGGCGTCAAGATGCTGGCGCTGGACGAGCTCCTGGAGGTCGCCGACTTCATCACCGTGCACCTGCCCAAGACCCCCGAGACCCTCGGTCTCATCGGTGACGAGGCCCTGCACAAGGTGAAGCCGTCGGTCCGTATCGTCAACGCGGCCCGCGGCGGGATCGTCGACGAGGCCGCGCTGTACACGGCCATCAAGGAGGGCCGCGTCGCCGGCGCCGGTCTCGACGTGTACGCGAAGGAGCCCTGCACGGACTCCCCGCTGTTCGAGCTCGACCAGGTCGTCTGCACCCCGCACCTCGGCGCGTCCACGGACGAGGCCCAGGAGAAGGCCGGTGTCTCGGTCGCCAAGTCGGTGCGCCTCGCGCTCGCCGGTGAGCTCGTGCCGGACGCGGTCAACGTCCAGGGCGGTGTCATCGCCGAGGACGTCCGTCCGGGCCTGCCGCTCGCCGAGAAGCTCGGCCGCATCTTCACCGCCCTCGCGGGCGAGGTCGCGGTCCGCCTCGACGTCGAGGTCTGCGGCGAGATCACCCAGCACGACGTCAAGGTGCTGGAACTCTCCGCCCTCAAGGGCGTCTTCGAGGACGTCGTCGACGAGACGGTCTCCTACGTCAACGCCCCGCTGTTCGCGCAGGAGCGCGGCGTCGAGGTCCGGCTGACCACCAGCTCGGAGTCCCCGGACCACCGCAACGTGGTGACCGTGCGCGGCACCCTGTCGGACGGTCAGGAGGTCTCGGTCTCCGGCACGCTCGCGGGCCCGAAGCACCTTCAGAAGATCGTCGGCGTCGGCGAGTACGACGTGGACCTGGCGCTCGCCGACCACATGGTCGTGCTGCGCTACACCGACCGCCCCGGCGTGGTGGGTGCCGTCGGCCGCGTCCTCGGCGAGGGCGGTCTGAACATCGCGGGCATGCAGGTCGCCCGGGCCGAGGAGCACGGTGAGGCGCTCGCCGTCCTCACCGTCGACGCTCCGGTTCCCGGCAACGTCCTGGCGGACATCGCCACCGAGATCGGCGCCGCTTCGGCGCGCACGGTCAGCCTCGCCTGAGCCCGTCCGGGTAGTGGCGTGAACGAAGGGCCCGGGGGAGACCCCCGGGCCCTTTCGCGTCGTGCCGGCCGTGTGCCGCGGCGGGCGGTTCAGTTGTACGTCGCCTCCCGGGCCGGGAGGCCGGGAGCGTCGGCGGGCCGCGCCGCGGGCGGGGCGGGGGTTCCGATCCCGCGCATCAGAGCCGCGGCGGCCACGGCCGCCGCGAGCAGCAGTGCCGTACCGCCCCAGGCCGCGTACTGCATCCCGTGGACGAAGGCCTCCCGGGCCAGGGCCAGCACCTGCTCCCCGGCGGGCCCGCCGATGTGGTGGGCGGTGGCGACGGCCCCGCCCAGCGTCTCCCGCACGGCGGGCTCGGCGCCGGCCAGGTCGTCGCGGTAGACCGCGGTCCCCAGGCTGCCGAGGACCGCCATGCCCAGCGCGCCGCCGAACTCCGTTCCGGTCTCCAGCAGGGAGGCGGCCGAACCGGCCTTCTCGGCCGGGGCCGAGGCCAGCGCCATGTCGGAGACCAGGGACATCACGGAGACGATGCCCGAGGCAAGCAGCCCGGCGCCGGCCAGGATCAGCCACAGCGAGTCCGTGTCCACCAGGCTGATCAGGGCGAAGCCGGCCGCGGCGAGGACGAACCCGCCGGCGATGACGTGGGCCCGGTCCGTCTTCTGGGCCAGCGCGGCGGAGAGGGGGGCCGCGGCGCCGATGAAGACCGAGGGGGCCAGACTCCACAGGGCGGCTTCCAGGGTGCCCATCCCGAGCACCAACTGGAGGTACTGGGTGGTGAAGTAGGCCGATCCCATCATGGCGAAGGCGGCGAGGGTGTTCAGGCCGATGCCCGCCCCGAAACCGCGGCCCCGGAAGAGTGCCCGGCTCACCATGGCGTCGTCACGGGTGCGCTGACGCCGGACGAAGGCGTATCCGAAGGCGAGACCGACGGCGAGGCAGCCCAGGTAGAGGGGTGCGAACCCCTCGGCGGCGATCTCCTTGAGTCCGTAGACGACCGGCAGCACGGCGGCCATGGACAGCGGGACGCTCGCCAGGTCGAAACGGCCGGGGGCGGGGTCCTTGGACTCGGGGACCAGGACCGGGACGAGGACCAGCAGGAGCAGCATCGCGGGCACGTTGATGAGGAAGACGGAGCCCCAGTAGAAGTGGTTCAGCATCACCCCGCTGAGCACCGAGCCGAAGGCGATGCCGCCGGTCATGGCCCCGGACCAGATGGCGATGGCCGTACTGCGCTGCCTGTCGTCCTGGAAGAGGTTCCGGACGAGGGCCAGCGTGGAGGGCATCAGGGTCGCGCCGCCGATGCCGAGCAGGACCCGGGCCGCGATGAGCATCTCCGCGCTGGTGGCGCAGCCGGCGCCCACCGAGGCGAGGCCGAAGGCGGTCGCGCCGATCAGCAGCAGTCTGCGGCGGCCGATCCGGTCGCCGAGCGATCCCATCGTGATCAGCAGGCCGGAGAGGGCGAAGGCGTAGCTGTCGAAGATCCAGAGCTGCTGGGTGGAGCTCGGGTCGAGCTGGTCGGTGATGGACGGGATGGCGAAGTAGAGGACGGACACGTCCATCGAGACCAGGAGCAGCGGCAGCAACAGGACGGTGAAGGCGGTCCATTCGCGGCGGCCGGCGAGTCGCGCTGTGGCGGCTGGGTTCGTCATGAGCAGGAATATACATACGTCTTAAACGCCTGTCTATGACGACTGTCTAGAACTGTTGTCTGGGACGCTTGTCTTGCTACCGTGTGGCCATGGGACATCGCGAAGATCTGCTTGAAGGCGCCAAGAAGTGCCTGGTCGAGAAGGGGTTCGTGCGCACGACCGCGCGCGACATCGTCAGCGCCTCGGGGACCAACCTGGCCTCCATCGGCTACCACTACGGCTCGAAGGACGCCCTCCTCACCCAGGCCTTCATCGGCCTGATGGAGGAGTGGGGCGCGGTGTTCCAGGACGGACTCGACGGCGAGGGCGGATCGCTGGAGCGCTTCCGCGCCCTGTGGGAAGGGGTGTTGGCGCAGCACGAGAAGTCGGGGCCGGTCTGGGCGGCCAGCCTGGAGGTGGCGCTCGGCCGGGACCAGCGGCCGGAGTTGAGGTCCATGCTCGCGGCCTCGCAGGCCGAGGGGCGCCGAGGGCTGATCTCGATGCTCACCGGGACCCCGGAGGACCAGCTCGACGAACGGGACGTGCGCACCCTGGGCGGCTTCTACCAGGCGCTGCTGAACGGCCTGATGATCCAGTGGCTCTTCGACCCGGAGTCGGCCGCGACGGCGGAGGAGTTCACCGAGGGCATGCGCCGGGCCGCCGAGGCGATGACCCGCTCGCGGGAGGGCTGACCGGCTCCGGAGCCGCCGCCATCGGGCGCGTCCCTCACCGCCCCCAACCACCCCTGGACCGGGGGGAAGCGGCCGCCCGCGGCGCCGGGAAGGCTCACGTACGAGACCGCCACGACACCGTTCAGGCCAGGCGGGAGGCCTTGAGGGCCATGTGGAGCAGCAGGCGGTCCTCGCCCTCGTCCAGGTCGAGTCCGGTCAGCTGCTCCACCCGGGCCAGGCGGTAGTAGAGGGTCTGGCGGTGGATGCCCAGGACGGCCGCCGCACGGCCCGCCTGGCCCGCGCAGTCCAGGAAGACCTCGGCGGTGCGGGCGAGTTCGCGGTGGGCCGGCGCCAGCAGGGGGCGCGCCGCGGGGTCGTCCACCGGATCGGCGGCGAGCGTGGCCAGCAGCCGGTACGGGCCGATCCCCGACCACTGGGCGACCGGGCCCAGGCGTGGCTGGGCCGCGGCCGCCCGGGCGGCGGCGACGGCCTGCTCCCAGGCGGCGGGCAGGTCCGCGAGGCCCCGTACGGGGTCGGCGACACCGGCGGTGACCCGGTGCGCGGCGGCCGCGGCAGTACCGGTGGCTCCGCTGCCCCCGCCGCCCGGCCCCGTCGGGCTCGCACCCTGCCTGCCGGCGCCGGTTCCGCCCGGGCCGGTTCCGCCCGGGCTCCTTCCGCCCGTGCTCGATGCGCCCGGGCCCTTCCCGGCTGCTCCCGCCGTCTGCGCCGCGCGCGGCAGCAGCCGGGCCACCGCGGCGAGGGCCGGAGCCAGGGCGTCCGTCGAGCGCAGCCGGAGCAGTACCGCCAGAGCCGGTTCGCCGGGGGACTCCCCACCCGGCCCCGCTGCCGCGCCGGGCCCCGCCGCGCCGCCCGGCTCGCCGCCGCCCCGCCGCGGCACGACGCACACGGCCGCCGCGCCCGGAACCGACGCCGGAGCCTCCCCGGGCCACGGAGTCACGCAGACCGCCGCGTGCAGCCCGTCCCCGTCCGGGCCGAGGGCGGCCCGCAGCGCGGCCACCGCCATGTCCTGCTGCCAGCCGCGGCCGGCCGTGAGCACCGCCAGGAACTCCCGCGACAGGTCGGCCCCGGCCCTGGCCTCCTCGGCGAGCAGCACCCCGATGCGCTGGGCCACCTCCATGGCCGCGTCCAGGGCCGCCGGTTCGGGCCCGGGCTTGCCGGGCTCCTGGTCCAGCAGCCACACGTACCCCTGCACGATGCCCCGGTACCGCACCGGCAGGCAGATCCGCCCCCGGAACACCCCGGCGTCGGGAGCCGCCGGGATCCGGACGGGTCCGGTGGCGCGGGCGATGCCGAAGGCCTCGAACCAGGACCGGACGTCCGCCGTGGACTGCCGCGTCAGGATCGAGCGGGTCCGGACCGGGTCCATCGCGAGGTCGTCCTCGCTGTCGTGGGCGCCGAAGGCGATCAGCCGGAAGTCCCGGTTCTCCAGGGTCGCCGGGGCGCCGAGCAGCGCGGAGATCTCGTCCACCAGGTCCTGGTAATCGCCCTTCACGCGGCCATTCTCCCACTCCGGAGCGGACCCTTCAGACAGATGTATGAGATCCGGGACACGGATGCGTGACAGCTGTCGATGGCAGAGGATCGAGGCGATCCTTAGGTTTCACGGTGGTTTCACTTGCGCTTTTCTTCTGCCACCCGTTGGAGGTGCCCCCGTGCTGGGTCCCGTGATCCTCGCCGCTTCGCGCAGCGACAAGATGCGTCGTATCGTCTCCGCCGCCCCGGTGACCAAGCCGGTGGTGAATCGGTTCATCCCCGGCGAGACCGTCGACCAGGTCATCCCGATCGTCGAGGAGCTCACGGACAAGGGCCTTGAGGTCACCCTCGACGTCGTCGGCGAGGACATCACCGAGGTGGAGCAGTCCTACGCCGCCCGGGACGCCTACCTCCAGCTCATCGAACGCCTCGCGGAGCTCGGACTCGGCGAGAAGGCCGAGATGTCCGTCAAGCTGTCGATGTTCGGGCAGGCCCTGGAGGGCGGCCACGAGCTGGCGCTCGCCAACGTCCGCCCGGTCGTCGAGGCCGCCGCCGCCATCGGCACCACCGTCACGCTCGACGCCGAGGACCACACCACCCTCGACTCGATGTTCGCCATCCACGAGGAGCTGCGCCGGGACTTCCCGCAGACCGGCTGCGTGATCCAGGCGTACCTGTTCCGCACGGAGGCCGACGCCCGCCGCCTGGCCGCCGCCGGCAGCCGCGTCCGCATCGTGAAGGGCGCCTACAAGGAGCCCGCCGAGGTCGCGTACCTGGACAAGGCGGAGATCGACAAGGCGTACGTCCGGATCCTGAAGATCCTCATGGACGGCGAGGGCTACCCGATGATCGGGTCGCACGACCCGCGCCTCATCGCCATCGGCCAGGAGCTGGCCCGCAAGGCCGGGCGCAAGCTGGACGAGTACGAGTTCCAGATGCTGTACGGCATCCGCAGCGAGGAGCACCTGCGGCTCGCCGCCGAGGGCCACCGGATGCGCGTCTACACCGCGTACGGGACGGACTGGTACGGCTACTTCATGCGTCGCCTCGCGGAGAAGCCGGCCAACCTGCTCTTCTTCGTCCGCTCGATGATCACCAAGAACTAGGCACCCCACTAGCTCAAGGAGTTACCAGCCCCATGGATGCTGTGACCCAGGTCCCCGCGCCGGTCAACGAGCCGGTCCACTCGTACGCCCCCGGCACCCCGGAGCGCACGCGGCTCGAAGCGCAGCTCAAGCTGCTGTCCGAGAACCCGATCGAACTTCCGATGACGATCAACGGCGTCAAGCGGATGGGCGGCGGCGAGCGTTTCGACGTGGTCCAGCCGCACGACCACAAGTCGGTGCTCGGCACCTACGCCAACGCCACCGAGGCCGACGCGCAGGAGGCCATCGACGCCGCCCTCGCCGCCGCCCCCGCCTGGCGCTCGATGTCCTTCGACGACCGCGCCGCGATCATCCTGCGCGCCGCCGAGCTGCTGTCCGGTCCGTGGCGCGAGAAGCTCGCCGCCTCCACCATGCTGGGCCAGTCGAAGACCGCGCAGCAGGCCGAGATCGACACCCCGTGCGAGCTCGTCGACTTCTGGCGCTTCAACGTCCACTTCGCCCGCCAGATCCTGGCCGAGCAGCCGGTCGCGAACTCCGCCGGCGTGTGGAACCGCAGCGACCACCGCCCGCTCGAAGGCTTCGTCTACGCGATCACGCCGTTCAACTTCACGGCCATCGCGGGCAACCTGCCGACCGCCCCCGCCCTCATGGGCAACGTGGTCCTGTGGAAGCCCTCCCCGACGCAGACCCACTCCGCGATCCTCCTCATGGAGCTCCTGGAGGAGGCCGGCCTGCCCAAGGGCGTCATCAACCTGGTGACCGGCGACGGCATCGCGGTGTCGGAGGTGGCCCTGAACCACCCCGAGCTGGCCGGCATCCACTTCACCGGCTCGACCAAGACCTTCCAGTACCTGTGGAAGACGGTCGGCAACAACATCGAGAAGTACAAGTCCTACCCGCGCCTGGTCGGCGAGACCGGCGGCAAGGACTTCGTCGTCGCGCACCCGTCCGCGGACCGCGCCGTCCTGAAGACCGCCCTGACCCGCGGCTCCTTCGAGTTCCAGGGCCAGAAGTGCTCGGCGTCCTCGCGCGCCTACGTCCCGGCCTCGATCTGGAACGACGGCTTCAAGGAAGCCTTCGCGGCCGAGGTCGACGGGATCACCATGGGTGACGTCCGCGACCTGACCAACTTCATCGGCGCCGTCATCGACGAGCGTTCCTTCGCGAAGAACAAGGCCGCGATCGACCGCGCCATCGCCGACCCGACCTGCGAGATCATCGCCGGTGGCACCTACGACGACGCGGAGGGCTATTTCGTCCGCCCGACCGTCATCGCGTGCACCGACCCGGAGAACGAGGTCTTCACGACCGAGTACTTCGGCCCGATCCTCGCCGTCCACGTCTACGAGGACGCCGAGTTCGACGCGATGCTGGCCCAGATGGAGTCCGTCTCGGCGTACGCCCTGACCGGCTCGATCATCGCCGCCGACCGCTACGCGGCCGCGGACGCGATGGAGAAGCTCCGCTTCGCGGCGGGCAACTTCTACATCAACGACAAGTCCACCGGCGCCGTCGTCGGCCAGCAGCCCTTCGGTGGTGGCCGCGCCTCGGGTACGAACGACAAGGCGGGCGCCGCGTCGAACCTGATGCGCTGGACCTCCACCCGCTCGATCAAGGAGACGCTGGTCGCGCCGACCGACTACGCGTACCCCCACATGGGCTGATCTCCGCCCCGCTGAACCCCGCCCCCGTTCCGGCACCCCCAAGTCCGGAGCGGGGGCGGTATCCATTTCCCCCTCCGGCAACTCCTGCTAGCCTGAGCCCAGTTGTCGTGTACGGCGACACGCTCCAGTACTCGGGCCCGGTTACCCGAGGGAGCCGAGGGCTCTGACGAGTTCCCGTACGGGGTGGGATTTCTGCCAGGAGATACGAGACCTCTCAGCGTCCGTACCGGGACGACGCCCGGGGAGACGTATGTCCAGGCGCACCGACAACCGCCACCGCGTGGCCACCATCTGCCGTGAGGCCACCGGCCTGCCGCACCGCACCTGCCTCGGCTGGGCCGAAGCCGGCCTCATCACCCGCAGCCGGCCCGTCCCCGAGCCCGGGGGCGAGGCGCAGCGCGCCTTCGAGTCACTCCTGGTGGCCGCGCTCGCCGACGGGCTCCGGGAACACGACCGCCGGGACGGGGCCCTGCTCGGCTTCACCGCCGCCGGCCCGGACGGCGCCGGTCTGGCCCTCACCCTGCATCCGGCGATGGCGGACCGGGTCCTGTCCGAGGTGCTGCCGCGCCTCGACGAGCACTACGGCGGACTGCGCGGGGTGCCGGGGCTGCGCATCGCAGCGACGGGCTGCAACTGGGCCCTGACCCAGCTGCGGGACCGGGCGACGGTGACGCTGGTGCACCCCGACCCGGACTGGCGCCCGAAGCTGCCGGAGCACGGTGACGGACTGACACAGCTGTGGCGGCGCCACCGTCATCGCCTGCACCCCGTCGAGGCGGCGGAGCTGAGGGGGCGCGTCGGCACGGGGGGCGATGCCGGCTCGGTCGCGGCGCAGGACTGGCTGAACAGCAGGATGCTGAGGCGTCCCGGGCTGCTGGGCGCCGCCGGAGCCGTGCACGGACCGGCGAACGTCTACACGCACGGCGGCGGGGACGTGGTCGTCGAGTGGTGCTGCGGCGTGGAACGGGACGAACTGGAGCGGCGGCTGCGCCGCAGCGGTCTGGCCGAGCGGCCCGGCCAGATCGCGGAGAGGCTGCGGGACCAGCCGTGGTTCCCCGGTGAGATCGCACTGGGCGGAGCCTTCGTCACCCTGCGGCGCAGGCCTTGCCACGTTTCGTACGCCACGGCGCGGAGGGCGGACGGATGCTGACCGCGGCGATCGTGACGGCGGCCGTGCTCGGGGTCGCCAAGGTGGCGCGGGACTGGCTGATCCTGCGGCAGGTACGCGCCGCCATGGACGCCGGCACCCCGCAGGACCGGGTACGGATCGGGATGCGGCTCGCCGAGGCCCTCGGGGGCGGGCCGTCCGGGCCCGCCCCCGAGCAGCCCGGCGGCGAGGCCGTCACACCTCCACGATGACCTGGTCCAGGGACTTGCGCCGGAGGTCCGGGACCTCGCAGTCGTCCGCCGGGTAGCCCACCGGGATCACGGCGAAGGCCTTTTCGTTCTCCGGGCGGTCCAGGACGTGGCTGAGGAAACGCATGGGGCTGGGGGTGTGGATGAGCGCCGCGAGGCCGGACAGGTGGAGGGCGGACAGGAGCATGCCGACCGCGATGCCGACCGACTCGTCGACGTAGTAGTGCTTGTGCTTGGTGCCGTCCGGCCCGAGCCAGTAGCGCTGCTGGAAGACCACGATCAGCGCCGGGGCGTCCGTGAGGTGGGTCTTCACGGCGTCCGTGCCGATCGGCCGCAGGGCGGCGAGCCACTCGTCGCCCAGCCGGCCGTCGTAGGACAGCTGCTCCTCCTGCTCGGCCGCGGCGCGGATCTGCCGGCGGACTTCCGGGTTCTTGACCAGGACGAAGGTCCATGGCTGCTGGTGCGCTCCGGAGGGGGCGGTCGCGGCGCAGGCGATGGCGTCCCGGACCACCTGCTCGGGCACCGGGTCGGGGGAGAAGTGGCGCACGGTCCGCCGCTCGTCCATCCGGGCCCGCAACTCGGCGGCGCGCGCGAGCGATTCACCGCGCGCCATCCGCTCGGGCCGGTAGGGGACGGGACGGTACGGCTGGCCGTGGATCGGGGTCCACTGCTGGGTACGGGGCGACATGGGGCGAGTCTGCCGAGGCAATGGTCCAGACCGCTAGAGCGGCTTCGGCCGATGGCGGCCGGTGGACGCCCCCCCGGCGTCCGCAATGCGGTCCTTGGTACGGTCGCGGGACGGGCGACCGGCCCCGGTTCCCCCACCCGGTACACCGACTGGCTGGAGCGGCCATGGACACGCTGACCGCGCACACCTCGCAACTGACCGCCGACGAGCTCCGGGCGATCAGATCCCTCCTCGACGACGCCTTCGCGGGGGACTTCGCCGACGAGGACTTCGAGCACGCGCTCGGCGGGATGCACGTCGTGATCGGCATCGACGGCGGGCTCGTCGCCCACGGCAGCGTCGTGCAGCGGCGGGTCGTGCACCGGGGACGCGCCCTGCGCACCGGATACGTCGAGGCCGTGGCCGTACGGCCCGGTCTGCGGCGCCAGGGCCTCGGCGGCCAGGTGATGGCGCGGCTGGAGGAGGTCGTCGCGGGGGCCTACGAGCTCGGTGCGCTCTCGGCGTCCGAGGAGGGGGCCGGGCTCTACCTCGCCCGCGGCTGGTCGGCGTGGCCGGGCCGGGTGGGGGCGCTCTCGCCGGACGGGCCGGTGCGGCTGCCCGAGGAGGAGGGATCCACCTACGTGTGGACACCGCCCGGCGGAGTCCGCCTGGACCCCGCCGCGCCGCTCGACTTCGACTGGCGCAACGGGGACGTCCTCTAGGGCGTCTCCCGGACCGTGCCGACGCCCGGGCCGTCTCTTCCGGATCTTGTCGGGCCCGCGACGCCCGGCACCGCACCCGGCCGCGTTGTCGGGGCCGCCCGGGTACGTCCGGTACACGGGCGCCCCTGCGCCTTGCCGGCCACGGCACCGGACGCCGCCGGCTCGGCCGACAGGATCCGAAAGGGACGGCCTCAGCCCGAGACGCTCGCCGCGCCCGTCTCGATGTGGCCCGTGTAGCGGCGCGACCAGGTGCCGTCGGAGTCGGCCAGGATCGTGAAGTCGTACCAGCCCTTGCTGTAGGCCACGGCGTTGAAGAAGTCCTCGCGCGAGGAGTTCGCCGGGACCGTGTAGGTCCACGGGCCGTCCGTGCGGTAGGCGTTCGAGCGGATGGTGAAGGTGACGGGGGAGCCGGAGGAGTTCTTCATCCTGAAGTAGACCGCCGGCCTGCCGGTGCCCGGCTCGACCGCGAAGCGGGCCGCCACCTCGATGTCCTTGCCCGGCTTCGACGCGTCGCCGATGAAGCGCCGCAGGAAGCGGTTCGGCCCGTGCATCGAGATGTCGTACTTGCCCGAGCCGTGGCCGAGGCCGATGTGGAAGTAGTCGCTGCCGGTGCCGCCCGGGTCGACGGTGTACTGCCAGGCCGTCGTGTCCCGGTACTGGTGCGGGTGGATCGAGAAGTGCGCCGCCCGCTTCGCCTCGGCGCCCTGGTTGGCCATCGAGAACCAGGCCGTGATCTGGCCGGCCGGCCCGAACTCGAAGCGGTCCAGATTGCCGTTCACCTGGTACGGCAGGGCCCGCGCCGGGCGGGTTCCGGGCTCCTGCACGGGGAGGGCGTTGTCCTGCGGCGCCGGGTTGGGGAGCGGGGCGCAGGTCGCCTGTCCGATCACCTTGGCGGTGGACGGGAGGCCCGCGGGGACCCCGTAGACCGGGTGCGCGAAGTCGAAGACACCGGTCAGGTCGCCGACCACCTTGCGGCGCCAGGCGCTGATGTTCGGGCAGGTGGCGGGGGTGCCGAGGGCGGCCGTCCACTTCTCCATGAACCGCAGCACGGAGGTGTGGTCGAAGACCTCCGAGCTCACCCAGCCGCCGCGGGTCCAGGGGGACATCACGATCATCGGGACGCGGAAGCCGAGGCCGACGGGGAGTCCGTCGATGTACTCGCCGGGGGTGCCGGGCGGGGCGACCGGCGGCGGCACGTGGTCGAAGAACCCGTCGTTCTCGTCGTAGTTGAGGAAGAGGACCGTGGAGTCGAACACCTCGGGGTCGGCGGCCAGGGCGCGGTAGACCAGGTCCACGAAATGGGCGCCGTCGCCGGGCGGGGCGTACGGGTGCTCCGAGAAGGCCTCGCTCGCCACGACCCAGGAGACCTGGGGGAGGGTGCCCGCGAGGACGTCCGCGCGGATGGCGGCCGCGATGTCGTCCGGGGTGGAGCCGGTGACCTTCGGGACCGAGCCCATGCCCCGGTCCCACAGCGGGTCGCCGGGGGCGGCGTCCGTGAACCGCTTGAAGTAGGCGAGCCCGTTGTCCCCGTAGTTGTCCTGGGCGTTCTGGTAGACCTTCCAGCTCATGCCGGCCCGCTGGAGGGCCTCTGCGTACGTCTCCCAGGTCAGCCCGGACTCCTCGCCGCCGTCCTTGCTGGTGGCGTCGATCTTGCCGCTCCACAGGAAGGTGCGGTTGGGGCCGGTCGCGCTGAGGGCGGAGCAGAAGTACGCGTCGCAGACCGTGTAGCTGTCGGCGAGGCCGTAGTGGAAAGGGATGTCCCCCCGGTCCAGGTGGCCGAGGGTACGGGCATTGCCGACGCCGGTGACCCAGTTGTCCATCCGGCCCTTGTTCCAGGCGGCGTGCTGCGAGGTCCAGCTGTGCGGGAGGTCTCCGGTGCACTGGGCCAGGGTCGCGCCGTCCGCGCCGCCCGCCGGCGGGGTGGCCGACAGCTTCCACGGGTACTGGCGTCCGCCCCAGTTGGGCTGGTTGAACATGCCCCAGCCGCCCGGGATGTTGCCGGCGGCGCGGTCGCCGAACCCGCGGACGCCCTTCAGCTTCCCGAAGTAGTGGTCGAAGCTCCGGTTCTCCTGCATCAGGATCACCACGTGCTTCACATCGGTGATGGTGCCGGTCGCGGCGGCCGCGGCCGCCGTCGTCGGTGCGACCGCGGGCAGGGTGGCACCCGCCACCAGCCCGGCGCCGATTCCCACGAAACCTCTGCGGCTGATGGGTGTCACTGGCCTCTCGCCTCCAACTCACGTGCCCCGGCGGCACATCGACGGCAAGAGTGGCGGTGCCCGGATCAAAGGTCTACATCCGTGCGGTAAGAAAACGGTGAACATAAGGGTGGCCGGAATCAGCCCCCGACCCGGACCAGCATCTTGCCCAGGTTGTCCCCGCGGAGCATGCCCAGAAAGGCCTCGACGGTCCGGTCAAAGCCCTGGACAACGGTGGTGTCGGTGCCGATCCGGCCGCTGCGCAGATGGGGGACGAGGAAGCCCTCCAACTCGTCCTGCAGATTGGTGTGATTGCGAACCAATACACCTTCCAGGCGCAGGGACTTGTGTACGACCTCGAAGAGGTTGCGGGGCGCGGCCGGCGAGCGGTCCCCGTTGTACATCGAGATCGCGCCCACCCAGGCGACCCGTCCGTGCTCGCGCAGCGCGTCGATCGCCCCTTCCAGGTGGTCCCCGCCGACGTTGTCCACGTACACGTCGATCCCGTCCGGCGCGGCCTGCGCGAGCTGCTCCCCGACCGGCCCGTCGTGGTAGTCGAAGGCCGCGTCGAAGCCGAGCGTGCCCGTGAGGTGGCGGACCTTGGCCGCCGAGCCCGCGCTGCCGATGATCCGCCGGGCGCCCAGCAGCCGGGCGATGTGGCCGGTGGCCGTGCCGACCCCGCCCGCGGCGGCGGAGACGAAGAGGTCCTCGCCGCTGCGCAGGGCGGCCGTCCGGGTCAGGGCCGCGTACGCGGTCAGGCCGGTGCCGCCCAGGATGGAGAGGTAGGCCTCCAGCGGGACCCCCTCGTGGCCCCGCAGCTTGCGCGTGCCGTCCACGCCGAGGGCGACCAGGGCGTGGGTCCGCCAGCCCGCGCGGTGGAAGACCAGGTCGCCCTCGCGCAGCCCCGGGTCGCGGGAGGCGAGCACCCGGCCCACCGAACGGCCCTCCAGCGGGGTGTTCAGCTCGAAGCCGCCCTCACCGCCGTCCATCATGCCCCGGTGGTACGGGTCCACCGAGAGCAGGAGGTTCTCGACGAGCGCGGTGCCGGGCTCGGGCCGCGGGATCGGGGAGGCGGCGCAGGTGAAGTCCCCGGCGGCGGGAAAGCCGGTGGGGCGGGCGATCTGGTGCACGGCGTAAGCGGTGTTCGTGGTCATGGGCACGACGCTAGAAAGGAATGGCCGGCCGGGGCAGAGGGTTGCGTTCATGGAAGCCACACATCCATGAACACCGCTCATAGAACGAGGTGGAAGCGCCCATGGCGGGAAGCACTGCCGACCTGCTGCCCCAGGAACTGCGGATCCTGGTCGCCGTCGCCGACACGGGTGGCTTCTCCGCCGCGGCGGCCACGCTCGGTCTCACCCAGTCGGCCGTCTCCCACTCGGTGCGCGGCAGCGAGGCCAAGGCCGGCGCGGTGCTCTTCGAACGCGGTCGCACCGGGGCCACCCCCACCCCGGCGGGGGAGCGGGCCGTCGCCCTCGCCCGCCGGATCCTGCGGATGTACGAGGCCCTCGGCGCGGAGGTCCGCGGCGCTGCCCGGGGCACGGTGGAGGGGGTGCTGCGGATCGCCGCGTTCCGTAGCGCGGCCCTGCATCTGCTGCCGCCCGCGCTGGAGCGGCTCACGGCGCGGCACCCGGGCATCCGCCCGGAGGTCCGCGTGGTGCGCGAGATCGGCGCCGGTACGGCCGGGGAGGTGCTGGCGGGCCGCGCCGACCTGGGCATCGCCACGCTGGGCGGCCCGCAGGACGTGGCTCCCGGCCTGCTGACCGGGGTGCTCGCGCAGGAGGCGTACCGCCTGGTGCACCCGGCCGGGCACCCGGATCCCAAGAGCCTGCCGCTGATGGACTGGGACGAGAACTGCGGCTCCTACACCCGCTCGTGGTGGCGGGCCCAGGACTGGATCCCGCGGGCGACGGTCAAGGCGGAGGACGACGCGATGGTGCTGACCATGGTCGGCCGCGGGCTCGGCATGGCGATCATGCCCGAGCTGTCCCTGAAGGAGGCGACCGAGGCGGTGGACATCGCCGATCTGGGCCCCGGGGGGCCGGTGAGGCAGGTGGGATACGTCACTACGGCGGAATCGGCCTCAACTCTCGCCGTACGGGCTCTGATCAGGGAACTTCGCTCAGAAACGGGCTGAAACGGACCCTCTGGGAGGGGCTTTCCGGGGGACTGCGCGTCTCAGATAGTAGGAAGCCCGAGTAATTGCCGAGACATACAACGGGACCTGGCCTAGCTTTGTAGAAGCCGAACGTCTCGCCGATCAGGCGAATGGCGGTCGAGAGCGCGCGCCCCTGGCAGGCAACCCCTGCGGCGCACTGCTCCCCGCCTCTTCCGGCGCCTTGAAGGAACCCCTCATCCGTGGCCCCGCCACGCCGTGATCTCAAGGAGTCGATCACCATGACCACGTCCACCGCCACCCGCCGCGTCCGCCACACCTCCGCATCGGCCGACGACCGCAAGAACGCCGCCGCCGCTCTCCAGCGCGCCCTCGACCGCCGTGACAACGGCGGGTCGACCGGCCACTGACCTGCGCGGCCCGAGACGTTCTGCGTTCCCATAGGTCCACATGGTGGACGCAGAATGTCTGAGGGCTGGGACACGGAGTACGGTTCCGTCATGTCGACCAGCATCAATCTCGCAGTGATCCCCGGTGATGGCATCGGCCAGGAAGTCGTGGCTCAGGGACTCAAGGTCCTTACCGCGGTCCTGCCCCAGGATGTGAAGCTGGAGACCAAGCAGTACGACCTCGGCGCCCAGCGCTGGCACCGCACCGGGGAGACCCTCCCGGAGGCGGAGCTCGAAGCCCTCAAGCACCACGACGCGATCCTGCTCGGCGCCATCGGCGACCCGTCGGTCCCGTCCGGCGTCCTGGAGCGCGGTCTGCTGCTGAAGCTCCGCTTCGCCTTCGACCACTTCATCAACCTGCGCCCGTCGAAGCTGTTCCCGAACACGGCCACCCCGCTCGCCGGCCGCCCGGAGATCGACTTCGTCGTGGTCCGCGAGGGCACCGAGGGTCCGTACACCGGCAACGGCGGCAGCCTGCGCACCGGCACCCCCGCCGAGGTGGCCACCGAGGTCAGCATCAACACCGCGTACGGCGTCGAGCGCGTCGTCCGTGACGCGTACGAGCGGGCGAACGCCCGCCCCCGCAAGAAGCTGACGCTGGTCCACAAGAACAACGTCCTCGTGTACGCGGGCCACATGTGGAAGAACATCTTCGACAAGGTCGGCCAGGAGTACCCCGAGGTCACCACCGACTACCTGCACGTCGACGCCGCGACGATCTTCTTCGTCACGCAGCCCGAGCGCTTCGACGTCATCGTCACGGACAACCTCTTCGGTGACATCCTCACCGACCTGGCCGCCGCCGTGACCGGCGGAATCGGCCTCGCCGCCTCCGGGAACATCAACCCGACCGGCGCCTTCCCGTCCATGTTCGAGCCCGTCCACGGCTCGGCCCCGGACATCGCCGGCACCGGCAAGGCCGACCCGACCGCGACGATCCTCTCCGTCGCCCTCCTGCTGCGCCACCTGGGCTACGAGGCCCAGGCCGCCCGCATCGAGGACGCGGTCTCCGCCGACCTGGCGGAACGCGACGGAACCTTCCGCTCCACCGACGCGATCGGCGACGCCCTCGCCGCCCGCGTAGCCGGCTGACCCGGCAGCTCCACCTCAGGAAGCCGCCGGGGCACAATGGGACCCGGCGGCTTCTCCTGCGCGGCCCCGGGTGCCACCATCTCCCCTGGGCCGCTCCCCGCTTCTCCGAAGCCTTCCCGCGCGCGATAATCGAACGCGAGGCCGCGGAATGCGGGGAAGCTCGGACGTCCTAGTACGCCGTGAGCGCGGTCCGCCATACACAACCGGTGAAGGACAAGCACTCATGACGACGCCCACGATCGAGCTCAAGCCCTCCTCGAACCCGCTGTCCGATGCGGAGCGCGAGGCGATCCTGGCCAGCCCCGGCTTCGGCCGCCACTTCACCGACCACATGGTGACGATCAAGTGGACCGAGGGTCGCGGCTGGCACGATGCCGAGCTGGTCCCGTACGCGCCGCTCGCGATCGACCCGGCGAACATGACGCTGCACTACGCGCAGACGATCTTCGAGGGGCTCAAGGCCTACCGCCAGCCCGACGGCACCGTGGCCACCTTCCGCCCCGAGGCCAACGCCGCGCGCTTCCAGTCCTCCGCGCGCCGCATGGCCATGCCGGAGCTGCCGACCGAGCTCTTCATCGACGCCTGCGACGCGCTGATCAAGCAGGACCGCGCCTGGGTGCCGGACTCCGGCGAGGCCTCCCTCTACCTGCGCCCCTTCATGTTCGCCTCCGAGGTCGGCCTCGGCGTCCGCCCGGCGAACGAGTTCCTCTTCATCGTCATCGCCTCGCCCGCCGGCGCGTACTTCCCCGGTGGCGTCAAGCCCGTCTCCGTCTGGCTCTCCGAGGACTACGTCCGCGCGGTCAAGGGCGGCACCGGAGCGGCCAAGACCGGCGGCAACTACGCCGCTTCGCTCGTCGCGCAGGCCCAGGCGGCCTCGCACGGCTGCGACCAGGTGGTCTGGCTCGACGCCGTCGAGCACCGCTGGATCGAGGAGATGGGCGGGATGAACCTGTACTTCGTGTACGGCGACCGCATCGTCACCCCGGAGCTCACCGGCTCGCTCCTGCCCGGCATCACCCGCGACTCGCTCCTCACCATCGCCCGCGACCTCGGTTACACCGCCGAGGAGGGCCGTCTGACCACCGAGGACTGGCAGCGCGACAACGAGAACGGCACCCTCACCGAGGTGTTCGCCTGCGGCACCGCCGCCGTCATCACCCCGGTCGGCTCGGTCAAGTCCGAGCGCGCCAACTGGACCCAGGGCGACGGCGAGCCGGGCCAGGTCACCATGCGCCTGCGCAAGGCCCTGCTGGAACTCCAGACCGGCCACAGCGCCGACACCCACGGCTGGATGCACCCGCTGGGCTAGACCGCGAAACCGTGAAAGCGCCTCCGACCGGCGAGAACGAGGACCGTCGAGTTCCTCGTTCCCGCCCCGTCCGAGGCGCTTTCGCGGTGAAGGGGCCGGTCGGCGGGGCCGGTCACCCGGCCGCAGACACCGCCCCCGCTCAGATCCCGACCGCGTTGGACGCGGGCAGCCAGATCTGCAGCTGGTAGACGAAGTCGCTCCACAGGCCGGTGACGAGGAGCACTCCCACCGCGATGAGGAATCCTCCACCGATCTTGATCACCAGCGAGTAGTGCTGCTTGACCCATCCGAACGCCTTCATCGACCGGCGGAACGCGACGGCCGCGAGGATGAACGGAACGCCCAGGCCCAGGCAGAAGAAGGCCACGAGGAGCGCGCCCCGGCCCGGGCTCTCCTGCCCCATGGACAGGCTCATCACGGCTCCGAGGGTCGGGCCCATGCAAGGCGACCACCCGAGTCCGAACGTGAAGCCGAGAACCGGTGCGCCGAGCAGTCCGGCACCGGGCTTGCGGTGGATCCGGAAGTCGCGCTGTGTGAAACCGGGGAGGAACCCCATGAAGGCGAGCCCGAACAGGATCGTCAGGCTTCCCAGAACGATGTCGAGCGTGTCCTTGTATTCCGAAAGGGTGCTGCCGAAATAACCGAAGAAGGCGCCCTGGCTGACGAATGGGGCCGAGAAACCGAGTACGAAAAGAAGTGCGCCCAGAAGCATCCGGCCACGCTTTTCCTCCCGCGCCTCGGGGTTCAGCGTGGAGGCGGAGAGGCCCGTGACGTAGCCGAGGTAACCGGGGACGAGCGGCAGCACGCACGGGGAGAAGAACGAGATGAGCCCGGCCAGGAGGGCCACCGGCACGGCGGCGATCAACGTGCCGCTCGTCACCACCGAGGTTGTGGATGCCAGGACCACCAGGGCCTCCTTGATCGCGGCCCGGTCGAGGCACGTACGCGGACGGTAGGGCTCCCCAGTGTGGCACGCAGCGTCCGGGCGGCTGAGGCCAGGGTGCGGGGCCGGGCACCGGAAGACCGGCGACGTCACCTGCGATATGTCTTTGTCGGTGTGCCTTTGGACAAAGGGAATAGGCGAGAGATGCGCAGGCCCGGGGAGTGATTGTTTCCCGGTGACGGCGAACGCATTCGCCGGCGGAAATGCCGCCGATGCCGCGCGGTCGTCCGGGTGACACCGGACGGCCGCGCGGCAGGGCCGGGCCCGCGCGGGTAGCGGGACCTCAGGCGTTCGCAGGCTCCTCGGCGGCGGCGGCCGGGACCGGGGCGGGGGAGCGGCGGGTGGTGAGGGCGGCGTACACGAGCCCGCCCGTCAGGCCGGACAGGACGAAGGAGCAGTCCACGCCGCCGGTGAGGGCGAGCAGCGGGCCCTCGTAGAAGGGGGTGGTCACGGCGAGCAGGCCGATGCCCGCGCCGATCGCCCAGGAGGCCGTGGCCGCGACGTTCCAGCCGGAGCGGTACCAGTAGATCCCGCCCACCGAGCGGCGGTTGAAGACCTGGAGCGCGTCGGCGTCGTAGCGCCCCCGGCAGCGCACGTACCCGATGAGGGTGATCACCGCCCACGGGGTGCCGATCGCGGTCAGCACCAGCACGAACGAGGTCATCGCGGACTGTACGTCCCACTCGAAGGAGCCGATGAACACGAAGGCGGTGGCGACTGCCGCGGCCACCAGCGTGGCCGTGGTCCGGGTGGCCCTGGGCACGATGGCGTCGAGGTCGAGACCCATCGAGTAGAGCATCAGCCCGGCGTTGCCGACGGAGCCGGCCGCGGCCGCGGCGAGCAGCGGGACCAGGTACCAGAAGGGCGAGGCGTCGACCAGCGGCCCGGCGTACTCGGCTCCCGCCCGGGCGGCGAGCGCCGTCCAGGTGCCGAACAGCTGAGGGATCAGCAGCCCGAAGAGCAGCCCGAAGCCGGTGGCCCAGAGCACCTTGCGGGAGCTGTGCCGGCGCGGGGAGATGTAGCGGGTGTAGTCGCCGAGCAGGGTGATGAAGGCGACCGGACCGCTGAGCCCGGCGGCGACGGCGGCGAGGATCCAGGTCGGCCAGAAGGAGCCGAGGAGGTACGCGGTGTCCGGCGGGGCCGCGGTGGTGAAGTCCCCGGCGTAGGCGAAGACACCGACGGCCAGCAGCACCACCATGCCGATGGCCAGGATCTTGCTCATGCGCAGCAGCAGCTTGTAGCCGAAGACGGCCGCGACGACGGTACACGCGGCGAGTACGCCGTACATCAGGCCGCGCGTGGCCCCGGTGTCCGGCAGTCCGGTGAGCCGAGAGAGGACCCCCACCATCACGTCGCCGCCGATCCACAGGGTGAGGGCGGTGTAGCCGAGCGAGAGCAGCAGACCCACCACCGAGCCCACGAGCCGCCCGCGTACGCCGAACTGCGCGCCGCTGGAGGTCGAGAGGTTGGTCGCGGTGCGCAGGGAGACGAGCGCCAGCGGCGCGGTGAAGGCGATACCGACGAGCGTGCCGGTCACGATGGCGGTGACCGAGGGCCACAGGCCCAGTCCGAAGGACGGGGGCAGCCAGCCGAAGACGATCACACCGAGGCAGAGGTTGGAGCCGAGCAGGATCGAGATCAGGTCACGGGGACCACTCGTCCGCTCGTCCTCGGGGATGGTGTCGACTCCGCGCTGTTCGATGGGCATGGGGGACTCCCTTGGCAGGGCGGGGGGTGGTTGCGCATTGTTTGAGCGACACTCAATGTGACTCAAGGCCTGCCCCCAGGTCAATGATTCCCACCATCGAGATGAAGAGTTAGAGTGATGCTCTAACCCATCGACTCAAGAGGTGGTGGATCGGCGTGCGGCTGACTCCTGCGGAGCGCGACCGGCTGCTGCTCCGCAGTACCGCGGAGCCGGCCCGGGCGCGGTGGGCCCGTGGCCTGAAACCGGATGTCCCGCAGGCCACCGCCCTGATCGCGGACACGGTCTGCGAGGCGGCGCGCGACGGCAGGCGGCTCACGGAGGCCATCGAGGAGGCCCGCACCGCGCTGGGCCCGGACGACGTCCTGCCGGGGTTCAACTCCCGGGTGGGCGCGGTCGATGTGGACGCGCGCAGCGGACTGGTCTCCCCCGGCGGGGAACCGCTGCGCTCCGAAGCCGCCGCATCGGTCTCCCCCAACCGCCTGTACTTCCTGTAAGCCAGCACAGCCCCGTAAGGATTCGCCTGCCATGACCAAGCCTGTGAACGACGGCTTCCGGATGCCCGCCGAGTGGACGCCCCACGAGCGCACCTGGATGGCCTGGCCCAGCCCCAACCCGACCTTCACCAACGCGCAGGAGCTCGCCGAGGCCCGCCAGGCCTGGGGCGCCGTCGCCCGCGCCGTCCGCGCGTACGAGCCGGTGACCCTCGTGGTCTCGCCCGGCGACGCGGAGAGCGCCCGCGCCGTCGTCGGCGACGACGTCCAACTGGTCGAGCAGGAGCTCGACGACGCCTGGATGCGCGACATCGGCCCCACCTTCGTCACCAACGACGCGGGCCAGCTGGCCGCCGTCGACTGGACCTTCAACGGCTGGGGCGCCCAGGAGTGGGCCCGCTGGGACCATGACTCCAAGATCGCCCGCCATGTCTCGGACGTGATCGGCACCCGCACCTACAGCACCGAGCTCGTCAACGAGGGCGGGGCCATCCACGTCGACGGCGAGGGCACCGTGCTCCTCACCGACACCGTCCAGCTGGGCGAGGGCCGCAACCCCGGCTGGACCCGGCAGCAGGTGGAGGCCGAGATCCACGCCCACCTCGGCACCACCAAGGCGATCTGGCTGCCGTACGGCCTGGCCGGCGACTACGGCACCTACGGCACCCAGGGCCACGTCGACATCGTCGCCGCCTTCGCCCGCCCCGGCGTCGTCATGGTCCACACCCAGCCCGACCCGGCCCACCCGGACCACGAGCGCTGCAAGACCGTCGCGGCCATCCTGCGCGCGTCCACCGACGCCCGGGGGCGGCAGCTGGAGGTCGTGGAGGTCCCGGCGCCGACCGTGCTGGAGGAGGACGGGGAGTGGGTGGACTACTCGTACATCAATCACTACCTGTGCAACGGCGGTGTCGTGCTGTGCGCGTTCGACGACCCGCGCGACGAGGAGGCCGCCGAGATCTTCCGCGGACTGTTCCCCGAGCGGACCGTGACACTCGTTGACGCACGTACGATTTTCGCCGGGGGTGGCGGTATCCACTGCATCACCCAGCAGCAGCCGAAGGTCTGAGCCGCGACGAGCGGCGGCCGAGCGACGAGGAGTGGCCCATGGTGGCGGGTGGAGTGCCGGTACGCGCGGCGCGGAAGAACGCGCCCCCGCGCGAGGACGTACTCGTCGCCGCCATGGCCACGATCGCCGAGCGCGGCCTGGAAGGCCTGACCATGGCCGGACTGGGCCGCGAGGTCGGCATGAGCAGCGGCCACCTCCTCTACTACTTCCGCAGCAAGGACGAGCTCCTGCTGCAGACCCTGGAGTGGAGCGAGGCGGAACTGGGCGGCGAGCGGCGGGCCCTGCTCGCCCGCCGCGGTCCGGTGAGCGAGCGCCTGCAGGCGTACGTGGACCTGTACGTGCCCACGCGCCCCCGCGACCCGCACTGGACGCTGTGGCTGGAGGTCTGGAACCGCTCCCAGAACGCCGGCCCCCAGGAGCGCGACCGGCAGGCGGCCATCGAGGGGGCCTGGCACCGCGACCTGGTCGCCCTGCTCGCCGAGGGCATCTCGCGCGGGGAGTTCCGCCCGGTGGACGCCGAACGCGTGGCCACCCGCGTCCGGGCCCTGCTCGACGGATTCAGCATCCAGCTGGCGGTCGGTCTGCCCACGCTCGACCGGGCGGCCATCCTGGCCCACGTGAGGGAATTCCTGGTGGAGACCCTCTCCCCGCCCCGCTAGGCCGTCTTGCCCGCATGCTGAGACCCTTGTCCATCCACGGCGAGCGGTGTGGCACACTGCCAGCGTGCCTGCTCAGCTCATGATTATCGCCAGCAGCGCGCCGGTCCCCAGTGGCCGCTGAACCGTGGAAGAACTTCGCGGAAGCGGCCACCGTGCCTCGGACCCGCGCGCAGACCTCTCGCTACCCGCGAGAGGTTTTTTCGTTTCCCGGACCATCCCTGCCGGGACCGGACCGCGCGCGATGATGGGGGCAGTGGATGCCGGGCATATCCGGAACCACTCATCCGACAGGAGTCAGATCAGCATGACGACGACACCAGAGGCGGCAACCGTGCTGTCAGAAGGCCTGGACGACAGCTTCCACGTCTTCGACACCACCCTGCGCGACGGCGCCCAGCGCGAGGGCATCAACCTCACCGTCGCCGACAAGCTGACCATCGCCCGGCATCTGGACGACTTCGGAGTGGGCTTCATCGAGGGCGGCTGGCCCGGAGCCAACCCCCGCGACACCGAGTTCTTCTCCCGCGCCCGTGCGGAGATCACCTTCAGGAACGCCCAGCTGGTCGCCTTCGGCGCGACCCGCCGCGCCGGCGGCTCGGCCGCCCAGGACCCGCAGGTGCGGGCCCTGCTGGAATCCGGCGCCCCGGTCATCACGCTCGTCGCCAAGTCCCACGACCGCCACGTCGAACTCGCCCTGCGCACCACCCTCGACGAGAACCTGGAGATGGTCCGCGACACCGTCTCCCACCTGGTCGCCCAGGGCCGCCGCGTCTTCGTCGACTGCGAGCACTTCTTCGACGGGTACCGGGCCAACCCGGAGTACGCCAAGTCCGTCGTCCGCACCGCCCACGAGGCCGGAGCCGACGTGGTCATCCTCTGCGACACCAACGGCGGCATGCTGCCCGCCCAGGTGACCGCGACCGTCGCCACCGTCCTCGCCGACACCGGCGCCCGCCTCGGCATCCACGCCCAGGACGACACCGGCTGCGCCGTCGCCAACACCCTGGCCGCGGTCGACGCGGGCGCCACCCACGTCCAGTGCACGGCGAACGGGTACGGCGAGCGCGTCGGCAACGCCAACCTGTTCCCCGTCGTCGCCGCCCTGGAGATCAAGTACGGGCGCAAGGTGCTCCCCGACGGGGCGCTCGCCGAGATGACCCGGATCTCGCACGCCATCGCCGAGGTCGTGAACCTCACCCCCTCCACGCACCAGCCCTACGTCGGCGTCTCCGCCTTCGCGCACAAGGCGGGCCTGCACGCCTCGGCCATCAAGGTCGACCCGGACCTCTACCAGCACATCGACCCCGAGCGGGTCGGCAACACCATGCGGATGCTGGTCTCCGACATGGCCGGCCGTGCCTCCATCGAGCTCAAGGGCAAGGAGCTCGGCGTCGAGCTGGGCGGGGACCGCGCGCTGATCTCCCGGGTCGTGGAGCGGGTCAAGGAGCGCGAGCTCAAGGGCTACACCTACGAGGCGGCCGACGCCTCCTTCGAGCTGCTGCTGCGCGCCGAGGCCGAGGGCCGCGCCCGCAAGTACTTCCGCATCGAGTCCTGGCGGGCGATCGTCGAGGACCGTCCCGACGGCACCCACGCCAACGAGGCCACGGTCAAGCTGTGGGCCAAGGGCGAGCGGATCGTCGCCACCGCGGAGGGCAACGGCCCGGTCAACGCGCTGGACCGGGCGCTGCGGGTGGCGCTGGAGCGCTTCTACCCACAGCTCGCCAAGTTCGAGCTCGTCGACTACAAGGTCCGCATCCTGGAGGGCACGCACGGCACGGAGTCCACGACCCGCGTTCTGATCGCCACGACCGACGGTGAGCGCGAGTGGTCCACGGTCGGCGTGGCCCCGAACGTCATCGCGGCCTCCTGGCAGGCCCTGGAGGACGCGTTCACCTACGGCCTGCTGCACGCCGGCGTCGAGCCCGCCGAGTAGCCCGCCGGGCGCGCGTCCGCCGGACCCCACCTCGCCGGGCCGCAGCCCGGCGAGGCCCTTATGTCCAGCTCACACGGGAAAGTACCGGTTCCGGTAGCGTCTTGGATATGAAGACCAGGCTGATGTCCATACGCTTCGGCTCGCTGCTGGCCGGTCTGCTGCTGGGACTGTCGGCGACCGCCCTCGTGGCCGCGCCGCAGGCGTCGGCGGCTACCGGGGTCGCGGCCGTGGGGGAGGCCCTCAAACAGGGCCCGGTCTACGTCGCACCCGGGGCCGAGGGGCAGCTGTCCGCCGTCCAGGCGGACGCGCTCGCGAAGAAGATAGAGGACGCCGGGAAGCCGGTGTTCGTGGCCGTGCTGCCGGCCACCGCCGAGTTCCCCGCGGACAAGGTGCTCGGCGCCGTCCGCGCCGAGACCGGTGTCACCGGGCTCTACGCGATCCGGCTGGGCGACGGCTTCAACGCCGGAGCCGACAGGGCGGTCATGCCGAACAACGCCGTACGCAACCTCACCGAGGCCGTGAAGACCGGCGCACCGGTGAACGCGAACACCCAGCTCAACAACTTCGTGGACCAGGCATTGACCCAGGTCAAGGGCAGCGCCCCGGCCTCCTGGGGCACGACCGGAGCGGACCAGGGCGCCCCGGTCGGCGGACTGGTCGCCCTCGGCGCGGTGGCCGTGGTGGGCGGCGGCGGGGCGTACGCGCTGGTCCGCCGGAACCGGAAGAAGAAGGAAGAGGCCAGGCGTGAGGCCGTCGCCCGGCTGGGCGTGGTCGTCGACGAGGACATCACGGCCTTCGGCGAGGAGCTCGAACGGCTCGACTTCCACCCCGGTGAGCCCAGCGCCGACGACGCCATGCGCCAGGACTACGAGCGGGGGCTCGACTCGTACGAGAAGGCCAAGCAGATCATGGCCACGGTCCAGCGCCCCGACGAGGTCAAGGGCGCCACCCAGGCACTGGAGGACGGGCGCTTCGCGCTGGCCACCCTCGACGCGCGCCGGCAGGGCCGGCCGCTTCCCGAGCGCCGCTCGCCCTGCTTCTTCGACCCGCGCCACGGGCCGAGCACCGAGGACGCCACCTGGGCTCCGGCCGGCGGGACGGCCCGTACCGTGCCCGTCTGCACGGCGGACGCCGTGCGGCTGCGCGACGGCCTGGACCCGGCGGTCCGCACGGTCGACACCGAGCGCGGGCCGCGGCCCTACTACGACGCGGGCCCGGCGTACGGTCCCTGGGCCGGCGGATACTTCGGCGGAGGCATCCTGCCCGGCCTGCTGGTGGGAACGATGCTCGGCTCGATGATGTCCAGCCCCGCCTACGCCTCGGACTTCGGCGGCGGAACGGGCGGCGGCTTCGAGGGCGGGGACGTCTCCGGGGCGGACTTCGACCCGTCCGACTTCGGCGGCGGGGACTTCGGTGGCGGAGGGTTCGACGGGGGCGGCGGTTTCGACGGCGGGGGCGGCTTCTAGGTCCCGTCTCTTTCGGATCGTGCGGGCCCGGCAAGATCCGGAGGGGGCGGCCTGGCCGCCCCCGGTTCCGGGCGTCCGCAGGGGACGGGGGAGCCCGTCCGTCAGGCCTGCTTGATGGCCGAGATGTCGAAGGTCAGCTTCACCTTGTCGCTGACCACGACGCCGCCGGTCTCCAGGGCCGCGTTCCACGTCAGGCCCCAGTCGGAGCGCAGGATGTCGGCGCTGCCCTCGAACCCGACGCGCTGGTTGCCGTAGGGGTCGGTGGCCGAGCCGTTGAACTCCAGGTCGATGGAGAGCGGGCGCGTGACGTCCTTGATGGTCAGCTCACCGGTGATGCGGTAGGTGTCCCCGCCGAGCTGACGCGCCTCGGTGGAGCGGAAGGTCATCAGCGGGTAGGTCTCGGCGTCGAAGAAGTCGCCGCTGCGCAGGTGGCCGTCGCGGTCGGCGATGCCGGTGTCGACGGAGGCGATCTTCACGTCGATGGAGGCGGTGGAGCGGGCCGGGTCGGCGCCGTCCAGGTGCAGGGTTCCCTCGTGCTCGGCGAAGGCCCCGCGGACGTTGGTGACCATGGCGTGGCGGACGGTGAAGCCGATGCTGCTGTGCGCGGCGTCGATGACGTAGTCGCCGGTGAGCGCGGCGAGCGCCGGATCCACTTCCAGGGTGGCGACGGCGGCGCCGTCCTGGGTGTTGACGTTCTGGCTGCGGCGGGTGAAGAGACCCATGACGTGCTCCTTGGTGGTTTCCTGCGCGGTCCGAAGATCTGTTGAACTTTCAACGACTTCAACGGGAACGACGCTAGACCCATTCCGTTCAAATTTCAACATCTAGGGAGGGTGTCAGGTCTTTTTGTGAAGGTCCCACAACGGGTGAGTGCCTCGTCTGGCGGAGTCCGTACATCCACTGGGCGTACTGTGCGGGCCGGACAGCGGAAGTCTTCCGAGACTGTGCGGAATGAACGGAGGTTTTTCGTGGCGATCTTCGTAAGGTCGGTACATGACCGTTGTGGACCAGATCCCGAGCGAGCCGACGGACGCCCGTGGGCGCGTGGCCGAGCTGCATTCCCTGCGCGAGCAGGCGCGGCGTGGACCGAGTGAGCGTGCGACCGAGGCCCAGCACGCGAAGGGCAAGCTGACCGCGCGCGAGCGCATCGCGCTGCTTGTGGACGAGGGTTCCTTCAAGGAGGTCGAGCAGTTGCGCCGGCACCGGGCGACCGGGTTCGGCCTGGAGAGCAAGAAGCCCTACACCGATGGTGTGATCACGGGCTGGGGCACGGTCGAGGGCCGGACGGTCTTCGTCTACGCGCACGACTTCCGGATCTTCGGCGGCGCGCTGGGCGAGGCCCACGCCACGAAGATCCACAAGATCATGGACATGGCGATCGCGGCGGGTGCGCCGCTGGTGTCCCTGAACGACGGTGCCGGTGCCCGTATCCAGGAGGGCGTCTCGGCGCTGGCCGGTTACGGCGGGATCTTCCAGCGCAACACGCGGGCCTCGGGTGTCATCCCGCAGATCTCCGTGATGCTGGGCCCGTGCGCGGGCGGCGCCGCCTACTCCCCGGCCCTCACCGACTTCGTGTTCATGGTCCGGGAGACCTCGCAGATGTTCATCACCGGCCCGGACGTGGTCCGCGCGGTGACCGGTGAGGAGATCACCCAGAACGGGCTCGGCGGCGCGGACGTGCACGCCGAGACCTCCGGTGTCGCGCACTTCGCGTACGACGACGAGGAGACCTGCATCTCCGAGGTCCGCTACCTCATCTCGATGCTCCCCTCCAACAACCGCGAGAACCCGCCCGTCCACGAGAACGGCGACCCGGCCGACCGGCGCAGCGAGGTCCTCCTGGACCTGGTCCCCGCCGACGGCAACCGCCCCTACGACATGCTCAAGGTCATCGAGGAGCTCGTCGACGAGGGCGACGTGCTGGAGGTCCACGAGCGGTGGGCCCGCAACATCATCTGCGCGCTGGCCCGGATGGACGGCCAGGTCGTCGGGATCGTCGCCAACCAGCCCGGCCACCTCGCCGGTGTCCTGGACATCGAGGCCTCCGAGAAGGCCGCACGCTTCGTCCAGATGTGCGACGCGTTCAACATCCCGATCATCACCCTGCTCGACGTCCCCGGCTTCCTGCCCGGCGTCGACCAGGAACACGGCGGCATCATCCGCCACGGCGCGAAACTCCTGTACGCGTACTGCAACGCCACCGTCCCGCGGATCAGCCTGATCCTCCGCAAGGCCTACGGTGGCGCGTACATCGTCATGGACTCCCAGTCCATCGGCGCGGACCTCACCTACGCCTGGCCGACCAACGAGATCGCCGTGATGGGCGCCGAGGGCGCGGCCAACGTCATCTTCCGCAAGCAGATCGCCGACGCCGAGGACCCCGAGGCCATGCGCACGCGGATGGTCAAGGAGTACAAGGCCGAACTGATGCACCCGTACTACGCGGCCGAACGCGGCCTCGTCGACGACGTCATCGACCCCGCCGAAACCCGCGAAGTCCTCGTCAGCGCCCTCGCCATGCTCCGCAACAAGCACGCCGACCTGCCGTCCCGCAAGCACGGCAACCCCCCGCAGTAACCGCGAAGGAGACCTGCCACCACATGACCACCGCCACTGACACCCTGCTGCGCGTCGAAAAGGGCAACGCCGCCCCCGAGGAGCTCGCCGCGATCACCGCGATCCTGCTCGCCCGCGCCGCCGCCACGCCCGAGGAGACCCCGGTGCGCGTGCCCGGCCAGGCCGGCTGGCGCCGCCTGGAGCGCACCCCCGGCTTCCGCGCCCCGCACAGCTGGCAGGGCTGAGGTTCCCGAGCCCCGGAAGGCCCCGCACCCGTCCAGGGTGCGGGGCCTTCCGCGTACCCCGGGGCGGGGGCGCCGGACACGCGAAGCCCCGTAGGCCGCTCCTCTCCGGATCCCGCCATGGCGAAGGCCCCCGCGTCGTGTGACACGGGGGCCTGTCGGGTACGGCAGGCTGCTACCGCAGGCGCGCCATGAGCGCGTGCTCGACGAGCGTGATGAGCGCGCTCTTGGCGTCCGCGCGGTGGCGGGCGTCGGTGGTGATGATCGGGGCGTCCGGGCCGATCTGCAGGGCCTCGCGGACTTCCTCCGGCGTGTAGGGCTGGTGCCCGTCGAAGCCGTTGAGGGCGATGACGAACGGCAGGCCGCTGTTCTCGAAGTAGTCGACGGCGGGGAAGCAGTCGGCGAGACGGCGCGTGTCCACGAGGACGACGGCGCCGATGGCGCCGCGGACCAGGTCGTCCCACATGAACCAGAAGCGGTCCTGGCCCGGGGTACCGAAGAGGTACAGGATCAGGTCCTGGTCGAGCGTGATGCGGCCGAAGTCCATGGCGACCGTGGTGGTCGTCTTGTCACCGGTGTGGGT
This sequence comes from Streptomyces venezuelae, assembly GCF_008642275.1. Lineage (NCBI taxonomy): Bacteria > Bacillati > Actinomycetota > Actinomycetes > Kitasatosporales > Streptomycetaceae > Streptomyces > Streptomyces venezuelae. The sequence goes on from NZ_CP029189.1 coordinate 5,317,606, forward strand.
GAGGTCGTCGATCCCGGCCGAGGCGCTGGTCATCACGGCTTCGGTGCGCAGCGGGTTGATCTCGGAGACCGCGCCCACGAACGTGGTCTTGCCCACGCCGAAGCCGCCCGCCACCACGATCTTCGCGGAGGTGGTGGAGCGGGGAGCCGCTCCGCCGTTAGAGCTTGCGAAGTCCACTGAGCACCCTTTCGAGCAGTGTCACGTCTGGCTGGCCACCGGCAGACTCGTCGCCGCCGGGCTGGTGAATGGCGACAAGGCCCGCCTCCGCCAGGTCGGCGACGAGGATGCGGGCGACACCAAGAGGAATGGAGAGAAGTGCCGAGATCTCCGCTACGGATTTGATCTCCTGGCACAGGCGGCAGATCCGCTGGTGCTCGGGCAACTGCCCTTGCAGACGCGCGGGATCCGCCGTGGTACTGACCAGCGCCTCGATGGCGAGCTGGTAGCGCGGCCGAGTCCGGCCGCCGGTCATCGCGTACGGACGCACCAGCGGGTTGTGGGCCTTCGGAGCGGGCTGTCGCGCGGCGCGCGGCGGCTGCTGCTGAGGCATCTGGGGCTGTCCGTACTGCTGCTGCTGGTAGGGGTTCTGCTCCGGCACGGGCCGGCTCGGCGCGGAGGGAAAGTTGAAGCGGTTCTGGTCGTGCCCACCCTGCGGCTGCTGCGCGCCGCCATAAGGATGTCCTCCGGGTGTTGTCACGTTTCCTCCTCCGACTCCAAGTGCGCAGTACTCCCTGTGGAACCGCGCCACCGCACCCTATGGTGCGATGGCGCGAAACGCACTGCCTGTTTGCTAGTTGAGAAGACTTCCCTGCAGTTCGGCGCGCAGGTCCGGGGTGAGGACACTGCCCGCGCGATCCACCAGAAGAGCCATCTCGTAGCCCACGAGGCCGATGTCGCACTCCGGGTGCGCGAGCACCGCGAGGGACGATCCGTCCGAGACGGACATGAGGAAAAGGAATCCCCGGTCCATCTCGACCACCGTCTGGTTGACGGCGCCACCCTCGAAGATGCGCGAGGCACCGGCGGTCAGCGAGGTCAGTCCGGAGGCCACGGCCGCCAGCTGATCGGCGCGGTCGCGCGGAAACCCGTCGGACATCGCCAGAAGAAGGCCGTCGGCGGAGACCACCACCGTGTGGGACACCCCGGGGGTGTTGTCCACGAAGTTGGTGATCAACCAGTTCAGGTTCTGTGCCGCCTGGCTCATCGGGCTCACACTAACGCTCCTGGTCATAGCTGTTACTTGACTGCTCAGAACCCGCGCTGCGTCCCTGCTGGACACCGCGCCGCAGGTTGCTCAACCTGCCGCGGACGTCCTCCGGTGCGCGGGAGACCTGGGGGCCGCCCTGCGGGGTCGTCTCCGCTGCGCCCTCGACCAGGTTGGCCTTGGGCACGCGCCGAGGGAGACCGGACGGGGTGACCCCGCCCGCCTTCGGCTCACGGAGCTTTCCGGCCTGCTGCCAGCGTTCGTCGTTGCGCGAACGCCAGGCGGTGGTGCCTTCAGTTTCCTCCGGCGCCCGCTCCGTTTCGGCGGGCTGCTGCTGACGCGGCGACCGCTGCTCGAAGAGGGAACCGGTGGACTCCGTTTCCTGCTTTCCGGACGGCCACTGCTGCTGGCTGCCGCGTCGCGGCAGGCCCGCTCCGGTCATCGTGTGACCGGTGTCGGCAGCGGCACCCGGACGGTCGAAGCCTACGCGCTCCGCGGCCGGTTCGGGGACGGCCTGGGATTCCGATTCAGTCCCGTAATCCTGCTGGTAGGCAGCCGGATACGTGTTCTGTTCGGGCCATTCGGCCTGTCCCTGCCGGGCATCGAAGCCATTGTCGTAGCTCTGAGCGGCCGGCTGCGGGTCCGGGTAGCCGTCTTCCGTATAACCGTAGTCCTGCTGCGGGTACGCCTCGTAGCCCTGCTGGGCCTGCTGTGCCTCGTAGGAGGTGTCGTAGGCCTGCCCGGACTGCTGCTCGTAGCCCTGGTACTCCTGGTACCCGTGCTCCGGCTGGGGTTCCGGATACTCCTGGGCGGGGTACTCCTGCTGTTCCTGCGGGTAACCCACCTGGGCCGCCAGTGCGGCCCGGCGCTCCTGCTGGCCCAGGGAGCGGCCCACCGGGTCGGCGGCGAGGCCGTCGGAGCCCTGCTGGTCGTACCGCGAGTCGTCGAAGCCGAGCTCGGCGGCGGTACGCAGCGGGGCGGCCTGCTGGGCCTGCTGCTCCGGGATGATCTGGGAGACCGTGAAGTCGTCGTCCGGGATGCCCTCGCCACCGCCACCGTGGGTGATGGCGTCGGGGAGCATGACCAGCGAGGTGGTACCGGCAGCCTCGCCCGAGGGACGCAGCTGGACGCGGATGCTGTGGCGGTCCGCCAGCCGGCCGACCACGAACAGACCCATGCGCTGCGAGATCGCGGCGTCCACGGTCGGCGGGTTGGCCAGCTTGTGGTTGATGTCCGCGAAGTCCTCGGCGGTGAGGCCGATGCCCTTGTCGTGGATCTCGACCATCACGCGGCCGTCGGGCAGACGCGTGGCGTTGACGCGGACCTTGGTCTGCGGCGACGAGAACGTGGTGGCGTTCTCCAGGAGCTCGGCGAGCAGGTGCACGAGGTCGGTCACGGCCTGGCCGTGGATCTCGGCCTCCGAGACCCCGGAGAGCTCGATGCGCTCGTACTGCTCCACCTCGGAGGAGGCGGCACGCAGCACGTCGACGAGCGGGACCGGCTGGTCCCAGCGGCGGCCCGGCTCCTCGCCCGCGAGGATGAGGAGGTTCTCGCCGTTTCGGCGCATACGGGTGGCCAGGTGGTCCAGGCGGAAGAGGTTCTCCAGCTGGTCCGGGTCGGCCTCGTTGTTCTCCAGGTCGGTGATGAGGGTCAGCTGGCCCTCGATCAGCGACTGGTTGCGCATGGAGAGGTTGGTGAAGATCGCGTTGACGTTCCCTCGCAGGAGCGCCTGCTCGGCCGCGAGCCGTACCGCTTCCCGGTGGACCTGGTCGAAGGCGCGGGCGACCTCGCCGATCTCGTCCTGGGAGTCGATGGGGATCGGCAGGACACGGGTGTCCACCTTGCCGGGATCGGTGCGCGAGAGCTGGTCGACGAGCATCGGCAGGCGCTGCTCGGCGATGTCGAAGGCGGCGGTGCGCAGGCGGGCCATCGCGCGGCCCATCTGGCGGGCCATCATGCCGGCCAGGATGAAGGCGGCGAGCAGGGCCACGACCACGATGGCGCCGTTGACGATCGCGTCGGTACGGGCCTCGTCGGAGACCGCGACGGCGTCCTTGACGGCCTTGTCGAGGAGTTCCTTCTCGACCTCGTCGTAACCGTCGAACTTGGCGGTGGCGGCGGCCTGCCAGTACGCGGGGGTCGCCCCGGTCTCGGCGAGCTTCTTCTTGCTCTCGCTGTTGGCGATCGCCTCGGTCATGCCGAGGAGCGCCGAGTCGTTGATCGTGGGCGGGGGCGTGAAGCGGACACCGGCCTGCTCGGCCTGGTGCTTCGCGTCGGCGATCTTGGCGGCGCCCTCTTCGGACTTCTTCGCCATGACCGCCTTGAGGCGGTTCACGTCGTCCTCGGTGCCCGCCGCGACGTATTCGCCGATGGCGATCTCTTCGAGGTAGGCGTACGACGAGAAGGCCACGAGCTGTGCCTTGCGGGTGTTCTCGTCGGCGCTCGGGCGCACCAGCAGGTGCGTACCGACGGCGCGCTGGAGCGAGTTCGCCGCCTTGGCCAGCTGGATCGCGTAGACCATGCGGCCGTACGAGGTCACGTTGCCGGTGCCGAGACCGAGCTCGTTCGCGAACTGCATGAGGTAGTGCTGGACCAGCACATAGCCCTCTTCGGTCGGGATGGGCCCGGCCGTCCTGGGCAGATCCTTCTTGGGGCTTTCGATCGCCGCCTGGTACGCCTTGTCGCGTACGGCGTCCAGCTTGGGCTCCTCCGCGCGGAAGAGGTCCAGGCGTCGCTCCAGGCCGAGGTTCTTCGGCATGTCCAGAACGGCCTTGTCGAACTTCTCCTTGGCCGCGGTGGTGTCCGCGTAGGCCTTGAGAACCTTCGGGTCCTTCGTCTGGCCGTTCAGGAGGGGCTCGGCGGTCAGGTCACGCTCGTTGAGCAGTGCCTGGCTGTAGCCGGAGGCCGCCTGGACGACCGTGGCTATCTTCTCGGCGTCCTTGGCCTCGTTCCAGGTGTCGATGGAGCCCTTCACCTGGAAGCCGCCCATGACCAGGCCCACGAGGGCCGGCACGAGCAGGATGGCGTTCAGACGGGTCGGCACACGCCAGTTGCGGGGCGAGAACCTGCTGCTGCTCCCGCTGCTCGCGGGCGGGTCCACGGGCACGTCGACGGGCGACGCGGCCGCTCGCGGCGGCGGGGTGAAGTTGCCGCGCGCGGGTTCATCCGCGGGGCTTGCGATGCTTCGCCTCACTCGACCAACAACCTCTCGGCGGTGCTACTAGCTAGTTCGTTGAATTCCAGCACGGTTGACGGCCGTGTTCCAAACAGTTGAAATCGGCCGCACCCAGAAGCTTATGCCCTACATAAACCGGACATAAAGAGCGTCCTGCGGCAAAAATAGGGGCAGTTGTGCGCGCAGTGGCACCAGGCGACCGCACCCCGTTGCCGGATGGCTGCAATTCACTGTCGAAACGTTATGAACGACAGGGGCGGGCCGTGTCGTAAGACACAGCCCGCCCCTCCCGCATGACAACTGAAACCGTGTTACTTCAGACGCGCCATGAGCGCGTGCTCGACGAGCGTGATGAGCGCGCTCTTGGCGTCCGCGCGGTGGCGGGCGTCGGTGGTGATGATCGGAGCGCCGGGGCCGATCTGCAGGGCCTCGCGGACTTCCTCCGGCGTGTAGGGCTGGTGCCCCTCGAAGCCGTTGAGGGCCACGACGAACGGCAGGCCGCTGTTCTCGAAGTAGTCCACCGCCGGGAAGCAGTCGGCGAGACGGCGCGTGTCCACCAGCACGATGGCGCCGATGGCGCCGCGGACCAGGTCGTCCCACATGAACCAGAAGCGGTCCTGGCCCGGGGTACCGAAGAGGTACAGGATCAGGTCCTGGTCGAGCGTGATGCGGCCGAAGTCCATGGCGACCGTGGTGGTCGTCTTGTCACCGGTGTGGGTGAGGTCGTCGATCCCGGCCGAGGCGCTGGTCATCACGGCTTCGGTGCGCAGCGGGTTGATCTCCGACACGGCTCCGACGAACGTGGTCTTGCCCACGCCGAAGCCGCCCGCCACCACGATCTTCGCGGAGGTGGTGGAGCGGGGAGCCGCTCCGCTAGATGTTCCGAAGGCCACTGAGCACCCTTTCGAGCAGCGTTACATCTGGCGTGCCGCCGGCCTCTCCATTGCCCGGCTGGTGGATGGCCACCATGCCGGCCTCGGCCAGGTCGGCGACGAGGATCCGCGCGACACCGAGCGGCATCGACAGCAGTGCGGAGACCTCGGCGACCGACTTGACCTCGCGGCACAGCGTGCAGATGCGCTGGTGCTCGGGGAGCAGGCCGGACAGGTGCATCGGATCGGCGGTGGTGCTGACCAGCGCCTCGATGGCGAGCTGGTAGCGGGGCCGGGTCCGGCCGCCGGTCATCGCGTACGGACGCACCAGCGGCTGATCGCCTTCCGAGTACGAGTCTCCGTACGAATCGGAGTAGGCGGGGGGCGGGGTCATTGATCCTCCGGGCTGGACAGCAGTGGTCAGCGTGCCGTCTTACGGGGCGGCCGGTGGGGGGAACGGGATGACGGCCTGGCGGGGGTACTGGATTCCGGGGCGGGGCCCCGATCTCCCGGCCGGTAGTACCGTCCGGCCGGGAGAGTGGGAAGTCAGCCGAGCAGACTTCCCTGCAGTTCGGCGCGCAGGTCCGGGGTGAGGACACTGCCCGCGCGATCCACCAGAAGAGCCATCTCGTAGCCCACGAGGCCGATGTCGCACTCGGGGTGCGCCAGTACGGCCAGCGAGGATCCGTCCGAGACGGACATGAGGAAGAGGAATCCCCGGTCCATCTCGACCACGGTCTGGTTGACGGCGCCGCCCTCGAAGATACGGGAGGCACCGGCGGTCAGCGAGGTCAGTCCGGAGGCCACGGCCGCCAGCTGATCGGCGCGGTCGCGGGGGAATCCTTCGGACATCGCCAGAAGGAGTCCGTCGGCGGAGACCACCACCGTGTGGGACACCCCGGGGGTGTTGTCCACGAAGTTGGTGATCAACCAGTTCAGGTTCTGTGCCGCCTGGCTCATCGAACTCAACTAACGCTCCTGCTGGTAAGTGGGGTCGATGTGGTAACTGCCGGTCGCCGGTCCGTTGTTGCCGGCCTGACGGCCCTGCTGGATACCGCGTCGGAGGTTGGTCAGACGGCCGCGGACGTCGTCCGGCGCCCGCGAGACCTGCGGACCCGCCTGCGCCTCGGCCTGCTGCTGCGCGGTGCCGGCCACGAGGTTCGCCCGCGGGACCCGGCGGGGCAGCCCCGAGGTCGTGATGCCGCCGGCGGCGGGCTGACGTACGCGCTCCGCCTGCCGCATCAGCTCGTCGTTCGGCGAGGACTTCCAGCTGACCGTCGGCATCGCGCCGGTCGCCGTGGCGGCGGGCTCGGCCGCCTGCTCCTGGCCGCGCTGCGGCAGCGGCTGCTGCTGCGGGGCCGCCGGAGCGGGCTGCTGCGACTGCTGGCCCTGCTGGGGGATCGCCGTGCCCGGTCCCTGCGCGGGGGGCTGCTGCCCCTCCTCGCGGAACCAGTTCGACTCCAGGGTGTCGAAGATCGGGCTGCGGGCCTCGCCGGAGCTCTGGGCCGGGGGCAGTGCCTCCGGCCGGTGGGCCTGCGGCAGCCGCGGGGTCTCGGGGCGCGCGGACGGGGCGGGGGCGTACCCGTTGCCGGCCTGCGGAGCCTGAGCCTGGGGCTGCTGCGGGGCGTAGCCGCCGACACCCGGGCCGCCGGGACGCTGGGGCTGGAAGCCCGGGCGCTCGAACTGGCCGGTGGTGGACGGGTTCACGGTGCCCCGCACGTCCGGACGCTCGAACTGTCCGGTCGTGCTGTTGCCGCCGTCCGCCTGGGGCGCCGGGGCGTTGAAGTCCGGGCGGGCGAACTCGGCCGTCGAGCCGGGGCCCGAGAGCTCGTCGTGACCGCGCGCCTGGTCGCTGCCCCAGCTGGTGGTCTGCGGGCCGGGGAGCTCCGCACGGGGAGCGCCACCGCGCGGCGGCAGCTGCGGCCGGGGGCCCTTCGAAGCCGGTGCCGCGGGCGCGGCCGGCTGCTGGGACTGCTGCTGCTGCTGCGGCTGTTGCGGCTGCTGGGGCCGCTCGAAGCCGTTGCCCTGCGGGTATCCGGTCGGACCGGAAGCCGGACGGGCCTGCGGGCCACCGCCGAACCCGGCGCTGGGGACCGGACCACGGGCCGGCAGCGGCGCACCGGAACCGAAGGCACCCTGGCCCTGGCCCGCGGTGGTCGGACCCTGCTGCGGGCGGCCACCGGGAGCACCGGGACCACCCTGCTGCGGGCGACCGCCCTGCGGACCCTGCGGACGCTGGCCGGCGCCGCCGTCGCGACCCGGCAGAGCGGCCCGCTGGCCACCACCGGCGACCTGACCGCGCTGCGGGCCGGAGCCCACGGACGGACGTGCGGCCGGGCCACCCACGGCACCCTGCGCACCGGGACCACCCGGGGCGCCACCGGGGCCGCCCTGACCACCCTGGCCCGGCATCGGAGCCGGCTTCTTGCCGCCCTGGGCGACGTCCACCGGCAGCATGACGAGGGCCGTCGTACCACCCGAGTCGGAGGGGCGCAGCTGGATACGGATGCCGTGTCGCAGGGACAGGCGGCCGACCACGAACAGACCCATGCGGCGGGAGACCGAGACGTCCACGGTCGGCGGCGACGCGAGCCGCTCGTTGATCGCGGCGAGGTCCTCGGGGGAGAGGCCGATACCCGTGTCGTGGATCTCGACGAGCACACGGCCGTCGGGTAGCGCGTGACCGGTGACCTTGACCTTGGTCTGCGGGGAGGAGAACGACGTGGCGTTCTCCAGCAGCTCGGCGAGGACGTGCACGAGGTCGTTGACCACGCGGCCGGCGACATCGGTGCCGGGCACCGAGGCCAGCTCGACACGCTCGTACTGCTCCACCTCGGAGGCGGCGGCACGGAGCACGTCGACCAGCGGGACGGGGCGGGTCCACCGGCGGCCCGGCTCCTCGCCCGCGAGGACGAGGAGGTTTTCGCCGTTACGGCGCATGCGGGTCGCGAGGTGGTCGAGCTTGAAGAGCGAGGACAGCTGGTCCGGGTCGGCCTCGCGCGACTCCAGCTCGGAGATGAGCGAGAGCTGACGCTGGATGAGGCCCTGCGAGCGGCGCGAGAGGTTGGTGAACATCGCGTTGACGTTGCCTCGCAGGAGGGCCTGCTCGGCGGCGAGTCGGACGGCCTCGCGGTGCACGTCGTCGAATGCCGCGGCCACCTGGCCGATCTCGTCGCGGGTGTGCACACCGACCGACTCCACGGACGTGTCCACGTCCTGCGGGTCGGACTCGGAGAGCTGCTTGACGAGCTCGGGCAGGCGGTCCTGGGCGACGCGCGTCGCCGTGTCCTGCAGACGGCGCAGCGAGCGGATCATCGAGCGGGCCATGACGAAGGCGCCGACGAGGGAGACACCGAGGACGAGGAGGATCAGGGCACCGTTGATGATGGCGTCCTGCTGGGCCTCGTTCTTCAGCTCACGGGCCTTCTGCTCCATCTCTTCGAGCAGGGTCAGCTCGATGACCTTCATGGCCTGGAGCTTGGTGCCGTCGGCGTCGTACCAGTCGAGCCAGGAGCGGTTCTTCTCCCGGAGGAACGCGTCCTGGCTGGCCAGCACACGGCGGGCGTAGCCGTCGGCGGTGGAGATCTCGGAGTTGCTGTCGCCCAGACCCGCGAGGAGCTCCTCGGTCCGGCCCTGGTAGACGAGTCCGAAGGTCGTCTTCGCCTGCTGCTCGCCCTTCTGCGCGGAGAGGGCGTACAGCCGGTCGTTCTCCTTCAGCTCACCCTGGCGCTCATTGGTGTCGGGGAGCGAGGCGGCGATGATCGCGCGCTGGATGGAGGCGTACTCCTTGGCGGCCGAGAACGCCGCCAGGGCGCGGGTACGCTTGATCATCTCCGGGTTGGAGGTGGCCTGCGCCATGTCCTGGGAGAGCGAGAGCAGCGAGACGATGACCGCGTTGTACTCACTGACGGTCTGCTGGGCGCCGTTGACGTACGCCCGGGTGCGGATCGTCTCGATGTTGGTGAGCTGACGGCCGATCTGCAGGACGTTGTTGCGGATCGACCTGAGCGTGTCGTCCTTCGCGCCCGTGCTGTCGACCTTGTCGGTGGCGGCGGCGAAGGCCTTCGCGGCGGTGTCGGTCTGCTGGCGGACGACGTCGACACTGCTGGTCGTCTTGCCCCTGGAGAGGGAGAGCGGACCCGCGGAGAGGTCGCGCTCCTCCTGGAGCATGGCGGCCAGGTTGGTGGCCTGTCGCGTCATCGTCGTCAGCAGCTGCATGTGCTCCAGCTGCGCGATGTCGTTGAGCGAGTCGTTGATACGGAAACCACCGAGTGTGGTGGCGGCGACGACCGGCAGGGTCAGCAGCGACACCAGTCGCGTGCTGATGCGCCAGTTCTGCATGGCGAGACGAGAACCGGGCCCACTGGGGGCCTTCGGTATCGCCGCGTCCTGCTCAGCCGGTCCGGCAGGCGCGGCGGGTCCGGCTTTCGCCTTGACCCTGGCCTTCACGGACTTCCCACGGCCCTTCGCCTTCACCGCGGCGGAGGTGTCGGGGCCTGCGCCTTCGACAGCCGGCCCGCGGTTCTGGGCGTGCTGGGGCGAGGAGCCACGGTCGGTCCCGCCGCGCGGCTCCTGCTCCGCCGCAGCGCTGCCATCCCTCTTGAATCGTCCCTGCACTAGCGTCGCAACCTCTGGACCAGGCGTCCCGCCGGGCGACCGGTGGGACGGTGTCGAGTCGTGGGGCACTTGCCGCCCCATGGTGGTCGTCGGTGACCGGCGCGTCTTCCTCTCTTTGCCACCGCGCTCGGCGCGGTGTCGCGCCACCTGCGCGCCGGCTCATTCCCGCGGCGGTCCCGCGAATTCCAGCACAGTGGAGGATCTCCAACAAGGTGCGAGCGTCGGCCCGGAGAGTCGGTTACGGCTTGTGACAGACGGGCTACACGATGTGCGACTGCATTCGGTAGAAACCGGACTTACGCCAACTAAACAACGCGGCTGTCAAGGTGTCCCAGTCGAGATGATCAGGAGCGGAATGGCGCATTCAGTGGCGCAATGTCCGTTTCAGGGGGTGGAGTTGGCTGTCCAATATGCCGGTAATGCCGGGTCAAGGGTGAGCAAACTCACATAGCCGTGGCCATTACTTCCTGGTTCGCCGGGGGATTCAGATGTTTAGCCTTGCCACTTAAAGGGTTGGCGCCAGGGCTGGTGCGTGCGACAACCGACCCCCCGGATCGAACCAGAGGACCCCGAACTCCGATGAAGACGACGACGATGTTCCGCAACATAGCCAACCCCCGCCGCACGACCCTCGCGCACCTCAAGGACGCCGAGGAACTGCAGGCGGCACCGGCCACCCCGGAGCACGCCGTCGAGCTGCCGACGCAGACCGCGAACCCGCGCCGCACCGTCCTGATGAACGTGCCGGTCGCCGCCGCCGCGGAGTAGCCACCCCGTAAAGGAACGTGAAGCGCCGCTGCCCGCCGCGTTAGCCTGGAGTCCGCAGACTCCAGCCAGCGGAAATACAGAGGGGCAGACGCAACAGGTGCGCATCGCCAGGTTCTCGATCGACGGCAACGTCGCGTTCGGCGCGGTCGAGGGCAGCACCGCCCCCGGCGACGAAGCGACGCTCGTGCTCGACATCATCAAGGGCATCCCGTTCGCGGACTTCGAGCTCTCGGGCACGAAGGTGCCGCTGAGCAAGGTCCGGCTGCTGCCGCCCGTGCTCCCGAACAAGGTCGTGGCCATCGGCCGCAACTACGCGGAGCACGCGGCGGAGCTCGGGAACGAGGTTCCGGACGCGCCGATCACCTTCTTCAAGCCGTCCACCTCGGTGGTCGGCCCCGGTGATCCGATCACGTACCCCTCCTTCTCCCAGGACCTCCACCACGAGGCGGAGCTCGCCGTGGTCATCGGCCGCATGTGCCGCGAGGTCCCCAAGGAACGCGTCAAGGACGTCATCCTCGGCTACACCTGCGCCAACGACGTCACCGCGCGCGACGTCCAGCAGCGGGAGAAGCAGTGGGCCCGGGCCAAGGGCTTCGACAGTGCCTGCCCCCTCGGCCCCTGGATCGAGACCGACCTGGACCCGGGCGACCTGACCATCCAGTGCACGGTCAACGGCGAACAACGCCAGCTCGGCCGCACCAGTGACATGGTCCGCTCCATCGAGGAACTGGTCGTCCACATCTCCGAGGCCATGACGCTGCTGCCCGGGGACGTCATCCTCACGGGGACCCCGGCCGGAGTCGGCCCCCTCAACGTCGGCGACGAGGTCGCCGTCACCATCGAAGGCATCGGCACTCTCACCAACAAGGTGATCAAGCGTGGTTAACGGACCTGTCCGCGTACGTTTCTGTCCCTCCCCGACCGGCAACCCCCACGTGGGCCTGGTCCGGACCGCACTCTTCAACTGGGCGTTCGCCCGCCACCACGGCGGCACGTTCGTCTTCCGGATCGAGGACACCGACGCGGCCCGCGACTCCGAGGAGTCCTACGACCAGCTGCTCGCCTCGCTGCGCTGGCTCGGCTTCACCTGGGACGAGGGCCCCGAGGTCGGCGGCCCGCACGCCCCGTACCGCCAGTCCGAGCGCATGGACATCTACGCGGACGTCGCGAAGAAGCTGCTCGACGGCGGTTACGCGTACCACTGCTACTGCTCCACCGAGGAGCTCGACGCGCGCCGTGCGGCCGCCCGCGCCGCCGGCAAGCCCTCCGGCTACGACGGCCACTGCCGCGAGCTCACCCCCGTGCAGGTGGAGGCGTACCAGGGCGAGCACCGCCCGGCGATCGTCCGCTTCCGGATGCCCGACGAGCCGATCACCTTCACCGACCTCGTCCGCGGCGAGCTGACCTTCACCCCGGAGAACGTGCCGGACTTCGGCATCGTCCGGGCCAACGGCGCCCCGCTCTACACGCTGGTCAACCCGGTCGACGACGCGCTGATGGAGATCACGCACGTCCTGCGCGGCGAGGACCTGCTGTCCTCCACCCCCCGCCAGATCGCCCTCTACGCGGCGCTGATCGAGCTGGGCGTCGCCAAGAGCACCCCCGCCTTCGGCCACCTGCCGTACGTGATGGGCGAGGGCAACAAGAAGCTCTCCAAGCGCGACCCCGAGGCCTCGCTCAACCTGTACCGCGAGCGCGGCTTCCTCCCCGAGGGCCTGCTGAACTACCTCTCGCTCCTCGGCTGGTCCTTCTCCAAGGACCAGGACGTCTTCTCGATCGAGGAGATGGTCCAGAAGTTCGACATCGACGGCGTGAACGCCAACCCGGCCCGCTTCGACCTGAAGAAGGCCGAGTCCATCAACGGCGACCACATCCGCCTGCTGGACCCGAAGGCCTTCGCGGACGCCTGCGCCCCGTGGCTGCAGGCCCCGCACGCCAACTGGGCCCCCGAGGACTTCGACGCCGAGGCCTGGGCACGGATCGCCCCGCACGCCCAGACCCGGGTGACCGTCCTGTCGGACATCACGGCCAACGTCGACTTCCTGTTCCTGAAGGAGCCGGTCGAGGACCAGCAGTCCTGGGACAAGGCGATGAAGGGCGAGCCCGCGGCCCTGCTGACCAGCGCCCGCGCCCACCTGGACACGGCCGACTGGAGCGACCCCGAGTCCCTCAAGCAGGCCGTCCTGACCGCCGGTGAGGCCCACGGCCTCAAGCTCGGCAAGGCCCAGGCCCCGGTCCGCGTGGCCGTGACCGGCCGCACGGTCGGCCTCCCGCTCTTCGAGTCCCTGGAGATCCTGGGCAAGGAGCGCTCGCTGGCCCGCATTGACGCGGCGCTGGCCCGGCTCGCCGCGTAGCTCTCGACGTACGTCCCGCAGGGGGCGGTGACCGCAACGGCCGGTCACCGCCCCCTGCGGCGTTGTCAGAGGGGAACCCTAGGCTCCGGGAGAACGATCACCGCTCGCTCCCGCACCCCGGAGGCCCCCGTGCCCATGACCCCGCCCGACTACGCCTGGCACTTCACCCCGGGCTCCGCCTTCGCCTACGAGGACGGCATCACGGGGACCCTCGCCCCGGTCGTCATCGGCGACGTGACCATGCCCACGGGGCGGGTCGTCGCCTGCGACCCCTTCGTCAGCCTCGGGCAGGACGAGGTCGAGCCGTTCAGCGTCGTGGTGGAACCGGGCCGGTACCGGGCGGAAGCCGCGATCGCCACGCTGGTGCGCCCCGGCGTCCCGCAGGGACCCCGCCCGCACACCCGGGTCGCCGCCGCGCGGCTGGTGATCCGCGACACCCCGACCGCGCACTGGGAGATGGTCGTCGAGGAAGGCCAGGACCCCGCCGCCCTCGGCGAGGACGAGTTCTACGGCTACGGCGTGGATGCCGGCACCGGCTGTTTCTACGACGCTGCCGCCGACGGCTCCTTCCCCGGCACCGAGAACGAGGAGGGCGCGGTGTGGGCCGCCATGGAGGGCGCCGGCGAAGGCCCGGACGTCTTCCTGGCGGAGGGACAGGACGGTCACACCCTCGTGGGCTTCACCTCCGGGTGGGGCGACGGCTGCTACCCGACCTGGATCGGGCGTGACGCCGAGGGCCGGGTCACCTGTTTCGTGACGGACTTCCTGGTCGTACCCACGAGGCTGGTGCCCGCGGCGTAGGCTCGGGCGTATGCCGATCCGCGCCGTGCTGTGGGACATCGACGACACTCTTTTCGACTACACGGGGGCCGATGCCGCCGGGCTGGCGCGACAGGTGGAGGCCACGGGCCTGGCCGACCGGTACGGGACCCCCGCGCAGGCGCTCGCGCGGTGGCGGGAGATCACCGACCGGCACTGGGCGCGCTTCGCGGCCGGTGTGGGCACCTTCCAGGGGCAGCGGCAGGAGCGGGTACGGGAGTTCCTGGAGCAGCCCGGCATGACCGCGGACGAGGCCGACGCCTGGTTCGACCAGTACGTGGAGCACTACAAGTGCGGCTGGGCGCTCTTCCCCGACGTGGTGCCCGCCCTCGACGCCCTGGCGGCCGACTACCGGCACGGGGTGCTCTCCAACTCCTCCCTCGCCAACCAGGATCCGAAGCTGCGCGACCTCGGGCTGCGCGAACGCTTCGAGGTGCTGGTCTGCGCCGTCGAACTCGGGATCAGCAAGCCCGAGGCCGGGGCCTTCCTGGCCGCGTGCGAGGCGCTCGGGCTGCCGCCCGGCGAGGTGGCGTACGTGGGGGACCAGCCGGAGATCGACGCCCGGGGAGCGCGCGACGCAGGCCTGACGGCCGTGTGGATCGACCGGGAGGGCGGCCGGGGCCCCGGACCCGACGGCGCGCACCGCATCGAGGCCCTTGACCAGCTCCCGCAGCTGCTGGCCCTGGATACCCGTTTTGGAGCACGGTCAGGCATCCGGTAATGTTCTTTCTGCGCCGCCGGAGCGGGCCGAAAGGCCGGACGGAGGCGCCACCCGAAGAAAAGACCCCGCAAGGGGTTGACTTTTGGTGGGGTATAGTGTAATTGGCAACACGAGGGTTTCTGGTTCCCTTATTCTAGGTTCGAGTCCTGGTACCCCAGCGCAGTGCAGCAGTAACGCAGTGCTTTGCCCCCGTTGTGTAGCGGCCTAGCACGCCGCCCTCTCAAGGCGGTAGCGCCGGTTCGAATCCGGTCGGGGGTACAGATCCTTCCCGCGAGATTTCCTGGGTCGCACCCGGACGTCTCGAAGCAGGATCGCTAGGGCCCCCGTTGTGTAGCGGCCTAGCACGCCGCCCTCTCAAGGCGGTAGCGCCGGTTCGAATCCGGTCGGGGGTACTGTTGGTCTGGTCTAGACCACTTTGGGCTATAGTGTAATTGGCAACACGAGGGTTTCTGGTTCCCTTATTCTAGGTTCGAGTCCTGGTAGCCCAGCGCAGTAACAGCAGCACCAGCTAGCCCCCGTTGTGTAGCGGCCTAGCACGCCGCCCTCTCAAGGCGGTAGCGCCGGTTCGAATCCGGTCGGGGGTACGCATCGAAGAGGCCCTCCGCGTTCATCGCGGAGGGCCTCTTTCGCGTTCGGTGCCGGTGCACCGATGAGTACGGGCCCGAAGGCGCGTGTCAGGACGTGTGCGGCGTCGTACGCGCCCCCGGGCCCGGAGAGCGGGCGGGGGAAGGGGCCCCTGGGGCCCGGAAGGGGTCAGCCGGAGCGGCGCAGCGCCTCCGTGAGCCGTGCGGCCGCGTCGATGACGGCCTGCGCGTGCATCCGGCCCGGGTGGCGGGTCAGCCGCTCGATCGGCCCGGAGACCGACACGGAGGCCACCACGCGGTTCGACGGCCCGCGCACCGGCGCCGAGACGGAGGCCACGCCGGGCTCCCGCTCGCCGATCGACTGAGCCCAGCCGCGGCGCCGTACGCCCGAGAGCGCCGTCGCCGTGAAGCGCGCGCCCTGGAGGCCGCGGTGGAGCCGCTCGGGCTCCTCCCAGGCCATCAGGATCTGCGCGGCCGAACCGGCCTTCATCGGAAGGGTCGAGCCCACCGGGACGGTGTCCCGCAGACCCGACAGCCGCTCCGCGGCCGCCACGCAGATGCGCATGTCTCCCTGACGGCGGTAGAGCTGCGCGCTCTCTCCCGTCACGTCACGGAGGTGGGTGAGTACCGGTCCCGCCGTGGCCAGCAGACGGTCCTCGCCGGCCGCGGCGGCGAGCTCCGCCAGCCGCGGTCCGAGGATGAACCGGCCCTGCATGTCCCTCGCCACCATCCGGTGGTGTTCCAGTGCCACGGCGAGGCGATGTGCCGTGGGTCGTGCGAGCCCTGTCGCCGCGACCAGCCCGGCGAGGGTGGCCGGACCGGACTCCAGTGCGCTCAATACCAGAGCTGCCTTGTCGAGAACGCCGACGCCGCTAGAGTTGTCCATGAAACGATATTCGCGTCTCACACTGTGAAACGCAAGTTCAATTTTTCCAAGAACCAGCGAGTCTGTATGTGCGGGTCCACGAACCACTGGGTCCGAGCCGTCGTCCGGGACGTGGGGTACGGACGGCACGGCGCACGAGATCTCTATGAAGCGCCGGCACAACCGGCCGGCCGGAGGGAAAGCGATGGGTAGGACACTCGCGGAGAAGGTCTGGGACGACCATGTCGTCCGGCGCGCCGAAGGCGAGCCCGACCTCCTCTTCATCGATCTGCACCTGCTGCACGAGGTGACCAGCCCGCAGGCCTTCGAAGGACTGCGTCAGGCCGGCCGCAAGGTCCGACGCCTCGACCTCACCATCGCGACCGAGGACCACAACACCCCCACCATCGACATCGACAAGCCCATCGCCGACCCGGTCTCCCGGGCCCAGCTGGAGACGCTGCGGGCGAACTGCGCCGAGTTCGGTGTGCGCCTGCACTCGCTGGGCGACGTCGAGCAGGGCGTCGTCCACGTCGTGGGACCGCAGCTGGGTCTGACCCAGCCCGGCACCACCGTGGTCTGCGGCGACTCGCACACCTCCACGCACGGCGCCTTCGGTGCGCTGGCCTTCGGCATCGGCACCAGCCAGGTCGAGCACGTGCTGGCCACCCAGACGCTGCCGCTGGCCCGCCCGAAGACGATGGCGATCACCGTCACCGGCGCCCTGGCCGAGGGCGTCACCGCGAAGGACCTGATCCTGGCGATCATCGCGAGGATCGGCACCGGCGGCGGCCAGGGCTACATCCTGGAGTACCGCGGCGAGGCCATCGAGAAGCTGTCGATGGAAGCCCGCATGACCATCTGCAACATGTCGATCGAGGCCGGTGCCCGCGCGGGCATGATCGCCCCCGACCAGACCACCTTCGACTACCTGCAGGGCCGCGACCACGCCCCCGCGGGCAAGGACTGGGACGCGGCGGTCGAGTACTGGAAGACCCTGCGCACGGACGACGACGCGGTCTTCGACGCCGAGGTCGTCATCGACGGCGCCGCGCTGTCCCCCTTCGTCACCTGGGGCACCAACCCGGGCCAGGGCGCGCCGCTGTCGGCCGCGGTCCCCGACCCGGCTTCGTACGAGGACGCTTCGGAGCGCCTGGCCGCCGAAAAGGCCCTGGAGTACATGGGGTTGACCGCCGGACAGCCGCTGCGGGACATCAAGGTCGACACCGTCTTCGTAGGTTCCTGCACCAACGGCCGCATCGAGGACCTGCGTGCGGTCGCCGGCATCGTGGAGGGCCGCAAAGTCGCCGACGGAGTACGGATGCTGGTCGTCCCGGGCTCGGTCCGGGTCGCCCTGCAGGCCGTGGAAGAGGGCCTGGACAAGGTCTTCAAGGAGGCCGGCGCCGAGTGGCGGCACGCGGGCTGTTCGATGTGCCTGGGCATGAACCCCGACCAACTGGCGCCCGGTGAACGCTCCGCGTCCACCTCCAACCGCAACTTCGAGGGCCGACAGGGCAAGGGCGGGCGCACCCACCTGGTCTCCCCGCAGGTGGCCGCCGCCACCGCGGTGCTGGGCCATCTGGCCTCGCCCGCCGACCTGTCCGCCGCCGACGCGACCGCCGGAGTCTGAACCATGGAAGCCTTCACCACCCACACCGGCCGGGCCGTCCCGCTGCGCCGCAGCAACGTCGACACCGACCAGATCATCCCGGCCCACTGGCTGAAGAAGATCACCCGCGACGGGTTCGAGGACGGGCTCTTCGAGGCCTGGCGCAAGGACCCGGAGTTCGTCACGAACCGCCCGGAGCGCGCCGGCGCGACCGTCCTGGTCGCGGGCCCCGACTTCGGTACGGGTTCCTCGCGCGAGCACGCCGTCTGGGCCCTGCAGAACTTCGGCTTCAAGACGGTCATCTCCTCCCGCTTCGCCGACATCTTCCGCGGGAACTCCCTGAAGAACGGCCTGCTGACCGTCGTCCTGCCGCAGGAGACCGTCGAGCAGCTGTGGAAGCTGACGGAGGCCGACCCGACCGCCGAGATCACGGTCGACCTGGTCGACCGCCAGGTGCGAGCGGAAGGCGTCGTCGCGGAGTTCGAGCTCGACGACAACGCCCGCTGGCGTCTGCTGGAGGGCCTGGACGACATCTCGCTCACCCTTCAGAACGAAGCGGACATCGACGCGTACGAAAGCGCCCGACCCACCTTCAAGCCGCGCACGATTCAGGCCTGATTACAGCCTGATCAGCGCTTATTCACCCTTGGGTGATCACGTCGACAACACCGTGCCCCCCGCCCTCCGGCGGGGGGCACAGTCGTTTGTTGAGGCCCCGTGAGGCGACAACTCGCCCCAGATGGCACAATCTGTGCATGGAACGCGACAGTCAACTCGAGCTCTACGAACTCGTCGCGGACCGGCTGAAAGAAGCACACACACGGGTGCGCTCACTGCAAGTCCCGGAGGGCGTAAGGATGGCGCTGTCCCGGAAGCTGTTGGTCGTCACTGCCGCGGCGAAGCATGATCTCGCCGATGCGGCAAGGCGCCTGGACAGGTTGATGAAGGACCTCGACGAGGGTCGATTCCCTGAAGGCGACTGATGCGAAGGAACTCCGTAACGGCCTCCAGCGTTGCGGCACTAGGGTGATTAGCCCGTTTCGTGTTTGATTTGCGGTATATATCCGCCTAACGTGCGAAATAAGCTTGAACACATTCGTTCTGGCGAAGTCTCCGAAGGGGAAGACGTGAACAAGGCGCAGCTCGTAGAAGCGATTGCCGACAAGCTGGGCGGCCGCCAGCAGGCCGCGGACGCTGTCGACGCGGTACTGGACGCGATCGTCCGCGCTACCGTCGCGGGCGACCGGGTCTCGGTCACGGGCTTCGGCTCGTTCGAGAAGGTCGACCGTCCGGCCCGTTACGCCCGCAACCCGCAGACGGGTGAGCGCGTCCGGGTCAAGAAGACCTCCGTGCCCCGCTTCCGTGCCGGCCAGGGCTTCAAAGACCTGGTCAGCGGCACCAAGAAGCTCCCCAAGGGCGGCGAGGTGTCCGTGAAGAAGGCGCCCAAGGGCAGCCTCACGGGCGGAGCGTCCGCGACGGTGAAGAAGGCCGCCGCGAAGAAGGCCACCACTGCCAAGAAGGCCGCGGCAAAGACCACGGTCGCAAAGAAGGTCGTGGCGAAGAAGGCCACGGCGACCGCCAAGAAGGCGGCGGTGAAGAGCACCGCCACGGCGAAGAAGGCCACCGCGGCCGCCAAGAAGACCACCACCACGGCGAAGAAGGCCACGCCCGCCGCGAAGAAGACCACCGCCGCGGCGAAGAAGACCGCGCCGGCGGCCAAGAAGGTCACCGCAGCGACGAAGGCGCCCGCCAAGAAGACGGCGACGCGCAAGGCCACCGCGAAGAAGACCACCGCCCGCAAGAAGTAGGGGCACGCGTCACACAGGCCGGGCCGGCTTTCCCCGTGTGGGGGAGCCGGCCCGCGGTGCGTTCGGCGCGCCGGCGACGGGTCCCCGGCGCCTTCGGGCGTGCCTTCAGAAGGTCTGCAGCGTCACCAGGGTGATCCGCAGGCTCGCGCCCGCGCCGTCCGTCTCGATCCGGACCCGCTGCCCGGGCCGCAGCAGCCGCAGGCCGCCCGCGTCGAAGGCCGGGGCCTCGAAGGGCACCGGAGTGCCGTCGTCCAGCAGCACGCTGCCGCTGCGGGTCTGGGAGTCGTACGTGTACGCGGTCGCCTGCATACGGGCACTGTATCGGGCGGTGTGGCGCCCCACGCCGAGGGCGAGCGCGGTACGCAGATCCGCCGCCGTGTCCACGTCCCGGCGCACGCTGTCGACGTCCGGCAGGGCGATTTCCACCGCCCCCGAGGCGGAATGCCGGGCCCGTGACGGCCCGCCGAAGGAAGGTGCCAATTCCGCGTCCGGCGCGGCGGAAAGAAGTGTCGTCCCGATTCCGGCCGCATCGGCCAGAAATGCCCGTGGAAATACCGAAGCGTTTTCGAGCACGCGTTGCAATTCCAGGGGCCGCAGTGCCGGAAGATCGGCGTTCAGTGCCGCCAGCGCGGCGCCCGGCCGCCCCGACCGCACCGCCCGCGCCCCGTGGTCCAGGGCCGCGTTGAGCCCGGCCGCCGGGACGTCCGGGACGATCCGCGCCCCCAGCCGCGCCAGTTCCGCACCCGCCGCGGCGTCGTCCGTGACGACCACCACATCCGCGACCGCGGCGCAGGCCAGCGCCCCCGCGACGGTGTCCTGGGCGAAGGCCAGGGCGAGGCCCGGACGGGAGGCGCCCACCGACCGCGCGAGACGGCTCTTCGCCAACGCCAGAGGCTTCAGCGGGACCACCAGACTCCAGACGGCGTTCGTGACGGACCCCTTCCCTCCGGTGCGCTCCGGCACGTCCTTCGGCCATGGTCAGGTCACGGCCGGGTCATGTGTCGGCCCATTGTCGCCTCAGCCCGGGCAACCCGGGAGTCCGGCGGGGTGAGCGGGGCGTACGGTGTTCTCGACAGAGACCGGGCGTGGGGTGACACTTGTCCGGCCGACGAGGTGCCCAAGCCGCGCACCGGTCCTAGAGGAAGGTGTCCGAGTGTCCCGCCGCAGAATCGGCTTCTGGTACCGCCTGGCTGCGGTCATCGCAAAACCGCCGCTGGTAGTGCTCTTCAAGCGGGACTGGCAGGGAATGGAGCACATTCCGGCCGAGGGCGGCTTTATCACCGCCGTCAATCACAACTCGTATCTGGACCCGCTCTCGTACGCGCACTTCCAGTACAACACCGGCCGGGTGCCCCGGTTGCTCGCCAAGGCCGCCCTCTTCAAGGTCCCCGTCGTCGGGGCGATCCTGCGCGGCAGCGGACAGATCCCCGTCTACCGGGAGTCCACCAACGCCCTGGACGCGTTCCGGGCCGCCGTGGACGCCATCGAGCGGGGCGAATGCGTGGCCTTCTACCCGGAGGGCACCCTCACCCGCGACCCCGACATGTGGCCGATGGCCGGCAAGACCGGCGCCGCCCGCGTGGCCCTGATCACCAGGGCGCCCGTCATCCCCGTGGCCCAGTGGGGCGCGAACCTCGCGATGCCGCCCTACGCCAAGGAGAACAAGGTCCGGCTCTTCCCGCGCAAGACCCTCCAGGTGCTCGCCGGACCACCGGTGGAACTCTCCGCCTTCTACGACCGCGAACCCACCCCGGAGGTCCTGCGGGAGGCCACCGAGGTCATCATGGCGGCCATCACCGCGCTGCTGGAGGAGGTGCGCGGCGAGACCGCGCCCGAGCAGCCGTACGACCATCGCAACGCCAGGGCGCAGCAGCGGCGCAAGGCCGCAGGGGAGGGCAACAAGTGACACGTCCCGTGAAGGCGACCGTCTTCGGAACAGGCTCCTGGGGCACGGCCTTCGCCATCGTCCTCGCCGACGCCGGCTGCGAGGTGACGCTGTGGGGCCGCCGCCAGGAGGTGGTCGACGCCATCAACACCGGCCGGACCAACCCGGACTACTTCCCCGGCGTCGAACTCCCCGCGAACCTCCGGGCCACCACCGACCCGGCCGAGGCCGCGGCCGGCGCGGACTTCACCGTCCTCGCCATCCCGTCCCAGACCCTGCGCGAGAACCTCGCCGCGTGGACGCCCCTGCTGGCCCCCGACACGGTGCTCGTCTCCCTGATGAAGGGCATCGAACTCGGCAGCGCCAAGCGGATGAGCGAGGTCATCGAGGAGGTGGCCAAGGTCCCCGCCGAGCGCATCGCCGTGGTCACCGGCCCCAACCTGGCCGCCGAGATCGCCGCCCGCCAGCCCGCCGCCTCCGTCGTCGCCTGTGTGGACGAGAGCGTGGCCCAGCGCCTCCAGGCCGCCTGCCACACGCCGTATTTCCGCCCGTACACGAGCACCGACGTCACCGGCTGCGAGCTCGGCGGCGCCGTCAAGAACGTCATCGGCCTCGCCGTCGGCATCGCGGACGGCATGGGCCTGGGCGACAACACCAAGGGCTCGCTCATCACCCGCGGACTCGCCGAAGCGACCCGCCTCGGCGTGGCGCTGGGCGCCGACCCGCTCACCTTCTCCGGCCTCGCGGGCCTCGGCGACCTGGTCGCCACCTGCTCCTCGCCGCTCTCCCGGAACCACACCTTCGGCACCAACCTCGGCCGCGGGATGACCCTGGAGGAGACCATCGCGGTCACCAGGCAGACCGCCGAAGGGGTCAAGTCCTGCCAGTCGGTGGCGGATCTGGCCCGCCGCCACGGGGTGGACATGCCGATCACCGACACGGTGGTGGACATCGTCCACCACGGCAAGCCGACCCTGGTCGCGCTCAAGGACCTGATGGGCCGCAGCGCCAAACCGGAACGTCGCTGACTCCATTCCGCACGTCTGAGCGGGTACTCTCATGCCGATATGAGCAGCGAGAACCTCCCCCAGACCCCTGAGCAGCAGGGCCGCAAGCCCCGCGTGGCCGTCGTGTTCGGCGGCCGCAGCTCGGAACACGCCATCTCGGTCGTCACGGCGGGCGCCGTGCTGCGCTCCATCGACCGCTCCAAGTACGAGGTGCTGCCCATCGGCATCACCACGGACGGCCGATGGGCGCTGACCGCCGACGAGCCCGAGCGGATGGCCATCGCCGACCGCAAGCTCCCGAGTGTCGAGGAGCTCGCCGACTCCGAGGACGGCGCCGTCGTGCTCTCGGTCGACCCGGCCAGCCGCCAGGTCGTCTACACCGAGCCGGGCGCCGTCCCCAAGGCCCTGGGCGAGGTCGACGTCGTCTTCCCCGTACTGCACGGCCCGTACGGCGAGGACGGCACCCTCCAGGGCCTCCTGGAGCTCTCCGGCATCCCGTACGTCGGTTCCGGTGTCCTCGCCTCGGCCGTCGGCCAGGACAAGGACTACATGAAGCGGGTGTTCACCTCCTTCGGGCTGAGCGTCGGCCCGTACGTGACCATCCGGCCCCGCGAGTGGGAGACCGACCGGGACGCCGCCACGGGCAGGATCCTGGACTTCGCCGCCGAACACGGCTGGCCGCTGTTCATCAAGCCCGCCCGGGCCGGCTCCTCCATCGGCATCACCAAGGTCGACGACGCCTCCGGCCTGGACGCCGCGGTCAAGGAAGCCCGGCGCCACGACCCGAAGATCATCGTGGAGGCGCTGCTGCGCGGCCGCGAGATCGAGTGCGGCGTCCTGGAGTTCGAGGACGGGCCGCGCGCGAGCGTCCCGGCCGAGATCCCGCCGGTGTCCAGCCACGACTTCTACGACTTCGAGGCGAAGTACATCGACTCCGCCTCCGGGATCGTGCCCGCCCCGCTCACCCCGGAGCAGACCGCCGAGGTGCAGCGCCTCGCGATCGAGGCCTTCGAGGCCGCGTCCTGCGAAGGGCTGGTGCGCGCCGACTTCTTCCTCACCGAGGACGGCAGCTTCGTCATCAACGAGATCAACACGATGCCGGGCTTCACCCCGATCTCCATGTACCCGCTGATGTGGCAGAAGACGGGCATCGAGTACCCGGAGCTGGTGGACAGCCTGATCCAGGCGGCCCTGCGCCGCTCCACCGGCCTGCGCTGACAGCCGCCCGGAAAACCGACCGCCCGCCGACCGCCTGCGAAGGCGGTCGGCGGGCGGCGGTCTGCCCGGTGCGCGGAGCCCGCGCCCTCAGTACGAGGAGATGCCCTCGGGCACGGTCGCGGTGATGGCCGTGGACAGCCCGACCAGCATCCCCGCGTCCGTGGCATGCTCCTTGTCGACCTGGACCTCGGTGTAGGCCAGCCGCATCCCGGTGGTGAACCGGAACCCCCCGCCGGAACCCTCGTCGAGCTTCTCCAGCAGCCAGGCCACTCCGTTCACGTGGACGCCCTCCTGCTTGGGATCGAGCATCTTGGGGGGTTTGGGGATACCGCACCGCAGTACGATCGCCGAACCACCCCACGCGGCGGTCAGATCGGACTCCGGTTCGGTCCTGGTCCGCGCCAGGCCTGCCACCGTCTCCGGGAGCTCCTTGTGCAGTGCCGCACAGAGTCCCGCGACGGAGGCGGGCGGCGTGGGCGGAGGGTCCACCCGGGCTTCGGATCCGCCCGGGGAGCACGCCGCGGCGGCCAGGACGGCCATCGAGGCGGGCAGGGCGAACAGGGCGCGGACACGCAGTGGCCGGTGGTGGAGGGACATCACCGGCCAAGAGTAGACGGGGGCTACAGATGGACCACCGGGCAGGTCAAGGTGCGGGTGATCCCCTCCACCTGCTGGACCTTGGCGACGACCATGCGTCCGAGGTCGTCCACGGTGTCGGCCTGGGCGCGCACGATCACGTCGTACGGGCCCGTCACGTCTTCGGCCTGGATCACCCCCGGGATCTGGCCGATGGACTCGGCGACGAACGACGCCTTGCCCACTTCGGTCTGGATAAGGATGTACGCCTGTACCACGGAACCTCCAGGGCGGCCACGAGGATCATTTCCCCTAACCTTCGGGTGGGCCCCACACGATTGAACGGGCCGGGGGAAGAAGGGACGCCACGGTACCGCGTCGCCGTGCGCCACGGGGAGACCCGGGGGCCCGGCGCCACGCACAGCGGGGCGTACGGAGAGCAGAAGTTGACGTATCTGTTGACGGTACCCAGAGCTGAGACGGCTCGCGACCGCAAGCGGACTGGGCAAGAAGGGGCACAGCGATGAAGGGCACTGTCGGCGAGCTGGGGGAGTTCGGGCTGATCAGGGAGCTCACCTCACGGCTCACCACCACCCCGGCGGTCCGGCTCGGACCGGGCGACGACGCCGCGGTGGTGTCCGCCCCCGACCGGCGGGTCGTGGCGAGCACCGACATCCTGCTGGAAGGCCGGCACTTCCGGCGCGACTGGTCCACGGCCTACGACGTCGGCCGCAAGGCCGCCGCGCAGAACCTCGCCGACATCGCCGCCATGGGCGCGGTGCCGACCGCGCTGCTCCTCGGCCTCGTCGTCCCCGCCGAACTCCCGGTCACCTGGCCCACGGAGCTCATGGACGGCATCCGCGACGAGTGCCAGGTCGCCGGCGCGGCCGTGGTCGGCGGCGACGTCGTCCGCGGCGACGTCATCACCGTCGCCATCACCGCCCTCGGCGACCTGCGCAACCACGAACCCGTCCTGCGCTCCGGCGCCCAGCCCGGGGACGTCGTCGCCGTCACCGGCTGGCTCGGCTGGTCCGCGGCCGGCTTCGCCGTGCTCTCGCGCGGCTTCCGCTCCCCGCGGGCCTTCGTCGAGGCACACCGGCGCCCCGAGCCGCCGTACCACGCGGGCCCCGCCGCCGCCGGACTCGGCGCCACCGCGATGACCGACGTCAGCGACGGCCTGATCGCCGACCTCGGGCACATCGCCGACGCCAGCAAGGTACGGATCGACCTGCGCTCGGCAGCCGTCGACATCCCGACCCAGATGCACGACATCGGGCAGGCCGTCGGCGTGGACCCGCTGCAGTGGGTCCTCACCGGCGGAGAGGACCACGCGATCGTGGCGACCTTCCCGCCCGACGTGAAGCTCCCCGCCCGCTGGAAGGTCATCGGCGAGGTGCTCAACCGCTCCGCGCTGCCCCAGGTGACCGTCGACGGCGCGCCCTGGACGAGCACCGGCGGCTGGGACCACTTCGGGGCCGACCCGGCCGCCCAGGACGGCACCCTGTGAGCACCGCCCCGCCGCTGTGCCTGACCGTTGCCGGATCCGACTCCGGCGGCGGCGCGGGCATCCAGGCCGACCTCAAGACCATGCTGGCGCTCGGGGTGCACGGCATGAGCGTGGTGACCGCCGTGACGGCACAGAACTCGCTCGGGGTACGGGGAGTCTGGGAACTGCCCGCCGAGGCCGTCACGGCCCAGTACCGGGCCGTCGTGGACGACATCGGGGTCCAGGCGGTGAAGACCGGGATGCTCTCCTCCGCCGCCCTCGTGGAGACGGTGGCCGCGCTGCTTGCGGACACCCGGGCCCCGGCCGTCGTGGACCCCGTCGGGGTCTCCAAGCACGGGGACGCGCTGCTCGCCGCCTCGGCGCTGGACGCCGTACGCAAGGAGCTGCTGCCGCGGGCCACGGTGGCCACCCCCAACCTGGACGAGGTGACCCAGCTCACTGGGGTCGTGGTGGAGACCGAGGACGACATGCGGCGGGCCGCCGACGCGATCCTCGGCCACGGGCCGCGATGGGCGCTGATCAAGGGCGGACACCTCGCGGCGCACGGCCACGAGGCGGTGGACCTGCTCACCGACGGCACCGAGGAGCGGTGGCTGCGCGCCCGGCGTCACGACAACCGGCACACCCACGGCACCGGCTGCACCCTCGCCAGCGCGATCGCGGCGGGCCTGGCCAGGGGACTGACCGTCCCGGAGGCCGTCACGGCGGCCAAGGAGTACGTCACGGGCGCCCTCGCCGCCGGCTTCGCGCTCGGCGGGGGCATCGGCCCGGTGGATCACGCCTGGCAGTGGCGCTGAACCCGCTGCGGCAGCCCGGCCGGCGATCCTCCAGCCGGGCGCCCGGGCAAGGCAAAAGGCCGGTTCACCAGAGGTGAACCGGCCTTTTTGGCAACCGGAAAGGGCTGCGCTACGACGGGAGGCGTCAGCGCGAGACCTTGCCGGCCTTGATGCACGAGGTGCAGGCGTTGAGGCGCTTCGGCGTCCCATTGACCACGGCACGGACGCGCTGGATGTTCGGGTTCCAGCGACGCGAGGTGCGGCGGTGCGAGTGGGAGATGTTGTTGCCGAAGCTCGGCCCCTTGGCGCAAACGTCGCAGTTGGCAGCCACAGGTCACTCCAAGACTTCAGATGCAATTACAGTGAAACCGGCTCACCGGATTCAGAGGTCTGAAGTGGTTTGCCGGGGGAATGGCCCGACTCTCGCCGGGCAACCGGAGCAGCATACAACGACTGCGTCCGTCCAAGAAAACTACCATGACCGCCGCCGCCCCCGCCCCGCGGTCCCGACGCCCGGGCGGTCCTTCGTTACCCTGCGGTGAACCCTGGCCCGCACAAGGAGGAACGCCCGGTGGCGCACGAGCCTCAGCCGCAGCCCCCCGACGAGCTCGACGCCGAAGCGGTGCGCACCTGGAGCTCGCTGGCCCTGGCCGCACTGGGCCGGGCCCGCGAGGACATCGACGCGATCAACGTCTACCCGGTCGCCGACGCCGACACCGGCACCAACCTCTACCTCACCGCGGAATCGGCCGACCGCTGCCTGGCCGGGGCCTTCCCCGAGGTGACCGACGGCACAGGGCGGACCTCCCTGGCCGAGGCCGTACGGGCCTGGGCGCACGGAGCCCTGGTGGGAGCACGCGGGAACTCCGGAACGATCCTGGCGCAGCTGCTGCGCGGAGTGGCCGACGTACTCGGCGACGAGGGCGCCGAGCGGGCGCGGCAGAGCGGACAGGGCGGCTCGGGCGGGCTGCTGGCGAGCGCGCTCACCCGGGCCGCGGAGGAGGCGTACGAGGCCGTCGCGCACCCGGTGGAGGGCACCATGCTCACCGTCGCCGGCGCCGCCGCCCGGGCCGGCGAGGCGGCCGGAGCCGCCGCCGGGACCGCGGCCGAGGTGGCCCGGGCCGCCTACGACGCGGCCCGCGCCGCCCTCGCCGAGACCCCCGGACAGCTCGCCGCCCTCGGCCGGGCCGGGGTGGTCGACGCCGGGGGCTGCGGACTGGTCGCCGTCTTCGGCGCCCTGTGGCAGACGCTGTCCGGCGAGGAGCCGGCCGCCGAACCGGTACGCGGCCGCGCGGTGCCCGTACCGCAGTCACCGGACCCCTGCGCGCAGGAGGAGGACGGGCCCGCGTACGAGGTGATCTACCTCTTGGAGGCCTCCGAGGCGGCCGTCGGCGAACTGCGCGAACGCCTCGACCGGCTCGGCGACTCACTGGTCGTGGTCGGCGGCGACGGACTGTGGAACGTCCACGTCCACGTCGACGACCCCGGCGCGGCCGTGGAGGCCGGAGTCGTGGCCGGACGGCCCTACCGGATACGGATCACCCACTTCGGGGACGAACGCCGCCGGGGGAGGGGCGAGCGCGCCCAGCGGGCCGTGGTCGCCGTCGTGCCCGGCGAGGGCCTGGCCGGGCTCTGCGGGGAGGCCGGGGCGACCACCGTGCTCGTGCGCCCCGGGGAGACGCCGGCCGCCGCCGAACTGCTGGACGCCGTACGCCGCGCGCACGCCCGCGAGGTGGTGCTGCTGCCGGGCGGCGCCGAACTGCGCGCCGCCGCGGCCGCGGCGGCCGAACAGGCCCGCGCCGAGGGCGTACGGGTGGCCGTCATCCCCACCCGTTCCGCGGTCCAGGGCCTCGCCGCCCTCGCCGTGCACGACCCGGAGGGCACCTTCGACGAGGACGTGGTCGCCATGACGGCGGCGGCCGGCGCCACCCGGTACGGGGAACTGGCCGTCGCCGAACGGCAGTCCTTCACCTCGGCCGGCATCTGCCAGGCCGGCGACGTGCTCGGCCTCATCGACGGGGACGTCGCGGTGATCGGCTCCGGCCTGGCCGAGACCGCCGAGGCCGTCCTGGACCGGATGCTGGGCTCCGGCGGCGAACTCGTCACGCTGGTCCTGGGGCCCGACGTCCCGGACGCCGTCGCCGAGCGCCTGGAGGCCCACGTCCAGGCCGGCCATCTCGCCGTGGACACCGTCACCTACCGCGGCGGCCGGTACTCGGCCCCGCTCCTGGTCGGGGTGGAATAGCGGGCTTGTCGGCGCCATGGTGTGCAATGGAACACGTGCCCGCGCTCGACGAAGACCTCAAGAAGACGCTCGGCCCCGCCACCGCCAAGGTGCTGGCCGAGCAGCTCGGCCTGCACACGGCCCTGGATCTGCTCCACCACTATCCCCGGCGGTACGCCGAGCGCGGTGAGCTGACCTCGCTCGCCGAGCTCGCCGACCAGATCGACGAGCACGTGACCGTCGTCGCGCAGGTCGCCGACGCCCGGATCCTGACCTTCAACGGGGGCCGCGGCAAGCGTCTGGAGGTGACCATCACCGACGGCAGCGGCCGCCTCCAGCTGGTCTTCTTCGGCGCCGGCGTCCACAAGCCGCACAAGGACCTGCTGCCCGGCAGCCGCGCGATGTTCGCCGGCAAGGTCTCCAAGTTCAACCACAGGCTCCAGCTCGCCCACCCGGCCTACGAGCCGCTCGGCGGCGACGCCTCCGACCGCGACGCGGCGACCGCCTTCGCCCACCAGCTCATCCCGATCTACCCGGCCTGCGCGAAGCTGGAGTCCTGGAAGATCGCCAAGTGCCTGGACGCGGTGCTGCCCAGCGCCCAGGAGGCCGTGGACCCGCTGCCGCCCGCCCTGCGCGAGGGCCGCGGCCTGGTCCCGCTCACCGAGGCCCTGCTGAAGATCCACCGCCCGGGCACCAAAGCCGACATCGAGGACGCCCGGCAGCGCCTGAAGTGGGACGAGGCCTTCGTCCTCCAGGTCGCCCTGGCCCGCCGCCGCCACGCGGACGCGCAGCTCCCGGCCGTCCCCCGCCGCCCGCTCCCCGGCGGCCTGCTCGACTCCTTCGACGCGAAACTGCCCTTCACCCTCACCCAGGGCCAGCAGACCGTCTCGAAGGAGATCTTCGACGACCTGGCCACCGAACATCCCATGCACCGCCTCCTCCAGGGCGAGGTCGGCTCGGGCAAGACCCTGGTCGCCCTGCGGGCCATGCTCGCCGTCGTGGACAGCGGCGGGCAGGCGGCCATGCTCGCGCCCACCGAGGTGCTCGCCCAGCAGCACCACCGCTCCGTCACCGAGATGATGGGCGAGCTGGCCGAGGGAGGCATGCTCGGCGGCTCCGACCAGGGCACCAAGGTGGTGCTGCTCACCGGGTCGATGGGGATGCCCGCACGCCGGCAGGCCCTGCTCGACCTCGTCACCGGCGAGGCCGGCATCGTGATCGGCACGCACGCGCTGATCGAGGACAAGGTGCAGTTCCACGACCTCGGCCTGGTCGTCGTGGACGAACAGCACCGCTTCGGGGTGGAGCAGCGCGACGCGCTGCGCTCCAAGGGCAAGCAGCCCCCGCACCTGCTGGTGATGACGGCGACCCCGATCCCGCGCACCGTCGCCATGACCGTCTTCGGCGACCTGGAGACCTCCGTCCTCGACCAGCTGCCGGCCGGGCGCTCCCCGATCGCGACGCATGTGGTGCCCTCGAAGGACAAACCGCACTTCCTCTCCCGCGCCTGGGAACGGGTCCGCGAGGAAGTGGAGAAGGGTCACCAGGCCTACGTGGTGTGTCCGCGCATCGGCGACGGCGAGGACGAGCCCAAGAAGAAGAAGGCGGCCGAGGAGGACGGGGACAGACGGCCCCCGCTGGCGGTCCTGGAGATCGCCGAGCAGCTGACGCGCGGCCCGCTCGCCGGTCTGTCGGTGGAGGTGCTGCACGGCCGGATGGACCCCGCCGACAAGGACGACGTCATGCGGCGCTTCGCCGCGGGCGAGGTGAAGGTGCTCGTCGCCACCACCGTCATCGAGGTCGGGGTGAACGTGCCGAATTCCACCGTCATGGTGATCATGGACGCGGACCGGTTCGGCGTCTCCCAGCTCCACCAGCTGCGCGGCCGCGTCGGCCGCGGCTCCGCACCCGGCCTGTGCCTGCTGGTCAGCGAGATGCACGAGGCCAGCCCCGCCCGGGCCCGCCTCGCCGCCGTCGCCGCCACCCTCGACGGCTTCGAGCTCTCCCGGATCGACCTCGAACAGCGCCGGGAAGGCGACGTCCTCGGCCAGGCCCAGTCCGGAGTCCGCTCCTCGCTGCGCATGCTCGCCGTCATCGAGGACGAGGAGGTCATCGCCCAGGCCCGGGAGGAGGCCACCCGCGTCGTCGCCGAGGACCCCGCGCTGGAACACCTGCCGGGCCTGAAGACCGCGCTGGACGCCCTGCTCGACACCGAACGCGAGCAGTACCTGGAGAAGGGCTGAGCGGTACGACCTATCGTTGGAGTGCCGCGGCAGCGCCGGGGCGCGCCCCTGACGTCGTACCGAAGGACCCCAGATGACCCGCGTGATCGCCGGCAGTGCCCGCGGGCGACGGCTGGCCGTGCCCCCCGGCACCGGCACCCGGCCGACCTCGGACCGGATGCGCGAAGGCCTCTTCTCCACCTGGGAGTCGCTGCACGGCGTGGAAGGGGCCCGGGTGCTCGACCTCTACGGCGGCTCCGGCGCCGTCGGCCTGGAGTCCCTCTCCCGGGGCGCCGCCCACACCCTGCTCGTGGAGGCGGACGCCAAGGCCGCCAAGGCGATCCGGGACAACATCCGCACGCTCGGCCTGCCGGGCGCGGAGTTCCGTGCGGGCAAGGCCGAGCAGATCGTGGCGGCCAGGGCCGCCGGGGACCCGTACGACGTCGTCTTCCTGGATCCGCCGTACGCCGTGGACAGCGCCGACCTGCGGGAGATCCTCCTCACACTCCGGTCCAACGGCTGGATCACGGACGATGCGCTCGTCACCGTGGAGCGCAGCACCCGGAGCGGTGCGTTCCCGTGGCCCGAGGGCTTCGAGCCGCTCCGGTCGCGCAAGTACGGCGAGGGCACCCTTTGGTACGGCCGCGCCGCTTTCACCAGCGAAGACTCATGAACGAGGGAGTTCAGTTGCGCCGCGCCGTCTGTCCGGGGTCCTTCGATCCCATCCACAACGGACACCTCGACATCATCGGACGCGCCTCCAGGCTGTACGACGTCGTCCACGTCGCCGTGATGATCAACAAGTCGAAGCAGGGCCTGTTCACCGTCGAGGAGCGGGTCGAGATGATCCGCGAGGCGACGGCCGACTACGGCAACATCCAGGTCGAGGCCTTCCACGGCCTGCTCGTCGACTACTGCAAGCAGCGGGACATCCCGGCCATCGTCAAGGGCCTGCGCGCGGTCAGCGACTTCGACTACGAGCTTCAGATGGCCCAGATGAACCTGGGCCTGTCGGGGGTCGAGACGCTGTTCGTCCCGACCATCCCCACCTACAGCTTCCTGTCCTCCTCGCTGGTCAAGGAGGTCGCGACGTGGGGCGGCGACGTCGCCCACCTGCTGCCGGAGCACGTCCACGCGGCGCTCCTGGAGCGGCTGCGCAACCGCTGACCGACTGACAGGGCGTCAGGCGGTGTCGGGGTCCCGCCCGGTGGCCTTACAGTCGTCCCGTCCGTCTCAGGAACCGCCCGAGGCCGAGAGAGTGCGAGCCCCCATGGACGTGCAGAAGAAGCTCGACGAGATCGTCGCGGCCGTCGGCGGCGCCCGGTCCATGCCCATGTCGGCCTCCTGCGTGATCAACCGCGCCGAGCTGCTCGAACAGCTCGAAGAGGTGCGCCAGGCACTGCCCGGCTCGCTCGCACAGGCCCAGGAGCTCATCGGCGGCCGCGAGCAGATGGTCGAGGAGGCCCGCCGGGAGGCGGAGCGGATCATCGACGCGGCCCACAACCAGCGCGGTTCGCTGATCTCCGACACCGAGATCGCGCGGCGCTCCCAGGCCGAGGCGGACCGGATCCTGGAGGAGGCCCGCCGGGAGGCCGAGGAGATCCGGGCCGAGGCCGACGACTACGTCGACAGCAAGCTCGCGAACTTCGAGGTCGTCCTGAGCAAGACCATCGGATCGGTGGACCGGGGCCGGGAGAAGCTCCTGGGCCGCGGCCCGGGTCTGGACGAGCACGGCTATCCCGACATGGACGCACCCGAGCGCAGCCACGACCCCGAGACGCAGCGGCAGCAGGCGGACGCCTACGTCGACACCAAGCTGGCGACGTTCGAGGCGGTGCTCTCCAAGACCCTGGAGGCCGTGGGCCGCGGCCGCCAGAAGCTCCTCGGCCGGGTTCCGACGGACGACCTGGGTGTGCACATGGCCGCCCAGGAGGCGGTGGGCGGCCAGCAGTCCCGTTCGGCGAGCGACTCGGACTTCCTGGCGGGCCTGGCGGAGCCGGAGGCGCTGCACGCGCAGGCGCCGGTCCCGGCGCAGGCGGAGCCCGTGTACGACTCCTACGGCTACCAGCAGCCGGCCGCCCGTCAGCAGGACGCGTACCCCGCGGCGGGCACCGGTTCCACCGGAGCCGACTACGCCGCGCCCTATGCGGACCCGTACGCGGGCTACCAGCAGCAGCCGGACCCGTACGCCACCGCGGGCGGAGCCGCCGGAGCGGGCTACGCCGGGCATTACGACGCCCAGCAGCCCGACCCCTACGCCGCGTACCAGCCGCAGGCCCAGCAGCCCTCGCTCGACGAGACCAGCCTCTTCGACACGAGCATGATCAACCTGGATCAGCTGCGCCAGTACGAACAGGGACGCTGAACCCGGATTGGGCTCAGAGCGAAGCGCCGGGTATCCTGGCTCTTCGGTCGCGCGTATGCGCCGCCATCTGTGCTGCCCGTACATGCGGAATAGAGCAGCATTCTTCGATCTTCAGCGATCTGTGAAAGCAGGAACGGCCCTGAACACCCGCCTCGACCACCGCAACCCCCTCGTGTTCGACACGCACGAGCTGGGTCGGCGTCCTGGTGCCATGCAGCGGCTGTCCCGCGAGATCGACGCACCGGCGGACCTCGGTCTCGCCGGCGTGATCGGGGTGCCGGAAGGCGCCCCGGTGAAGCTCAGCCTCCGCCTGGAGTCGGTCATGGAAGGGGTGCTTGTCACAGGCACCGTCCGTGCATCGGCGACGGGGGAGTGCGTAAGGTGTCTGGAGGCCGTCGAGCGTGAGCTCAAGGCGGACTTCCAGGAGATGTTCTCGTACCCTGACGCCGACGACCGGGGCCGCAGCAAAGCGGAGCCGGCCGACGACGCCGAGGACGACGAGGACACGCTCTTCCTCGAGGACGGTTTGTTCGACCTCGAACCCGTGCTGCGTGATGCGGTGGTGCTCGCACTGCCGATGCAGCCGGTGTGCCGGGAGGACTGTCTCGGACTGTGCCCCGATTGCGGGCTCAGCCTGAACGACGACCCGGACCACCACCATGACGCCGTCGACATCCGTTGGGCGGCATTGCAAGGACTCGTCGTGACCGATCAGGACGGCGAGAAGGACAACATGAGCGGCACTGCCTCTGACGGAGTTCAGGGCGCCGCCGAGAAGCAGGAGAAGTAGCCGTGGCTGTTCCGAAGCGGAAGATGTCGCGCAGCAACACGCGCCACCGCCGGTCGCAGTGGAAGGCTGCGGTCCCCACCCTGGTTTCGTGCGAGCGTTGCCAGGAGCCGAAGCTCCAGCACATTGCGTGCCCGAGCTGCGGCACCTACAACAAGCGCCAGGTCCTCGAGGTCTGAGCGGCTGGTGAGAGGCGCAATGTCTGAGCTGTCCAACGCTGAGAAGCAGGCAGACAGTAACAACGCGGCCTCGTCCCACACGCTTCTGGAAGGGCGGCTCGGGTATCAACTCGAGTCCGCCCTTCTGGTGCGTGCGCTGACCCACCGCTCGTACGCGTACGAGAACGGCGGTCTGCCCACCAACGAACGCCTGGAGTTCCTCGGGGACTCCGTGCTGGGCCTGGTGGTCACGGACACGCTGTACACGACCCACCCGGATCTCCCCGAAGGCCAGCTGGCCAAGCTTCGGGCCGCGGTGGTCAACTCGCGCGCACTGGCGGAGGTCGGACGCGGCCTCGAACTCGGCTCCTTCATCCGGCTCGGCCGGGGCGAAGAGGGCACGGGAGGCCGGGACAAGGCCTCCATCCTCGCCGACACCCTGGAAGCGGTGATCGGCGCGGTCTACCTCGATCAGGGCCTCGACGCGGCCTCGGAGCTGGTCCACCGGCTCTTCGACCCGCTCATCGAGAAGTCCTCGAACCTCGGGGCCGGCCTGGACTGGAAGACCAGTCTCCAGGAACTCACGGCGGCCGAAGGCCTTGGCGTGCCCGAGTACCTGGTCTCCGAGACCGGTCCGGACCACGAGAAGACCTTCACTGCTGCCGCTCGCGTCGGTGGTGTCTCGTACGGCACCGGCACCGGCCGCAGCAAGAAGGAAGCGGAACAGCAGGCTGCGGAATCCGCCTGGCGCGGGATCCGTGCCGCCGCGGACGAGCGGACCGCGGCGGCTGCCGCCACCGCCGGGGTTCCGGCTTCGGCCGGGACCGGGAACGGCGCGGTGGCGACGCCCGCCGACCCGGCGCCGGAAGCCTGACCCTTCCTTCGGGATGTACCCGCCCGCCCCTGCGACGCAGGGGCGGGCGGCTGCGTTTCCGGGCGGCCGGTACGCTCGCCGGGAGCGTCAGATCCACTCCCACCGGAGGTGCCCCGTGCCCGAGTTGCCCGAAGTCGAAGTCGTGCGGCGGGGACTGGAGCGCTGGGTGGCCGGACGGACCGTCGAGGCCGTCGAGGTCCTGCATCCGCGGGCCGTCCGGCGCCATCCGGGGGGCGGTGCCGACTTCGCGGCACGGCTGCGCGGGGAGACCGTCGGGGTGCCGCAGCGGCGCGGGAAGTACCTGTGGCTGCCGCTGGAGGGCAGGGACCTGTCCGTGCTGGGGCACCTCGGGATGAGCGGGCAGCTGCTCGTGCAGCCCACGGGCGCCCCCGACGAGAAGCACCTGCGGATCCGCGTGCGCTTCGCCGACGACGCCGGGACGGAGCTGCGCTTCGTGGACCAGCGGACCTTCGGCGGTCTCTCGCTGCACGAGGTCGCCGCCGGCAGCACCGAAGGACTGCCCGACGTGATCGCGCACATCGCGCGCGATCCCCTGGACCCGCTGTTCGACGAGGGCGCCTACCACCTCGCGCTGCGCGCCAAGCGGACCACCGTCAAGCGGGCGCTCCTGGACCAGTCCCTGATCAGCGGGGTCGGCAACATCTACGCGGACGAGGCGCTGTGGCGCGCCAGGCTGCACTACGAGCGCCCCACGGCGGGCCTCACGCGCCCGCGGAGCGCGGAGCTCCTCGGCCATGCCCGGGACGTCATGAACGCCGCCCTCGCGGTCGGCGGCACCAGCTTCGACAGCCTGTACGTCAACGTGAACGGGGAGTCGGGCTACTTCGACCGTGCGCTCGACGCCTACGGCCGCGAGGACGAACCCTGCCGGCGCTGCGGTACGCCGATACGGCGGCGGCCGTGGATGAACCGGTCGAGCTACTTCTGCCCGCGGTGTCAGAGGCCGCCGCGCGTGGCGTCGTAGGACTGCCGGGCACCGAGTACGGTCGGCATGTTCCCCTCCAGGCAGTGGATGAGCGCGAGCAGCCGGTCCGCGACCTCGACGCCGAGCGGGGTCAGTTCGTAGTCGACGCGGGGCGGGTTCGTGGGCTGCGCCTCGCGGTTGACTATGCCGTCGCGCTCCAGCGCGTGCAGGGTCTGCGAGAGCATCTTCTCGCTCACGCCCTCCACCCGGCGGCGCAGCTCGTTGAAGCGGCACGGTCCTTCGCGCAGGGCGCCCACGGTGAGGCTGCCCCAGCGGCCGGTGACGTGTTCGAGGGTTTCCCGGGACGGGCAGGCGCGCGCGAAGACGTCGAACGGTTGTTCCGTTCCGGTGGCGTCGGTACAGGCAGGGGTCTCCATGCGGACCAGCGTACCTCCGGGCAGCGCTAACCCGAGGGTTGCGCTTTCTAAAAGTTAGTGGTTCTCTTTCTCTCGTCGCACCACGCCCCGTGCCGCGACGAGAGTGTTCCCGAGGGAGAGATCAGCCTTGTCCGCAAACACGCACACCCCCGTCGTCTCGATCGCCTACCACTCCGGCTACGGCCACACCGCCGTCGTCGCCGAGGCCGTCCGCAGCGGCGCCGTGGACGCCGGAGCCACCGTGCACCTGATCAAGGTCGACGAGATCGACGACGCGCAGTGGGAGCTGCTCGACGCCTCCGACGCGATCGTCTTCGGCTCCCCGACGTACATGGGCACCGCCTCCGGCGCCTTCCACGTCTTCGCCGAGGCTTCCTCGAAGCGCTGGTTCGGCGACGCCTGGCAGGACAAGGTGGCCGCCGGCTTCACGAACTCCGCGTCCAAGAGCGGCGACAAGCTGCACACCCTGCAGTTCTTCCAGATCCTGGCCGCGCAGCACGGCATGAGCTGGATCAACCTGGGTCTGAAGCCGGGCTGGAACTCCAGCACCGCCTCCGAGAACGACCTCAACCGTCTCGGCTTCTTCGCCGGCGCCGCCGCCCAGTCCAACTCCGACGAGGGTGCGGACGCGGTCCACAAGGCCGACATCGCGACCGCCGAGCACCTCGGCCGCCGTGTCACCGAGCAGACCCGCATCGTCATCGCGGGCCGTGCGGCCCTGGCCGCCGCCGCGGTCTGAGCCCTCACGGGCCCCGTCTCAGAAGCCGAAGTCCTGGGTCCACCAGGGGCCGCCGGCCGCGACGTGGACGCCCACGCCCAGGGTGCGGAACTCGCAGTTCAGGATGTTCGCCTTGTGGTCCGGGCTGTTCATCCAGGCCTTCATCACGGCCTCGGCGTCACCCTGCCCGCGGGCTATGTTCTCGCCGCCGAGGCCCGAGATGCCGGCCTTGGCGGCGCGGTCCCAGGGGCTGTTGCCCTCGGGGTCCTCGTGGCCGAAGAAGCCGCGGGTGGCCATGTCCAGGCTGAAGGCCCCGGCCAGCGTCGCGAGCGGCGGATTGGCCCGGACCGGTCCGCACCCGGCCAGCGCGCGCTCCTGGTTCACGAGGTCGACGACGGCCGCCTCCTCGGCGGAGTGCCCGTCCAGGGGCGGGCGGGGTGCGGGCGTGGCCGACTTCGAGGGTGCCGGGGCCGGAGCCCGGGTCGTGGCGGGGGCCGGGGCGGTCGGCGTGACCGGTGCGGCCGCGGTGGTGCGTGAGGACTCCGGGGTCGGAGCCTCGGTGGACGGCGTCTTCGCGGCCGGGGTCTTGGCGGCCGGGGTCGGCGTGGCCGACGGGGAGGGGGAGGAGCTCGGCGGGGCCGACGCCGAGGGCGAGACGCCGGCGGAGCCGCTCGGGGAGGCGGACGCCGACGGGGAGGCCGGAGCCGGGGCCTTCGGGGACGCGCTGCCCGCCCCGGTGCCCGCGGAGGCGCGGCCGGACAGGTTCGCGAGGCCGTTCTGCTGCTGGAGCGCGGTGCCCGGGCCGGTCGAGGCCCCGGCCCCGGCCTCCGTGGTGGGGGCGTCCGTACCGCTGACGCCCACATAGGGGAAGGAGCCGCCGACCGGCACCATGCCGGTGGTGACGGCCGCGGTGCCGAGGGCGACGGCCACCGAGACGCCCAGCAGGCCGGTGCGCAGGGCGGTGCCGCGCTTGCCGCCGCCGTGCGGCGGGGCGGGGAGTCGGTGACGGCCCATCGGAGCGTGCCTTCCTTGCCGGGTCAAGATCATCCCTTACCCACCCAAATGGGTGAGTTCATTGGTGCGCGACTGTACGCCATGGGGCCTGGGGGCGATGTGTCCCGAAAGTGCCCGCCCGGTTAGCGTTCACGCATGAACGAAGACGTCCGTCTGATCGCCTGGGTGCGCGGTCGTGTGCAGGGAGTGGGCTTCCGCTGGTTCACCAGGGAGAACGCACTGGAGATCGGAGGGGTCGTCGGCTTCGCGCTCAACCTCGACGACGGGCGAGTGCAGGTGGTCGCCGAAGGTCAACGTGAGAATTGCCACCGGCTGCTCGACTGGCTGCGCTCTTCCGACACGCCCGGCCGGGTCGACGGAGTGACAGAGATCTGGGGCACACCGCGCGGTGGCTACGACGGTTTCGGGATGCGGTGACCGATCGACTGATCATGCACTCATCACATCTCCGGTCGTCCGCACCCGGTCGGAACTGCGCCTTCGTCGTCGACGCGTTGCCGACGGGGGCGATCCGTGGAAGGCTCGAAGATGAGGATGATCTCCACAGCCCTTGCGGGGACCGGGGTGCCCGCCGATACGGGGCGTGATCGTGTTGACCGTCAAACTTTTTGGTGAGACGCTGGAAGCCCCGCGCACCTGAGCTGTTTGGCAGTGTTGGCAGTAGCAAGCGCAGTGATTGTCAGTCGCTGCCGGACATCCGCGGGTGCGATTCCCTCACGACCCACACCGCTTCGGTCGGTCACTCAGTGTGGAGGACCATCCATCATGGCAAAGGCGCTTCTCGGTTACGTCGGCGGTTCCGACCCGCGACTCCTCGCCGAGATGCGACGGCTTCAGCAGCGCGTCCAGGACCTTGAGTCCGAGCTCGTACGGATTCAGTCCGAAAATGACGCGCTGAACGCGGCCGCCGCTCAGCACGACGGAGACTCGCTGCTCGGCAGCATCGACATCGACGTACCCCAGGCGGAGCCTGCGCTCACCTGACCCGCGCTTCACTCGTCGCTCGATTCCAGCCCCGCATGATCTGCAAGGGACGCTCCGGCGTCCCTTCTTTCTTTCCTCGCCGTCCTCGCCGGCCCCTCCCCCCGACCGCCGTGCCACGGACCGACCACAGGGCCAGGTGGGGGGCCTGATCCCGTTGGCGTCAGTTGTGCCCAGCACCTTCATGGGTGAAACCGAACGCGAAAGGTAGAGTCCGGCGGCGTGCACCTCAAGTCCCTGACCCTGCGTGGCTTCAAATCCTTCGCGTCCGCCACCACCTTGCGCTTCGAGCCCGGAATCACCTGTGTCGTGGGCCCGAACGGCTCCGGCAAGTCCAACGTGGTGGACGCACTGTCCTGGGTCATGGGCGAACAAGGGGCCAAGTCCCTGCGCGGCGGGAAGATGGAAGACGTCATCTTCGCCGGGACCACCGGGCGGCCGCCACTCGGCCGGGCGGAGGTGTCCCTGACGATCGACAACTCCGACGGCGCGCTCCCCATCGACTACGCCGAAGTCACCATCACCCGGATCATGTTCCGCGGCGGCAGCAGCGAGTACCAGATCAACGGTGACACCTGCCGCCTGCTCGACATCCAGGACCTGCTCTCCGACTCCGGCATCGGCCGCGAGATGCACGTCATCGTGGGGCAGGGCCAGCTGGACTCCGTACTGCACGCCGATCCCATGGGCCGCCGCGCCTTCATCGAGGAGGCGGCCGGCGTGCTCAAGCACCGCAAGCGCAAGGAGAAGGCGCTGCGGAAG
This sequence comes from Streptomyces venezuelae, assembly GCF_008642275.1. Taxonomy (NCBI): domain Bacteria; kingdom Bacillati; phylum Actinomycetota; class Actinomycetes; order Kitasatosporales; family Streptomycetaceae; genus Streptomyces; species Streptomyces venezuelae. The sequence continues at coordinate 5,357,438 of NZ_CP029189.1, forward strand.
CTGGACGCGATGCAGGCCAACCTCGCACGCGTCCAGGACCTCGGGGACGAGCTGCGGCGCCAGCTCAAGCCCCTGGGGCGGCAGGCGGCGGTCGCCCGCCGGGCGGCCGTGATCCAGGCGGACCTGCGCGACGCGCGGCTGCGGCTGCTCGCCGACGACCTGGTCGTCCTGCGGCGCGCCCTCGACGCGGAGATCGCGGACGAGGCGGCGCTCAAGGAGCGCAAGGAGGCCGCCGAGGCCCAGCTCGCGGGCGCCGTGCGGCGCGAGGCGGAGCTGGAGGAGGCGGTACGGGAGCTCACGCCGCGGCTCCAGCGGGCCCAGCAGACCTGGTACGAGCTGTCGCAGCTCGCCGAACGCGTCCGGGGGACCGCCTCCCTGGCGGAGGCCCGGGTCAAGAGCGCCTCGGCTCCGGCCGAGGACGAGCGCAGGGGCCGCGATCCGCAGGAGACGGAGCGGGAGGCCGCGCGGATCCGTGAGCAGGAGGCGGAACTGACGGCGGCTCTGGAGGCGGCCTCGCGGGCACTGGAGGACACGGCCGAGCACCGGGCGGAGCTGGAGCGGGCGCTGGCCGAGGAGGAACGCCGGCTGCGGGACGCCGCGCGGGCCATCGCCGACCGGCGCGAGGGGCTGGCCCGGCTGACCGGGAGGCTCGGCGCGGCCCGTTCCCGCGCGGGGGCGGCGCAGGCCGAGATCGACCGGCTCGTCGCGGCACGGGACGGGGCACAGTCCCGGGCCGCCGCCGCGCAGGAGGAGTACGAGGCGCTGGCGGAGGAGGTCGGCGGCCTCGACGACCCCTCGGCCGGCACGGACCACGAGAGCGCGCGGGAACGGCTGGCGCGGGCGGAGGCGGAACTCTCCGCCGCCCGGGAGGAGCTGTCCGGGGCGGAACGCTCCCGGGCGGCCGTCTCAGCGCGCCGGGACGCACTGGCACTGGGGCTGCGCCGCAAGGACGGTACGGGGGCACTGCTCGCGGCGCGGGAGCGGCTGGCCGGGCTCCTGGGACCGGCGGCGCAGCGGCTGACGGTGGCCCCCGGGTACGAGGCCGCCGTGGCGGCCGCACTGGGCTCGGCCGCGGACGCCCTGGCGGTGGCCTCCCCGGGGGCGGCGGCCGAGGCGATCCGCCACCTCCGTGAGGCGGACGCGGGCCGCGCCACCCTGCTGATCACCCCGACGGCACCCGCCCTCCCGGGCCAGGCCTCGGACCCGGACGGCCCGTACACCCTTCCGGCGCAGCCCCCGGGACCGGCCGCTGCCTCCCCGGAGGGGGACGCGGACGCGGATGTGGCCGCCCCGGCCGGCGTGCCGGGGCAGGGCTCGGGAGCCGGGACCGGGGCCGCCCAGGAGCACGGGGGCCGGACCGGCCGGGGTGAGGTGCTCGCGTCAGCGGCCGAACCGGACGGAGCCCTCCCGGGCCGGGCCGCGCCCGCCGGCGTGCCCGGACAGGACTCCGGGATCGCGCTCGCCGCCGCCGGGGGCCGGCCGGGCAGAGGCCCGGCGTCGGAGCCGGACGCGGATGCCGCGGGACGGGTCGAAGGAGCGGGTGTTCCGGCCGGCGTGCCCGCCCGGCACGCCACGGCCGTGGACGGGGCGGGCCCGCCCCTGCCCGCCGCGGCACTCGTGGCCGGGGACGCCGAGGTGCGGCGGGCCGTGGCGTGGGTGCTGCGGGACCACGTCGTGGTCGGGACCCTGGACGAGGCCGAGGCGCTGGTCGCCGAGCGGCCCGACGCGGTCGCCGTGACCCTCGACGGGGACGTGCTCGGGGCGCACCTCGCGCACGGTGGCTCCGCCGGCGCGCCCAGCCTGATCGAGGTGCAGGCGGCCGTCGACGAGGCCGCCGGCGAGCTGGCCCGGCTGAGCACGCGGTGCGAGGAGCTCGCCGGTGCCCGGGCGGCCGCCCAGGAACGCCACCAGGCCGCGGCCGCCCTGGTCGAGGAGCTCGCCGAGCGGCGCCGCGCCGCGGAACAGGCCCGGGCCGGGGTCGCCCAGCAGCTCGGGCGGCTGGCCGGACAGGCGAAGGGCGCGGCCGGCGAGGCCGAACGCAGCGCCGCCGCCGCGGCCCGGGCCCAGGAGGCCCTGGAGCAGGCGCTGTCCGAGGTGGAGGAGTGCGCGGAGCGCCTCGCGACCGCCGAGGAGATGCCGGTGGACGAGGAGCCGGACGGATCCCGGCGGGACCGGCTCGCGGCCGACGGGGCCAACGCCCGGCAGACCGAGATGGAGGCGCGGCTGCAGTCGAGGACCCTTGAGGAACGGGTCAAGGGGCTGGCCGGCCGGGCGGATTCACTCGATCGCGCGGCCCGCGCGGAGCGTGAGGCCCGGATGCGCGCCGAACGGCGCCGGGCCCGGCTGCGTCACGAGGCGGAGGTGGCCCGGGCGGTGGCCGACGGCTCCCGCCAGCTCCTCGCGCATGTGGAGGTGTCCCTCGGCAGGGCCGACGAGGAGCGGGTGGCCGCCGAACGGGCGAAGGGCCTCGCCGAGCGGGAGCTCGGCGAGGCGCGCGACCGCGGCCGGGAGCTGAAGGGGGAGCTGGACAAGCTCACCGATTCGGTCCACCGCGGCGAGGTGCTCGGGGCCGAGCAGCGGCTGCGCGTCGAGGCGCTGGAGGCCAAGGCGCTGGAGGAGTTCGGCATGGCCGCCGCCGGGCTGGTCGCCGAGTACGGCCCCGACCAGCCGGTGCCCCCGTCCCCGGCCGCCGAGGGCGAGGTGCTGCCGGAGGACCCGCAGGACCCGCGCAACCGTCCCGGCCCCTTCGTCCGGGCGCAGCAGGAGAAGCGGCTGAAGGCGGCCGAACGCGCCTACCAGCAGCTCGGCAAGGTCAACCCGCTCGCACTGGAGGAGTTCGCGGCGCTGGAGGAGCGCCACCAGTTCCTCAGCGAGCAGCTGGAGGATCTCCGCAAGACGAGGGCCGATCTCCTTCAAGTCGTGAAGGAGGTCGACCGGCGGGTCGAGCAGGTCTTCACCGAGGCCTACCGCGATACGGCCCGGGAGTTCGAGGGGGTGTTCTCGCGCCTGTTCCCCGGCGGCGAGGGCCGGCTGATTCTCACCGACCCGGACAACATGCTGACCACCGGCGTCGACGTGGAGGCCCGTCCGCCGGGCAAGAAGGTCAAGCGGCTGTCGCTGCTCTCCGGCGGCGAGCGCTCGCTGACCGCCGTGGCGCTGCTGGTGTCCATCTTCAAGGCGCGCCCCAGCCCGTTCTACGTGATGGACGAGGTCGAGGCCGCGCTCGACGACACCAATCTGCAGCGGCTGATCCGGATCATGGAGGAGCTCCAGGAGAGCTCGCAGCTGATCGTCATCACGCACCAGAAGCGGACGATGGAGGTCGCGGACGCGCTCTACGGCGTCTCGATGCAGGGCGACGGGGTCTCCAAAGTGATCAGCCAGCGCCTCCGGTAGGCCGCATCATTCAGATATTGAAGGCAAAGGGCGCCGACGCGTCGAGCGATGGCTCACTCATCAGGTCTTGACTTCAGAAAGTGAAGTCATAGGCTCTGCTCTGGCGTGTTGACGTTCAGGTGGTGGTGCGCAGTTTGCTGTGCGCCACTAGAGGAACACGCGCAACGACGAATCCCCCACACAGCCCGCCGTCGCCGCCGGGCCCAGGAGCGCACCTTGACCAGCACAGCGAACGCACCCGCGTCAGGCGGTGGAAACCCGGCCCAGCCCGACCACCTCGGTCACGTCATCTTCATCACCGCGGCCGCTGCCATGGGCGGTTTCCTCTTCGGCTACGACAGCTCGGTCATCAACGGCGCGGTCGAGGCCATCCGCGACCGCTTCGACGTCGGCTCGGCGGCGCTCGCCCAGGTGATCGCCGCCGCGCTGATCGGCTGCGCCATCGGTGCCGCCACCGCGGGCCGCCTCGCCGACCGGATCGGCCGAATCCGCTGCATGCAGATCGCCTCGATCCTGTTCACCGCGAGCGCCATCGGCTCGGCCCTGCCGTTCGCCCTCTGGGACCTCGCCATGTGGCGCGTCATCGGCGGCTTCGGCATCGGCATGGCTTCCGTCATCGGCCCCGCCTACATCGCCGAGGTCTCCCCGCCCGCCTACCGGGGCCGGCTGGCCTCCTTCCAGCAGGCGGCCATCGTCATCGGCATCGCCGTGTCGCAGCTGGTCAACTGGGGCATCCTCAACCTCGCCGACGGTGACCAGCGCGGTGAGATCGGCGGACTCGAAGCCTGGCAGTGGATGCTCGGCGTGATGGTCGTCCCGGCCGTGCTCTACGGCCTGCTGTCCTTCGCCATCCCGGAATCCCCGCGCTTCCTCGTCTCGGTCGGCCGCACGGACAAGGCCAAGGAGGTCCTGCGCGAGGTGGAGGGCTCCGGCATCGACGCCGACGCCCGCATCCGCGAGATCGACCACTCGATGCGCTCCGAGGTGAAGTCCACCTTCAAGGACCTGCTCGGCGGCCGCTTCGGCTTCCTGCCCATCGTCTGGATCGGCATCGGCCTCTCGGTCTTCCAGCAGCTGGTCGGCATCAACGTGATCTTCTACTACAGCTCCTCGCTGTGGCAGTCGGTCGGGATCGACGCGAGCTCCTCGTTCCTGTACTCCTTCGAGACCTCGGTCGTGAACATCATCGGTACGGTCATCGCGATGATCTTCGTGGACCGGCTCGGCCGCAAGCCGCTCGCCCTCATCGGTTCCGTGGGCATGGCGCTGTCGCTGGGCACGGCGGCCTGGGCGTTCTCGTACAAGACCGGAACCGGCGACGACATCACGCTGCCGCACGCCCAGGGCATCACCGCCCTGGTCGCGGCGAACCTCTTCGTCCTCTTCTTCGCCCTCTCCTGGGGCGTGGTGGTCTGGGTGCTGCTGGGTGAGATGTTCCCCGGCCGCATCCGCGCCGCCGCCCTCGGCGTGGCCGCCTCGGCCCAGTGGATCGCCAACTGGGTCATCACCGTCACGTTCCCGTCGCTGTCCGACTGGAACCTCTCGGGTGCCTACATGATCTACACGTTCTTCGCCCTGCTCTCGATCCCCTTCATCCTCAAATGGGTGCCGGAGACCAAGGGCAAGGCGCTGGAGGAGATGGGGTAACCACCCCCGCCACCACCCCTTCTCCTCGATACTGCCCCGGCTCAGTCCTTGAGCCGGGGCAGTACCTGTTCGCAGAGCAGGTGCAGGCTGCGCCAGCCCTCGTCCAGCGGCATCCCGCCGCACAGCGGGTGCAGGACCAGGTTCCCCGCCTCGCCCGCGGCCCGGCCGTACGCGACCGCCTCGTCCGGGGTGAGGATCCGGTACACGCCCTCCGCGCGCAGCTCCGCCACCGAGCGCGCGGCCGACCGTACGGCGCTGCGGATGTCCTTGGACTGCCAGGACGCGTACATGCCCGCCTCGTGCAGGAAGTGCTCCCCGTACAGGTCCCAGGCCCGGTCCGGGTCCTCCGCGACGTGCAGCAGCGGGGTCTCGGCCGCCGGCATCATGCAGAAGCCCTCCGTGCCGTACTCCGCCAGCCGCGCGGTGTAGTAGGCCTCCAGCTCCGGCAGGTGCGCGCTCGGGAAGAAGGGGAGCCCCAGCCGGGCGGCCCGGCGGGCCGCGGCCTCGGAGCTGCCGCCGACCAGCAGCAGGGGGTGTGGCCGGGTGAACGGCGTCGGGGTGACCCGGACCGTGCGGCCGCGGAACTCGAAGGGCTCGCCGGTCCACGCCTTCAGCAGGGTCTCCAGCAGCTCGTCCTGCAGCCTGCCGCGCCGGCCCCACTCCACGCCGTGCTGCTCGTACTCCTCGGGCCGGTAGCCGATGCCCGCGACCGTCACCAGCCGGCCACCGCTCAGCAGGTCGAGGACGGCGATGTCCTCGGCGACCTTCAGCGGGTCGTACAGCGGGCCGATGATCGCCGAGACGGTGACGGCGATCCGCCGGGTCGCGCCGAAGACCGCGCCCGCGAAGGCGAACGGGGAGGGCAGCCAGTTGTTGCCGGTGCCGTGGTGCTCCTCGGTCTGGACGGTGTCGATCCCGCGGTCGTCCGCGTACCGGGCCATCTCCAGCGCCGCCTTGTACCGGGCGGAGAGGGACTCGGGGGTGCCGTTCGGGTCGACGAGATTGAACCGGGCCACGGTGATGGGCATGGAGAAGTCCCCCTTCGCCGGAGGTGGGTGGGCAGGCGAAGGGGGACGTTAGCTGACGTGACGTCAGTTGGACAGGGATCCGGCGGGCTCGCGCTCCGGGTCCGCGGCGGCCGGCTCCGCCGGCGACCCCGCCGGCGCCGTCCGCGGCAGCACGGCGTACAGCACGCCCGAGGTGACGATGCCCGCCACCCAGCCCAGGCCGTTGCGGCCGATCCAGGTGCCCGCGAACGGTCCGGCGAACCAGTCGACCTCGGTGAACAGCAGCCCCACCAGCAGGGCGAGGGCCCACGCGGTCATCGCCTGCCAGGCGAAGCCGCCCTTGTACCAGTAGGCGCTGGTCCGCGTGGTGTCCAGCAGCGCGGGGCCGTCGTAGGACGTGCGGCGCAGCATGTCCACGCCGAAGACGCCGATCCAGGCGGAGAAGGCCACGGCCAGCAGCGTCAGGAAGGAGATGAACGAGCCGAAGAAGCTGGTGGCGACCACCATCAGCAGGAAACCGAAGACCAGGCTGATGGCCGCGTTGACGCTGACGGCCGCGGCGCGCGGGACCTTGATCCCGAGGGTCTGCGCGGTGAACCCGGCCGAGTACATCGACATCGAGTTGATCAGCAGCATGCCCACGAGGGCGATGAGCAGGTACGGGACCGCGATCCAGGTCGGGAGCAGCTCGCCGATGAACGACACCGGGTCCTGGGCCGTGGCCAGGTCCGGGGTGCCGACGGCCATGACCGCGCCCATCAGGACCATCGGGAGCACGACCACGCCGGCGCCGCCGATCGTCGCGCCGACCATGGCCTTGGAGGAGGCGGTGCGCGGCAGGTAGCGGGTGAAGTCGGGGCCCGAGGGGACCCAGCTGATCCCGCCGGCCGCGATCGTGCCGATCCCCGCGATCATCATCGCGCTGGAGCCGGCCGGCTTGCCGAAGACGGCGGACCAGTCGGTGGTGAACACCAGGTATCCGAGGACGAGGACGCTGAAGGCGCCGAAGAAGTACGTCGACCACGTGGAGCAGACGCGCAGCGCGTTGATGCCCAGACCCGAGACCACGAAGGTGCAGCCCACGAAGAACAGCAGGGTGACGACGATGAGCGGGGTGCTGCTGCGGACCCCGAACAGCAGGTCGAGCACGGTCAGTACGGCGTAGGCGCCGCTGACCGCGTTGATCGTCTCCCAGCCCCAGCGGGCCACCCAGATCAGGGCACCCGGGAACAGGTTGCCCCGCTGCCCGAACACCGCCCGCGAGAGGGCCATGCCGGGGGCGCCGCCGCGCTTGCCCGCGATGGATATCAGGCCGACGATCCCGTACGAGACGACGGGCGCGGCGACCGCGACGACGAGCACCTGCCAGATGTTGAGCTTGTTGAAGATCACCAGACCCGCGCCCATGGTCAGCAGCAGCACGCTGATGTTGGCGGCGACCCAGGTGGGTACGAGCTCGCGGACCCGGCCGGTGCGCTCGCCGTCCGGGACGGGTTCCAGGCCGCGGGTCTCGATCGCGGTTTCGGCTGCACCGTCGGCGGGCTCGGCAGGCATGCGATGGCTCCGTTGGGGAGGTTATGAGGGGAAGTCGTCCATCATCATGGATTGACCGCTAAAACCACAATCGGAGGCTTACGTCCTGGTCCGCGTGCCCGGGTTCCCGGCTCCCGGGCGGCCGTGGCCGATACTGGTGGGGTTATGGACATCCTCATCCTTGCTGTAGTCATCGCCCTGGTCGCGGTCGGTGTGATCAGCGGGCTCGTGGTCAGCAGCCGCAAGAAGAAGCAGCTGCCGCCGCCGGCACCGCCGAGCACGCCGACCATCACTGCCCCGCCTGCCGAACCGCAGGTGGGGGAGGACGCCGTAGAGACGGCGGAAGAGCCGCGCCGCACGATCGAGGAGGTCGGGCTCCCGGAGGCCGAGGCTCCCGCCCCGGCGCCGGCAGCCGAACCCGTGCCCGCGGCCCCGGCCGCGCCCGAGATCGAGGTTCCCGAACCCACCGCCGGGCGCCTGGTCCGGCTGCGCGCCCGCCTGGCCCGGTCGCAGAACTCCCTCGGCAAGGGGCTGCTCACGCTGCTTTCCAGGGAGCACCTCGACGAGGACACCTGGGAGGAGATCGAGGAGACCCTCCTCGTCGCCGACGTCGGTGTGGTGCCGACCCAGGAGCTCGTGGACCGGCTCCGCGAGCGGGTCAAGGTGCTCGGCACCCGGACCCCGGCGGACCTGCGCGCCCTGCTCAAGGAGGAGCTGCTGACCCTGGTCGGCACCGACTTCGACCGCGCCGTGAAGACGGAGAGCGGCGAGGACACCCCCGGCGTGATCATGGTCGTCGGTGTCAACGGCACCGGCAAGACCACCACGACCGGCAAGCTGGCCCGGGTGCTCGTCGCCGACGGCCGCAGCGTGGTGCTCGGCGCGGCCGACACCTTCCGCGCCGCGGCCGCCGACCAGCTCCAGACCTGGGGCGAGCGCGTCGGCGCCCGTACCGTGCGCGGCCCCGAGGGCGGCGACCCGGCCTCGATCGCCTACGACGCGGTCAAGGAGGGCATCGCCGAGGGCGCCGACGTGGTGCTCATCGACACCGCGGGCCGCCTGCACACCAAGACCGGTCTGATGGACGAGCTGGGCAAGGTCAAGCGCGTCGTGGAGAAGCACGGCCCGCTGGACGAGATCCTGCTGGTCCTGGACGCCACCACCGGGCAGAACGGTCTGACCCAGGCCCGTGTCTTCGCCGAGGTCGTGGACATCACCGGCATCGTGCTGACCAAGCTCGACGGCACCGCCAAGGGCGGCATCGTCGTCGCCGTCCAGCGTGAGCTGGGCGTACCGGTCAAGCTCATCGGCCTCGGTGAGGGGCCGGACGACCTGGCCCCCTTCGAGCCGGAGGCGTTCGTGGACGCCCTGATCGGCGACTGACCGCGGTCCCGCACGGACACCGGTGCCCCCGCGTTCCACCGGAACGCGGGGGCACCGTCATGTGCGGGCCAGGAGCGGCGCTACCGGCGCAGGCGGTGGCAGATGTACGCGAGGGTCCCCAGCAGCAGCCTGGCCTGCGGCGGACCGCCCGCGGAGTCGAGCGTGGGCGGCCGCAGCCAGCCGACGTGGCCGAGCCCGGCGCGGTCGGAGGGCGGGGCCGTCACGAAGGCGCCGTGACCGAGGGCCCGCAGGTCGAGGTCGGCGTCGTCCCAGCCCATCCGGTACAGCAGCTGCGGCAGTTCGGCCGCAGCCCCCGGGGCCACGAAGAACTGGGCCCGGCCGTCGGCGGTGACGACGACCGGCCCGAGCGGCAGGCCCATCCGCTCCAGCCGCACCAGGGCGCGCCGCCCGGCCTCCTCGGAGACCTCGATGACGTCGAAGGCGCGGCCCACGGGGAGCAGTACGGCGGCGCCCGGGTACTCGCTCCAGGCCTCGGTGACCTCGTCCAGGGTGGCACCGGCCGGGACCGTGGGCGCGAAGGCCAGGGGATGCGCCCCGGGTTCGCGGCAGGCCGCGACCCCGCAGGAGCAGTCGCGGGCGGGCGCCGCGGCGCGGGCGCCGGGGACCACGTCCCAGCCCCACAGTCCGGTGTACTCCGCCACCGCCGTGCACTCCGAGGTCCGGCCGCGGCGCCGGGTGCCGGAGCGGAACTCCTTGGTGCTGCGGCTGCCGCCGATCGTGAAGCCCATGCCCATGCCCCCTCCAACGGGTCGGACGTGCCGGTGGTTACGGAGCCGGTGCGACGACCTCGGCGGGACCTCCGCCGGCGGCCCCGCCGCGGGGTGCCCCGCCACGCCGCCCGGCGCACGTCCCGCCGCGCGCGCCCCGAACGCACTCCAGTCCAACCGATCCGCTTTCACCTCGGTGTCAAGTGAATCGCGCCTGGCGGGTGGCTAGTTCATTCGAAGGGGTGGCGAATGGTGGCGTTTCTGGAATCGACCTCGCGGCAGGGGTGATCGTAGGATTACTTTCGGTACACGAAACCGAAGGCGGCCCATCCGTGGGTATGCCGGAGGCAATACGTGAAGGACCTGTGAAGGTCCATGGTGGCGCCCGTCGCCCCGGCCAGGGTTTCGTGTGGAAGATGCTGAGCGGATGGGGGCGTTCCAGTGAGCGGCAACGGCGCAAGCGGAACGATCGAGGATGCTGCTGCGCGCAATGACCAGCTGACCTCGTGGTTCGTCCGCAGCGGCTGGTCCAAGGGCGAACTCGCCCGGCAGGTCAACCGCCGGGCGCGCCAGATGGGTGCCCACCACATCAGCACGGACACCTCCCGGGTGCGCCGCTGGCTCGACGGTGAACAGCCCCGCGAACCCGTCCCGCGCATCCTGTCCGAACTGTTCTCCGAGCGCTTCGGCTCCGTCGTCGCCATCGAGCAGCTCGGCCTGCGCACCGCCCACCAGACCCCCTCCGTCTCCGGGGTCGACCTGCCCTGGGCCGGCCCGCAGACCGTCGAACTGCTCGGCGAGTTCTCCCGCAGCGACCTGATGCTGGCGCGCCGGGGCTTCCTCGGGACCTCGCTCGCCCTCTCCGCCGGCCCCGCCCTCATCGAGCCCATGCAGCGCTGGCTCGTCCCGGTACCGGCCGCCGACCCGGGACCGCGAGGGGCGGGGCCGACGGGGGCCCTCGGCGGCCACCGCCCGCCCCGGCTCTCCGAACCGGAACTCGACCTCCTCGACGCCACGACCGTCATGTTCCGCCAGTGGGACGCCCAGTGCGGCGGCGGACTGCGCCGCAAGGCCGTCGTGGGCCAGCTCCACGAGGTCACCGACCTGCTCCAGGAGAGCCACCCGGCGCCGGTCATGAAGCGGCTCTTCAAGGTCGCCGCCGAACTGGCCGAACTCGCCGGCTGGATGAGCTACGACATCGGCCTCCACCCCACCGCGCAGAAGTACTTCGTGCTGGCGCTGCACGCCGCGAAGGAAGCCGGGGACAAGCCGCTCGGTTCGTACATCCTCTCCAACATGAGCCGTCAGATGATCCACCTGGGCCGCCCCGAGGACGCCCTGGAACTCATCCACCTCGCGCAGTACGGCAGCCGCGACTGCGCCGGCCCGCGCACCCAGGCCATGCTGTATGCGATGGAGGCCCGCGCCTACGCCAACATGGGCCAGCCCAGCCGCTGCAAGCGCGCCGTGCGGATGGCCGAGGACACCTTCTCCGACGTCGGCTTCGGGGGCGAGCCCGAACCCGACTGGATCCGCTTCTTCTCCGAGGCCGAGCTGAACGGCGAGAACTCCCACTCGTACCGGGACCTGGCCTACGTGGCCGGGCGCAGCCCCATGTACGCCTCCCTCGCCGAGCCCGTCATGGAACGGGCCGTCGAGCTCTTCGAGAAGGACGAGGAGCACCAGCGCTCCTACGCCCTCAACCTCATCGGCATGGCCACCGTGCACCTGCTCCAGCGCGAGCCCGAGCAGGCCGTGGCCCTCGTCGACCGTGCCCTGGACGTGGCGGGAAAGGTGCGGTCCGAACGGGTGAACACCCGCCTGCGCAAGACCGTCGACACCGCCGCCCGTGAATACGGCGACGTCGCCGAGGTGGTCCGGCTCACCGACCACCTCGCCTCCCGGCTCCCCGAAGCCGCGGAGGCCGTCTGACGGCCCACGCGGCCGTCCCCGACCCCGGCCGCGGCAGTCACCCCGTGAAGCCCGATCAGGCTCCCCCAGCCAGGACATCCGGGTACTGCCGCGGCCGGTCCCCCCTTTGCGCCTGAAACGGCGCCGCTCTCGCGGAGGGGGTTGCTCGTCGTCGTGGTTGCTCAATTGACGGGTGCCGTGTTCATCGCTGCGTAACAGCACAGACCTCTTCGTCACGGCCGCGAAACATCGGGCGGCGCCGCCGGAAACCGGCCTGCGCGAATCTCGGGGTCATTAACCGGCCAGCCTCCCCAGCCCGGCCGGACACCCCCTTTTACGCCGCTCAGGTTTTCACGATCGCCCGCACGCGAACGTACCGACGACGAGGAGACGCCGATGGCATCAGCCATCACGACCCTCGCGGCAGACGCCCCGACGCTGTCTGCCGCGAACACCGGGTTCATGCTCATCTGCTCCGCCCTGGTCATGCTGATGACCCCGGGACTCGCCTTCTTCTACGGAGGCATGGTCCGCGTCAAGAGCAGCCTCAACATGCTGATGATGAGCTTCATCAGCCTCGGGATCGTCACGATCCTGTGGGTCCTCTACGGCTTCAGCCTCGCCTTCGGCACCGACTCCGGCTCCCTCATCGGCTGGAACTCCGACTACGTCGGCCTCAGCGGCATCGGCATCACCGAGCTGTGGGACGGCTACACCATCCCGGTCTACGTCTTCGCCGTCTTCCAGCTGATGTTCGCCGTCATCACCCCGGCCCTGATCAGCGGTGCGCTGGCCGACCGCGTGAAGTTCGGCGCCTGGGTCCTGTTCACCGCCCTGTGGGTCACCGTCGTCTACTTCCCCGTCGCCCACTGGGTCTGGGGCGCCGGCGGCTGGCTCTTCGAGCTCGGCGTCATCGACTTCGCGGGCGGCACCGCCGTCCACATCAACGCCGGCGCCGCCGCCCTCGGCGTGATCCTGGTCATCGGCAAGCGCGTCGGCTTCAAGAAGGACCCGATGCGCCCGCACAGCCTCCCCCTCGTGATGCTCGGCGCCGGTCTCCTGTGGTTCGGCTGGTTCGGCTTCAACGCGGGCTCCTGGCTCGGCAACGACGACGGCGTCGGCGCGGTCATGTTCGTCAACACCCAGGTCGCCACTGCCGCCGCCATGCTCGCCTGGCTCGCCTACGAGAAGCTGCGCCACGGCTCCTTCACCACCCTGGGCGCCGCCTCCGGCGCGGTCGCCGGCCTGGTCGCCATCACCCCCGCAGGCGGTGCCGTCAGCCCGCTCGGCGCGATCGCCGTCGGCGCCATCGCCGGTCTGCTCTGCGCCATGGCGGTCGGCCTCAAGTACAAGTTCGGCTACGACGACTCCCTCGACGTGATCGGCGTCCACCTCGTCGGCGGTGTGGTCGGCTCCCTGCTCGTCGGCCTCTTCGCCACCGGCGGGGTCCAGTCCGACGTGGCCGGCCTCTTCTACGGCGGTGGTCTGGAACAGCTCGGCAAGCAGGCCATCGGAGTGTTCGCCGTCCTCGCCTACTCTCTGGTGGCATCGGCGCTCCTCGCCTTCCTCCTCGACAAGACGATCGGGATGCGGGTGTCCGAGGACGACGAGGTCGCCGGTATCGACCAGGTCGAGCACGCCGAGACGGCCTACGACTTCAGCGGAGCCGGCGGCGGCGCCGCCTCGCGGAGCACCGCTTCCCCCGCCCCCTCCGTGAGCAAGAAGGTTGACGCATGAAGCTGATCACCGCGATCGTCAAGCCCCACAAGCTGGACGAGATCAAGGAAGCCCTCCAGGCCTTCGGAGTGCAGGGACTCACCGTCACCGAGGCCAGCGGCTACGGCCGCCAGCGCGGCCACACCGAGGTCTACCGCGGTGCCGAGTACCAGGTCGACCTCGTCCCCAAGATCCGCATCGAGGTACTGGTCGACGACTCCGACGCCGAGGAACTGATCCGGGTGATCGTGAGCGCGGCGGCCACCGGGAAGATCGGTGACGGCAAGGTGTGGAGCGTCCCCGTGGACTCGGTCGTACGGGTCCGCACCGGCGAGCGCGGCGCCGACGCGCTCTAGGTGACGGGAGCTGCCGGGTGACGAGCGTCGAAGAGAACACGGACCACACGGCCGACTCGGGACCCGGCGGCTACGCCGAGGCCCGGCTGCGACTCCTCCAGGAGGAGTCGCGGTCCGGGCCTTCGCGCCGTTCCGCCCTGGCCGGGCTGACCGACACATGGCTGAACGCGCTGTTCACCACCGCCGTACGGGAGACGGGTGTCCGCGCTGCCACGCTGGTCGCCGTCGGCGGCTACGGGCGCGCCGAACTCTCCCCGCGCAGCGACCTCGACCTGGTGCTGCTGTACGACGGCAAGGCCGATCCGCGGGCTCTGGGCGCGCTGGCCGACCGGCTCTGGTACCCGGTGTGGGACCTCGGGCTCGCCCTCGACCACTCGGTACGCACCCCCGGCGAGGCCCGCAAGACGGCCGCCGAGGACCTGAAGGCGCACCTCGGCCTGCTGGACGCCCGCACCGTCGCCGGTGACGCCGGACTCCTGGCCGGCCTGCGGACCGCCGTACTTGCCGACTGGCGCAACCAGGCGGCCAGAAGGCTCCCGGAGCTGCACACCCTGTGCCGTGAGCGGGCCGAGCGGGCCGGTGAACTGCGCTTCCTGCTCGAACCCGACCTCAAGGAGGCCCGCGGGGGCCTGCGCGACGCCACCGCCCTGCGGGCGGTCGCCGCGTCCTGGCTGGCCGACGCCCCGCGCGAGGGCCTCAGCCAGGCCCGGCGGCGGCTCCTGGACGCCCGGGACGCCCTGCACCTGGTCACCGGCCGGGCCACCGACCGGCTCTCCCTCCAGGAACAGGACCAGGTCGCGGCCCGGCTCGGACTCCTCGACGCGGACGCGCTGCTGCGCGAGGTCTACGAGGCCGCGCGCGTCGTCGCCTACGCCGGCGACGTGACCTGGCGGGAGGTCGGGCGCGTCCTGCGGGCCCGTGCCGCCCGGCCCAGGCTCCGCGGACTGCTGGGCGGCCGGGGCGACCGGGTGCCGCCGCGGGCGCCCCTGGCCGAAGGCGTGGTGGAGTCCGACGGCGAGGCCGTACTGGCCCTGGCCGCGCGCCCCGACCGTGATCCCGTACTCGCCCTGCGGTTCGCCGCGGCCGCCGCGCAGGCGGGACTGCCGGTCTCCCTGCACGCCGTACGCAGACTCGCGGCGCAGGGCAAGCCGCTCCCGGTGCCCTGGCCGGCCGAGGCCCGTGAACAGCTGCTGACCCTGCTGGGGGCGGGGGAGCCGACGGTGGCCGTGTGGGAGGCCCTGGAGGCCGAGGGCCTGATCACCCGGCTGCTCCCGGACTGGGAGCGGGTGCGCTGCCGCCCCCAGCGCAACCCCGTCCACACCTGGACGGTCGACCGGCACCTGATCGAGACGGCGGTGCGGGCCTCCGCCCTCACCCGCCGGGTGGGCCGCCCCGACCTGCTGCTGATGGCCGCGCTCCTGCACGACATCGGCAAGGGCTGGCCGGGGGACCACTCGGTGGCCGGCGAGACCATCGCCCGGGACGTCGCCGCACGGGTGGGATTCGACGCCCGGGACGTCGCCGTGCTCGGGACGCTCGTACGGCACCACCTGCTGCTGATCGACACCGCGACCCGGCGCGACCTGGACGACCCGGCCACCGTCCGCACGGTCGCCGACGCCGTCGGGTCGGTGGGCACGCTGGAGATACTGCACGCCCTGACCGAGGCGGACGCCCGGGCCACCGGTCCGGCGGCGTGGAGCGCATGGCGGGGATCGCTCGTGGCGGACCTCGTCGCGCGGGTCGCCGCCGTACTGCGCGGCACGGCCCCGGTGGCCGGGGAACCGGAGATCCCGACCACCGAACAGGAACGCCTGGCCGTGGAGGCCCTGCGCACCGGGGAGCCGGTCCTGGCGCTCCAGGCCCGCCAGGAGGACGACGCGGTCGGCGTGGACCTCGTCGTCGCCGTCCCCGACCAGCCGGGGGTCCTCCCGGCGGTGGCCGGGGTCCTGGCCCTGCACCGGCTCACCGTACGGGCGGCCGACCTGCGCTCCATGGAGCTCCCGGACCGCCTCGGCGAGGTCCTGGTACTGCGCTGGCGGGTGGCGGCGGAGTACGGCGCGCTGCCGGAGGCGGCCCGGCTCCGCACCGACCTGGTCCGCGCCCTGGACGGCTCGCTGGACGTCCCGGCCAGGCTGGCCGACCGCGAGGCGGCCTATCCGCGGCGGCGCGGGGTGGTCCCGCCGCCGCCCCGGGTCACGGTGGTCCCGGAGGTGTCCTCGCTGGCCACGGTCCTGGAGGTGCGCGCGCCGGACGCGGTGGGTCTGCTGCACTGCATCGGCCGGGCCCTGGAGTCCCGCGGCGTCCGGGTCCGCAGCGCGCACGTCTCCACCCTGGGCGCGAACGCGGTGGACACGCTGTACGTGACCACCCCCGAGGGCAAACCCCTCGACCCGGCGGAGGCGACGGCCCTGGCCGGCCGGTTGGCTGCCGCCCTGGCGTAGCCGGCAACGACGGCGGGGCCGGCTCTTCCGGCCCCGCCGTCGTTTGAGGCGCGGGGTTGGGGCGGAGCCCCGGGAAACGGTGAAAGGGCGGGGCGGCACTCATGCGCACGTGACCCGGATGCTGTGGGGGTCGTTCTACGCGTCGTGATCCCCATGGTCATGGGGATGATCCACCGGGACAGCAAGTCCTGACGATCGGCAAGGCATGCTCCCCGCCGCTGCGGGGATGTGACCTCGCTTGCCGGACCCGGCAGGCGAGGTTCATTCGTTTGCGGGGCCGGATACTCTGGAGGGCGACCGACCGCCCCCGACCCCAAGGACCAACGAGCGCCGTGTTCGATACTCTTTCCGACCGCCTGGCGAATACTTTCAAGGGCCTCCGTGGCAAGGGGCGCCTCAGCGAGCAGGACATCGACGCAGCGGCCCGGGAAATCCGTATCGCGCTCCTCGAGGCCGACGTCGCCCTGCCCGTCGTCCGCTCGTTCATCGCGAACGTCAAGGAACGGGCCCGGGGCGAGGAGGTCAGCAAGGCGCTGAATCCCTCCCAGCAGGTGCTCAAGATCGTCAACGACGAGCTCGTCACCATCCTCGGCGGCGAGACCCGGCGGCTGCGCTTCGCCAAGACCGCCCCCACCGTGATCATGCTGGCCGGTCTCCAGGGTGCCGGTAAGACCACCCTCGCCGGAAAGCTCGGCCTCTGGCTGAAGGGGCAGGGCCACGCGCCGCTGCTCGTCGCCTGTGACCTCCAGCGCCCCAACGCCGTCAACCAGCTGAGCGTCGTCGCCGAGCGCGCCGGCGTGGCCGTGTACGCGCCCCAGCCCGGCAACGGCGTCGGCGACCCGGTCCAGGTCGCGAAGGACTCCGTCGAGTACGCGCGGACCAAGCAGTACGACATCGTCATCGTCGACACCGCCGGCCGCCTCGGCATCGACGCCGAGCTGATGCAGCAGGCCGCGGACATCCGCGACGCCGTCAGCCCCGACGAGATCCTCTTCGTCGTCGACGCCATGATCGGCCAGGACGCGGTCAACACCGCCGAGGCCTTCCGCGACGGCGTCGGCTTCGACGGCGTCGTGCTCTCCAAGCTCGACGGCGACGCCCGGGGCGGTGCCGCGCTCTCCATCGCGCACGTCACCGGCAAGCAGATCATGTTCGCCTCGAACGGCGAGAAGCTCGACGAGTTCGACGCCTTCCACCCGGACCGCATGGCGGGCCGGATCCTCGACATGGGTGACATGCTCACCCTCATCGAGCAGGCCGAGAAGACCTTCTCGCAGGCCGAGGCCGAGAAGATGGCGGCCAAGCTCGCCAAGGGCCCCAAGGAGTTCACGCTCGACGACTTCCTGGCCCAGATGGAGCAGGTCCGCAAGATGGGCTCCATCTCCAAGCTGCTCGGCATGCTGCCCGGCATGGGGCAGATCAAGGACCAGATCAACAACATCGACGAGCGCGACGTCGACCGCACCGCGGCGATCATCAAGTCGATGACCCCGGCCGAGCGCCAGGACCCGACGATCATCAACGGCTCGCGCCGTGCCCGTATCGCCAAGGGCTCCGGCACCGAGGTCAGCGCGGTCAAGTCGCTGGTCGAGCGGTTCTTCGACGCCCGCAAGATGATGTCCCGCATGGCCCAGGGCGGCGGCATGCCGGGGATGCCCGGCATGCCCGGGATGGGTGGCGGCCCCGGCCGGCAGAAGAAGCAGGTCAAGCAGGCCAAGGGCAAGCGCAAGAGCGGCAACCCGATGAAGCGCAAGGAAGAGGAGGCCGCAGCCGCGGCCCGCCGGGAGCAGGGCCCGCAGGCGATCGAGCCCGCGGCCGCCGGCAACCCCTTCGGCCTTCCGGCGGGTGGCCAGGGCGGCGAGGACTTCGACCTCCCGGACGAGTTCAAGAAGTTCATGAAGTAACACCCGCGCAGGTGGGTGAGGAGGGCCCCGGCCGTGTTCGCACGGCCGGGGCCCTCCCGTCTTCTCCGGGGCGACGGCCCGATCCATCCGACGCGCAGAGCCCCTGCGGACTGTCCGCCGCCCCCACCGCCCTCGACGCCGTCGACCACGAGATGCGGCGCATCGTGGACGGGTGCTACCCGGAGGCCTGCCGTCTGCTGCGCGACCACCGGCCGCGGCCGGACCCCCTGGCCCGGGCCCTCCTCGCCGAGCAGACCCCGGACGAGCCGGCCGCCCACGCCGCCGCGGGCATCACGCGGCTGACGAAGGGGCACGGCGCCGGCTGGGGAGCGGCCGCGTCAGTCCACCCGGGCGATCACGTACCGGAAGATGTTCGGCAGCCACACGGCGCCGTCGGATCGCTCGAACGGGTGAAGCGCCTCGGCCAGCTCCTTCTCCGCCAGCACCGAATCGGCCGGTTCGAAGGGCGCGGCGCACGCCGCTCCCGTGGAGCCGCCCGCGCCGGGGTAGAGCCCGGTCGACAACAGCCCGCGGACCGCGCTGTCCACGTCCGCGTACCCGAACGGGCAGAACACCCGCCCGGAACCGTCGGGCCGGAGCCCGGCCCGCTCCACGAGCGCGTCGAGGTCCCGCGGCGCGGGCCCGCCGCCGAGCACCGAGGGCACCGTGCAGCGCTCCGCGGGGCCCCAGCCGGCCAGCACCACCGCCCCGCCGCGGCGGACCGCGGGCAGGGCCGCGGCCAGCGCCGCCGGGGCCGGGGAGAAGGCCAGCAGAGCGTCGTACGGGCGGGACCGCCCCGCCGGCTCCGGCGGGGCCGCCAGGACCTCCAGCAGCCGCTCACGGGCCAGCGCCCGCCGGGCCGGGTCCGCCTCCACACCCGTGGCCACGGCTCCCCGCCCGGCCGCCAGCAGCAGTGGCAGCCCGGCTCCGCAGTCCAGGCCGAGCAGCCGGTCGCCCGGCCCGACCTCCAGCCGGTCGTAGACCGCCTCGTACAGCGGTACAAGCATCCGTTCCTGGATCTCCGCCCAGTCCCGGGCGACGAGCGTCGCCGTCGGCGTCGGTGTCATCGAAAGAGCGCTCCTGATTCCGTGTCGCCCCCTTGCCCCCGTTGCCAGAGAACTCCCCATTCGCCCGCGCGTCCAGAGGAGCGCGGCACCCGATTCACGCATCGTGTGCCGGGCGCCGTACGATTCGCGGCATGGCAAAGGCACCCGTTCTCACCCCGCAGGCGGAGGATTTCCCCCGCTGGTACCAGGATCTGATCAACAAGGCCGAGCTGGCCGACAACGGTCCGGTCCGAGGCACCATGGTCATCCGACCGTACGGCTACGGCCTGTGGGAGCGGATGCAGCAGGAGATGGACGCGCGGATCAAGGACGCGGGCGCCCAGAACGCCTACTTCCCGCTGTTCATCCCGCAGTCGTACCTGACGAAGGAAGCGGAGCACGTCGAGGGCTTCGCCCCCGAGCTCGCGGTCGTCACGCACGGCGGCGGCAAGGAGCTGGAGGAGCCCGTCGTCGTCCGGCCCACGTCCGAGACGATCATCAACGACTACTTCTCCAAGTGGGTCCAGAGCTACCGCGACCTGCCCCTGCTGATCAACCAGTGGGCCAACGTGGTCCGCTGGGAGATGCGCCCGCGCGTGTTCCTCCGTACGAGCGAGTTCCTCTGGCAGGAGGGCCACACCGCCCACGCCACCTACGAGGACGCCCGCGACTACGCGGCCCGCATCCACACGGACGTCTACGGCGACTTCATGACGAACGTGCTCGGCATCGACGTCGTGCTCGGCCGCAAGACCGCCAAGGAGCGCTTCGCCGGCGCCATCAACACCCTCACCCTCGAAGGCATGATGGGCGACGGCAAGGCCCTGCAGCTGGGCACGAGCCACGAGCTCGGCACCAACTTCGCCAAGGCCTTCAACACCCAGTACCTGTCGAAGGAAGGCAAGCAGGAGCTCGTCTGGCAGACCTCGTGGGGCGTTTCGACCCGCATGGTCGGCGGCCTGATCATGTCCCACGGCGACGACAACGGCCTGCGGGTGCCGCCGCGTCTCGCACACGTCCAGGTCGTCGTCATGGCGATCAAGGGCGACGAGGCCGTCGCGAAGGTCCGCGAGCTCGGCGCGCAGCTGAAGGCGGCCGGCATCCGCGTGCAGGTCGACGACCGCGTGGACACCCCCTTCGGCCGCCGCGCCGTGGACTGGGAGCTCAAGGGCGTACCGGTCCGCATCGAGATCGGTCCCCGCGACCTGGAGGCCGGCACCGCGATGCTGGCCCGCCGGATCCCGGGCGGGAAGACCCCCGTGCAGATCGACGCCCTCGCCGACCTGCTGCCCAAGGTGCTGGACGAGGACCAGGCGCAGCTGCTGCGCGAGTCCCGCGAGCGCCGGCTGGCCCGTACCTCCGACGTCGCGACCATCGGGGAGGCCGCCGAGGCCGCCGTCGCCGGTGGCTGGGCGCGGATCCCGTGGGCGGACCTCGGTCCGGAGGGCGAGGCCAAGCTGGCCGAGCAGGCCGTGTCCGTGCGCTGCCTGATCGCCGAGGACGGGTCGGTCCCGGAGGCGGACGACGCCCCCGGTACGCTCGCGATCGTCGCGCGCTCGTACTGACCGGGCCGACCGGCCCCTGTGCCCCGGCGTGCGGCTCGTGCCGCGCGCCGGGGCCGGTTCGTCTCGGCCGGCCGGGGCGAGTTGGTCGACGTTACGTACCGACTCCTCCTGAGATCGGCGCACCCGTCCTCGTCGGGACGCATGAGACTGAACTGACTGGTACGTGCAAAAAATTTGGAATGGCCCGGAATCGGAACACCCGGGCACCTCGGCTCGTTGTCACGACGTGAGCACGACACCACCTGTTCTCGCCGCAGAGCTGGCGCAGGCGTGGGCCGATATTCAGCGGTACCACCCCGAGCTGCCTGACCTTGCCGCGCCCGAGTCCCTGATCGGTGAGTCCTCGTCCGCCTGCGGCGCCGAGCTCTCCTTCGAGCGACTGCTGCACGAGGCAGTCCACGGCATCGCCGCCGCCCGCGGTGTCCGCGACACCTCGCGTGCCGGCCGCTACCACAACCGCAGATTCCTCGCGATCGCCGAGGAGATGGGGCTGGACCACTCCGAGGAGCCGCACGCGAGCAGCGGCTTCTCCCTGGTCACGCTCAATCCGGAGGCGAAGCGCCGCTACCGTCCCACCATCGAGCGGCTGCAGCGTGCGCTGAAGGCGCACACGGCCGCCACCGCGGCCGACACCAAGCGCAGCTTCCGCGGACCGGCCGCCCGGCACGGTTCCTCCGGCGGCGGCGTGCGCGTGAAGGCCGTCTGCGACTGCGGGCGCAACGTCCGGGTGGTCCCTTCCGTGCTGGCTCAGGCGCCGATCGTGTGCGGTGGCTGCATGAAGCCCTTCCGCATCCCCGACGTGGCCATCGCGGCGGCCTCCTGACCGCCTTCCCGTCGCCGCCGGGGCCACCCCCACGGCGGACCGGGCGCCGGGCCATCGCCCCCACCGGGGCGCCTGCCTCCGGCGCGCACGGCCGGCCCGTACCGCCCCCGT
Source organism: Streptomyces venezuelae (assembly GCF_008642275.1). Classification (NCBI taxonomy): domain Bacteria; kingdom Bacillati; phylum Actinomycetota; class Actinomycetes; order Kitasatosporales; family Streptomycetaceae; genus Streptomyces; species Streptomyces venezuelae. Next base: position 5,379,008 of record NZ_CP029189.1, read on the forward strand.
GCGGTCGGCTGGCGCCGGACCTGCCCGCCCGGCTGAGCGCGCCGCAGGCGTATGGCACAATGGCTAGCTGTACTCGACAGTCGCATAGGACCCCTCTCTCCTCCGGCTGACGCGTCCATCGGGCACCCGAGTACCGCAACCCCACGTGGCATCTCATGTGCCCAACCACGTCAAGTTCAGGAGACACCACTCCAGTGGCAGTCAAGATCAAGCTCAAGCGCCTCGGCAAGATTCGCCAGCCGCACTACCGCATCGTCGTCGCCGACGCCCGCACCCGCCGGGACGGTCGCGCGATCGAAGAGATCGGTATCTACCACCCGACCTACAACCCGTCGCGCATCGAGGTCAACGCCGAGCGTGCGCAGTACTGGCTGTCCGTCGGCGCCCAGCCCACCGAGGCTGTGCTCGCCATCCTGAAGCTGACCGGTGACTGGCAGGCCCACAAGGGTCTCCCCGCCCCCGCGCCGCTCCTGCAGCCGGCGACGAAGGAGAGCAAGCGTCGCTCCTTCGACGAGTTCGCCAAGGCCCTTGAGGGCATCGGCGAGGGCAAGGGCGAGGCCATCACGCAGAAGGCGAAGAAGGCCGACAAGAAGGCGGACGAGGCCGAGGCCGCCGCCGAGTCGACCGAGGCCTGAGCATGCTCGAGGAGGCTCTTGAGCACCTCGTAAAGGGCATTGTGGACAACCCCGACGAAGTGCAGGTCGCCTCGCGCAACCTGCGCCGCGGGCAGGTGCTCGAGGTCCGGGTTCACCCCGACGACCTCGGCAAGGTGATCGGCCGCAACGGCCGCACCGCACGTGCTCTGCGTACCGTCGTGGGCGCCATCGGCGGCCGGGGGATCCGCGTCGACCTCGTCGACGTGGACCAGGTCCGCTGAGCAGTTGATTCACCGGCACGGGCCGGGGAGGGCGATGGTTGCCCGCCCCGGCCCGTGTCGTTTCTGCCCTCGGGCAGGAGCGACCAATGATGTGAGCAACCACGCCGCAGTAAGGGAAGAGCACAGTGGAGTTGGTAGTCGCGCGGATCGGCCGCGCCCACGGCATCAAGGGTGAGGTCACCGTCGAGGTGCGCACCGACGAGCCGGAGCTGCGACTGAGCCCCGGTGCCGTGCTCAAGACGGAGCCCGCGACGGCGGGACCGCTGACGATCGAGGCGGGCCGCGTGCACAGCGGGCGGCTGCTGCTGCGCTTCGCGGGCGTCAAGGACCGCACCGGAGCCGAGTCTCTGCGCAACATCCTCCTGATCGCCGAGGTGGATCCCTCCGAGCTGCCGGAGGAGGAGGACGAGTACTACGACCACCAGCTGATGGACCTGGACGTGGTGCTGGAGGACGGCACCGAGATCGGCCGGATCACCGAGATCTCCCACCTGCCCTCGCAGGACCTCTTCATCGTCGAGCGGCCGGACGGCTCCGAGGTGATGATCCCCTTCGTGGAGGAGATCGTCGCCGAGATCGACCTGGAGGAGCAGCGCTGCGTCATCACCCCGCCGCCCGGGCTGATCGACGAGCGCGACGCCGTCGTCGTCTCGACGCGGGACGAGGACGCCGCGCAGTCCGGGGACGACGCCTGATGCGGCTCGACGTCGTCACGATCTTCCCCGAGTACCTGGAGCCGCTGGACGTCTCCCTGGTCGGCAAGGCGCGCGCCCGCGGGCAGCTCGACGTACACGTGCACGACCTGCGGGAGTGGACGTACGACCGGCACAACACCGTGGACGACACCCCGTACGGCGGCGGTCCCGGCATGGTCATGAAGACCGAGCCGTGGGGCGAGGCCCTGGACTCGGCGCTGGCCGACGGCTACGAGGCCGGCGCCCACGGTCCCGTCATGGTCGTCCCCACCCCCAGCGGCCGCCCCTTCACCCAGGAGCTGGCCGTCGAACTCTCCGAGCGGCCCTGGCTGATCTTCACGCCGGCCCGGTACGAGGGCATCGACCGCCGGGTCATGGACGAGTACGCCACGCGGATGCCGGTGTACGAGGTCTCCATCGGCGACTACGTCCTGGCGGGCGGCGAGGCGGCCGTACTGGTGGTCACCGAGGCCGTGGCCCGGCTGCTGCCCGGGGTGCTCGGCAACGCCGAGTCCCACCGCGACGACTCCTTCGCGCCGGGCGAGATGGCGAACCTGCTGGAGGGGCCCGTCTACACCAAGCCCCCGGTGTGGCGCGGCCGGGACATCCCCGAGGTGCTGCTCAGCGGGCACCACGGGAAGATCGCCCGGTGGCGCCGGGACGAGGCCTTCCGCCGTACCGCGCAGAACCGCCCCGACCTGATCGAGCGGTGTGAAGCCGCCGGCTTCGACAAGAAGGACCGGGAGATCCTCTCCGTCCTGGGCTGGCAGCCGTCCGCCGACGGCCGATTTTGGCGCAGGGCGCAGGCCGTGGAAGAATAGGCGGCTGCTGTGTGCTCACGGGCGCCCCTGCCACAGGGGGACCGTCGTCCGCCGGGTCGCACAGCTCCCGAATTCTCTACGGAAACCCGCACTGGCGACCTGTGGCGTCATGCGAAGAAAGCAGACGAAGAACATGTCTCACCTGCTCGACGGCGTCAACGCCGCCACGCTCCGCTCGGACGTCCCGGCCTTCCGCCCGGGTGACACGATCAACGTGCACGTCCGCGTGATCGAGGGCAACCGCTCCCGTATCCAGCAGTTCAAGGGCGTAGTCATCCGCCGCCAGGGTGCCGGTGTCTCCGAGACCTTCACCGTGCGCAAGGTGTCCTTCAGCGTCGGTGTGGAGCGTACCTTCCCGGTCCACTCCCCGATCTTCGAGAAGATCGAGCTCGTCACCCGCGGTGACGTCCGCCGCGCCAAGCTGTACTACCTCCGTGAGCTCCGCGGCAAGGCCGCGAAGATCAAGGAGAAGCGCGACCGCTGAGGTAACTCCCGTTGTCCGGAGGCGGCCGGATAGGCTCGCCCTTGATGGACACCGAAGCACCTCACACGCAGCGCGGCCCCTCCTCCCCCTCCGCGGGGGAGGAGCGGCCGCGTTTTGCGTTCTCCCGGACCGGGCGGCGGACGGCCGGAGGGCGACCCCTCACCTGGCGCCGTGCCGGGGTGCTCGGGGTGATCTGCACCGTCTTCCTGCTGCTGTTCAGCAACTTCGTGGTCCAGCCCTTCCTGATCCCGAGCCGTTCCATGGAGCCGACGCTGGAGGTCGGGGACCGGGTGCTGGTCAACAAGCTGGCGTACCGTTTCGGCGACCAGCCGCGGCGCGGGGACGTGGTGGTCTTCGACGGCACGGGCTCCTTCGTGGGGGAACGCCCCGAAGACAATCCGGTCGGCTCCCTGCTGCACGGAGCGGCTTCGGCGCTCGGGCTGGCCGAGCCGTCCGACACCGACTTCGTGAAGCGGGTCGTGGGGGTCGGTGGTGACGACGTGGTGTGCTGCGACGCCGGCGGGCGGGTCGCCGTCAACGGCGTGCCGCTGGAGGAGCCGTACCTCCACCCCGCAGACGCGCCCTCGGCGGTGCCCTTCCGGATCGTCGTACCACTGGGGACCCTCTGGGTCATGGGTGATCATCGCTCCCAGTCCCGGGACTCCCGGGACCACCTGGGGGAGCCGGGCGGGGGGATGGTGCCGGTGGACAAGGTGATCGGGCGGGCCGACTGGATCGGCTGGCCGCTTTCGCGCTGGACGTCCGTGGGCGGCGGCCATGGGTAGCCGCGGTCGGCCCAAGGGCGGACGGGACTGGGATTTCGAGCCCGAGCCCGAGCCGGAGCCCGTGCCGCCCCCGGTCGTGGCTCTCGGCCGGGTGGAGGGCGGCCGGGCCGAACGGCGCCGGACGGCCCGCAAGGTGCGCCGGCGCCGCCGCACGCGCCGGGCCGGCGAGGTGCCGCTGCTGGTGGTCGTGGCGCTGTGCATCGCCCTGCTCCTCAAGACCTTCCTGGTGCAGGCCTTCTTCATCCCGTCGGGCTCGATGGAGCAGACGATCCGGATCGGCGACCGGGTCCTCGTGGACAAGCTGACGCCGTGGTTCGGCTCCGAGATCGAGCGCGGCGACATCGTCGTGTTCAAGGACCCCGGCGGCTGGCTCAAGGGCGAGGCGGCCCGTCCGCCCGAGGACCCGATCGGGGTCAAGCAGATCAAGCAGGCCCTGACCTTCATCGGCCTGCTGCCCAACGAACAGGATCTGATCAAGCGGGTCATCGGCATCGGCGGGGACACCGTCAAGTGCTGCGACGGCCGCGGCCGGGTCACCGTCAACGGATCGCCCCTCGATGAGCCGTACGTGAACCCGGGCAACACGCCTTCGGACATCCCGTTCGAGGTACAGGTTCCGGAGGGCCGGCTCTTCGTGATGGGTGATCACCGGGCGAACTCGTCCGATTCCCGCTTCCACCTCGACGAGGGCTTCCAGGGCACGATCCCCGAGAGCGGGGTGGTCGGGGAGGCCGTCATGATCGCCTGGCCCCGCGGGCACTGGACCCGGCTGGAGCAGCCGGCCACCTTCCGGATGGTCCCCGATCAGGCACGGCGCGAGGGACGCGGCCGGCGGCGGCGCCGTCGGGGCGCGCCGTTCGCATAGTGTGTCCTCGGTCTCCCGCGCCTTAGGGAACTCCCGCTCGTTAAGGGAGGGGAGGGCCCGTGCCGGATTCGGCGCGGGCGGCAATCGCGAGTGAGGAGTGGATGTGGGGGACGTGGCGGTAGGCGCACGGTCCGGACGCGACGAAGGCGAGGAGCGGCCGGACGACGCCGTCGAGCGCGACACCGAGGCGGACGGCGAGGCCTCGGAGCATGCGCACCGGTCCTTCTGGAAGGAGCTGCCGCTCCTCATCGGTATCGCCCTGCTGCTTGCCCTGCTGATCAAGACGTTCCTGCTCCAGGCGTTCTCGATCCCGTCCGCCTCGATGCAGAACACCCTGCAGATGGGCGACCGGGTGCTGGTGGACAAGCTGACCCCGTGGTTCGGCTCCGAGCCGGAGCGCGGCGAGGTCGTCGTCTTCCACGACCCCGCGGACTGGCTGTCGGGGCAGCCCACTCCCGAGCCGAACGTCTTCCAGCAGGTGCTCAGCAAGATCGGCCTGATGCCGGACGCCTCCGAGAAGGACCTGATCAAGCGGGTCATCGCGATCGGCGGGGACACGGTCGAGTGCAAGAAGGGGGGACCGGTCGTCGTCAACGGCAAGGAGCTGGACGAGCCGTACATCTACCCCGGCAACACCCCGTGCGACGACGCCCCGTTCGGCCCGATCACCGTGCCCAAGGGCAAGATCTGGGTCATGGGCGACCACCGGCAGAACTCCGAGGACTCCCGCTACCACCAGCAGGACTCCACCAAGGGCTTCGTCCCTGTGGACAAGGTCGTCGGCCGGGCCGTGGTCGTCGCGTGGCCGCTCACCCGCTGGTCCACCCTCCCCGTGCCGGACACCTTCGACCAGCCGGGCATCGGCAACCAGGCCGCGGCGACCGCGCTCGGTCTCGGGGCCGCCGGACTGGCCCCGGTCGGGCTCGGCCCGACCGCGCTGGGGCTCGTGGGAGCCGTCCCGCTGGTCATGTGGCGCAGGCAGAAGCTGACCCGCGGCCGTACCGACGGGTAGGGTGCCGCCCAGGTCGACGATCCCGAACGGTGGGGGCGCTGCAGTGGGCGGAACACAGGCAATACGCAGTGGCAAGGATGGCCGCGGCGGTCTCGGCAACGTGCTGTCGGGAATCGCCGTGGCCATCGGCTTTGCGCTCTTCCTCGGCGGCTTCGTGTGGGGGGCGGTGGTCTACCGGCCCTACACGGTCCCCACGGACTCGATGACGCCCACCGTGAGGCCCGGGGACCGGGTGCTGGCGCAGCGCATCGACGGCGCCGACGTGCGCCGCGGGGACGTGGTCATCTTCACCGATTCCCAGTGGAGCGATTCCCCGATGGTCAAGCGGGTCGTCGGCATCGGCGGCGACGTGGTGAAGTGCTGCGGCCCGGCCGGCGAGGTGACGGTCAACGGCACCGCGCTGGACGAGCCCTACGCCGACACCACCGGGCCGGCCACGGACCTGGCCATGCCGCCGGGACAGACCGCGCCCGCGGGAACCCCCTTCGAGGTGGCGGTTCCGGAAGGCAACCTCTTCCTGCTGGGCGACCAGCGGTCCGGCTCGCTGGACTCCCGGGCCCACCTGCAGGAGACCGGGCAGGGGAGCGTGCCGCGGTCCGCGGTCAGCGCCCGCGTCGACGCCCTGGCCTGGCCTTCCGTGTCGATGCTGGAGCGGCCGGCCACGTACGCCGCCCTGCCCGGCGGGATCTCGCGGCCCGGGCCGCTGCGCCTCCAGGTGGTGGCGGTGCTGGCCGGGGCCGCCCTGGTGGTGCTGGGGTCCGCGTACGGGCCGGTCGCACGGCTCCTCACGCGCGGGCGGCGGCGGGAGCGGGCCGGTGCCCGCTGACCCGGCCGCCGGGCACGGCCGCCGGAAGGTGTCGCGGGTGATCCTTCTGGACCCCGCGGACCGGATCCTGCTGCTGCACGGCTTCGAACCGGCCGACCCGTCCGACGACTGGTGGTTCACCCCGGGCGGGGGGCTGGAGGGGACGGAGAGCCGGGAGCAGGCCGCACTGCGCGAGCTGGCGGAGGAGACCGGGATCACCGAGGTGGAGCTGGGTCCGGTCCTGTGGCACCGCTACTGCTCCTTCCCCTTCGACGGGCGGCGCTGGGAGCAGGACGAGTGGTATTTCCTCGCCCGTACCACCCAGACCGAGACCGAGATGGGCGGCCTCACCGAGCTGGAGCGGCGCAGCGTCACCGGAGCCAGGTGGTGGACCTCCGAGGAACTTCTCGCGGCCCATGAGACGGTGTACCCGACCAGACTCGCCGAGCTGCTCCGTACGCTGCTCGACGACGGTCCTCCGGGTGAGCCGGTGGTCCTGGCCCCGGAAATCGTCTAGGGGCGCAGGGGCCTGGCGCACAATAGGGGGACGCACGGCTGAAGGGGAACATGCCATGAGTGCCGAGGACCTCGAAAAGTACGAGACCGAGATGGAGCTGAAGCTCTATCGGGAGTACCGCGACGTCGTCGGGCTGTTCAAGTACGTGATCGAGACGGAACGCCGTTTCTACCTCACGAACGACTACGAGATGCAGGTGCATTCGGTCCAGGGGGAGGTGTTCTTCGAGGTTTCCATGGCCGACGCCTGGGTCTGGGACATGTACAGGCCGGCCCGCTTCGTGAAGCAGGTGCGGGTGCTCACCTTCAAGGACGTGAACATCGAGGAGCTCAACAAGAGCGATCTCGAACTGCCCGGCAGCTGAGGGCCGGCACCGTCCGGGCCGCCTCACCCGCAAGGGTGATGCGGTTGTCCACAAAGACCGGACTGTCCACCAAGATCCACAAGGTGGGCGGAGGTGCGGGACCGTCGGTGCCGGAGGTGGTGCCGGATGAACGCGAAGAGCGTGGCACAGCAGGCATTGGGGCGGTACGGCGAGGAGCTCGCGGCCCGGCGGCTGACCGAGGCCGGGATGACCGTGATCGCACGGAACTGGCGGTGCCGCGGCGGCGAGATCGACATCGTCGCCCAGGACGGGGACGCCCTCGTCATGTGCGAGGTCAAGACCCGTCGGGCCGGCGAGTTCGAGCATCCCATGGCCGCCGTACGGCCCGCCAAGGCAGAACGCTTACGCGCCCTCGCCGGGCGCTGGCTCGCCGACCACGGCGGACCACCCCCGGGCGGGGTGCGCATCGACCTCGTCGGGGTCCTGCTCCCGCGGCGCGGCGCGCCCCTGGTGGAACACGTCAGGGGGGTGGCCTGATGGGGTTCGCGCGGGCCTGCTCGGTGGCCCTGGTCGGCGTCGACGGCGTGGTGGTCGAGGTACAGGCCGACCTGGAGCCCGGCGTGGCCGCCTTCACCCTGGTGGGGCTGCCTGACAAGACCCTGGTCGAGAGCCGGGACCGGGTGCGGGCGGCCGTGGTCAACTCGGGGGCGGCCTGGCCGCAGAAGAAGCTCACGGTCGGGCTGAGCCCGGCCTCCGTACCGAAGTCCGGCGCCGGCTTCGACCTGGCCGTCGCGGCGGCCGTGCTCGGCGCGGCCGAGGTGGTGGATCCGGGCGCGATCGCCGACCTGGTCCTGATCGGGGAACTGGGGCTGGACGGCCGGGTGCGTCCGGTCCGCGGGATCCTGCCGGCGGTCCTCGCCGCGGCCGAGGCGGGCTACCGGCAGGTGGTGGTGCCGCAGCAGTGCGCGGCGGAAGCCGCGCTCGTGCCGGACGTCTCGGTCCTCGGCGTACGGAGCCTGCGCCAGCTCATCGCGGTCCTGACCGGCGGGGAGGTCCCCGGGGAGGAACCCTGCGACCCGCCCGGCAGGCCGGACCCGATGCTGGCCGGACTGCTGGTCCCCGGGGCCGGACTGGGCACGGGCCTCGCCCGGGGCCGGCCCGGCCGGGAGGACGGCGCGGACGTCCCCGACCTCGCGGACGTCGCCGGGCAGCACACGGCCCGCCGCGCCCTGGAGGTGGCGGCCGCCGGCGGACACCACCTCTTCCTCAGCGGGCCGCCCGGAGCGGGCAAGACCATGCTGGCCGAGCGGCTGCCCTGGCTCCTGCCCCCGCTCACCCGACAGGATTCCGTGGAGGTCACGGCCGTCCACTCGGTCGCGGGAATCCTCCCGCCCGGCGAGCCGCTGGTCGCCAGAGCGCCCTACTGCGCGCCGCACCATTCGGCGACCATGCAGTCCCTGGTGGGCGGCGGGACCGGGATCCCCAGGCCCGGGGCGGTCTCCCTGGCCCACCGAGGCGTGCTCTTCCTCGACGAGGCCGCGGAGTTCCACAGCCGGGCACTGGACGCCCTGCGCCAGCCCCTGGAATCGGGGCACGTGGTCATCGCCCGCGCCGCCGGAGTGGTAAGGCTGCCCGCCAGGTTCCTGATGGTCCTCGCCGCCAACCCCTGCCCGTGCGGGCGCCACACCCTGCACGGGGCCGGCTGCGAATGCCCGCCTTCGGTGATCCGGCGTTACCAGGCACGGCTGTCCGGGCCGTTGCTCGACCGGGTGGACCTGAGGGTGGAGGTGGAGCCCGTGACCCGCGGCGACCTCCTGGGCCAGGGCGGCCGCGGGGAGTCCACCGCCGTGGTCGCCGACCGGGTGCGTCAGGCCCGGGACCGTGCCGCGGCCCGGTTCGCCGACACGCCGTGGCGGCTCAACTCCGAAGTGCCCGGGCAGGAACTGCGGACCCGGTGGCAGGCCGCACCCGGCGCGCTGGCCCCCGCCGAGCGCGATCTGGAACGGGGGCTGCTCACCGCGCGCGGTCTGGACCGGGTGCTGCGGGTCGCCTGGACCGTGGCCGACCTGCGCGGGCGGGACCGGCCCGAGGCGCTGGACGTGGCCGTGGCGCTGGAGCTGCGGACCGGGATCGCCCGCGGGGCGATGGCGCTTGTGGGGGCCGGGACATGACCGGCGCCGGGGACGCGGAGCTGCTGGCGCGGGCGGCGCTCACCCGGGTGCTCGAACCGGGTGACGCGCACGGCGGGCGATGGCTGCGGGAGTTCGGCGCGGTGCGGCTGATGCGGCTGCTGACCCAGCCCGGGGCGGAGCCGGACACGCCGTCCGGGGTGGGGCCCGAGCGCCTCGCCGGGTACCGCAGACGGGCTGCGCTGGCCGATCCGGAGCGGGACCTCGCGGATGCCGCCGAGGCGGGGGGCCGGTTCGTCCACCCGGGATCGGCGCAGTGGCCGACCCAGCTCGACGACCTCGGCGACGAGAGGCCCGTCGGACTGTGGCTGCGCGGCCGGCCTAACCTCCGTACCTGGGCGCTGCGTTCGGTCTCCGTGGTCGGGGCCCGGGCCTGCACCCCGTACGGCGCGCACTGCATTTCTCTCGGGTGGAACCGTTCGTGTGGTGGCCTTCGAGCACGTGAGAAGGGTGGTGTCGTCCGCGACAGCTGTCGCGGACGACACCACCCTTCGATTCGGCCGAGGGCCCTAAGACAGGGCCGGGAAGTGCTTGAGGAGGAACTGCGCTGCGGCTGTCACCAGCTGCATGCGGATCCTGGCTTCCTGCGCGTCGGACAGTCCTGGATGCGATCCGTTCAGGTGGGAGATGTCCCAGAGGCCCTGGATCAAGGTGCCGCCATCTTTGCCCGGCAGGGGCTGGCCGAGGACGGCGGGCGGCTGTCCGTTGGGGTCATAAAGGCTCTTGATCGCGACACCGCCTTGGTTGGCCCGCCCCGAGCTGGAGTAGCCGGCGTGGTCCACGGCCAGGTTGACGATCAGGCCTTCCAGTGCCGTCCGGAGCTGGCCGTTCGACGAGGCATGGTCTTGCTCCGAGAAGTGCTTCAACGCCAGCCGGTAGTGGCCCAGCGCCTCGGTGTAGCCGCGGGCCGAGAGCTCATGTTCGAGAGCGGTCATCTCCGGGGGCAGGGGAGCCTCATCGGGGTCGAACGGCAGGAGGCGGGCCTTGTATCGGTAGGAGCCGCTGGAAGCAGGCACGACTTCAACGACGAGCTCGTAGCCGTCACTCCGGAGAGACTCTCGGAGGTCAGCGATCCGATCCGGGTCCTGCCCGTAGGGATTGAACTCCGCGATGCAGCGGGCAAAGTCGAGCAGAGCTTCATGAGCTCCCTTGATCTGCTCGCATACCGACATGTCGTCCAGCGATGCGACTTCGCGTGCATCCAGCAGTGCTCCTCTGAGGAGTTCCTGCCTGTTCAACCGCGAGTCGGTGAGCGACGGAGTCACCAGATTCGCCTCCATCAGCAGATCACGGATGTCCGACGTGGGCCATTCCTTCGCGATCTGGATCATGCGGTTGAGTGTTCGATGCGACAGCGTCTTCATGGGCGTCAGTTTCTGAGTCGGAGGGCCCATCGCGCATGTGGGTTTCTCGACGATCATGCGCGGCGGATGTTGTGGACGGCTCTCCGCCCGAAGGGCGGAGAGCCGTCGGGGCTGGTGCGGTCAGTCGGGATGCGGCCTGTTGATGCGGGCCATGAGCTCGCGGTTTGTCGAGCGGGCGGCGTCGAGGTCTTCGTCGCGTTCGGCGAGCTCGCTGCGGAGGTCGATGATCTGCTCTTCCAGCTCGGTGATCCGGCGGTTGAGGGTGTCGATGTCGGCGGGGGCCCCGAGGCCGGAGGCTTCCCAGGCGGCTTGGCCCAGGGATTCGGAGAGGCGCCGTTCGAGTCGGGTGATGTGGGCGGTGAGCCGGCCGTTGCGGGCGGTGAGGTTCGCGACGTCGGCCAGCAGCGACTGGCGGCTGACCTGCGTCCCGGTGGTCACGCCGGGTGGGGGTGCGGCCGCGCGGGTCAGGACGGCCGCGTGCAGGTCGCCGTGGCGGTGGACGAAGCTGCGATGAACGTGGGCGGCCCGGGCGATCGAGGACACGGTGATCTCGGCGCCGTTGGCTGCGAGCTCGTCGAGGGCCTTGAGGACGCGGGCCCGGCGGCGCTCGGAGTCAGCGGCCCGGGCCCTGGCCAGGTGGTCCGGTGACGTGCTCACGCGTCACGCTCCAGCCGGAGGTCCGGCTCGGCCGGGCGGATGCCGGGCATCCCGAGGGAGACCGTTCGGGTCTTGCGCAGGGTCTTGGTGGCCTCCTTGATCTGCTCGCGTTCGTCGTCGGTGAGTCCTTCGAGGTCGGTCTCAACACAACGAATCAGGGTGCGGATGCGTTTGATCTCCTCCTCGGAGGGGGTCGCCTCGGTGCGGGCCCAGGCATCCAGGTCGGTCGAGGCGGCGAGCCGTTCGCGGTCCCGCAGCAGGGTGTCGAGGTAGGTCCGCAGCTCGGGCAAGTACGACGGGTCGGTGCGGAAGTGGTCGCAGCCAACGCAGCGGAACCGGAACGGGCAGCTGTGGCCGCCGGCCTTGACGTTGCTGGGCTCGACGCAGATGCCGTAGGGGACGGAGACCTGCCCGATCCGCAGCCGGGCGTGTTCGTGCTCCAGGAGCTGGCGAGCCTGGGTCCAGACCCGGTTGCCGTGCCGGTCGAACTGGTGGGAGACGAGCTTGTCGACCGCGGAACGGGTGCGTTTCTCCGTCACCCGGTAGTAGCCCTGGGTGGTCTGCAACGACCGATGGCCCATGAGCTCGCGGAGCACGTCGGGCAGGGTTCCGGCGTCCGCGTGCCGCTGAGCGTAGGAGTGCCGGTAGGAGTAGGGCACAACCTCCAGCCCCGGAAACTCGGTGCCGTCGGCCAGCATCAGCGGCGGCATCGCGTTGACCCAGCGGCGGTGAACGTTGCCGATGTGGTTCGTGCGGAAGGTCTCGGTTCCGTCCGCGTTCTGCCGAGGCCGCGGGAAGAGCGCCAGACGGGTCAGTTCCGTGTCGGGGAAGCGGGCCCGGGTGGCCTTCTTCTGCCTCACGATGATCTCGGCCGTGGAGTCGGGGATCGGCAGGCGGCAGCCGATCCGGTTGTTCTTGAAGTCGGTGTAGACGAGTACGGATTTTCCGTGCTCGTCGGTCTCCAGACAGTCCCAGGCGAGGCAGCCGATCTCGTCCGGCCGGCGGCCGGTGTCGATGAGGATCTCGATCGCGTTGCGGATGTCGTCCCCTCCGTCACGGATCTGGTCGAGGGTCGGCAGCCGTTCGCAGAGCTGGCTCAGAATCTCCTTCGGCAGGGCCCGGCCCGGTCCCTCGTCGGAGGGGATGGGCGGCATGTCGTGCCGTCGCAGCGCGAAGTCGTCGGGCAGCGCGGCCAGGATTTGATCGGTCCGGGTCAAGCCCATGTCCCGGATCTCGCGCAGAAACCTGCTGGTCCAGCGGGCGGCCGTCACGCGTCGGTTGGTGCTGATCTCGCCGGTGTGCTCCAGGTGGGCCATGAATTGCAGGAAGGCCTCGATGTCGCGGCGGCCGAGGGCGGATGCATCCATCCCGGCGTCCTCGCGGCTGCGGACCAGGCTCTGGGAGAGGAACCGCAGGCAGAGGATCATCTCGGAGAGACCGTTGGGGATGTTCTTGCCGTAGCGGCGGGGCATGCTGTCGAGAACCCACGCCTTGCAGGCCCGCCGCATCCACTCCTGGAGAAGCGGGGTGAAGTCCAGCTTGCGGTGCTTGCCCATGCCGAAGGCGCCCATGTTCCAGACGTCCTTGATCTGTTCCAGCTCCGGCGTGGAGGCCCCTGCGGCGATCATCTGCCGCATCGACTTGACCACCCCGCTCAGCCTGGTGTTGGGCTTGATGTCGACGTCGTCGAGCTGACCGGCCCGCTGTTCGCGCGCATGCTGAGCAATGCTCCGCAGCTCCATCGGCGAGGTCTTGGACCCGGCGTCCGTGCGGGCCTGAACCGCGAAGAGGAGTTCGGAGACCACCACCGGCGCCAGGCCGCGAAGGCTGACCGTCGTCGACTCCGCCGCGGCGGGTGTCGTGCGGCACCACCTCTCGAAGTCCGCGGTGAGGTCCTCCCTGTTCCGCCACCTCAGCCAGTGAGCACTGCAAAAGGGGTTCGTTCCGCTGATCCGGTCGCGGTGGCAGGAGTCCGCCGAGCACAGCCCGAAGCCGGTCAGAGGCCGCACTCGCGGATCCGCGTAGAACTCCTCCAGCGGCGGGAAGCCCCGCTTCCGGTACTGCTCTCGGTGCCGGGCGCACATCTGCGTGCGGGACGAGGTCCAGGGCCGTCGGCATCCCGGGAGCGAGCAGTGTCCCGAGGTGCCGCTGATGGTTTTCGGCTCAGTGGCCATGAACTCCGCGAGGGGCTTGCCGCTTTTCTTCCAAGTGCTCCGGCAGGCAGAGCAAAGCATCGATTCCGTCTTGCGGGCGGCCGCCCAGCAACCGGGACGTGTGCAGAGATCCAGACCGAGAAGGGAGTGATCCGGTGAAGGCCGTAACACCTGGGACGCCTCATCCCAGTTCAGCATCTCCAGAAACTGCGGGCGGATCAGCTTCCGCAGCAGTTCGGCGTGGGCGGGCAGCAGGTCCTCGGCCGGCGCCGGCACCAGTTGCAGGGCTGTGGTCATCGGTTCCTCCTGGGAGCGAGAGCACCGACCCGCTCGACCGCAGACCGGAGCCGCTGCGGATCGGGGTGCAGGTAGACCTGCGAGCTGGATGGGCTGGCGTGGCCGAGCAGGTCGGCGATCTCGTCCAGGACGGCCCCCGCGTCGGCGGCGTTGCTGGCGAATGCGTGCCGCAGGGCATGGGGGTGAACGCCCTCGTCCAGGCGGGCGCGGCGCGAGAGCCGGTCGAAGAGGTCGTTCAGAGCGCGGGGCGGCATGGGCGCCCCCAGCGGCGGCCGGAACAGGTTGACCAGCACGAAGTCGCTGTCCCGGGCCTCCTGGCAGGTGGCCCGCTCGGTGACGTACTGGTCGTAAGCCTGGACCAGCAGGAAGTCGACGGGGACGGCTCGTGTGCGCTTCGACTTGGCCCAGGCGCCGTTGTCGTTGTCGCGGCGGACGACGTGCAGGTGGGAGCCGGAGATTCGGCAGCCCAGCACGCCGGCGTCCAGGACGAAGTGGATGTCCTCGCGTCGCAGGCCCACGGCCTCGCTGCGGCGAAGCCCGGCCCTGGCCAGCAGCAGGACGATGAACCGGTCGCGGGCCGAGTGGCAGGCCCGCAGCAGGGCCAGGACCTCCTCGTCACTGGCGCGGCCGACCGGCTCGTCCGGCTCGGAGGCCCGGTGCCGGGCCTTGGCGACGTAGCGCAGGCCGTGGCCTTCGCCGCGGGCCTGGGGCGGAAGGTCACGTTCGTCGGCGATCTCGTAGAGCTGGGAGAGGACGAACGCGGGCACCGTGCCCAGCGTCGTGCCGTGCGCGAGGAACTCGCGGACCCCGGCGAGCACCGTGTTGATCCGGCGGGGCCCGCGGACCGGTTCGCTGCCGGCGCGGGCTACCGCCGCGGTGCCGTCACCGGGCGAGTGCCGCAGCCAGAACATGAAGGTCCCCAGTCGGCCCGCCGCCGTCGTCCAGTCCTGCCGAGTACTTCCGCACCACGTCAGGTAGAGGGCGACAGCCCCGGCGTACGTACGGGTCGTCGACTCCGCCTGATCACGGCCGAACCGCACATGCCGCAAGAACTCGTCCGCCGCTGCCACCGGCGCCAGCCGGTCCTCGTCCAGCACGGTCCAGTACCGCTGACCCGAAGGCATACGTACAGGGAAAGGCCGGAGTCTTCCGAAGATCTGATGAGCCACGAGCCCTCAACGACACCCCCGACGTGCCCGACACGGCGACGTGAACCGTTGCGCACAGAACCCCACCTGTGGGTGACACGACAGTGCACGACGCCTCAACGAACCAGAGAGAACATGGCCCAGACCCTGGCCGCCGGACTCGCCGAGCGGGGCTGGGTCGTGGTGTCCGGGGCCGCGTTCGGCATCGACGGCGCCGCCCACCGGGGGGCCCTGGCCTCGGGCGGCGCGACCGCGGCCGTGCTGGCCTGCGGGGTGGACGTCGCCTACCCCCGCGGACACGCCGGGCTGCTCGGCCGGATCGCCGGACAGGGGCTGATCCTCGGGGAGCTGCCGCCGGGCAGCCACCCCACCCCCAGCCGCTTCGTCCTGCGCAACCGGGTCATCGCCGCCCTCACCCGGGGCACGGTCGTCGTCGAGGCCGCGCACCGCAGCGGCTCCCTGGTCACGGCCCGGCGGGCGCAGCGCCTGGGGAGGTTCACGATGGGGGTTCCCGGGCCCGCCACAAGCGGTCTCTCCGCCGGTGTGCACGAACTGCTGCGGGGCGAGGCCGTGGTCGTCACCGACGCGGCCGAGGTGGTCGAGCTGGTCGGGGCCATGGGCGAGCTGGCTCCCGAGCGGCGGGGCCCGGTGCTCGCCCGGGACCTGCTGGACCCGGACACCGCGCGGGTGCTCGAAGCGCTGCCCGCCGGCCGCCCGGCGGACGTGTCCGCGCTGGCACTTGCCTCCGGCACCGGCGTCGATGAAGTCATCGGCAGACTGTACGAACTTCACTCTCTGGGGTTCGTCGAACGGCAGGGCGACGGCTGGCAGTTGAGCAGACAAACGGCTGGAGGAGGCACACAAACCGGAGCCGACCGGCGAGGCGGTCGTTGACCTGGGGTGTTCCGGTGAAAGAGTGAAAGCGATGAGAGACGCGGTCTTCCCGGTGGCGGTCGCCGGGACCGAGCGCCAGGCGCCGGTCCCGGGGCGCCCGCGCGAGTACGGGCGCCTCCCGGCCCCCGCGCCATCCCGTACTCTTCGCGCACCGCGACAATCTCGTCACGCTACGCTCCCAAGGAATCCGGCTCCGGCAAAGGCGAAGCATGCCCCAGCACACCTCAGGGTCCGACCGCGCTGCGGTGCCCCCCGCTGCCCGCGGCAGCGTGCGGTCCACCGCGCCCTCGTCCCTGGAGGTGCTGTGGCGCTCGTACAAGGAATCGGGTGACGAGCGGCTGCGGGAGCAGCTGATCCTGCACTACTCGCCCCTGGTGAAGTACGTGGCCGGCCGCGTCAGCGTGGGCCTGCCGCCCAACGTGGAACAGGCCGACTTCGTCTCCTCCGGCGTCTTCGGGCTGATCGACGCCATCGAGAAGTTCGACATCGACCGGTCGATCAAGTTCGAGACGTACGCGATCACCAGGATCCGCGGCGCGATGATCGACGAGCTGCGGGCGCTGGACTGGATCCCGCGCTCGGTCCGGCAGAAGGCGCGCGCCGTCGAACGGGCCTACGCCACGCTGGAGGCCCAGCTGCGGCGCACCCCGACGGAGAGCGAGGTCGCCGGCGAGATGGGGATCGGTGTGGAGGATCTCCACACCGTCTTCAGCCAGTTGTCGCTGGCCAACGTGGTCGCCCTGGAAGAGCTGCTGCACGTCGGCGGGGAGGGCGGCGACCGCCTCTCGCTGATGGACACCCTGGAGGACACCGCCGCCGACAACCCGGTGGCGGTGGCCGAGGACCGCGAGCTGCGACGCCTGCTGGCACGGGCCATCAACACGCTGCCCGAGCGGGAGAAGACCGTGGTGACCCTCTACTACTACGAGGGCCTCACCCTGGCCGAGATCGGCAACGTCCTCGGCGTCACCGAGAGCCGGGTCAGCCAGATCCACACCAAGTCCGTCCTGCAGTTGCGCGCGAAGTTGGCAGACGTGGGGAGGTGAGCTTGCGCTACCTCCGTAGAGTGGACACGTGCCCAGGATTCGAGCGGCCTCCGTGGCCGAGCACCGGTCGATGCAGCGCGGCGCCCTCTTGGACGCCGCGCGTTCCCTGCTGTCCGAAGGCGGGACGGAGGCGCTGACCTTCCCCGCCCTCGCGGAGCGCACCGGCCTCGCCCGGTCCTCCGTGTACGAGTACTTCCGCTCCCGCGCCGCCGTGGTCGAAGAACTGTGCGCCGTGGACTTCCCCGTGTGGGCCGCCGAGATCGAAGCCGCGATGGAGCAGGCCCCGTCGCCGGAGGAGAAGATCGAGGCCTACGTGCGCAGCCAGTTGGGGCTGGTGGGCGACCGGCGCCACCGCGCGGTCGTGGCCATCTCGGCCAGCGAGCTCGACGCGGGGGCCCGGGAGAAGATCCGCGCGGCCCACGGCGGTCTCGTGGCGATGATCGTCGAGGCGCTGAGCTCCCTGGGACACGCGGAGCCGCGACTGGCGGCCATGCTGCTCCAGGGCGTCGTGGACGCGGCTGTGCGCAGGATCGAGCTGGGTGCGGCGGAGGATCCCGCCGTCGTGACGGAGGCCGCCGTCGCCATGGCCCTGCGGGGCGTCCGGGGCTAGGCCGTCTCTTTCGGATCCTGTCGGCCGGGCCCGCGGCGTCCCCTGCCGTGCCCGGTCGCCGGCTGCGCTTCTCACTCTCCGGCCGGGCCGGGTTCTGCCAGGTGTCCCGCCGGCAGGAGCCGGGGCGTCGGGCGGGGGAGCAGGGTGAGCGGGTTGAGGTACACCTCGCCCGCGAGGAGACCCCAGTGCAGACAGGACGCCGGGCAGTGCGAGCCGTCCGTCAGGACCGCCACCACCTGGCCCGCCACCACCTGCTCGCCCTCTGCCACCAGGGGCCGGACCGGCTCGTAGGTGGTGCGCAGCCCGTTCGGCAGGGCGAGCGACAGCACGCCGCGCCCGACGACGGGCCCGGCGTGATGGACCCGGCCGGCCGCGACCGCCCGGAGCTCCGCGCCCACCGGCGCGGCCAGGTCAACCCCGCGGTGACCTGCCGCGTAGGGCGTCGGCGGAGGGTCCCACCAGCGGGCCACCGACAGCGGGGCGGGCAGCGGCCGGACCACGGGAAAGGCCGGCTGGGTCAGGGCCAGGAGCAGGCTGAGCAGCAAGGTCGTCATGCACCCAGCGTCCCGTGCAGGCCCGGACCGGTGCCCCGGCCTGTGGACGGCCGGGGCACTGTGGACAACGGCGTCACCCGGCATACCACCGGGTCCCGTACACTTCTTGTGGCGATCCGGGTCACCGGGTCGACTTCGCACGCCCCGGCGCCAGGCTGAAACAGCCAGGTGACAGCGTCTCTCGGTCCCTTCATCGGGGCAGGGCGCGGTGGGGCGTCAGGAACCAAACCGAGAAACCAAGGAGATGGCCATGGCCGTCGTCACGATGCGGGAGCTGCTGGAAAGCGGCGTCCACTTCGGTCACCAGACCCGCCGCTGGAACCCGAAGATGAAGCGCTTCATCTTCACGGAGCGCAACGGCATCTACATCATCGACCTGCTGCAGTCGCTGTCGTACATCGACCGCGCCTACGAGTTCGTGAAGGAGACCGTCGCGCACGGTGGCTCCATCATGTTCGTCGGTACCAAGAAGCAGGCCCAGGAGGCCATCGCCGAGCAGGCGACGCGCGTTGGTATGCCGTACGTCAACCAGCGGTGGCTGGGTGGCATGCTCACCAACTTCTCCACCGTCTACAAGCGCCTCCAGCGTCTGAAGGAGCTTGAGGCGATCGACTTCGAGGACGTCGCCGCCTCGGGTCTCACCAAGAAGGAGCTCCTGGTCCTCTCCCGCGAGAAGACCAAGCTGGAGAAGACCCTCGGTGGTATCCGCGAGATGTCGAAGGTCCCCAGCGCCGTCTGGATCGTCGACACCAAGAAGGAGCACATCGCCGTCGGTGAGGCGCGCAAGCTCCACATCCCGGTCGTCGCGATCCTCGACACCAACTGCGACCCCGACGAGGTCGACTACAAGATCCCGGGCAACGACGACGCGATCCGTTCCGTCACCCTGCTCACCCGCGTGATCGCCGACGCCGTCGCCGAGGGCCTCATCGCCCGCTCCGGCGCTGCGACCGGCGACTCGAAGCCGGGCGAGAAGGCCGCCGCCGAGCCGCTCGCCGAGTGGGAGCGCGACCTGCTCGAGGGCGAGAAGAAGGCCGACGACGCCGAGGCCGCCCCGGCCGAGGCCGCCGCCCCGGCCGCCGAGGCTGCCCCGGCCGCCGACGCCGAGCAGGCCTGACCCACTGAGGGCGCCCGGCGTTCACCCGCCGGGCACTCGCAGTACGGACGATGACGGCGGGGGAGCCGCGCCTCAGGCGTGGCGCCTCCGCCGTTCACCCGTAGATCTACGACTTCGAGAGAGAATCACAGACTCATGGCGAACTACACCGCCGCTGACGTCAAGAAGCTCCGCGAGCTCACCGGCGCCGGCATGCTGGACTGCAAGAACGCGCTCGTGGACGCCGACGGTGACGTCGACAAGGCCCAGGAAGCGCTCCGCATCAAGGGTCAGAAGGGCGTCGCCAAGCGCGAGGGCCGTTCTGCCGAGAACGGTGCGGTCGTCTCCCTCATCGCCGACGACAACACCTCCGGTGTCATCGTCGAGCTGAAGTGCGAGACCGACTTCGTCGCCAAGGGCGAGAAGTTCCTGGCCGTCGCCAACCAGCTGGCCGCCCACGTGGCCGCCACCTCCCCGGCCGACATCGAGGCGCTCCTCGCGTCCGAGATCGAGCCCGGCAAGACCGTCACCGCTTTCGTCGACGAGGCCAACGCCAACCTCGGCGAGAAGATCGTCCTGGACCGCTTCGCGCAGTTCACCGACGGTTACGTGACCGCGTACATGCACCGCACGATGCCCGACCTGCCGTTCCAGATCGGCGTCCTGGTCGAGCTCGACAAGGAGAACGCCGAGGTCGCCCGCGGCGTCGCGCAGCACATCGCCGCGTTCGCCCCGCAGTGGCTGTCCGCCGAGGACGTCCCGGCCGAGAAGGTCGAGTCCGAGCGTCGCATCGCCGAAGAGGTCACCCGCGCGGAGGGCAAGCCCGAGGCTGCCATCGCGAAGATCGTCGAGGGTCGCGTCAACGGCTTCTTCAAGGACGCCACGCTGCTCGGCCAGGCGTACGCCCTGGACAACAAGAAGTCCGTCCAGAAGGTCCTGGACGAGGCCGGTGTCACCCTGAAGCGCTTCACCCGCATCAAGGTCGGCATCTGAGTCCGTCCGTACGCGACGGACACCGGACCCCGGTAGGGTCTGAAGCAGTCGTCCGCGCTTGCGCGAGGCGACCGCAGATCTGACGAGGAGGCCATTGCCGTAGAGGGAACCGCAAGGACCCACCGGCAATGGCCTTCTTCGTATGTGCACGAGGAGATCTCCATGAATCAGGGCGTGGACCCCCACACCGCATCCGACGACAAGAGCGACCAGGACAAGAAGGGCCGCCGCTTCATGCTGAAGCTGTCGGGCGAGGCCTTCTCCGGTGGCGGAGGACTGGGCGTCGACCCCGACGTCGTCCACGCCATCGCGCGTGAGATCGCCGCGGTGGTCCGCGACGGCGCGGAGATCGCCGTCGTGATCGGCGGCGGCAACTTCTTCCGCGGTGCCGAACTCCAGCAGCGCGGCATGGACCGGGCCCGGTCCGACTACATGGGCATGCTGGGTACCGTCATGAACTGCCTCGCGCTCCAGGACTTCCTGGAGAAGGAAGGCATCGACTCCCGCGTGCAGACCGCCATCACCATGGGCCAGGTCGCGGAGCCGTACATCCCGCTGCGTGCCGTGCGGCACCTGGAGAAGGGCCGCGTCGTCATCTTCGGCGCCGGCATGGGCATGCCCTACTTCTCCACCGACACCACGGCCGCCCAGCGCGCCCTGGAGATCGACGCCGAGGCCCTGCTCATGGGCAAGAACGGCGTCGACGGGGTCTACGACTCCGACCCGAAGAAGAACCCGGACGCGGTGAAGTTCGACGCGCTGGAGTACAGCGAGGTCCTCTCCCGCGACCTCAAGGTCGCCGACGCCACCGCGATCACGCTCTGCCGCGACAACAAGCTGCCGATCCTCGTTTTCGAGCTCCTCGCCGAGGGCAATATCGCCCGCGCCGTCAAGGGTGAGAAGATCGGCACGCTCGTGAGCGACCAGGAAACCCGGGCCTGAGCAGTCCGCTGCCGGACCGAGCGAGCCGCAGGGGCGGCTCGCCGGCCCCGCCCGCCCGCCTGAACCATCCATATCTGACATGCAGGAGCACGTGGTGACCGAAGAGATCCTCCTCGAGGCCGAGGAGAAGATGGAAAAGGCCGTCGTCGTCGCCAAGGAAGACTTCGCCGCTATTCGCACCGGCCGTGCGCACCCGGCGATGTTCAACAAGATCGTGGCGGAGTACTACGGCGCCATCACGCCCATCAACCAGCTCGCCTCCTTCTCGGTGCCCGAGCCGCGCATGGCGATCGTGACCCCGTTCGACAAGAGCGCCCTGCGCAACATCGAGCAGGCCATCCGCGACTCCGACCTCGGTGTCAACCCGAGCAACGACGGCAGCATCATCCGGGTGACCTTCCCCGAGCTGACGCAGGACCGCCGCAAGGAGTACATCAAGGTCGCGCGTACCAAGGCCGAGGACTCGAAGATCTCGCTCCGCGCCGTCCGCCGCAAGGCCAAGGACGCCCTCGACAAGCTCGTCAAGGACAAGGAGGCCGGCGAGGACGAGGTGCGCCGCGCCGAGAAGGAGCTCGACGACACCACCGCGAAGTACGTCGCGCAGGTGGACGAGCTCCTGAAGCACAAGGAAGCCGAGCTCCTCGAAGTCTGATGAACGACTCTTCCTGGCAGCCGGAGCCGGTTCCGGCGGGTCCCGCATACGATGCGCAGGTGGGCCCGCACACTCGGCCCATGCCCATCGTGCCCGATGCCGCCGGCCGTGACTTCGACGACCGGGAAGCACGCGATCGGGGGGTCGCCGCCGGCCGCGGCCCCCTCTTCCGCGCCGATACGCCGCCGCAGGAGCCCATGCCCAGCCCCCCGCCTCCGCATGCCCAGCAGCCGCAGGACGCCTCGCCCCCGCCGCCGAAGAAGCGCGCGGGCCGGGATCTGCGGGCCGCCATAGGGGTGGGCGTGGGTCTCGGCGCGGTGATCTTCGCCTCGCTGCTGATCGTCAAGGCCGTCTTCGTCGGCGTCATCGTCGTCGCGGTCGTCGTCGGCCTGTGGGAGCTCACCTCCCGGCTGCAGGAGCAGAAGGGCATCAAGGCCCCGCTGGTCCCGCTCGCGGTCGGCGGCGCCGCCATGGTCATCGCCGGATACGTCCGGGGGGCCGAGGGCGCCTGGGTCGCCATGGCCCTGACCGTGCTGGCGGTCCTGGTGTGGCGGATGACCGAACCGCCCGAGGACTACCTCAAGGACGTCACGGCGGGCGCCTTCGCGGCGTTCTACGTGCCCTTCCTCGCCACCTTCGTCGCGATGCTGCTCACCGCCGACGACGGCGCCGAGCGCGTGATCACCTTCCTGCTCCTGACCGTGGTCAGCGACACCGGGGCCTACGCGGTCGGCTGGCGCTTCGGCAAGACCAAGCTCGCCCCGCGCATCAGCCCCGGAAAGACCCGCGAGGGACTGTTCGGCGCGGTGGCCTTCGCGATGGCGGCCGGCGCACTGTGCATGGAGTTCCTGATCGACGGCGGCTCCTGGTGGCAGGGCCTGCTGCTGGGTCTCGCGGTCGCGGTCAGCGCCACCCTGGGTGACCTGGGCGAGTCGATGATCAAGCGGGACCTGGGCATCAAGGACATGGGCACCCTGCTGCCGGGACACGGGGGCATCATGGACCGCCTCGACTCCCTGCTTCCGACGGCCCCCGTGGTGTGGCTGCTGCTGGCGGCCTTCGTGGGCACCGGCTGACCTGCGAAAAGGCGTCGCTGGACGCCGGGCGGTTACTCTTGGAAGGCGCGCTGCTTCTGCGGCGCGCCTTTCGTCTTACAAGGAGTACCTGCCATGGCCCGCCCCGTTCCGGGAGAGCTCACCTTCGTCGCCCCTCGCGGGGCCAAGAAGCCGCCCCGGCACCTCGCCGACATGACCCCGGCCGAGCGCCGTGAGGCGGTCGCCGCGATCGGTGAGAAGCCGTTCCGGGCCAAGCAGCTCTCCCAGCACTACTTCGCCCGGTACGCGCACGACCCGGCCGAGTGGACCGACATCCCGGCCGGCTCGAGGGAGAAGCTCCAGCAGGAGCTGCTGCCGGACCTGATGAGCGTCATCCGGCACATCTCGTGCGACGACGACACCACCCGCAAGACCCTGTGGAAGCTGCACGACGGCACGCTCGTCGAGTCGGTGCTGATGCGCTACCCCGACCGGGTCACCATGTGCATCTCCTCGCAGGCCGGCTGCGGCATGAACTGTCCGTTCTGCGCCACCGGCCAGGCGGGCCTGGACCGTAACCTCTCCACCGCCGAGATCGTGCACCAGATCGTCGACGGCATGCGCGCGCTGCGCGACGGCGAGGTCCCCGGCGGCCCGGCACGGCTGTCGAACATCGTCTTCATGGGCATGGGCGAGCCGCTCGCCAACTACAACCGCGTGGTCGGCGCGATCCGCCGGCTCACCGACCCCGAGCCCGACGGCCTGGGCCTGTCGCAGCGCGGGATCACCGTCTCCACCGTCGGCCTGGTCCCGGCCATGCTGCGGTTCGCCGACGAGGGCTTCAAGTGCCGTCTGGCCGTCTCGCTGCACGCGCCCGACGACGAGCTGCGCGACACCCTCGTCCCCGTGAACACCCGCTGGAACGTCCGTGAGGTGCTCGGCGCGGCCTGGGAGTACGCCGAGAAGTCCGGCCGCCGGATCTCCATCGAGTACGCGCTGATCCGCGACATCAACGACCAGGCCTGGCGCGGTGACCTCCTGGGCAAGCTGCTCAAGGGCAAGCGTGTGCACGTCAACCTGATCCCGCTCAACCCGACGCCGGGCTCCAAGTGGACCGCCTCGCGGCCCGAGGACGAGAAGGCCTTCGTCGAGGCCATCGCCCGGCACGGCGTGCCGGTGACCGTACGGGACACCCGCGGCCAGGAGATCGACGGCGCCTGCGGCCAGCTGGCCGCCTCGGAGCGCTAGGTTCCGCTTCTGTTCGAGGAGATTCGGCCACGGGGTACCCTGTGGCCGAACCAATTTCATATTCCGACAGGGGAGCGCCACAGCGCTGAGAGTGCGGTATCCGTCATCCGCAGACCCTCTGAACCTCGCCCCGGTCATTCGGGGTAGGAAGTTCGGTCACCACTCTTGCTGTTGCGCCCTGCCCGGCGTCCGCTCTCGCAGAGCGCCGGGCAGGGCCGCGTCTTCTCCTGGACATCCCAGGAGGAATTCACCAATGAGCACCACCAAGAAGCTGGCGGGTGTCGCGCTCGCGGCCGCGCTGGGCGTCACCACGCTCAGCGCCTGCGGTGGCGGCGACGCCAACGACAAGACCGCGGGCGCGAGCGACGCCCCGAAGTCCAAGACCGTCACGCTCGTCTCCCACGACTCCTTCAACGTGACCGAATCGGTCCTCAAGGAGTTCGAGCAGCAGAGCGGCTACACGGTCAAGGTGCTGAAGTCCGGGGACGCGGGCGCGGCGCTGAACCAGGAGATCCTCACCAAGGGCTCCCCGCGCGGCGACGTCTTCTTCGGCGTCGACAACACCCTCCTCTCGCGCGCCCTCGACAACGGCATCTTCACCCCGTACGAGGCCAAGGGCCTGGCCGACGTGAAGCCCGAGTACGTGCTCGACAAGGAGCACCGGGTCACCCCGATCGACTCCGGTGACATCTGCGTCAACTACGACAAGGCGTACTTCGCCGAGAAGAAGATCGCCCCGCCGCAGACGCTGGACGACCTGATCAAGCCCGAGTACAAGAACCTGCTGGTCACCGAGAACGCCGCGACCTCCTCTCCCGGCCTCGGCTTCCTGCTCGCCTCCGTCGGCAAGTACGGCGAGGACGGCTGGAAGGACTACTGGAGCAAGCTCAAGGCCAACGGCGTCGAGGTCGTCGACGGCTGGGAGCAGGCCTACAACGAGCGCTTCTCCGGATCCGCGGGCGGCAAGAAGGCCAAGGGCGACCGCCCGCTGGTCGTCTCCTACGCCTCCAGCCCGCCGGTCGAGGTCCTGTACGGCGAGCCGCAGCCGGCCGAGGCCCCCACGGGCGTCTCCACCGGCACCTGCTTCCGCCAGATCGAGTTCGCGGGTCTGCTCAAGGGCGCCAAGAACGAGGAGGGCGGCAAGGCCCTCGTGGACTTCCTGGTCAGCAAGAAGTTCCAGGAGGACATGCCGCTCCAGATGTTCGTGAACCCCGTGACGAAGGACGCCGCCCTGCCGGAGCTGTTCACCAAGCACGGTGTGGTGGTCGAGAAGCCGGAGAACGTGGCTCCCGAGACCATCGCCAAGAACCGTGAGCAGTGGGTCAAGGCATGGACCGCGCTCGTCGTGAAGTAAGCGGTACCAAGGAGCCGGGCGCGGCGCACGGGGACGCCGCGCCGGGCTCCGGCCCCCGGGAGGGGGCGCGGGCGACCGCCGTGCGGCTCGCCCTGATGGCCGTCCCCCTCCTCTTCTTCGGGCTGTTCTTCGCCTACCCCGTCGCCGCGATCGTCGGGCGCGGCCTGAAGACCGACGACGGATGGCAGTTCGGCCGGTTCGCGGAGGTGCTGGCCCGGCCCGACATCGCCGACGTGCTGTGGTTCACCACCTGGCAGGCCTTCGCTTCCACCCTGCTCACCCTGGTCATCGCCCTCCCCGCCGCGTACGTCTTCGCGCGCTTCGAGTTCCCCGGCAAGCAGCTGCTGCGCGCCGTGGTGACCGTGCCCTTCGTGCTGCCGACCGTGGTGGTCGGCACCGCCTTCCTCGCGCTGCTGGGGCGCGGCGGGCTGCTGGACGAACTGGCGGGCGTGCGGCTCGACACCACCGTCTGGGCGATCCTGCTCGCGCACGTCTTCTTCAACTACGCCGTCGTCGTCCGCACGGTCGGCGGGCTGTGGGCCCAGCTGGACCCGCGCCAGGAGGAGGCCGCCCGGGTGCTGGGCGCCGGACGGTTCACCGCGTGGCGGCGGGTGACGCTGCCCGCGCTCGCCCCGGCGGTGGCCGCCGCCGCGCTGATGGTGTTCCTGTTCACCTTCAGCTCCTTCGGCGTCGTGCTGATCCTCGGCGGACCCTCGTACTCCACCCTGGAGGTGGAGGTCTACCGGCAGACCGCGCAGCTGCTGGACCTGCCGACGGCGGCCGTCCTGACGATGGTGCAGTTCGCCGCGATCGGCGCGATCCTCGCCGTGCACGCCTGGACCGTCCGCAAGCGCGAGACCGCGCTGCGGCTGGTCGATCCGGGCCGCACCACGCACCGGCCGCGCGGCTGGGCGCAGCGCACGCTGCTGGGCGGGGTGCTGCTGACCGTCGTGCTGCTGATCGCGGCGCCGCTGGGCGTGCTGGTCGAGCGGTCCTTCGACACCCCCGGCGGCTACGGCCTCGGCTACTACCGGGCCCTGCAGGACGCGGGCGCCGGTGGCGGGACCTTCCTGGTGGCGCCGCTGGAGGCGATCTGGAACTCCCTGCAGTACGCGCTCGCCGCCACCGCGATCGCCCTGCTCGTCGGGGGGCTCGCGGCCGCGGCGCTCACCCGGCGCGGGGGGCGCTTCGTACGCGGCTTCGACGCGCTGCTGATGCTCCCGCTCGGGGTGTCCGCGGTGACCGTGGGCTTCGGCTTCCTTATCACCCTGGACGAGCCGCCGCTGGACCTGCGGACCTCGTGGATCCTGGTGCCGCTGGCACAGGCCCTGGTGGGCGTGCCCTTCGTCGTACGGACCATGCTGCCGGTCCTGCGCGCGGTGGACGGGCGGCTGCGGGAGGCCGCCGCCGTGCTCGGCGCGTCGCCGCTGCGGGCCTGGCGGGAGGTGGACCTGCCCCTGGTGCGGCGGGCGCTGCTGATCGCGGCCGGGTTCGCCTTCGCCGTGTCGCTGGGGGAGTTCGGCGCGACCGTCTTCATCGCGCGGGCGGACCGGCCGACGCTGCCGGTGGCCGTGGCACGGCTGCTGGGGCGGGCCGGAGAGCTGAACTACGGGCAGGCGATGGCCCTGAGCACGATCCTGATGCTGGTGTGCGCGGTGTCCCTGCTGCTGCTGGAGCGACTGCGGCCCGACAAGACCTCCGGAGAGTTCTGATGACACTGCTTCAGCTGGAAGGGGTGTCGGTCCGCTTCGGTGAGCGCGCGGCCCAGTACGCCCTGGACGACGTGGACCTCGCGGTCGACGAGCACGAGGTCGTATGCGTGCTGGGGCCGAGCGGAAGCGGCAAGTCCACACTGCTGCGGGTCGTTGCCGGACTCCAGCGGGTATCGGCCGGCCAGGTGTTGCTGGGCGGGGCCGACCAGGCCGGCGTACCGGTGCACCGTCGGGGCGTGGGCCTGATGTTCCAGGACCACCAGCTCTTCCCGCACCGCGACGTCGGGTCCAACGTCTCCTTCGGGCTGCGGGTGCGGGGAGCCGGACGGGCCGCGTCGGCGGACCGCGTCGCGCAGCTGCTGGAACTGGTCGGGCTGCCCGGGGCCCAGGGCCGGGCGGTGGCCTCCCTGTCGGGCGGCGAACAGCAGCGGGTCGCGCTGGCCCGGGCGCTCGCACCGTCGCCGCGGCTGCTGATGCTGGACGAACCGCTGGGGCAGCTGGACCGGGGACTGCGGGAGCGGCTCGTGGTGGAGCTGCGCGGGCTGTTCTCCCGGCTGGGCACCACCGTGCTGGCCGTCACGCACGACCAGGGCGAGGCCTTCGCCCTGGCCGACCGGGTGGTGGTGATGCGGGACGGTCGGATCGCGCAGGCCGGGACCCCGCTGGAGGTGTGGCAGAGGCCCGCTTCGGAGTTCGTGGCCCGGTTCCTCGGTTTCGAGAACGTGGTCCCGGCCGTGGTCGCGGACGGGTGGGCCGCCACCGCCTGGGGCAAGGTCCCGGTACCGGCCGGATCCGCCGAGGGGGAGCAGCGGCTGCTGATCCGCCCGGCCGGCGTCGTGCTCTGCTCGGCGGGCCTGCGGTGCGAGGTGGTCTCCCGTACCTTCCGCGGCACGCACGTCGCGCTGCGGCTGCGGCCGGAGGCGGGGCCGGTGCTGGAGGCCGAGTGCGGACTGGCGGGGGCGCCGGCCGTGGGGGACCGGGTCGCGGTGACCTTCACCCCCGCCGAGGTGGTCGTACTGCCCGAAGGAGCCGCGCTTTAGGGCGTGCTCCGAGTCGCGGCCATCGTCGAATCGCCGCGCATTCGGGTGGACGATTAAGTGTGCAAAGCTCGACGCACTCATGGCCTCTATCGCCGACCGTGAGCCACACCGCCGACTCGCGGCCCAACGACCGGAATTCCCGGCCGTGTGTACTAGGATCCGCCGCTAGCATCACTCGATCGACCGCTGCTCCCCCCATCGATAGGAAGCCTGATGATCGGCGTGCTCGTCACTTTCGCGCAGACCGAAAAGTTCGATCGTTCAACTCTCTCGAAGATTGCCGGCGAACTCCGAGGGCCGTTCGAGGGCATGGCCGGCCTTCGCTTCAAGAGCTTCATGGCCGACGAAGAAAGCGGTCAGGCAAGGAATTTCTACGTGTGGGATGACGAGGAGAAAGGCCGCGCATTCTTCACTGATGAGATCGTCGGCAAGGTGACGGAGATCTATGGCGTCGCACCCAAGGTCGAATACTTCGATGTCGTGGGGTTCGTCGACAACTCCGGCATCTGATCCTCAAAGGGGCCGCCGCACAAACCTTTGCCGTCCTGGTCGTTTTGGGTCCACCTGGGCACGCCGTGGAAAATTCTTCGCCCCCTCCGGCAGAACCGGAGGGGGCGAACGGGCATCGAGTGCCCTCCGGGATCAAAGGCATCACCCGGGCCGGATGATGATCGTGACGCGGCGCGCCTAGGGGCGGATGCCGTCGCAGGCGATCTGCAGGTGGCGCGGGCCGCGCAGGACCGAGTTCTGGCGGTACTGCGGCGGGTCCTCCAGCAGCCGCGGGTTCTCCAGCCGGCGGGCCAGCTCGCTCAGCGCCAGCTGGGCCTCCTGCCGGGCCAGCGGTGCCCCGAAGCAGCTGTGGATGCCGCTGCCCAGACCGAGGTGCTGGATGTCCTTGCGGTCCGGGTCGAAGCGGTCCGGGTCCTCGAACCGCTTCGGGTCGCGGTTCCCGGAGGCCAGCATCAGCCACACGGACGCGCCCTTGGGGATCGTGACCCCGGCGACCTCGACGTCGGAGAGGGTGGTGCGCTGGGGCAGCAGCTGCACGGGCGGCTCGTAGCGCAGCAGTTCCTCGACGATCGGGACCGCCAGATCGGGGTCGTGGCGCAGCCGCTCCAGGACCTCCGGGAAGCGCAGCAGCGTCAGCATCCCGTTGGTGATGAGGTTGACCGTGGTCTCGTGGCCCGCGATCAGCAGCAGCGCGGAGGTGCTCAGCGCCTCCATGGTGGTCATCGCGCCGTCCGGGCCGTCGGCCGTCGCCAGCTGGGACAGCATGTCGTCGCCGGGGTTCTTACGGCGTTCCTCGATCAGCCCGGCCAGGTACATGCCCAGCTCCATCCGGGCGTCCATCGAGCCCTGGCCGCGCTGCGTGGGGTCCGCGTCCGGGTCAGGGTCCAGACTGGCGGCCAGGGTCTCCGCCCACACGTGGAAGCGGGGTTCGTCCTCGCGGGGGATGCCGAGCAGCCGGCAGATGACCGTGACCGGGAAGGGGTACGCGAACTGGTCGACCAGGTCGATCCGGTCCAGCTGCCCGGTCTCCCGGATGCCGTCGATGAGCCCGGAGACGAGGCCGCCGAGTTCCTCGCGCATGTCGTGGACCCGGTGGGGGGCGTGCGGCGGCCCGAACGGCCGGTTCGTCATCCGCCGCAGCCGGTCGTGGTCGGGCGGGTCGAGCTTCAGGAACGACGGGGGCAGCGTCGTGCCCTCCTCGTCCGACTGGTCGCCCAGCAGATCGTCCCCGGTCGCCTTCAGGTTCTTGGCGTCCGAGCTGATCCGCGGGTCGTGGAGCAGGCTGTGGATCTCGTAGTACGTGCTGACGACGTACGGGCCGTCCCCGTCGTGGGACACCGGGGTCTTACGGAGCTCCTCGTACAGCGGGTACGGATTCGCGCGGTTCGCGTAGTCGATGATCTCCCGCAGCAGGGCTTGTGACATGACAGGTCCTCGTGATCCTCGGGGAGGGCGCGGTACGGCGTGGCCGGTGGTGCGCGGGGATGGCGGTCATCTTCCGGGGGTGAAGGTCATCTTCCGGTCGGCCGGCGAGTAGCCGCTCAGCGTGATCGTGGGCCCGTGGGTGGGGACCGACGGGTCGGGGAAGTCCGCCGGAAGCGGCTTGGCCCCCTCGGCCCTGCGGTCCACCGTCGAGAACGGCGGCGGGAACGGTGCGGTGGACTCGATCTGCTGCTCGTAGAACGGCAGCCAGCGGCAGTTGTCGAAGGTGACGGCGGCGATCAGCCGGCCCTGGTACCCGTACACGGCCGCGAACCGGCGCTCGGCGAGCGAGCCCTGGGTGATCAGGATCTCCGTCCCCATCGGCGGTACCCCCACCGACTTGATGTTCACGCCGAACTGGGAGGACCAGAACGCCGGAACCCACAGGTGGGGGCGGCGGTCGGCGCTGTTGCTCAGCATGTTGTGCGCGGCCGTGTCGGCCTGGGCGACGGCGTTGCCCCAGTGCTCCAGCGACAGGAACTGGTAGCCGAACAGGGCGTGCGGGGAACGTGCCACGTCACCCGCCACGTAGATGTCGTCGGTGACGATGCCCCGGACGTCGAAGGCGCGGCAGCCCGCGTCGCAGGCGATGCCGCGCGGACCCGCACCCAGCCCGGAGCCGGCGAGCCACTCGGTGTTGCGCTGCGCGCCCAGCGAGACGACGACCACCTCCGCCTCCACGGTGGACCCGTCGGAGAGGTGCGCGGCGCGGACCCGCCCGGAGGGGTCGCCCTCCAGCGAGGTCACCATGACCCCGGTCCGCAGGTCGACGCCGTTCTCGCGGTGCATCTCGGCGGCCACCGCACCGATCACCCCGCCCAGCGCACCGACCAGCGGAGCGTCGCCCCGCTCGGCGACGGTGACGTCCAGGCCGCGCTCGCGGCACGCGGAGGCGATCTCGGACCCGGTGAAGCCGGCCCCGATGACCAGCACCCGGCGGGGACCGGCGGCCAGGGCCCGTTGCAGCCCTTCGCCGTCGTCGCGGGTGCGCAGGACGAAGACGCCCTTGAGGGCGCCTTCCTCCGGGTTGGGCCACGGCCGGGCGCGCACCCCGGTGGCGATCAGCAACCGGTCGTACTCGACCTCGTCGCCGTTGCCGAGCCTGACCCGGCGGGCGGCCATGTCCAGGCCCGTGGCCGGCACCCCGAGGCGCCAGTCGGCGTCGATCGCCCGGCGGCGGGGGAGCGCGGTGTGGTCGGCGACCGCGTTGCCCAGCAGGACCTGCTTGGACAGCGGGGGCCGGTCGTACGGTTCGTACGGCTCGTCGCCGATCATCGTGAGCGAACCGGTGAAACCCTTGTCGCGCATGGTCTCGGCGGCTCGCAGACCGGCCAGGGAGGCGCCGACGACGACGATGCGGCCCTCGCTCTTGAGGCGCTCCAGGGATCCGTCGTGTGTTCCTGCACCGGTCACCGCGCGCCTCCGGGACGAGATCCGGCGCCGGCCACGGCGTCCGGGGCCACCATGTTCGCCATGTCCTCGTCCGTGATCTCCAGGAGGATCGCCTGTACCGGACAGGCGGCCACGGCACGCATGACGTCCTCGCGCTGCGCCGGATCCGCCTCCGGGTTGTAGAGCAGCGACTCGTCGCCGTGCATGGCGAAGACATCGGGAGCGAGGAACGCGCACTGGGCGTATCCCTGACAGCGGTTGAGGTCGACGACAAGCCTCATGACGGTTCTGCCTTTCCTTTGGCCGTCCATCCCCGTCACCCCCCGAACCCCCGGGCCCTCCCCTTCCCACCAGCATGCACGCGGCACCCACAGGCCGCCTGCCGGAGTAGGAACGCCCAGGTCAGGGTGGTTCGGTGGGGGTTGGAGGGTGGTGGGCGGTGCCGCGCCGGACGCGCAGGATGTACAGGCTGAGGATCAGGGCCCAGACCGGGAACACCAGCTCGGACCAGGGCACTCCGGAACCGACCACGAGCAGGACCAGGCCGACGACGGTGCCCAGCAGGGCCAGCGGCTTGGGGAAGACGCCGAGCGTCCGCCCG
This sequence comes from Streptomyces venezuelae, assembly GCF_008642275.1. NCBI lineage: Bacteria > Bacillati > Actinomycetota > Actinomycetes > Kitasatosporales > Streptomycetaceae > Streptomyces > Streptomyces venezuelae. The sequence goes on from NZ_CP029189.1 coordinate 5,411,162, forward strand.
ATGGTCGAGGTCGCGAGGACGAAGACGGCCGCCATCCGCATGGCGTACGTCGCGAGGAGGGTGTAGGCGTAGTGGCGGCCGAAGTCGGAGGGCGTGCCCTCGTTCAGCACGGTGCCCGCCGCCGCGGCGGAGGCGAACAGGGTGGCCACGAAGACGAATCCGCTGCCGAGGAACACGGTGGCGATGAACCGGTCCTCGGCCGCGCCCGTGTGTGCGCGCAGGGCGCCCATGAACCACAGGAAGAAGATGCCCGCGAAGGGCACGATCTCCAGTGCCACTTGGACCGCCCAGCGCTTGTCCTGGTCGACGGGCAGGTCGGCGGCGTTGCCCGACGGGACGGCGATCCGCATCAGGACGATCGCCGCCCCGAGCAGCAGGGCGAAGGCGACTCCGGCCATCCCGGCCGCGCGTGGCGTGTCGAGCCGATCGGTCGTGGGACTCACGAACCCCTCACTCTCTCCCCCGGTCCAGCAAGCGGCAGACACCGCCGCGCCACCACCGGGGGACGGCCGACCGGGTGAGGGGCCCGGCCGGCCGGTGGGTCAGCCGACCGGCTCCGGCACCGGGGCCGCGGCTCCCTCGTCGGCCCCCTCGTGCTTGCCGTACCAGGCGACCGCCACGGCTCCCGCGACGGCCATGACGAAGCCGAGGACCGCGAGCCAGGCGAGGCCCGGGCGGGAGGCGTCACCGAGCCACAGGACGCCGATCGCGCCCGGGAGGACCGTCTCGCCGACGACCAGGGCGGCCGTGGCGCCGTTCACCGAGCCGATCTGGAGGGCGACCGTGTGCAGGTACATGCCGCCGATGCCCGCCACCAGGATGGCGTAGAGGGCCGGATCGGTGAGGAAGGTGCCGAGGTCGAACGGGTCCACGCCGTTCAGGATCCGGACGCCGACGCCGAGCGCGCCGAAGCCGAGCCCCGACAGCAGGCCCGCCAGGATCGCGGCGCCGCCGCCGAGGAGGCGCACGGCCACCGTGCCGCCCACCATCAGCAGCAGGGTGATGCCCAGCAGCCACCAGTGCGTGGACATCGGCGCGTGGTGGCCGCCCTCGTGGCCCGCAGCCGTCGCGAGCAGCACCAGCGCGGTGCACACGACACCGATCGAGGTCCATTCCTTCCGGCTCAGCCGGATACCGAGCATCTTGACGCTCAGTACGGCCGTGATCACCAGGTTGGCGCTGATCACCGTCTGCGAGAGGAAGAGGGGGAGCAGCCGGGCGGCCAGGGCGCCGAGCCCGAAGCCCACGAAGTCGAGGATGGTGCCGACGATGAATTCCCAGGTCATCGCCGCTTTCGCGGTGGACGACAGATTGGGGCCGCCATGGGCGGTCACTCCGGCCGCGGTCGGGGACATGCGTGCGGCACGGCGCGATCCGACGGCTTGCAGCACGGACCCCGTGCCGTAGCAGATGGACGCCGCGACAGCGGTCAGCAGGCCTATGAGCACCAAAGGCTCCGTTCACGTCTGGCAGGTTTTGCGGTACCTCTGCCAGACGTCAGAACGGGCCGGGAAGTTGCTTCCGGAGCTCAGCTCATCGACGCGAGTACGTCCGGGACCTCGTCCACCGCATCGACGAGCGCGATCCGCGACTCCATCGCGCGCCCGCGCGCCAGCGCCCGCAGCAGGGGCCAGGCCGGAAGGTGCTCGGTCCAGTGGGTCCGGCCGACCAGGACCATCGGGGCCGGCTCGCCCCGGGACTCGTAGTAGTTCGGCGTCGCGTTGTCGAAGATCTCCTGCACGGTGCCCGCCGCGCCGGGCAGGAAGACCACGCCCGCGTTGGAGCGGGCCAGCAGCCCGTCCTCGCGGGTGGCGTTCGCGAAGTACTTCGCTATGTGACCCGCGAAGGCGTTCGGAGGCTCGTGTCCGTAGAACCAGGTCGGGATGCCCACCGAGTCCCCGCCGACCGGGAAACGCTCGCGCACGGCGAAGGCCGCGCGCGCCCAGTCGGACACCGACGGAGCGAACGAGGGGGCCTTGGCCAGCAGCTCCAGGGCCTCCGCGAGGGCCTCGTCCGGGGCCGGAGCCACGTAGGCGCCCAGGTTGGCCGCCTCCATCGCGCCGGGGCCGCCACCGGTGGCCACGGTCAGCCCGGACCGGGTCAGCGCCCGGCCCAGCTCCGCGGCGCCGCGGTAGTCCGCCGCGTCGCGGGCCATCGCGTGGCCGCCCATCACACCGACGACCCGGACACCGGCGAGGTGCTCGTCGAGGGCGTCGGAGACGGCGTCGTCGTGCACGGCACGGAGCATCGAGGAGAAGACGTCACCGTCCGCCTTCGTCTCCTGGAACCAGGCGTACGCCTCCGCGTCCGGGGTGCCCTCGTACCCGTCGGCCAGCCCGGCGAAGAGCTCCTCCGGCGTGTAGAGCAGGCCCCGGTACGGGTTGAACGGCAGGTCGGGCACGGGCGGGAAGACCAGCGCGCCGTCGGCGCGGACCTTCGCCGCCGCGTCGGGCTCCATCGGACAGCCCAGGAACACGGCCGCCGAGGTGTCGGCTGCGAGCAGCGCGAAGGTCCGCTCCATCAGGTTGACCGACTGGATCCGGTAGCCGCTGAGCGAGCCGCGTGCCACGACCTGGTCGAATTCGGCGAGCGTCTCGATCTCGATGTCTGGGTTGACCATTCGGCCCACCCTAAGTGCTGCTCGTGTCAGCGGGTCAATGCCAGCGACGTCAGCTGCGCCACACCCCAGCTGAGCGGTACGCACACGGCCAGGAGCGCGGTGGCCCGCAGACTCGCGGCGGTGCGCAGGACGTTGGACGGGGCGCCCAGGTCGAGCAGGGCCGTGCGTCCGGGCAGCCGGCTCCGGCGGGCCTCCACCACGGATGTGAGAAGGGTCGCGGCGGCGCACAGGGTCACCAGGGTGACGGCCGGCCAGGTCAGCGGGCCCAGCGGGACGGGCAGTCCGCCGCGGTCGCGCAGGGCGAACGCGGTCAGGGCGCCCGCGGCCACCGAGCAGAGCACGCCGAGCGGTGGACCGATCCGGGGAGCCTCCTCCTGGAGCGTCCGCCCGGCCAGCAGCCGCAGCGCTCCCGGGCGCACGGCCTGGACCAGGCTCCCGCAGGCGTAGGCGAGCCCCGGTCCGGCCAGGGCGAGCCCGACCGCGGTCAGCGACCAGCCGACGAGCGTTCCGGCGCCGTCCCGGCCCGCGTAGGCCGAGGCCGCGAGGCCGCAAGCGGTCAGCGCGATGCCCCAGGGCAGTCCGGTCTGGGGGGCCCGCGGCGGGTGCGGGCGCAGCGCGAGGGCCGTGGCGGCCGCGGCGGTCACCGGGATCAGGGCCAGCAGGGTCAGGGCGCCCGCCACCGGCAGCGGCAGGTCGGCGTGGAGCAGCCCGGTCCCGGCCCCGTCGAACGGCAGCCCGGCCAGTTCCCCGCGCAGGTGGAGGAAGACGGCCAGGGCCAGGGCGCTGCCGAGGGCGCAGGCGACGGCGGTGGAGATGGCGGCGGCCAGCATGAGCCGGACGGGGCCCAGCCCGACGGCGTCCAGTCCCTCGCGGGGCTGGGTCGCGGGGTCGGCCCGGGCCACGACGACGGCGAAGTGGACGGTGACGGCGAGCGGGATCAGGGCCCACAGCAGGCGAGGGAACGATCCGGCGGGCTGGGCCACGGCACCGGCGAGTACATAGAGGAGGAGGAACCCGGTTCCGGTCGAGGCTGCGGCGACGAGGAGCCGCCGCAGCTGGACGAGCGGCCGGGAACCGCGGGCTAGGCGGAGAGCGAGCACGCGGCCTGGTCCTCCGTGGTGTCGGCGACGGGGGAGGCGGCGGCCGCGGCCCCCGCGAGGCGGCCGTCGAGCAGGGCGATCCGCCGGTCCGCGGCGGCCGCGGTGGCCTCGTCGTGGGTGGCCAGCAGCACGGTGATGCCGTGGGAGCGGGCCGCGGTGGTCAGCGTACGGAGCAGCAGGGCCCGCTCGGTGCGGTGCAGCGGGGCCGTGGGCTCGTCGGCGAAGATCACCGCGGGCTCGTTGACCAGGGCCCGGGCGAGTGCGACCCGCTGGCACTCGGAGCGGGCGAGGGCGCCGGGGCGCTTGCGGGCGGAGCCGGCGATGTCGAGGCGGTCCAGCCATTCGCAGGCGGCCTTGCGGGCGGTGCGGTGGGAGGCTCCGGCGAGCAGCAGGGGCAGGGCCGCGTTCTCCCAGGCCTTGAGCTCGGGCAGCAGCTGGGGCTCGTGGCCGATCCAGCCGAACCGGTCGCGGCGCAGCCGTTCGCGGACGAGCGTGCCCATGGTGTGGACGGGGAGGCTGTTGAACCAGATCTCGCCCTGCTGGGGCCGCAGTTGCCCGGACAGGCAGCGGAGCAGGGTGGTCTTGCCGCTGCCGCGGGGACCGGTCAGGGCGAGGATCTCACCCTGGCGGACTCCGACGGAGATCTCGACGAGGGCGGGGGATCTGTCGTGGGAGTAGTGAAGGGACCGAGCCCACAGGACGTCATTGTCAGGCGGGGCAATGTCGGGTGGAGCCACCATGGCGTACACCTCCGTCCGAGGGAACGAAGCGGAGCCGTTCGAAGTCACTGGCGCCGCACTGAGATGTAAAGAGATGAACCGCTTGGATGGTGACAGCACACGGCCCGGACCCCCGCGTTCTCACTCGAACGGGGGATCCGGGCCGTGTGGTTGGACTACAGCGGCTCGGGCGGTCTAAGGCCCGGTTACAGCTTGGTCCATGCCTCGGTGAGCACCGTGCGCAGGATTCCCTCGATCTCGTCGAAGGTGCCCTGGTCGGCGATCAGCGGCGGCGCGAGCTGGATGACCGGGTCGCCGCGGTCGTCGGCCCGGCAGTACAGGCCGTTCTCGAAGAGGGCCTTGGAGAGGAAGCCGTAGAGCACGCGCTCCGTCTCCTCGTCCGTGAAGGATTCCTTGGTGACCTTGTCCTTGACGAGCTCGATGCCGTAGAAGTACCCGTTGCCGCGTACGTCGCCGACGATCGGCAGGTCGTGCAGCTTCTTCAGCGTCGAGAAGAAGGCGTCCTCGTTGTCCAGCACGTGCTGGTTGAGGCCTTCCTTGTCGAAGATGTCGAGGTTGGCCAGCGCCACCGCGGAGGACACCGGGTGTCCGCCGAAGGTGTAGCCGTGCAGGAAGGTGTTGTCACCCTTGTAGAACGGCTCGGCGATGCGGTCCGAGACGATGCAGGCGCCGATCGGGGAGTAGCCCGAGGTCATGCCCTTCGCGCAGGTGATCATGTCCGGCACGTAGCCGAACTTGTCGCAGGCGAACATCGTGCCGAGGCGGCCGAAGGCGCAGATCGTCTCGTCGGAGACGAGGAGCACGTCGTACTCGTCGCAGATCTCGCGGACCCGCTGGAAGTACCCGGGCGGCGGCGGGAAGCAGCCACCGGCGTTCTGCACCGGCTCCAGGAAGACGGCGGCGACGGTGTCGGCACCCTCGAACAGGATCTCCTGCTCGATCTGGTCGGCGCACCAGCGGCCGAACGCCTCCGGGTCGTCGCCGTAGATCGGGGCGCGGTAGATGTTGGTGTTCGGCACCTTGTGCGCGCCGGGGACCAGCGGCTCGAAGGGGGCCTTGAGGGCCGGCAGGCCCGTGATGGACAGGGCGCCCTGCGGGGTGCCGTGGTAGGCCACCGCACGCGAGATGACCTTGTACTTGGTGTGCTTGCCCTGCAGCTTGTAGAACTGCTTGGCGAGCTTCCAGGCGGTCTCGACGGCCTCGCCGCCACCGGTCGTGAAGAAGACCTTGTTCAGGTCGCCCGGGGCGTAGTCGGCGAGGCGCTCGGCGAGCTCGACGGCCTTGGGGTGGGCGTACGACCAGATGGGGAAGAACGCGAGTTCCTGGGCCTGCTTGTACGCGACCTCGGCCAGTTCCTTGCGGCCGTGACCGGCGTTGACCACGAACAGTCCGGCGAGACCGTCGAGGTAGCGCTTGCCCTTGTCGTCCCAGATATAGGTGCCCTCGCCCCGGACGATGGTGGGGACGGGGGAGTTCTCGTAGGACGACATGCGGGTGAAGTGCATCCACAAGTGGTCGTACGCGGTCTTGGAGAGGTCCTGGCTCACGGTTATCGGGTTCCCCACATGTAGGTCTGCTTCTTCAGCTTCAGGTAAACGAAGCTTTCGGTTGATCGCACGCCGGGGAGCGTGCGGATCTTCTTGTTGATCGTTTCGAGCAGGTGGTCGTCGTCCTCGCAGACGATTTCCACCATCAGGTCGAACGACCCCGCGGTCATGACCACGTACTCGCACTCGGCCATGGCGGTCAGCGCGTCGGCCACCGGGTCGAGGTCGCCCTCGACGTTGATGCCGACCATGGCCTGCCGTCGCAGGCCCACGGTGAGCGGGTCGGTGACGGCGACGATCTGCATGACGCCCTGGTCGAGCAGTTTCTGCACCCGCTGACGCACGGCCGCCTCGGAGAGGCCCACGGCCTTGCCGATCGACGCATAGGGACGGCGACCGTCCTCCTGCAGTTGCTCGATGATCGCCAGGGACACAGCATCGACCGAAGGGGACGGTTGTCTGTTCCTGGAATCTGCGCTTCGACTGACCACGACCTCACTCTGCACGAGGGTCGTCTGTTCCGCAAGGCGTAATCGATGAAATCCGTTGTTTGGCAACTCGGATCTCACTGATTTCGTAGGTGGTGGCGTCCGGGTCTGTCGAAAGCCTCCGCCGAGGGGCTAGGCTTTGGTAAACGTCTCAATCGTTGGACATGTGATCAGGAGTGTGGCTGTAGTGACCACCGAACTGCGTCGTCTGCGCAACTACATCGGCGGGGAGTTCAAGGACGCCGCCGACGGGCGGACCACCGAGGTGGTCAACCCGGCCACCGGCGAGGTGTACGCCACCGCCCCGCTCTCGGGCCAGGCCGATGTGGATGCCGCCATGGCCGCTGCCGCGGCCGCCTTCCCGGGCTGGCGTGACACCACCCCCGCGGAGCGCCAGAAGGCCCTGCTGAAGATCGCGGACGCCTTCGAGGCGCGTGCGGACGAGCTCGTCGCCGCCGAGTCGGAGAACACCGGCAAGCCGCTGGCTCTCACGGCCAGCGAGGAGCTGCCCCCGATGGTGGACCAGATCCGCTTCTTCGCGGGTGCCGCACGGCTCCTGGAGGGCCGTTCGGCCGGCGAGTACATGGAGGGGATGACCTCGATCATCCGCCGTGAGCCGGTCGGTGTCTGTGCCCAGGTCGCGCCGTGGAACTACCCGATGATGATGGCCGTGTGGAAGTTCGCCCCGGCGATCGCGGCGGGCAACACGGTCGTGCTCAAGCCGTCGGACACCACCCCGGCCTCCACCGTCCTGATGGCGGAGATCATCGACTCGGTGCTGCCCAAGGGCGTGTTCAACGTCGTCTGCGGTGACCGTGAGACCGGCAAGGCCATGGTCGAGCACTCCACCCCGGCGATGGCCTCCATCACCGGCTCGGTGCGTGCGGGCATGCAGGTCGCCGAGAGCGCCTCCAAGGACGTCAAGCGCGTCCACCTGGAGCTCGGCGGCAAGGCCCCGGTCGTGGTCTTCGAGGACGCCGACATCGCCAAGGCCGTCGAGGACATCGCGGTCGCCGGCTACTTCAACGCCGGCCAGGACTGCACGGCCGCCACCCGCGTGCTCGTGCACGAGTCGATCCACGACGAGTTCGTGGCCGCGCTCGCCAAGGCCGCCTCCGACACCAAGACCGGCCAGCCGGACGACGAGGACGTGCTGTACGGCCCGCTGAACAACCCGAACCAGCTCAAGCAGGTCGCGGGCTTCATCGAGCGCCTCCCCGCCCACGCCAAGGTCGAGGCGGGTGGCCACCAGGTCGGCGAGAGGGGCTACTTCTACGCCCCGACCGTGGTCTCCGGCCTCAAGCAGGACGACGAGATCATCCAGAACGAGGTCTTCGGCCCCGTCATCACCGTCCAGTCCTTCGCGAGCGAGGGCCAGGCCCTGGAGTACGCGAACGGCGTCGAGTTCGCCCTCGCCTCCTCCGTGTGGACCAAGGACCACGGCCGTGCGATGCGGATGTCCAAGAACCTCGACTTCGGCTGCGTGTGGATCAACACCCACATCCCGCTCGTCGCCGAGATGCCGCACGGCGGCTTCAAGAAGTCCGGCTACGGCAAGGACCTCTCCGCCTACGGCTTCGAGGACTACACGCGCATCAAGCACGTGATGACCTCGCTCGACGGCTGACCGGCCGCATCGATCACAGCACAGCGTTGACGGGGCGGGCAGTAGACAACATGTCTATTGCCCGCCCCCTCGCGTTCGCCGAGGCTGTGCCCATGCCCGAACTCGCCTTCTCCCGCCGTTCCGCGCTGTACGGCCTCGGTGCCGCGGGCCTCACGGCCGCCCTCGCCGGCTGCGGCGTGCCCGCCGCCTACGTCCCGGAGGAAGGGCGCGGGGGACCCGACCGTTCCGAGCGGGACCGCAGTGTCACGTTCTCCAACTGGCCGCTGTACATCGACACCGACGAGGAGGACGAGGAGCGCCGCCCGACGCTGGACGCCTTCTCGGAGCGCACCGGCATCGAGGTCCGGTACACCGAGGAGATCAACGACAACGACGAGTTCTTCGGCAAGGTCAGCCCGGCCCTGATGAACCGCCAGGAGACCGGCCACGACCTGATCGTGGTCAGCGACTGGATGGCCGCCCGCTTCGTCCACCTGGGCTGGGCCCAGAAGCTGGACCGGTCGGCCCAGCCCAACGTGGCCCGGCACCTCGACCCGCAACTGCGTTCCCCCGCCTTCGACGAGGGCCGGCTGCACACCGTCCCCTGGCAGTCGGGGATCACCGGCATCGCCTACAACCGCAAAGCCCTCGGCCGGGAGATCAGGTCGGTCAAGGACCTGTGGCAGCCGGACCTGGCGGGCAAGGTCACCCTCTTCTCCGGGCTCGACGAGTCCTTCGCGCTGCTCATGCAGGGCGACGGCGTGGACGTCACCCGCTGGACCGAGTCCGACTTCCACCGGATGTGCGACCAGGTCGAGAGCATGGTGAAGAAGAAGCACATCCGCCGCTTCACCGGCAACGACTACACCTCCGATCTGAGCAAGGGCGATGTCCTCGCCTGCCAGGCCTACTCCGGTGACGCCATCCAGCTCCAGGCCGACAACCCCGACATCGAGTTCGTCGTCCCGGAAGAAGGGGCCGAACTCTGGGCCGAGAGCCTGCTCGTCCCCAACCTGGCCCGGCACAAGGCCAATGCCGAGGCCCTCATCGACCACTACTACGCGCCCGAGGTGGCCGCCTCGCTCGCCGCCTCCGTCAACTACGTCTGCCCCGTCCCGGCCGCCCGCGAGGTCCTGGCCGCCTCCGGTGACCAGGAGACCGCCGAACTCGCCGAGAACCCCCTGATCTTCCCGGACGACGACATGCGCAAGCGGCTGGTCGTGGCCCGGGACATCTCCTCGGCCGAGCGCCGGTCCCTCGCCAGGCGCTGGAACGCGATCGTCGGCCTCTGACGGGACGGCGGGAGGCGAGTATTGAACACGTTCAGCAAATTGGCTGAACGTGTTCAGAAATGGGCGTAGGCTTCCTTCCATGAGCGAGAGAAGCGCCCTTCAGCGGCGTATCCGTGCCTGGTTGACCCTGTTCCTGATCTGCCTGGTGCTCAGCGGTCTCACGGCCTTCCCCCTGGTCAGTGAGCTTCGTTGGGCCAACGCCCTGGTCGACCACGAGTGGCTGCGACGGGTGGGCGACGGACTGGAGCGGGCCGACGCCGACTACCCCTTCCTCCTCTACGGAACCGACTGGCTCGCCTTCGCCCACCTCGTCATCGCCGTCTTCTTCTACGGGGTCCACCGCGACCCGGTACGCAACATCTGGATCGTCGAAGCCGGCATGATCGCCTGCGCCGGAGTGATACCGCTGGCCCTGATATGCGGCCCGATCCGGGGCATCCCCTTCTGGTGGAGCGTCATCGACATGTCGTTCGGCGTCTTCGGCGTGATCCCCCTGCTGGTCCTCCACCGCATGATCAAGCGCCTTGAGGCCATGCCCGCGTGACGCCGGCGGCCGCCTGCACCAACAGGGTCAGCCCCCGGTCCTGCAGACGGGCATCCGCGGTGCGGACCCGCTCGCCGAAGGCCCGTATCACCGCCCGAGCCCGGCCCGTACGGCCGTCAGCGCGTCCAGCCGGTTCGTGGTGATCGCGTCGACCCCCGCCGCAACGAGGCTCTTCATCGTCCGCCGGGTGTCCGCGGTCCAGGCCGACACCAGCAGCCCTTCCCGGTGGAGCGCGTCCACCAGGTCCCGGCTCACCACTCCGAAGCGGTAGTTGAGCCAGCGCGGTGCCACGGCGTCGATCAGTGTCCGCCGCGGCGGACACAGCGAGGTCCAGGTCAGCGCGATCTCCGCGCCCGGATCGGCGGCGCGGACCGCCAGCATCGTGTTCGGCCCCGCGCAGTAGTACGTCCGCTCGCGCGCCCCGCAGTCGCGGACCTCGCCCACGACGATGCGCACCGCCTCGGGGGTGGCGCCGGGCAGGTCGAGCATCAGCCGGCCCGGCCCGGCGGCCGTCAGGGCGTCGCGCAGCGTCGGAACCCCGCCCAGCGTCAGCGCCTTCAGCTGCGGGGCCGTGACGTCGTCGAGGCGGACATCGTGGCCCCACAGCCGCTGGAGCGTTTCGTCGTGGAGGAGCACCGGCACTCCGTCCCTGGTCAGCCGTACGTCGATCTCGACGGCGTCCGCCCCGCGCGCGAAGGCGGAGCGGATCGAGGCCAGGGTGTTCTCACGGACACGGTAGGGATCGCCGCGGTGGCCGACGGCAGTCAGAGTGCTCATGTGCCCATTGTCGGGCCCGCAGTTGCCGGGGACGCGTCAGCGCGCGAGCCATTCGGCGGTGTAGGCGTCGATCTCCGCGGTCAGCTTCGCCTTGCCGGCCGGGTCCAGGAAGGAGGCCTCGACGGCGTTCTTGGCGAGCTGCGCGAGCCCGCGCTCGTCGAGGTCGAGGAGGCGGGCGGCCACCGCGTACTCGTTGTTGAGGTCGGAGCCGAACATCGGCGGGTCGTCGCTGTTGATGGTGACGAGCACGCCCGCCGCGACCATCTCCTTGACCGGGTGCCGGTCGAGGTCGGTCACCGCGCGGGTCGCGATGTTGGAGGTCGGGCAGACCTCCAGCGCGATGCGGTGCTCGGCGAGGTACGCGAGCAGCTCCGGGTCCTGGGTCGCGCTGGTGCCGTGGCCGATGCGCTCGGCGCCGAGCTCACGGATGGCGTCCCAGATCGTCTCCGGGCCGGTGGTCTCGCCGGCGTGCGGGACGCTGCGCAGACCGGCGGCGCGGGCGGCGTCGAAGTACGGCTTGAACTGCGGGCGCGGGACACCGATCTCGGGACCGCCGAGGCCGAAGGAGACCAGGCCCTCGGGGTGCAGGTCGACGGCGAGCCGGGCGGTCTCGGCGGCGGCCTCCAGGCCGGCCTCGCCGGGAATGTCGAAGCACCAGCGCAGGATGACGCCGAGTTCGGCCTCGGCGGCCCGGCGGGCGTCCTCGATGGCCTCCATGAAGGCCTTCTCGTCGATGCCGCGACGGGTGGAGGAGTACGGGGTGATGGTCAGCTCGGCGTAGCGGATGTTCTGCCGGGCCATGTCGCGGGCGACCTCGAAGGTGAGGGTGCGCACGTCGTCCGGGGTGCGGACCAGGTCGACCACCGACAGGTAGACCTCGATGAAGTGGGCGAAGTCGGTGAAGGTGAAGTAGTCGGCGAGGGCCTCGGGGTCGGTGGGGACCTTCGAGTCGGGGTGCCGGGAGGCGAGCTCGGCCACGATGCGCGGGGATGCCGAGCCGACGTGGTGGACGTGGAGTTCGGCCTTGGGCAGCCCCGCGATGAAGGGGTGCAGGTCGGTCATGGGGGTGCCTCCGGGAGGACGCGGGTGCGGGCAGGACGGGATTCATCGTAGGCACGCCCGTGACTGTCGGTGGCAGCGCTTAGCATGGCTGTACGAGAGGGGGGCGCCGTATGACCGACAGCAGTCCCGAGCCGAGAGACCCGTGGGCGCCGCCGGAGCGGCCGGCGGTCGAGCTGGGCAAGCAGCAGGGGGTGCCGGGCTCGCCGGGCGTGTCGGGCCCGCCGTCCGTACACGACCAGCCGACCCTCGCCGGGATGCCCGGCGACCAGTTCCCCCCGTCCGCACCGGCTCCGGCGCAGACGGCGACGCCGACTCCGCCCCCGATGACCGGCCCGCCCGCGTCCGCGGCGTACGGGTATCCGGCCCAGCCGGGCTACGGATACCCCGGCGACGCCGGATACCCCGCCCAGACCGGCCACCCGGGGTATCCCGGTTACCCGGGCTATCCGGGACACCCGGGCCAGGGCGGATACCCGCTGCCCTACGGGGCGCAGCGCAGCAACGGCTTCGGCATCACCGCGCTCGTCCTCGGGATACTCGCGGTCATCGGCTGCATCACCAGCTTTTTCGCCGTGGTGCTCGGGATAGCCGCGGTCGTCTTCGGCGCCCTGGGCCGGGGCAAGGCCCGCCGCGGCGAGGCCGACAACGGCGGGATGGCGCTCGCCGGCATCATCCTGGGCGCGGTCGGCATCGTGCTGGGCGCCCTGATGATCGCGCTCATGTTCATCGGCTTCATGGACCGGGATGCCGAAGAGGACTCGCACTACGACAGCCCGTACGACAACTCGCAGGTGCGCGAGAAGGTCTGACCCGGCCGCCTCAGGAAGCCCAGGGCCAGTCGGCGTCCCGGCCCGCCTCGATCAGGGACACCATCCGGAAGGCCCCGTCCGTGAGCCCGCCGAAGGCGTGCCGGTTCGCGGAACCGGAGGGCGCGTGCCCCACCCGGTAGCCGGCCAGGTTCCAGGTGTAGACCGGAACCGCGTCCGGCACCTCGGCCGTCGGATCGCCGCCGAGGCGGTACGAGGCGGCCTGCTCGTCGGTGACGATCAGCACCCGGTCGTGGCCGTCGTAGTGCTCCTTCACCGCCTTGGCCGTGTAGGTCCCGCCGAGCTGCCCGAACCGGTCCAGCACCTTCAGCACGGACTCGCCGCGCCGGTACGGGACCGCCTCGCTGGTCGTGCCGAACTGAACCAGGTCGGCCTGCTCGGCCCGCAGCGCCAGCGCCGCTGCGAAAACGGCCGCGGCGTCCGCCCGGTTGAGCTCGGAGCGGTCCGACAGCGGCGACCACATCGACCCGGACCGGTCGACGAGGACCAGGGTCCGGCCCGCCAGCGCCGGTACGTTGGCCAGCGAGTGGCCGAGCGCCTGCTCCAGCGGGTACGACCAGCGCAGCGAGGAGGCGTGCTGATAGGCGGCCAGATAGCGGAAGGGGAACTGCCGGGACCGGGCGACGGCCTCCGGGTCGCAGATCCTCGCCGCGACCTGAGCGGCCACCGTGTCCGAGACCCCGGCCCGGTCGAAGTTCCGCAGGTTGCGCAGCAGCGCCATCGCACCCATGGACGGGATGACCGCCTCCCATGCGTCCGAGTCCATCGGCCCCTGCAGCCAACCGGCCAGCGACTCCCAGGTCATGCCCGCCGCAGCGAGCCGCTCGGCGCCGTCCGGGGCGAGGACCACGGCGCGTCGTTCGGCGACCGGCAGCTCCATCAGAGCCCGGTGGGCGACCAGGGTGCGGTTGCCCGCCGGGACCCGCGCGTCCTGCGGGTTGTGCCTGCGGTCGAGGGCGTGGCGGAACAGCTCGCCCTGCCAGGGCTTGGCCGGGTCGGGCGAGGCGTGCACGAGGTTGAGGACGTCGCCGAAGCGGTAGGCCTTGGAGTCGGTGTCGTACTTCAGGAGCGAGGTGGCGGAGTAGAGCCGGCGTACCGCGTCGGCGATTCCGCGCTTGACGGGCTTGGGCACGTTGCGTCCGTACGTCGCCGTCCAGTAGGCCAGCAACTCACCGGGCTCGTCCGCACGCCGCAGTACGGAGTCGACCACCTGACGGTTCGAAGGCCCTTCGGTGACGCCCGCGTCGAGCCGTGCCTTCACGTACTCGGCGGCGCCGACGAGCGAGGCGGTCCGCATGTTCGCCTCCCCGCGGAGCCAGCCCAGCAGACCGGCGGTCCAGAGGGGATCCCGGGCGGCGAGGGTCCGCACGAGCGCCGCGAACCGGTCGTCACGCTCCTCGCCGCTCTCGTACGCGGTCCGCTGCGTCACGAGGTTGGCGACGGCGAGCAGGAACAGCTCGGAGCGCGGGTCGCGCAGGTGGCCCGGGCCGCCCTGAGCGGTACGGGCGGGGCCGGTGGAGCGCACCGGCGAAACGGGCGAGAGAGGCGCCGACTTGGACGCGCGCAGGTTGAAACGAGCCATGAGAATCCCCCCGAATTCGATGGAAGCGGGGGAGGCGTTGCGTGAGGGATGCCCGAGATCGGGAGTCGGCGGCGGACCATATGCCCGACGAGCTGCCTGACTGCTCCACCGGCCCGTTCCCTCGCGGGTGACGAGCCGGGTGGGATTCGAACCCACGACCTCCGGGTCCCGGAAGTAACCGTCGCCTGCGCACCGGGCGTCCCCCACGCGTGCCTCCCGAGATCAAGGTGGCGGCGGCCTGGGTGTCTTTGCAAAAGAAGGAGCCGCAGCCCGCGCACCGGGAGGTGCGTGACATGGGTGTCCAGAGATCGGAGCCGACGCAACCATGCGGTGCTCTACCAGCTGAGCTACACCGGCCGGAGCCGGCGGCGGGATTCGAACCCGCGGCAGTCGAAGTAGGTCTCGCCTTCGCACCTGGACGCTGATCACGTTAGGCGGCCCGTCCGGGCCGCCGCCACGCATTTACGCCGGACCCGCGCCGTCCGCCTCGCGCAGCCGCTCGCGGGCCTCCATCAGGGCGAAGCCCAGCAGGTTCAGCCCCCGCCAGCGCGCCGGGTCCAGGGCGCGCTCGTCGTCGGCCGCCAGCCCGATGCCCCAGATCCGGTCCATCGGGCTCGCCTCCACCAGCACCCGGCTCCCGGTGCCCAGCAGGTACCCGCGCAGCGCCGGGTCGGAGCCGAACTTGTGCACGCTGCCCTCCACCACCAGGGCGAAGCGCTCCCGCACCCATATCGCGTCGTCGAAGCCGCGCACGAGCCGCCCGACCTTCTTCGCCTCCGCCGGGCTCTTCGCCTCCACGGCGGCCCGCTCCGCTTCGGCGTCGCCGAAGAGCCGGGCCTTGCCGGCCATCATCCAGTGTTCCGCGGTCGCATAACGGACGTCACCGACAGTGAAGGAAGCGGGCCACCACTGGCTCAGGCAGCTCGGACCGAGCCTTCCGTCCGGCTGCGGGCGGTGCCCCCAGAACGGCAGGTACTTCACCCGTTCACCGCGGCTGACCTGCTTGATCAGTTCGTCCATCATCTCCATGCACGCGAGTCTGGCAGTCGCCACTGACACTTCGTACGGGATTTTCGGTGTGCCTCGACACATGGTCGACCGATTCCGTCGCGTAATCAAAAGGCAACAACGGAATCACTTGGCCGAGGGCATCACCTCTGCCAGGATCGGCACTCAATTCGAGCTGTAGCTCGAACTGTAGCTACGGAGAGCGTGAGAGCGTTATGGGCAACCGCTTCCAGGTCAAAGACCGCTTCGCGGACGGCGCGCAGTACATCGACGGGCAACTGAGGTCCGGCACCTCCGGACGGTCACACACGGTGGTCGATCCGGCCACCGGAGACGAGGTCCTCACCTACGAGCTCGCGAGCACCGCGGACGTGGACGAGGCCGTCGCCGCCGCCAAGCGTGCCTTCCCCGGCTGGTCCGGCGCCACCCCCGGCGAGCGTTCGGACGCCCTGCACCGGCTGGCGGCCGTCCTGGCCGAGCAGGCGGAGGACTTCGCGTACGCCGAGTCCCTCCAGTGCGGCAAGCCGATCAAGCTGTCCACGGAGTTCGACGTACCGGGGACCATCGACAACACCGCCTTCTTCGCGGGCGCGGCCCGGCACCTCCAAGGGCAGGCGGCCGCCGAGTACTCGGGCGACCACACCTCGTACGTACGCCGTGAGGCCATCGGGGTCGTCGGCTCGATCGCGCCCTGGAACTACCCGCTCCAGATGGCCGCCTGGAAGATCCTCCCGGCGATCGCCGCGGGCAACACCATCGTCCTCAAGCCCGCCGAGCTCACCCCGCTGACCTCCCTGATGTTCGCGCAGGCGGCCAAGGACGCGGGCCTGCCCGACGGCGTGATCAACATCGTCACCGGCGCCGGCCGCGAAGCCGGAGAGCACCTGGTGGGCCACCCCGACGTGGTGATGACCTCCTTCACCGGTTCGACCGCCGTCGGCAAGCGGGTCGCCGAGATCGCCACCGCCACCGTCAAGCGGCTCCACCTGGAGCTCGGCGGCAAGGCCCCCTTCCTGGTCTTCGACGACGCCGATCTGGAGGCCGCGGCCCACGGCGCCGTCGCCGCCTCCCTCATCAACACCGGCCAGGACTGCACGGCCGCCACCCGCGCCTACGTCCAGCGCCCCCTGCACGACGCCTTCGTCTCCCGGGTGGCCGAGCTGATGGAGGGCGTCCGCCTCGGCGACCCCTTCGCGCCCACGACCGACCTGGGCCCCCTGGTCTCGCACGCCCAGCGCGACCGGGTCGCCGCCTTCGTCGAGCGCGCCCGCGCGTACGCCAGCGTCGTCACCGGCGGCGAGACCCCGGCCGGGGACCTGGCCGGGGGCGCGTACTACCGGCCCACCCTCATCACCGGCGCCGCCCAGGACAGCGAGGTGGTCCAGTCCGAGATCTTCGGCCCGGTCCTCGTCGTCCTGCCCTTCGACACCGACGACGAGGGCCTCGCGCTGGCCAACGACACCCCGTACGGACTCGCGGCCTCCGCCTGGAGCCGTGACCTCTACCGGGCGAACCGGGCCACCCGCGAGATCAAGGCGGGCTGCGTCTGGATCAACGACCACATTCCGATCATCAGCGAGATGCCCCACGGGGGCTACAAGGCCAGCGGCTTCGGAAAGGACATGTCGACCTACTCCTTCGAGGAGTACACGCAGGTCAAGCACGTGATGTACGACAACACGGCGGTAGCCGAGAAGGACTGGCACCGCACGATCTTCGGGGACCGTCCGTAACCATCCGCGGCCGACGCCGCGTGGGCCCACCGCCTGACCAGCGGTACACCTCCCGAAAGGGCACAGCGCATGGAGCAGTTCGAGCCCGACCGCCTCTCGGCGGCGCAACTCGCCGCGATGCGGCGCAGCCTTGACAGCGGGCGCGGCGCCCTCACCCGCCGCTCGCTGCTGCGCGCCTCCGGAGTCGGAGCGCTCACCCTGGGAGGGCTGTCCGCCCTCGCCGGGTGCGGGATCCCGCCCGCCAAACGCGAGGGCGACGCGGCAGTGGCCTCCGACGACCACTCGGACCGGGAGAAGGAGATCAACTTCTCCAACTGGACCGAGTACATGGACACCAGCGAGGACGAGAAGAGCCGTCCCACGCTGGAGGAGTTCACCAAGCGGACCGGCATCAAGGTCAAGTACACCGAGGACATCAACGACAACGTCGAGTTCTTCGGCAAGATCCGCCCCCAGCTCGCGGCCGGCCAGGACACCGGCCGCGACCTGATCGTGGTCACCGACTGGCTCGCCGCCCGCATCATCCGCCTCGGCTGGGCGCAGAAGCTGGACCCCGCGCACCTCCCGCACGCCTACGCCAACCTGATCCCGCAGTTCCGCACCCCCGACTGGGACCCGGGGCGGTCCTACAGCTACCCCTGGACCGGCATCGACACCGTCATCGCCTACAACGAGAAGGCGACCGGCGGCAAGAAGGTCGACTCCGTCACCCAGCTGCTCGACGACCCCTCCCTCAAGGGCCGCGTCGGCTTCCTCACCGAGATGCGCGACAGCGTCGGCATGACCCTGCTCGACCAGGGCAAGGACCCGGCCACCTTCACCACCGCCGACTTCGACGAGGCCATCGGCCGGCTCCAGAAGGGCGTGGACAAGAACCAGATCCGCCGCTTCACCGGCAACGACTACACCTCGGACCTCGACAAGGGCGACATCGCCGCCTGCCTCGCGTGGGCCGGTGACGTCATCCAGCTCCAGGCCGGCAACCCGGACATCAAGTACGCCATCCCCGCCCCCGGCTACATCACCTCCAGCGACAACCTGCTGGTCCCCGCGAAGGCCCGGCACAAGGCCAACGCGGAGAAGCTCATCGACTTCTACTACGAGCCCGAGATCGCCGCACAGCTGGCCGCGTACATCAGCTACGTCTGCCCGGTCGAGGGCGTCAAGGACGAGCTGGCCAAGATCGACCCGGCGCTCGCGGACAACCCCCTGATCGTCCCGGACAAGGCGATGGCCGCCAAGGCCCACGCCTTCCGCTCGCTCACCAGCGAGGAAGAGACGGCGTACGAGGAGAAGTTCGCCAAGCTCATCGGCGCCTGACGCACGCCCCGCGGCGGGCCGGCCCCGCCGCACCGCGGCGCCGGCCGCCGGACCCCTCCGGCGGCGGTCCGGCCCGCTCCGCCCAGCTCCGCCGAGCCTTCGACCCCTTGACCCACCCAACCCCGGGACCATCCATGACTGACAAGACCGCGGGCGGCGACGTCCGCCTCTCCGGGATCAGCAAGCACTACGGGACCTTCACCGCCGTGCACCCGCTGGACCTCACCATCCCCCAGGGCTCCTTCTTCGCGCTGCTCGGCGCCTCCGGCTGCGGGAAGACCACCACCCTGCGCATGATCGCCGGCCTGGAGGAGCCCTCCACCGGCACGGTGCACCTCGGCGACCGGGAAGTCACCGACCTGCAGCCGTACAAGCGCCCGGTCAACACGGTCTTCCAGAGCTACGCGCTCTTCCCGCACCTGAGCATCTTCGAGAACGTCGCCTTCGGGCTGCGCCGCCGCGGCATCAAGTCGGTCAAGAAGCAGGTCGACGACATGCTGGAGCTGGTCCAGCTCGGCCAGTTCGCCCAGCGCAAGCCGCACCAGCTCTCCGGCGGCCAGCAGCAGCGCGTCGCCGTCGCCCGCGCCCTGATCAACCACCCCCAGGTACTCCTCCTCGACGAGCCGCTCGGCGCCCTCGACCTCAAGCTGCGCCGCCAGATGCAGCTGGAGCTCAAGCGGATCCAGACCGAGGTCGGCATCACCTTCGTCCACGTCACGCACGACCAGGAGGAGGCCATGACCATGGCCGACACGGTCGCGGTGATGAACGGCGGCCGCGTCGAGCAGCTGGGCGCCCCCGCCGAGCTGTACGAGAACCCGGGCACCACCTTCGTGGCCAACTTCCTCGGCACCTCGAACCTCATCGAGGCGTCGGTGGACTCCACCGGCTCCGAGGTCGTCGTCTCCGCCTCGGGTACGAAGCTCCGGCTGCCCGCGGCCCGATGTTCGACCACCCCCCGCGCCGGCGGAAAGCTCCTGGTCGGCGTGCGCCCGGAGAAGGTGTCCCTGGTCCCGGCCGAGGAGGAGGACACCATCGCGGCCGGCCGCAACAAGATCACCGGCCGGATAGCCGCCTCCTCCTTCATCGGAGTCTCCACCCAGTTCGTCATAGACAGCCCCGTCTGCCCCGAGCTGGAGGTCTACGTCCAGAACATCGAGCGCGACGGCCGCCTGGTCCCCGGCGCCGAGGTGGTCCTGCACTGGAACCCGGAGCACACCTTCGGCCTCGACGCGGCCCAGGACATCGACGCGGGCATCGAGACGGTGGAGGAGAGCGCATGACGACCACCGCGGCGCCGCCCCAGGCGCCCGCCTCCACCGAACCCCCGGTGCACAGGGCGTCCCTGCGCAAGCGGCTGGTCCCGTACTGGCTGCTGCTCCCCGGCATCCTGTGGCTGCTGGTGTTCTTCGTACTGCCGATGGTCTACCAGGCCTCCACCTCCGTGCAGACCGGCTCCCTCGAAGAGGGCTTCCAGGTCACCTGGCACTTCGGGACCTACTGGGACGCCTTCACCGAGTACTACCCGCAGTTCCTGCGCTCCCTGCTCTACGCGGGCACCGCGACCGCGCTGTGCCTGCTGCTCGGGTACCCGCTGGCCTACCTGATCGCCTTCAAGGCCGGCCGCTGGCGCAACCTGCTCCTCGTCCTGGTCATCGCCCCGTTCTTCACCAGCTTCCTGATCCGCACGCTGGCCTGGAAGACGATCCTGGCCGACGGCGGCCCGGTGGTGGGCGTCCTCAACAGCGTCGGCTTCCTCGACGTCACCAGCTGGCTCGGGATGACCGAGGGGGACCGGGTGCTGGCCACGCCGCTCGCGGTGGTCTGCGGTCTGACGTACAACTTCCTCCCGTTCATGATCCTGCCGCTGTACTCCTCCCTGGAGCGCATCGACACCCGCCTCCACGAGGCGGCCGGGGACCTGTACGCCCGCCCCGCCACCGTCTTCCGGAAGGTGACCTTCCCGCTCTCGATGCCGGGCGTGGTCTCCGGGACCCTGCTCACCTTCATCCCGGCGAGCGGCGACTACGTGAACGCCGAGCTGCTCGGCTCCACGGACACCCGGATGATCGGCAACGTCATCCAGTCGCAGTACCTGCGGATCCTCGACTACCCGACGGCGGCCGCGCTGTCCTTCATTCTCATGGCCATCGTGCTGATCATGGTGACCATCTACATCCGCCGAGCGGGGACGGAGGACCTGGTCTGATGCGCAATCCCCTCACCTGGCTGCGGCGCAACCTGGTCGTCATCGCGGGCCTCGGCACGCTCGCGTACATGATCCTGCCGAACGTCGTCGTCACCGTCTTCTCCTTCAACAACCCCACCGGGCGGTTCAACTACGCCTGGCAGGAGTTCTCCCTCGACGCGTGGAAGGACCCCTGCGGCGTCGCCGACATGTGCGGCTCCCTGTCCCTCTCGCTCCAGATCGCGCTCTGGTCCACCCTGGTCGCGACCGCGCTGGGCACCGCGATCGCCTTCGCGCTCGTGCGCTACCGCTTCCGGGCACGCGGCGCGGTCAACTCGCTGATCTTCCTGCCGATGGCCATGCCCGAGATCGTGATGGCGGCCTCGCTGCTCGCCCTCTTCCTCAACATGGGCATCCAGCTGGGCTTCTGGACGATCCTGATCGCCCACATCATGTTCTGCCTCAGCTTCGTCGTCGCCGCCGTCAAGGCGCGTGTCCTGTCCATGGACCCGCGGCTGGAGGAGGCTGCCCGCGACCTCTACGCCGGCCCGGTGCAGACCTTCGTACGGGTCACGCTGCCGATCGCGGCACCCGGTATCGCGGCGGGCGCGCTGCTCTCCTTCGCGCTCTCCTTCGACGACTTCATCATCACCAACTTCAACTCGGGCAACACCGTCACCTTCCCCATGTTCGTGTGGGGCTCGGCCCAGCGCGGTACGCCCGTGCAGATCAACGTCATCGGTACGGCGATGTTCGTCATCGCGGTGCTGGTGGTCCTCGCCGGCCAGATGGTCGGCAACCGCCGCAAGAAGGCACAACCGAAGTAATTCGGGAAAGCACGTCATCAGTTCCGTAGGGAGTTGGAAGCCATGGCCCCAGTCGCCATGCGTAGTGTTGCTGCATCACTTTCCGAAGCGAAGCCGGTCTCGTACTGGCTGGACGACCCCGGCAAGCCCGCCGCCGAGCCGGCGCTCACCTCCGACGAGCGCTGCGACCTGCTCGTCATCGGTGGCGGCTACAGCGGACTGTGGACCGCCCTGATCGCCAAGGAGCGCGACCCCGGACGGGACGTCGTCCTGATCGAGAGCAAGGAGGCGGGCTGGGCCGCCTCCGGCCGCAACGGCGGATTCTGCGCCGCCTCCCTCACCCACGGCCTCAGCAACGGAATGGCCCGCTGGCCCGGCGAGCTGGCCAAGCTGGAGGAGCTGGGCGCCCGCAACCTCGACGCCATCGAGGAGGCCGTCGCCCGCTACGGCATCGACTGCGACTTCGAGCGGACGGGCGAGATCGACGTCGCCACCGAACCGCACCAGGTCGAGGAGCTGCGCGAACTGCACGAGGACGCGCTGCGCCTGGGCCTGGCCGACGGCTCGGAATGGCTGGACGGCGAGGCGGTGCGCGCCGAGGTCGACTCGCCGACCTTCCTCGCGGGCCTCTGGGACCGCGACGGCGTCGCCATGCTCAACCCGGCGAAGCTGGCCTGGGGCCTCAAGCGGGCCTGCCTGGAGCTCGGGGTGCGGATCTACGAGAACACCCGCGGCCTGAAGCTGGCCCAGGCCGGTGCCGGGATGACCGTGACGACCCCCTACGGCACGATCCTGGCGCGCCGGGTCGCCCTCGGCACCAACATCTTCCCGTCGCTGGTCCGCCGCGTCCGCCCGTTCACCGTCCCGGTCTACGACTACGCGCTGATGAGCGAGCCGCTCGACGAGGCCCAGCTGGCCGCGATCGGCTGGAAGAGGCGGCAGGGGCTCGGCGACAGCGCCAACCAGTTCCACTACTTCCGCATCACCCGCGACAACCGGATCCTGTGGGGCGGCTACGACGCGATCTACCCCTACCGGGGGAAGCTCGACTCCGAATACGACCACCGCCCCGAGACCTACCTCAAGCTCGCGGAGCACTTCTTCACGGCCTTCCCGCAGCTGGAGGGGCTGAAGTTCAGCCACGCGTGGGGCGGCGCGATCGACACCTGCTCGCGCTTCTCCGCCTTCTTCGGCACCGCGTACTCGGGGAAGGTGGCCTACGCGGCCGGCTACACCGGCCTCGGCGTGGGGGCCACCCGCTTCGGGGCGGACGTGATGCTGGACCTGCTGGACGGGCTCTCCACCGAGCGCACGAGGCTGGAGATGGTCAAGTCCAAGCCGATGCCGTTCCCGCCCGAGCCCTTCGCCTGGACCGGGATCGCGCTCACTAAGTGGTCGCTGGCCCGTGCGGACGCCCGGGGCGGACACCGGAACCTGTGGCTGAAGGCGATGGACAAGCTCGGCCTCGGCTTCGACAGCTAGCACCTGCTCGCCCCCGCGACGGCGTGCGGCGGCGGTCACCGTGTGACCCGGTTCACTACCATGGAGTAACGAAACCCGCGTCATACCTGCGCCCGGCCCCGCTCTCTCCAGGTGAGAACCCTCACCTACAGGGAACGGAGGCCGGGCGATGACGATCCCGGGGGCCAAGACGGCGGTGGACTGGCTGGTATCGGTGGCGCCGGATCCGGATGCCTGCCGGTGGGACTGGGAGCGCAACCCCCTCGGGGTGGCCCTGCTGCCCGCCGGCCGGCAGTGGGACGTGCTGATCCTGCCCGGGCAGCTGGGACGGCCCACCTTCGACGTACTGAGCCTGCTGCTCGACCGGCCCGGCCCGGTGCTCGCCGACTTCGGCGACTCCAGGCTGGGCTTCTTCGTGCCCGCGGGCACGGCCTCGCGGTGGCTCGGTACGGGCGTACGGGGTGCCGGGCGCGGGAGCTGGATCGTGGTCCCGTATCCCGGCCGGGCGACGGGCGGGGTGCGCTGGCTGGTGCTCCCGGACGGCGAGGGGACGCTCACCGATCCGGCCGTGCTGGAGCTCGCGATGCACGAGGCGGCCGCGCGCGTGCTGGCGAAGGAGGCCGGAAGCCTTGACAAGGGCATTGGTCTGGACCATCTTGGGCGCCGCTGAACCCTCCATCCCCCCATGTACCGGAGGCAGTTGTGCGCAGAGTCATGTCCGCCCTCACGGCCGCCGCCCTCGCGGTGGCCGGCTTCCTCGCCGCGGGCCCGCCGGCCGCCGCGGCCGACGCCGACCTCGTACGCAACGGCGGCTTCGAGTCCGGCCTCGACGGCTGGAGCTGCTCGGCCGGCAGCGGAGCCGCCGTCACCGCACCCGTCCACGGCGGAAGTTCCGCCCTGAGGGCCACCCCGGCCGGCCAGGACAACGCCCGCTGCTCCCAGACCGTCACCGTCAAGCCCGACTCCGCGTACACGCTCGCCGCCTGGGTGCAGGGCGCGTACGTCTACCTCGGCGCGAGCGGCACCGGCACCACCGACGTGTCGGCCTGGACGCAGACCCCGGGCGCGTGGAAGCAGCTGACCACCACCTTCCGCACCGGCCCGGCCACGACCTCCGTGACGGTCTACACCCACGGCTGGTACGGCCAGGGCGCCCACCTCACCGACGACCTCACCCTGGTCGGCCCGGACCCCGGCGGTCCCGGGCAGCCCCGGCCCCCGGCCGCCCCCACCGGCCTGACCGCCTCAGCCACCTCCTCGACCTCGGTCGCCCTGTCCTGGTCCGCGGTGCCCGGCGCCACCTCGTACACCGTCCACCGGGACGGCGCCGCGCCGCTGTCCGTCACCGCGGCCTCGGCGTCCGTGACCGGCCTCGCCGCGGCGACCACGTACACCTTCCGGGTCAGCGCGGTGAACGCCGCGGGCGAGTCCCCGCAGAGCGCGCCCGCCTCCGCGACCACGCCCGGGGGCGGCGGCGGCGGCGGAGGCGGCCTCCCCGCACACGCGCTCGTCGGCTATCTGCACGCGAGCTTCGCCAACGGCTCCGGATACCTCCGGATGGCCGACGTCCCCGCCTCCTGGGACGTCGTCAACCTCGCCTTCGGCGAACCCACTTCGGTGACCTCGGGCGACATCCGCTTCCGGCTCTGCCCGGTCACGGAATGCCCGAACGCCGAATCCGAGGCCGAGTTCAAGGCGGCCGTCAAGGCCAAGCAGGCGGCCGGCAAGAAGGTGCTCATCTCGATCGGCGGTCAGAACGGCCAGGTCCAGCTCGCCAGCACGGCCGCCCGTGACACCTTCGTCTCCTCCGTCAGCAAGATCATCGACGAGTACGGGCTCGACGGCCTGGACATCGACTTCGAGGGCCACTCCCTGTCCCTGGCCACCGGAGACACCGACTTCCGGGCGCCCACCACCCCGGTGGTCGTCAACCTGATCTCGGCCGTGAAGACCCTGAAGGCCAGGTACGGCCCCGGTTTCGTCCTGACCATGGCCCCGGAGACCTTCTTCGTGCAGCTCGGCTACCAGTACTACGGCTCCGGCCCCTGGGGCGGCCAGGACCCGCGCGCCGGGGCGTACCTCCCGGTCATCCACGCCCTGCGCGACGACCTCACCCTGCTCCACGTCCAGGACTACAACTCGGGCCCGATCATGGGCCTCGACAACCAGTACCACTCCATGGGCGGAGCGGACTTCCACATCGCCATGACCGACATGCTGCTCACCGGCTTCCCGGTCGCCGGGAACGCGGCCCGGGTCTTCCCGGCCCTCCGGCCGGACCAGGTCGCCATCGGCCTGCCGGCGACGGCCAACGCGGGCAACGGCCACACCTCGCCCGCGGAGGTGAACAAGGCGCTGAACTGCCTGACGAGGAAGGCCGACTGCGGGACCTACCAGACCCACGGCACCTGGCCGGGGCTGCGCGGCCTGATGACCTGGTCGATCAACTGGGACCGCTTCGGAGGCTGGGAGTTCAGCCGGAACTTCGACGCCTACTTCGGCGGCTGACCCGGTCGGCCCACCCCACGCCGAGCAGCAGCGGCGTGCACATCAGCAGGCTGGCCAGGACGTCCAGCGGCCAGTGCCACCCGCGCAGGACCAGCCCGACGGCCGTCGCCCCCGTGAGCACCAGGGCGGCGGCCGTCGGCCACGGCCTGCGGCTGTACGGGCGCAGGAGCAGGGCCGCGCCGAGGTACGCGACGGCCGCGGTGGCCGTGTGCCCGGAGGGGAAGTAGCCGGCGGCCCAGGGTTCCAGGGGACCGGGCCGGGCGGTCCACTCCTTGAACGGGATGACCAGGGCCGGTACCAGGGCCATCGCCAGGCCCGCGGCCGCGGCGGCCGCGCGCCGCCCGCGCCGGGCGGCGTAGGCCATGGCCAGGACGAGCACGGGCACGGCGACCGGGACGTTGCCGAGGTCGGAGAGGCGCTCGGTGACCGGGTCCGGGACGGTACGCACCAGGACGCGGCTCAGCGCGTGGTCCGGGGTCAGCAGCGGGCCGGAGACCAGCACCTGCCAGGTGACCAGGGAGAAGAGGAGGCCGCAGACGGCGGCGGTCAGGAGAGGAGTGGCCGGCCGTCCCGGAACAGGGGGGATGGTTCCGGGACGGCCGCCCGGATCGGGTTGCCGGGCGCCCCGGGGGGTTTGGGGCGAACGGCTGTCCGATCGGTGAGGAGTGTGCGCGAACGCATGCCCAGTACGGTGCTGGGGAAGCCCAGTACTGGTGTCGCCCCCGGTTTCCCTGGAGCGGGGTGTCTCACTCATCTGCAGAAACCGTACGGCAGAGGAAGGGGGACCGACAGCAGGATCGCGCTCCCGCCATCGGCCCCCCACAGCTTCTTCACAGCGTCCGCCCGTTACCGCCGGTAGAGGCCGGTCGCAGCGTGCGAACGTTCTAGCCGTTCGCTCAGATGGCCGTGCCGATGGCCGCGAACGCGGCCTCGATGAGGTCCAGGCCCTCGTTCAGCAGGTCCTCACCGATGACGATCGGCGGGAGGAAGCGGAGCACGTTGCCGTAGGTGCCGCAGGTGAGGACGAGCAGGCCCTCGGCGTGGCAGGCCTTGGCGAGCGCGCCGGCCGCCTCCGGGAACGGGGTCTTGGAGACCGGGTCCTTGACGAGCTCGATCGCGATCATGGCGCCGCGGCCGCGGATGTCGCCGATGATGTCGTACTTCTCCTGCATGGCCGTCAGGCGGGCCTTCATGACGGACTCGATCTTCTTCGCCGCGGCGTTGAGGTCGAGCTCCTTCATGGTCTCGATGGAGCCGAGCGCACCGGCGCAGGCCACCGGGTTACCGCCGTAGGTGCCGCCCAGGCCGCCCGCGTGCGCGGCGTCCATGATCTCGGCGCGGCCGGTCACGGCGGCGAGCGGCAGGCCGCCCGCGATGCCCTTGGCGGTGGTGATCAGGTCGGGGACGATGCCCTCGTCCTCGCACGCGAACCACTGGCCGGTGCGGCAGAAGCCGGACTGGATCTCGTCGGCGACGAAGACGATGCCGTTGTCGTTGGCGAACTTCACGATCGCGGGCAGGAAGCCCTTGGCCGGCTCGATGAAGCCGCCCTCGCCGAGGACCGGCTCGATGATGATCGCGGCGACGTTCTCGGCACCGATCTGCTTGGTGATCTGGTCGATCGCCTGGGCGGCGGCCTCGGGGCCGCAGTTCTCGGCACCGGTGGGCCAGCGGTAGCCGTAGGCGACCGGGACGCGGTAGACCTCGGGGGCGAACGGACCGAAGCCCTGCTTGTACGGCATGTTCTTCGCGGTCAGCGCCATGGTCAGGTTCGTACGGCCGTGGTAGCCGTGGTCGAAGACGACGACGGCCTGGCGCTTGGTGTACGAGCGGGCGATCTTGACGGCGTTCTCGACGGCCTCGGCGCCGGAGTTGAACAGGGCCGACTTCTTGGCGTGGGTGCCCGGGGTCAGCTCGGCGAGGGCCTCGCAGACCTCGACGTAGCCCTCGTACGGGGTGACCATGAAACAGGTGTGGGTGAAGTCGGCGAGCTGCGCGGAAGCGCGACGCACGACGGCCTCGGCGGAGGCGCCGACCGAGGTCACGGCGATGCCGGAGCCGAAGTCGATCAGGCGGTTGCCGTCGACGTCCTCGATGATGCCGCCGCCCGCGCGGGCCGTGAAGACGGGCAGCACGGAGCCCACGCCACCGGCCACGGTCTGGAGGCGGCGGGCCTGCAGCTCCTGCGACTTGGGGCCGGGGATCGCGGTGACGATCTTGCGCTCCTGCGGAACAGCGGTCATAGGGGGCTCCTGGGGGGTGTTTTCGGACGCACTTGTCTCTTTGTCCGCAGGCTAGGCCCGGGAGCGGGGGTCCTGCATGCTCCGTTCGGTAGTGATCTCCGCGTGTCCTTGTCCTTGGCGGCCATAGGAAGGACGTGGGCGGACGTCTTCCCGGAAGGCGCGGCGCATCGGAGCGCGGGTACGGGCCCACGGCCGACGCCGGGCAACTACATTGAGCGACGCAGCGCAGGCACGGGCAGGGGGCAGGGTTTTCATGGACACCGACGGCACGCACGAGACGCGCCCACCCCGGGCCGGGCACGTCCCGAGACCGGCCTCCCCGACCCCGAGCCTCCCGCCGAAGCCCTCGCACGCGCCGACGGCCGGGCCGACGCTGGGCGACTGGCTGCGACACCCGCGCACCTCGGACGGGCCGGGGGTATGGACGTACGGACACGTGCCGCGGGCCGCCGCGGAACCGGAAGAGACCCCCACCCGCCAACTCGTCAGTGGGGCCCTGATCTCCCTGCTCGCGGGGCTGCTGCTCTGGTCTCTGCTGTGGAACGGCTATCTCGGCGGTTTCTGGCTGTGGCCGCTCTACATGTTCACGCCCGATTCCTGGGCACACAATCGGGAATCCGTCTGGGCGAGCTACATCTGGTACGGCGTGGTCGTGTTCATTCTGGTCATCGGCTTCGGGCGTCTCGGCCGCTGGCCCGAACTCGGCCGCAGGGTACTCAGCAGCCGCGCGCTGCGCGCGGTGCAGCCCACGCGCACCGCCGACTCGGCCCGCCCTGAACCCGGTGGCCCGGACGACCCCGTGCGGTGGCCTCAGTTGCGGGGTGCCGGGCTCGGGGAGGTGGCCGAGCGGCTGGAGGTGGAGGCCGGGGGCGGGCGGATGAACGACGTGGACTACGCCCGGATCCGGCGGGCGTGGGACTCCGTGCGCGTCGACCCCTCCCGCATGCGCGCCTTCGCCGACGCCGTCCGCGACAAGGGCGCCGGAGCCTGTGTGCACCCCTCCGGGGCGCGGGACCTGCCCGTGCGGGCCGCCCGGCACGACCTGCTCGCCCGGCAGGTGCTGCTGGGTACCGTGGAGGACGGGGCCCGCAACCCGTACTCCCGCCGCGGCACCGCCCTCGCCCTCGACCCCGACGTGCTCGGGACCTCGCTGCTCGCCGTCGGGCCCTCCGGCAGCGGCAAGACGCGGCACCTGGTGCGGCCCGTCGTCGAGTCGCTCTCGCTCCAGGCACTCGCCGGACAGGCCGCCGTAGTCGCCGTCGGAGCGGCCGGCGCCCAGCTCGGGCCGGACGCCGCCTTCGACGTCGTGGTCCGGGTCGGCGACCCCGCCTCCGTCTACGACCTCGACCTCTACGGCGGCGCCACCGACCCCGACGAGGCCGCCACCCTGCTCGCCGAGGCCTTCGTCGGGGACGTCCCCGGGATCGACGTGCGCCGGGCCGCCACCGCCCTCGCCCAGCTCCTCGGGCCGTTCCGGGCGGCGTACGACCGCTTCCCGGCCGTGCCCGAACTGCGCGAGCTGCTCGACCAGGTCCCGGACGCCCTCGACGCGCTGCGCCGCGAGCTCGCCGGGCAGCACGCCATGCTGCGCGAGCTCGACGCCCGGGTCCGGCAGCAGGGGGCCCACGGCGACCCCGGCCCCGCCCTCGCCGACCGGGTGGCCCTGCTGGACCGGCCCGCCTTCGCCGGCTTCTTCGACACCACCGGCCAGGGCCGGCCGTTCTCGCTGCGCGCGCTGGAGCACCCGATCCGGGTCCGCGTGGACCTGCCCGAGCGCGGGCACGCCGACGCCTCCCGGATGCTGGCGCGGCTGCTGCTCGCCCAGTTCAACGTCGCCGCTGCCGCCCGCACCGACCGCTCCCTCTTCGCCTTCCTCGCCTTCGACGACGCCTCTCACACCCTGACCGCCGAGACCGTGCGCGGCGTCCAGCGGCTGCGGTCGGCGCACGCCGGCGTCCTGCTCACCCTGCG
This sequence comes from Streptomyces venezuelae, assembly GCF_008642275.1. NCBI lineage: Bacteria > Bacillati > Actinomycetota > Actinomycetes > Kitasatosporales > Streptomycetaceae > Streptomyces > Streptomyces venezuelae. Next base: position 5,440,585 of record NZ_CP029189.1, read on the forward strand.
CTCGCTGGACGACGTACCGGAGGCGCTGCGCACCCCGCTGCTCGGGGCGGTCGGCTGCCGGATGGCCTTCTCCGGGGTCACCACCTGGGACGGCAAGCGGTTCGCCGAGGCCTGGGGCACGGAGTGGGTGGAGACGCGGGACGTCACCCACCGCACCGTCTTCGCGGACCAGCCGCTCACCCGCCTGATGCACTCCTTCCGCAAGCTCGTCACCGGGAAGGCGGTCACCACGGACGCGGTGACCGTCCGCCAGGTGGAGCGGGAGCGGTGGTCCGCCTCGGACCTGGCGCACGCGGTGCCGCCGGGGCACGCGGTGCTGTCGCTGACCTCGGTGCGCGGGGAACGGGCGGCTCCGCTGCTCGTCCGCCTGGCCGGAACGTCCTGACCCGCCCCCCGACCCGTACGAGGTGGCAGAATCGAGAGGAGTCGTTCGTACGACACGGCGAAAACTGTCGGCGGTCTCCCTCCTGCTCCTCCCTCTCACCCCCTCCCGCTAAGGCCACTGGTTACCGATGCCGCTCACCCTCGCCTCACTCGTCCAGCACTCGGCGCTCAAGCTCAGCGTCCGGGCCGGGGAGGGTCGCCTGGACACCCCGGTGCGCTGGGCGCACGTCAGCGAGCTCGCCGACCCCGTCCCCTATATGGAGGGCGGCGAGCTGTTGCTGATCACCGCGATGAAGCTGGACGCGGGGGACCCGGAGGAGATGCGCGCCTACGTACGCCGCCTCGCCGCGGCCGGGGTCGTCGGCATCGGCTTCGCGATCGGCGTCAACTACGAGGAGATCCCCGAGGCGCTGGTCGAAGCCGCGCGGACCGAGGACATGCCGCTGCTGGAGGTACCGCGGCGGACCCCGTTCCTGGCGATCAGCAAGGCGGTCTCCGCGGCCCTCGCCGCGGACCAGTACCGGGCCGTCACCGCCGGTTTCGAAGCCCAGCGGGAGCTGACGCGCGCCGCGCTCTCCGCCGACGGACCCACCGAGCTGCTGGCGAAGCTGGCCGCGCACGTGCACGGCTGGGCCGCCCTGTACGACACCTCGGGTGCGGTCGTCGCCGCCGCACCCGACTGGGCCGCGCGCCGCGCCGCGCGGCTGACGCCCGACGTGGAACGGCTGCGGGAGCGACCGGCGCCCGCGAGCGCCGTGGTCGGCGGCTCCGAGGACCGGGTGGAACTGCAGTCCCTGGGCACCGGCAGGCGCGCCCGCGGAGCGCTCGCCGTCGGCACGGCGGCCCCGCTGGGCACGGCCGAGCGGTACGCCGTCCACTCGGCGGTCGCGCTGCTCACCCTCACCACCGAGCGCTCGCGCTCGCTGCACGACGCCGAGTCCCGGCTCGGGGCGGCCGTGCTGCGGATGCTGCTCGCGGGCGAGGCGGACCACGCGCGGTCCGTGGCCGGGGACCTCTACGGGGCCCTGCTGGAGGCACCGTTCCGGCTCATCGTGGCCGAGCCGGCCCTGGCGGGGACCGCGCAGCCGGAAGGACTCGCGCTGCTGTCCGACACGGTGGAGTCGGCGGCGGCCCGCACCGGGGAGGCGCTGCTCGTCGTCCCGGAGCCGGGCCGGCTCGTGGTCCTGGCCTCCGACGGGGGCTCGGCCGTGCAGGCGTGCGTGGACCACGCGGACGTACTGGAGGCCAGGCGCGGCCGGGACGCGGCCGGGCCGGAGCCCGACGAGCTGGTGGTCGGCCTGTCCGCGCCGGCCGGACCGGGCACGGTGGCGGCGGCCCTCAAGCAGGCCGACCAGGCCCTGGCGGTGGCCCGGCGGCGCGGCCGGCCGATGGTGGAGCACGAGGACATGGCGGCGGGCTCGGTCCTGCCGCTGCTGGCCGACGACGCCGTACGGGCCTTCGCGGACGGCACCCTGCGCGCGCTGCGGGAGCACGACGCGACCGGGCGCGGCGACCTGGTGGCCTCCCTCCAGGCCTGGCTCTCCCGCCACGGGCAGTGGGACGCCGCCGCGGCCGACCTCGGCGTGCACCGGCACACCCTGCGCTACCGGATGAAGCGGGTCGAGGAGATCCTCGGCCGCTCCCTGGAGGACCCGGACGTCCGCATGGAGCTGTGGCTCGCCCTCAAGGCGACCGCGGCCCCGTCCTGAGCCCGCCGGGCGGGCGCCGGGCGGGCTCAGGGCGGGCTCAGGGCGCGGACCCGGCCGGCCGGACAGTGACAAAGCGGCGAAGCGCGACGACCCGCCGCTCCATCAGGGACAAACGCCGAAACCCCGGCGGAGTCCTACGGTGGAGGGGTCAGGACCCACCGCACACTTCCGAAGGGCCGGGATTCGCATGACTTCCACCCACGCCTTCTGGCTCGCCGGCCGCCAGGCCACCGGCGAGGACAGCTTCGACGTCCACTCCCCGTGGGACGGCCGCCTGGTAGGCACCGTCAGCGTGCCCACCGACGAGCAGGTCGAAGAGGCCGTGGCCGCGGCGTACGCCGTGACGGCGGAGTTCTCCGCGACCCCCGCCCACGTACGGGCCGCGGCCCTGGACCACGTGTCCAAGCGGCTCGCCGAGCGCACCGAGGAGATCGCCCAGCTGATCTCCGCCGAGAACGGCAAGCCCGTCAAGTGGGCCCGCGGCGAGGTCGGCCGAGCGGTGTCCGTGTTCCGCTTCGCCGCCGAAGAGGCCCGCCGCTTCAACGGCGGAGAGGCCCAGCGCCTGGACACCGACGCCGGCGGCGTCGGCCGTCTCGCCCTGACCCGCCGCTTCGTCAAGGGTCCGGTCCTCGGCATCGCGCCGTTCAACTTCCCGCTGAACCTCTGCGCCCACAAGGTGGCCCCGGCCATCGCCGTCGGTGCGCCGATCATCCTCAAGCCCGCCCCGGCCACCCCGCTCTCCGGGCTGATCCTGGGCGAGCTGCTCGCCGAGACCGACCTCCCGGCCGGCTCCTGGTCGGTCCTTCCGGTCGCCAACGAGAAGATGCCGGCCCTGGTCAAGGACGAGCGCCTGCCCGTCATCTCCTTCACCGGCTCCGACACCGTCGGCTACGCCATCCAGCAGTCGGTGCCCCACAAGCACTGCACCCTGGAGCTCGGCGGCAACGCCGCGGCCGTGGTCCTCGACGACTGGTCCTCCGAGGCCGACCTCGACTGGGCCGCGACCCGTATCGCGACCTTCTCGAACTACCAGGCCGGCCAGTCCTGCATCTCCGTGCAGCGCGTGATCGCCGACGCCTCCGTCTACGACCGCCTCGTCGAGAAGGTCGTCGCGAAGGTCCAGGCGCAGGTCACCGGCGACCCGAACGACGACGCCACCGACGTCGGCCCGCTGGTCTCCCAGGCCGCCGCCGAGCGCGTCGAGTCCTGGGTCGACGAGGCCGTGTCCGCCGGCGCCAAGCTGCTCACCGGCGGCAAGCGCGAGGGAGCCTCGTACGAGCCCACCGTCCTGGCCCACGTGCCGGACGGCGTCAAGCTCGCCTCCGAGGAGGTCTTCGGGCCGGTCCTGACGCTGCAGAAGGTCGAGAACACCGACGAGGCCTTCGCCGCCGTCAACGACTCGAAGTTCGGTCTGCAGACCGGCGTCTTCACCCGCAACGTCCAGACCGCGTTCCGTGCCCACCGCGAGCTGGAGGTCGGCGGTGTGATCATCGGCGACGCGCCGTCCTACCGCGCCGACCAGATGCCGTACGGCGGCGTCAAGCAGTCCGGCGTGGGCCGCGAGGGCGTCCGCTACGCGATGGACGACTACACGTACGAGCGGGTCCTGGTCCTGACCGGCCTCGACATCTGATCTCGTACGGCCCAGAGCCGACGGCCGGAGCCCACTGTGCGGGGGCTCCGGCCGTCCCCTTTTTCCGGACCGGGCCCCGTGCCCGGGCCGGCGCGTCCGGCGGCCGCGTCCGGCGGCCGCGTCCGCCGGTTCCCCCGATCGGACCGCCCCGGCTTTTCCGGTGGAGCCGGACGGGGTACGACTCACAAGTAGCACCGGCTGGTAATCCGGTGAACCGACTCCGGCGGCGAGGTGAGTCCCCGCATGTCCGCAACACAGCCCGTACAGCCCGCACAGCCCAGCGGCACACAGCCCAAGGTGACCGAGCGCGAGGCACGGCAGGTCGCGGAGGCGGCCCGGGAACAGGACTGGCGCAAACCCAGTTTCGCCAAGGAACTGTTCCTCGGACGCTTCCGGCTCGACCTGATCCACCCCCATCCGCTCCCCGCCGACGAGGACGTCCGGCGGGGCGAGGCCTTCCTGGCCCGGCTGCGGGAGTTCTGCGAGACCCGCATCGACGGGGCCCTCATCGAGCGCGAGGCGAAGATCCCCGACGAGACCGTGCGCGGTCTCAAGGAACTCGGCGCCCTCGGCATGAAGATCGACCCCAAGTACGGCGGCCTCGGTCTCACCCAGGTCTACTACAACAAGGCGCTGGCCCTCGTCGGCTCGGTGAGCCCGGCCATCGGAGCCCTGCTCTCCGCCCACCAGTCGATCGGCGTGCCCCAGCCGCTGAAGATGTTCGGCACGCAGGAGCAGAAGGACGCCTACCTGCCCCGCTGCGCCACCACCGCCATCAGCGCCTTCCTGCTCACCGAGCCCGACGTGGGCTCCGACCCGGCGCGCCTGGCCACCACCGCCGTCCCGGACGGGGACGACTACGTGCTCGACGGCGTGAAGCTCTGGACGACCAACGGGGTCGTCGCGGACCTGCTCGTCGTGATGGCCCGCGTCCCGAAGTCGGAGGACCACCGCGGCGGGATCACCGCCTTCGTCGTCGAAGCGGACTCGCCGGGCATCACCGTTGAGCACCGCAACGCCTTCATGGGCCTGCGCGGCCTGGAGAACGGCGTCACCCGCTTCCACCGGGTACGCGTCCCCGCGGCCCAGCGCATCGGCGCCGAGGGCGCGGGCCTGAAGATCGCCCTGACCACGCTCAACACCGGCCGGCTGTCCCTGCCCGCCATGTGCGTCGGCGCCGGGAAGTGGTGCCTGAAGATCGCCCGCGAGTGGTCCGGCGTACGCGAGCAGTGGGGCCGCCCGGTCGCCAGGCACGAGGCGGTCGGGGCGAAGATCTCCTTCATCGCCGCCACCACCTTCGCCCTCGAAGCCGTGGTCGACCTCGCCTCCCAGATGGCCGACGAGGACCGCAACGACATCCGCATCGAGGCCGCCCTCGCCAAGCTCTACGGCTCCGAGATGGCCTGCCTGATGGCCGACGAGCTGGTCCAGATCCGCGGCGGCCGCGGCTTCGAGACCGCCGAGTCCCTGGCCGCCCGCGGCGAACGCGCGGTCCCCGCCGAGCAGATGCTCCGCGACCTGCGCATCAACCGGATCTTCGAGGGCTCCACCGAGATCATGCACCTGCTGATCGCCCGCGAGGCCGTCGACGCCCACCTCTCTGTGGCGGGCGACCTCATCGACCCCGAGAAGGCGCTCGGCGACAAGGCGAAGGCCGGAGCCCGCGCCGCCGGGTTCTACGCCCGCTGGCTGCCCAAGCTCGCCACCGGCCCGGGCCAGGTCCCCGGCACCTACCGCGCCTTCCACCCCGGCGGCCACCCCGACCTCTCCACCCACCTGCGCTACGTGGAGCGAAGCGCCCGCAAACTCGCCCGCTCGACCTTCTACGCCATGTCCCGCTGGCAGGGCCGGATGGAGACCAAACAGGGATTCCTCGGCCGGATCGTCGACATCGGCGCCGAGCTCTTCGCCATGAGCGCGGCCTGCGTCCGTGCCGAGCATCTGCGTGCCACCGGCGCCCACGGCCGCGAGGCCTACCAGCTGGCCGACGCCTTCTGCGAGCAGTCCCGGCTGCGCGTGGAGGAGCTCTTCGGCCGGCTCTGGTCCAACACCGACGACCTCGACCGCAAGGTGGTCGCGGGGGTCCTGTCCGGTACCTACGCCTGGCTGGAGGAGGGCGTCCTCGACCCCTCCGGCGAGGGCCCCTGGATCGCGGACGCGGCGCCGGGACCCTCGACTCAGAAAAACGTGCACCGCCCCATCCGCTGACCTGCGATCATCGCCGGACGTCGGACAGACGTACGAGGATGAGTACGAGTACTGGTACGCGTACGAGCACAGCGCGAGGCGGACGAGAACGATGTCGACGGCCGAGGAAGACCGCACCAGCCGACGGCTGGCCTGGTGCGTGGCGCACCTGCTGCGCCACGCACCGGACCGCGTCGTCACCGACATGACCGGCAGGCTGGACGAGCCCACCCGCAAATACCTGTGCCGGGACGAATGGCTCTCCGCCTCGACCGTCACACTGCTGCTGCGCCACGGCGGCGCGGCCGACCGGACCTTCATCGCGCGCAACCCCCGGGTCGTGGGCCGGCCGCTGCCCGGGCTGCCCGGACCCGCCCGCTACGCCCGCCGCCGCACCCCTCCCGCACTCCTGCCGGTGCTCCGCACGGAGCTCTGCAGGGATCCCGGCGACGGCCCGCTCACCGCCGCCGAGCTGGCCGCCCTGTTGCGCCGGCACGGGCAGAGCGGGCCGCGGGTCCCGCTGGACATCCTGGCCATGCCGCACCTGCCGCACCGGCCGGACCCGGAGCTGCTGCTCGCCGAGCACCTGCGCGAGCCCCTGTCGGCCGGCGGGGTCGAGGCCCTGCTGCTCGTCGGGGACCTGCCCCTGGAGACCGTCTTCGCGTTCCTGGCCGCCGGGGCGGCGCCGGACGAGCGCTCCTGGCACCGGCCCGCGGTGCGGGCCGTGCGGATGGGACGGGTCACGCACGAGGAACTCGTCGCCCACGTCGCGCCCGCGCGCCGGACCCTGCTGCTCGCCCGGCTCCCCGACACCGACGGCCTGCGCTGGACCCTGCCCGAACAGGCCGGCATGCAGAGCGCCGTCCTGCGGGCCCTGCGCCCGCTGGGCGACGATCCCCGCCTGTGGGCGGAGCTGCTGCGGCACGCCCCCGGCTACCCGGGCCCGCTGCCCGCGCTGGTCGCCGCCCTGGCCGACGGGACCGTCCCCGAGGCGTCGGACACGGGTGAGCCCGGCGCCGACCTGGTCCGCGCGGTGCGCCACCTCTCCCCGACGGCCGCCGAGCCCTACGGGGGCGTGGAGCGCGAGCTGGCCCTGACGAGCCTCGCCGTGCCGATGGACAGTGTCGCGGAGGACATCCGCTGGGTGCGCGACTGCGTCGACCGCGGCCTGCTCACGGGCAACGACGTGATCCGGCACAAGCTGCCGGCCTGCTGGGCCCTGGACCAGGACCACTGGCTGGGCGACGTGGACCATCCCGACCGGCACGACCGTCCCGCGGCCGTCCTCGCCTCCCACGCCGAGGCGGACCAGCTGCTGTCCCTGGCCCTCGACGACGACCCCGAAGCCTGGTGGAGCGTCGCCCGGACGCTCCCGGAGTTCGCCGGAACCCTCCCGCACCTGCTCCTGCGGGTAACGGAAGGGGGCTCCGTGTCCGGCCGCTCGTGACTTCCGGCAACAATGGGGGCATGAGCGACCGCCCAGCCCCCCTCGCCGATCCGCACCTCCTCTTCGACCCCGCGGCCGGCCTCCGGGACATCGTCATCCTCGGGTCCACCGGGTCCATCGGGACCCAGGCCATCGACCTCGCCCTGCGCAACCCGGACCGGTTCAGGGTCACCGCGCTGTCCGCCGCCGGCGGGCGGGTGGAGCTGCTGGCCGAGCAGGCCCGCCGGCTGCGGGTCCAGACCGTGGCCGTCGCCCGCGAGGACGTCGTACCGGCCCTGAAAGAGGCGCTGAGCGCCCAGTACGGTGCCTCGGAGCCGCTGCCCGAGATCCTGGCCGGTCCGGACGCCGCGGCCGAACTCGCCGCCTCCGAGTGCCACACCGTCCTCAACGGCATCACCGGCTCCATCGGCCTCGCGCCGACCCTCGCCGCACTGCGGGCGGGCCGGACCCTGGCCCTGGCCAACAAGGAGTCGCTGATCGTCGGCGGCCCGCTGGTCAAGGCGCTGGCGAAGCCCGGCCAGATCATCCCGGTGGACTCCGAGCACGCGGCGCTCTTCCAGGCGCTCGCCGCCGGTACCCGGGCCGACGTCCGCAGGCTCGTGGTGACCGCCTCCGGCGGCCCCTTCCGCGGCCGCACCCGCGCCGAGCTGGCGAAGGTCACCGTCGAGGACGCCCTCGCGCACCCCACCTGGGCCATGGGCCCGGTGATCACCGTGAACTCCGCCACCCTGGTCAACAAGGGTCTGGAGGTCATCGAGGCGCACCTGCTCTACGACATCCCCTTCGACCGCATCGAGGTCGTGGTCCATCCGCAGTCCTACGTGCACTCGATGGTGGAGTTCAGCGACGGCTCCACGCTCGCCCAGGCCACCCCGCCGGACATGGGCGGCCCCATCGCGATCGGCCTCGGCTGGCCCCAGCGGGTCCCGGACGCGGCCCCCGCCTTCGACTGGACCAAGGCATCCACCTGGGAGTTCTTCCCGCTGGACACCGAGGCCTTCCCGTCGGTGGGCCTCGCCCGGCACGTGGGCACACTCGGCGGCACCGCACCGGCCGTGTTCAATGCCGCCAACGAGGAGTGCGTAGAGGCGTTCCTGGCAGGTCGGCTGCCGTTCACAGCAATCATGGATACGGTCTCTGCCGTGGTCGATGAGCACGGGACACCTGAGTCGGGAACCTCCCTGACGGTCCAGGACGTCCTTGAAGCGGAGGCCTGGGCCAGGGCCCGGGCGCGGGAGATGGCGGCGCGGGCCGCCGTGGAGGCGCGCGCATGACACTACTGATGACGGTGCTCGGGGTCGTGGTCTTCGCGGTCGGCCTGCTGGTCTCCATCGCCTGGCACGAGCTGGGGCACCTCTCCACGGCCAAGATCTTCGGCATCCGCGTGCCGCAGTACATGGTGGGCTTCGGGCCGACCGTCTGGTCGCGGAGGAAGGGCGAGACCGAGTACGGGATCAAGGCCATCCCGATGGGCGGCTACATCCGCATGATCGGGATGTTCCCGCCCGGCGAGGACGGCAAGGTCACCGCCCGCTCCACCTCGCCGTTCCGGTCGATGATCGAGGACGCGCGCTCGGCCGCGTACGAGGAGCTCCAGCCCGGGGACGAGAGCCGGCTCTTCTACACGCGCAAGCCGTGGAAGCGCGTGATCGTGATGTTCGCCGGGCCGTTCATGAACCTGGTCCTGGCCGTGGCGATCTTCCTCACGACCCTGATGACCTTCGGGCTCAACACCCAGACCACCTCGGTCGCCACCGTCTCGGACTGCGTCATCCAGCAGAGCGAGAAGCGCGACAAGTGCGCCCCCGGCGACCCGGCCGCCCCCGCCAAGGCCGCGGGCCTGAAGGCCGGCGACAAGATCGTCGCCTTCGACGGCCGTGCGGTCGGCGACTGGTCGGCCCTGCAGAAGGACATCCGGGCCACCGTCGGCCCCGCCACGATCACCGTGGAGCGGGCCGGGCAGCGCGTGGACCTCAAGGCGGACCTGATCGAGAACAAGGTCGCCAAGACGGACGGCAGCGGCCGGTACGTCAAGGACGAGTACGTCACCGCGGGCTTCCTCGGTTTCGCCCCCGCCTCCGGCTACGTACCGCAGTCCTTCGGCCAGTCCGTCGACCGCATGGGCGAGATGATGCAGGCCGGCGTCGAGTCACTCGTCGCACTCCCGTCCAAGGTCCCGGACCTGTGGAACGCGGCCTTCAACGGGGCCGAGCGCAAGCAGGACAGCCCCATGGGCGTCGTCGGCGCGGCGCGCGTCAGCGGTGAGATCTTCACCCTCGACATCCCCGCCCAGCACCAGCTGGTCTTCTTCCTCAACCTGCTGGCCGGCTTCAACCTCTCGCTGTTCCTGTTCAACATGCTGCCGCTGCTCCCGCTCGACGGCGGGCACATCGCCGGCGCCCTGTGGGAATCGCTGCGCCGCACCGTCGCCCGGATCTTCCGGCGCCCCGACCCGGGCCCGTTCGACGTCGCGAAGCTGATGCCCGTCGCGTACGTGGTCGCGGGCCTGTTCATCTGCTTCACCCTGCTGGTGATGGTCGCGGACGTGGTGAACCCGATCAAGATCACCTAGTTCGCGGGGGGTCGTACCCCAGCACCGCCGGAGCCGGGCACGGATCGTGCCCGGCTCCCTACGTTCGGGTGGCGGACCCCTCGGATGCACGGGCCGCGCCGTGGTTGGCGTAATCTCGAAGCCTGGAGCCCGCCGATCTCGGGACCTTGATCCACACCTTGGGGTTGCACAGCAGATGACTGCCATCTCTCTCGGAATGCCGGCCGTGCCGACGAAGCTTGCCGACCGCAGGGTCAGCCGCAAGATCCAGGTCGGCAAGGTGGCCGTCGGCGGCGACGCACAGATCTCCGTGCAGTCGATGACCACGACCAGGACCTCCGACATCGGGGCGACGCTCCAGCAGATCGCCGAGCTCACCGCCTCCGGCTGCGACATCGTCCGCGTCGCCTGCCCGACCCAGGACGACGCCGACGCGCTCGCCGTGATCGCCAAGAAGTCGCAGATCCCGGTCATCGCCGACATCCACTTCCAGCCCAAGTACGTGTTCGCCGCGATCGACGCCGGCTGCGCCGCGGTCCGGGTGAACCCGGGCAACATCAAGCAGTTCGACGACAAGGTCAAGGAGATCGCGAAGGCCGCGAACGAGACGCGCACCCCGATCCGCATCGGTGTGAACGCCGGCTCCCTCGACGCCCGCCTCCTGAAGAAGTACGGCAAGGCCACCCCCGAGGCCCTGGTCGAGTCCGCGCTGTGGGAGGCCTCCCTCTTCGAGGAGCACGGCTTCGGCGACATCAAGATCTCGGTCAAGCACAACGACCCGGTCGTCATGGTCAACGCCTACCGCCAGCTCGCCGCCGCCTGCGACTACCCGCTGCACCTGGGCGTCACCGAGGCCGGCCCCGCCTTCCAGGGCACCATCAAGTCCGCCGTCGCCTTCGGCGCGCTGCTCTCCGAGGGCATCGGCGACACCATCCGCGTCTCCCTCTCCGCCCCGCCGGCGGAGGAGGTCAAGGTCGGCATCCAGATCCTGGAGTCGCTCAACCTCAAGCCGCGCCGCCTGGAGATCGTCTCCTGCCCGTCCTGCGGCCGCGCCCAGGTCGACGTCTACAAGCTGGCCGAGGAGGTCACGGCGGGCCTGGAGGGCATGGAGGTCCCGCTGCGCGTCGCGGTCATGGGCTGCGTCGTCAACGGCCCGGGCGAGGCCCGTGAGGCCGACCTCGGCGTCGCCTCCGGCAACGGCAAGGGCCAGATCTTCGTGAAGGGCGAGGTCATCAAGACCGTCCCCGAGTCGAAGATCGTGGAGACCCTCATCGAAGAGGCCATGAAGATCGCCGAGCAGATGGAGAAGGACGGCGTGATGAGCGGCGAGCCCACCGTCGCCATCGGCGTCTGATCCCTCCGGGAGATCCCGCACCGTCAGTGGCCCCGGTGCCGTTCCCGCAGTTCGGGGGCGGTCCGGGGCTCTTTCGTGACCTCGGACGCGGCATCCCCGGGCCCCGCCGGGTACAGTGCGGAGATCAGCAGACTTGCATGGTGAGGCCCCAGTGTTGACGCAGACCACCACCCGGGTCCTTGAGCCCAGTGATCTCGACGCCGCGATGGAAATCCTCGGACGCGAGCCGGTCGAGAACGCCTTCGTCACCTCCCGGGTCCAGGTCGCCGGACTCGACCCCTGGCGCCTGGGCGGCGAGATGTGGGGCTGGTACGCCGACGGCGAGCTCCGCTCGCTCTGCTACGCGGGCGCCAATCTGGTCCCCGTCTGCGCCGGACCCGACGCCGTACGCGCCTTCGCGGACCGGGCCCGCCGCACCGGCCGCCGCTGCTCCTCCATCGTCGGCCCCGCCGAGGCCACCCGGCTGCTGTGGCAGCTCCTGGAGCCCGGCTGGGGGCCGGCCCGCGAGGTCCGCTCCCACCAGCCGCTCATGGTCATCGAGCGCCCGTCCACCACGGTCGAGGCCGACCCGCAGGTCCGCCGGATCCGCAAGGACGAGATGGACCTGATCATGCCCGCCTGCGTGGCCATGTTCACCGAGGAGGTCGGCATCTCGCCGATGGCCGGTGACGGCGGGCTGCTCTACCAGGCCCGCGTCGCCGAGCTCGTCGCCGGTGGCCGCTCCTTCGCCCGTGTCGACGACGGCAAGGTCGTCTTCAAGGCCGAGATCGGCGCCGCCACCGCCCGCGCCTGCCAGATCCAGGGCGTGTGGGTGGACCCCGAGTTCCGCGGCCTCGGCCACTCGGAGACCGGCATGGCCGCCGTCGTCGAGTACGCGCTGCGGGACGTGGCCCCCGTGGTCAGCCTCTACGTGAACGACTTCAACACCGCCGCGCGGGCGGCCTACCGCCGCGTGGGCTTCCGCGAGGTCGGTGCGTTCATGAGCGTGCTCTTCTGACGCCCGGCTCCGGCGCCTGGCCGCACCAGTTGCGGATCACTGGCCCACGGACCCCGGCTGTGGCATTCCGGCAGCCCCGTACCGCGAAGTAAGGTCGCCGCATGTCGCTGCCTTCCGGAGTCCGCATCGGTCCCCTCGACCTCGCCGCCCGCGTGGACGAGGCCCTGCGCGTGCAGGCCGTCGCCTTCGGCCTCAGCGAGGAGGAGGTCGGCATCCGGCGCTACATCGTCCAGCGCCACATGACCTGCCGGGGCGCCCGCGCCCTCGGGGCGTTCGCCGAGGACGGAGCGCTCACCGGATTCGTGTACGGGATGCCGAACGACCGCACCCACTGGTGGTCCACCGTCGTCGAACCCTACCTGCGGGCCGGCGGGCACGAGGGCTGGCTCGACGGCTCCTTCGTGATCACCGAGCTGCACGTCCACCCCGGCTTCCAGGGCCACGGCGTCGGCCGCGCCCTGATCACCGGCATCACCGACACCGCCGCCGAGCCCCGCTCGATCCTGTCCGCCATCGACACCGAGAGCCCCGCCCGCGGCCTCTACCGGACCCTCGGCTACGCCGACCTCGCCCGCCAGGTCCACTTCCCGAGCGCGAGCCTGCCGTACGCCGTCATGGGCGCCACCCTGCCCCTGACCAGGCCCTGAAACCGGTACCGCCGACCGGCGGGCCCCCGGTAACCTCCCGGCATGGCTACGCACCACGTACAGCGCATGTCCCGCCTCATGGCCAAGACCCTCCGCGAGGACCCGGCCGACGCCGAAACCCTCAGCCACCGGCTCCTGGTCCGCGCCGGATACGTCCGGCGCAGCTCGGCCGGGGTCTGGACGTGGCTGCCGCTCGGCAAGCGGGTCCTGGACAACGTCTCGCGGGTCGTCCGCGAGGAGATGGACGCCATCGGGGCCCAGGAGGTGCTGCTCCCGGCCCTGCTGCCGAAGGAGCCGTACGAGGTCAGCGGCCGCTGGTCGGAGTACGGCGACCTGCTGTTCCGGCTGAAGGACCGCAAGGGCGCGGACTACCTGCTCGGGCCCACCCACGAGGAGATCTTCACCCTCGTCGTCAAGGACCAGTGCACCTCCTACAAGGACCTGCCGGTCATGCTCTACCAGATCCAGACCAAGTACCGCGACGAGGCGCGGCCCCGGTCCGGGGTGCTGCGCGGGCGCGAGTTCCAGATGAAGGACTCGTACTCCTTCGACGTGTCCGACGAGGGCCTGGAGGAGTCCTACCGGCTCCACCGCGAGGCGTACGTCCGCATCTTCGAGCGGCTCGGCCTGGACCACCGCATCGTGTCGGCGGTGTCGGGCGCGATGGGCGGCTCGGCGTCCGAGGAGTTCCTGGCCCCGGCCGGGGCGGGCGAGGACACCTTCGCGGACTGCCCCTCCTGCGGCTACGCGGCGAACACGGAGGCCGTGACCTTCGCCCTGACCCCGGTGTCCGCACAGCACCCGGCGCTGGAGGAGGTGGACACCCCGGACACACCCACGATCGAGACCCTCGCCGCGCACCTGGGCGTACCGGCCTCGGCCACGCTGAAGAACCTCCTGGTCAAGGTCGACGGTGAGATCACGGCCGTGGGAGTACCGGGGGACCGGGAGGTGGACCTCGGCAAGCTGGGCGAGCACCTGGCCCCGGCGGTGGTGGAACTGGTGACGGCCGAGGACTTTGAGGGCCGCCCGGACCTGGTACGCGGCTACGTGGGCCCGCAGGGCCTGGAGAAGGTCCGCTACCTCGCCGACCCCCGGGTCGCGCCCGGCACCGCGTGGGTGACGGGGGCCAACCGGGCGGACACGCACGCCCGCAACGTGGTCTGCGGGCGGGACTTCGAGGTCGACCGGTACCTGGACGTGGTGGTCGTGGAGCCGGGCGACCCCTGCCCCTCCTGCGGGGCGGGCCTGAAGCTCGACCGGGCCATCGAGATCGGGCACATCTTCCAGCTGGGCCGCAAGTACGCGGACGCCTTCGGGCTGGACGTCCTGGGCCGTGAAGGCAAGCCGGTCCGGGTCACGATGGGCTCCTACGGCATCGGCGTCTCCCGCGCGGTGGCGGCGCTCGCCGAGCAGACGGCGGACGAGCGCGGCCTGTGCTGGCCCGCGGCGGTGGCCCCGGCCGACGTCCACGTGGTGGCCGCGGGCAAGGCGGTGCCGCTCGCGCTGGCGGAGGAGGCGGCGACGGCCCTGGCCGCGGCGGGCCTGCGCGTGCTGCTGGACGACCGCCCGGGCCTGTCGCCCGGCGTGAAGCTCACGGACGCGGAACTGATCGGCGTGCCGTGGATCCTGGTGGCGGGCCGCCGCTCAGCCGACGGCGTGGTCGAACTCCAGCACCGCGCCACGGGCAGCCGCGAGGAACTCCCCCTGACGGAAGCCCTCTCCCGCCTGACGCCGTAGCCCTGCCGCGCCCCGGCCTTCCGGGGCTCAAGCGCCGGCGAGGCTGGATCTTGGCCGGGGCCGGGCCGTTCCAGCCCGTCCGGCGTTCGAGGACCGGGTCCGGGCGGAGCCCGGGGAACGGTGGAAGGGCGGGTCGGGGACGGCCCCGCGCAGCGGCTACTCGCGCCGCCCCTCCCGCTCCTCCTCCTCCTCCTCCGGCGGCGCGTCCAGCATCAGCCCGTCCGCCGCCCCGCCGAGGGCATCCGGAACCGGGGCTCCGTCGAGCGCGCCCGCATCCGCGTCCGCGACCTCGGCCGGCCCGGGGCCTTCGGAAGCCGGGCCGGCCGGGGCCGGTTCCTCCCGCGCGGGCGCCGCCGTCGGCGGAGGGACCGCGCGCTCCAGGAAGCGCAGCAGCTCCACCGGAAACGGCAGCACCAGCGTGGAGTTCTTCTCGGCGGCGACCGCCACGATCGTGTGGAGCAGACGCAGCTGCAACGCCGCCGGCTGGTCCGACATGACCTCCGCCGCCTCGGCGAGCTTGTGCGAGGCCTGCAGTTCCGCGTCCGCGTTGATCACACGCGCCCGGCGCTCGCGGTCCGCCTCCGCCTGCCGGGCCATCGACCGCTTCATCGTCTCCGGCAGCGAGACGTCCTTGATCTCGACCCGGTCGATCTGCACGCCCCAGCCCACCGCCGGGCTGTCGATCATCAGCTCCAGGCCCTGGTTGAGCATCTCCCGGTTCGACAGCAGATCGTCCAGGTCGGACTTTCCGATGATCGACCTGAGCGAGGTCTGCGCCATCTGTGAGACGGCGAAGCGGTAGTCCTCCACCGCCACGATCGCACTCGCCGGGTCGACGACCTTGAAGTACACGACCGCGTCCACGCGCACCGTGACGTTGTCCCGGGTGATGCCCTCCTGCGCGGGCACAGGCAGCGTCACGATCTGCATGTTGACTTTGCGCAGCCGCTCCACGAACGGAACGATCGTCGTGAAGCCGGGACCGCGGACCTCCTCGCGCAGCCTGCCGAAGCGGAAGACCAGACCCCGCTCGTACTGCTTGACCACCCGGGCAGCGGCGCCCACGTAGACCACGGCGGCCACACCCGTGGCCACGACCGCTGTCAGCAGTTCTTCGACCATGACGGCCCCCTGCCGGACATACCTCGATATCTACGGTATGCCCTACAACCAGGCCGCGAACTCCAGCAGCAGTTCCGCGTCCCGGCGCCGCCCCGCGGCCAGCGCGCGGTTGCCCGACTCCACCGCACGGAACAGCGTCCAGCCCCGCAGCCGCTCCCGGTCCACCTCCAGCGCGTCCGCCAGCTTGTTCACCCGGCGCCGGGCGCCGGCCGCACCCGCCGAGGAGGCCACCTGGTCCTCCAGCCGGTCCCGGACCAGCCGCGCCAGGTCGTACGCCCGCTCCCCGACCAGCGGATCCGGTCCCACCGTCAGCCACGGGGCCCGCTCGCCCGCCAGCACCTTGCCCTGCCGGAAGTTCCCGTGCAGCAGCAGCTCCTCCGGCGCGGCCGCCACCAGCTCCGCCCGCACCGCCAGCGCCGAGTCCGCCAGGGCCCGGGTCTCCGCCGGGGCCGCCCGCAAGGCCTGCGACTGCCACTCGGTGCGCTCCGCCACCGTCTCCCAGCCGTGCCCGGCCGGCGGCGCCACCCACAGCCGGCGCAGCGTGCCGCTCGCCTCCAGCAGGGCCTTCGCCTCCGGCAGCGACCGCAGCGACACCTCCGGATGCAGCCGCTCCAGCAGCAGCGCCCCGTCGTCGTCGTGATGCCGGGTGTCGAGGACCCGTACGGCCCCGAAGCCGCCCCAGTGGGCCAGCGCGGCCAGCTCGCGGTCGGGCCGGGCGTGCGGGGGTGCCAGTTTCAGTGCGGCCGGAGTCCCGTCGGCGTACGTGACGAGGACCACCAGGCTGCTGCGGCCACCCGGGGCCTGCACCCGCCGGGCCTCCACCCCGCGCCGGGCCAGCGCGGCCTCGGTGAGTCGGGGCAACTGCCCCAGCCAGTCCGCGTCCTGCGCCGATTCCGGCATCTCGCCGAGCGCCCGTACAAGCCGCTGCGGCGGTTCGAAAGCCATGCGTGCGTGGTCCCTTTCAGCTGTGCTGGGCCCGTTGCGCCTCGTCAGCGCGTTCTGCGAGCCCAGGGAAGGCTACGCCGACACCACGCCAGCGTGCCGCGCGCACTGCCGCCGCGCTCAGCGCGTCGGCCGCCTCGCGGCGCAGCGGACCCTCCGCCGCGCGCACCAGGTCGGAGTACGCGCCGGCCACCCGGTCCTCGATCTCGGCGGCCAGCCGCTCGGCGTCGGCCGCGGTGCGCACCTCGAAGGGCAGGGCGTACGCGGCCTCCGCGGCCCGGGGCGCGCCGCCGAGCTCCCGTACGGTCCGGGCGAGCACGTCGCGCCGCGCGAGGTGACCGCCGTACGCCTCCCGGGCCTGCTTGGCGCGCTCGCCGGCGGAACGGGCACCGATCACCCCGTAGCCGTACGCGGCCGCGTGCTCGGCGGCGAGCGCGGCCTGGGCGGCCTCCAGGACCCGGCCGGCGGGGGAGGGTTCGGGCTTCACGAGGTGGCTCCGGGGGTCGAGGTCAGCAGGTACGCGTGGACGGCGCCGCAGGCGGCCACCGAGGCCAGCAGCCGGGCCAGCTCCCCGGGTGCCCCGGCCAGGTCGATCGTCCGGGACTCGGACAGGCTCCGCTCGGCGTCCGCGAGCGCGGTCAGGGCCTCGGCGGGAGCCTGGGGCACGGGCCCGCCGCTCGCCGCGGGCGCGGCGGCCCCCGTACCGCCGGACCGGGACGGGGAAGGGGACGGCGGGGCCGAAGGGGTGAGGGACAGGGCCGCGGTGTGGGCGGCGACGGCGGCACGCAGCGGAGCGAGCCGCGCGGCCAGGGCCGGATGGGCGGCCGCCGTGGCGTCGTAACGTTCCAGCAGCCGCGCACTGTCACGGACGGCCGTCTCCCGCATCCGCCGTTCGAGTGGAATCGTGAGGGCGGCGTCGGTCGCACGGCCGTCCGAGCACCCGGTCAGCAGTGCGGCACCGGCCGCACCGGCGAGCAGGCTCCTGCGCGAGGGTCTCGAAGGCAGAGTCCAGGGCACGGCGACGTCCTCCGGGTGATGGCGGGCCTGATGGCGGGACCGATGGCGGGGCAGGGTGTGATCACGGTACCCGGGGCCCTGTCCACAGGGCGGACGGCAACACCCCCCGACACCGGATACCCTTTGACCTGACACACGACGGAAACCACAACAGCACACGCGGCCGAGGAGTCACCCGGATGAGCACCACCCAGAGCGACAGGCTGCGCGGACTGCTGGAGCCGCTCGTCGCCGCCAAGGGCCTGGACCTCGAAGAGATCGAGATGTCGCGGGCGGGCAAGCGCCGGATGCTGCGGATCATCGTGGACTCCGACGAGGGCGTGGAACTGGACGCGTGTGCCGAGCTGAGTCGCGAGGTCTCCGACAAGCTCGACGAAACCGATGTGATGGGTGAGGACGAGTACGTCCTCGAAGTCAGCTCGCCGGGCGCCGACCGCCCGCTGACCGAGCACCGTCACTACGTACGGGCCGTCGGCCGCCTCGTGAAGTTCCAGCTGTCCGCCGAGGACGCCAAGGGGGCCGGGGAACTGGTCGCCCGCATCCTCGACGTCGACGACGAGGGCCTGGACCTCGAAGTACCGGGCGTGAAGGGCCGAAAGGCGACCGCCCGACGTATCGCATTCACCGACATCGCCAAGGCGCGTGTCGAGATCGAGTTCAACCGCAAGGACAAGAAGGAAGAGGAGGCGTAGCCGTGGACATCGACATGAGTGCCCTGCGGGGTCTGGTCCGGGAGAAGGAGATCTCCTTCGACCTGCTCGTCGAAGCGATCGAGTCGGCCCTCCTCATCGCGTACCACCGGACCGAGGGGAGCTTCCGCCGCGCTCGCGTCGTGCTGGACCGCACCAACGGTCACGTGGTCGTGTGGGCGACGGAAGACCCGAGGGATCTCGAAGAGGGCCAGGAGCCCAAGGAGTTCGACGACACCCCGTCGGACTTCGGCCGGATCGCCGCGACGACCGCCAAGCAGGTGATCCTGCAGCGTCTGCGCGACGCCGAGGACGACCTGACCTTCGGCGAGTTCGCCGGCCGCGAGGGCGACGTCATCACCGGCGTCGTCCAGCAGGGCAAGGACCCCAAGAACGTCCTCGTCGACATCGGCAAGCTGGAGGCCATCCTGCCGGTGCAGGAGCAGGTCCCCGGCGAGGAGTACACGCACGGTCTGCGCCTGAAGGCGTATGTCGTGCGGGTGGCGAAGGGTGTCCGCGGCCCGTCCGTGACCCTCTCGCGCACCCACCCCAACCTGGTGAAGAAGCTCTTCTCGCTGGAGGTCCCGGAGATCGCCGACGGCAGCGTCGAGATCTCGGCGATCGCCCGTGAGGCCGGTCACCGCACCAAGATCGCCGTCCGGTCCACCCGTTCGGGCCTGAACCCCAAGGGCGCCTGCATCGGCCCGATGGGCAGCCGCGTACGCAACGTGATGGCCGAGCTGCACGGCGAGAAGATCGACATCGTCGACTGGTCGGACGA
Source organism: Streptomyces venezuelae (assembly GCF_008642275.1). NCBI lineage: Bacteria > Bacillati > Actinomycetota > Actinomycetes > Kitasatosporales > Streptomycetaceae > Streptomyces > Streptomyces venezuelae. The sequence goes on from NZ_CP029189.1 coordinate 5,459,785, forward strand.
CCCGGCGGAGATGGTCGCGAACGCGCTGTCACCCGCCCGGGTGAGCAAGGTCGAGGTCGTCGACTGGGACTCCCGGTCCGCCCGGGTGACCGTGCCGGACTACCAGCTGTCCCTGGCCATCGGCAAGGAGGGCCAGAACGCCCGCCTCGCCGCGCGGCTCACCGGCTGGCGCATCGACATCCGTCCCGACACCGAGGCGTCCCCGGAAGCCGACCGGGACCGGGGCGGGGAATAAACCGCTACCGTCCGGGCTTCCCCGGACGGTAGACAGGGTCCGCCGCCGCTGTTCCGGCGGCGGATACAAGACAACACGACAGCCGTTCGATCCTTCCCCCGCGACGTGCCGGGAGAGAGGTCGGTGCGGGGAGGTAGACTTAGGCGTGTCTGGCCGGACGCAAGCCCGCGCATGCCCCGAACGCACCTGTGTGGGGTGTCGGGAGCGAGCGGCCAAGAACGAACTGCTGCGCGTCGTGGCGGACGGGGACGCATGCGTCCCCGATCCACGCGGTACGCGGCCGGGACGGGGTGCCTACCTGCACCCCGCCGCGGTCTGCCTCGACCAGGCGATTCGCCGCCGTGCGTTCCCCCGGGCCCTTCGGTCCGCCGGAGCGCTCGACACGGAGAACCTGCGCAAAGCCGTGGCCGGTGAGGCCGGGCACACCGTAAAGAAGTAGTACGGCACGGATACCCCGTGCGGTCAGGTACCTCGCGAGTTGGAAGTAGGTCGAGATTGCGATGAGCACTCGATGAGTACGCGATGAGTACGCCCATGAAGTAGCGACGGTCCGGCGTAACCCGGACCTAAAAGGAGCGAAGTGGCTAAGGTCCGGGTATACGAACTCGCCAAGGAGTTCGGGGTGGAGAGCAAGGTCGTCATGGCCAAGCTCCAAGAACTCGGTGAATTCGTCCGTTCGGCGTCCTCGACGATCGAGGCGCCGGTTGTACGCAAGTTGACTGACGCACTGCAGGGGCCCGGCGGCAACGCCGGCAAGTCCGCTGCAAAGCCCGGCGCGCCCCGCAAGGCCGCGCCCGCCAAGCCCGCGGCGCCCTCCCCGGCCGCCGCGGCACGTCCCGCTGCCCCGAAGCCCGGAGCGCCGGCCCCCAAGCCGGCCGCCGCCGAGGCTCCGACCGCAGCCCCCGTGACGCCGGCCGCCTCCGGCCCGCGTCCCGGCCCGAAGGCTCCGGCCGCCCCGAAGCCCGCTCCGGCGGCGCCCGTGGCGACCGAGTTCTCCGCGCCCCCGGCGGCTCCCGCCGCCCCGGCGCGCACCGAGCGTCCCGCCGCGGCGCCCGGCCCCCGTCCGACGCAGCAGCGTCCGGGCCAGGGTGGCCAGGCCGGCGCCCGTCCCGGCGCCCCGCGCCCGGCCGGCGCCACTCCCGGTGCCCAGGCGCCGCGTCCCGCCGGAGCCCCCGGCTCCCAGGCGCCGCGTCCGCAGGGCGCCCGTCCGGCGGGTCCCCGTCCGGGCAACAACCCGTTCACCTCTGGTGGCTCCACCGGCATGGCGCGCCCGCAGGCGCCCCGTCCGGCCGGCGCGCCCCGTCCCGGTGCCCCCGGCGCCGGCGGCGGCCAGGGTGCTCCCCGCCCGCAGGGTGGTCCCGGTGGCGCTCCGCGTCCGCAGGGTCCCGGCGGCGCCCGTCCGACCCCGGGCGGCATGCCCCGTCCGCAGGGCGGCGCCCCGCGTCCGGGCGGTGCTCCCGGCGGTAACCGTCCCAACCCGGGCATGATGCCGCAGCGTCCCGCTGCCGGTGGTCCCGGTCCCCGTCCCGGCGGCGGCCCCGGTGGCCGTGGTCCCGGTGCGGGCGGTCCCCGTCCCGGTGGCGCCGGTCGTCCCGGTGGCGGCGGCTTCGCCGGCCGTCCGGCCGGTCCCGGCTCGCGTCCCGCGGGCGGCGGCGGCTTCGGCGGTCCCCGTCCGGGTGGCGGCGGCTTCGGCGGCGGTCCGGCCGGCGCCGGCGGCGGCGGTCGTCCCGGCTTCGGTGGTCGTCCCGGTGGTCCCGGTGCCCGTGGTGGCACGCAGGGTGCCTTCGGCCGTCCCGGTGGTCCGGCCCGTCGTGGTCGCAAGTCCAAGCGTCAGAGGCGCCAGGAGTACGAGGCCATGCAGGCCCCGTCCGTCGGCGGCGTGATGCTGCCGCGCGGTGGCGGCGAGACCGTGCGCCTGTCGCGCGGTGCCTCCCTCACCGACTTCGCGGAGAAGATCAACGCCAACCCGGCGTCGCTCGTCGCCGTGATGATGAACCTCGGCGAGATGGTCACCGCCACGCAGTCCGTCTCCGACGAGACGCTGGAGATGCTGGCCGGCGAGATGAACTACGTCGTCCAGATCGTCAGCCCGGAGGAAGAGGACCGCGAGCTCCTCGAGGGCTTCGACATCGAGTTCGGCGAGGACGAGGGCGGCGAGGAGTTCCTGCTCCCGCGTCCGCCGGTCGTCACCGTCATGGGTCACGTCGACCACGGTAAGACCCGACTGCTCGACGCGATCCGCAAGACGAACGTCGTCGCGGGCGAGGCCGGTGGCATCACCCAGGGCATTGGTGCCTACCAGGTCTCCACCGACGTCAACGACGAAGAGCGCAAGATCACCTTCATCGACACCCCGGGTCACGAGGCGTTCACCGCCATGCGTGCCCGTGGTGCGAAGTCGACCGACATCGCGATCCTCGTGGTCGCGGCCAACGACGGCGTCATGCCGCAGACGATCGAGGCGCTCAACCACGCCAAGGCCGCCGGCGTCCCGATCGTCGTCGCGGTCAACAAGATCGACGTCGAGGGTGCCGACCCGGTCAAGGTGCGCGGTCAGCTCACCGAGTTCGGTCTGGTCGCCGAGGAGTACGGCGGCGACACGATGTTCGTCGACATCTCCGCCAAGCAGGGTCTGCACATCGACTCCCTGCTGGAGGCCGTCGTCCTCACCGCCGACGCCTCGCTCGACCTGCGCGCCAACCCGGAGCAGGACGCTCAGGGTATTGCGATCGAGTCCCACCTCGACCGTGGCCGCGGTGCCGTCGCCACCGTCCTCGTCCAGCGCGGTACCCTCCGCGTCGGCGACACGATGGTCGTGGGCGATGCCTACGGCCGTGTGCGCGCCATGCTCGACGACAAGGGCAACAACATCGAGGAAGCGGGTCCCGCGACCCCCGTCCTGGTCCTGGGTCTCACCAACGTCCCCGGCGCCGGCGACAACTTCCTCGTCGTCGACGAGGACCGCACCGCCCGTCAGATCGCCGAGAAGCGTGCTGCGCGCGAGCGCAACGCCAACTTCGCCAAGCGCGTCCGCCGGGTGTCCCTGGAAGACCTCGACTCGGTCCTCAAGGCCGGTCTGGTCCAGGAACTCAACCTCATCATCAAGGGCGACTCGTCCGGTGCGGTCGAGGCTCTCGAGTCCTCGCTGCTCCAGCTCGACGTCGGCGAAGAGGTCGACATCCGCGTCCTGCACCGCGGTGTGGGTGCGGTCACCGAATCGGACATCTCGCTGGCGATGGGCTCCGACGCCATCGTCATCGGTTACAACGTCCGTGCCGTCGGCCGTGCTGCGCAGATGGCGGACCGCGAGGGCGTCGACGTCCGCTACTACTCGGTGATCTACCAGGCCATCGAGGAGATCGAGGCGGCCCTGAAGGGTCTCCTCAAGCCCGAGTACGAAGAGGTCGAGCTCGGTACGGCGGAGGTCCGCGAGGTCTTCCGCTCGTCCAAGCTGGGCAACATCGCCGGTGTCCTCATCCGGTCCGGCGAGGTCAAGCGCAACACCAAGGCGCGGCTCCTGCGCGATGGCAAGGTCATCGCCGAGAACCTCACCATCTCCGGTCTGCGCCGCTTCAAGGACGACGTCACCGAGATCCGCGAGGGCTTCGAGGGCGGTATCAACCTCGGCAGCTACAACGACATCAAGATCGACGACGTCATCGCGACGTACGAGATGCGCGAGAAGCCGCGCGCGTAAGCGCGAGGCACATCGCACCAGGTCGTAGCGCGTCACACCGGGGCCGGTCGGCGGAATATCCGTCGATCGGCCCCGGCCGTTGCGTGTACGGTTCTGGTGACCCTGCCGAGCGACGGCCGGCAGGCCACCGAACCCGCACCGGCGGGATATCCGGAACTGCATGTACGTGGGGACTCTGTCCTTCGATCTGCTCCTCGGCGACGTTCACTCGCTGAAGGAGAAACGCTCCGTGGTCCGGCCCATCGTGGCCGAGCTCCAACGCAAGTTCTCCGTGAGCGCGGCTGAAGTGGGCGACCAGGACCTGCACCGCAGGGCCCGGGTGGGGGTCGCTCTGGTGAGTGGGGACGCGGGGTTCCTCTCGGACGTACTCGACCGCTGCGAGCGGCTGGTCGCGGCGCGTCCGGAAGTGGAGCTGCTGTCCGTACGACGGCGCCTCCACGGTGATGAAGACTGACAGCAAGACATAAGAAGGAGACGGACCAGTGGCCGACAATGCGCGGGCGAAGAAGCTGGCGGACCTCATCCGGGAGGTGGTGGCGGAGAAGCTGCAGCGCGGAGTCAAGGACCCCCGCCTCGGTACGCACGTGACCATCACGGACACCAGGGTCACCGGCGACCTGCGGGAGGCCACGGTCTTCTACACGGTCTACGGCGACGACGAGGAGCGCGCCAGCGCGGCGGCGGGCCTGGAGAGCGCCAAGGGCGTCCTGCGCTCCGCGGTCGGCCGGGCGGCGGGCACCAAGTTCACGCCCACCCTGACCTTCGTCGCGGACGCCCTCCCGGAGAACGCCAAGACGATCGAGGACCTCCTCGAAAAGGCACGGACCTCCGACGCCCAGGTGCGCGAGGTGTCCTCCGGCGCCCAGTACGCCGGCGACGCCGACCCGTACAAGAAGCCCGGTGAGGACGCCGACGACTCCGACGAGGACGCAGCCGCGGAATGAGCACCAACGCAGGGAAGACTCCGGACGGCCTTGTCATCGTCGACAAGCCGTCCGGCTTCACTTCGCACGACGTGGTCGCCAAGATGCGCGGGATCGCCAAGACCCGCCGCGTCGGCCACGCCGGCACGCTCGACCCCATGGCGACGGGCGTGCTGGTCCTGGGCGTGGAGAAGGCCACCAAACTCCTCGGCCACCTCGCGCTCACGGAGAAGGAGTACCTCGGCACGATCCGCCTGGGCCAGGACACCCTGACGGACGACGCCGAGGGCGAGATCACCTCCTCCACGGACGCCACCGGCGTCACCCGGGAGGCCGTGGACGCGGGCATCGCCAAGCTGTCCGGCGAGATCATGCAGGTCCCGTCCAAGGTCAGCGCCATCAAGATCAAGGGCGTGCGTTCCTACAAGCGCGCCCGCGACGGCGAGGACTTCGAGATCCCGGCCAGGCCGGTGACCATCTCGTCGTTCCAGGTGTACGACATGCGTGAGGCGGAGGCCGAGGACGGCACGAAGGTCGTCGACCTCGTCGTCTCCGTCGTCTGCTCCAGCGGTACGTACATCCGCGCCCTCGCCCGTGACCTGGGCGCCGACCTCGGCGTCGGCGGGCACCTGACCGCGCTGCGCCGCACGCGCGTGGGCCCGTACAAGCTCGACAAGGCACGGACCCTGGACCAGCTCCAGGAGGAGCTGACCGTCATGCCCATCGGCGAGGCGGCCGCCGCGGCCTTCCCCCGCTGGGACCTGGACGCCCGGCGCGCCTCGCTGCTCGCCAACGGCGTGCGGATCGACATGCCGCAGGAGTACGAGGCCGGCCGCACGGTCGCCGTCTTCGGGCCGCAGGGGCAGCTGCTTGGACTCGTCGAGAACAAGAACGGCAAGGCCAAGTCCCTCGCGGTCTTCGCCTGACCGTTGACGTGGAGCGGTGAGCGCACAGGTACTGCCGCTCACCGCTCCACGACCCCCCTCGGGTAGGTCTCTATCCACCCGGACCCCTGTATTCACCCGTCCGAGCAGGCGCTCGGAGTGAATGGAGGGAGCGTAAGGGGGCGCTTTCACCTCGCGTGCTTTTCGTGCTGATCTTCACCTGCCTACCGTCGTGGAACGGGGCGTTGCAGGGAGTGGTGCGGCCATGGCGGAGCTCGTCAAAATCTGCGATCAGGCCGGGCGGGAGCGCGGCAGCGGGTTCGTCGCCGACGACCGCGGAACGGTCGTCACCGGTCACGAGGCCGTCGACGGCCTGACCCGGGTCGTGCTGCACGCGCCGGGACGGACCTGGATCGCCGAGGCGGCCGACGTGACCGCGCTGCCCGGCCTGGCGCTGGCCCTCATCCGCACCGACGGACTCGGGGTGCGGCCGCTTCCGGTGGCGCCGCGCGAGCTGATCGATCCCGGGACCTACGTACGGCTGCCCGCGCGGGGATGGCGGCAGGCGCGGGTGCTGGGCGCAGCGGAGGTCAGCCACCCGGCGGTGGACCGGTCCCACGCCCTTCCCACGGGCGTGGCCGTGGAGCTGGCGATCGGCACCGACGGCCGGGACGCACTGCTGCTGGGCGGGGAGGCCTGTGGGGGGCCGGTCCTCGACGCCAGGACCGGAGCGGTGCTCGCGGTGGTGGGCACCACTCTGCGGGCGGACCACCGCTCCGGAGGCTTCGCGGTGGCCCTGCGGGCAGCCGCCGACGCCGAGCCGGACGGCCCGCTGGCCGCCCTGCTGGAGCGCAACGCCGCGACCGTGCCCGGCCACGGAGCCGACCTGAACCTCGCCGGGGCGCTGGAACTGACCGCCACCACTCTCCCCTCGGCCGGGCCGGAACCCGTGGAACGCCCGGGCACCGCCGCCGAGCTGGCCGCCTTCACCACCGGCGAGCGCCCGGTCCTCGGCCTCGTCGGAGACCCGGGCACCGGCCGCACCACGGCCCTCGCCGCCCTGGCCCTGCACCGTGCACGGGGAGCCTGCCCGGCACCGACCCTGTGGCTGCGCGGCGCGGACCTGCAGGCCGCCGACACCTCCCTGGCCGACGCGGCGACCCGGGCCCTGACGGAGGCAGCCCGCATCACGCGATCCGCCCGCCCCGAAGCCCCCACCACACCGCCCCCCACGACGGGCACGGCCGACGGCACCGGTTCCGGCGGGTCCGGGGGCGTGCCGGCTGGTTCCGGCGGGTCCGGGGGTGTGCCGGCTGGCTCCGCCGGTTCCGAGGGTGTGCTGGCTGGTTCCTCCAGGCCCGGGGGTGTGCCGGCTGGTTCCGGTGGGACCGGGGGTGTGTCGGGGCGATCCCCGCAGGGCGCCGAACGCACTGCCGCCGAGCGTTCCGACCCCTCGTCACGTTCGGCGCCCGAGGAGACGCCCCGGCGCGCACCCGGCCCCACCGGAACCCCGCCCGACACCCGGCACATCCCCCCGCCACCCACGCCCGCCGGGCCCACCCCCGCAGGCCGGGCCCCCGCCGGAGGTACCCCCTCCGGGCCCGCCCCCTCCGGGCCCGCGTCCGCCGGAGCCGCCTCCGGTCGGCCCGGCCCCGCCGAGGAATCCGCTGCCCCGGCGGGAGCCGCTTCGCACCTTGCGCACGTCGTCGCCCGCGCCGGCCGACGCCTCCTCGTCGTGCTCGACGCCCCGGAGGAGATGCCGCCGGAGCTCGCCCACCGCCTCGGCCCCTGGACCACCGCCACCGCCGAGTGGCTGCACGCGACCGGCGCCCGGCTGGTCGTCGCCGCCCAGCCCGAGTACTGGGAAGCGGCCGGCGCCCTCTACCCGCCCGAGGCACTGCACACCCCGGCCCGCCCGGCCCGGCGGCTGCCGCCCGCCCTGCCCCTCGCGGACCTCGACGCCGCCGGGGCCGAGGCCCTCCGGGCCCGCCTCGGCATCCCCGCCGACGCCGTCCGGGAGGCCGACGCGCGGCACCCGCTCACCCTGCACCTGCTCGCCGGGGTCCGCGCCGCCGAGGTGACCGCCGGCCGCCCCGGCCGCGACGAGGTCTTCGCCGCGCACCTGGACCTGATGTGCCTGCGCACCGCCGTCCGCATCGCCGCGGCCTGCGCCGACGCCGGGGGCGCCCGGGTGCACGGGCCCGGGGTGCGGCGGCTCGCGGCGCGCGTGGCCGGCCGGGTCCACGAGGCCGCGCGGCGCGCCCTGGGGCCAGGGCAGGGGCAGCTGGACCGTGCCTCCTTCGAAGAGCTGTTCCCCTGGCGCACCGGCTGGGCCTCCGCGGTGCTCACCGAAGGGCTGCTCGTACCCGCCGGGCCCGGCTACCGCTTCGCCCACGAGGAGCTGTCCGACTGGATCCAGGCCGCCCACCTGGACGTTCCGTCGGCCCTGCGCCTGCTCGTCCACGGTCCCGCCGAGCCCGGGCTGCCCGTGCCCCGGCACCGGATCGGCCCGGTCCTGGAGGCCCTGCGCAGGCTCGCCCCCGACCGGCTGGGGGGCGAGCTCACGGGGCTGGTCCACCGGCTCAACCGCTTCACCGAGCAGCCGGAGCGGGCCACCGCCGACCGTGCCTGGTGGGCCGCCCGGCTGCTGCGCGAAACCCTGCTCCGGGCCCCCGACGCCCGCCCCCACCTCCCCGTCCTGCACGCCCTCGCCGAGCACGTGGCCCGGGCCGGCCCGGGGGAGTTCGGCGGCTGGTTCTGGAACCGGCTCCGGCTGCCCGAGCCCGACCGGCTCGACCTGCTGCGCCGGCTGCTGCCCGCCGACCCCGCCGAGGCGGTCCCCGGCGACCGCTACCTCGACGCCGCGGCCCGCCGCCTCACGCGGGACCCGCAGCGCGCGCAGCCACTGCTCTGCGCCTGGTTCACCGATTCGCGACGGCTGCGCGGCCGCCCCGGGGCCACCGTCGCCGCCGCCGCGCAGGCCCTGCTGCACACCCACCGCGGGCTCGCCGTGGACGATCTCACCGAGGCGCTCGTCACCACCGCACACCCGCGCGCGGACGAGCTGCTCGCCGTACTCGCCGAGGAGGAGCCCTCCGCCCTGTGCCGGGCCGTCGCCCGCTGGGCGCACGACGAACGGCCCGGGCGGCGGGTCGCGGCCGCCGCCTACGGACTCGCCACCGCCCCGCACGTGCGCACCCCCGCCGACCGCGAGCTGCTGCGCCACGCCGCCCGGGCGCTGCTCGCCCGCCCGGCCGACACCACCCTGCACGGCAGTGCCCTCGCGATCCTGCTCCGCGACCCGCAGGTGCGCGGCCGCTACCTGCCCGACGCCCTCGCCTGCTTCCGCGATTCCGAGTCGGGCTCCAGGCTGCCCGCGGCGGCGCTGGTCGCGGCCCTGCCGGTGCTGCCCGACCCGGACGAGGTGTTCGACGCCCTGCGCGCCCGGGCCGACGGGGAGGTGGTGCGCGCCCTGGCCGCGCTGACCACGCCGGGGCTGGCCCGCCGGGCCGCCGAGCTCGTACGGGAGCACCTCGCGCGGTGTCCCGGGGACGCCCCGCACGCCGCCTTCTTCGTGGACCGGCGGCTCGACCAGGGACCGGCCGCCGCGTCGGTGGTGCGGCCGCTGGTCCTGGACCTGCTCTTCGGTGCGCCGGCCGGGGTGCGGGCGGAGCTGGCCGTCGTACTGGCCGCGCCCGGCGGGGCGGCCTCGTACCCGCTGCGGGGGGAGCTCGCGGACACCCTGCTGCGCGAGGAGGCCGATCCGGACGTGCTCGACGTGTTCCTCGGGGCCCTCGCCGCGAAGGCCGCCGTGCGCGCGGAGGACCGTACGCGGGAGCTGCTGCGGCGCACCGGACGGCAGCTGCTGCGGGCCCCGGGCGGGGCGGCGGTCTTCGAACGGCGGACGGTGGAGCTGGCCCGGGCCGAACCGGCCTTCGGGGCGCTGGTGGCCCGCTGGCTGGCGACGGCGGGAGCGGAGGCCGCGGCCCTGCTCGGGCCGAGTGCCCGGCGGACGGTGGAGACGCTCAGCAGGGCGGCCGCCGATGTGACGTGACGACAGACACGGTGGCGCATCCAGTCAGATGCCGATGCGGGGCACCGGCCACCGGCATGGCAGTCTTAGACCTGCAATCGGCAATCAGTTCAAGGACTAAACGGGTTCGGGCGAGGAGCGGTCACAGTGCAGCGCTGGCGTGGCTTGGAGGACATCCCCCAGGACTGGGGACGCAGCGTCGTCACCATCGGCTCCTACGACGGCGTGCACCGGGGACATCAGCTGATCATCGGTCGGGCGGTGGCCACGGCGCGTGAGCTCGGCGTCCCGTCCGTGGTGGTCACCTTCGACCCGCACCCGAGCGAGGTGGTCCGCCCCGGCAGCCATCCGCCGATCCTGGCCCCCTACGACCGGCGTGCCGAGCTGATGGCCGGGCTGGGCGTGGACGCGCTGCTGATCCTGCCGTTCACGGCGGAGTTCTCCCAGCTGTCCCCGGCCGACTTCATCGTGAAGGTCCTCGTCGACAAGCTGCACGCGCGCGCCGTCATCGAGGGCCCGAACTTCCGCTTCGGCCACCGGGCCGCGGGGAACGTCGACTTCCTGCGCGAGCTGGGCTCGACGTACGACTACGCGGTGGACGTCGTGGACCTGGTCGAGCGGGGCGAGGCGGGCGGCGGGGTGCCGTTCTCCTCGACGCTGGCCCGCAGGCTGGTCGCGGACGGCGACATGGACGGCGCGGCCGAGATCCTGGGGCGCCCGCACCGGGTCGAGGGCGTGGTGGTGCGCGGTGCGCAGCGCGGGCGCGAACTCGGCTACCCGACGGCGAACGTCGAGACGCAGCCGCACACCGCGATCCCGGCGGACGGGGTCTACGCGGGCTGGCTGACGGCGGACGGCGAGCGGATGCCTGCGGCGATCTCGGTGGGGACGAACGTGCAGTTCGACGCGACCGAGCGGACCGTGGAGGCGTACGCGATCGACCGCGTGGGGCTGGACCTGTACGGGATGCACGTCGCCGTCGACTTCCTCGCCTACGTGCGGGGCATGGCGAAGTTCGAGTCGCTGGACGGGCTGCTGGAAGCGATCGCGGACGACGTGAAGCGGGCGCGGGTGCTGACGGACGCGTACGACATGAAGCGCTGACGAGACACGAAGCGGAAGGGCCCGTACCACCCCAGGGGTGGTACGGGCCCTTCGCCGTGCGGCAGCTCAGCCGAGGCGCGGGTCGCGCGGGGGCTGCTGGGGGTGGGGCGGCGGCTGCTGCGGGGCATGGGGCTGCTGCCAGGGCTGGCCGGGCTGGGGGTACGGCTGGCCGTAGGGCTGGGGCTGCTGGGGCTGCGGCGGCTGCTGGTACGGGGGCTGCTGGCCCTGGGGCTGGCCGTACGGCTGCGGCTGCTGCGGGGGCTGCTGCCCGTACGGCTGCTGCGGGGCCTGGGGCTGCTGCGGCGCACCCCAGTGTCCCTGCGGGGCCTGCTGCTGGGCCCGCAGGAAGTCCTCGGCCACGAGTGCGGAGAGGTTGAAGTACGCCTCGCGCGTCTTGGGCCGCATCAGGTCGAGATCGACCTCGGCGCCGGCCGCGAGGTGCTCGTCGAACGGCACCACGACGACACCGCGGCAGCGGGTCTCGAAGTGCTGCACGATGTCCTCGATCTTGATCATCTTGCTGGTCTCGCGGACTCCGGAGATGACGGTGAGGGAGCGCGAGACGAGGTCGGCGTACCCGTGCGCGGAGAGCCAGTCGAGGGTGGTGCTGGCGCTGCTCGCCCCGTCCACGGACGGGGTCGAGATGATGATCAGCTGATCGGCCAGGTCCAGGACGCCGCGCATGGCGGAGTAGAGGAGGCCGGTGCCCGAGTCGGTGAGGATGATCGGGTACTGGCGGCCCAGCGTCTCGATGACGCGGCGGTAGTCCTCGTCGTTGAAGGTCGTGGAGACGGCCGGGTCCACGTCGTTGGCGATGATCTCCAGGCCGGAGGGCGCCTGCGAGGTGAACCGCCGGATGTCCATGTACGAGTGCAGGTAGGGGATCGCCTGCACCAGGTCGCGGATCGTCGCGCCGGTCTCGCGGCGCACGCGCCGGCCGAGGGTACCGGCGTCCGGGTTCGCGTCGATCGCCAGGATCTTGTCCTGCCGCTCGGTGGCGAGGGTCGCGCCGAGGGCGGTGGTGGTCGTGGTCTTGCCGACGCCGCCCTTGAGACTGATGACGGCGATGCGGTAGCAGGACATGACCGGGGTGCGGATCAGCTCCAGCTTGCGCTGGCGCTCCACCTCGGCCGCCTTGCCGCCGAAGCGGAACCGGCCGCCGACGCCGTTGTTGTTCTTGGGCTTCTGCTTGTTACGCAGCAGACGGTCGGACGACAGCTCGACGGCGGCGGTGTAGCCGAGGGGCGCTCCGCCGCCGGTCTGGCCGGCCGAGTAGCGAGGGTCGTGCGGCTGGGGCTGCGGCTGGTGGTGCTGAGGGGGCTGCTGCGGCCCCGGCCCGGCCGACCACTGGCCGGCGGTGCGCGGGTCGTAGTGCTGCGGCTCCTGGGGCTGTGGTGGTGCGGGAGCCGGCGGTGCGACGGGGTAGGCGTCCGGGGTCCCGAACGCGGGGGGCGGCGCGGGCAGTTCGCCGACAGGTCCCCCGAACGGGGTCTCCGTGACGGAGGGCGGCGCGTCCGCGGGGCCGACCGGTGCCGGCGGCGGCACCGCCACGGGCTGCTCGGCGGGCGGGAGTACGGGCGTTCCCTCGGCGGGAGTGTCCTGCGGTCCGGCCCAGGGCGCGGCCGGGACCTCCGCCGCCGCCTCGGCGGCCGGCTCCGCGACGGGCGCCGACGGCAGGGCCGGGTACGGCGTGACCACGTCGACGGGCGGCAGGGCCGGGAACGGCACCACGGGCGGGGCGTCGGCGGGAGCCGGCTCCGCAGCGGCCTCCTCGGCGGCGGGAGCGGGCGCGGACGCGGCTACGGGCACATCGGCGACCGGGGCCGGTACCGGCAACGGCGCAAGGGGGGCCGGTGCTTCGAGCACGGGAGGGGCATCCTCGACCGGAGCCGGAGCCGGAGCCGGAGCCGGAGCCGGAGCCGGAGCCGGAGCCGGGGTCGCATACGGCACGGCCGACTCGACGGGACCCGGACCCGGACCCGGACCCGGAGCCGGGGCCGGGGCCGGAGCATCGACCGAAGCCGGAACCGCAGCCGGAGGCTCGACCGGCGCCGCAGACGCAGACGCAGCCGGAGAAGGAGACGGCGCGGGGACTTCGGCCGGTGCGGGCACCGGGGCCGGAGCCGAGTACGGCAGGGCCGTAGGCGGGTACACCGGGGCAGGGTCGGCCGGGGCCGCGGGAGCGGGCGGGAACGGAGCCGGCAAGCCGGCGCCGTCGGACGGCGTCCGCGGAGCCGGCGGCGCGATCCGCATCGTCGAGGGGGAATCCAGCTCGGACGGGCGGTGCGGCTCGAAGCCGCTGCCCTCGGGCAGTCCCGGTACCCGCGCGGCCGGGGCTGCCCCGCCCTGCATGTACCAGGCAGGCGGGGTGTAGTCGATGGTGAACTCGCCCGTCACCTCGGGCTCCGCGTCGGACTGATCGTCCGTCGGGACGTCCCACGTCCCGCCGCGCCTCTCGTTCCGATCGCCGCTCACTGGTCCTCCTGGTCTGTCGCACACTGGTCCGGCGCCCACCTCGCCGCGCCCGGACCCACCCTAATCGCGCCCCGACGCCACTGTCCGCCCGCCTCGGGGAGCCGGGTCAGTCGATGCGGCGGGCCCCGCCCAGCAGGCCTGTCTCCGCGTCCGTCCCCTGCGTCATCACGAACTGGCGGTCCCGCGGCGTGCACCACAGGGTCACCCCGTCGCCCAGGGTCGGCAGGGACTCCACCGCCTGCCTCGGCAGCCGCATCAGACGGCCGATCTGGTCCGCCTCGTCCGGGGACACCCGCTGCACCCCCACCAGGGACGACTGCTGGAGCAGACGCGGTGCCGTCGGGCTCAGGTAGGGCAGCAGGGTCAGCACCGACTGCCACGGCCCGGCCACCACGCGCCCGCGCGGCGGCCGCATCCCGCAGTCGCGGACCACCAGCACCGGACTGCCCGCCGAGGCGCCCTGCGGCGGAATCCGGCCCACCTCGTGCAGGGTCACGCACTGCTGTCCGCCGCCCGCCGCCTGGGCCAGCCCGGACCACACCTGCCCGCGCCCGGTCTCCACCGCCACGCGCGCACCCGTGGCAGCGGCGCGCAGCGCCAGCACCTGGGCCGTCCACAGGCCGCCGATCAGCGTCACCTCGTACGGCGTGGGCCGGTTGATGCCGAGCACGGCCGACCGGCCCTCGGCGTCCACGCCGATGACGACCCCGTCGTCGCCGACGGGCAGCGCCAGCAGATCGAGGTCCGCCGCGGGCACCATGTGCCGCTCCCGACGCGGGCCGACCAGCCCGAATCCGCCCCTCATCGAGCCCCTCCCAGCGGCAGCGAAGCCAGCAGCCCCGGTACCTGTTCACGGTCGAGCCGGACCAGCCCCGTCTTCACGCCCCGTGCCGTCCGCTCCAACTCGCGCCGTGCCGCGACCAGTTCCTCGTCACTGCGCCCCGTCACCCGTACGTGTCCGGTCAAGGTGACGCCCTGTCGCTCCGCCGGGGACATCGTCAGACTGAAGTTCGTCGCGAGCGCGGGCAGCGAGGTGAGGAGCGCCACGAACTGCGGCAGCGCCGCGCCCGCGCCGCCCAGCTGCGGCCAGCGGCCTATCCAGTACGTCGTGTGCCGCCGGTCGTCGCAGCGCCAGGTCCGCGAGGTCTCCTCGGTCCGCCGGCCGGTGCTGCTCGACCGCCCGGCCTGGGTGATCGCCATCGGGTTCGCGCACGAGGAAGTGGCCAGCGCGGCCGTCAGCTCCTGCTCGGTCAGCACGGTGGCCGTGAACCCGGCCCCGGCCAGCCGGCTCGCCAACTGGTCCGCCGCACGCACCAGACAGCGCTGCGCGCCGGCCAGCCCGCCGCCGCGCGCGGTGACCGCCTCCGGGCACAGCTCCGGGTCGAGCTTGAGGGCGATCCACGTCAGCCGGACCGCCGGAGTACCCGTCCGGGCCTGCAGCGGTGCGTAGTTGCGGGTGGCCATCGACTGCGCGGGCAGGTGCGGGGCCGGCGCCGGCTGGGTGTGCTGCACGAGCTGTGCGGACTCCAGCCGGATGCCGTCCACTTCGAGGATGTCCCGGACGACGGCCAGCGGCAGCGGCCGCGCCGCCCGGTCGGGCCGCAGCGCGGTGGCGTCCGTGTCCACCTGGACGACCGCGGTCAGGAAGGTCCCGTCGCCGACCATCCCGACCGGACGGCGGTCGCGGTCGCTGAAGGTGAGGGTGCGCAGCGCCGGATCGGCCTCGACCAGCGGGGCCAGTCCCGGCTCGGTGCCCGCGGGCACGGTGAACGACGCGGCCCGGCGCCGGCGCGTACGCAGGGCGAGCGCGCCGCCGATCCATTCCGGCAGGGAGCGCTGGTGGCGGCGTACGACCGCGAGCACCACCAGGACGAGCGCCAGTACGCCG
The DNA here is from genome assembly GCF_008642275.1 of Streptomyces venezuelae. Classification (NCBI taxonomy): domain Bacteria; kingdom Bacillati; phylum Actinomycetota; class Actinomycetes; order Kitasatosporales; family Streptomycetaceae; genus Streptomyces; species Streptomyces venezuelae. Next base: position 5,475,024 of record NZ_CP029189.1, read on the forward strand.
GTGGGAACCAGCAGCAGCGGTTCGACCACCCAGGCCACGAGCAGGGCCGCTGCCGCGACTTGGAGCAGCACGAGCTGTTGCAGTCGGAACGGACCGAAGCGGCCGGGGCTCGACTTCGGATGCGGCGTCACCCCGGCGCGTGCCGGTGCGGGCGCCCCGGTCTGTTGCTCCGTCGCGGTGGCCATCACTCGCGCACTTCCCCTTTCCGGGGCCGGACCCCATGAGTCCCGGCGCTGCACGGCACCTGCCGCGCGACCCCGGAATCTCCCCAATCCACCCCAACAAGCCCTGTTTGACCCGGTGCGGAGGGGGCTGGGCGGCAGCCTCACCCTACCCGGCCCCTTCATACCGTCCGTCAAGAGGCATAGTAGGTGCCCGGTCCGACAATCGAGGCCCGGGGACCGTACTCACCGGCCGGGCCGTGCGGGGAGAAGCAGGCGGTCATGGCATCACGACGTGATGAGCTCAACGCGTACACCTTTGCGAAGCGGCGCACGGTGGCCGCGTTCCTCCAGCCATCCGCCACGGGCACCGAGGAAGGCGCGCCGCGCCCGTTGCGCGCCGTCCTCCCGGGGCTGATCGTCGGTGCGCTCGTGCTCGCCGGCTTCGGCGCCTGGGGCATGTTCAAGCCGACGGCCCCCAAGGGCTGGGCGGAACCGGGGGCCAGGGTCATCGTCGGCAAGGAATCGACGACGCGCTACGTGGTCCTGACGACGAAGGTGGGCGGCAAGGACCAGACCCGGCTGCACCCGGTCCTGAACCTCGCCTCCGCCCGACTCCTGCTGGATCCGTCGAAGTTCAAGGTGATCCAGGTCGAGGACAAGGTCCTCGACGCGGGCAACCCGCCGCGCGGCCCCATCATCGGCATCCAGTACGCCCCGGACCGGCTGCCCTCCAAGGAGGAGGCGGGCAAGGCCAAGCGCTGGGCCGTCTGCCAGCAGCCGGGCGGCAACGGCCGCGGTGTGCAGACCGCCACGTTCGTACTGGCCGACCGGGAGGCGGCCAAGACGGACGACGCCCGCAGACTCACCGACACCCAGGCGCTGTACGTGCAGAGCACGGCCGCGGGCCAGGAGCGCTACCTGGTCGACGCGGCCGGGACGAAGTACAAGTTCCCGGAGGGCACCCCGGCGGCCGGGACGATGACCAACGCGCTCGTCGGCACCGGCGCCACCCCGCAGCTCGTCAGTCCGGAATGGCTGGGAACCCTCAACTCCGGTGACGACCTGTCCTTCCCGCCGCTGCCCGGCAAGGCCGCCACCGACGCCGGGGTGAAGGGCCTGGGCACCGCCGACAACAAGGTCGGGATGGTGCTCAAGGCGCAGACCGGCTCCGGAGCACAGCATTACGTGGTGCTGCCCGGGAAGGTCGCACCGGTCTCCGACTTCGTCGCCTGGCTGCTGATCTCGGCTCCCGCGACCGACGGCCTCAACATGCACGGCAAGCCCCGCGAGGTCGACCTCCAGTCGATCAACCCGGACGCCGCCCCGTTCGCGGCCGACGTCAAGTGGCCCCAGAAGAAGACCGAACGGATCAACCAGACGACGCCGCCCGCCGGCACCCAGACCAGCGGGGCCAACAACCGCGACACGGTCTGCAGTGTCCTGCGCTCGGTCGACGGCCAGGGGAACCAGACCCTGAGCACGTGGGCCGGTACCGGCTTCCCGGTCGACATCACCGCCAGTGGCACCAGTGCGTACGTCACGCCCGGCTCGGGTCTGCTCTACACCCAGGTCCAGGGCAAGCAGACCACGGCCGGAGGCTCCCTCTTCCTGGTCACCGACACCGGCCTGAGGTACGCCGTCCAGGCCAACGGCGACAGCGACTCCGAGCAGTCGAAGATCGGCGCCCCCGACCAGTCGAAGACCGGCGCGGACGGCCGCCCCGAGGCGAGCCAGGCGCAGGTCCGGCTCGGCTACGGCGGCGTCAGCCCGGCCATGGTGCCCATCGCCTGGTCGGAGTTCCTCTCCAAGGGGCCCCGGCTGGACACCAACTCCGCCCGTCAGCCCCAGGGTTCGTGAGGAAGCCGCCGATGACCCACACCCACGCGCCCCGGCGGACCCTCCTGGCCGCGGCCTTCGCCCTCACCCTGGCCTCGGGTGGCACGGGCACGGCTGCCGCCGCCGACGGAGCCCCCGCGCCGCAGGCCCCGTACGCGCTGCGCGTCGACGGCGCGGGGGAGTGCACCTTCCCGATGAAGAAACAGATCGAGGACCGGCCCTGGGCCCTGCAGCGGCTGCTGCTCGACGAGCTCTGGGCGCAGACCAAGGGCAAGGACAAGAGCGGCAACAGCGTCCGCGTCGCGGTCATCGACACCGGGGTGGACCGGGCGAACCCGCAGCTCAGCGCGGCCATCGACACCGGAGCCGGCAAGGACTTCGTCGACCCCAAGGGCGGTGACGGCACGGCCGACACCGTCGGCCACGGCACCAAGGTCGCCGGGCTGATCGCGGCCCGCCCCCAGCAGGGCACCGGCTTCGTCGGTCTGGCCCCGGATTCCACGATCATCCCGATCCGGCAGAACGACGGACAGGGCAAGGGCAACGCGCTGAACCTGAGCCAGGCCATCGACCACGCCGTGGCCAAGGGCGCCCAGGTGATCAACATCTCCCAGGACACCGACGCGCAGCTGACCGCCGACTCCGAGCTCGGCAAGTCGGTCCAGAAGGCCCTCGCCGCCAACATCGTGGTGGTGGCCTCGGCGGGCAACGACGGCATGAGCGGCCAGAAGCGCAAGACCTACCCTGCGGCCTTCCCGGGCGTCCTCGCCGTGGGAGCCTCGGACCGCAACAACGAGCGGGCCCAGTTCTCCCAGCCCGGTGACTTCATCGGGGTGGCGGCCCCCGGCGTCGACATGGTCTCCACCGTCCCCGGCTTCGGCCAGTGCATCGACAACGGCACCAGCTTCTCGGCGCCCTACGTCGCCGGAGTCGCCGCCCTGCTGCGCGCCAAGCACGCCGACTGGTCCGCACAGCAGATCGTCTGGCAGATCCAGAACACCGCCGAGCGCGCGGTCAACGGCCGGGACGACTGGGTGGGTTGGGGCGTCATCGACCCGGTGCGCGCGCTCTCCCACGACCAGCAGGCGCCGACCGCCCCGGTCCCCGACCCCGGCCCGCCCCCGGCGGCCGCCCCGGAGGCGGCGCCGATGCGGCTCACCGAGACGGCCCAGGAGCGCGAGGAGCGGTACGGCACGTACGCTCTCGGCATCGGTGCGGTCCTGATCGCCGTCATCGCCGGAACGGCGACGGTCGTCCGGGACTCCCGCAGGCGTGGGCGCCGTTTGCAGTGAACGGTCACAGTTCATCTACGGAACGGCCCAACTGGTGTTGGGCCGGTGGGATGAACTGGCTAGAGTGACACCAGGCTTCACGAGTGTGATCGGGGGATCGCGTGAAGCGGAGGGGGAAGGCCCGGGGCGCGTGGCTCACGACCGCGCCAGGCACGTCCGCTCCGCTGCGCAATCCGCCGGTTCTGCCGGCGAATTGAGAAGTGAGGAGCTTCGATGAGCACGAACACCTTCGGACTTGCAGACGATCCGGTCGTCCAGGCGAAGAACAAGATCCACGAGACGGGCAGCGCCGTCACCAAGCAGGCCCGCGAGCTGGCCGACATCATCGCCACCGTGAGCGCAGGCTGGACCGGTGTGGGCGCCTCGGGCTTCGTCTCCGCCCAGACGGTCCTGAACGACAGCCACGACGAGATCCGCCGGCTGCTCGGCGTCCTGCACCACGCGGTGGCGGAGACGAAGAACCTCACCAACGCGCAGGACGACGAGGTGCGTGCCGCGTTCAAGAGCGGCATCCAGGCGGTGCAGTCCGGCGGCGGCCCCCGGTCGGGCCTCGAGAGCGTCTGACAGCACGCCGCTTTCCAGTCGGTCACAGCGAGAAGGAGAAGAGCATGACGGCGAACGACGGTACCCGGGTCCGGTATGAGTCCGTCCAGCAGATGGCGGACCGCATCCGGATCGTCTCCGGGAACATCATCAAGGACCTGGAGCAGATGGAACAGGCCCTGAAGGTCGTCACCGACACCTGGGACGGTGAGGCGCACCGCGAGTACGTCACCCTCCAGGGCAAGTACAAGTCCAAGGCCAGCACGATGCAGACGGAGCTGGAGAAGGTCGCCAAGCTCATCGAGCGCGGCAAGGACGACTACCGCGCCACCGACAAGCGGGCCTCGACCCTCTTCACCGAGGCGTACTGAGTCCGGCAGGGACCCCGGTCCCGTGACGCCGAAGGGGCGCGCCCGGTGCGGGCGCGCCCCTTCGGCGTTTCCCGGGCCCGCTCAGGGCTCGTGGCGGTCCAGGTCGAACTCGCCGTCCCTGGCACCGAGTACGAAGGCCTCCCACTCGGCGGCCGTGTAGCGCAGCACCGTCTCCCGGTCCAGCGAGGAGCGCATGGCGACCGCTCCTTCCGGAAGCCGGGCGATCTCGACCCGCTCCTCGTCCGGGCTGGTTCCGGGCGGCCCCTCCCACTCCACAGCGCTGATGTCGAGCGCGTACAGCTCGTCCTTCTCCTGCTGGGTGCCCATGAGCGGCCCTTCCCTCGGTGGTGCGGTCTTCCCCGCCGATTATCGGGGCTGCACCGCCGGCCGGGACGGTTTTCCGCCCGATACCCCATGCCCAGGCCCCATGGCCCAGGCCTCACGCCCGCTGCCCTATGCCGTGGGTTTCCCTACGGCCCCCGGTGGCCGGCCCCGCGGCCGGCCACCGGGCGGGCACTCACACGGTGTCCGGCATCCGGCCGATCTGCACCAGGGACGTCCCCCGCCTGCGCGAGGCGAAGTAGGCCCGGCCCGGCGGCATCGGCCGCGGCCGCACCGTACCGACCAGGTCGCCCTCGGCCGGATCGCCGGACAGGACGATGCCCTGCGCGCCCAGCTCCTTGATCCTCTGCATGAACGACTCGTACATCGAGCGCGAGGCGCCCGCCGAGCTGCGCGCGATGATGAAGCGCACACCCGTGTCCCGGGCGAACGGCAGGTACTCCACCAGCGGCGCCAGCGGGTTGCCCTGGCTCGTCGCCACCAGGTCGAAGTCGTCGATGATGATGAAGACGTCCGGGCCCGTCCACCAGCTGCGGTCGCGCAGCTGCTGCGGAGTGACGTCGGTCGGCGGCTGCCGCCGCGAGAACACCCCGCCCAGCGCCTCCATGTGCATCTGCAGGGAGCTCGCCATCGGCGCGTACTCCAGCAGGTGCTCCTCCGGCAGTGCCCCGAGCAGGCTCCGCCGGTAGTCGCCCACGACCAGGCGCGCCTGGTCCGGGGTGTACCGCTCGGAGATCTGCTTGGCGATGAGCCGCAGCAGGTTCGTCTTGCCGGACTCGCTCTCACCGAAGACGAGGAGGAAGGGGTCGGTGTCGAAGTCGATGAACACCGGCTCCAGAGCCGTCTCGTCGATGCCGATCGCGATGCCGCGGGAGGGGAACTCGCCGCCCTTGGGCAGCTGGTCCGAGTGGAGCAGCCGCGGCAGCAGCCGTACGCCCGGAGCCGCCTGCCCCGTCCAGTTCTGCTTCACGGCGTCCACGAACGCCGTCGTCGCCTCCGACAGGGTCCCCGCGTCGTGGGAGCCGTCGATCCGGGGGAGCGCCCCCAGGAAATGCAGCTTCTCGGGCACCTGACCGCGACCCGGCATGCCCTGGGGGACGTTCGCCGCGACCTTCCGGTCGAACTCGGAGTCCATGGTGTCGCCGAGCCGCAGCTCCAGCCGGCCCAGCATCTGGTCCTTGAGCGCGGCCCGGACCTCCATGTACCGCGCCGCGGTGATCACCACGTGGATGCCGTAGCCCAGACCACGGGCGGCGATGTCCGTGACGACCTCGTCCAGGCCCTCGTACTCGCCGCGGAAGTTGCCCCAGCCGTCGACGATCAGGAACACGTCGCCGAACGGCTCGTGCGGCAGGTCGCCCGACGCCCGCCGGCGCCGGTAGGTGCCGATCGAGTCGATGTTGTTCGCGCGGAAGAACTCCTCACGGCGGTTGAGGATGCCCCCGACCTCCGCGACCGTACGCCGGACCCGCTCCGGGTCCAGGCGCGAGGCGATCCCGCCCACGTGCGGCAGCTCGGCGACCGCCGACAGGCTGCCACCGCCGAAGTCCAGCCCGTAGAACTGCACCTCGCGCGGGGTGTGGGTGAGCGCGAACGAGGCGATCAGCGTCCGCATCAGCGTCGACTTGCCCGACTGCGGACCGCCGACCACCATCATGTGGCCCGCCGCACCCGAGAAGTCCCGGTACAGCACCTCGCGCCGCTGCTCGAACGGCTTGTCGATGAGGCCGAGCGGGACGACGAGACCGCCGGGCCGCGTGTACCCGTCGGCGTGCAGACCGCGCTCCGCGCTCGGCGACAGCGCCGGCAGCAGCTGGTCCAGCGGCGGGGCCTGGTCCAGCGGCGGCAGCCACACCTGGTGCGCCGGCACCCCCTGGCCCTCCAGCCGGCCCACGATCACGTCCAGCACCGTGTCGGCGAGCGCGTCGTCCTCCCGCGTCGACTGCGCGGCCAGATACGCCGGGTCCGGAGCCGCGTACACGACCGGCACCGGGGTCGCCGTGAACAGCGCGGGCCGCCGCTCCACCGGGAACTGCCCCACCGACAGGTCCGGCCCGCCCGAGCGGTAGGTGCCCGAGACGTACGCCGCCTTGAAGCGGGTCATCTCGTCCGTACCGAACTTCAGATAACCCGAACCGGGCACCGACGGCAGGTGATACGCGTCCGGCACACCGATCGCGGTCCGCGACTCCGCCGCCGAGAAGGTCCGCAGACCGATCCGGTACGACAGGTACGTGTCCAGACCGCGCAGTTTGCCCTCCTCCAGGCGCTGCGAGGCCAGCAGCAGGTGCACACCCAGCGAACGGCCGATGCGGCCGATCTGGATGAACATGTCGATGAAGTCCGGCTTCGCCGTCAGCAGCTCGCTGAACTCGTCGATGACCAGCACCAGCGACGCCAGCGGCTCCAGCGGGGCACCCGCCGCGCGGGCCTTCTCGTAGTCGTGGATGTTCGCGTAGTTGCCCGCCGAACGCAGCAGCTCCTGACGGCGCTGCAGCTCACCGCGGATCGAGTCGCCCATGCGGTCCACGAGCGTGAGGTCGTCCGCGAGGTTGGTGATGACCGCCGCGACGTGCGGCATCTGCCCCATGCCCGTGAAGGTCGCACCACCCTTGAAGTCGGCGAGTACGAAGTTCAGGGTCTCCGAGGTGTGCGTGACCGCCAGGCCCAGCACCAGCGTGCGCAGCAGCTCCGACTTGCCGGAACCGGTCGCGCCCACGCACAGACCGTGCGGACCCATGCCCTCCTGCGCGGCCTCCTTCAGGTCCAGCATGACCGGGGCGCCGTCCTCGCCGACACCGATCGGTACGCGCAGCCGCTCACCGGCCGACCTCGGCCGCCAGGTCCGCGCGACGTCGACCGCGGCCGCGTCGCCCAGGTTCAGCAGATCGGTGAAGTCCAGATTGGCCAGCAGCGGCTCGTCGTCGTCCCCGCCGCCCGTGCGCATCGGCGCCAGCTGCCGGGCCAGCGCCTCAGCCGCGGGCAGCGACAGCGTGTCCGGCACGCCCTCGTACGCGACCCCCGCACCCGACTCCAGGCGCAGCCGGCCCGGCCGCACCACGACCGACAGCCCGCCGCGCTGCTCGTCCAGCTCGCCCGCGACCACCTCGACTATGGTCACGCCCTGCAGCCCCTCGGCCGCGGCGAACACCGAGTCCGGCGGCACCATGCCGCCGTCCAGCACGACCACCAGGTGCGGCTGGTCCAGCACCGGGGACACCTCGCGGCTGAACCGCGGCCGGCCGTCGAGCCGCGAGCCCAGCAGCCCCTCCAGCTCGACGAGGTCGTCGCCGAACAGCCGCTTCGTACCGGCCCCGTCGACCTGACCCGGAACCTGGGTGTGCGGCAGCCACTTCGTCCAGTCCCACGAGGGCACCGCACCCGGCGCCGCCACCACGGCCACCATCAGGTCCTCGGGGGAGTGCAGCGTCGCCAGCTGCGCCACCATCGCCCGCGCGGTACTGCGCGCGGACTCCGGCTCCCCGGACACCGTCACGTGGTAGAAGGCGCGGATCGACAACGCCATCGGCAGCCCGTCCAGCGAGGAGTGCACCCTCAGGAACCGCTGCATCGCGCCCGCGGTCAGCGGCTCCAGCTCGTCCACCGGCGCGGTGTCCGGCGCCACCAGCGGGGTCGCCAGACGCTGCGCGCCCAGCCCGAGCCGGGCCTGCCCGAAGTCCTGGTCGCCGACCCGCCGCTCCCACAGCCGGGAGCCCTCCGCCACCACCGACCACAACTGCTCGGGGGCCGGGTGCAGATACAGCTGCGCGTCGCGCTGCGCCCGCGCCGTCCGCCGTACCTGACGACGCGTCTGCGCGAGGTACTTCAGGTAGTCCCGGCGCACATCGGCCATTTGCCCCTGCGTACCGCGCCGGTGGCGCACCAACTGGGCCACGACCATCGCCACCGTCGACACCAGCATCAGCACACCCATGATGCGCATGAAGGGGGCCGCGCCCGGCATGAAGAAGAAGACGACGGAAGAGCCCATGCCGAGCATCGGCAGGAGCTGCATCAGCATGCTCTCCTGCTGCCCGCGCGGAAGTTCGGGCGGAGCTTCCAGCCGCAGCTCCTCCTCGGGAACCTCGGGCGGCAGGGACCGCGGCGGGCGTTTGACGACGATCTGGCTCACCGGAGCATCAATCCCTCGAAAACGGACGGGACGTCGCAACCGGCGCCCCCAAGTCCCGGGCGCGAAGGGGGTCTCCCCCACGCGACGGTGATCCTACTTGCCGACAGTCGGTCATAAGCCCGGTAGGGTGGCGCGCGCACTATGCGCATCCGCGAATCGTCCGCCGGTGCGAGCGCCAACCAGGGGGGTCACACAGGTGAGTACGGCCGCAGCGACGGGTTTCTGCAGGGTCACCGTCGTGGCCCCGGACAGCCGCATCGACGTCGCCCTCCCCGAGGACATCGCCGTCGCCGACGTCTACCCCGAGCTGCTGCGCCTCACCGGCCAGACCCAGCCGGTGGGCGCCCCGACCGGCTTCCACCTCGTACGCCGCTCCGGCACCGTCCTCGACGGCTCCCGGACCCTCGCCGCCCAGCAGGTCCTCGACGGCGAGGTGCTGAGCCTGCGCCCCTTCGCCGAGTCCCTGCCGCCCGCCGTCTTCGACGACGTGTCCGACGCCGTCGCCTCCGCCGTCGTCCGCGACCGGCACCGCTGGAGCGACGACATGCTGCGCGGCGCGGGCCTGGCCGGTGCCGCCGTGCTGTTCGTCATGCTGGGCTTCGTCCTCTGGTACGCCGACCCGCTGCGCCACGACATGCACGGCCTGCCCGGGATCATCGCGGGCGCCGTCGGCGTCCTGCTCACCGCCGTCGCCGGGGTGCGCGCCCGCGTCTACCGCGACCGGCTCTCCGCCGTCGCGCTCGGCCTCAGCGCCCTCCCGCACCTGATGATCGCCGGCTCCGGGATCATCGCCCCGGCCGTCGGCCAGGGCCCCGGGCGCCTGCAGTTCCTGCTCGGCTGCGTCTGCGCCCTGATCGCCTCCGTCGCCCTGGTCGCGCTCACCCCCAGTGGCGACGCCCCCTTCGTCGCGGCCACCTTCGTCGCCGCCACCGGCACCCTCGCCACCTTCGTGGCCATCGCCACCGAGGCCTCCGCCACCTACACCGCCGCCGTCTGCGCCCCCGTCGCCATCGGCCTCGTCGCCTTCCTCCCCGGCCTCTCCGCCCGCTTCGCCCGCCTGCCCATCGGCTACAGCGCACCGCAGAGCGCGGTCGACGAGTACGTCGACTACGCGGTGACCCCGGACCGCTACGACTCCGAGCCGTACGGTGACCAGAGCGGCTCCGACCAGCACGAGCCGGGCTCCGCCCCGCTCGACGCCGAGGCCATCGCCGCCCAGGCCCGCCGCGGCCACGAGATGCTGCTCGGCCTGGTCGGCGGCTGCGCCGCGGTCGCCGTCGGCGCCGCCGCCGTCCTCGGCTTCTCCGAGAACACCTGGGGCCGCCTGCTGGCGCTCGCCACCGGCCTCGCCATGCTGCTGCGCGCCCGCCTCTTCCGCTACACCTCCCAGGTGGTCTGCGCCCTGACCGCCGGCCTCGCCGCCATCGCCCTGCTGATCCTCGGCATGGCCCTGCACCCGCCGACCGACCTGCTCGAAGCCCTCCTGCTGAAGCACGACAGCAGCGGCCTGGACCTCCGTACGATCTGGCTGACCGCCGCCGTCGCCGCAGGCGCGGCCCTCCTCGCGGGAATTGCGCTTGTCATCCCCCGCAAGGGCCTGTCACCCTTCTGGGGAAGGCTGCTCGACCTCACCGAGGCGGCGGTCCTGCTCAGCCTGGTGCCCCTTGCCCTGGCCGTGCTGGACGTCTACTCCCGGGCCCGCGCTCTCACCAGCTGAGACGTCGCGTCCCGGCAGCCTGGTACGCTGTGTGACGGCCGTTTGTGTACGCGTCCCCCGGATCCTGATCCCAAGGGTCTGTGGACTGCGCTCAGCGGACCCCGCCTCCCGAGTAACGGAAGCTCCCCAGAGACTCAGACCTGGGGCACTCGGTGGCAACGAAGACCTAAAACGAGGAGTACGCGTGCCGCTCGACGCCGCTACGAAGAAGCAGATCATCACCGAGTTCGGTGCCAAGGAGGGCGACACCGGCTCCCCCGAGGTCCAGGTCGCGATGCTCTCCCGCCGCATCTCGGACCTGACCGAGCACCTCAAGACGCACAAGCACGACCACCACTCCCGTCGTGGTCTGCTGATCCTGGTCGGCCAGCGTCGCCGCCTGCTGCAGTACCTGGCCAAGAAGGACATCCAGCGCTTCCGTACGCTGGTCGAGCGCCTCGGCATCCGCCGCGGTGCGGCCGGCGCCAAGTAAGACGCCGTGAAGGGAGCGGTTCCCGCATCAGGGGGCCGCTCCCTTTGCTGTACGTGCGGACAGGACCGGACCCTTTGTAGTCTGGAACGGACGCACGCGTGCGCGTCCGAGGAAAACGCGCACAACTGAAGAGGAGGAGCGCCCTCCCACGCCGCCGGTCCTCGGTAGTGGCAGCCGGAATGCCCCCAGGGGGCAACGAACCGGATGCTTCGATCGAAGACCGGCCCGCACGCCAGGAGCGCTTCTCCGCAACCGTCCACCGCCACACGGGCGGCGGACGGAGACGACGAAAATGGAGAAAACGCTAGTGGAGAACGAGACCCACTACGCCGAGGCCGTCATTGACAACGGTTCCTTCGGCACCCGCACCATCCGCTTCGAGACGGGCCGTCTGGCCCGCCAGGCCGCCGGCTCCGCCGTTGCCTACCTGGACGACGACACGATGGTGCTGTCCGCCACCACCGCGTCGAAGAAGCCCAAGGACCAGCTCGACTTCTTCCCCCTGACGGTGGACGTCGAGGAGCGGCAGTACGCGGCCGGCAAGATCCCCGGCTCCTTCTTCCGCCGTGAGGGCCGCCCCTCCGAGGACGCGATCCTCACCTGCCGCCTGATCGACCGCCCGCTGCGCCCGTCCTTCAAGAAGGGCCTGCGCAACGAGATCCAGGTCGTCGCCACCGTCATGGCGCTCAACCCCGACCACCTGTACGACGTCGTCGCGATCAACGCCGCGTCCGCGTCCACCCAGCTGGCCGGCCTGCCCTTCTCCGGCCCGATCGGCGGCGTTCGCGTCGCGCTGATCCGCGGCCAGTGGGTGGCGTTCCCGACGCACACCGAGCTTGAGGACGCCGTCTTCGACATGGTCGTCGCGGGCCGCGTCCTGGAGGACGGCGACGTCGCGATCATGATGGTCGAGGCCGAGGCCACCGAGAAGACCATCGCCCTCGTCAAGGGCGGCGCCGAGGCGCCGACCGAGGAGATCGTGGCCTCCGGCCTCGACGCCGCGAAGCCCTTCATCAAGGTCCTCTGCAAGGCCCAGTCCGACCTCGCCGCCAAGGCCGCGAAGCCCGAGGGCGAGTTCCCGGTCTTCCTGGACTACCAGGACGACGTGTACGAGGCCCTCGCGGCCGCCGTCAAGGGCGACCTCTCCCAGGCGCTGACCATCGCGGGCAAGCAGGACCGCGAGGCCGAGCTGGACCGCGTCAAGGAGATCGCCGCCGAGAAGCTCCTCCCGGCCTTCGAGGGCCGCGAGAAGGAGATCTCCGCCGCCTACCGCAGCCTGACCAAGGCCCTGGTCCGCGAGCGCGTCATCAAGGACAAGGTCCGCATCGACGGCCGCGGGCTCACGGACATCCGTACCCTCGCCGCCGAGGTCGAGGCCATCCCGCGCGTGCACGGCTCGGCGCTGTTCGAGCGTGGCGAGACCCAGATCCTGGGCGTCACCACCCTCAACATGCTCCGCATGGAGCAGCAGCTGGACACCCTCTCCCCGGTGACCCGCAAGCGCTACATGCACAACTACAACTTCCCGCCGTACTCCGTCGGTGAGACCGGCCGCGTCGGTTCGCCGAAGCGCCGCGAGATCGGCCACGGCGCGCTCGCCGAGCGCGCGATCGTGCCCGTCCTCCCGACCCGCGAGGAGTTCCCCTACGCGATCCGTCAGGTGTCCGAGGCCCTCGGCTCCAACGGTTCGACGTCCATGGGCTCGGTCTGCGCCTCCACCATGTCGCTGCTGAACGCCGGTGTGCCCCTCAAGGCCCCCGTCGCCGGTATCGCCATGGGCCTGATCTCCCAGGAGATCGACGGCAAGACCCACTACGTCGCCCTCACCGACATCCTCGGTGCGGAGGACGCCTTCGGCGACATGGACTTCAAGGTCGCCGGCACCAAGGAGTTCGTCACCGCGCTCCAGCTGGACACCAAGCTCGACGGCATCCCGGCCTCCGTCCTGGCCGCCGCCCTCAAGCAGGCCCGCGACGCCCGCCTCCACATCCTCGACGTGATGATGGAAGCGATCGACACGCCCGACGCGATGTCCCCGTTCGCCCCGCGGATCATCACCGTCAAGATCCCGGTGGACAAGATCGGTGAGGTCATCGGCCCCAAGGGCAAGATGATCAACCAGATCCAGGAGGACACCGGCGCCGAGATCACGATCGAGGACGACGGCACCATCTACATCGGTGCCGCCGACGGCCCGGCCGCCGAGGCCGCCCGCGCCACGATCAACTCGATCGCCAACCCGACCATGCCGGAGGTCGGCGAGCGCTACCTGGGTACGGTCGTCAAGACCACCACCTTCGGTGCCTTCGTCTCCCTGATGCCCGGCAAGGACGGCCTGCTGCACATCTCGCAGATCCGCAAGCTCGCCGGTGGCAAGCGCGTGGAGAACGTCGAGGACGTGCTCGCGGTCGGCACCAAGGTCCAGGTGGAGATCGCCGAGATCGACCAGCGCGGCAAGCTCTCCCTGATCCCCGTGATCGACGGCGAGGCCGCCGGTGACGACGCTGACAAGGACGACTCCGACAAGTGATGTCGCGTAGTTCCCGTGTGACGGCCCGCCCCTCTTCGGAGGGGCGGGCCGTCGCCCGTACCCAAACCCTCCTCAAGGGCAGCAACGGCATCGGCACCGTCCGGCGCACGGTCCTGCCCGGCGGACTGCGCATCGTCACCGAGACGCTGCCCTCCGTCCGCTCCGCCACCTTCGGCATCTGGGCACACGTCGGCTCCCGTGACGAGACGCCCACGCTGAACGGCGCCACGCACTACCTGGAGCACCTCCTCTTCAAGGGCACCCACAAGCGCAGCGCCCTCGACATCTCCTCCGCGATCGACGCGGTCGGCGGCGAGATGAACGCCTTCACGGCGAAGGAGTACACCTGCTACTACGCCCGGGTGCTCGACACCGACCTGCCGCTGGCCATCGACGTGGTCTGCGACATGCTCACCGGCTCGCTGATCCGCGAGGAGGACGTCGACGCCGAGCGGGGCGTCATCCTCGAAGAGATCGCGATGACCGAGGACGACCCGGGCGACATGGTGCACGACCTGTTCGCGCAGACCATGTACGGGGACACCCCCCTGGGGCGCCCGGTCCTCGGCACCGTCGACACGATCAACGCCCTCGGCGCCGACCGGATCCGCCGCTTCTACAAGAAGCACTACGACCCGACGCACCTGGTCGTGGCCGCCGCCGGCAACGTCGACCACAACAAGGTCGTACGCCAGGTGCGCGCCGCCTTCGAGAAGGCCGGCGCACTGACCCGCAGCGACGCCGAGCCGATCGGCCCGCGCACCGGCACCAAGCGCATCCGCACCGCCGGCCGCGTCGACCTGGTGAACCGCAGGACCGAGCAGGCTCACGTGGTCCTCGGCATGCCCGGCCTCGCCCGTACCGACGAGCGCCGCTGGGCGCTGGGCGTGCTGAACACCGCCCTCGGCGGCGGCATGTCCTCGCGCCTCTTCCAGGAGGTCCGGGAGAAGCGCGGCCTCGCCTACAGCGTGTACTCGTACACCTCGGGCTTCGCCGACACCGGGCTCTTCGGCGTGTACGCGGGCTGCCGCCCCAGCCAGGTGCACGACGTGCTCCGGATCTGCCGCGACGAGCTCGACAAGGTCGCCACCGAGGGCCTCGGGGACGACGAGATCAAGCGGGCCGTCGGCCAGCTCTCCGGATCCACCGTCCTCGGCCTGGAGGACACCGGCGCGATCATGAACCGCATCGGCAAGAGCGAGCTGTGCTGGGGCGACCAGATGTCGGTCGACGACATGCTGGCCCGTATCTCCGCCGTGACCCCGGACGACGTCCGCTCGGTCGCACAGGATGTACTGGACCAGCGGCCCTCGCTCGCGGTGATCGGCCCGCTGAAGGAGAAGCAGGCCGCCCGTCTCGACGAAGCGGTCGCCTAGTTCCGTACGGCAAGTAAGGAAGCAACATGAGCAAGCTGCGCGTGGCAGTCCTCGGAGCCCAGGGCCGGATCGGCGCCGAGGCCGTCAAGGCGGTCGAGGCCGCCGAGGACATGGAACTGGTCGCGGCGCTCGGCCGCGGCGACAAGCTGGAGACGCTGGCCGAAGCCGGCGCCCAGGTCGCGGTCGAGCTGACCACCCCTGCATCGGTGATGGGGAACCTGGACTTCCTCGTCCGCCACGGCATCCACGGAGTGGTCGGTACCACCGGCTGGACCGAGGACCGCCTCGCGCAGCTGGGCACCTGGCTCGACGGTTCGCCGGAGACCGGTGTGCTCATCGCCCCGAACTTCTCCATCGGTGCCGTCCTCACCATGAAGTTCGCCGCCCAGGCCGCCCGCTACTTCGAGTCCGTCGAGGTCGTCGAGCTGCACCACCCCAACAAGGTCGACGCCCCCTCCGGCACGGCCACCCGTACGGCGCAGCTCATCGCGGCCGCCCGCGCAGAGGCGGGCCTCGGCGCCCAGCCGGACGCCACCGCCACCGCCCTCGACGGGGCGCGCGGCGCGGACGTCGACGGCGTCCCGGTGCACGCCGTCCGCCTGCGCGGCCTGCTGGCCCACCAGGAGGTGCTCCTCGGCGGCGAGGGCGAGACCCTGACCATCCGTCACGATTCCCTGCACCACAGCAGCTTCATGCCGGGCATCCTGCTCGGCGTGCGCCGAGTGGCGCAGACCCCGGGCCTCACCTTCGGCCTGGAACACTTCCTCGACCTGGGCTGACCGGACTGATTTCACGATGCGCGCGAAGATCACGTACTTCATCACGGCCGCCGTCCTGGTGGTCTACTTCGTCCTGGTCGGCAGCCGGGGCCTGATGCTCATCCAGCACGGCACCTGGCTCACCGTCACCTTCGGTGTGGCCGTGCTGATCCTGCCGGTCATCGGTGTCTGGTTCCTCTGGCAGAACACCCGGTTCGTCGCGCGGGCCAACCTCCTCGCGACCGAACTGGAGGCCGAGGGCGGGCTGCCCGTGGACGAGCTGGAGCGGGACACGTACGGGCGGATCCTGCGGGACTCCGCCGACGAGGTCTTCGCGCGCCGCAAGGCCGAGACCGAGGACGCGCCGGGGGACTGGCGCAGCTGGTTCCGGCTCGCCGTCGCCTACCACGACGCCCGGGACACCCCGCGGGCGCGCAAGGCGATGCAGCGGGCGATCGCCCTGCACGACAGGAAGCCCGCACGGGTCTGATCCCCGTACGGGCTTCCAGGACGGTCCGCGCCGGTCAGGCGGCCACGGGCCGGTACTCGTCGGCCCAGGCGCCCACCGTGTCGGCGGCCCGGTCGAACGCCTCGGTCCGCGACAGGAAGTCGGCGTTGTGGTCGGTCAGCAGCACCGGCGCCTCGGCACCGGCCTGCGCGGACATCGTCAGCGCCTGCCCCTGAACGGTCCTCGGCAGCCCGAGCCAGCGCACCGGCTGCTGCACCGTACGGAGCTCGCCGATCTCGCTCCAGGCGGTGGTGCGGGTCACGAAGAACCCCACCCGGCGCAGCCCCGCGGGGCTCACCCACACGCCGACGCGCAGGGTCTGCACGGCCGATCCGACGACCGCGAGGGCCGCGATCAGGCAGACGAGGGCTCCGCCCCAGCCGCCCGCGAAGGCGACGATCATCGTGGCCAGCAGCATGAAGGCCGACAGCAGGAGCAGCAGCGCACCGATGCCCACGCGCCAGGGGCCGGGCCGGTAGGGCCGACGCCAGCGGTCCTGGTCGGCATGGGCCAGGATCTCGTCGCCGTCGTCGTCCGCATCGGATACGCCGTCGGCCGTCAGGAAGGGCAGGGGCACGGCTGGACCTCACTCACATGCACGTTCGGTTGGGCTGTGCCCGTGAGGCTACCGCCCCTGGGACGCCTCCGACTGCTGCGACTTCTCCGGTGCCTTGCTCGGCTGCAGTGCGGGCATGCCGAGGAGCAGTGAGCCGGCCAGGCCCGCGACCACGGTCAGTCCGACCAGAGTACGGGCGACCAACTGGGTCCTGCCCAGACGCTCGCGCGGCGGCGGGGTGACGTTGCTTCGGAAACGGTCGGCCTCGGAGACGAAAGCGAACGGGACGGGTTCGCGCCGGAGGAACATCAGAGTGAATCTCCTCGGGGTGGAGGGCTGTGGCTTCTCCTAGGTAGGACGTTCGGGGCCGTCAATCGGTGCCGGATTTCGGGACATTAGGAAAGATTCATGGCTGTACGTCAGCTGCGGGACGCCCCGCGCGCACCCCGCGCGCACCCTGCGCCGACCCCGCGCGCCGCGTGCGTCCGCGCAGGCCGGACGAGGGGCGCCGTAGAGTGGGCGCGCCCCAGGACGCACGTTTGGAAGGACCCCCGGTGAGCGAAACCGCCGCTTCAGATCTGAAACCCAGCTTCCGCAGCGACGTGACGGTGGAGCTGGTGAAGCACTCCGCCGCCGACTCCGACGTACTGTGGGCCGCTCGCGTCTCCACGGCCGGCGAGCAGTCGCTGGAGGAGCTGCAGAAGGACCCGGAGCGCTCCAAGGGCCTCATCAACTACCTGATGCGGGACCGTCACGGCAGCCCGTTCGAGCACAACTCGATGACCTTCTTCATCAGCGCCCCGATCTTCGTCTTCCGCGAGTTCATGCGCCACCGCGTGGGCTGGTCGTACAACGAGGAGTCGGGCCGCTACAGGGAGCTCGAACCGGTCTTCTACGTCCCGGACGCCGAGCGCAAGCTGGTCCAGGAGGGCCGCCCCGGCAAGTACGTCTTCGTCGAGGGCACCCAGGCGCAGCAGGAACTGACCGGCCGCGTCATGGAGGACTCCTACGTACAGGCCTACGAGGCCTACCGCGAGATGCTCGCCGCGGGCGTGGCCCGGGAGGTGGCCCGTTCGGTCCTGCCGGTCGGTCTCTTCTCGTCGATGTACGCCACCTGCAACGCGCGCTCGCTGATGCACTTCCTCGGTCTGCGCACGCAGCACGAGCTCGCGGCGGTCCCGTCCTTCCCGCAGCGGGAGATCGAGATGGTCGGCGAGAGGATGGAGCAGCACTGGGCGAAGCTCATGCCGCTGACGTACGCGGCCTACAACGGCAACGGTCGCGTTGCCCCGTAAGGGCCGGTACACCCGCGGCGTACAGGTGTACGGCGCCAAGTCCTAAGTGTCCGTATTGCGACGTTTCGTAAACTTCATCTAGGCTGATCAAACGGACCCGGCACTGCTTGAACCCCCGAGCAGGCAGTGCCGGCGTCCAACACCCCGTTGACGTCCCCCGAGGGGACACCGCGAGCATGGCAGCGAGTAGCGTGTTACCCATGGCTCCGATCTCGACTCCGCAGACCCCCTTCGGGCGGGTCCTCACCGCCATGATCACGCCGTTCACGGCGGATGGCGTACTCGACCTCGACGGCGCGCAGCAGCTCGCCGTCCACCTGGTGGACGCAGGCAACGACGGCCTGATCATCAACGGCACCACCGGCGAGTCGCCGACCACCACCGACGCGGAGAAAAACGACCTCGTACGAGCCGTACTCGAAGCCGTCGGAGACCGCGCCCACGTGGTCGCCGGCATCGGTACCAACGACACCCGCCACACCCTGGAGCTGGCCCGCCAGGCCGAGCGCACGGGCGCACACGGCCTGCTCGCCGTCACCCCGTACTACAGCAAGCCCCCGCAGGAAGGCCTCTTCCGGCACTTCACGGCGATCGCCGACGCCACCGGGCTGCCGGTCATGCTCTACGACATCCCCGGCCGCAGCGGTGTCCCGATCGACACCGAAACCCTGGTCCGGCTGGCCGAGCACCCCCGTATCGTTGCCAACAAGGACGCCAAGGGCGACCTCGGCCGCGCAAGCTGGGCCATCGCGCAGAGCGGCCTGGCCTGGTACTCGGGCGACGACATGCTGAACCTGCCGCTCCTGTCGATCGGCGCGGCCGGATTCGTCTCCGTGGTCAGCCACGTGGTCACCCCCGAACTGCGCGCCATGCTGGAGGCCCACCTGGGCGGAGACGTCCAGAAGGCGACCGAGATCCACCAGAAGCTGCTCCCGATCTTCACCGGCATGTTCCGCACGCAGGGTGTGATGACCACCAAGGGCGCACTGAACCTGCAGGGCCTGCCCGCAGGCCCGCTGCGGCTCCCGCTGATCGAGCTGACCGCCGAAGAGACGGCCCAGCTCAAGATCGATCTTGCCGCCGGCGGGGTACAGCTCTGACAACAGACTTCACAACTGAATACGAACGAACAACCACATACAGAACTGACAACAGCAAGTGCACGAATGACATGCGCGCCACGTGCCTTCCGGGGTACGTGGCGTGCGTGGTGAGGAGACACTTTTGAGCCATCCGCATCCGGAACTCGGTCCGCCGCCGAAGCTGCCCAAGGGCGGCCTCAGAGTCACCCCCCTGGGTGGTCTCGGCGAGATCGGCCGCAACATGACCGTCTTCGAGTACGACGGCCGACTGCTGATCGTCGACTGCGGCGTCCTCTTCCCCGAGGAGGAGCAGCCGGGCATCGACCTGATCCTGCCGGACTTCACGTCCATCCGGGACCGCCTCGACGACATCGACGGCATCGTCCTCACGCACGGCCACGAGGACCACATCGGCGCCGTCCCCTACCTCCTGCGGGAGAAGGCGGACATCCCGCTGATCGGCTCCAAGCTGACGCTGGCCCTCATCGAGGCGAAGCTCCAGGAGCACCGTATCCGCCCCTACACCCTTGAGGTGAAGGAAGGCGAGCGCGAGGCCCTCGGCCCCTTCGACTGCGAGTTCATCGCGGTCAACCACTCCATCCCGGACGCCCTGGCCGTGGCCATCCGCACCGGTGCCGGCATGGTCGTCGCCACCGGCGACTTCAAGATGGACCAGCTCCCGCTGGACAAGCGCCTGACCGACCTGCACGCCTTCGCGCGTCTGAGCGAAGAGGGCATCGACCTCCTTCTCTCCGACTCCACGAACGCCGAGGTCCCGGGCTTCGTCCCGCCCGAGCGCGACATCTCCACCGCCATCCGCGGGGTCTTCGCCGGCGCCCAGAAGCGGATCATCGTGGCGTCGTTCGCCAGCCACGTGCACCGCATCCAGCAGATCCTCGACGCCGCCCACGAGTACGGCCGCCGGGTCGCCTTCGTCGGCCGCTCGATGGTCCGCAACATGGGAATCGCCCGTGACCTGGGCTACCTGAAGGTCCCGGCCGGT